>CAJYLH010000035.1 GCA_913775525.1 uncultured Chryseobacterium sp.
CTGCTGAATCCTTTAATGCCAAAATCAAAAACTTCAGATTGCAGCTCCGCGGAGTGAAAGACCGAACTTTCTTCTTATTCAGATTGACTAAACTTTTTGCCTAGTCCCCAACTTTTGTACCTGATCCGAATCCTGATGATAATCGGGATTTCAAAAGTTCGAAACCGGAGCTTCGATAAAGCCAATAGCCCTTCATTACTTTAATTCCACCATTATTATGAATGAGTGCTTTTAATGGCAGACCAAACTGATTGGGATTATTTCATGTAATATAATCACGATAACAGTTGTCTTACAGATAAATAATTAATCACATGAAGAATATCGGTCGAAAAACACCCTTCCTGATTTTCATGATATTCAGCCTTATTTCTTTGAACAGATTAAGTGCACAGGATTCATCTGTAAAAACAGCCCCGACAAAACCTTTTTCATTTCCCCTGCAACTGGAAATGCGCGTCCCATTCGATCCTACTGCTTTTCCGAACTGCGAAAAGACATTCCTGATCTATGAACTTTACCTCACGAACTTCAGCTCCTCACCCATTCGCCTCCGGCGCATTGAACTGCTCAACGGAGACAGGAAAAACAGCCCTATCGTGGAATCTTTTGATTCGCTCCAACTTAAGACCATGGTAAAACTTTTAGGTGAAGACAGTCCGGGCGAATCCCTGAACATCCGGGGCGGACAAAGTGCCGTTGTGTATATAGAGGCAAAGATGGATAAAGGCATGACTTTTCCGGGCAAAATAATACACAGGATTGTAACAGGAGATGATTCTTTGGAAGGAGCAGAAATCAGAACACACGCCACAAAACTACAGGTTTTTACACCTCCGGTATGGGGTTCTGACTGGATTGCAGCCGACGGTCCCGGAAATAGTATTGATAACCATCATCGGCGGGGAAATATAATTCTCGGCGGCCGGACGACCAATTCAAGGCGTTTCGCCACTGACTGGAAAAAGGTTAAAGACAGCATATCCTTTTCAGGCGATCCAAAAGACGTCCGTTCCTATTTCTGCTATGGCGAAAAGATCTTTGCTGTTGCTGATGGTACGGTCATCAGCGCCACAGACGGATTACCCAATAATATTCCCGGTCACGGAAAAGAATTCCATCCGGCGGTTCCATTGACCTTTAAAAATCTTCCCGGCAACCACATCGTGATTGATCTGGGAAACGGGCATTATGCATATTATATGCATATGCAACCAGGCAGCTTACAGGTTAAAACAGGAGATCATATCCGTAAAGGCCAGTTATTAGGCAACATCGGTAACTCCGGAGATGCCCGGGAACCGCATTTGCACTTTGAGGTGACTAATTCTCCACAGCTTCTTCTGGGAGAAGGCATCCCTTATGTAATTGATTATTACCGACTGGGATACCGGAAAGGATTTACTAATGTTCACACCCATGAATTGCCTAAAGAAAAGGAAATTGTCGATTTTGAAAAGCCGATTAAAAAATAAAGTTTCCATACCGAATTTATTCCATAAAAAATCCCCTGAAAAGCAAGCTGTCTTTCAGGGGATTTCATGTATAATATATTTATTTCAGCGTATAGGCGTTGCCATCCCAAATATAGGTCTTCGAAGATCTTTTCTTCTTTTCCCGGTCCTGGTCATCCCGTTCCATTTCTTCCATTTTCAGGATAAAAGCATTGGGAATACCACCTTTATCATTGGGGAAAATAAATTTTTCATCATGGTAATACACATCGGCATCGCCTACATTCATCAACTGTGGAAGTGCAATGAGCTTCTGATTCTTGAAGAGCATATACTGGTCGTACCCCGGAATCCCACATGCCTCCCCCGAAACGGATGCTTTCAGGGTGAACAGCACCTCTTTGAGTTTGTGATTGCTTTCAGTTGTGAAAGTCGCATAACTCAGGCTTTCAGCAGAACCGGTATCAAACGTTACCTCGCTGACCAGGCGGTTCCCCTGCATGGCTCTGACTGACGCAATATTCTGTTTATATACCTGATTAAACTTTTTATCTGTCCTGTCAATGGTTTTGGAAATCCCGAACAGAAAATCATATCCGTCTTTATTACGGTATCCAATGGCCAGGTTTCCGCCCCAGATATACCCCTCTTTTGTTTCACCATCTTTCTGATAGGATACTTTATACCAGTTAGCAGATCTTTCTCCCAGTTGGAGTGCAACAGGTTCTTTTTGAAGAACTACAACCTGCTGATTGGACTGTAGGGAATCTGACACCCGTCCCCTGACATCCGGCGATTGACGTACACGCGCCCATTCGGTAAAGACTTTCTGGGTTTTGTTGTCTTCAAAATTAAAGACTCCGTTGGAATAGGCATATTCCTGTTCCTGAGCGGAAATTACCTGCATAAGGCCTATCAGCAGAAAAGTGAATAAAGATTTCATACGGTTATCTTTTAAGTGTTATTTTTTTAGCAGCAAACTTACCCATTCTTCCCGCTGAAGCTGTTTTACCAGCTCAAGCCCGTTTTCTTTGCACACTTCCATAATATCTGCCACGTCAAAGAAGCACAACCCTGAAAGTAACAGCAGCCCGCCTTCATTGAGGACATTGACATAGGTAGGAATATCGGAAATCAGGATATTCCGGTTGATGTTGGCCAGAATAATATCAAAGTGCTCTTTACCCAGATTTTCGGCTGTACCGAGTTCAATATCCAGTTCCACTCCATTCCGTACTGCATTTTCCTTTGAATTTTCTACAGACCACTCATCGATGTCAATGGCTTTAGTATCGCCGGCCCCGATCTGCTTGGCATAGATAGCTAAGACAGAAGTCCCACAGCCCATGTCCAGGACTTTCTTTCCTTTAAAATCCATCTCCATCATCTGCTGGATCATCAGGTGGGTGGTAGGATGATGCCCGGTTCCGAAAGACATTTTCGGCTGGATGATGATTTCATGCATTCCCGGAACGGATTCATGGAATTCTGCACGGATCAATACCTTATCATCGATATTGATGGGCTCAAAATTCTTTTCCCATTCTTCGTTCCAGTTGATGTTCGGCATTTCCTGAAAAGTGTATTCGATCTGTACATTTTCGTTTTCAAAAAGCGGAACGGCCTTCAGTTCTTCTTCATTGAATACTTCTTTCTGGATATATCCCAAAATTCCGTCGATCTCTTCCGTAAAGCTGTCAAAGCCTATTTCGATAAGTTCTGCCATGAGGATTTCATTCCAGGGCTGAAGCGGGGAAATCTTGAAACTGAATTCTAAGTAATTTTGCATGCGAATAATTTACTGCAAAAATAAAACTAGTTTTTTGATTTCCGGTTTTAATTGTACAGAACAGAAGCTTTTTGTTTAAATATGAGGAATGGGGAATGAATAATTATTGATAAATGATAATGATGATTGGTATGTTGTGGTATTTAGGGGAGTAAAAAAACCAGCGGACCGGGGTCCGCTGGTTTTATTCTGAGCAGTATTTTATGGATTGGTTGAGAAAATGGAACCATTGGCAATCAGGGCTCTCCTGTTCATTTTCAGGATATCCCTCACCCATTCTGCAAAGTCTTCCGGCTGGAGCACTTTTTCCGGATTGCCGTCCGTAAGGCCGCCCTGGATGCTCATATCCGATGCAATGGTACTCGGCGTCAGGGTAATGACACGGATGTTCTGTTTTCTCCATTCTGCCATCATGGACTGGGACAATGATACTACCGCAGCTTTGGAAGCGGCATATGCAGACATATTCGGGCCACCCTTCAATCCGGCCGTTGAAGCTACATTCACAATATCACCCTGCCCTTTTTCCTTCATGAAAGGATACACTGCTTTCGCAGCATAATACACTCCGAACAGGTTGGTTTTGATAACCTGCTGCCAGGTTTCGGAAGGCATTCCTTCAATACTGCCGAAATCCCCGATCCCCGCATTGTTCACCAGAATATCGATGCTTCCAAGGGTTTCAGCCAGACTTGCTATTCCTTTATGGACAGCCTGCTCATCATCGATGCTGAAAACAGCATAGGTAGCATGTACACCCAGCCTGGTAATCTCCTCCACCGTTTTTTTAAGATTATCTTCATTTCTTCCGGTAATCCCTATATTTACTCCTTCATGGGCAAGTGCCAGCGCAACGGCTTTTCCAAGCCCTCTTCCGCCACCGGTAACAATGGCATTTTTTCCGTTTAAGTTCATTGTATTCCTAATTTTTACATGTTTACACAAATTTACGAAAGGGATTTTTCTAAATACGGATTGATAATGACGTTTTTTCGCTTTATGAATGCATTTAACTGATTCTTAATAACAAAATACTGTCGGTATCCCATGAAATATTCATCACAGTATCTCCGTCCAGCAAAAGGATTCTTTAAAGAACAACAAAACCGGCCCTTTTCAGGACCGGTTTCACTTGAAAGTATAGTAAAAAATGAAAAACTTAAGGAATAAGAATCGGGTTCTGAACCTCGAATTCTTCTGAAGCAGTGAACGGGTTGCCGAACATATCTGTTGCCCTTACCTCAACTTTATGTTTTCCTAAAGAGAGTTTCTTAGGAAAGTCCCCTGTCCAGATATGTTTTGACATTTCCGGATTGGACGGCCTTCTTCCAGGAAAAATACTCGCAGTGGTATCCCATTTGAAAACTGACATAGCAAAATTTGGATCTACGGTTTCATCATACTGCATGGCTCCCCATTGGTCTCCGTCTATCCTGTATTCTACTTTGTCCTTCCTGCTTCCCATGAAGAAATTCGCCAGGATTTTTGCCGATGTTCTCGAAGGAAACGGAATCACTTTAGGAACATACAGATTAACCTGGTAATCTTCCGGTTTTCCTGCCGTTTTATATTTGATCGTATATTCATTGTCATTAAAGCTGATGAATGAATATCCCTTCGCTGTACCATCCCTCATGGTTGATGTAGGCAACCCAAGGTCATCAGATGTTCCGGACCACCAGTCGCCGCACGTGGTTCCAGCATTATATTCATGAAGGTCTTTAGCCCCGTTCCATCCGGTTTCCTTTCCATAAAAAAGCTGCTGCTGGATGTGGGTATGTGCAGAAAGCAATAAGGCATTTTTAAACGGAGCCAGGTAATCAAACAGCTTCTGCCGGTCAGCATTCCTGAAATTCTCTTCTTTAGTCTTTTCCAGAGGAATATGGAAAGAAACGACGATCAGTTTGTTTTTATCCACCAGTTTCAGGTCGTTCTCAATAAATTTAACCTGGTCTTCGCGGAACCCTCCCCAATATCCTTTTCCATCTCTCGGGTCCGGATACAGGATGTTATCGAGCACAATGAAATGGACGTTTCCGTAATTAAAGGAATAATTGGCCGGACCGAAATTAGATTCAAACGTTTCATCCGAAAGCGAATCTTCTTTGGCCTCGTAATTCATATCGTGGTTCCCCATTACATTGTACCAGGGAAGTCCGACTTCTTTCATGACATACGCATAAGGTTTCTGCAGGCCCAGATTATCCCACACCAAATCTCCCAGGCTGATTCCCAGCACAGCTTTTTTCTTATTCTCTTTAACTTCATTTACAATGGCTCTCCTGAAATAATCCAGCTCTTTTTCTGTGCGCGGTTGAGGATCTCCGAACACCAGGATATCGAAATTCTTGCTTTCATTTTGTCTGTAAAGGCCGAAATTCAGTTCCTTAGGAAGCTCCCCTGTCGGTGCGGAACCTTTGTATTTGAAATCCGCCGGTGAACCATTGGGTTTATACTGGTAATAATATTGCGGAAGATTATTGGTATTGACAGGCGTCATATATCCTGAAGGTTTGATCACGAAGATGGTCTGCCCGTCCTGAACCGGTAAGCTGTATCTCCCGTTTTTATCGGTCAGCACCACCTGTACCCCATTGGAAACAGCGACTCCTTCAATTCCCTTTTCACGGTTTTCTTTCTTCTGGTTTTTGTTCCCGTCCTCATATACATATCCTGAAACGGAAGCCTGTGAGAATGCCATCGCAGAGATCAGCAGGCAGGGCATTAAAAATCGTTTATTCATGTTGCTTGTTTAGATTAATTGTTTATGACTTATTTATTCCACCACACTTTGACGTTGATATCATCCCCTCCCATCTGCTGTACGGCATTCTGGTAGCTGTCCGTATTCAGGATTTTAGGATTTGGAGGATACATGAGCCTTTGAGGAAGGTTTCCGTTATTAAGAAGGCCTCCGTTATTGGGAAGTACAGGGAATCCTGTCCTTCTTTTTTCAAACCACTGCTGCTGGTCTACAAAAAAAAGCGCCACATATTTCTGGAGCATGATTCTTTGCAGGGTCCCGTTATAAGCAACATTGGCATTGGAAAAATAATTGGCCGGAACAGTTGCTCCCCACTGTTCAATGATCGCTTTCACTCCGTTTTCATAATAGGTCTGTGCACTTCCCTGAATAATTCCTTTGAAGGCAAGCTCTGAAAGGATGAACTGGAGCTCCGCATACGGATAGATGAGGATTTTAAGCGGGGCTTTGGCTAAATTCTGGTTCATATTCGAAGGCTGGTAATTGAATACCGTCCCAAACTGATACCCGGAAGGTGCTCCTTTGTAACCGATGTTTGCATTGCTCAGGTTTTTAGCCTGGGAGAAAAACATAGACATACGAGGGTCATTGTTGGATTTCAGGGTCTCTACGAAGAATTCTGAAGCCGCCCTGCCCGTCGTGAAATCCTGCGGCCTGGTAATAGGTGGGAGCAATGGTGAAACTCCTGAAATATCCAGTTTTGCCGTATCATTATTGCTCTGAAACAAAGGATAAGTGGTAGGATCGCTTACAATTTCCTGAATCCTCTGGTATACATTGACTTCGCCATTTTTACTGAGGATCCTTGTCAGCAATCTCAATGAAAGGGAATTGCAGAATTTTTTCCAGTTCAGGATTCCGTTGGCATCCGTTTCAGCTTTATAGAAAATGTCACTGCCATTGAGTGGTTTTGTGGTCACAAAAAGTGCATTGGCAGCTTTAAGGTCATCCAGCAGTTTTACATAAATATCCTTCTGGCGGTCAAATTTTGGCTGCGATATGCCGTCATCCAGCTTTGACGCTTCAGAAAACGGCACATCTCCATACGTATCCGTAAGATTGGAATAAATCCACGCATTGAGTACCATAGAAATGGCGAGGTAATTAGGATCATTATCCCTTTCAGCTGCGCGTTTCATATCCTGGATCTGCATCAGCCATTTGTAGCTGTTGTTCCAGAATCCTGCACCGGTATTTTCCGTGATATAGTAACGGCTTAGAGAGTTGCCTTCATTGGGGAAATCCAGGGAAACCTGCATGATATCAAAGGTGAAATCATTGGCCCTCATATAATTGATCGAAGCAAGGTTGTACTGTATTGGAACCAGCAATTTGGCTGCAATCGGATCGCTGATCCTGCTGGAATCCACATTCACTTCATCCAGGCTCCTGTCACAGGAAACTGAAGTAAATCCGATCCCTGCGATTAAAACTATATTGAATAATAACTTTTTCATGACTTTAAAATTTAGAATTTAACATTTAGCTGGATACCTACCGTCCTTGCCGTCGGCAACTGTCCTATTTCCACTCCTGAAGTGATCTGGCTGTCATTAAGCGTGGCTACTTCCGGATCGAAGAGCGGGAATTTCGTCCACATCCAAAGATTTCTTCCGAATAAGGCCAGGGTAAGGTCTGTGATTTTCAGCTGATCGGTAACGCTTTTCGGGAAAGAATAGGAAATCCGCGCATCCCTCAGCTTAACAAATGAAGTATCGAAGGAATTCGTTTCTACGTTGGCTCTCCTGTAGTAATCTGCGTAATAAGTAGATACCGGAATGCCTTTGGTATTCGGGGAATAAGATCCGTCTGCGTTCTGCACCACCCCTTCACCTACAATCAGGCCGCCGGGATTATCTCTTCCGATCAGCGTATGGGTAAGCTTACCCTGTTCCGTCATCTTATGGTGGGACTGTGAATAACCGATCCCTTTGTACTGTCCGTCAAAAGAAAAGCTAATGGTGAAGTTTTTGTACCTGAAGTCGTTCTGTATTCCTGCCCTCCATTTCGGATAGGCGTTACCGATCTTTTTCGTTTTGGTAGGTTTGGCAGTAAGTCCATCACTTCCGAACACTACCTGTCCGTCCGGTGAATACATGAGTCCGTAACCGTACATATCGCCGAGCGATCCGCCGACTACGGCATTATAGTAAACTACACCTCCTACACTTCCCATGATGTAAGGTTCGCCCTGGAACTCTTCAGGAAGGGACATGATGGTATTCCTGTTCATAGACCAGTTGGCGTTAACACTCCATGAAAAATTTTTGTTTTTAACCGGATAGGTATTCAAAGTCATTTCAAGGCCGCGGTTCCTGATCTCCCCGGCATTGATTACCCTGCTGCTGTATCCCGTTTCCCATAAGGCCGGAATCCTGATGATCTGGTTCTTATTGTTATTCTGGTAGGCCGTGATGCTATAGCTAATCCTGTTTTTAATGATGCTAAAATCCATACCGGCTTCCATATTCGTGAGCATTTCCGGTTTCAGGTTCGGGTTCGGATATAAGGAAGGAGATTCCACCGAACCGTTGAAATTACTGTTGTTATAGTATTTCAGCAACATATAAGGATTGGTATCGTTTCCTACCCTGGACCATGACGCCCGCAGTTTCCAGTAATTGAAATTGTTGGAGGATAAATTGAAAATATCGGAAAGGATAATTGAAGTTGCCGCCGAAGGATAAAAATAAGACCGGTTCTCCTTAGGAAGTGTGCTGCTCCAGTCATTTCTTGCGGTTAAATCCAGGAATACCTTGTTTTTATAGCTGATATTGACCAATCCGTAGGTACTGTTTACCTGACGGTCTCCGGGAACGGCAATTTTATTGATATTTGCAATTCCGTTCGGAAGGGTGTAGACTCCGGGTCTCAGCAATCCGTCTGCAATATAATCCCCCATAGTGTATTCAAGGTAACGGATGTTTCCTCCTGCGGAAGCACTGAAATCAAAATCTTTAAATTTATTCTTATAGGTAAACAGGATGTCATTGTTCATATCCATCTGCTTGATGTGCTGCTCCCTGTACATCCCCTGGAGGTAGTTGGCAGAGCTCCACGGCCTTTTCTGGGTACGCTCTTCATTCGTGAGCTCAAGCCCTGACCTCAGCATTACTTCAAAGTTCTTGGTGAACTTATAATTAAGGTTTACATTTCCGGTAATGAAGTGCTTATCCACGCCGTTCAGCATTTCATAAGCGATGAGGTAAGGATTATCAATGTATGAACTGAACGGGTGGATCTGGTCGATCTGGTATTTGTCTTTCTTCCAGATCGGCGAGTACCAGGCAAGGTCTACGTTCGGGTTCTGGAAAATCATAAAGTAAGAGATGGACTGGTTGCTGTACCCCGTAGCCGGAAGGTTATCACTGGACGTTTTGCTGTAGTTGAATTTTACCCCGACTTTCAGTTTCTCGTTCAGTTTGTGATCAAAGGAAAGCGCAGCATTCAGCCTGTCGAATCCGGTGTTGGGCATCATCCACTCATTTTTCAGATAGGTGAGTGAGGTTCTGAATGAAGTATTTTCATTGGAACTTTCGAGCGCAACGTTATTGGAAAAGGTAGTACCCGTCTGCCAGAATCCTTTGATATTATCTTTATATGGCCTCCACAGCTGACGCTGAAGGCTCTGCCCTTCCACAGTAGGATCATACTGGAAGTACGATTGTCCGTCGAATTTAGGCCCGAAAGCACTGCTGGTGGAACCGGTGTTGACTCCGTCTGCTGAAGCGCCATATGAGTAATAATAGTTTCCGGAGGCATCCTTCTGCATGGTTCCCTGGCCGTATTCATACTGATAATCCGGCCATTTCAGTACTGTATCGTAGCTTGAATAAGAATTCAGCGTAATCTGGATCTTTCCTTTTTTGGTTTTCCCGGATTTCGTAGTGATCATGATCGCTCCTCCGGCTCCCCGGGATCCGTATAATGCGGCGGCTGTAGAACCCTTCAGTACGGTAACCGATTCTATATCGTCAGGGTTGATGGTATTAAGTCCGTTTCCATAATCAATAGGCAGGTCTGCTTTGGAACCTGCACCATAAGCCGAGAAGCCTGTTCCCGTGGTGGTTCCGTTCAGCGGAACACCGTCTACGACAATCAGGGCATTGTTCTGGTCCATGTTCATGGAAATATCTCCACGAAGCTTGATCAGCGCACTTCCCAGAGGTCCGGCTCCGGCGGTCTGGATCTTCAGTCCGGCCACTTTCCCTTCCAGGGATTGTGCCCAGTTGTTATTCTGGGTCCTCAGGATTTCTTCAGAGTTGATCTTTTCAGCTACATATCCCAAAGACTTATCATTTCTTTTGATCCCTAAAGCAGTCACCACTACTTCATCAATATTTTTGATGGTGTCTTTTTTAATTTTTTGCTGAGCCGAAAGATTGACGCTTACCAATCCTAACAGCGATAAAACCAACAGCTTGTGTGTCTCTTTACGCATATTATTTTTGTTTGCGCAAAATTAGAATGACCTGACGAGTATGGTTTTAACAGCGTTTTAACATTTATTAAATAATTATTAAACGAAATATGAATTTATCTTTAACACATATGCATACTGTCTTGATTGACTATATGTTAAAATCATTAAGTATTTTTAATACAAAATAATTAAATTTTTAATCTATATTGAACACAAGCGACATTTTCTTAAGCATTAATCTTCTATAACCATGGTCTGCAATGCATTACCTTATCATAAAAAATCCTGTTTCTTTTCAGAAACAGGATGGATATCATATGAACTTAATGTTATTTATTCTTCAGCTGATCAGGAATATTAGTCGTCACGAATTTGATTCCCTGACTTTTCAGCTGCTGGTAAATTGCAGGATCATTAACCGTCCAGGCATTGGTAATCAGTCCCAGTGCATTGGCTTCGGCAATCCAGGTTGGATTTTTCGCGAAAACACTGTAATGGTAATCAATACCGTCCAGCCCCTCATCTTTAATCTGCTCCGGGGAAAGCTCTCCGTTCAGGTACTGAACTTTGAATTTCGGATCTATTTTCTTGATTTCCTTACAGATATTCAGACTGAATGAAATGAACTGGCTTTGGCCTTCAAGTTTCATATCCTTCACCATTTCGATGGTTTTCCGTACCAGTTCATCTTCAAGTTCCTTGGTTTTCGCAGGTTTGATTTCAATGATCAGCTGTAATGCTTTATCCTTTTTTCCTTTTTTGAGGTAGCTTTTTAAAGTAGGAAACTTTTCACCGTTAGACAGGTCCTGCTCTTCAAGCTGCCTGAAATTGGTTTCGGAAATTTCCATCTTGCCGTGATGTTCATCATGGTTGACTACCAGTACGCCATCTTTGGTCATGCGCACATCAAATTCAGATCCGTAGATCTTTAAGTTCTGTGCATTCTGAAGCGACTGAAGTGAATTTTCTGTTGTGGGAGGCTGGGTCTGCCAGTACCCCCTATGTGCGACGATCTGAGTTTGTGCCTTCATAAGGACTGTACTTAATAGGGTAATACCTAATATAAAATTCTTCATAATACAAAATTAAACAATTAAAAAACTTATGCCATTGCAGGCTTTATGAAAATAATATTAAATTAAAAGGTATATTTTGCACCCAACTGGATCTGGTAAGGGTTTCCGCCTAACGGAGCCAGGCCACTCGTATTCAGGTTATACTTAAATTGCTTCACGGCAGCATCGAATCCTGTAATTCTGTACAGCGACATATTCCCGTATGATTTGTTGACCCCCCATTCTTTGTTCAACAGGTTGGCTACATTGAAAATATCTACAGAAAGCTCAAATCCCCCGATTTTCTCAAACTTGATCTTTTTTGCGATCCGGACATCCCATACTCCGTAGAATCCGTTTTTCCCGCCATTACGTTCAGCAATTTTATTGTTGTAATCCGTAATGTAATTCTTTAATGCTTTACCTACTTCAGGATTATCCAGCAAAGTCTGGGTCAGGTTCGGGAAAATATAAGCCAGATCGTTTGAATCCACAAAATCCCCGTTAACATTTCCTCCTGCCGTCATAGAAAACCGCGTTCCTCCGATTCCCGAATACCGGATTCCTACCGTAAATCCGGCAAAGGTAGGTGAGTTTCCATACACCACCACCTTATTGCGGAACTGGTTATCCGAGTACGTCATTTTCAGGTTTCTCGGATCGCTTTCCACCATCGTAAACAAAGTAGCGGAATTGGCTACGTTCCCGTTATAGGATGTATTATCCTTAATATCTGACCACGTATAACTCATCGTTATTTCCCCATCTTTGAAATAACGGTAACTTGTATCCAGCACAAAGGAAAACTGGTTGACTTTTCCGTCACTCACCAATTCCAGCACACGGCCGAAATTCTGGTTGATCCTTCCTGCTTTCCAGTTCATGGTTCCGTTGGCATTAACCGTATTCAAAGGGACGAATACGCCTCTTCCTCCTTCATTATCCAGGGTAAAGTATGGGTTGGCCACCATATTCCTGTCATAGTAGAAGTAGTTGTTTCTTCCCAGCGCTGCATATCCTGCAATCCCGGCCCTCCACCTTTCGTTAAAGAAATGCGTATAAGAAATGTTGGCTTTATACACCAATGGGATCTTAGCATCTTTTCCGGTATAGTTGATCGTCGGTAACTGATATTGCGATAGTGAAGGAACCGTACTGTAATCATTCCTGTAACTTATAAAATCGGGAGTGAGGCCTATGGCGGTTGGATTAACATCTACCGTGGCCAAATGCCTGCCATCGAAAACCAGGTTATTGATAATCATATAATTGTTGATATCCGAAGAGAATATCCCTGCTCCGAACCTCAGGAAATCTTTATTGCCTTCGTTGATATTCCAGTCAAACTGAAATCTAGGCTGGATGATGAATGAACGGATCTGGTTGTCTGTCCGTATTCCCATTTCATCATAGAGCTTCTGGTTGAATTCCGCTTTAGGATACCCTCCGTAATCTAATCTCAGACCGGCCATCAAATCCAGTCCTTTAGCTATTTTCGTCTGGATCTGACCATAAACGCCGATATTCCAGATGTCAGATTTTACCGATGGATCCGCTACGAGCGGAACTTCCCTGTAAAATTTGTATGGAGTAAGGTTATTGAAATTATCCGTTCCTAAAAACTGGAATCTCCCGTTCACCTCACTTCCGTAGACTGATCTTGCATGAGTATACATCAGGTCTGCCCCGAAAGTATATTTGATCTTGTCTGTATTATAATATAGGTTATCTACGATCTGGAATACATTGTTCCTGAAATTTTCCTGGCCAAAACGGTGTCCTCCGATCTGGATATTGGTCGTCAGATTGGTCCCGTCGATCGTGGATGGCACCCTTTCAACGATTGCTCTGGGAACCGGATGGCCAAGCTGATCATTCTGGTAACTGTCCTGGAAGGTATACAGGTACTGACCTTTCAGTTCGTTGGTCAGGTTAGGCTTCAGGTTGGACCGTAACGTTAAGAGTAAGCTATTGTCAAGGTTTCGGTCGTTTCCGTAAGATTCAAAAAAGTTGATGGCGGTATTGTCTGCCAGGCCGTTCTTATTCAGATCGTAGGTAAAGTTGTCTCTCAGGGTAAGCAAATGTTTAGGGCTGATCTGCCAGTCGAGGCGTAAAAACCCGGCATCAGAATTCCTTACTTTATCAAAAGTCCCGAACTGCGGGGAACTTCCCACGCCGTATTTGGCTCTTGCAATGTTCAGGATATTGTTCAGGGTTTCATTGGTCACATTAAACCTTAAAGCATCTTCCTTGGTCTGCACATCGGCAATAATCAGCGGCCTGGAATCCAGCTGATGGTCCCATGCCGCAAAAAAATGCAGCTTGTTTTTGATGATCGGGCCGCCGAGTGAGAACCCGAACTGCGAAGTGGAGAAGTCATTCGTCCTCACATTTCCCCTGATGTCATATTTACTGGACAGCCATCCTGTTCTCAGGTATTCCCAGGCGCTTCCTGAAAATGTATTGGTTCCGGATTTCGTTACCGCACTGATGGTTCCTCCTCCGCTTCTTCCTAATGTTACATCATACTGGTTGGTGACAATCTTGAATTCCCTTACGGCTTCAATGGAAATGGAATACGGCGCACCGCTCCGGCTGGTGGTAGAACCTGCAGAAGTCGGGTTTTTGGCGGTCATCCCGTCTATGGTAAAGTTAGTGGATGAACCCAACTGCCCGGATAAATTTCCGCCTTTTCCGCTGAGAGGAGAAAGCTCGGTGAGACTGGTAAAGTTCCTTCCGTTTACCGGCAAAATGCCGATATTCTTTGCGGTAACAGCCGTAGCTGCCCCAAGGTTACCGATGGTATTCTTGAGGTTACCGGAAATAACCACCTCTTCAATAGCTTTCTCGTTTCCAAGATTCATATTCACGGTCACCTGGTCACCTAAGTTAAGCATATACCCTTCCCTCTTATCATCATTGACGATCACCGTATACGGTCCGCCGAGAGGAATTTCTTTAAAGATATATTCTCCCTTTGAATTGGTTTCAGTCTCTGTACGGAAACCGGTAGATTCATTAATGATCGTTACTTTCACCTTATCTTGTGCCTTGTTATTACCACCGGTTACTTTCCCAACGATAGCCGCCTGGGTAGTTTGCGCATAACTGAGCGTGCCCAGACCCAAGAACAACAATCCCAATACAATCTTTACTTTTCTCATATTCAAAAATTAACTGAGTGCAAAGCTATGACAGTATTCAAGGCGCCTGTTTAAGGGAATTTTAACATTTCTTCAATTAAATTATAACAGCATGTTACATAATTTTGAACACCAATTTTTATTCTGAACACAATCAAACCATTAGTATATGTTACAGGATTTTAATTTTATAGGATTATTTAATTGCCTTATTTTTTAAATGGAATTACTTTAATTATTTTTGCTTAAAAGATAGAACGTAATGTCCGAAAACATTCAGCAAAAAATAGAACGGCTCCGCCAGGAACTTGACCAGCATAACCAGAACTATTATGATCTGGACGCCCCTACCATTTCAGATTATGATTTTGACATGCTCCTGCAGGAGCTCCAGGACCTGGAAGCCAGGCATCCCGAATATTATGATGAAAATTCCCCTACGGTACGGGTGGGCGGAGGAATTACCAAAGTATTTCCTACCATCCGCCATAAGTTCAGAATGTATTCTCTGGACAATTCCTACGATTTTGATGATCTGGAAGACTGGGAAAAGAGGATCATCAAAACGATTGATGATCCTGTGGAATTTGTTGCTGAACTTAAATATGACGGCGCCTCCATTTCCATCCTGTATGAAAACGGAAAACTCAGTCAGGCCGTTACCCGGGGAGACGGGTTCCAGGGGGATGAGATCACCCCCAATGTAAAGACCATTTCAGATATCCCCTTGAAGCTGAAGGGTGATTTCCCCGATCAGTTCTTCATGCGCGGAGAAATTTACCTGACCCGAAAGAATTTCGATAAAATCAATACACAGCGGGAGGAAGACGGTTTAGACCCATTCATGAATCCAAGGAACACGGCCAGCGGAAGCCTGAAGATGCAGGACAGCGCAGAAGTACGAAAACGAGGGTTGTCATCTGTACTCTACCAGTTTGTTTCGGAAGAATTTCCGGCGGAAACCCATTGGGAACTGCTTGAAAAAGCACAGTCCTGGGGATTTAAAACTTCCCGACAGGCAAAATTGTGTACCTCGATGAATGAAGTACAGGAATTCATCACGTATTGGGACAATGAGCGCCATAACCTCCCTTTTGAGATTGACGGTATTGTACTGAAAGTCAACTCACTCAAGCAACAGAGACAATTGGGGTATACTGCCAAGTCACCGCGATGGGCGATGGCCTATAAATTCAAAGCTGAAAAGGTAGAAACCGAACTGCTGAGCGTATCTTACCAGGTAGGACGTACCGGGGCTATTACACCGGTGGCTAATTTAAGACCTGTTTTACTGGCCGGAACAGTGGTGAAAAGGGCATCCCTGCACAATGAAGACATCATCAAAAAGCTGGACCTCCACGAACATGATTTTGTCTATGTGGAAAAGGGCGGTGAGATCATCCCGAAAATCATCGAAGTCAATCCGGATAAAAGAAGTCCGGACAGCAAGGAGATCGAATACATCAGACATTGCCCAGAATGCGGAACGGAACTGGTAAAAGTGGAAGACCAGGCCATTCATTTCTGCCCGAATGAGCTTCACTGCCCGCCGCAGGTCATCGGAAGAATGATCCATTATGTTTCCCGCAAGGCCCTGAACATAGAAAACTTAGGCAGCGAAACCATCGAGCAGTTTTATAAGGCCAGGCTGATTGAGAATCCGGCGGATTTCTATGCTTTAACCAAGGAACAGCTTATGCCGCTGGAAAGGCTGGCGGAAAAATCTGTCCAGAATATCCTGAACGGGATCGAACAATCCAAAACAGTCCCTTTTGAAAAGGTATTGTACGGAATCGGGATCAAACATGTAGGAGAAACCGTTGCCAAGAAGCTGGTGAAGAATTTCGGGACTATAGATGAGCTGAAGAACGCAACGCTGGAAGAGCTCTGCCAGGTAGAAGATATCGGGACCAAGATTGCCGTAAGCATTGCGGACTTCTTCAATAATCCGGAAAATATCCTGATGATTGAACGCCTGAAATCCTATGGCGTGCAGCTGGAACGCGGAGAAAGTACCAACGAAGTGATATCCAATATCCTGGATGGCAAGACATTCCTGTTTACCGGAAAGCTTTCGCTGTTTACCCGGGAGCAGGCCGAAGAAATGGTGGAAAAACACGGCGGAAAAAACATTTCTGCGGTATCCAAAAACCTAAATTTCCTGGTAGTGGGGGAAAAAGCCGGCAGCAAGCTTAAAAAAGCCCAGAGCATCGGCACCATAGAGATCCTGGACGAACAGCAGTTCCTCGACCTGATTGAAAAGCAGCAGTAAACTGTACTGAAAAAAATATGTAAAGTAGATATTTATGAAGACTGTCCTCACCGGGCGGTCTTCTTTTGAATAGAACTGCAATCATATTCAAAAAGTGAAATTTATTGTACTTTTAGGTAGCTTAATGAATGTATGTTATGAACCTTTTACCGGAACATTCTGTTGAAAATGAACTGTTGCTGATCTTTATTTCTGTTGTATTGGGCCTGCTGATCGGTGCAGAGCGCGAGTACCGCAATAAATCGGCCGGACTGCGCACCTTTATCCTGGTCTGCTTCGGTGCCTGCCTGTTTACCATTCTGTCCGTCGTGATCGGCATGGATGACCCGGACCGGATTGCCGCCAATATCATCACCGGGATCGGATTCCTGGGTGCAGGCGTCATTTTCAAAGGAGACAACAAAATAGACGGAATAACAACTGCAACTACGATCTGGGCAACGGCTTCTATCGGCATGGCTGTAGGTGCCGGTTATATTTCTGTTGCGCTGTTGGGGACCTTACTGGTGCTCCTGGTCTTAAGCATCCTGACTTATCTGGAGAAGCTCATCGATAAAAACCATAAAATTACTGAATACAGAATTACAGTATCCAAAGTGGAAGACCTTCTGTATTGTGAACAGATTTTCGCACAGCATCAGCTTAAAGCCAGCGTCTCAAAACAGCAGTATTCAGAAGGAAAATTCAGCACGGTATGGATCCTTACCGGCAAAAAGAGGAACCACGAATTACTGGTTCAGGAGATGCGGAACAACAACAGGATTACCAGCTATCAGTTTTAAAAAAAAGCAGAAGCTTCCGCTCCTGCCTGTTATCTGATTATTGTTTTTTCTTGAATACATAGAGGTCTTTATTAGGTCCCTCGATCGGCTGCCCGTTCATATCGAGCTGGGTAAGGGTATTATTGCCGACCTTGTACTTGTAGTGTGTATCATTCCCTTTCAGTTCAAGAATGCCGGTTGCAGCATTCCACATATAGGTTCCGTGATCTTCATTTTTGGATTTTCTTTCCAGGTATTCTTCCTGAAGATGGAAGCTGTTATCTTTTTCAAGGGTGAGCGTGGTCTGAATTCCCGGACAGTCTGCACAAGGGACTACCGCTTCATAGGTTCCGTACCAGTCGGCATTGCTTTTTTCCGCCTGTGATGTGGCAGGCGCAGCGGCAGAAGAGGAATCCATTGGAGTCTGGATCGCCATCGGATCGGTTTTCAGGTTTGCGGAAGAAACTTCCTGCTGCTTTTCTTTGGAACATGAACCGAGAACAACCAGTGCTGTCATCGCCATGATCTGAATCTGATTTTTCATAACAATAATTTTAGGTGATGCAGGTCATACGGAACAAAAATTAAGCCGCTGTGTGGTTCAATGAGTTATAGGGAAACTGATCATTTGAAAATCTATCAGATGATTACCCATCACGATCAATCATCAATAATCAATCATCAATCATTACTTGTTACCCATTATTACTCATTACCCATTACCTATTACTCATTATTCATTCCCTCCTGCCCATAACTTTCCTTCTCCTGCCCTCAATTCACCTTTTCTTTGTAAATTAGGGCAAAATTTTGATTATGACCAAAAAGATACTTCTATCTGTATTCCTGGTTCCGGCTGCCATGGCTTTTGCCCAACAGTACGGCGGAATGTGGATCCCGACGGAGCTGAATGAAAAAGAAATGAAAGAGCTGGGCATGAAAATCTCTGCCAAGGATATCTTCAACACGCAAAAGCCCAGCATTAAAGATGCGGTAGTCCAGTTCAACGGAGGATGTACGGCGGAAATTATTTCCCCGAAAGGACTCCTGCTGACCAACCACCACTGCGGATACGGACAGATCCAAAATCATTCTACCGTTCAGAACGACCTGCTCACCAACGGCTTCTGGGCTAAAAATATGACCGGTGAGCTGCCTAACCCGGGCGTAACAGTTGACTTCATCGTTGACATTAAAGAAGTAACCCCTCAGATCCTTGAAGGGACGGAACGGCTTACCGAACCTGAACTTACAAAGAAAATCGCCGCGAACATCGAGGTATATAAAAACAGCCAGAAAATCGAACCTTATCAATCGGTTTCTGTAAAATCCATGTACTACGGCAATAAATTCTATGCTTTTACCATTGAGACATATAAAGACATCCGTCTGGTAGGCGCACCGCCGCAAAGCATCGGAAAATTCGGTTCCGACACGGACAACTGGGTATGGCCGAGGCATACCGGAGATTTTTCCATGTTCAGGATTTACGCGGATAAGAACAATAAACCCGCAGAATATTCCACAGACAATGTCCCATATGTTCCGAAACACTACCTTCCGGTATCCATTAAAGACAAAAACGAAAACGATTTTACTTTTGTATTCGGCTTTCCGGGAAGGACTACTGAATACCTTCCTGCCATTGCCGTTGAAAAGATCATGACGGAAATTGATCCGGCAAGAATTGCTGTAAGAGATGTCGCCCTTAAAACCCTGGACGAGAAAATGCGCGCCGATGATGCCACAAGGATCCAGTATGCATCCAAATATGCATCTGTGGCCAATTACTGGAAAAAATGGATCGGGGAAGTTGAAGGACTGAAAAAGTCTAACGCCGTAGCCAAAAAGAAGGCGTATGAAAATACTTTGGCAAATAAAAACGAGCAGATCAAAATCACGCTGGACCAGCTGAATAAACTCTACAGCGACCAGGCTCCTTTTGCCCTGAACAATGCCTACTATTCTGAAGTGATCAGGAATGCTGAAACCCTGATGCTGGCTAACCTGTACTATAATTACGTTACTGCAACAGAAGCCGGGAAAACGGATGAAAAAAGTACGGCATCACTGAAATCCAGGCTGAAGTCATTCTACAAAGATTATAACCCTGAACTGGATGCGAAAGTTACCGCCAAGCTTCTTGCCCTGTATGCCAATAAAACCGCACCTCAGTTCCTGCCGGCAGGCTTTGACCAATACAAAAATGAAGCGCAGAACCTGCAGGCTATTGAAAATATGTCTAAAAATTCAATCATCAGCGGCAGATCCGAAGTAAACGGAGCCTCTCTGAGCGGTGATATCGATAAAGCATTTTCCAATCCGGATAAGCTGGTTAAAACATTAAAGAAAGACCCCGTGTATGAGCTGTTTTTAACGATGAGAGAAGCGTATACCACAAAAGCTGATCCTCAGTTCGCCACTTTGCAGGCTAAAATCGATGCTTTGCAGAAAACCTATATGGCGCAGCAGATGGCCACAGATAAAACCCGTAAGTTCTTCCCGGATGCCAATTCCACGCTTAGGGTGACTTACGGAAAAGTAAAAGGCTCTTCACCGAGGGATGCCGTTTCCTATAACTACCAGACCCACCTGGCAGGAGTCATGGAAAAATATGTTCCCGGAGATTATGAATTCGATGTTCCTAAAAAACTGATCGACCTGTATGGGAAAAAAGATTTCGGGAATTACAAAGATAAAACAGGCGATGTTCCGGTAGGATTCACTGCAACCAACCATACCACGGGAGGGAACTCCGGAAGCCCGGCGCTGGATGCCAACGGGAACCTTGTCGGACTGAATTTCGACCGGCAGTGGGAAGGTACGATGAGCGACATCAATTATGATCCGCGATTCAGCCGCAACATCATGGTGGATACCAAATACATCCTTTTTATCATCGATAAATTTGCCGATTCAAAATGGCTGATCGATGAAATGAAAGTGGTTAAATAACCTGTTGTTTTACTGTAAAAAATAGTTTCGGCCGCTCCTTTGGAGCGGCCGAAACATTTTATTTTATCTTACATTTTATCAGTGCCCGAAAATATCTTTCAGGCTGACTTCCGTAAAGGTTCCCATCTGGTCTACCGCTTCCCTGTTCAGGTTATCCCTTTTACCGATGATCGCTGTATTGAACCGGATCGGCTTAACAGCGGCATCATAAAATGCTCTGAGGTCTTCAAATTTGAGATCCTTGATCTGTTCATAAATATCTTTCCTGAAATCATGGCTGATGCCCAATTTTTTCAGCCTTAATGTATTAAAGAAGATATTCGTACGCGTAATCCGGGCAGAAGCGATTTGTTTCAGGGCTGCATTACGTGCATTTTCAAACTGGATCGGCACTTCAGGAAGTTCATCCATCAGTTCATCCATCGTATCGACAGCAACCTGGAGCTTATCCGGCTGCGTCCCGATGTAGGTGGTGATATAATCGTGGTGCCCGAGTTCAGCATTCGCGGCGTAAGAAACATAGGCGGAATAGGCTAAACTTTTACTTTCCCTGATTTCCTGGAAGACGATGGAGGACAGTCCTCTTCCGAAATATTCGTTGAATACATTGATTTTTCCCAAATCATGGATATTTACTTCTTTCCCGCGGCCTGCTTTGCTCATTTCCATCTGCACCATATCATAATCCGTAAAATAAACGTTTCCGGTGGTTTCCGGCTCAGGATAGATCTTTGGTTCAGGAACCTGGAGGCTCTGTGGCTGAATATAATTTTCAATATATCCTTTGAAGCGTTCAAAATCCTTTCCGTAGAAAAACAGCTGATACGGATAGCTGAACAGGTTTTTCATCCGGTCGGTGAAGACTTCTACACTGCTGTTTTCCAGTTCTTCCCTGGAAATCACATCTGTAAACCTGGAAAATGGGCCAATCTTCGTATAGGTAGTCAGTGCCGTCATGATGCGGTTCTTATCTTTCTTCACGGCAGCACGGTTCTCCAACAGCGTTTGTACAAACTGACGGTAAATTTCCTGGTCCGGCTTCACGTTGTGCATCCAGTGCTGAAGCAGGGCAATCCCTTTTTCAATATTTTCTTCCAGCCCGTTTAAGGAAATAAGCAGCTGGTCATGCGTGGTTTTAAAATCGTTGGTTACCCCGATCTTGAAAAATTCCATTTTCAGTTCCTCGGGAGAATAACGGTCGGTACCCAGGTATTGCAACACCTGCGTAGCAACGCCGAGATCCCGGTCATGGTCGCTTCCCAGGGGAAAGATAAAATGAACCTGAGCCAGGTCATTGTATTTATTACTGACAAAGCTCAGCGGCTTGCCTTTCACCTCATTCTGGCGGATCTCTTTATCATAATCGATAAATTCAGGCTGGATGTCCTGGGTTTTTTCTGCCAGGATCGCTTTCAAGAAGTCAGATTGAGCTTCGCGGTTGATTTTCACCGGCGTAATGCCCGGATTGTCAACCCGGATCAGCTGATCATTGATGCCTTTCTCTTTGTATACGGCAACATAATTATCCTTAAAAAATCCCTGTGCAAAATTGATGACATCTTCTTTCGTAAATGATGCATAGTCCTCCATTTCATTCAGTTCCTGTTCCCAGGTCCTGCCTTTAATGTAGGTATCGTAAAGGTTGGTGGCCAGACCGTCTGCCGTTTCCAGGGTTTTCAGCCTCTGGAGTTTAAAATCATTGATGATAGCCGGGAGCATCCAGTCCGGGAATTCTCCTTTCTTCAGCAGCTCAATCTCCTGTAGCACCATATCTTTGGCTTCGTCCATTGTCTGGTTTTCTTTGGGTACCGCTACCACGGAAAAATAGCCATATTGCTTCAGGCCTACGGAAAAAGCCTGTGCCCAGAGCATTTTCTGGGTCTGGTTAATGTGCAGGTCCAGGAGTCCGGCTTCTCCCCTGTTGCTTAGGATGTTGGCTGCAATATCCGCCAGCATGGCTTCGCGTGTGCCGTAACTTTCTGTTCTCCAGGCCAGCTGTATCCTCGGCGTGGTCGGGCTTTTCACGGTCCTCTGAACGATCCGGGTCATTGGCTGCTCTGTTACCGGAGTTTTCTCAGGAAGCTCGCGGTAAGGAATGCTGCCGAAATATCGGTCGACCAGCTGAATAGTTTCCTCGAAATCCAGGTCTCCTACCAATACCATGGCGTAATTGTTGGGAACGTAATACTCGTCAAAATACTGGTGGATGGCTTTCATGGAAGGATTTTTCAGATGTTCCGCCTTTCCCAGCGTGGTCTGCTGTCCGTTCGGGTGATTGGGGAACAGGGCATCCATCAGTTCATACTGCACCAGCCTGGAATCATTGTCCTGCGCGCGGTTGAACTCTTCGTACACCGACTCCAGTTCGGTATGGAAAAGCCGTAACGCCAGTTCAGAAAACCTTTCCTGTTCTATTTTAAGCCATTTTTCCAGCTCATTGTTAGGGATATTATTCTTATAGACCGTTTCATCAAACCAGGTATGGGCATTGGTTCCAGTCGCTCCCAGGGAAGAAATAGCCTTATCATACTCATTGGCAATGGCATATTGGCTGGCTTCCTGGGAAACCTGGTCTATCTGACTATAAATTTCTTTCTTTTTTTCTGCATCCGGCTCTGCTTTGTGCTGTTCGTACAGCTCAGAAATTTCATCCAGCAGTACCTTTTCCTTTTCCCAGTCCAGGCTTCCGATTTTGGAAGTACCTTTAAACATCATATGCTCCAGGTAATGGGCCAATCCGGTGTTATCCGCAGGATCATTATTGCTTCCTGTCCTCACCGGGATATACGTCTGGATCCGCGGAGCATCGGTATTCTTGGCAAGAAATACCTTCAGTCCGTTCTTCAGAGTGTAGATCCGTACATTATTTTCGTCGTGGGTAATGGTAGTATATTCGTAATTATGATTATCGGTGTGAATCGTTTCCTTATATTTTTTATCCGTCATAAACTCGTTTCATTTTTGTCCTCAATCCTGAGGCATTACAAATGTAAGCAATCATACGGGAAAGGTCCCTGTTTTTCTTGTTATTGCATCTATGATCATCATAATCAAAACCCAAAGTCGGAGCTGGCTGAGCTCAACTCAGATGTATGGGAGCTTATTCCGGCTATCCGCTCATACTCCTCGCGCCAATGCCCGGTCCGGCCCTGCTGCGGGGTAACCGCTGCTATCCGGGCTAGTGAATGGAAATCCTGCCAGGAAAATACGGTTTACCCATCATCCAGCCTTGTCAAGGTTTTAAACCTAGACAAGGCTTCCGTACCTGAACATAAGGCTCAACCTTCAGCCTCATTTACTTTAATCCAAAATAAATTCAATAAGTTTGCATCAGTTTTTCCAAATTTACGCACCATGTCCGGAAACATCCTCATCATCGATGACGAGATCAAGCTCCTTAAACTTTTAGGAATGATCCTCTCCCAGGAAGATTTTAACGTCAAACAGGCCTCCACCGCACGTTCGGCCATGACCATGCTCGAACAGGCTGAATTTGATGTCGTATTAAGTGATGTCCGCCTGCCGGATGCATTTGGTGTTGAGCTTGTACAATCCATCAAGGCAAAGTACCCGCACCTGGAAATTATCCTGATGACTGCCTTCGGGAATATTACCGATGCCGTTCAGGCCATGAAAAATGGTGCTTATGACTATCTGGTCAAGGGAGATGACAATGAAAAAATCATCCCGCTGGTGTATAAAGCCATGGAAAAAGCAAAAGATAATGCGGTTAAAAAAGCACAGAAACCAACTGCTCAGAAAGGTTTTGAAGCCATCATCGGAACATCACCACTGATCCTCCAGGCCAAAAAGCTCGCAGAAAAAGTGGCTGTTACTGATGCTACGGTCCTGCTGACCGGCGAAACCGGGACCGGCAAAGAAGTTTTTGCCAATGCCATCCACCAGGGCAGCGAAAGGAAAAAAAATAATTTTGTTGCCATCAACTGCTCTGCATTCAGCAGGGAAATCCTGGAAAGTGAACTCTTCGGGCATAAAGCAGGCGCCTTTACCGGAGCGGTAAAAGACAAGAAAGGGCTTATAGAAGAAGCCAATGGCGGCACTCTGTTTCTGGATGAGATCGGGGAAATGCCTGTTGAACTCCAGGCCAAATTACTGCGCGTCCTGGAAACCCGCGAATTCATAAAAATGGGAGAAACCAAAGTGTCAAAATCAGATTTCCGGCTTATTGCCGCTACCAACCGTGACCTGGAAGAGGAAATCAGGCAGGGAAATTTCAGGGAAGACCTGTATTTCAGGCTGAACATCTTCGAGATCCGGCTTCCTGCCCTCCGCGAAAGAAAAGAAGACCTGAAAGCCCTTGCTAAAAACTTCATTGACCTTTTCTCCCAGAAGCTGCATATTTCCAGCCTCCATGTAGATCCGGAATACTATGCACTATTACGGAAGAACGACTGGAAAGGCAATATCCGTGAACTGCGGAATACCGTGGAACGAAGCCTTATCCTGATGAATGATCATCAGCTGGATGCAGAAAGCCTGCCGCAATATTCTGAAAAAAATGTTTCCGGAAACGACTCTTTAAGCATGAAATCCCTGGAAAAAGAACACATCCAGAAAGTCCTGCAGTATACGAAAGGCAACAAAGCGGAAGCAGCACGCCTGCTGGAAATCGGGATTGCTACATTGTACCGAAAGCTGGAGGAGTATGGACTTCGGTAAAAGTTATGAGTTGTGAGTTTAATGTTAAGAGTTATCTATTCGTTTCTTTAGGATGGAAACAATGATCATTTTAATAACAGGTCTATCATTTTGATAGGCTTTTTTGTTTTCCTGCATCTCTCTATTTAAGCATAAAATATTATTAATCAATTCCTTATTTAAATGATTTCGGAAATGGAATCCCTTTTGGCATTAGGGATACAGAATAAATAATATACAATGACAATTTCAAGACAAACATTCCAGAAATGGAACCATGCCGTACTCAGTATGCCGATGGTTTCGTACGCAGTATTCACCGTATTAACCCTAATCGTTTCGATATGATGCTGCTGTGCCTTATGATCCTGTGTGTATTCCTGTTCTGGATGATCTACAGGTCCGTTGAATTTTTTGATCAAATATAAATCAGACAGAGAATTATGTGGAGTTTATTTTTCCTTTCCGTCCTCGCTTTCGTGTACATCTGCTATGTACTGATAAAACCTGAAAAATTTTAGCCTGAAAACATGAATACAGAAATCTTAGGCATTATTGTCATGTTTGCCATTACCACCGTGATCGGTGTCTTTTTAGGAAAATACATTGCCGGTGTATATGGCTATAAAAAAACGTTTTTAAACAGGCTTTTCCAGCCGGTTGAACATCTCATCTACAGAATTTCGGGTATTAATCCGGATAAGCAGATGACCTGGAAACAGAATATGTTTGCCATGCTCACCATCAACATAGTCTGGTTCATCATCGGATTCTTCATTTTACTGAATCAGTCATGGCTTCCGATAAATCCGGACGGCAATCCTGATATGTCCCCCGATCTAGCCTTTAATACGGCCATATCCTTTCTTGTCAACTGTAATTTGCAGCATTATTCCGGTGAAACCGGAGTCAGCTACCTTAGCCAGCTTTACCTGATGTTCCTGCAGTTTGTCACTGCGGCAACAGGAATGGCTGCTATGGCGGTACTGTTCAAAGCATTCAAGGATAAAACCACCACGGAACTGGGCAACTTCTACGATTTTTTCGTCAGATCAATGACCAGGATCTTGGTTCCTTTAAGTATTGTAGTCGCCTTCATCCTGTCTGCCAACGGAAGCCCGATGACTTTTGAAGGTAAAGACCATATCACCACTCTGGAGGGACAGAAAATGGACGTTTCGCGGGGTCCTGCCGCCGCCTTTATCGCCATTAAGCATTTAGGGACTAATGGTGGCGGATTTTTCGGGGCCAATTCCGCGCATCCGCTGGAAAACCCGAATTACCTGACGAATATGACTGAAATGGTTACCCAGATGATCATCCCTTTTGCATTGGTATTTGCACTAGGCTTTTATTTAAAGAAAAGGAAACTCTCATTGACCATTTTCGCGGTCATGACCATTGGTTTTATAGCCTTGACCGTTCCCAATATCATCAATGAAACCCAGGGAAATCCGCTGATTACCCAAATGGGCACAGATCCTCATCTCGGAGCGATGGAAGGTAAGGAAATCCGTTTCGGAAGTGCTGCATCGGCCTATTGGAGTATTGCAACAACTGTTATATCCACTGGTTCGGTAAATGCCATGCACGACAGCACCATGCCGCTTTCCGGGATGAACCAGCTGCTGGCCATGATGATCAACTGCTTCTACGGGGGCTGCGGTGTGGGCATCCTGAATTACTTTATCTTCATTATCCTGGCTGTATTTATCAGCGGCCTGATGGTGGGACGTACCCCTGAATTCTTAGGAAAGAAAATTGAAGCCAAGGAAATGAAAATTGCCATGATCGTCGCCCTATTCCACCCGTTCCTGATTCTCGTGGGTACTGCTTTAACCGCCTATCTGCCGGAATTCGGGACCAAGACACTCAATAATCCGGGATTCCACGGCTTCAGTGAAATGCTGTATGAATTTACGTCCTCTTCCGCCAATAACGGATCCGGATTCGAAGGCCTGGGCGATAATACGCCATGGTGGAATATCTCCACCGGTGTTGTATTGCTGCTGTCAAGATTCATCCCGATCATCGGCCCGATAGCCATTGCAGGATTGCTTGCACAGAAAAAATACATCCCGGAAAGTGCAGGAACGCTGAAAACGGATACGGCAACCTTCGGATTCATGACCTTAGCCGTCATCCTTCTGATCGCCGCATTGTCCTTCTTCCCTGCCCTGACGCTGGGACCGATCGCTGAACAACTGCAATATTTTGGTAAATAGAAATTAAAAGATTAAAGAGATTGAAACATTTAAAAATTTAAAGATTGAATGATTAAAAGATTAATCATTACGTAATGAAAACGAAGTTTTGACCTTACTCACCAATTTCAATTTTTCAATTTTTAAATCTTTAAATCTTTAAATTTTTAAATGCTTAAATATCTAAATTTTAAAATCTCTCAATCTCTCACCCTCACTACAAACAACATCCATTCAAAGCAATGAAAAATCAGTCACAGACACTGTTTCAGAAAGATCTGGTTAACGAAGCCATCACGCAGTCATTCGTTAAGCTGAATCCGAAAATCATGTTTAAAAATCCGGTCATGTTCCTGGTGGAACTTGGTACCGTGGTCATGCTTATCGTAAGCCTGTTCAGCCTGACAGGCGACCGTTCACAGGGCAGCTTTGCCTATAATTTCCTGGTCTTCATCATTCTTTTTTTCACGGTCCTGTTCGCCAATTTCGCGGAAGCGATTGCGGAGGCCAGAGGAAAAGCCCAGGCAGATACGCTAAGGAAAACCCGTGAGGAAACTCCGGCCAGAGTCATCCTGGAAAACCATCCCGGATTCCAGGTGGAAACGGTCCTTAAAAAATCCGCCGATATGAAACTGGGCGATGTGTTTCTCTGTGAAGCCGGCGACCAGATCCCTATGGACGGGGAAATCATCGAAGGACTGGCCACCATAGACGAATCTGCCATCACCGGGGAAAGCGCTCCCGTGATCCGGGAAGCCGGAGGCGATAAAAGCTCTGTCACCGGCGGTACCAAGGTACTTTCCGACAGGATCAAAGTGAAAGTAACCACAAGGCCCGGAGAATCTTTTTTAGATAAGATGATTGCCCTGGTAGAAGGCGCATCCAGACAGAAAACACCAAACGAAATCGCACTTACTATATTGTTAGCCGGGTTTACGCTGACCTTCATCATCGTTACCGTAACCCTGAAACCTTTTGCAGACTATGCGCAGACGCCGATTACCATCGCAGCATTCATTTCACTTTTCGTTTGCCTGATCCCGACAACGATCGGCGGGCTGCTCTCTGCGATCGGAATTGCAGGAATGGACCGGGCATTACGAGCCAATGTAATCACCAAAAGCGGCAAAGCTGTGGAAACAGCAGGTGATATTGATGTTTTGCTTCTTGATAAAACGGGAACCATTACCATCGGAAACCGGAAGGCCACACAGTTTCATCCTGCTCATACGATTGAGATGGAGGAATTCATCAAAGCCGCTTCCCTGAGTTCCGTTGCAGATGAAACCCCGGAAGGAAAATCCATCATCGAACTAAGCCAGTTGAAACCTGAACAACTGCTGGTCCCGAATCCGGTGTATATTGATTTCACAGCAGAAACCAGGACATCCGGTATTGATTTTGAAAATATCAGGATTCGGAAAGGAGCCTATGATACTATCAAGAAACTGACAGAAAAAGCAGGGAACCTATTCCCGCAGGAAACGCAGGAAGCCGTAACCCGGATTGCCGAAAACGGAGGAACCCCTCTGGTCGTTTCGGTAAATGAACAGGTATGGGGCGTCATAGAACTCCAGGATATCATTAAAACCGGGATCCAGGAACGCTTTCAGAGGCTCAGGAAAATGGGAGTGAAAACCGTTATGGTGACGGGTGACAATCCCCTGACTGCAAAGTTCATTGCCGAAAAAGCCGGTGTAGACGATTTTATAGCCGAAGCCAAACCGGAAGATAAGATGAACTACATCAAAAAAGAACAGCAGGAAGGAAAGCTGGTGGCGATGATGGGCGACGGAACAAATGATGCACCCGCCCTTGCCCAGGCCGATGTAGGTGTAGCGATGAACAGCGGTACCCAGGCGGCCAAGGAAGCAGGAAACATGGTGGATCTTGATAACGACCCCACCAAACTGATTGAGATCGTGGAAATCGGAAAACAATTGCTGATGACCCGCGGAACGCTGACCACCTTCAGCATTGCCAATGACGTAGCAAAATATTTTGCCATCATTCCGGCTCTGTTCATCACCTTTATTCCGGCCCTGCAAAAGCTGAATATCATGAACCTGCACAGTCCCGAATCTGCAATCCTGTCAGCCATTATTTTCAACGCGATCATCATCCCGATCCTCATCCCGCTTGCGCTGAAAGGCGTTGCCTACAAACCGATCGGTGCAAGTGCCCTGCTGAGAAGGAATCTTCTGATCTACGGACTGGGAGGAATTATTGCCCCATTCATCGGAATAAAACTGATTGACCTGGTTATCAGCCTGTTCTTTTAACATTAAACCGTGAACACATTAATGGATCATGCTTCCATACCCATTTCATTACCTTAAATTATTATCAAAATGAAAAATCATATTATATCTTCGTTACGGCTGACTCTTGTCATGCTTGTGATGGTAGGAATTTACCTGGGCATTGTCTATGCCGGTGCCAAAATATTACCCACTCAGGGCACTGCAGAAACCATTCAGTATAATGGCCGGAAATTTTACGCTAATATCGGTCAGGAATTCAGATCCCCGAAATACTTCCATGGCCGTCCTTCCGCCGTCAATTACAATGCCGCAGGAAGTGCCGGAAGCAATAAAGGGCCGAGCAATGAAGAATATCTGCAAACCGTACAGAAAAGGATTGACACTCTTACCATGCAGAATCCCGGAATGCAAAATGTAAAAATTCCGGTAGAACTGGTGACTGCGAGCGGAAGCGGACTGGATCCCGACATTTCCCCGGAGGGCGCTCTATATCAGGTAAAAAGGATTGCAAAAGAAAGAAACCTCCCTACAGAACAAGTTGAAGCCCTTATCCGGAAACAAACTGAACCATCAGTTTTCGGTCCTTCCAAAATCAATGTCCTGAAACTTAATATTGCGCTGGACAAAATGCAGCATCATTAATCCGACAGCCCTCTGTTTTAGCGGTTACTTTTAATCGCCTCCAACCTCATTAAACCCATCATTTTTCTATTATATCTGTACAGTATTTGCTGTACTCTATCAACCCATGAAAAAATTCATCACCACCACATTTTTACTAGGTTTATTTTTATCTAAAGCCCAAACCTCAGATTCAGCAACCGTTCAGCCTAAACTAACTTTTTCCGGCTATGCAGAGCTGTTCTACACCTATGATTTCAATGAACCCGCCAATCACATCCGGCAGAACTTCCTGTATTCGTATAACCGGCACAATGAAGTTAACCTGAACCTTGGATTTGTAAAAGCTGCCTATCAGACCGAAAACATGCGTGCCAACCTGGCTTTGATGGCCGGAACCTATGCCCAGGATAATATGGCCGCCGAGCAGAATGCATTGCGCTATGTAAATGAAGCGAATATCGGGATCAGGATTTCAAAGACGAAAAATCTCTGGATCGATGCCGGTATCATGCCCTCCCATATCGGCTGGGAAAGTGCTATCGGAAAAGACAACATCAACCTCACCCGGAGCTTTGCCGCAGAGAACAGCCCCTATTTCGAAACCGGAGCCAAAATTTCCTATACTACAGACAACGGAAAATGGTTCGTCAGCGGGCTGGTCCTGAACGGATGGCAGCGGATTGCCAAGCCAGAAGGTAACCAAACGATTTCTTTCGGGCATCAGGTGACCTATAAGCCTAATGAGAAGATCACGCTGAACAGCAGCTCTTTTATAGGAAACGATAAAGCCAAGTCAGAAAAGAAAATGCGGTATTTCCATGATCTCTTCGGAAATTTTCAGCTGACAAACCAGTTTTCAACCACACTGGGTTTTGATATCGGAGTCGAACAAAAGGAGAAAGGCAGCCACCAATACAACCTTTGGTACAGCCCGAATATCCTGATGAAGTATCAGCTGAATGACCAATGGGCTGTAGCCGGCCGGCTGGAATATTACAGTGACAGAAACGGAGTCATCATCAGTACAGGAACGCCTAATGGATTTCAGACCTACGGCTATTCACTGAACGTTGATTATGCTATTTTTAAAAATGTGGTATTCCGTACAGAGGCCAGGGGATTCACTTCCAGGGATGCCATATTTATGAACAATGATGAAGTAATGAAAGGAAACTTTTTCCTTACCACCAGTTTAGCAGCCTGGTTTTAATCAGGGATCATATCTAAAACCTAACAGGTTTTGAAGACCTGTTAGGTTTATATTCATTAATACTGCCTTGAAAAAACTATTAGGTAATATTGAAGAAATTATTCCCGAGATTTTATGAAGGATGCACGAAAGATGACATGAGATGATCCATAAAATCAAAGATTTCATCTTAAGTATCGTTCTGTTTTAAAAGCTTATATCTTCATGATTCTAATATGGTAAAAATAACTTTTTGTGACTTTTATGATTAATTGAACAGGTATTTTTTATCACCCGCTTATTCGGACCGGTAGCCATGCATAAAATACAATTAAAAAAAATCAAATTCATGTCTTCAGCAAAAGATTTTTCAGAACTGATCCAGAAATCCCGGAAAGGGAAATTCAAGATTTACATCGGAATGAGCGCCGGTGTGGGAAAGACGTTCAGAATGCTTCAGGAGGCCCATTCCATGATCCGGAACGGTATTGATGTTAAAATAGGTTATATTGAAACACACGGACGCGAGGAGACCCAGGCCCTGACCGAAGGAATACCTGAAATCGCGAGAAGGTCATCTTTCTATAAGGGCAAAAACCTGGAGGAAATGGATCTTCAGGCGATCATTAACCTTCATCCGGAAGTGGTTCTCGTGGACGAACTGGCACACACCAATATCGAAGGCTCAAAAAATAAAAAAAGGTGGCAGGATGTGCTGGAAATCCTGGACAACGGAATTAACGTCATCAGCGCCATGAACATCCAGCATATTGAAAGCCTGAATGAGGAAGTCCGGAAGATCACCGGGATCGAAGTGATGGAGCGGGTTCCGGACAAGATCCTTGCGATGGCTGATGAAGTGGTCAATATAGATCTCACAGCCGATGAACTGCTCACCCGGCTCAAAGAAGGAAAAATTTATAAGAAGGAAAAAATACAGACTGCTTTACAGAATTTTTTCCAGAGCGGGCATATTTTGCAGCTGCGTGAGCTTGCACTGAAGGAAGTGGCCACCCATGTGGAAAAGAAGGTGGAAACGGAAATCAGGACTGAAAATTTCAAGCCGGTAAAGTTTCTGGCCTGCATCAGCAGCAACGGGAAAATAGCGAAAAACATCATCCGGAAGACTGCCCGGCTGGCCAGCTATTATAACAGTCCGTGGACCGTTCTATATATCCAGAAGCCTTCGGAAAGCCTGGAAAAAATTGCCCTGGATAAACAGCGTTATTTGATTAATAATTTTAATTTAGCACAGGAATTGGGCGCCAAAGTTATCCGCGTAAAGAGCAACAGTGTGTACAGCGGCATTCTGGAGTATGTTGTTGAACACAATATTACCACGGTATGTATGGGAAAGCCTCATGCGAGATTATGGCAGAGGATTTTCGGGTACAGCTGGATTTATTCGCTGATGAACCGCCTGAATGAACGGCAGACCGATATTATTATTTTATCCTGAATCAAACTGATGAAACTCAAAACAAAACTTACTTTAGGCGTCGGCCTCCTTTTTTTACTGATCGTTTTGCTATCAGTGATGGGGTCTGTCTACATTAATAAATTGAAATCGGACACCGAGAAAATCCTTAATGCGAATTACAACAGCATCGAATTTTCCAAAAACATGCTGCTTGCCCTAGACAGGATTGAAACCGACCGGGAAGCAGCCGTACAGGCTTTCCGGAAAAACAATGAACTCCAGGAAAAAAACCTGACGGAATCCGGTGAAAAGGAAGCCACCCAAAGCCTGAATCTCCACTTCAACAGTTACCTGCAACATCCGGATGATGAAAAGGAAAAACTGATCCGTGAAGACCTCGTCAGGATCATGACACTCAATATGAAAGGGATTGAACGGAAAAGCGATATGGCTATTATCACCGCGGAAAATGCCACATTCTGGATTGTCAGCCTGGGAACCGTGTGTTTCCTGATCGCTTTTGTGCTGCTGTTTAACCTGCCGCAGACGATTGCAGAACCGATCAGCCAGCTTACAGCCAGCATCCGGCAGATTGCCAATAAGAATTACAGTGAAAGGGTACATTTCAAGGGCAGCGAAGAATTCAACGATCTGGCCCGGTCATTCAATGTCATGGCTGAAAAGCTTCAGGAATACGAAAGCAGTACCCTGTCTAAACAGCTGATGGATAAAAAACGTATTGAGACCCTGGTCAACAATATGCATGATGCAGTCATCGGTTTGGATGAAAACCATTTCATCTATATGATCAATAACGAGGCGCTGAAAATAACCAATTTGAACAAGGAAGAAATCATCGGGAAAACCGTCCATGAAGTGGCCGTTAACAATGACCTGGTCCGCGAGCTGCTGAAGAATATGGATCATCCGCAGAAAGACCCGATCAAAATCGTTGCGGACCACAAAGAAAATTATTTTGAGCAGGAAGTCGTTCCGATCAACATTATAAAAACGGGCGAGAATGAAAAAAAATACATCGGAAGGGTCATCCTGTTAAGAAATATTACGCCGTTCAAGGAACTGGATTTTGCCAAGACCAATTTTATCGCCACGATTTCCCATGAGCTGAAAACCCCTATTTCAGCGATCAAAATGGGTGTCCAATTGCTGGAAAACCAGAAATTCGGGGAACTTAATGAACAGCAGAAGGAACTATTGAAAAGCATAAATGAAGACGGTCAGCGCCTGCTGGATATTACCGGGGAGCTATTGAATTTGTCCCAGGTGGAAACCGGAAATATCCGACTGAATATTGAACCTTGTTCTCCTAAAGAAATGGTGCAGGCTGCCATAAAAAATGTAGAAAAACTTGCGGAACAGAAGAATATTTCGATGATCACTCAGTATGAAATTGAAGACGGAGATACCGTAGCAGCCGATTTTGACAAAACCGTCTGGGTGATGAATAATTTTCTGAGCAATGCCATCAAGCATTCTTTTCAGGATGAAACCATTTTAATCCGGGTCGAGAGAAAAGAATCTACTGTGTCCTTCAGTATTACAGATACCGGGAAAGGGATTGATGAAAAATACCACCGCCAGATTTTTGACCGTTATTTCCAGGTTCCGGGAGAGCATCAGAACGGCACCGGACTCGGACTGGCCATTTCCAAGAATTTCATTGAGAAACAACATGGGGAAATCGGGGTTAAAAGTTCGCTGAATCAGGGCAGTACTTTTTATTTTATGTTGCCGGTGAAATAATAATTTATTTAATTTTGCTTAGACATACCTGAGGTGATCTAAATTTAAGTATGAATGAAATACATTTCTATTCAAGCAAAATAAAAAGTTTAATTCTGCTTATTTTATCTTCTGCCTTTGTTTATCTTTTTATTCATTTCTATGAAGAACTGATATACAAAAGCTTGTTCAGAATAATCATCAGCTATCCTGGATGCATTCTTTTTTCCTTTGGTATCGTATATTCGATGCTGATTCTATTCAGGCAAAAACCATTGCTTACTATTAACAATAATGAGATTATTATTTATGATCCTTTACGAAAAAAGATATTGGTTCCTTTTGAAAATGTAGCAAGCTTCTTTGAAACATCAAGTTCTTACAGAGGAATTAAAACTTCGCATCAAATAAATATTGTGATGAAAAATGGAACGGTTAAAAAAAGTAAAATTATCAACACTATTTTTCCTCAATTTGAAAATGTAGGATATACCATACAGGTTAATATACTCAATGTTAAAACAAAAAAGTTAATGATTATTTTAAATTCATATCTGAGAGGTAATAACCCACAGTATCAAAAAAATAAAAATGAAAGCTAAATTTTTTAAGGTTCCTCAGGAGTTCAGAGAATGGTTTGAAAAGCATCACCTGACAGAAAAAGAACTCCTGGTAGGATTTTATAAGGTTGGAACCGGAAAATGTTCGATGACCTGGCCGGAATCGGTAGATCAGGCATTATGTTTCGGATGGATCGATGGCATTCGAAGATCGATTGATCAGGAAAGTTACAGCATTCGTTTTACACCCAGGAAACCTACGAGCATCTGGAGTGCTGTTAATATCAAAAAGATGGATGAACTAACCCAATCCGGTCTTGTAACGGAAGCAGGATTAAAGGCTTTTGCACTTCGTACAAAAGAAAAATCTGCCATATATTCACATGAAAATGAATCACCTGAATTAAACAGTGAATTTGAAAAACAGTTTATCGCCCATCCAACAGCCTGGGAGTTTTTCAACAGTCAGGCACCATCATACCGGAAGGCGGTATTGCATTGGATTATGGGTGCAAAGCAGGAAAAAACCAGAATTTCAAGATTAGAAAAAACAATCAGAGAAAGTGGAAATCAGAAAAGGATATTGTAACATTTGAGTACAAATTCCTTAGTTTGGACATTCCGCGAAATCTGATTGGTCCTGCACCCGAAATCTGTTTTGTCTGTTCAAAAAATACATAGCTATATGGAGCGGTAGATTCCTTTTGAAAAAGAATAAGTTGACAGACAAGTCACAAAATCAAAGACTCCATACGGATTAAAGAAACGACCCAACATCCCTATGGGAATAATCTGTAAATTTTATCATAACTTTGAAGTTTTCAAATAAAGTTCAATCGGAAACAATTAAGTCATGCAGACAGAAACATTAGATTTTTGGGTAGGAAATTTCAACAGTGAGGAGGATTTTTATGAATTTGTGGAGGAAGATGAGAACTATTATCTTCTCGAAGAATCTGATGATACGCACATTTCGCAGTTTGCGGCTTCACAGGATACGGTTTGGTTTGATCATGACCTGGTAGAATACGGTTTTGAAGATGGAAACAGAACGATCTACGAGAAATTTGCCGGATATTCCTTTGCTGAACAATGGCTTCCGATCCTGGTGAACAGGCTTAATGAAATCAACCTGAAATTCGACATTAATGCCCTAATTTTTGTGAGCCAGGGACAGGTCCCTAAACCCGTTTCGGTTGAAAATGATTATTTCTCTTTGGCGTATGTGGGGGGAATTGAGTTTAGTGTATAAGCATTTATAAAGACTTTGCTCTAAAAAATTATCCTGAATGGATTTTTATTATATTGCCTGAGCTTGCCGGAAAATTTGAAAAATTAAAAAGGGGATTATATTTACACATGATCCTATCCTGCAATAAGAATTAGCGAAATTTAAAATCCAATACTATGGTTTCAAAAAGGCTGCTCATCATTAATGTAATTCTATTGCTGATGCTTTTGGGGATGTATGTCTATGGATATTATCTTTTAAACTATCCTGTGAATTTTGATTTCCTCTATATTATAAATGAATCCAAACCACTTTATCTTTTAACCGCTCTCATAATTACAGCAGCTATTTCCTGGTTAATAAGTCACTTAAGAATTAAAAGTCTAAATCATGCTAATCGTTTTTTACTGGTTTACTTTATATTATGCAGCTTACTGTTTTGCTTTTTAACTTATACCTCAATAGAGGCATACGTCGAATCAAAAAATGTACTCACAGCACTTGAGAATCATTATATACATCTGGCTAAAGAAGATATTCAGAACGATAAAATCATCTTCAGATTTGCCGGAGGTTTAACCCTTCCTAATGAACTGCAGGAAAAGATTGACTGTATCTATAAACGGTATGGAATACATTATGAAAATATGGGCTGTATAGTGGATCCTATGGAAATTAAAGCCCAAGAGAAATATAAGGAAACTGTAAAAGTCTATTTGGAAAAAAGAAATGGAAAAGGTTGGGAAGAAAAGATGGATTATGAAATTACCCAACTGAAAAAAGACTAAAATGTCATTTATCTATGATAGAAAAATAAAACTTTCACGTGCAGTGAAAGTTTTATTTTTGCTTTAAATTTTAAATATTATCAATGCGCTTCCAGCCAGTTATCGCCTACGCCCACTTCAACCAATAGAGGAACCTGTGTTTCAATCGCGTTTTCCATTTCCATCTTGATGATGTTGGTAGCTACTTCCACTTCATCAACCGGAGACTCAAACACCAATTCGTCATGAACCTGGAGCAGCATCCGGGTCTTTAGTTTCTCTTTTTCCAATTCTTTCTGGATCCTGATCATAGCCATTTTCACCACATCGGCGGCACTTCCCTGGATCGGGGCATTCACGGCATTCCTTTCGGCGTGGGCACGCACGACAAAGTTATTGGAACTGATGTCTTTCAGATGGCGTTTCCTTCCTAAAATGGTTTCCACATAGCCGATTTCCCTTGCTTTCTTCACCTGCTCCGCCATATAGGCCTTCAGTTTGGAATAGGTCTCAAAATAGGCTTCTATCATCTGCTTGGCCTCGCTTCTGGATAATCCGGTCTGCTCCGCCAGTGCAAAGGCACCCTGGCCGTATAAGATCCCGAAGTTGACGGTCTTGGCCTGGCTCCTCTGGATTTTGGATACTTCATCCAATGGAATATTAAAGAGTTTTGCAGCGGTGGAAGCGTGAATATCTTCCCCATTCTGAAAGGCTTTGATCATGTTATCTTCACCGGAAATCTCAGCAATCAGCCTCAGCTCGATCTGGGAATAGTCGGCAGAGATAATTTTTTTGCCTTCTCCGGCCACAAAAGCTCCCCTGATCTGCTGCCCTCTGAGCGTCCGGATCGGAATATTCTGGAGGTTCGGGTTTACACTCGCCAGACGGCCGGTGGCCGCTGTAGTCTGTGAAAAGTTGGTATGGACGCGGTTATCGGATTTTTCAATCTGCGATGGCAATGCATCCACGTAGGTGGATTTCAATTTCTGATAGGTCCGGTATTCCAGGATGTGCTGGATGATTTCATGTTTCGCAGCCAGCTTCTGAAGGATATCTTCTGATGTGGCATACTGCCCGGTTTTGGTCTTCTTAGCCTTAGGGTCCAGCTGCAGTTTTTCAAACAAAATTTCACCGAGCTGTTTCGGTGAATTCACATTGAATTCTTCCCCGGAAAGTTCAAATATTTTTTGTTCCAGCTGCTTCAGGTCGTTTTCCAGGTCTATGCTTTCCTGTGCCAGCCATTTTTCATCCAGGGAAATCCCGGCAAGTTCCATTTTTGCAAGTACTTCCATCAGCGGCATTTCGATATTGAAGAACAGGTCTTCCAGATTTTCTTTTTTCAGCTGTGGGGCAAAGAGTTCATATAACTGGAAGGTCACATCCGCATCTTCTGCCGCATAATCCGTCTGCGTCCTCAAGTCTGCATCCCGGAAATTCCCCTGGTTTTTTCCTTTTTTTCCAATGATGGTTTCAATGGAAACAGGTTTGTAGCCGAGATAAATTTCGGAAAGATAGTCCATTCCGTGCCTTCCATCCGGGTTCAGGAGGTAATGTGCGATCATGGTATCAAACATGGCTCCCTTTACGGTTATATTATACCTTCTTAGGATTTTATAGTCGAATTTTAAATTGTGCGCAACTTTCACCAGGTCTTCTTTTTCAAAGAAAGGCCTGAAAATCTCTAAGGTCTGGAGTGCTTCTCCCTGATCTTCGGAAACCGGGACATAATAAGCCAATCCTTTTTTGTACGAGAAACTCATGCCTACCAGTTCGGCTTCCAGCTCATTAAGTGAAGTGGTTTCGGTATCGAAACATACCACTCGTTGCTGCAAAAGGTTTCTGACCAGCATTTTTTGCGCCTTCGGATTGTCGACGAACTGATACAGGTGATCATTATGCTCAATGGTTGATTTCGTTCCTGCCGCCTGATCCAGCTCTTCATAAGTGGCAAAAAGGTCCAGCTGCCCAACGGCCTGCGCTACCTTCTGCTGAGGCGTGGTTTCAGCTATAGTGATTTCAACATTGGTAACGGTTGTATTTCCACTTACAATAGGGGCAAAAGCCCTGTACAGGTTATCATACAGCCTTCTGAACTCGATCTCATCGAAGACTTCTTTTACCTTTTCGAAATCAGGAGTTTCAAGGTCATATTGTTCCTGATGGAATTCTACCGGGGCATCACAGATAATGGTCGCTAATTTTTTAGATAGAATCCCGCGCTCCGCAGAGGCTTCCACTTTTTCCTTCAGTTTCCCTTTCAGTTCATGGGTATTAGCCAAAAGGTTTTCGATGCTTCCGTATTCTTTCAGGAATTTCATGGCAGTCTTCTCCCCCACTCCTTCAAGTCCGGGGATATTATCCACAGAGTCGCCCATCATCGCCAGGAAGTCGATGACCTGTTTAGGATTTTCGATCTGGTATTTGGCTTTTACCTCTTCCACGCCTAAAATCTCAACCTCGCTGCCTTTCAGCCCGGGTTTGTAAATTTTGATTTTGTCCGTTACCAACTGGGCAAAATCTTTATCCGGAGTCACCATGAATGTGGTATATCCTTCTTTTTCCGCTTTACAGGCAATCGTACCGATTACGTCATCGGCTTCATAACCGGTTACCCCTAAAATCGGGATATGCATGGCCTGCAGGATGCGGTGGATGTATGGAATAGCAGCCGTGATGGCCTCGGGTGTTTCACTTCTGTTTGCTTTATATTCAAGGAAATCTGTTGTTCTGATGCTGGCTTCTCCCACATCAAATACAACGGCAAGATGGGTAGGCCTTTCCCTCCTGATCAGCTCGATCAGGGAGTTGGTAAACCCGAAGATAGCAGAAGTATCCAGCCCTGCACTGGTAAGCCTTGGATTCCTGATCAATGCATAATATCCTCTGAAGATCATTGCATAGGCATCGATAAGAAAGAGCCTTTTATCCTGTGTTGCGTCCATATTGTCCATGAGAACAAAGATAAGAAATTAGTTTTCTTTTCTTCGTCCGAAAGCTGATATTGAAGAAGATCATCTGCGAAAAAACAATACGGCATCAATAGTTAGACAAAATAATTTTATTTTCATTTAACCATTAAAAAAGACCCCTGATGAGGCCTTCATGTATTGCTATTAATCTATTTCCGCTTTCAGCAGGAGGTCTTGTACCTGGACTTCATCTTCACAGGTCTTTTTAAATGCGGTGATAAATTCTTTTAAATGCTCCGGATTTTCAGAGTAGGCACAGAACATATCGGCTTCCGGATCAAACTTGATGTCTCCTGCCAGATCGGGCCTTTTTTCTTCCACGAAAACTTTTGCCAGTGATGCCCAGTCGTATCCATTTCCCTCGAAACCTTCATCCTTTCTCCATTCAAAAATCTCAGGTTTATACGTTCCTGCATTTAAACATACTGAAAATGTCTTTTCTGAGGCTACCCAAAAAAAGGGCTTGATTGCCGTTTCAAAATTGTACGCTTCCATACTTTAAGTGAATTTAGTTTGCTGTATTAAAGTTAGGAAATTCTTTTTTTTGCGTGAACCTTTATAACATTTATTAACGTTTGATGATGTGTTCACGATTGTTCTTTTATCAGCCAAACTACGATTCTGCTCTGACACTGATAGCCGAAGTATCATCTTTAACAGCATTTTCAGCAAGTTTTCTTCTTGCATTTTCAGAGAAATATCCTCCGGCTAAGGGTACAAAGAATAAAACTAGGGAGGCTCCTTTTGTCAGAATTGAATTCTCATTTGAAGGTGACCATTTGTTTTTTTTGATTTCGCCTTCAAGATGAGCAATGGCTTTATCTCTCATTTGTGGCTTCAACCTGATAGGCTTTGAATTTGGACTCCTCTTTATTTCGTTAAAAACATCAGGCCTTTTTTCCTGAATACTTTTTATCAAAGCCCTTGCCCGAGGGCTATTCCTCAACTGTACTTTATTCATTTTAGAGAGCTGATCAAACTGTGCTTTTAAAGCTCTGTCTTCAATGATAATTTTGCCAGTACGGTACAACTGTATTACATTAGCCAGATCCTTAATACTTGGCGGTGCTCCTGATAATGCCGTATTTTTAGTGGTTTCGACAGTTTCTTTTCCAACAGTTGCGGGATCTGACAAATCTTTTTCCTCAGCTTTGTTCATACGCTGGTAAATTTCATTGTCTGCATACTCACTGCTTCCTCTCATTACATTGCTCTGTATAGTAGTCATGGCGTATGTTGCTCCCATCCCTCCTATCGTAAATAGAGCTCCAGAGCCTTTAAATGCAACTTTCATCGCCTTAAGAAACCCACCTCCTTTTCCCATAAAAAAGCCTGTGGCTATGGCCGCTGCAGTTGTTACAGCGGTTTCCTTAATGTTTTCATATGCAATTGCCTTTGCAGTCTGAACCGCAACATCATAGCTGATAATGGGCTGCAAAACGCCACCACTGTCACACGTAAGCATGGATGTTTCTGTAATTGCTTTTTGCGTATCGAAGATAACACTGGATTTTTCATTGATCCACTTTCCAGCCTTCAAAGGTCCTGTGCAATCGTGGGTAACTATAGCAATTGTCGCTGAGGCTACAAGAACAGCTGCACAGACTCCTGCAACTACCCATCCAATAGGATTGGAAGCTAAAATAAGGCCTACCACAAGGCCTCCAATAGCCATCAACATATTCATTGGTTTTTTACAGATAAATTTCTCCTTTATATTTCTGTCACCAACAGTAAGGAAAATAAAATTTTCGTTGCCCTTATACAGAACTGTAAACTGTTTCCTCTCATATTTTGTAGCAATCAGTTTTTGAGGTCCAGTACTCTGTTGAAATGTACACACAGCCCAAGTATCCTGGGGAATATAAGCTTTACTCATTATCGTTCAATTAATATTACCTATTATTATATATTAACCATACTGAATGTAATAATACAGTTTATACATGGCTGCACAAATCAATAGACCTATAAAAGGCATGATCAGATGTCCATACTGTAAATAATAATCATAAGAAATTCTCTTTTCAGCGATTCGGTGCTGCTGTAAGAATTTCAGGATATTTTCTTTTTTATCTTTATCAATATAAATGGATTCATTACTATTTCTTGTACGCATTCTCAGTATAATCAATTCATTAAGAGGCAATGAAATATAATAGCTTTCTATATCTGATATAAGGATTTCAAAGCTACTGATAGTAATTTTATCTTGGCCGAAATTAATCTCAACTGCTTTTTTCTTTAATTGATGGAGAATGAGAGCATAAGTAGTGGCAACTACCGATATATATAAAATAAAGCGGTATTTTTCGAAATAAGAACAAATAAAAATTACAAACGCAAAAATAGGAAGCCACAAATAGGCTGTTTTAATTACCGTCTGATGATAATATCCTTTGACTGAAAATACAATATTATTAATCTTGCTCATATTTCTACACTTCGTAGTTCAAATTTGGTGATAGATTCGTAATTGTTTTTTACCTGTTCTTTGATTGAAGCTGTTGCATCTGTTAAAAGTTTTGAAGCCTTTTCTACTGTATAGGTGATCCGGTAGATATAATTGAATTTGGTAAAAGAATATTTAATAATCGGCTGATACATTTCTTCATATAATCTCATTATTTTGTCTTGATCCAATTGATTTTCGTCCAAAGTTCCTGTGAGACGGTATGTCACAGTATTTGCCTGATCAGAAACAATAGTCCTGGAGACATTAATTTTAAGCAGGATGTTTGGAAATAGTTGAGATTGCTGTAGGATTGAAAACTGATCACCATTTTTCATATTGCTTTTGAGCAAAATATGGTAGAGCATATTTTTAGCTAAAACTTTACTCAGTTCTTTTGAATCGGAAAATTCTTTGTTTCCATTTTCTATAAAATCCCGGATCGTGTCTGGATCCCTGGCCTTCATTTCATTATAAAAAGGAACCTCAGCAGCTTTGTGAAGAATAAATTCCTGCCACTTTTTTGATAGTTCGTCTTTATTGATAATATTATTTATTTCACCGTCTTCATTTTGCGTGTAAACTACATTATCTCTAATCATTTCTATTTCCCTGATCAGATGAAATGCAGCTTCCATTTCCTGAGGTTGAATAGAATTCACATAATCTTCTAGCCTTAGCATGAATAAGATATCATCATTTTGTTTTTTGGAGCTGAGAAGATATTCTGTCTTGGTTTGGGCAGAAAAATTGGGTTTTCCATCGATGGTAATTACATTGTTCAGCTCACAACGATACCGTACCCGCTTTGTAAAATCTATATTGGATATCCGGAAGTGTCGGGACGGATCAATCTCTAAGAAAATATACTTGAGATGAATTGGTATATTATCTCCAATGATCACATTAGTAAGTCCACAATTCTGATTATGGGAATCAACTAAGTTCTTAACGGTTATTTCATATTTTTCAGCAATTGACTGTAAAGTATCGCCATGCTGTATTTCATACCTGATGATTTCCATAGCATTAGTTTATATCAACTTGAGACCCTGTGATTTTGGTATCCCCTTTTAAAACAATCTTTGAACTTCCCGAACCTTTAACTATTGATGAGGATTGACCTGTAACTTCTATATCTTTACTATAAACAATTATCTTCTCAGCATTAATTTCAATATAGCTTTCCCCTACTTTCAGGGTAACCTTTGTTGCACCATTGAGATCAATGACCCCATTTTTATCCATGGTCAGTATACTTTGTCCTTTTCCTACATCCGTACAGTGCTTTGAACCGGCATTGACAGTGTTATCATTTCCTACGGTAACAGTTTTATTATTATTCGCATTAGTCACGGCATTTCCCGCACCATCAAACTTCATATGGGCGCCACCCTGGTCGGTTAGGAAGACCGAGCCTTCGCCATCATTCAGCTCCAGTTTATTTCCGCTGCGGGTGCTGAGACTTTTGATGTTGTTTCCGGTACCGCCACCGCCGCCGACCTGTCCGTGGAACATTCCTCCCATCACAAAAGGACGGTCCGGATGCTGATGGACGAAATTTATAATGACCTGATCACCGACTTCAGGAATAGCCATAAATCCCCGGTTTTTGCTTACTTTTTCACTGCTTCCCCCATCAGGAGTCATTACCCTGATAAATTCTGTGGCCGAAGATCCATTTTGCCAGTCAAACTGTACCTGCACACGGCCCTGATTTAAGGGATCCGTATTGGAAATGACTTTTGCAAACTGTGGCTCAGCTCTGGGCAACTCGAATTCCGGACGGGGAATGTATCCGGTATCGGACGCTATGGCTTCAAAAGTTCCGATGTAATATCCTCGGGAATCCACTTCATGCTCTGTGGCAATAATCATAAGTTTGGTAAAATAAGCTGTTTCATTGCTGCCTGTTTTACGCATTTCTACATCGGCAATGCATCCCGGATACAGGAAAGGCACTGTCGTAGATCCTGAAGTCACGAATACATCAGCAGCTTTGCTCCCGGCAGTTCCTTTCTGGGAAGCATCAATGTCCATAAAGGATATGGCTTTTATCGGAGCGACTCTCAGCGAAGGTGTGGTAAATACCTTTTCGGATATTTCATAAGCCCGCCTGGCAATATCTGAAGTATGATTGATTTTTGAACTTCCGGTAGTCAGCTTTTCATTTTTGCTGCTGTTGTAACCGTAAAAAGAAGGATTGACGTGCTGAGCCTTCATGGTTATTCTGATATCGGCTACGCTGCTGCCATATACCAACCTGACAGGTTTTTCCTGAGGTGGCAGTTTCCCGAAATGCAGCACTTCACCGTCATAATAAAACTGTTCTCCATATGCTTCTGCGATTCTTGCCAGATAATTATAGTGGGTTTCCTCATACTGCGAACTGTAGGAAACGTTTCCATGCTGAGCATCTACCCGGTAATCAAATTTGTTCTGCCCGAGTCCTTCTCTGATCACCTGATCTGCAATGCTGTTCAAACTAACTTCCTGGCTGCCGCCGAAACTCTGGATGTGTGGCGCAGCATCCAGAAGAACAGTAGGACTGAATCCGCTGAGGACAATATTTCCCAGGCTGCCTTTTTCCTGACTGAAACCCACTTCCGTAATCACACCCACAAAACTTCTTTCCGGGCTGCTTTCAAGATCTTTATACCTGAAAACAACAGTGATCCTTTTGCCTAAAAAATTCTGGGCTTCTTCCAGGTTATGATTTTCAGGCTTACCAAGGCTGTCATAAGCAAGCATCAGATCAAATTCATGATGTTTTACAGCACTCTGCCTGAGTTTAAAGTGTTTAAAATGACTGATTATTTTACCTTCGATAACAATATCCAGCCTGACTACACGGTTGATTCCCAATAGCTGGCTTTCTGCGATGGCAACCGCATTATGAATTTTAGAGGTAGGCTGCCGTGACCATATCCTGTCTTTGGTAAGGACAGGATCTGTTGCTCTTGAAGCCTCGTTCATAAACATCTCCCTGCCATCCTGATCAATGCCGGTATAGCCTGATTGTGAAGATGCTGAAGGCACCTGTTGCTGAAAGGGCTCTGAAACTGATTGCCGGGGTTTCTGTGACAGCTTTAAAACGGAGTTTTCCGGTACCTGATCCGGCCCGGAATTTATTTTTGATTCATCATTCTTAATCATAATTTTTTGTTTTGAGTAATTTGACAGCGCATTGATTCAATACCACCGCTTATGAATTCTTCAAATAAAAAATACAAATATAACGCTGATACATTCAGACCGTTATGGAATAAACAGGACAGAACAGATCACTTTTACATGTTTGCTGTTCTGCCTGCTGTGTTTAATTTAGTAAGATGATTAATTGACTGTTTAGTTGGGTCCTGATCCTGGCCATACTCCGTTATAATCAGAGTTTCCGTATGTGATTTTTTCTGCGCTTACCACGAAGCTGATCAGCATATTGTTGGTATCAATAGCGTCGAAGTCCACTTCGTGCTGGATGACATATCCGTTTTCCCAGTTCAGGGTAATCAGGGTACCTTCCTCATGGGATTTGTTGAAGGTAATTTCTCCTGAAGTGGGTTTGTATTTTCCGTTCAGCAAGCTTTCCAGGATGTCTGACTGCTCTGTAGCTTCTACGGATAATTTAATGATTGCGTTGGAAGGATCTGAGGCTACTCTTCCGGATACATCCGTAGATCTGGAAACACTGTAGTTCAGTTTTAATAATTTCTGACCCTCTCCTCCGTTGAATTTTAAGATTCCTCTTGAATTGCTTGCCATGATTTGTAAATTTTAATCGTTAATATTTTGTGACTTGGTGTCTGATTGTGTTAACAAATATAGAGGTCCTGTAATTCCCACAAAAGTTTTTAGCATTCAATTTCGTTTATTGTAGTAATACTACGATTTGATGTCGTAATTCTACTACTCGTTACAATTAAATACTTAACAAACTGATTTGCAAATAATTAAACAGCACAATCAACAATTAAGTAATGAAACCGCCCACTTTTTTGAACAAAAGGCGCTTTAAATAAAGCATATTTTACTTACATGCCTAAAAAAAACCGGCCATACGATGACCGGTGATATATTACTTGATATTAATCGTGGCTTAACGATAAGATTCTTTAAACGTAAAATCACTTTGGTAAACCCTTGTACTGTCGGTTGGTACCGGCTGCTGATTAATCAGCACCTGAAAGCTGTTGTTATCCGGAGCAATCCTGATATCCATTTTAAAGTCTTTTCCTGCTTTGCTGAACTGTTGGTTGACTTTCTCCCAGTTGAAAAAAGCCCGGCCTTCAAATGCCTGTCCTTTTCCGGTTTCCCAGAAGAAAGCAATTTCTTTGGGCACCGCACGCTCTTTGACCGGAGGTTTTTCTACCCAGGGACGAAGCATGATTTCTTTTTCTCCGTTATAGTATTCGGGCTGTAGCCTGAAGACCTTCAATCCTTTATTTTCTGAACTGATGTGAGGTGCCCAGGCATATCTTTTCTGATAATTCTTCCATTCAGCAGGTGACGCATCAGGAATAAACATTTTTGCTTTGATCTCCTGCCTGGTCTGGGATATTTCAGAGAACATTTTTTCTGCATATTTTTGGTCGTCCTTAACGACCTCAGCCTGAAATTCACCCAACTGTATTTCAACATAGCCGAAACGAAACCATACCACAACCATTCCTTTCGGAGCGAAACCGAACACAAGCGTCCCGAATTTGTAATAGGACATCCCGGATTTATTGTATTTTTCATTGTAATCGGGTTCATCTCTGATATTGATGAATTCCTTTAAAGGTTCATCCGAGGACTTTGATTCGTCATTTGCGTAGGCTCTCTGAACAAGATCCTGAATTTTCTCTTTGGGAAAGTCTGCTTTAAGATGGTAAAAGGTATCTTCATAATTGGAAAAATAAACGATATCCGCACCGATCGGCGTGCCGCCCTGCTCAGTAAATCCTTTCCCGGAATCTCCCCAGGTTCCCGATGAACTGCCATACGGCAAATGGGCCGGAGTGCCTTCCAGGGTAATGATCTTATCTTCCACCGGGGTAATAAGGTAATTGTTCCATGGATGTGAGATCTGCACACTATAACTCGGCAAAGGCATATCTTTTTTATTCATATCCTGACAGTTAATAAGCTGGAGCATACCCAGCAGAAAAATAACAATTTTATATCTATCCATTGAGTATATATCTTTTGCGTTCAGCCAGAGGCTTTGCTCCGGATACTCTTGGACCCATTCCTATTGAATCCATATTGGCAGACCAATGCAGGTAACGGTTCCTGAGTTTCTTCAGGTCATCGCTGTCCAGGTTTGAATTCAGGTAAGAATACCGCTTTGATTCAGCAATATACTCACCTGCTGAAGGATTTTTATGGGCATTGTAATCATTGACATACTGGTTTCTCAGGCTGTTGCACTGAACAATATATCCGCTGGTTAATGTACTGCTGATTCCCTGTATGAAAGCATCTTTGATTTCCTGACGGGACACCAGATTTTCATCGTACTTAACATCAAACTGTTTGGAATAATGAACCATGTGATACAGCGAAACCTTACCATACTCATTGGATACGTTTCTTTTTCCCCACAGTTTATATTTAATCATGGTAGCCTTGCCGGGAACCACACTGGATTCGATCCATATTTCAGCATCACTGAACCAGCCTTCTTCTATTAAAAGATCCCTGAAACGTTCACATTCCGTACTGCTGTTAATCTGCTCATACAAAAGCACTTTTTCCTCCGCATTATCTACATAACCGCCGCCGATATCTGAATGTACACCGGGCAAAGTGAGCTGCAGACCGCGGATTCCTGCACTGTCTATATTGGTCAGGCTGAAATTATCCCGGTATTCTTCCGCTGAAGCCAGCTGAAGGACAAAAGATGCATTTCTCACCGCATTCAGGCCCAATTGTTTGGAATCGTCATCCACAATGCTGAATCCGAATACGGAAGTTCCTTTATGATTGACCCCGTAAGAGGCTACTGTATCATATAATCCTACAAAATTAAATCTGATGTTTTTAACTTTCAGGTTTTTGCTGAGCAGGCAGGCCCCGAAATACCCGTATTTGAGCAGCGGTGAATTCGGCTCATTGATGATCAGGTATTGCGAAGGCATCGCCTCTGCATCTGATTTCTCATAATACGTAGGCGGGTAGACCATAATTTGCTTATCCGACAATACATCTGATTTTGCCGTGCTGCTCGCAATATGCAAAAAATGGCGTGCCGCCGCCGCTCCCCTGCTGAATCCGTATACATTAACGGTAAGCACATCAATCGTTTTCCCCGAAAATTTCATCTGGATGGCCTCTGCTCCTTTTACACAGCCTTTGGTTGCTTTTGCTTTCACTCCCCTTTCATTCATCCCCATTCCTGCCCCACGGATCGGATACCCGAATGTATCGCCATCCGATTTCATATCCACGGTTCCTATACCTTCGATGTAATATGATACCTGGTTCTGTGCATTGGGATCAATGGCATCATAGCCTTTGGCTACATTACTGAAGTCATTGGCATAACTTCCTTCAGGAGCAGCCTGACGGCTTCCTGCCTGGGTATTGGTCTTGTTGTTCAGGGTTCCGTCAAAAAACAGGTTCAGGCTGACATCGATGGTATTCACAGGCTTATCAGCAGGATTGATCGGCTGGGCCTTATTATAGCTTACTCCTGCTTCCGCACCTTTCTGTTCGACGGTTTCAGCACTGTTATGGCTGATGCCTTCTTTAGCATATGTCCTGTAGTCGCCACCTGTCTGTGTGATGACTTTTCCTTCTACTATATATTCGATGCTCATCGCTAGTGATTTTTAGATTTCTCTCCACTGTTGTTCTGAACTTCTTTTTCTGCATGGTGTTCCACTTTACCCTGGCTGCTTACTTCCACGCCTTTCATGCTGGTCACTTTATGTTCTTTTTCACCGTAAACTTCCATATCCCCTTTTACGTAGTGGCTCATTTTACCCACCACATTGGTAAGGAAGTCGGCACCCGTAGAAAGGTATTTCATAGAGCCAACGCTTTCGGTGTAATTGACCATGATGGTGTCTGATTTATTCATGCCCACATTGGTCGTCATATTCATCCCGACATTGATGTTCATATTTTTGCAGTTGAACGTCATAGTCTCGGGTGCCGTAATGGTGATATTGCTCCCTGTAGTATCCAGCTGGATCTCATTGCCGGACTTATCCGTAATGATGATGCTTTCATCTTCCGTAAATACGATCCTGTGTCCGCTCCGGGTCTGGATGGATTTCACACGGTTATCAGCACCGCCTCCAAGTCCAACGCCGCCATGGAACATTCCGCCCATAACAAACGGCCGGTCCGGATGACTGTGGACAAAGTTCACCATTACCTGGTCTCCTACTTCCGGAATCGCTACATATCCCCTGTTCTGGGTAATCTGATCGGTTCCTCCGGCATCAGGGCTCATCATCCTGATGAAATGTGTAGTATCATTGGTCTGCCAGTCGAACCTCACCTGCACCCTTCCTTGCCCTTCCGGGTCTGCATTGGAAATAACGGTAGCAATTTGCGGTTCGGCTTTAGGAACCGTATAATCGGGCTTCGGTAAAAATCCTGTATCTGAAGCAATGCTTTCAAAGCTGCCTTTGTAATGGCCGATGGCATCAATTTCGTGGGAAACTTCCGTAACCATTACCCTGGTAAAATAGGATGTTTCATTGGAATCAAGCTTTCTCATCTGTACATCTACCACACATCCCGGATGCAGGAACGGCACAGTCGTATTTCCTGAGATGGAAAATACATTAACAGCTTCGCTTCCTGCCGCACTCCTTTGGGAATGTTCTACATCTACATGGGTAGCGGCCTTGATAGGTGCAACTCTGAGAGCAGGTGTCTTATAGATTCTTTCATTATTCTGATAGGCCGTTTTTGCCAGATCACTCACATGCTGTACGGGTGTTTCACCTGACGTTAACTTTTCATTCCTGCTGCTGTTGTATCCGTAAAACTGGGGCTTGGTATGCACAGCTTTCAGTTCTACTTTAACATCGCTGGCACTGCTGCCGTACGTCAGCTTAATGGGTTTGTTCTGGGAAGGAAGTTTCCCGAAATGTAGGACTTCACCGTCATAATAAAACTGTTCACCATAAGCTTCCGCCATTCTTGCCAGGTAATTGTAATGCGTTTCGTCATACTGGCTGCTGTAGATAATCTGTGAATAATCATTCGCATCGATACTTACATCAAACCGTTCCATGTCGATGCCCTGTTTGATTACTTCATTGGCAATGATGCTCATATTAACGGGCTGTGCACCTCCGAAACTCTGGATATGCGGGGCGCCGTCCAGTAAAATGGTCGGACTGTAGCCTGAAAGCACAATATTCCCAAGGCTCATATTTTCCTGGCTGTATGCCACTCCGGTAATCACCCCTACAAAAGTCCTTTCCGGACTGTTTTCGATATCTTTATAAGAAATGACAGCCGTAAGGCGTTTTCCAAGGAATTTATTCGCTTCATCAAGCGTATGGGTCTGACGGTTGCCCAAAGCATCATAAGCAAGGGTGAGGGTAAATTCATGGTGCTTTCTGGTGCTTTGTTTCAGTCTGAAATGCTTGTAATAGCGGATCACCTGCCCTTCCACCACTAAGGAAAGCTTTACCAGCCTGTTGATTCCGTTATGATGGTTTTCCGAAATACCGTCTGCATTTTGTGACGGACGGAAAGAAGGGTTCTTTACTGTATCTTGTGGCTCTGTTTTCATATGAAGTAGTGTTTGGATCGGTTGATGGTGACTATTGGGATGCAGGGCTGCTTTCTTTTACAGACCGTGAGAGAATCTTATTTTTTCTCATCAGGAAATCGGGCATGAGGTCCATCGGAAGGTAGAATGAACTTTCCCCTTTGCTTCGGAGGGCTTCGTTGATTCCCGGATTCCAGGTGAGCAGCTGGTCTATATTCACGTGCAGCTCATCTGCAATAACTTTCAGGCTGAATCCTGCATTGATATCGGTTTCCGCAAGCTCCGGACGGCTGATTTTACTTCCGCCGTTTACAAGGAATACGGTATTCATTCTTGAGGAATTATAATTCGCCAATACGCTTTGCAGCTCACCGGTGGCAAAGCACGCGTTAAGGTATTTATTGACGTGATTAATGGTTTCATCAGGAAGGTATTTATAGAAAACATGGTATTGTGACGAACCTGCCGCCTGCATTGCTTTTGCAATATTGCCTTCACCGCAGTTGTACGCAGCCACGACCGTAACCCAGTTATTGTATTTTTTATACAGTTTGGACAGGGAGACAACGGCTGTTTTCGTGCTTTTGTACAGGTCATTCCGGTTCTGTTCAGAAAGTCCGTACTGATTGGCATGGGAAGTCATGAACTGCCATACTCCCACTGCCCCGGCTCCTGAAATAACATTTCTGTTGAAACCGGATTCAATAAGTGCCAGATTTCTCAGGTGACGCGGAAGCCCTTTCTGCGCAAGAGAATATTCTATGAATTTCACAATATCCTTATTGGCATCGATGATGGTCTTATACCGTCGCACGCTGTTTTCGGATGTATCCGTTGCCGAAAGAAACTGTCCGTATGCAGGCCATGCACATGTCCAAACCAGGATTGTTGTGAAAATAATTCTGAAACTGTTCATTCTAAACTATTTAATATATTAAATGGTCATTCTCCCAGGATTTCAATATTCTGTCATCTGCTTACGGGTGTCGTTACGCTTCCTGCACTTTCCAGCTTACCTGCTGTCCTTCCTCATCCCAGTCTGCACTAATGGCCTGCCCTGCTTTTACTTCTTCCCTTACGATCATCTTTGAAATTGGTCTGGCAAGCTGGGCCCTGATTACTCCGGAGATCTGCCTCGCGCCGTATTTGCTGCTGAAGCCTCCCAAGGCAAGGTTTTTCACTGCATCATCAGAAATTTCCAGGGTAATGCCCAGACGGTTTAATGAGTTATGCAGGGATTTCAACTGGATGTTGAAGATTCTTTCTGCAATGGATTCCGTAATCGGTGCAAACGGAATGATCTCTGTAATCCTCGCCAGGAATTCAGGCCGGAACTTTCCGGAACCTGACATGATCTGCATCAATGCTGAAGATTCAGGGATCTTACCCTCTTCAAACTGACGTACGATTTCCTCACTTCCGATGTTTGAGGTAAACAGGATAAGCGCATTGCTGAAATCTCCCTCCTTACCGAGCTTATCATGGACTTTTCCTTCATCCATGATCTGTAAAAACACATCGAAAACAGAATGATGGGCTTTTTCAATTTCATCAAACAGGACTACCGTATAAGGCTGCTGTCTGATTTTATTGACCAGCATTCCGCCTTCTTCATACCCCACATATCCCGGAGGCGCCCCGTAAAGGAGTGCAGCTGAGTGTTCTTCTTTAAATTCAGACATATCAAAACGGACCATGGCTTTCTCGTCATTGAAAAGCAGTTCTGCCATGGATTTGGCCAGTTCCGTTTTCCCGGTTCCCGTAGGTCCGAGGAGGAAAAATGAACCTATCGGCTGTCCCGGTTTGTTCAGTCCGCTGCGGTTTTCAACAATCGCATCAGAAAGGATTTTCAGGGCATGATCCTGGCCAACAACTCTTTTCAGAAGCATGGATTCCATATTGAGAAGCTTTTCTTTTTCCTGGGCCTGTATCTTTCCGATCGGGATGTTCGTTTTGGCCGCCATAACGGCAGCCAGCTCCAGCCGGTCTACTTTTTCTCTCTTTTTTGAAGCATGCTGAAGGAGTTCTTCGTATGTACTGTCAATAACTTTCCTGATCTGCTCCACCGGCATAGAATTGTCCAGTGCCGGCTGTTCGCTTAACGATCCCCAAAGAATTGGGCTGATCTTATCTCTCAGCAAATTATAGGTCCAGATCAGTTCATCTGCCTGGTCTTTCTCGTCAGGATATGTTTCCAGCAGCAGGCTTTCGTAACTGTTCTTCCAGCTGTCGAGTTCCTTTTCCGAAAGCTCATCGAGCATCTTAATGGCCGCCATGGTCCTGTCGAGCAGGTCAATCGCTGCATCCGGCAGCTTTTTACCCTTAGCGTATCTTTTGGCCAGGCGCACACATTCGGGAAGGGCGGTTTTTTCCACTTCTATCCCGTGGTGTTTTTTATATCCGTCCAACAGGACATCAATCATTTTGACGCAAGTTTTTTCATCAGGCTCATGAACGGTCAGAACCTCAAAACGCCTGTTGAATGCCTGCTCAGGCTCGATGATTTTCCTGTACTCTTCCTGTGTAGTCGCTCCGATAACGGTAATTTCCCCTCTCGCCAGTTCAGGCTTCAGGAGATTCGCAACATTGCCTATGCTTCCTTTAGGATCCAGAAGCGTATGGATCTCATCGATGAAAAGGATGGCCTTTTCTATTTTTTTGCATTCATTAATGATCTTTTTCAGGCGGTCTTCAATTTCGCCTTTGTAGGAAGTTCCTGCCAGCAAGGCACCGGTATCCAGTTCAAGCAGTGTTGCATTCTTCAGCATTTCCGGAACGTTGCCTTTGTTGATTTCTATCGCAAACCCTTCTACCAGTGCGGTCTTTCCCACTCCGGGTTCCCCGATAATAATCACATTGGGCTTGCTTCTGCGGCACAGGATTTCTACGAGCATTCTCAGCTCCTTGTCACGGCCGATGATATTCTCAAGTTCCCCTTTTTTAGCCTGTGCAGTCCTGTCTACGCAATAGTTTTTAATGGATGGGAAAGAGGCTTCGGAAAAATCTGAACCATTGGAAAAAATAGAAGAAAATTCCCCGTTTTCTCCGGCAGCGAAAGGCGTATCTTTCCGGTACAGGTTAAATACCTCATGTTCCCGCAGTGGCAATGATTTAAGCTGCTGAAGGCTGAAAGCTACCTGAGGCTTTACAATAGCCGTAAGGATGCAGACCGGAGTGATTTCATCCAGTCCCAGTTTCAGGCGGATATCGTCTGCCTCTTCCACGATACGGTCAACCGTTTCATCCTGTCCGGCTTCATCCGGAAGATGAGTGGTTTTAGGATAGTCTTCAATGCGCACATCCGCCCATTCGTAAAAATAGCCCGGATCCTTATCTATGCTTTTTAAAAATTCATTTAAACCGATATCCTTGTGCATCAAAGCCTGCAGGATATGCGGCGCGCCATAAGTGGCATTATAATTTTCTCTTGCAATAGACTGCGCAATATGAAAAAGCTGCTTTACCGTTTCGTTGGTGACCAGTACTCCCATGTTGTATTTTTTTCAATTAATGTTATTTGATTTGGTGGTGGTTAGAATTACTTTGCCATTACAGCAGCATCATTCTTAATCAATTAAAAAAGTTTAATTCTTTTACTAAGATATTAGTTTTTTTCAGAACATAAAAATTTATGTCTTAAGGATATGAGGGAACATCAATATTCTCAGCATAACAAAACATAACACGAATTAAACGGAAAAGACTGCCTTTGAGACAGTCTTTGTATCTTATAAGTATTCCTTATCGTTAAATTGGCCAGATGCCATCGTAAGCGGAGTTACCGTAATTGATTTTTTCTGCACTGACCACGAAGCTGATCAGCATGTTGTTGCTGTCTATAGCATCAAAGTCCACTTCGTGCTGGATGACATATCCGTTCTCCCAGTTCAGGGTAATCAGGGTACCTTCCTCATGGGATTTGTTGAATGTAATTTCCCCCGAAGTAGGTTTATATTTTCCGTTCAGCAGGCTTTCCAGAATGTCTGATTTCTCAGTAGCTTCCACCGTCAATTTGATAATGGCATTGGAAGGATCTGAGGCTACTCTTCCGGATACATCCGTAGATCTGGAAACACTGTAGTTCAGCTTTAATAATTTCTGACCTTCCCCACCGTTGAATTTTAAGATTCCTCTTGAATTGTTTGCCATAATTGTAAATTTTAATCGTTAATACTGTTTATTCGATGATTCTTATACAAAGATAAATCAGCGGATTTTTTTTCGGAAATTTTTAAAATTATTTTTTAAATTTTGTCGTATTTCTACGATTGCATGTCGTAATTCTACGATATTTTTATGGCTTTTCATCAACAATAATCTGAGTTGTATTCCTGGAGCCATATTCTGTATACCCGTAATCGATCCGGATACCTGTAATCAGTCCGTCTTCTTTGCGGATAGTATACTGCCCGCTGTACACGGCGCCGGGCAATGCAGAATCAGGTTCGGTTTTCTGATTTAAAAGAATCTCAGATGGCTGCCCAGAAGGTTCAGCAGCCTGGATTATTGCTAAAGAAATTCCGGGACCTGACAACGGAAACGGATAACGGGATATCCCATTCCTGAACGGTGTGCGTATGGGAGCGAAATACGTTTTGATAAAGATATCGTCCTGCATCCTTTCATTAAAAATCTCAGGGTTCTGAACGGCATAGGCAAATTCTTCAATATAGGTTTTCGCATACGGACCCGGATATAAGTCCAGAAGCCTGTCTTTAATCTCTTTGAAACGGTTAGACACTTCCGGACTCATGCGGATGCCGGTCATTTTCCCTTGCGGATCGGTTTTTATTTCGATAGGATTCAGGGATTTGATACAGTCTTCAGCAAGGTCTCCGAGGATGCCGTCTTTCCGGTTGTAAAAACTGAGTTTGGAATACTGAAAAAGATGGTAGCCCTCCTCAAAACCAATCCATTGCAGGAGTACATCATAAAATACAGTCTGCTGGGAAACATCCTGTTCACAGTAAGCTTTTTCTACGATACCAACGGAATATTTCCGGGTAAGCCGCTGCGGCTGAAAAGGGATTTCCGGGTTTCTGTCCGGGCTTTTGAACGGGGCATCATTCCTGAGGTTGTACTGTGCAATATCCGAATCTGCCGGAATGAGGAGCCGTTTACCAGGAACCAACCTGTCAACGATAACATCTTCCCTGGCACACCGCCGGTTGTGGTATTCTTTCAGGTAAAGCGGATTTTCCAATTTTATGTCTTCAGCGATACTTTCAAGCGTTTCTCCGTGAAGGATAAAATGAATAATCATAAAGCGGTCTTTTGATATAGACCAATTTAGGTAAAAATTTTTAACATCCCAAGAATACAACAGGAATATAATAGGTGATTTTGATGTAAATTAATCTTTCTATTTTTATTTCTGACTGGTAAATTCAAGGTATTTATCGCTATCTGTGAAATGGTCAAACGTACTGTAAGATTACTTCATACTTAATATCTGGAAGCACATGAATTAAATAAATCCTTCCATTTGGTATCGTATTTTAATTCAGACGGCTGTTCAAGATTGGCTGACGTATCCATCAGCCTGCCGTCTTTTTTACGGTATTCTATCCAACCTATGGTCACACTGCCTTCGGTATCAGTAATAAGCTGACACGAGATCACCTCTTCATTATCGTCATCAATCAGGAGATTTACTTTCTTTTTATCGATCTTCCATTCTGAAAAAGGAAAATTGCTGCTCCTTACCAGTTCAGTGAGGTAATCATAACAGTTTTCCACTGTTTGACCTATTGGCGTTTCTGCAACAGCCTTGTGAACATCAATGCTATCATTTGATTTTTCTTTTTTAGCAGGCTCTCCTTTGCAGGAAAAAAGAAGCAGAATAAAGAACAGTTTCAGCGTTTTTTTTAAACAGATAGGCAATCTTTTAAGTTTTAAATTTGAAAATCAACTACGGTGTAGTTCTCATATTACTCACCCTTACCAAGTTACACCATAAAAGTCAGAGTTTTACTTTCCAGAAGTACAGTTCGCTTTTTTTTCGCTTTCTATAAGTTCACTGAAAATTTCATCAGTAGGTTTCGGCAGAATAATTTTCGGGTTGAACGTGCAGATTTGCACTTTTTTATCCTGCCATGAATCAATCTCATGCACTACTTTATCAATGACAAAGTTTTTATTATACCTGATGAAATAAGTATACCGGTCAGTTCCTTTCGGAAAATCTGTTGTCACAGAGAAACCGTTGCCTTCTTTTTTGATCCCGGATACCTGATTTCCGCCATCCTGGGAAAAATTGGTTGACTGCAACTGTAATGTATAGCCGTTACCCTGCTGAAAGAAAACAAAAAGGCCATCACCGGTCCCGGGCTTATTGCTGAAAATCTTATCCTCTTTACCGTCACCGTTGATATCCAACGTAATCATGGATAATTCGTTATTTTTCATGTAAGAATCTATCGCTGATGAAGAAGAGGCCGTTTTCTGTGTGCCGTCATCCAATCTGTTATAGTAATCCACCAGTGAAAAAACCAATGGCTGGCTCCCTTCTCGGTATTCTATAACAAGCCAGTTGTTTTTCTGGTCTTTCTTATTGAAGACAAACTTTTCTTTCGGGAAGCGGATCGTCTTATGATCGGTGTAGACTGCTTTTTCCTTTAACCGGCCTGAAATTTCAGACATATAGTAATTGCCGTCATCAGCCACTGTATAAAATGGTTCTTCTCCCATGGCTTTCTTTAGGGAATCGGCTTCTTTTTCACCTGGATACAGAATATATATTCCGCTGTTATTAACAAGGGTGTCCTGAACATTGCCCATTACTTTCTGAACCGCTTCAGGCTCAGCTGACGTTTTTGCGGCAACCGTGTTTTTTTTACAGGATACTATAAGTGTTAAGAGAGAGAAAACTCCCAGCACTGTACTATGATATATTGGTTTTATCATTGGTTTATTTCTATGTGGTAAGCTCCGTTTTCATCCAGCAGCTGATGGAGTTCCGTTCTTTTCTGCATCTCGCTTTTAAAATCTGCAGCATTGGACAATCTTCTGATGGATACGTCAAAGGTGTTCATTACTTCCGGGTTAGCCAGGTGCTTCGATACGGTAGAGGGTCCGAGTTCATTGATTTTAGCTTCCATCTCAGATATGATTTCAGCTTCTGCCTTGCCAGCCTTTTTCCCTGCTGCATAGACGTCAATAACCTGATCACCTGCATTTGCATAAATTCCTTTTTGCGTGGCCACGCTGGTTCTGCTGATGTTGCCGTACATAATTCTTGCCTGGTCTCCGGGCGTCCTTGCGGTACTGGTAATGTAAATATCATTGTTTTTGGAGGCCGCACCCACTTCTTCCAGGATGGTCCTTGTTCTTTGTGAAATTCCGTCTGCCGACGCCGTTTCACCTTCAAAATGAATATTTACCGTACCTCCGCCTGTTGCAGGTGTGGTTTTCCCACCATGAATACATTCTTCCGGGTATTTAAAGATTTTCTTTATTTCCTTGAGGTATTTCCTTCTCTCTGTCCTTCCGTTTCCTCCTCCGTTCACCAGCCAGCTAATGGTGTCTATATAATCTGCATCTGCGAGGAGATTAAGATTTACGGTTCCGTATTTCTTGCTTACTCCGTCAATTTCATAAGTACACTCCTGCTTAGGAAACTGTTTGCCGGTTGACCCGTCATATTCACTGAAGGAAGTTTTCGGTACTGTCCACGTACTTCCCGGGCTCAGCTGCTTTCCTTGCTGCCAGAACCACCCTGCCGTATCTACGGTAAGGTTGAGCTCTTCTGCTACTTTTTCGTAATCGGTAACGACATCTACTCCGGAGTAGGATTTGTATCCCGCATAGCCGTCTTTCCACGTCAGCTGCATGAGGCCTCTTCCTACATATGGCTTATAGCTGTCTTTACCGTTGTACTCTTTTGTGGTCTGTAACCGGTCTGTTTCGTGATACACCTGTGCCAGGAAATGGATTTTCCTGATGCAGGTATTGATTTCATATTTCGTAAAGGCCTCATTCAGTTTTTTCACAAAACTGTCATTGGTCTTATCATCCAGTTTACAGTTATTGGCGGTAAACATGGAAGAAGTATTAGCCATACCCTCACTTTCCCTGAGTTTTTTAAAGATCTCTTCAAACTCCTGCAGCGTAATATCACGGTTACAGAAGCATCTTTTGCCGACAACAAAATAGGCACCTTCTTTTTTAAGGAATTCGCCTTCATGCTTCTTAAGATTCCCCTGACATTCTGCTTTAAGCCAAAGATATTCCGTTACCGTTTTGTATACATCAAACGTCACCGTATCACCTTTTCGGTATGCTTCATTGGTCAAAGCTTTGACGATGGTTTCTGTTTTAGCAAATTTCTTTTGGGTGGAAAGCTGGGATTTAATCTTATCGGCAATGGTTTTAGCCACATTGCTTTTCTGTTCTTCAGTGGATGTGGTATTGCTTCCCCCGAAAGTATACGTGTGTGTGCCGTCTTTGATGCCGCTTAATTTCCCTTTCCATTCAGTGAGTTTTTCATCAGCTTTAGGACGGAGCTTAATTTTGACTTTAGCCAGGTTATTCTGAACCACAGCCTTGAGAACCGTTATTTCATTGCCGTTTTCCTTACCCTCAAGTACGGGAAGGTCAGCATCTTTTGCGATAAAAACTGATTCTTTTTCTTTGATCCTGATGCTTACTTCTTTGCCTTCCAGCAGAAATGCTTTGGCAACCACATACACCTCTTCTTCCAGCGGAGCGCTGTTGATACGGATAAATTCCGGGCCCAGCTTAAATAGGTTGATGGAAATGACTTCATCTTTTTTATAAGAAGTTTTCGTCAGCGACTGTTTGATATTCTCCAGTTTGGTATATTTCTTATCGGCTTTTACAATGGGATCTATTTTGGATTTAATGATTCCTGCAATTTTATCTTTATCAATATTGTTGTTATTGTTGCCGAATTTATATTGATGCTGCCCGGCAGCTTCATCTGTTTCCTTGGTAAACTCTTCTTTGGCAAAGTAGGCATCCAGCAGGCCTTCTGTTTTAGGTTCCTGTACAATACTGGTTGTCTTGCCCTGCGGATTAGCCTGTGCCGGTTTCTGATCCGGCTTTATAATCCCGTTTGATTCTGCCCAGTCCCAGAGTTCGCCTAATTTCTTTTTCACAGATTCGGTCATGGAATCTACAATCCCTTTTTCCTCTTTTTGAGGTGCGGACTTTGAAGCTGCAGGGGAACCTTCTGCCTTGGGTGCAGCAGCAGGTTTGGCCGGCGCAGGACTGCCCTTCGGAGCACCTGCCGGTGCGGATGGTGACGCAGGAGCTCTGTAATCCGGATTGTTTACTTTTACGTCGGCGGTTGCATGCTTTTTATTTTTGTAGTATTCCACCGTCACATAAAACTGTAGTTCTTTAGGATTCCGCTCTCCTTTGGCGGCCTGTTGCATCAGGGCTTTCGTAAGGACAAATTCCGCAGCAGCCACCCCTGTTTTGTCTACAACGGCTTCCCTGCTTTCTACAAACAGATTATTCGCATCATGTCCGTTTCCTTTGGCATCATCCTCCCAAAGGGTAAAGATCAGTTTTTGTCCCGTAAGGTTAATGCATTTGGCTTTGGCCACCAGTTTGTCCTGATAGCTGAATACCTTTCCCGGCGCATCATCCACATACCGGAGTTCAACACTGCTTATTTTAGGAATGTCCGCCGGTTGTGGTGTAATATCTATTGTTGTCGGTCCTTTACCTTCCGGCTCATGGAGATAGGCCTCCAGGCGGTAGGTATGCTTGGCGGCTACCTGTCCGAATGTAAAGCTCCCGCTTCCTGTTTTTTTGATGTTAGTCGTGGTAAAGCTTCCGTCGGGACGTTTTTTAAACAGTTCCCAGGTAACCAATGCCGGATTGCGTTTTTCACTCGGCGTAGCCGGATACCAGTCTGAAATCATATAGGTGGTCTGCTCACCGATTACGGGAGCAGGATTGCCTGATATTTTTGAAACACCCTGTTTAGCCATGGAAGAGAACTTTAAAGATTAATACGCGTCGAGATCGCTTTCCTGTACTGTTTCCCGGTAATCATCCATTTTCACCATGGGATTGATGTGCTGCACGGTTTTATTGTCGGCATTCTGTACATTTTTCTTGCTTACTTCTCCACGCTGTCCGTGATCTTTTATGGTAATTTTTCCTCCAACCACGCATTGGAGTTCGGAAGCCTCCGTAACAATACTTTTGCCCATAACTTTTACTTTATCATAGGTTTTCTGCCATTTACCGGCAGGAGTATAGGAACAGGGGAGATTGCCGCCTGAACTGGGCTTGAGTTTACACTTTCCGAAACTCGGTCCGGAGGGATTGAACTGGAGGTCGTCTTCAGTAACAGCCAGATAGTCTGCATTTCCATCAGAATCATTCCAGTAATGCTGCTGATGGGCCGTCACTTTATACTGCGGGAACTGGTCGCCCTGGTTGCATTGCGCCTGCCCTTTCTGCACGACAAAATGTTTGCCGTCATGAAGCGATGATTGATCTGACATATCAATAGGATTTGGAGTATCCTCAAAGATAAAAATTTTACGTTTAAAAAATAAAAAAAGCAGAAATAATTTCTGCTTTTTACTATTTATAACCTATTAATGTTTAGTGTATTCGGGCTTCTCCACGGGCATCATCGTCGGCATGAAATACTCATTGAGCCAGTAGAAGGTCTGCCCGTTCTGCTGTATCTTCACAGCAGGATCACTCCTGTGGGCCAGCAGCCTGTCGGCAAGGGTTTTATAATTTCGGAAGTAATTCCTTACCGTTTCGTTGGTTACGATTTTTGATTTTTTCCAGCCTTTCAGCTTATACTTGGACATCAATTCTTCTTCTGAATTGTCAAAGCCTGTCACCACCCCTACTGCAACAGCCATCGGCTGGTCAGACAGGTTGGCTTTATTCAGCATTTTGAGTGTCGGGTTATATTTTTGTACCAGGCTCATGTATTCTTTCACAGCCTTTGACTGGTTAAAATCAGCACGTTCAGCACCGGTATGCATGTATACTTCCGTATAAAAGTTTTTCAGCCGGTCATATTCCTCTTCTGAAACCAGGATTCCCTTTTCCAGGTTCGGTTTCATGTCTTTCAGGTCCTTAGGAATGTATCCTTTTACGAGGAAAGGGTTTCCGTAATTGATCAGCTGGGCCGCGATACCTGCAGGAACCGGATTCGTAAGTCCCGGATACAGGTATTTGTATTTGAGGTCTACATCAGTCTTTCCTGCTCCTACGGAAGAATGGAAATAATCATTAAGTGATTTGTCCAGGGTCTCATTATCCAGGGTTACCTGTGCGATAAGGCTGTCCACAGATTTTTTAAGGTATCCCGGTGTGGCGATATCCCCTTTTTTAGGGAAGATGACGAAGCCCTGGGACATGCTCTGCTTGGGATAATCTAAGGAAAAGAACCCTTCATCCCCTTCTACAAGATTGAAGTTATTTTTGGTCAGGACATCATTCTGATTGATGATTTTCTGTTTTTTAAGCTCTGCAACGTTTTTAGCCGTATTCGTCACTACATTTTCCGAAAGCAGGACGAAATCGTTGTAAGTATCGGAAGACCTTGCACTGGTCTGGAACATGATCATCCTTGCCTGAGCCTGCGTAAGCGCATTGATGACACCGTACATATTCCCGCTCTGGCTGTCAGAGGAAGTCCCGACGGTAATCACGATATTGGTTTCATCGGGGAAGTTGGAAAGCAGGTTTCCGGCTGCCATCAGGCCTTCACTCACCGGCTGGTACCCGCTGTTGCTCGGGCAGTTCATTTCATTGCTTTTCTGGTCAATAAATGTGGTGATTTTGCTATAATCGGTATTCAGAGGTGATACCGCAACATTATCGCCACAGGAATTGCTTTTGTAAAGGACAACCCCATACCTCACAGAACTGAAATAAGAAGGTTTTTCAAACCTCAGCTGAAGATCCTGAAGCAATGATTTTACAATAGGCGCATAGGGTGCGTTGGGTGCACTGATATCAAGGTTGAACACAATATTGATCCGCTTATCTTTTTCAGTAATCTCCCTATAACGGTCAAAATAAATAGGTTCTCCCAATACATTGAACACATAGTTTTTGCTGTAATCCAGGATATTGGTGAAATACTTTGTCTTGGAATCCGGCGCAGGGACCTCATAGATCGGCAGGCTTACCGGAAAAATATTCTCCAGCGGCGTTCTTTTGTTAACATCGGTAAGCAGTACTCCCGTTTTATTTTCTGCAGTTCCGCTTCCCGGATTTCCTTCCTGGATTCCCAATGTGGTTTCCGTGATTCCGGTATCGTTTTTCATTTTGACAGCGGAACGTTCTCCCCATGCTGTAATGACATTGGAGCTTACCCAGCCGTACAGGTTCTTTCCTATGCTGTCGATATCAATAGTAGGGTTTTTACCCACCAGAAATCTCTTGTTGTTTTCCGCCTGTTTGTATACATAAACGATCTGCCCGTTCGGGATTTTCACTTTGGCCTGTTCAATAAGACTCGGCGAATTGAACACCATGATAGAGTCATTTTTATAGTACCGTTCGGAATTTTTGATGACATCGCTGTTGCTCGGCACCACAGCCACCCGTACCGGAAAGCCGGTCTTTTCGCTTTTCAGGGCGTTGTTCCACAGAAGCAGGTCAGATTCGGGCATCCATCCGTAGGTCTTCACCGATTTGGGCGATACTTTTTTCATCAGCGCATCAGGAATATATTCTGCCACCTTTACCATGCCATCCTTATGCTTAAGGACCAGCAATGGTTCCATAAAACTGACTTCCTTATACGATTTCTCATCGCTTTTGTCCAGGTAAGCCGTATTTTTGGCACGGTCTGAAATGGCAATCCAGGGAACAGATTTCTTAGGGAATCCATTGATCACGGTAGCATTGTCTATCTGACCGTACTGTGAAGGTTCAGGCGTTTTTTTCGCCGGCAGCTTTACCTGGCAACCTGTTACCAGTACTGCTGCACCTATATAATATGCTGCTAAAGGAAGTTTATTTTTCATCCTGATTTTCTTTTATGATGGTGAGGTCCGGAGAAAGCCGGAAGTTTATTATTTGCTTTGGTTGATATCTACTTTGGTTACACAGTTCTGTGCATCATCAAAATTTACCTTTACCGTCTGAATGACATTGTTTTTATCAAACTGAAGGCCTGCACAGTACATATAGAAATTATTCACTTTACTGTCATTGACTTTCACTACGGTATTTTCATTGTTGCACAGATAAGTTCTCAGCAGATAATTGTAATGCATATTGAAACTGTTCCCATTGGCAATCTGCTGAAGGTGATATTTAAAATCATTATCAATTTTTGCGTAAGCATCTTCCACGCTTACTTCCTCGTCCATGGAATCGTAGCCGGAAATAATCTTGATGTGATGCAGAATAGGTTCGATATTTTCATCAGTATAGAGCGTAACCACATAGTCACCGGGCTTTTTGTAGGAATAAATAGCCAGCTTATCCTTTGAATCTATCCTTCCGGTTTCCCCAAACTTCCAGGTGAACTGCTTCGCTTCTGAAATAGCCCGGAACTGCACATTTTCATACTGCATAGCCTGGGAAGGAGCGTCTATGGTTGTAGGAGCTACTATGGTATCTTTAGGCTTAGGAATGCTCCTGGCTGAAACCATGACCGGAAAAGATTTGGTATATTCATTATCTATGATCAGCGTGACCTGATAATAGCCGGGTTTTGAATAGAAATGGATCCCGCTGCTTTTGTCCGAAGTAGTCCCGTCGCCAAAATTCCATCTTTTTGTTTTGGCAAACTGGGTTTTGTCTTCAAACATCAGGGTATCGCCTACCTTTACAGATGATGGGTATACCACCCCGACAATATCATCTGCGGAATGAATGACCTTCTTCTGCAGCCATAAGGCAACCAATGCGGCAATCAGCAGGGCGGCAATGACACCGATAATGATGTTTTTCTTGTTCTTTTGGAAGTAATTCATAATATGAGTGTGATGTGTTTTATTGCATATTCTTAGTGAAGCGAACTATTGGGTCCTGGCTTTCAGTGCATTTTCTCTCTGGAACAGCTGGTTTTTCTTTTCCCTGAATCCTATGGAGCATTCTTCAAACTGTTTTTCAAAACTTTTGATGTTTTCAGTTTTGCTGGCAATGATTTTCTTATCATTAAAGTACATTTTGTAGAACTTGGCAATCTGTGGGTAGGCATCTTTCCTGATATCGGCGATACCATTGTTATTTTCATAATAATTCGCTATATCATTAATGCCGTACATGATGTTGTTTTCCTCAAAAGGCTGAGGCGTTTCATCACTGAGCCTGTTGATCTGCGAAAAGGTACTGTCCATCAGCTTGTACGTAAATTTCTGCTGCTGATCGAATTTGGCTTTTTCTTCAAGGTTTCTGATAGAAATCATGTCTTCATCTGAAAAAGGTGATTCAAAACCTTTCAGGAATATGATGCCTAAAAATATTAGGGCTGCAATGAGCATCAGGATGAGATATACAAACTGATACTGTTTTTCTTTTCTGGATAATGTGATGTGTCCCTGCATAATGTCAGATTTATCTTCTTCTTCGGTTTCCGGTGAATTTCCTGGTAGGATCTACTTTCAGTTCCTTGTTGGCTATGCCCACTTTTCCCCTGCACTCGCTCAGGTCCCGGAGTGCAGTCTGCTCTTTATAAGACACACTGATGATCTGGTTCTTCAGGGCAAGCATAGGGATAATCTGCTTCATCAGGATGGCGTAATGTTTAAAGTTATCCGCACTGTCTTTTCCCATAATGTTCCGGGCATCCCTGATATTGTCGCTGATGTAATTCCTTAAAAAGATATCGTTATCCACTCTATTGATATCGAGCTGATCCATGCGGTACATAATGCTGTCCACATGAATCCTGAGAAGGTCACTGCGGGTAAGCAGCTCATGGTAATCGTCCGCCTGCCTTTTAATACCCTTCTGCTGCACGTCATAGCTTTTGAAAAAGAAAAATACGCTGATGAATGAAACAGCAGCTAATACGGTGAAGGACAGAATGAACTTCAGAATCCCTGTCCTGACGTCTGATTGGTTTAGTTTTTTCTCCCTGTTCGAAGACATATTTTGTAGTTTGTTTGGCATGGTGAAAATAAAAAAAAAATTTCTGTTGTACAACATCTGATTTGCAGTATTCTGCCCTATCTCTAATTATCCGAATAATAATTTTCACTTTGACAAGTTTTTCATAAATTAGACCTCGGTTTTAATCATCATCACCAAATCGATTATTAACGTGAATAAATTATTAAGCAATTCTGTGCGGTTTTCTATTGCAGACAGTGATTTTTATTTCAAAAAAATAATGATCAGGACGCTTACCGAAAATCCTTTTTACATGCTCCTGAATGACTGCAATAACGGGCATGAGTTGATCAGCAGGAACTACAGGCGACAGGAAGATGTATTCCTTATTGAGCTTTTCATGCCGGTACTCAGCGGCATTGAGGCGATTAAGTACATCCGGAAAAGCAATACAGAAACCCCGATTATTACCTATTCAGGAACTTATCAGGAAGACATGGCGGATATACTGTCCAAACTTCCGAACATGTATTACTGCCAGAAAAAGAGCCATATTATTAAGGAGATCATCAAAGGCAGGATTGCTTCCGGAAGCTTTGATTATGAGGCTTATTCCAAGGAATGGGAACAGCATCCGCTGGCCGTCCAGGAATATATGGAAAGACAGAAAAAGAGCCAGGAACAGCTTTCCCCAACCGAGATACAGCTGATGAAATTCTGCTATGAAGGCTTCAGCAACAAGGAAATAGGAGAAAAACTCAACCTGAGTACCCGTACTATAGATACCTACATTAACCGGCTGACAGAAAAGCTGGGCTTAAAAACCAAACTTCACCTGATCCGTTTTTGTGTGGAAAACGGCTACTATAATTCCAGCATGTAAAAAGCGGGCTGACCCTCTTTTCATACTGAGTAAACCATAAGCGCTCAACTCTTTACCGGAAAAATATTTTCCCACTAATTTGCTAATATTCAATTTTTTTAACTAAATTTGCACACCTAAAATTTAAAATTAAAAAAGGAAATGACAAAGGCAGAATTGGTAAACACCATCTCAAATAAGTTGGGAACAGAAAAGAATGAAACACAGAAAGTTGTAGAAGCTTTTATGCAGGAGATCAGGACTTCTATGTATAATGGGGATAACGTTTACCTAAGAGGCTTCGGGTCTTTTATCATTAAGACGAGAGCTGCTAAAACAGGAAGAAATATTTCTAAGAATACTGCAATCGAGATTCCTGCTCACAACATTCCTGCTTTCAAACCTTCAAAGTCTTTTGTAGAGAAAGTAAAAAACAAAGTTGCGGTAAAATAACAACATTAACTGAATATTAACTAGTTACTAAAAAATTTAACATTATGCCAAGCGGAAAGAAAAGAAAAAGACACAAGGTTGCAACCCACAAGAGAAAGAAAAGAAGAAGAGCAAACAGACATAAGAAGAAATAATCTTTCTTTCTCAAGATTACAATATAATAATATAGTTGGTGGTTTTATTTTTTAAAGGTTCACCGACTATATTTTTGTTTGCAACCATAAGATTCCGGCGGAAAAGCAACTTCTGCCTTCATTTCGGGGAAAGTATTGGTGATCTTAAATTAATTGCTATATTTATTACCCTATTAAAATAATGAAAGACATGCCTTTTTCCCGTAATCTTATTTAATTTATCTTATAAAAATGAAGAAAGAACTAATAGTTTCGCATGAGGATGATCTTACGAAGATTGCACTGCTGGAAGACGGAAGACTATGTGAACTTCATGAGCAAGAAGACAAAAGCGATTTTGTTGTTGGGGATTTGTTTATAGGAAAGGTAAAGAAGCTTGCACCCAATCTTAATGCAGCGTTTGTAAACATCGGTTACAACAAAGACGCATTCCTGCATTACCAGGACCTGGGACCGCAATACCTTACTTACCGTAAGTTTCTGAGAGATACGATTTCTAAAAAACAAAGCACTTCAGGCTTAAAAAATTTCGAGATACAGCCCGAAATTGACAAAAACGGAACTGTAGACAAAGTCATTGCCAAAGATGACCTTGTTCTGCTTCAGATTACCAAAGAGCCTATTTCTACCAAGGGTCCCAGAATTTCCACGCAGATCTCCCTTACCGGGCGTTTTCTGGTTCTGATCCCTTTTGATAATAAAGTTTCCATTTCTAAAAAAATCAGTACATCTGAAGAAAAGGAAAGACTCAGGACGCTCATTGAGAGCATTAAGCCGGAAGGCTTCGGAGTAATTATCAGAACGGTAGCTGAAGGGAAAAAAGTAGCAGACCTGCACAATGACATGAATCACCTGATTCAGAAGTGGGAAAGCACCTTTAAAAACATTCAGAAAAATAAGGTTCCGTCTAAAGTATTAAGCGAAGAAGACAAAGCCTCAGCCATCATCCGGGACAATTTCAACCAGGATTTCGTGAGCATTATCTGCGATGACGAACCGATGGTAAACGAAATGAAAAACTATCTGGAGGTTATTGCTCCGGAAAGAAAGAATATCGTCCAGTTCTACGATTCCCATATTCCTCTCCTGGAATATTACAACGTAGAAAAACAGCTTAAACAAAGCTTCGGGAAACATGTAAACATTCCCGGCTCAAAAGGAGCTTACCTTGTGATAGAACACACGGAAGCCTTACACGTAGTAGACGTTAACTCCGGAAACAATATAACCACCGGAACTGCAGTCAACAAAGAACACGCGCTCAGGGTCAACAAAATGGCTTCCACGGAAATTGCCAGGCAGCTCCGCCTCAGGGATATGGGAGGAATCATCGTTATCGATTTTATCGACATGACCAACCCGGAGCACCGGAAAGACCTCTATGAGCACCTCAAGCAGGAAATGACGCGCGACAAAGCCCGTCACAAAATTTTACCTCCGAGCAAATTCGGACTGATCCAGATTACCCGGCAGAGAAACCGTCCGGAAAAACAGATTGAAACCAAGGAAGAAAATCCTAACAAAGACGGAGAAATCGTAGCTCCGATTGTCATTGTGGAACGTATGGAAGAAACCCTGAGAACCATCATGCAGAAAGAAAAGGGAAAAATTTTCCTTCATGTGCATCCTTTCGTGGAAGCTTACCTTACCAAAGGAATCAAAAGCATCCAGATGAAATGGTTCGTCAAGTACAAAAAATGGGTTACCGTAGTACCGCGCGACTCCTTTAAATATTTAGAATATAAAGTATACAATGCCAAAAAAGAAGAGCTGATAGGATATTCTAATTAAAAAAAACCAAGCCTCCGCATGCGGGGGCTTTTTTATACCTGATTCAGAAAAGCCTGTTTCCTGATACCTGTATTTCCATCTGCACAAATATTATGGATTTCTGCACAAAAATGGTGTAATTATTGCGTATACCTGTTTTTTCCAGAAGATATATTATTAAATTTGAGGTATGAGTTTCGGAAAAGATTTATTAAGGAAAATTAAAAGCGCTGAATTGCCCGGCGAAAATGCCCACGGAGTGTTTTCACCGCCATACCGTCCGGTATTTACTTATGATGAAGTCATTGCCAAAAACCCGAAATTTGCTGCGGTAAACATTGTTTTGTACTTAAAAAATGATGAATGGCATTTTCCCCTGATCCAGAGGACCGTTAATGTACATGACCGCCACAGCGGACAGATCTCGCTTCCAGGAGGAAAACGGGAAGAGATGGACCGCGATTTTGCCCACACCGCCATCCGGGAAACTTCCGAAGAGATTGGGATTGAGGAGCACTATGTACGGATTATCCGGGAAATGTCGCCGATCTATATCCCGCCCAGCAATTTTTATGTTTATCCTTATATATCATATTCCAAGAGAAATCCTGTTTTTATCCTGCAGGAGTCTGAAGCCCAGGAAGTGATAGAGTTTCCGGTGACTTCATTCCTGAGTATGCCCGATACCCCTGAAATCATGCCTTTGCCCGGTGCGGGCGGACATGAGGTTCCGGTGATTAATTTCAACGGATATATCATCTGGGGAGCCACGGCGATGATCCTGAGCGAATTCAGCCAGTTGCTGAAAAAAATGTAACTTTGTATGATTGTGTTTAATTGAAAGATGGCGAAGAAAAATATTTTTACCGATGCATTCGGAACCCCTTATTTTTTAAAGAGGCTGATTATTTTTATTTTGGGATTTGTTTCCTACCGTAGATTTAACGGCTTCAACAAGCTGAAAATAACCGGCACCGAGCACCTGGTAGATCTTCCGGACTCCAATGTCCTGTTTGTCTCCAACCATCAGACCTACTTTGCAGATGTTGCCGCCATGTACCATGCTTTCTGCGCCGTTAACAACGGGTACCTGAATACGATTAAAAATCCGATTTACCTCCTGAATCCTAAAATTGATTTCTATTACGTAGCCGCCGAAGAAACCATGAATAAGGGGATTCTTCCCAAAATCTTCAAGATTGCAGGTGCCGTAACCGTAAAAAGGACCTGGAGGGCTGAAGGCAAGAACGTCAACAGGATGGTTGATATGAGCGAAGTGGACAATATTATGAAAGCCCTTGATAACGGATGGGTTGCTACTTTCCCGCAGGGAACCACCTCTGCTTTTGCCCAGGGAAGGCGCGGAACGGCAAAGCTGGTAAAAAACCAGAGGCCTATTGTCATACCCATTAAAATAAACGGCTTCAGAAGAGCGTTTGATAAAAAAGGACTGAGGGTAAAGGTGACCGGTGTAAAACCGACGATGGAATTCAAACGCCCGCTGGAGATAGATTATGATAATGAAAACGCCCATGAAATTCTTATGAAAATCATGAGGGCTATTGAACAGACAGAAGACTTTAACGTACTGCATCACTACGATGAGGAACTTAAAGCTAAAAAATCAGAACAAAAAGATTCAGACCACTAAAGGAGATTACTTATGAAAAGAATTACAGGAATCTTATTTGCCGCTATCACAATGGCTTCCTGCAACAGCCAGAAGGTATATTCAGATTTCGACATCAGCTTTTCCCGGAGCGGAGGATTTGCACCGGTATATGAAAACCTTCTCATCAAAGGTAACGAAGCACACTACTCTTTTGAAGGACAGGGAAAAAAATATAAAGAGGACTTTAAGGTTTCCAATGATGACCTGAAAAAACTGAATTATACCCTTTCGCAGAATAATTTCAGAAGGATTCAGGAAGACCATAAAAAAATGTATGATAACATCACTACTACGGTGAATGTAAAAAAAGGTCCTAATGAAGGCAGTAAAACAGATGCAAGTCTGGTAATGCCGAATTATAAGACCAACTGGAATAACATCATGAATGCCTTCCAGGAAATGATCAATAACAACGTTAAAAAACAGTAATTTCATTGAGAACCCATTTTATTGCCATTGGCGGGAGCGCCATGCATAATCTTGCCATTGCGTTAAAAGATAAAGGATATCACGTCACCGGTTCAGATGACACTATTTTTGAACCTTCCAGATCCAGGCTTCAGCATAAAGGAATCCTTCCCGAAGAAATGGGCTGGTTCCCGGAGAAAATTACTCCCGATATCGATGCGGTGATCCTGGGCATGCATGCCCATCAGGATAATCCCGAACTGGCGAGAGCCAAAGAACTGGGACTTACCCTATATTCCTATCCAGAATTCCTGTACGAACAGTCAAAAAACAAAACCAGGGTAGTCATTGCAGGCTCCCACGGGAAAACAACCATTACCTCCATGATCCTGCACGTTCTGAACTTTCATCAGAAAGAGGTGGATTTTATGGTTGGTGCTCAGCTGGAAGGGTTTGACTGTATGGTCAAGCTTACGGAAGAAAATGACTTTATGGTGCTTGAAGGCGATGAGTACCTCTCCTCTCCTATCGATCTTCGTTCAAAATTCCTGCTTTACCAGCCGAATATAGCCTTAATGAGCGGTATTGCATGGGACCACATCAATGTTTTCACCACTTTTGAGGACTACATCGAACAGTTCCGGAAATTTGTGGCTACGATTACGCCCGGAGGTGTGCTGGTTTATAATGAGGAGGATCCTGAAGTGGTTAAAGTTGTTGACCAGGCAGAAAATTATTTCCGCAAAATCCCGTATCATACGCCAGAATATGAAATCAGTAATGGAAAAGTATACCTGAAAACTGAGATCGGGGATATTCCGCTGTCTGTTTTCGGAGCGCATAACCTGCTGAATATGGAAGGCGCAAGGCATATCTGCCGCCAGCTGGGTGTGATGGATGAAGACTTTTACGAGGCTATCATGAGCTTTAAGGGTGCTTCAAAACGCCTGGAAAAAGTGGAAAGAACAGACAATGGAATCCTTTACAAAGATTTTGCCCATGCACCGAGCAAGGTAAAAGCCACTGTAAAAGCATTTAAGGAACAGTTTAAGAAAGAAAAAACGTATGGATTTCTGGAACTGCATACGTATTCCAGCCTGAATCCGGCTTTTCTGGAGCAGTATGACCATGCGATGGATGGCCTGGATGAAGCGGTGGTTTTTTATTCTGAAGATGCCCTGAAGATCAAAAGGATGGAACCCATCTCTCCTGAACTGATCAGGGAAAAATTTAAAAATGAATCTCTGAAGGTATTTACCAGCGCAGAAGACCTGCATGCCTACTGGAATACACTGGACAAAACCCAGGGCGTATACCTGATGATGAGCTCAGGGAATTTCGGAGGACTGGACCTTGCACAGTAGACCGATATGCATTCATATAAAAAATCCTTTCAGTATCATAGCCGAAAGGATTTTTCTTTATGGTAATTGCTTGTATTCCTCAATAAGGTTTTGCAGGATATTTTTAGCAGATTGCGTACTGTAATCGTGGATAGACTGTCCCAGCCAGATACTCACAAAATCCGCATCCTGCTGAAGTTTGGCTGCATTCCTTAGTGCACCCGTCAGTTTATTCTGATACGGATATGGCAGAATATAGTCAGATCCTTCCAGTTTCCGGATGTACCTGTTGCTGATGCCTCTGGCGTATCGTCCCGAAAAGCTTTTGGTAAGTACAATATCATTTTCCTGTACTGTTTTCAATCTTTCTTTTTCAAATGGCAGCAGCGCACTCTCCTGAGCAGCCAGCAGCATGCTTCCCACCTGAAAACCTTCGGCCCCCAAAGCCCGGGCAGCCTGCATTGTCTTTGCATTGTAAATTCCGCCGGAGTACATCAGCGGCACATCAATATGGTCAGCAATCTGCGACAGTAAAGACATCCCTCCAATCTGTGGAATATTTTCCGTATTAAAGGTTCCCCGGTGGCCGCCTGCTTCAATACCCTGTACTACGATAAGGTCGATCCCCGCTTTTTCCAGCAACAAGGCTTCCTCCACGCTGGTAGAGGTTCCGATAAGAAGTATATTCTTTTCTTTTAACCTGCCGATGCTTTCCTCATCCGGAATCCCGAACGTACAGCTGAGAATACCACAACCTTCATCAATGATAGCTTCCAGCTGTTCATGATAGGTATTAACCGTAAGATCTTCGAGGGCAGGCAGATTCACATTCAAACCGTTTTCTGCGGCAAAAGTTTCTAAGAATGCTTTTGCTTCAGTATATTTCTCCCGCAACCCTGCTGTTATTTCAGGAATATCATGCACGAAAATATTAACGGCAAATGGTTTTTCCGTAAGGCTTCTGGTTTTGCGGATCAAAGGGATGCATTTCTCCACAGGCAGATCTCCCAGTGCCAGAGAACCCAAACATCCGGCATCAGCAGATGCTGCAACCATTTCCGGGGTACTTACCCCGAACATCGGCGCCTGAATGACGGGATACGGTATATTCAGTTTTTTACTGATGGTTTCTGGGAAAAGCATGACCTTATTTTTAGTGAAACATATAAAAGATTATCAAAAATCTTTAGTAACATCCTCAGATCAGATATCCGCTACCGCATTCAGCATTTTCTTTTCCCACTCAGCATCTTTCGGGTCAAAGAACAGCCTTTTACCGGTATCCAGGGAACGTACCGTATTCATTTCATCTTCACTGAGTTCAAAATCAAAAACATTGAAGTTTTCTTCGATCCTGGACGGCGTTACAGATTTCGGGATAACGCAGAACCCTTCCTGGAGGTGCCACCTGAGGATTACCTGAGCAACCGTTTTATGATGTTTTTCAGCGATTGATTTCAGGGAACTGTTGTTAAGAAGTTCTGAATTCCCGTTGCCTAAAGGACTCCACGGCTGAGTAATGATATTATTCTCCCTGTTGTACACCTGGAGTTCTTTCTGTTGGAACACCGGGTGAAGTTCGATCTGGTTAATTACCGGACTTACGGTAGCCGTCGATTTCAGCTCTTCAAGCTTCTCAACAGTAAAATTACACACTCCGACAGCCTTTATTTTCCCTTCGCTGTACAGCTCCTCCATGGCTTTCCATGCGCCTTTGAAGTCTGCATACGGCCAGTGGATAAGGTACATATCCAGATAATCCAGCTGTAAACGGTCCAGAGTTCTCTGGAATGCACCTTTTGCCTTTTCGTAAGAAGTATCCTGGACCCAAAGTTTTGAGGTAATAAACAGCTGCTCGCGGTCTGTTCCGCTGTTTTTAACGGCATTTCCCACAGCGGTTTCATTCTGATAGATTGCGGCAGTGTCAATCATCCTGTAGCCGGTCCGGATAGCTTTAACCACTGCATCTTCACACTCCTTCAGGTCTTCCATCTGCCAGACTCCGAAGCCGAGTGCGGGAATATCCACTCCGTTATTCAATGTAATTACAGGCTGCCCTGCATAGGTTTTCTTCTGCATATTATTTTGTTTACTTGTATACTAACAAATTTCCGACAAAAAATTCATATGGCGGTTACCATTTTCACTGATTCCTGCTATTTCCGATGGTTTTTACCTGGCCTATTTCTACAATCGGCTGATGATGCTTACTTTTACAAAAAAAAATCCTTATGGACCAATACATTCAGTTAGCTTCTCCCGATGATTATCCCAGAATCATGGAAATATGGGAATCTGCGGTACAGGCTACCCATGATTTTCTTACCAGGGAAGATTTTGAATATTTTAAAACAGCCATTCCGGAACATTACCTTCCTCAACTGGAAGTTTACCTTATTTTCAGTCAGCAACTGGCCGTAGGTTTTGCCTCCGCATCAGGCGGGAATCTGGAATTGCTTTTCATTGATGATGCCTTACGTGGGAAAGGCTACGGCAAAGCACTGTATTCCTTTATGAAAGAGAAAACCGGGCTTACCCGCGTAGATGTGAATGAACAGAACCTACAGGCTATAGGCTTTTATGAAAAACTCGGATTCCGTAAAACGGGAAGGTCGGAAAAAGACAGTTCCGGAAGGAACTATCCGATCATCCATATGAGCCTGCCGTGATTCAGTTCATCACTTCCCTAAATAGTTTTTTGATATGCGCAATTTCATCAGGGTAGCTGTTTTTTTTCCTGCATCCGAAATACAAAGTGTTTTCGAGCTTTTTATCCCCCTCCCACACAAGCTTTATTTCCCCGTTTTCAATTTCATTTTTGCAGAGGAAATCCGGCACCACAGATAACCCGGCACCACTTTTCAGGCAACGGATAATGGAATTCAGGTTAGGGACAATATAATTGGGGCGGAAATCCGGTTTATGTCCGAAATTGAGGATCCAGAACTGAAAAAGGTGCTCCATATCTCCGGTAGTCCCGTACCATTTTTGCGCTTTCAGCCATTCTTCAGCATAATCAATGCCTTTTGACTTCAGAACACCATGAAAATCTTCTGCATCAGTCTCCTTACCGCCTACCAGGATCATCTGCTCTGAAGAGAAAGCTTCATGTTCAATATTGGGGGAAATTCCCCTTTTGGGCGTGATGATCAGATCCAGAATGCCTTTATCCAGCTGGTCCAGCATTTCCGGATATTCCCCGAAGCGTATAATCAGGTTAAACGGCAGGCTGGAAACGTATTGTTCCAGTGTGGTCTGGAAGGTTTCAAAGCACATCCCCACACTGATGGTCGGTGTATGCTTTTCCGTAGACTTCTGGAAGTTCTTTTCCACTTCTTCGAGTTTAGACAGAGGTTCGGCTATAGCATTAAAAAGTACCTTTCCTTTTTCCGTAGGAACCATCTTCCTGCCTGTCCGGTCAAAAAGTTTATATCCCACATAAGCTTCCAGCGAGCTCAGGTGAAGGCTGACGCCGGGCTGCGAAATAAAGAGGAGATCCGCTGCCCCGGTCATCGTCCCCGTTTTATAAACCGCTTTAAATGTCCTGTACCATTCCAGATTAACCATCTTTTATATATTATAATTATGATACAAAGGTATTAATTATATTATTTTTATAATACAATGACAGCATCTAACTTTGCATCGTATTAAAACAACAACAATGAAAAAAGTATTGGTTATCAATGGCGCACAGCGCTTCGGGCACTCAGGAGGCCTTTATAATAGAACCATCACAGAGAATACGGTAAAAGTATTGGAAGGCTTTGGGAATGTTGACATTAAAGTTACCGATGTGGATGAAGGATATGATCATGATGAAGAAGTGCAGAAATTTGTCTGGGCAGATTATATCATTTACCATACTCCGATCTGGTGGTTCCAGCTTCCTAACGGACTCAAAAAATATATCGATGAAGTATTTACCGCAGGACATGCCAAAGGAATATACCTGAATGACGGCAGGTCTTCTGCCCAACCCGATATAAATTACGGTACCGGAGGAATGCTGGGTGGCAGGAAATACCTGGTGACCACCAGCTGGAATGCTCCTTCAACAGCTTTTACGCTGCCGGGAGAATTTTTTAATGAAATGAATGTAGATGATGGGCCATTGTTCGGGTTCCACAGGATGAATGCATTTGTTTCCATGGAAAAACTGGAAAGTTTCCATTTTTATGATGTGGAGAAAAATGCTGCTGTTGAACAGGATATGGAACGTTACAGGAAACATTTGAAATCTGTCTTTGAAAATGAGTTCAGCGGTGTTGATCTTACCCATGTGCGGGAAAAGAATGAATGCCTGTGATAGACAGATAGTTTAGAGTTTTCCGCATCTGATTGTCCAGATTCAAGTAAGCAAGGAAAGAAAGGAGTATTAATTTCACCGGCACCGTTGTAAAAACAGTTACGTGACTTTAATACTCTTATTATTAATATTCTTTATTAATGCATCCATCAATCGTCACTGAAGGTTCATCTACCCATGCTTAGGAAGGGTAAACCAGAAGCGGCTACCTTCTCCCAAGGTACTTTCGACCCCGATATTCCCCTGATGAAGCTCTATAATTTCTTTGCACACATACAGTCCGATACCAAATCCTGCGATCTGTTTTGTATCGGTGTTCTGCACACGGTAAAACCGGTCAAATATTTTTAAAGCATCCTGCTCTGCAATTCCCGGACCCTGATCTATGATTTCAAATTTCACTTCGTTATGGTCAGAAGAAATCCGAACCTGTATAGGCGTTCCGGAAGGAGCATACTTAATGGCATTTTCAATAAGATTGGTAATGACCAGCTGTATCTTGTTTTTATCGGCAGGAAGGACCGTTTCTGCGTCCGTAATCAGTTCAAAACCATGATTATTGACGTTCAGGGTATAATGATCTGCAATCATTTCAGACACAAAGTTTTTAAAATCAAACGGCATTTTATTCAGGGTCAGGAGGCCATTGTCCAGCTTTGAAAAGTTTAAAAAGCCGTCCACAAGGTTTTCCATTCTTCTCACCTGGCTTTCGCTTCTCCGTATCAGATGGCTGATGTTGCTGTCTTCACAGTCTTTCAGTTTCCTTTGCAGAAGCTGGGTAAATGCTTTGATAGAGGTAAGTGGCGATTTAAGTTCATGACTGGCCAGATTGATAAAATCACCTTTCTTGCGTTCAATTTTTTTCCATTCGGTGATATCAGATACCGTACCGCAGAAGGTATTTCCTTTTTCGGTCTCCGTATTTAATACTTTTCCCACTACTTTAATCCATCGTATTTTATGATCTGCCCTGTTGACGATACGAAATTCTTCATCAAACATACAGTCTGAAGAAATGGATTCTGATAATGCTTTCTGTATACGGACCCTGTCTTCTTCCAGCATATTCCATAATTCGTTAATGGTCAGGCATTCGTTTTCATCCAGACCGAAAATTTCATTGCAGTAGGCACTGGTTTCAAGATGGCCTGTACTGATATTGAGCATAAAAGTCCCGAGGTTGGCCGCTTCTACAGCAAGCCTGAGATGCTGTTCATTCTGAATAATCCGTGCATTGGCATCATTCATCTGATCGATTGCCCTTTTGGTAAGGCGGTTATGATTCGGAGCTGTATTATTATGCTCTAAATGAACCGGCTGGGGATTATCGTTTTTCCTTTCTTGAGACAGTGCAGCCAGCTGTCTGCGGAGCTCCAGCTTTTCCATCACCGTTTTAGAAAGTATTTTCAGACTTTTAACCTGGCTTTCATTCAGTTGCCTTTCACAGTGATCAATAACGCATAAAGTACCCAACGCATTTCCATGGCTGTCTATGAGCGGCATTCCTGCATAAAATACGATGTTGGTTTTACCGGTTACCAGGATATTATCTTTGAAACGGACGTCAGCACGGGCATTCTCCACCACCATCATATGTTCAGGCTTAAGGATAGCATGGGCACAGAAAGAATGAGCCCTGTCTGTTTCCCTGACTTCCAGCCCCTTATTTGATTTAAACCACTGACGGTTCTGATCGACAAGGCTGATCAATGCCACAGGTGTCTGGCAAATCACTGATGCCAGTTCTGTGAGATCATCAAAATCGTTTTCATAAGGTGTATCTAAAATACCGTAGGAATGAAGAGCCTGAATCCGCTGCAATTCATCAGATGGCATTAGGTTTCTGTCCATTTCGTGTTTTTGTATTTATTTAGCTACCCTCCTAGTACAATAACCATGCTACATATAAAAACAGCATCAAATAAAAGAAGATTCGTAAGTGAACGAACCCTCTGAAACAATAGCACATAGCACAAGGAATAATATTAATTGAAAATCACAAGAAAAATAGATTTATTTTAACCTGAAATACTTACTATTAAATAAAATACTTTTGTAAGGCATATTTGTTGTAAAATCAATATCAGCATCTAAAAGGCATAAGCTGCAAACAGATATATTCTTTAATCCGAAAAATAAACGCTTCTTTTACGATAATGGTAAGCAATGGATTAAACCCCTTTATCACTTTCTATATTCTCTAACCTAAACTTAATTCATGAAACATCTCAGTACAATTTTATTTGCATTATTCTTTACATCAGCCGGCTTCAGCGCGCAGGAAAAAGAAAGATGCCGCTACACGAAGACACCGACAGGATACCTGATGGTCTTAAGGCAGGATGATGATGTCATCAGCCAGATTGAGCTGCTGGCCAGGACGGAGCATATTCCTTCCGCCAGTTTTACGGGAATCGGTTTTGCCAGGGAAGTAGAATTCGGGTTTTATGATTTCAAGGCTAAAAAATTCAATCCGAAAACATTCAGGAAAGTAGAAATGGGAAGCCTCACCGGCTCCATTGCCTGGAATAATCAGGGACCATCCATTCATATTCACGGTATAGCAACAGATGACCGGTTCAATGCCTATGGCGGGCATATCCTTTCGCTTCATGTCGGAACCGGATCTATGGAAATTTATGTTCAGGTCAACGACCAGAAGCTTGAACGTAAGATTGAACAGCCCCTGAATGCCAATGTCCTTCAGCTGAACTGCAATCCATAAATGATTATAAATATAAAGAGCTTCCTGATGAAGCTCTTTATTATAGATATCAATCTTTAGCCACCCGGAGATGCATACTCACCGCAATCCTGTTCCACGCATTGATGGTAATAACAGCCATGATGATTTCTGCAACCTGCTTTTCACTGAAAAGTTCTTTAGCCCTGGCATAGGTATTTTCCGTTAATCCCTGCCGGCTGATCAGGGTGATTTCCTCGGTCATGGCCAGAATCACCTGCTCTTCAGCAGTATAAAATTCAGCGGCTTCCCTCCAGGCACTCAGCAGGTAAATCCGTTGTGGTGTTTCTCCATATTGTACTGCATCTCTCGTGTGCATGTCCAGGCAAAACGCACACCCGTTGATCTGTGATGCCCTTATTTTAATCAGCTCTTTCTGGATGTTGTTCAGCGATGTGGTCTGCAGGTATTCCTCCAGGCCTCTCATGGCTTTGTAGGCGCTGCTGTCCGTAGCAGCCAGGTTAATTCTTGTACTCATTATTAATATTTTACGTTAAACATGAGGACAAAGTTCCGGCTTAGCGGATGAAAAATACTTAAACTGGTTTAAGAACGTAATTTTGCCCTGATCTCACTCAGGTATTCCGGAGTAAAACCTAAATAGGAAGCAATGAGGTATTGGGGAACCCGCTGGATAAACCATGGATATAACGTACTGAAATGAATATACAGTTCCTCTCTTGAATATTCGTAAAGGTAACGGATCCTGATTTCCGCAGCGGCACAGGCGCGCTGATAGACCATCCGGAAATAATGTTCCATGGCAGGATGCTGTTCAATCAGCAGTTTCTGCTGCTCATAATCCAGCACCAATATTACGGAAGATTCCACAGCCTGAATACAGAAATCCGTTTTCTGCTGCCGTTCATAGGCAAAAGTATCTCCCATCCACCAGTGTTCTATCGCGAATTCGGTCGTTTGCTCCACTCCTTTGCTATTGATAAAAAATTTTCTGATGCACCCTTTTTCCACAAAATATATGGACCTGCAGATTTCACCCTGCTTCATAATATCCTGTTTTTTTCCTGCTTCCAGAACCCTGAAAAAAGAAAATATAGAGCTGTAGTCTTCTTCTGCGACGCTGATGAACTGTTGCAGATGCTGCTGTAAAGTTTCCATTGTAAATAATACCCAAACTTAAGTTTATTTTTTTAGCTTTACAATTCAAACGTTATATCATGGAAATTGTCGCCAAAATACTTACTGCACTGGTTGCCATTGAACACCTGTATATCCTCTGGATGGAAATGTTTGCCTGGGAAACCAAAGGAAAGGAAGTCTTTAAAGCAGCGTTACCGCCTGAACTGTTTAAGCCCACAAAGGGATTGGCTGCCAACCAGGGTTTATACAACGGGTTTCTGGCTGCAGGACTGATCTGGTCTTTCCTGATCAAAGACCCGGAATGGCAGACCAATGTTGCCTTATTTTTCCTGGGATGCGTTGCTGTAGCAGGGATCTACGGAGCCATTTCCTCCACCAAGAAGATCTTTTTTGTTCAGGCTTTGCCGGCAATCCTCGCCATTATTGCTGTTCTGCTCAAATAACGGTAATTTTATAATCAGGGGATCATGCCTGTGTAAGATTCGGCAGACATTTGCTTTAATTTCTGACTCAGTCCGGCAGCACTTAAAAACCCTTCATGATAATCCAGCAGATTCAGATCTTGATCAAGGAATACCCAGAGTGGATACACCGGCTGACTTTTGTTTCCTGAAATTGCTACAGCCAGTTCATGAATGCCTGATTTTCCGTTGGCAATATACCGGAATTCCTTCCCCTGGAAGCGGATGGTTTCTTTTGTCTTTTCCGCTTCAAAAGCGATAAAATAAAAATCCTTACCAAGTGCTTGTACCAGGTTTTTATCCTTGCTCAGCTCAAAGAGTTCCATTTTACAGACCGTACACCAGTCGGTATAGAGATGGATAATAACCGGCTTTGGCTGTTCATTCCGCAACCTTTCCAGTTCTGAAAAAGAAGTGGCCTGTATCTGTGAAAAAACCCAGTACGGAATTGTGAGTAAAACAATCAGAGCAGTTTTCATTTCAAGGTATATTTAACTCCCAGGAATCCCCGGATTCCCTGCATCGGTGCATATCCGTAAGCAGTATCGAAGGTGTATCCCTTAGGGTTGTTTACCGGGTCATCTACATACCGGTCAAACGGGTCAAATGGCCTCATCAGCGGATCTTTAGGGGTAAAATTCAGCAGGTTTTTGATTCCGCAATACACTTCGAATCCTGAATCGAAACTCCTGGATACCTGGATATTGGCCAATGTATACCAGGGCGAATATTCCGGCCGGTAATCATCAGGCAATACCGGAAGACGCATCGGTCCGTAGACCTGTCCGGTAAAATCTACCGTCAAGGCATTGGGAAACCTATAGGTAAACGCATAGGTCCCGCTCCATTTCGGGGCATGCAATTGCTGTACTTTTTTGGGTTCATGGTCAAACTTCTGATATACATCCAGATAAGATATTCCAATATTGAAGCTTAAAGGAAAATCAAAGCTGTATTCCGCATTGACCGAAGCCCCCCGCGAAATTCCATACCCATGCAGGTTATCATAGATGATCTTATCCGGTTCCGAATCGAAATCCCCAACAATCTTGTTGCTGAAATAGGTATAAAAAACCGAAGCATCGAGGTTAACCATCCGTTTTCCGGCAGGAATTTTCCAGATATAGTTGATATTTCCGTTCACAGAACGCTCCGGCTTCAGGTCTGATCGTATGACCACTTCCCTCGAACCGGTAAGCGCAGCATGGTCTTCCGTAAACAGGTTCACTACCCGGAAACCTGTGCCGAAATTAACCCTCAGTGCATGATAAGGATTCGGAGAAAATTTCCACGCCAGCCTTGGAGAATGTACGGAATGATGGATCCTGTCATAATCGTACCGGTACCCTAACAGCAAAGTATGTTTATTATTGATTTCCCACTGATCCTGGACAAAAGCACCTAATATGGGTGACTTCATCGGTTCGTTGACCATCCCGTCCGCCGAAAGGGTCCCCGGAGTATTATCATCATAAAAAGTCTTCTTGAAAGTCAGTCCCGCAATAAGGTCATGCTTCCCGAAAGACCTGTTCCAATAAGTCTGCACAAAAGCTACTTTCTGGGTGGCTTCGTAAGGATTGGAACCGTAAAATGAATTCTGCGTATGGTAATTATAGGAGAACTGTGTGATCACCTGTTCTTTTACCGGCCATTGATAGAGCCCGAAAGCTTCCACCCTGTTGGTATAGATACTCTCTCCGTACACCTCACTGCTGCCACGGTACCGTCTGTTCCACTGCATTTCACCACCGTAACGGTCTTCGTACAGGTACCTCAGTGCAAAGCTGGCCATCCGGTTCTCCTGTCTCCGGAAATTCCATTTGTTGAATACGGAAATCCTGTTCTGCAATGCAGCGTCGGTAAAATTATCTTTATTGTCATCGATTTTCCGGCTGAAATTAAAATAATTCATGCTCAGTAGAGAAGCTGCTGTTTTACCCAGGTTGAATCTGGTGGAAACATCAATATTATTTTCGCTCCAGGTACTGGTCATAAGATCGGTGCTGAATCTAGGTGCAGTCAGAGCATTTTTGGTAATAATGTTGATCACTCCGCCCATGGCTTCGGAACCGTACAGTGAAGAAGCAGGGCCTTTAACGACTTCAATCCGGTCGATCAGGCTATTCGGAATTCCGCTCAGCCCATATACGGTAGACAGCGAACTTACAATAGGCATCCCATCAATCAAAATCATTGTATACGGCCCCTCAAGTCCATTGATATGGATATCGCCGGTATTGCAGACCGAACAGTTCAGCTGCGGCTTTATCCCGTTTACCATGGCTATTGCCTCAAAAATATTCGGTGTGGGGTTTTTCCGGAAAAACTTCTGGCTGTATATTTCTACCGGAACCGGGCTCTTGGACCTGCTTACCGCCTTTATCGTACCCGTTATTACTACATCATCAATCTGCCGGGTTTTTATTGTATTGCCAGAATTGGCAGAATCTTTTTTTTGCGCATATACAGTAGCTATGCTGTCATTGTCCTGGGAAAAGCAATACGATGAAATCAACATCATAAAAAATAATATTCTAACCATAAAATATAATTTGTTAGACAAAACTAACAATTATTTTTATATCGACAAAACTTCAGATCAAATGATGCTTACCTCAATTCGTAAAAAATGATTACTTTTGGTACATTCCATATACCAATACAATGAGATATCATCAGTCGGGAAATATCCCTCAGAAAAGGCATACGATTTTTAAATCTCCTGAAGACAAATTCTATTATGAGCAGCTTTTCGGCACTGAGGGCTTCCATGGAATCTCTTCTTTGCTGTATCACATCCACCGTCCTACCCAGATCAAATCGATCAGTGAACCGAAGGATGTAACACCGAAAATCGCCATCGATAAGAATGTAACGCCAAGAATGTTCAAAGGGATGAATGTAAGCCCTGAGGATGATGTCCTGGACAGCCGTAAGTTTCTGATGGTGAATAATGACCTGAAAATGGGATTGTCCAAGCCAAGGAAATCCATGGATTATTTTTATAAAAATGCGGAATGCGACGAACTTCTGTTTGTACACAACGGAAACGGTATCCTGAAAACATTTGTCGGCAACCTTGAATTTTCTGCCGGCGATTACCTGATTATTCCCAGAGGTACTATTTACCAGATCGAACTGCATTCCGATGATACGGTCTTCTTCATTCTGGAAAGCCACTCCCCGATTTACACTCCGAAAAGGTACAGGAATGAGTTCGGCCAGCTCCTGGAACATTCCCCATTCTGCGAAAGGGATATTATGGCCCCTGTTTTTGTGGAACCTAAAGATGAGAAAGGAGAATTCCTGATTAAAGTAAAGAAAGAAAACCAGATTACGGATTTTATCTACGCCACCCATCCTTTTGATGTGGTAGGATGGGATGGTTATTTCTATCCGTATAAATTCAACATCAAAAATTTTGAGCCGATTACCGGAAGGATCCATCAGCCGCCTCCGGTACACCAGAATTTTGAAGGCCATAATTTCGTGGTCTGCTCATTCTGTGCCAGGATGTATGACTATCATCCACAGTCGATCCCGGCTCCTTACAACCACTCCAATATTGACTCCGATGAAGTGCTGTTCTATACTGAAGGGGATTTTATGAGCCGGAACCACATTGACCTGATGGACTTTACGCTCCACCCGGGAGGAATTGTACACGGTCCTCATCCGGGAGCTATGGAACGCAGCATCGGAAAAAAATTCACGGAAGAGTACGCCGTAATGGTTGATCCGTTCCGTCCTCTGAAAATCACGGAAGAAGCCCTCAAGGTAGAAGACCCTTCTTATAAAACTTCCTGGCTGGATGAGGAAGACCCTACCCTGAAAGACCGTTTACAGGAGTAGATAATAAAATTCTATCCCATTTTAAAGCTTTTAAAAAAAGATAAATAAAAAACGATCAGCTGCCGTACAGCCGATCGTTTTTTATGGGTTGAATTTTCTTAAACATGATAAAAATCCTGGCTTATTGATACTCATTATAAAGTATATAAGCTATCTTTAAAAGAATAAAAACATCTTTCATATTTATAAAGTTTTATTATGGATCAATATATCAGCGCAGAAGAAGCCATTTATACCGTAAAAAGCGGCAACCGTGTTTTCTTTCACGGAAGTGCCTGTACACCCAACTATTTAATTGACGAACTGGCCCGGCAATCCCACCGCCTTGACAATGTGGAGATGGTTTCCATCACCCAGCAGGGGAATGTGGAAATTGCCAAACCCGAATATGCCGGGAAGTTTTTCGTCAATTCCTTATTTGTGTCTTCTCCGGTACGGGATGCCGTTAATTCAGACCGGGGAGATTTTATTCCTGTTTTCCTTAGCGAAATTCCTATCTTATTCAGAAAAAACATCCTGCCGCTGGATGTTGCGCTGGTGACTGTCTCTCCGCCGGACAAACATGGTTTCTGTACCTTGGGAACTTCTGTGGATGTGGCCAGGGCAGCAGTAGATACGGCCAAGATTATTGTAGCCATTGTGAATCCCCTGATGCCGAGAACCCATGGTGACGGTATGATCCACATCAGCAGAATCCATAAACTGGTATTGCATGAAGAGGAACTTCCAACCGTAGACTACGGATCCAAGGTTGGCCCGGAAGAAATGGAAGTCGGTAAGAATGTCGCTGCTCTTATTGATGACCGTTCAACCCTTCAGATGGGAATCGGAACTATTCCGGATGCCGTCCTGAAATGCCTGCATAACCATAAAGATCTGGGTATTCATACTGAAATGCTGAGCGATGGGGTCATCGACCTCATTCAAAATGATGTCATTAATAACAAATACAAAGGTTATAACGATAATAAAACCATTACAAGCTTCTGCTTCGGCACCAGAAGGCTGTATGACTATGTAGATGACAATACCGTTTTCGCATTCAAAGATGTAAGCGATGTCAACTTCCCGATCAATATCATGAGGAACAAAAAAATGGTGGCCATCAATTCTGCCATTGAAATTGACCTTACCGGACAGGTATGCGCAGATTCTATCGGAACCATGCAGTACAGCGGGATCGGCGGCCAGATGGACTTTATGCGTGGCGCGGCGCTTAGCGAAGACGGAAAACCCATTATTGCCATTACTTCCAGGACGAAAAGAGGAGTTTCCAGAATTGTACCGTACTTAAAACCGGGAGCCGGAGTCGTGACTACCAGAGGGCACATCCATTGGGTGGTTACGGAATACGGAACAGCCTATCTTTACGGAAAGAACCTGAAGCAGAGAGCCCAGGAACTGATCAGCATCGCGCATCCTGATGACCGCGAAATGCTGGAAAAAGCAGCTTATGAGAGGTTTAAGCACTAGATGATCGGATAAAATGCGTGTTATCTCATGGGGATCAAACGATATGATATCTTAACTTTTGTTGGACTTCAACTCATGGTTTATGAAAAGTTGACTATTCTTTCAGGGCTGAAATTCTGAAAAGCATTCGGTTGAATATGATTAGGGTGATATATTTTACATTTCAATTCCTATATCAACCCTCAATTATACTTGCCTAACGTTTGTTTGTTTATATTTTTCGTATTAGTCAGAAATTCGTAATTTGCATTCCAATAAATAAAAGTAAAATAGAAATATGTCAACACTTACATTTGCCGAAAAAATTGCTCAGGCCGAGAATTTTCTGCCGATCAATGGTACAGATTACATTGAGTTCTATGTAGGAAATGCCAAGCAGGCTGCCCATTATTACAAAACCGCTTTCGGTTTTCAGTCAGTGGCGTATGCCGGTCCTGAAACTGGCGTAAGAGACCGTGCATCGTATGTTCTCCAGCAAGGTAAAATCAGGCTGGTTTTAACCACCGGACTGAAATCTGATTCTGTGATCAGCGAGCATGTGAAAAAACACGGTGATGGAGTGAAAATCCTGGCGCTTTGGGTAGATGATGCGTATCAGGCTTTTGAAGAAACCACAAAAAGAGGCGGGAAACCGTATCTTGAGCCGGTTACCCTGACCGATGAACACGGTGAAGTAAAAATGTCCGGGATTTATACTTACGGAGAGACAGTGCATATGTTTGTGGAGAGAAAGAACTATTCAGGCGCTTTTATGCCGGGCTACGAACCATGGGTAAGCGACTACAATCCTGAAGAAGCCGGTTTATTGTACGTAGACCACTGTGTAGGAAATGTTGACTGGGACAGAATGGTTCCTACCGTAGAATGGTATGAAAAAGTAATGGGATTTGTGAACATCCTTTCCTTTGATGATAAACAGATCAACACAGAATATTCTGCCCTGATGTCTAAAGTGATGTCCAACGGAAACGGCTATGCCAAATTCCCGATCAATGAGCCGGCAGAAGGTAAAAAGAAGTCGCAGGTAGAAGAATACCTGGATTTCTATGAAGGTGAAGGTGTTCAGCACATCGCCGTTGCTACAAGAGACATCATCCATACGGTAACTGAGCTGAAGAAACGCGGCGTTGAATTCCTTTCTGCTCCGCCGGAAGCATATTACGAGATGGTTCCGGAGCGTGTAGGCCATATTGACGAAGATATCAGGAAACTTCAGGATCTTGGCATCCTTATTGACCATGATGAAGAAGGCTATTTACTTCAGATCTTTACGAAGCCAGTGGAAGACCGACCTACCCTTTTCTTTGAAATCATTGAAAGGCACGGTGCACAGAGTTTTGGTGCAGGAAACTTCAAGGCTTTGTTTGAAGCGCTGGAGAGAGAACAGGCCAGAAGAGGGAACCTTTAATTCAATAACAATATCAGTTTTGTCAGGATGCAGAATCCTGGCAAAACTTTTTTATAGACACACGATTATGAGAAAAATATGCATCGGAATTATGCTTCTGGGCGCATCATTAGGCGTCAAAGCCCAATATGGAACCCTGAACCAGATCCTTACCAGGCTTGAAGAAAGAAAAGGGATCAACCAGAATCTTGAACACGAGAATATCGACAACAAAAAGTTTGTATTCATCAAAGATGCGGAGGATCATACGGAAAGAGACTTTATTGTCATTAAGGGCAATCAGGCGACCTATGTGGAAGTATTTGACGATAAGTCTACGGGACAAAGCAGCTCCAATGTTTTTACCGGTGATATCGTCAGAAGAAAAAACATCGTTTCGCTGAGGGCAGACCAGCTGGAAAATAAAAAGATCCCGATGCCTGTGACCAAAACCCTACTGCTAACCAAACAGGATAACATCCTGTACCTCATCGATGTCAATACCAGAGACCGCTGGATTGATGAAGCATCCTATTCGGGCTCAAAAAATAAATAAAAACGATCCGGTTTAGAATCAAAGCATATCAGGCAGGCCAAATATCCAGGTCTGCCATGATCATGCTGAACAGTTACCGCCGAAATGATAACGGATATACATCCAACTAAATATACACCTTATGAAATCATTTGTAGAGTATTCTTCCCAATCAGATTTTTCCATCCATAACATCCCGTTCGGAGTGGCTGTATTCAATAAAGAATACATCAGCTGCTGTACCAGGATCGGAGACCAGGTGATTGACCTGGCTACCCTGTATGACTTCGGTTATTTTGAAGAGATTGAAGGGCTTGATGACAACGTTTTTGAAGCCTATACCCTGAATGAGTTCATAGAACTTGAAAAACCTGTCACCAATGCGGTGCGCAGCAAAATCCAGGAATTGCTTCAGGAAGGATCCATCCTGTCCAAAGACCAGAAAACCATCGAAGCTGCTTTCTACGAGCTTGACCAGGTAAAAATGATGATGCCCGTGCATGTTCCCAATTACACCGATTTCTACAGCAGCATTGAGCATGCGACGAATGTAGGGAAGATGTTCCGCGATCCTGCCAATGCCCTGCTTCCGAACTGGAAACATCTGCCGGTTGGATACCATGGAAGGGCTTCCTCCATTGTAGTTTCCGGAACGGAAATCATCCGCCCGAAAGGCCAGATGAAGCCTGCCGATGCAGATCAGCCTGTATTCGGGCCGTGTAAACAGCTGGATTTTGAGCTGGAAATGGCTTTTATCCTCAACAAAAACACAGAAATGGGCGAAAGCATTTCAACACAAAATGCCGAAGACGCCATTTTCGGGATGGTTGTTTTTAATGACTGGTCTGCAAGAGATATCCAGTCTTGGGAATATGTTCCTCTGGGACCTTTCCTCGCTAAAAACTTCGGTTCATCCGTATCACCATGGGTAGTGACCCTCGAAGCTTTGGAGCCATTCAGAACCGCCTCTCCTCAACAGGACCCTGAAGTACTGGATTACCTGAAATTTGAAGGTGATAAAAACTACGATATCAACCTTGAAGTCTACATCCAGCCTGAAAACGGAGACCAAAACCTGATCAGCGAAAGCAATTACAAACATATGTACTGGAACATGACGCAGCAACTGGCCCACCACACCGTAAACGGCTGTAATGTGGAAGTTGGTGATATGTATGCCAGCGGAACCATTTCCGGCAGCGATCCCAAATCATTCGGATCTATGCTGGAGCTCACCTGGAGAGGCCAGAATCCTATTACCCTGAGCAACGGTGAAGAAAGAAAATTCATCAATGATAACGATACTGTTACCATGAAAGCCTGGGCAGAAAAAGATGGTATACGGGTAGGCTTCGGTGAAGTGAGCGGGAAAATTTTACCTCCACTGTAATTTATATATGTATTTAATTTTAACACATTAGAACATTAGATTTAATTTGATTCTAAAATAAAGAACACATTAGAATGAAAATCTTCGATTTTCACATTGATAAGTATGGAAATCACAAAAAAATACCTGAATGAACTTACCTACAGAATAATCGGTGCCTGCATTGATGTTCATAAGATTGTAGGCCCAGGTCTTTATGAAGAGATTTATCATAAATGCTTAGAAAGGGAATTTGATTTATTAAATATTAAGTATACAAGTGAATTAGAAATTCCCCTTATTTACAAAGACCTAAAAATTGACTGTAAAGTAAAGTGTGATTTTTTAATTGAAAATATAATTGTATTTGAGATAAAATCTGTTGCCGAAATTCATAACATACATAAGGCACATACCATGAATTATATGAATATGCTGAAAGTACCAAAGTCAATATTAGTTAACTTTAATGTTTATAATTTGTATCGTGATGGTACTGAAACTTTTGTAAACAAAGATTTTGAAAAGCTAAGCTAGAATGAAAATCAGAGATTTTCATTCTGATGTGTTCTAAATATTTTCGAAATATTAACTTATACTAATGTGTCTAATGTGTTAAAATAATTAGTGCCAGATTTAATAAATGAAAAAAGTAACTCCATCCGAACTATCCCCCGTACAGCTGCAGACGATCATGCAGACTGCCGTTTCTCCGCGTCCGGTCGCTTTGGCTTCCACGGTAGATAAGAACGGGAACAGCAATTTATCTCCGTTCAGTTTTTTTAATATGTTCAGTACGGTTCCGCCGGTACTGATTTTTTCGCCATCAAGAAGGGTACGTGACAACACCACCAAACATACGCTGGAAAATATTCTGGAAGTGCCTGAAGTAGTGATCGGAACCGTGAATTTCCCGATTGTACAGCAGATTTCCCTGGCTTCAACGGAATATGAAACAGGCGTCAATGAATTTGTAAAATCAGGATTGACCATGAAGGAGGCAGATCTCATACAGCCGAAACTTATCGAAGAATGCCCGGTGAATTTCGAATGTAATGTTCTGGAAGTGAAATCCCTCGGCGACCAGGGAGGCGCCGGCAATTTGGTGATCTGTGAAGTGCAGAAGATCCATATCCGTGAAGAATACCTGAATGAGGAAGGGAACCTTGATCAGAAAAAACTGGATATGGTAGCCCGTCTTGGCGGAAACTTGTATTCCAGGAATAATGAAAACAACCTGTTTGAAGTACCGAAACCTCTGGTGACCAAAGGAATCGGTTTCGATTTGCTTCCGGATGACATCAAATACAGCAGGGTTTTCACCGGAAACGATCTGGGCATGCTGGCCAATGTAGAACAGCTTCCTGGAGTAAGCTTCTATGCGGATGAAGACGTCCACAGGGAAGCAAAAAATCTGCTTCTGAAAAACAATATTGAAGAAGCCTGGAAACTGCTGACACAGGAAGAATAAAAGTATGCCTGAAGCATAAGCATATTGTATTCAGCTTAGAAGTACGTTAAATAATAAAGGAGTGAAAATTTTCACTCCTTTTTTTTAGAAACAGCATTGATAAGTACCGTTGACGAGTTGCATATGGCCGTATTTCGACGGGCAGGAGAGAATAAAGCACCGGTCATTGCTGTTATTGATTGCATTTAAATGACATCCGGTCGGAGCGCAGGAAGATGTTCCTTGTCCCAGAATAGCTTTCTGAGCCGCTCTGTTCAATTTTTGAGCCTGGTGTAATGATTTCATAATGATCTGGATTTTAAGGTTATTATATTTTCATTAAGATACCATTTTTTTAGTAATGAATTCATTTATTCTTCAGAACAGTCGTTGGCTTTTTATGAAACTACATCTTTTCCCGGATGAACTCAATACATTTTTCAGTAACGGTATTCAGATCTTCAGGTAATTCATGGCTTTCCCATGGCTCCTTTGCGCCAAAAGTGTGGCCTGCATTTTCAACCAGGAATAATTCCGAGTTAGGATGCAGCAGGTACAGGTGTTCTGCATTTTTCACATCCACGCTTTCATCCCGGGTCCCGTGAATGATCAGGAAATGAGCTTTCGCCATTTCGGTAGCCCTTTCTACATCCAAGCGGTGGTAATGCTGCTGGAAATCTTCATAAAACTGATAATAATGCGGCATCTGCTGATTGGTTCTTCCGTTCAGGACATGGTAAACGCCTTTTTCCTTCCAGCTCTCAAGCTGATGGTTTTTCGGAAACCGTTCTAAGGTATCAACACTGGCCAGAGTGATCAGTCCATTAATGCGTTCATCTTCAAAGGTTTTGATGATAGAAATACCGCCTCCCCTGCTGTGCCCTATCAGGATGATCTTATGGCGGTCTACTCTGGGATCCGAGGCAAAATAGTCAATCACCACTCCTAAATCTGAAAGTTCCTTGGAATAATTATTCTGTCCGAATGCTTCAAGGTCTGCAAAATTATTGGGGTCTTCAACGGTTGTTCCGTTGTGAGAAAAGTTGAACTTGACGAAAAAGAATCCTGCCTCAGCCAGTTTTTCTGCCATCAGGTTCCAGGCTCCCCAGTCTTTGTAGCCTTTATACCCATGCACGAAAATGACCAGCGGAAGCTGATTTCCGAACTCTGGATACAGGACATCGGCAAGGAAATCCCGGGTTTCAGGATTATTCAGGATGATATTCTGTTGTTTTATTATATTCATACCGTATTTTTTAAAGCGTTTATGAAATCGAGTGTCATTACCGGTTCAGGAAATCCATGATGTGTTCGGGCAGATCCGCTCCGGTAGCGACCCTAATTTCATCTAAAATATTAAAAATAGGAATATACACAAAGGAAAACCTTATTTTTGCGTTATGTTGGATCTTAGAACAGTAACCGTCATGCGCTATATCGTCCCGCTCAGGGAAGGTGGCTCACTGCCTGCTCTCGCAGAAGCGGATGACGATTTTAAATATGTACTTAAATTCCGCGGAGCCGGTCATGGTGTGAAAATGCTGATCTCTGAACTTCTGGGCGGAAAAATAACGGAAGCACTGGGCCTGAACATTCCGGAACTGGTTTTTGCCCATCTGGATGTTGATTTCGGAAGGACTGAAGCTGATGAGGAAATCCAGGACCTGCTGAAATTTTCGGAGGGGCTGAACCTTGGGCTGCATTATCTTTCCGGCGCCATTGCCTATGATCCGGGAGTTGTTATCGATCCGCTGCTGGCTTCTAAAATCTTATGGCTGGATGCATTTATCACCAATATAGACCGCACCTACAAAAATACCAATCTGCTGATGTGGCACAAGGAACTCTGGGTCATTGATAACGGAGCGTCATTTTACTTCCACCATTCGTGGCAGAATTTTGATGCCGCTGCAAAAACACCATTCAAGTACGTGAAAGACCACGTATTGCTGCCTAAAGCTACCCGCCTGGAAGAAGCAGACCGTTTTGCCCGTTCTATGCTGAATGACAACCTGTTCCGTGACATTGTTAATCTTATTCCTGAAGAATGGCTGCAATGGGACGATGCAGAAGAATCTCCGGAAGAGATCCGTGAGGTGTATTTCCGGTTTATGAAAACCCGTCTGGAACATTCTCAAATCTTTGTAAACGAAGCTCAGCATGCAAGAGGATAACATTTACGAATATGCCGTAATCCGGCTGGTACCCAAAGTGGAGCGGGAGGAATTTTTCAATATCGGGCTGATCATGTTTTCGAAAAAGAAAAAATACATCCGGGTAGAATTTTACCTGTGTCCAGACAAATTCAGGCTGATGCACAGCAAGCTGGATTATGAAGATATTATGCAGAACCTGGCCAGCTTTCAGAAAGTCGCTCACGGAGACCGTGACGGAGGCCCTATTGCAGCCTTAGACATTCCGGAACGGTTCCGCTGGCTTACTGCAGTAAAAAGTGCCGTCATACAGACTTCCCGGCCGCATCCGGGAAAATCCAAAAATCTTGATCAGACTTTTGGTAGACTTTTTGAGGAGTTAGTACGATAACACGCATCAAAAGTACTTTATGAATTCATCAGTCTTCGCTACTTCTTTACGCAGGTTTTCCACAAACCTACTTTTTGTTATTCTAACGGCATTATTTCAATTCACCTACAGCCAACAGATTCCGGAAAAAACTTCGGCACCGGTGAGCACCCTCTTACCGGCACGCACAGTAGTATCTGAAAATATAGTGTATAAGACCGATGAAAGAGGCAAATCCATCGCTATGGATATTTACAGGCCTAAAACAGCAGGCAACGAAAAGCTTCCGGTGCTGATTTATATTCACGGCGGCGGATGGGTACAGGGTGATAAAACCATCCGTGCCGATAGCTATATTGAGGATATGATCCTGAAGCTGGTTGAAAAGCAATATGCCGTAGTCAGTATTGATTATACCCTGGTCGGTCCGGATGTTCATTTTCCTGCACCGGTGCAGGACTGTAAAGATGCTATACGCTGGGTGAGAAAAAATGCAGAGAAATACCATTTTGATACCGATAATATAGGGCTCTTCGGCGCTTCTGCAGGAGCACACCTTTCGCTTCTGGCTGCCTATACGGACGATACTCAATTCAAAGGATCACAGGAACTGGCACCATATCCTGCAACGGTAAACTATGTAGTTGACAATTTCGGGCCGGCAGACCTCAACAAATTACTCCATACGAGGGCAGGAAGGTTTCCGGTTTTCCTGATCGGATTATTTGCGAAAAAAATTGTTGAAATCAGAGAAAATCTGATCCGCGGAATTTCCGGGTATGAGATCAAGAAAGACAAAAGAAAAGTGGTTGAATATTTCAAAACCATCTCTCCGGTAACGTATTCGTCCCATGGAATCCCTACTTTGATTCTTCAGGGCAATAAGGATAAAATTGTTCCGCTACAGCAATCGGTAAAACTCAGCCAACAGTTAACCGACCATAATATCAACAACAAACTGGTTGTGGTGGAAGACGGCGTACATGGTTTCTGGACTACGGATAAAGCTTACCTTAAGCGCCTTACGGACCAAATGGTTGATTTTGTTGTTTCACAGAAAAAGGATGCTGCATCTAAGACTCCCGCGGGAACAACAGGCCATGTAAGATTATCTAACCTGGTCCAATAGCATTTATACCATTTCATTTATCAATGGATAAGACTTGCGGTCTCTACACCGGTATCCCTATGCACGATAACCTAAGATATACAATATTATATTTTAAAATTACAAATAATTAATATTCAAATATATAAAACAATCACTGCCTGACAATTTGCTAATTTGATATACATATCATATTTTTTATGCTTAAAATAGTTAACTTGGCCCAATGCCTGTAGCATTCACATCAAACTGAATCAAACGTTACATTATTTTACTCAATAAAACATACATGATATGGAATTTCTCAATAACATTAATGCACTGACCCTTGTTTTTACTTCCCTGCTTATTTTTGCCATTGCATACCGGTTTTACGGTATCTTCATGGCCAATAAAGTACTCAGGCTGAATGACAATAATACCACTCCCGCGATTGAATTTGCTGACGGTAAAGATTATGTAGCCACCAACAAAAATGTACTTTTCGGACACCATTTTGCAGCGATTGCTGCTGCGGGTCCTCTGGTAGGCCCTGTACTGGCAGCCCAGTTCGGCTATCTTCCCGGCACATTATGGATCCTGATCGGCTGTGTACTTGGCGGGGGCGTGCATGACATGGTGGTATTGTTTGCTTCCGTACGGCACAAAGGACAGAGCCTTGCCACGATCGCTTCCAAGGAAATCGGAAAAACAACCGGTACAGTAGCCGGTTTTGCCATCTTATTCATTCTGATCCTGACACTCGCGGGGCTTTCACTGGCCTGTATCAATGCCATGCATGAGGCTTCCTGGTCTCTATTTACGGTAGTAATTACGATGCCTATCGCTATTATTATGGGCCTGATTATGCGGTACCGAAAAAATTCGGTTACTTTCGCGAGTATCCTGGGCGGGATTTTATTGATTGCAGGAATTATTGGCGGCCATAACCTGATGCAGAATGAAACGATGAACAATCTTTTTTCATGGGATATCAGCACCATTTCCATTGCCATTCCTTTATATGGTTTCCTGGCTTCCGTACTTCCGGTATGGCTTCTTCTGGTTCCGAGGGATTACCTGTCCACCTACCTGAAGATAGGAACCATCATCATGCTGGCTATTGGGGTCATCGTTATTCACCCAACCATTCAGATGCCTGCCTTAACCCAATTTATCCATGGCGGCGGACCGGTTATCGGTGGACCTGTGCTGCCGTTTATTTTTATTGTCATCGCATGTGGTGCCATATCGGGTTTCCATGCCGTTATTGCCACCGGTACGACTCCTAAAATGCTGAATCGCGAACGGGAAATCCTTTTTGTAGGCTACGGAGCAATGCTGGTGGAAGGTTTTGTAGCTTTAATGGCCCTGATTGCCGCCTGTACCTTAATGCCCGGAGATTATTTTGCCATCAATACCCCGAAAGAATCCTATGATGCTTTCCTGGCAGCACATCCGTCGCTTCACGGTGTGGACATCAATTATTTTTCTGAAAGAATCGGCATCGATCTTCACGGCCGGACCGGAGGTGCAGTCTCCCTGGCTGTTGGAATGGCCCATATTTTTAATAAAATCCCGTATATGGATCAGCTGATGGCCTATTGGTACAATTTCGCCATCATGTTTGAAGCCGTTTTCATTCTTACCGCCATCGATGCAGGTACCCGGGTCGGAAGATTTTTCCTGCAGGAAATGTTAGGCTCAGTCGCTCCTAAATTCAATGATAAAAACTGGGTGCCGGGAATCATTATCAGCAGCCTGCTGTTTACATTTGCCTGGGGATATCTGGTGTATACAGGAAACGTGAGCAGCATCTGGCCCTTATTCGGGATCAGCAACCAGCTTCTGGCTGCCTGCGGGCTTATTGTGTGTACAACCATGCTCATCCGTATGAACAGGGGGAAATATGCCCTCTGCTCCGCCATACCCGGCGTTTTCATGGCCATCATTACTTTCTGGGCCGGTTATGTACAGGTCACGGAAATTTATATTCCTAAGCAACAGTACCTTCTGGCTGCGTTAGCCGCAATAGCCATGATCCTGATGCTGGTTGTATTTGTAGGGGCCTTCAGGAAATGGTATGAACTTTTGAAAATCAAAACTACCGTAACCGATTTTTACGGGGAAGAGGTAAAAGAACTGGTGGAAAGGTGATGGATTGAGTTGTGAACGGGTCAATGGTCAATTCGCTGCGCAGTCAATTCTTAACGTTGGTTTACGATTCACCATTCACTTGCGGAGCAAATTCACTATTGACTGCTCTTCGTGAATGGTCAATCGTCAATTGGCTGCGCTTGTCAATTTATATAGTCAATTATTCACTATTCACTTGCGGAGCAAAATTCACTATTGACTGCTCTTCGTGAATGAGTCAATCGTCAATTCGCTGCGCTTGTCAATTTATATAGTCAACCATTCACCATTGATTGCGAAGCACATTCACTATTGATCAATTGATCGGTTCTGAATACAGCTGGCTTCCCCAATACTGGACATCTCTTTCCGCCAATTCCGAATTGGATAACAGCCGGTCTACTTCCTCTACAATTTTGCGTACAGCGTTGGGATCGGCCGTCCTGATCCTGGTCTCATAATTTTCCTTGACCCCTTTCGCAGTAAAGTTCAGGGAGCCCATATACGCAATTTCGTCATCAATAATGTAAATTTTGCTGTGAATGAAGGTCTTATTGATCGAACCGCTTCCCTGTCCGGGTGAAACAAAGACTTTGAACGGAAACAGCTGCTTATAGGTATAATGATAGATTTTCTTTTTCTTCAGCTCACTAACGATGTAATTCCGGATCAGAAACAGAAGGACAACAGCGATAAAACCGAAAGCCAATTTGGGCTGTTCCAATAAAAAAATCAATGGAATTAATACGACAGCCAGACTGATTATGATAAAAAGCAATAGGGCAGAAAGGTTTTTCAGACTGTCATACGACTGCTTGGCAGACTCATCCACCTGCTGCTCCTGAATAATCAGCTTATTGATATTCTTTTCATGGCCGTAAAAGTCTTCAATCTCGTCTGTAGTGATCAGGCTGACCTCGATCCCTTTATTATGCAGGAAAATCAGCTCCTTTATCAAATTCGGAGACAGGTAAGGAGAGACGATCTTTACATTCTTTTTGGCGTTTCTGATATCCTGGATCAGTTTGGTACCGGCACTTTTGCCAATATAGATATCGCAGACGGCATTATTGTAAAATATTCCCATGTTGAAGTAAAAGAATTAGAGAAGTTTAAGGCATTGTTAAAGCCTAAAGTTCATGGATAACGGTTGAGTTTTTTTATTTCTATTGTTACCGGCCTTTTAAAGCAAAAACTTTGCAAAAGTACATTCTGCAAAGCTTTTCAGGTCACGGTATTGAACAGTGAGGTTATTTTTTCAGCTTTTCGACCCTTTTGATTTCGTTGAGCAATAAAGGAAATGCAGGCTGGGCCATTCCAACATGATCAAAACCCTGAAGTTCATATAAAGTAGTTTCTTGATGTCCTTTCAGCTTCATCATCCTGTTCATATAGGCATTTTCTTCATACCTTCCCAAGAGTTCCTTTTCCCGGTCGCCGGTGATCAGCAGCAAAGGCGGAGCGTCTGCCCGGATAAAATGGAGGGGAGCCATATCATCGATCCTGGCATCAAGTTCATCAATTCCTTTTTCTTTCCTGGTGGTAAAGTGTGAAATCATCTGTCCGCTGAAAGGAATTATTCCGGCCAGTGCATTGGCATCAAGACCATACTTCTGAAGGTATTTTTTATCCAGTCCCACCATAGCAGCAAGGTACCCTCCTGCAGAATGCCCGGAAATAAAAACCAGGTCTTCCCGGCCGCCGTATTTTTTGATATTTTTAAATACCCACGCTGTAGCCGCTGCCGCATCTTCAATATATTTCGGGGCTTTTACTTTGGGCGACAAACGATAATTGACGCCTATCACAGCTATTCCTTTATTCTTAAGGGCTTCGGGAATTTCTTTTTCACCGCCTGTAATTCCACCGCCGTGAAACCAGATCACGGTAGGGAAATTTTTAATATTCCTGGGGATATAGACATCCAGCACACAACGTTCGCTGATGTAGGCATCTGAAGCGCTGACTTTCTGATCGTAATAGCTGATGTTATTTAATGTCTGATATTCCTGAGCCAGAAGCGGCATGGTAACCAGGAACAGAAACAGTCCGGTGAAGATCCTTCGCATAATCAATTCTTTTACCACGAAGATAAACAATATTGCGGTAACGTTGTATGATCGTGACAAAACAGCAATAAAAAGCGGGCTCAGTATCTGAGCCCGCTAACCAAAAAAATGAATATACATTAAAAATTAAAATTGAGTCTGGTAAACACGTACCTTCCGTTTTGCCCGAATTGTGACGTTGACCTCGAATAAATAAACTGGTCATTGTTGGTGGAAGCCGGAAGGTTTTTAGTCGGATAAATATCAAATATATTGTTGACGCCTACCGTAAGCCCTATATTTTTTGTAAACCGGTAGGCTGCAGAGATATCCGTAATGATTTTGTCTCCTATTTTCTGGTGCTCATTCCATTCGGTAATTCCGTCACCGTTCGCATCTATGATATCCGCTCCCGTCACGGCTCCGAAGTAAGTATTCCTCAGGTAAAAATCAGCACCTTTCCATGAAATATTGTGGGAAAGGCTTGCTTTAACCCTCGGAACGGCTTCCTCAAGGTATACTCTTGACTTTTCAGAAAAATAAATATTCTCAAGGTTTGCAGACTGAAGCAATCCGGTAGAGTGAATATCTCCTACCCTCCTGGTCTGGTTCAGGTTAATGGCAAAGTTATTATCCAGCCTCAGCTCCGAAAATCTTTTCTGATGCGAGATAACTACATCCACACCGCGGGTTTCCGTATCTATGGCGTTGGCAAAAAACTGTCCTGCATTAACACCTGCCTGGTCAAAAGCAGCTTGTGCATCCGGAGAAACTATGGCTCTGGTAAACTGATCGGTAAGTACGATCCTGTTATTAATCCTGGTAAAATATCCGTCTGCCGTAAAGCTCAGATTAACAGAAGGAATCCTGTAGGTAAACCCTATACTTCCCGATTTGGATGTTTCCTGTTTGAGTTTAGGAATACCAAGAAGGCCTGCAATGGCAGAATCATTACTGAAGGTCCCTACTTCCAGCAACTGGTTATTGGTAAACAGCGTTGACGTTACATTATAATAAATCTGGTGAATGGAAGGGGCCCTGAATCCTGTAGAGCCGGCAAACCTGAAATTAAAATTATCATCCAGCTTGATCCTGGAGGCAAGTTTATAATTGAAGGTGGATCCGAAATCCGAATAGTTTTCATAACGGGCTGCCGCATCCACCAGAAGCCATCTGTTAAAATTCATTTCAACATCTGCATAGGCAGCAACTGATTGCCTGTTCTTGTCTACCGCATTTGCCGGCCTGAAGCCGCTGAACACCTGCGAGCCTCCTGCAAGAGTATTTCCGAAGAAATCTGTCGGGCGCTGGCTGTTGCCCGTCCATACATTTCCGTTGACATCATACGTAGCATAGGAAGCTTCTTCCCCTGCGGTTATGGTGAAATTCTCGTACCGGTGTTCCCCTCCGAAAGCCACATTGATCCCATTCCATACGTCATATTTCTTTGAAAAATCCAGATTGATCGTATTCTGTGAAAATTGTAATCCTCCGGCCCTGAATTCGTTCGGGGAGGCAAACCTCAGCGAAGTATTGCCGGTATTTTTAATGGTGTAATCAAATGAATTCTGACCGAAGGTATTGCTCAGGTCGATCTTCCATCCTTTCCAGTCTCCTTTAATTCCGGCAGCCAGTGAAATATCCTGGATATCAGTGCCGATCTGCGGAAGGTATCCGTTAGGATACAGCCCGGTAAAGGTCCTGCTCTGGTTCGGCCTTCTGTAAAAACCGCCTGATATTCCGTGCCTCATGCTGTAGCCCCCGAAAGTATATACTTTCCACTGATCATTCAACGGAACTTCCATATTGAGAAACAGCTGGTGGTTATTAAGTTTCGACTGCCCTACCTGCATATTGAAATTCTTACGCGACTGTCCTCTGTACGCCAGCTCCTGGTCAGTAAAATCCTGCCCCAACAATGCCTGCAACGCACTGATGGAATTAGCCGACTGTATCTGAGACTGGAAAATCGGTGAAAAATAATCTACCTGCTGTGCATATTGATGGATGGAATTGATAATTTGCTGGCTGTTCGGGGTTGAATTGATATTGCTGAACAGCGAAGATAGGTTTACCCCATTATTCAGGGCCCGCTGTTCAACCGCATTGTAGGCATTATATAATTTTCCGCTTTCGGTTCCGGCCCGGTAAGTAGGATCGCGGAACTGCGATGTCCATGTAATATTATAAAACCCTCCTTTTTTACCTATTTTGTTACCATAATTCAGGTCAACCTGAATATTCTGGCCATCAAAATCCCCTGTGTGGTCATTCGCAGCAGGCGTCAGGTTCCCTCCATAGCTTACCTGTCCGGTAAGTTTGCCCGTATCTCTTTTGAGGCTTAAATTGATTACTCCTGCAATAGCATCCGAACCATACTGCGCCGAAGCCCCATCCCGTAATACTTCAATTCTGCTGACCGCGAATGAAGGGATGGCATTGAGGTCTGTCCCAACCGTTCCTCTTCCCGGTGTACCGTTAACATTAACCAGAGCTGAGGTGTGCCTCCTTTTTTCATTGACGAGCACCAATACCTGATCCGGCCCCAATCCTCTGAGCTGTGCGGGATCCAAGTGATCTGTCCCGTCTGAGTTGGTCTGGACCGTTGAGGTAAATGAGGGAGCCACAGCATTCAGGATCTGGGCGATATTGGTCTGCGGTAAAGTCACAGAAGCTTCCTTAAGATTAAAAACATCCACCGGCACCGGACTGTCTGCTTTCGATCTTGCCCCACCTCTGGATCCTAAAATTACCACTTCTTCCACATTGCCGGTTTTCAGGCTGTCATTCTGCTGGGCGTATGCAAACGTACCCAGAAAAAAGACGACAGACGCTGATAAAATAGTCTTTCTACTTGCCATACATTTCTGATTTTATGAATTAATCTGCTCTTTAGCGGGAACAAAAATAATCCATATTTATTAGTCTACAAAATTAATAGACTTATAAATGTCAGAAAATGTTTTTTATCAGTTTTTAATTTTTAAATTTTGGTCAGCTTGGCAAATTTGAGGATGAGGTTTTTCTCTCCTTCGTGCTGGAAAATGACTTTGGCTTTGATATTCTGCGGATCTGTACCGTCCAGGAACGTTACTTCCCCGATGCCGAAACGGTCATGCCTCACCTTATCTCCTACTTCTATATCCTGCGAAGATGCTCCGCTTGGATTGACGATTTTGGCAGTACTCACCGGTCTCAGCTTTTTAGCTTCAGCAGCAGGTTTTGAGCTATCGCCGCGTTCAATGGTCTTTTTCTCGATTCTTTTAAAACTTTTCAGTTCAGATGGATGTTCATCAAAAATATTGGACCTGATCCCGGAATTGTTAATGAATCTTTTTTCAATAGCCGGATTTACGAATTCAATATACTCGTCATCAATTTCGCTCAGGAAGCGTGATGGCTCTGCATCGGTAATCTTTCCCCACTGGAATCTAGATACTGCATACGAGAAGAACACCTGCTTTTCAGCACGGGTAAGGGCTACGTAAAACAATCTCCGTTCTTCTTCCAGATCCTCACGGGTGGATGAGCTCATAAAACTCGGGAAAAGGTTTTCTTCCAGCCCAACCAGGTGCACAACCGGGAACTCAAGGCCTTTGGAAAGGTGAATGGTCATCAGGGAAACCATGTCTTCTTCTGCCGTCTTGTCCTGTGTATCAGCAGACAGGGCAATATTTTCCAGGAAGTTGGATAAGCTCGGGTCACCATCTTCCAGCTGCATCTGCTCTTCAATGAACCCCTGCATGGAGTTCATTAATTCCTGTACGTTTTCTACACGGGAAATGCCTTCCGGAGTCTGGTCGTCTTTCAGGAATTTGATCAGGCCGCTTCGTTTCGCAACCTCCATAGCAACATTATAAGCCGTTTCTGTTTTCAGCAATACCTGGAAGGCTTTGATCATAGACCAGAAGTCATTCAGTTTGGTAAGCACTCCGTTGTTGAGACCTAACTGAGGCGCATACATCGGGAGGTTATTCAGGACGGCGGAAACGGAAATATTCTGTGCATCGGCAAAAACGATCAGCTTATTCTGAGTGGTTTCGCCGATTCCCCTGGTTGGGTAATTAATAACCCTCATCAATGCCTCTGAATCATTTTCATTGATCAGCAGACGCAGGTATCCCAAAAGATCCTTTACTTCTTTTCTCTGGTAGAATGATAGGCCTCCGTATACTTTATAGGGGATATTTTTACGCCTTAATGCATCTTCAAAAGCCCGCGTCTGGGAATTGGTACGGTACAGAATGGCAAAATCATCGTATTTTCTCTGGTCACGGTTGCGGAGCTCCCAGATATTCGCGGCTACAAAATTAGCTTCATCCGCATCAGATAGGGAACGGTATACTTTGATCCTGTCTCCTTCTTCGTTTTCACTGAATACATTTTTCTTGAATTGCTGCAGGTTTTTGGCAATCACTACATTGGCAGCATTTACGATATTCTGGGTAGAGCGGTAATTCTGCTCCAGGGAAACGGTTACGGCCTCCGGATAATCTTTTTTAAAGTTCAGAATGTTATAAATGTTCGCGCCCCGGAAAGAATAGATAGATTGTGCATCATCCCCTACAACGCAGATGTTTTCAAATTTAGAAGCCAAAGCCTTCACAATAAGGTACTGGGAATGGTTGGTATCCTGGTACTCATCTACCAGAATATACCTGAATCGGTCCTGGTATTTCGCAAGTACCTCGGGGAAACGCGTAAGCAGTTCATTGGTTTTCAGGAGCAAGTCATCAAAATCCATCGCCCCGTTTCTGAAGCATGCTTCCACATAACGCTGATAGACCTGCCCGATGAACCTCATATTGGCTTTTTCATCCGCTTCAATCAGTTCAGGATTATTAAAATAGGCCTTAACGGTAATCAGGTTATTCTTATATGTGGAAATTCTGGACTGTACTTTTTTAGGTTTGTACAGGTCTGCATCAATATTCATGTCCTTCAGCACTTTCCTGATGACATTCAAAGCATCCTGCTGGTCGTAAATGGTAAAATTGGAAGGATAGCCGAGGTAATGGGCTTCATTCCTGAGGATCCTTGCGAAAACCGAGTGAAAAGTACCCATCCACAAGCTTCTTGCATTACTGGTCCCCACCACTTTGGCAATACGTTCTTTCATTTCTTTTGCTGCCTTATTGGTAAAGGTAAGGGCAAGGATATTGAAAGGATCGATACCATTGGTAATCAGGTGGGCAATACGCATGGTAAGCACACGCGTTTTACCGGAACCTGCCCCTGCAAGCACCATCAGCGGGCCCTGCAATGTGGTAACAGCTTCATATTGTGATTCGTTAAGTCCTTTCAGATAATCCATACAGCAAAAAAATTTGGAATACAAAATTAATGTATTATAAGCAGATTTCAAATTTTAAACCTGCCTCTGAATTTCTTTTATTAGGATTAAAAGAAATATCCAACCGGTATAACAGTTTGGCCAGTAAAAGCATTGATAAAAAATAAACCGGCAGAACTTCAGCCGGTTTCTAATATGTGTAGTATATAGTCGCTTAATTGTTCATATAAGATCTGATGCGGTCTATCATCTCTCCCAGATCAAAGGGTTTCGCAATAAACTCATTAGCACCTGCATCCAATGCGGATTGTTCCAGTCCCCTGCTTGCAGACATAATCAATACAGGAATGTCACGCAGCTTTTCATCTGCCTTTATAATCCTGCAAATATCCCTCCCGTCTTCACCGGAAAGCCACATATCCATTAAGATCACATTGGGCTTTTCTGATGCTTCCAAAGCATTCAGCATATCTGAACCCCTGTAAAATTTCTCAATTTCAAATCCTTCAAAATCCAGCATCATTTCAATAGAGTCAACAATTGCGGGACTGTCATCCACCACCATTATTTTTGAAGCACTAGGCATGATTGTTTATATTTTTATTCTTTGGGATTTCGAAGCAAAAATCGGACCCTTTTCCTTCTGTAGAATGCACATAAATCCTGCCGCCTGTCCTTTTGATGATCTCAGATGAAATATACAATCCTAATCCGAGGCCCGGGAAGGTATGTTCTTTGGATCCGCTGACGCGATAATACTGCTCAAAAACTTTCGTTTGCTTATCTGAGGGAATTCCTATCCCGAAATCCTTCACACTGAAACTGATGGTATCATTTTCCTCTTTTGCAGAGACCAGCACTTCATCTGCATCAGGAGAATATTTAATGGCATTGCTGATCAGGTTGCTCATCACCTGGGAAATCCGGTGGCGGTCTGCATATACTTCTCCTATAGATGATCGGTTCGCAATAATTTTATGCCGTGAAGTCATCTGCTGTTCTTTGATCACTTCATCAATCAGCTGATCAAAATCGAAATAAGATTCATTGAGCTGGATTTTACCATTCTGGATTTTGGTCACATCCAGAAGATCATTCACCAGTTCCGTCAGCCGGTCAATCTGGGCGTCCATTCTTTTGGCTACTTCGGCATTCCTCAGGTCTCCCTGTTTCTGAAGGTTCATTTCTATGAACTGGGTATACAGTTTCAGGCTGGTGAGCGGCGTTTTCAGCTCGTGGCTGGCAATGCCCAGAAAATGGTCTTTCTGCGCCTGAAGTTGCTTAAAGTCATCGATATCTGTAAAGGTACCAATCCACTGTTTTATACTTTTATCCTTACCATAGGCCGGAATTGCCCTCCCTAAGAACCACCTGTATCCTCCGGGATTGCGAGGATCGGAGAATTCATATTCCACTTCAAAAGGGCTTCCTGTTTTAACGCTTTCTTGCCAGATTCTCCTTACATGATCATAAATTTCCGGCTTGATTACTTTTTTTAAGGACTCGGATAGGTCTTCATTTTTATCGGAACCGGTGTATTTATACCAGCTGTCATTCATATAACTGATATTGCCGTCTTTGTCACTGGTCCAGACAAACTGGGGCATGGAATCAGCAAGGTCCCTGTATTTCTTTTCGCTTTCCTGGATTTTTGTCCTTGCCATAACCAGATCTGTTACATTAACAGCTACATTGTGTATGGCATAGACTTCCCCATCTGAATTTATAAGTGGTTTGTAAGAAAAATTATAATAGAAAGTCTGCAATTTCCCGTCTACGACAAGGTCTGCACGGTCTTCAGTAGCGGTATAGGTTTTTCCTGTTTTAAATATGTCCCTTAAAAGGCCAATAAATGGCTGCCCTTCAAGTTCAGGGAGCGCATCTTCCAGTTTCATACCGATAACTGAAGCGTCCTTACCCCATGTTTTAAGCATCGGCTCGTTAGCAAGTTCTATATATAAATCTTCGGAACGATAGATCGCGATGGAATATTCAGATTTCTGGATCAGATCTTCAAAACGGTATTCGCTTTCCTTGAGTTTGCGTTCAGAAATCACCTGGTCTGTTATTTCGGTAGCAACAATACTTACTCCGATCACCTGTTTCTGATCATTATAGATGGGTGCATAAATAAAATTGAAGAAATGTTCTGCATATTCTCCGTATTTTTCAAGAAAAACCGGCCACTTATCGCCCTTAAATACTTCTCCTTTACGATATACATTATTTAAAATCTCAACGAATCCCTGAGACTGTATTTCCGGAAGGACATCAAATATAGGCTGACCAATGACGGCGGCATCCCTGCCCCAAAGTTCCAGCATCTGCGGATTGGCGTTTTGAATGATTAAATCATCACCCATCAAAAGAGACATGGCCACAGGAGCCTGGCTGAACAACGTGACCAGAGAATCCTGAGATATATTTTCTCCCAAGAAGCTTTTCATCGGAATATTTTTAAAATCACAAAATTAACTTTGTTCAGAATAAGCGAAAAAATGGTACTTATTCTGTAATCATTTTCTTAGCATGCAAACTTTGCTCCATTGTAACAAAAATTTGTAACATTTAATGTATTTTTGAAACTCATTGACAAACAATTTCTAATTTATGAAAAAACGACTTCTTTCTGTTGCTGCTGCAGCCTTCTTCGGAATGATGCTTAATGCACAGCAAATCAAATTCGAAGAGTATGATCTGCCTAACGGTCTTCATGTAATTCTTCATCAGGACAATTCTGCTCCGGTAGTGACTACAGGAGTAATGTACCACGTGGGAGCAAAAGACGAGTTAAAGGGAAGAACAGGATTTGCCCATTTCTTTGAGCACCTTCTGTTTGAAGGAACTCCGAACATCAAACGAGGGGAATGGTTCAAAATTGTTTCCTCTAACGGAGGACAGAATAATGCCAATACAACCAACGACAGAACTTACTATTATGAGACATTCCCGTCCAATAATGAGCAGCTGGGTCTTTGGATGGAGGCGGAAAGAATGCGCCATGCCGTAATCAATCAGATTGGAGTAGACACGCAGAGAGAGGTAGTAAAAGAAGAAAAGAGATTGAGAATGGATAACCAGCCATATGGTAATCTTTTCACAACCATTCAGAAAAACCTTTTCACCAATCACCCATACAACTGGCCAACGATTGGCTCTATGGAAGACCTGAATGCGGCAAAGCTGGATGAGTTCCAGGCTTTCTATAAAAAATACTATGTTCCTAACAACGCTACGCTGGTTGTGGCCGGAGACATTAAGCCTGAAGAGACTAAAAAATGGATCCAGGAATATTACGGCAGTATCCCTAAAGGTACGGTATATCCTAAAAATTTCCCGAAAGATGCGCCGATTACCCAGCAAAAAGAAGTGACAGCATATGACCCGAACATCCAGCTTCCGGCATATGTTTTTGCATACAGAACACCTGCCAATAAAGAAAAGGATGCCTATGTTTTAGATATGCTTTCCTCCTATCTGAGCAACGGTAAATCTTCTGTTTTATATAAAAAACTGGTAGACCAGGATAAAAAGGCCCTTCAGGTAGCCGCCTTTAACCAGGGACTTGAAGACTACAGTATTTTCGCATTCTTTGCCATCCCTATGGGACAGACTACGAAGCAGGTTCTTCAATCTGATATTGATGCAGAGATTAAGAAACTGCAGACAACACTTATTTCCCCGGATGATTACCAGAAACTTCAGAACCAGTATGAGAACCAGTTTGTAAACCAAAATTCAAGCATCCAGGGGATTGCAGCTTCACTGGCAACCAATCATGTGCTGATGGGAGATACGAATCTGATCAACAAAGAAATCGATATCTACAGATCCATCACCAGACAGGATCTTCAGAATGCTGCCAAGAAGTATCTTAATCCTAATCAGAGAATAATCATTAATTACCTTCCTGAAAAAAAGTAGTCTCACAGAGAATACCGATTTAACAATGATTATTAAAACAATTTTTTACAAATGAAAAAGCAATTAACCTATATAGCGGTAGCATTTTTATTCACAGGAATGCTTTCTGCACAGAAAATAGATATCAATGCAATGCCAAAGCCGGGACCAACTCCTGCCATCAACATTGCCAAGCCAAAAACCTTCCAGCTTAAGAACGGCCTGACCGTTATGGTGGTGGAAAACAATAAGCTTCCAAGGGTAAGTGTAAACCTTACTATGGACAGACCGCCATATTACGAAGGAAATATAACCGGAGTAAGCGAAATTATGGCTGAACAGCTGGAAAACGGCACCATGAATATCAGCAAGGATGAGTTCAACAAAAAGATCGACTATCTGGGAGCCCGACTTAATTTTTCTTCCGGAGGTGCTTCAGCCAATACCCTTTCCAAATATTTCCCTGAAGTAATGGGACTGATGGCAGATGCCATCGTGAATCCTAAATTTTCTGCTGAGGAAATCCAGAATTCAAAGGAAAGGACTATTGAAGCATTAAAGTCTGATGAAAAAAATGCTTCTTCTATTGCATCAAGGGTTTCCAATGCACTTACCTATGGAAAGAATACCGCAAGAGGAGAATTCGAAACCGTTGAAACCATCAACAGGATACAGCTTGCAGATGTACAGAACATCTACAAAAAGTACTATGCTCCCGACAACGCCTATTTGGTCATTGTAGGAGACGTAAAATACGATAAGGTAAAACCAATGGTAGAGAAGGCATTCAGCGGCTGGAAAAAAGCGAATACGCCTGTTGTTCCTCTTGAGCCGGCTCAAAACCTGGCCAAAACTGAAATTGATGTAGTGGATGTTCCTTCTGCGGTACAGTCTGTAGTTTCTGTAGGCAATATCAACACCCTGAAAATGAAAAATCCGGATTATTTTCCTGCTACTATTGCCAACTACATTTTAGGCGGTGGCGGTGAAGCAAGGCTTTTCATGAACCTTCGTGAAAAGAACGGATTTACTTATGGGGCATACTCCAGTATGAGCACCAGCAAATATTCCCCTGAATTTTCTGCTGAGGCCAGTGTAAGAAATGAAGTAACGGATAAAGCCGTAAAAGAGTTCATGAATGAACTTAACGCAATCTCTACTGTAAAACCGGATGAGCTGGAAAATGCAAAAGCAAAGCTGAAGGGTAATTTCATCATGTCGCTGGAAAGACCTGAAACTATTGCAAGGTTTGCCCTGAATCAGAAAATCTATGATTTACCGGCAGACTTTTATACCAATTATCTGAAATCCATCGATAAGGTAACCGCAGCAGATGTAACGAATGCAGTAAAAACCAATATCCTGCCGAACCAGAGCAGAATTTTCGTGGCAGGTAAAGCTTCCGATATTTCAGAAAACCTGGAGAAACTGGGTTATCCTGTAAAATATTTTGACAAAGATGCCAATCCGGTAGGAAAACCTTCTGCCCAAAAAGTGGATGCCGGAGTAACAACAGCTTCTGTAGCGGATAAATACATCAATGCTATCGGAGGGATGGCTGCTGTTCAGAAAATCAACTCCATTACGACGGAGGCTACCGCCAAAGTTCAGGGAATGGACATGAATATCAAAATGATAGATGCCAAAGGCGGAAAAAGGGCAGTGAACGTCAGCATGATGGGGAATACCATACATAAAATGGTTTTCGACGGAATGGAAGGATACATAGAGCAACAGGGTAAAAAAGTCCCTGTAGGTGAAAAGGAAAAGTCTGAAATGATCAAGGATCAGGAAATTTTCCCTGAACTGATGTTTGCAAAATCTCCTGAATATAAGCTGACCGGTATTGAAAAATACAATAATGAAGACTCTTACGTAATCAAAGGAGGTAAAGGAACTTATTATTACAGCGTAAAAACAGGTCTGAAAACAGGAGAAATAGAAGTGAGCGAAGCCGGTTCTGTACCAACCAGCTATTCCGATTACAAGGATGTAGCCGGAGTAAAGCTTCCTTACACCATGGTAAAGAATATGGGCGGAATGGACATCAATATGACCGTAAAGTCATACCAGGTGAACCAGGCTAAAGACGCTGATTTCAAATAAGAAGCTTAAATTATACAGGCAAAGCGGCGCCTCGGGCGCCGCTTGCTATTTTTACCAATCTTATTTTGTGATTCGGTAAAAAAAGATTAAATTTGCCCATTCAAAAAGATATCAGAATTAATGGATACTATATTTACACTATTAATGGTTCTTATTATGATCGCCAGTATTTTACTGGTTATCATCATTATGGCTCAGAATCCTAAAGGAGGAGGCCTTTCCAGTACTTTCGGAGGTGCATCTTCCGCACAGTTCGGAGTACAGAGAACCAATGACTTTATGGAAAAAGCTACCTGGACGCTGGGTGCGGTGATCATCGTTCTCATCCTGATCAGTGTAGTAATTACCGGTAAGCCAACACAGGCACTGCCAAACACAAGCCAGCCGGTGAAAAAAGAAGCCCCTGCACAAACGGCTCCTGCTTCACAGAATATGCCGGCGCAGACTCCTGCGGCACCTGCCAAATAATAAGAAATTATTTCCTATACATAAAAGCAGCTCAACTGAATTGAGCTGCTTTCTTATTTTAACTTTATTTTTTCAATGGTATGCCGGAGCCGGAGCCCGGCTTTCAGAAATGAATACTGCACCGGCTTTGTTGTCTTATAATACTTGCAGATAAAAATCTGCATGGCACCGTAAAACCTGTTGAGGTATACCTCATCTTTTACCGTACTTTCCCCTTTGTGATGCAGGATAGAAGCCTGACCGTAATAGTAGTTCCTATAGCCCTTCTGCAGCAGCGTATAGCACAGGTCAATGTCCTCTCCGTACATAAAGTACGCTTCATCCAGGCCCCCTGCTTTTTCATATACTGCTTTCCTGATGAGCATGAATGCACCGGTTACCACCTCCACCTCAGCATTTTCATATTCACCGATGTCATTGCGGTAATAAGATTTGGTTTCATTCTTTTTAAAACCTATAAACAGTTTCTCAAAGGAATTGATCATGTCGGGTACCGAACGTTTGCTTTCCGGAAGAAAATTTCCGGCAGCGTCATGCATCCGTACGCCAAGGCAGCCGAAATCCTTTTTTGAGTCTGCAAAATCAAGGATGTCCTGCATATAATACCCTTCAATTTCCGTATCCGGATTCAGGATCAGCAGGTATTCCCCTTTTGCTGTTTTGACGGCTTTATTATTGGCTTTGGCAAATCCTTCATTAAGTGCTGAAGCCATAAACCTACAGTCCGGAAATTCATCAATCAGCTGTCTCCATGAGGAGTCTGTTGAGGCATTATCTACGATGATCACTTCGCAGGCAATATCCGAAAGGTGTTTCTGAATAGACTGAAGGCAGCTTTTCAGGAGTTGGGTAACGTTGTAATTGACAATAACAATGCTGAGCTTCATCTCCGTTAATCCTTTTCGTTGTAAGGCAGCCTGTTGACAATGGATCTTCCTAAAGAAATTTCATCGGCATATTCAAGCTCATCCCCTACTGCGATTCCCCTGGCTATACTGGAAAATGTAACCCCGGAATTTTTGAATTTCTTATAAATGTAATAGGCTGTGGTATCTCCTTCCATAGTGGCACTGAGCGCAAAAATAAATTCCCTTACTTTTCCTTCATTCAGCTTTTTCTCAATGCTCGGGATATTCAGCTGGTTGGGTCCTACTCCTTCCATAGGAGAAATTTTACCGCCCAGAATCAGGTATTTACCTTTGTATTTGCCTGTATTTTCAATGGCAATTACATCGCGTACATCTTCCACGATGCAGATCAGCTCATCGCTTCTTTTGCTGTTGCTGCAGATGTCGCAGATTTCGAAATCGGAAAAATTATGGCATTCCTTGCAGTATTTGATGTCATTAACAAGGCTGATCAGGGAGTTTCCAAGGCCCATAGCCCTGGAGTTAGGCTGCTTCAGCAGATGCAGTGCTAGACGCAAGGCAGTCTTCCTGCCGATTCCGGGTAATCCGGAGATTTCATCCACGGCTTTTGCCAAAACTTTACTAGGATAATCCATCTTACAAAAATAAGAATTATTGTTGGATTTTATAGCTGTCCATTGCTGCACGAAGCATGATTTTAACGCTATAGCAGAAAGATTTTTCAGCACCGCCCGATAACCTGTGAGGAAAAAATTGATCCCCTGATTAATCATAAATCAAACAACCTCCATCATCTATTACTCATTACCAATTATTCATTACTTATTGCCCAATGCCCATTCCTCATTACGCATCGCTTATTCTCACGCCCATTCCCTTTTCTCTTTAATCCAAAACCTCTATCTTTGGGTAACAATATATAATCTGAAAAAATAAACAAATGGTACTTAACAACCTGAATTATCCGCTTGATTTCAAATTCAAGATCACCACCCTCGCAAGTGATTTCAACATCACGGACAGAAACGGCAATTACGTCGCTTATGTACGGCAGAAAATGTTCAAACTTAAAGAAGATGTGATTGTCTTTAATGACGAAAGCAAAACAAAGGAACTCTTCAGGATCCAGGCCAATAAATGGATTGATTTCAATGCTTCCTATTCATTAAAAGACCTGGTAAACAACAAAAACTTCGGAAGGCTGGCCAGAAAAGGAATGCGTTCCATCTGGAAATCCACTTATGACATCCTGGATGAAAACGACCAGCAGAAATTTACTGTTACCGAGGATAACGCCTGGATAAAATTTTTCGACGGCATGGTGGGAGAAATTCCATTGATCGGAGCCTTCACCGGATATTTCCTGAATCCGTCCTACACGGTAAAGGGTATGGACGGCAAAGAATATTTCAGGCTGAAAAAAATGCCTTCTTTTTTCGGAAGGAGGTTCCAGCTGGACCGTATGATCGATATTGATGATGAAGATGAAAGCCTTGTTGTCCTTTCTTTACTGATGATGGTATTGCTGGAACGTGCAAGAGGATAAAACTTACAAAAAATATAATTGTATGATGAAATATGCACTGCTTTTCGCCGCAGCACTGGCGTTAACCTCCTGCAAAAAAGATCAGCCGGCTCAGACATCCGGCTCTGCACAGGACTCTGCTCATGGAGTGCAGGATAGCACTTCTGCATTGAAACCTTCTGCGGGTGCTATCGACATCGGGATATTTCCTTTCCCGAAGGAAATCAAAGAATGTTCCTGTTATTTTGCCAAAAACAAAGCTGATTTTGAAGCAGAACGCTACATATATGCGGATGATGCCGGCAAAACAGCCTATATGAAACTGAACGGCAGCAGAATCGTGATGAACCTGATCTCTTCCAGCGATATGGAAGTGGATGAGGAACTCAGTAAGGAAATAGAAAGTGATGACTATAAAATCTCAATAAGGGGTAAAAAGATCAAGGGCGAGGAAGCTTTGCTGTTCGAAGGGACCATGAGGATTGAAAAACCGGATGGCACTGTAGTAACCACCCCTATTTACGGGGAATGCGGGTGCTAAAAACAGCAGTACAATTATGAAAACCTTTACGGGGAACAACTGGATCATACATTGAGCGGGCAGTACTTTTGCTCACTATTTTTATACCCTTTTATTATTTCGTAATTTTGAAGAAAATAAATGTTATGGAACTAACGAATATAGAACCGCAGATCATCTGGAAGAATTTTTCCAGGCTGAATGCGGTTCCGAGACCATCGAAAAAAGAAGAAAAGGTAATTGCCTTCATCAGAGAATTCGGGGATAACCTGGGATTGGATACTACCGTAGATGAGGTAGGAAATGTCATCATCAGGAAACCGGCGACTCCGGGAATGGAAAACCGTAAATCCGTTGTCTTACAGTCTCACCTGGATATGGTCTGCCAGAAAAACAATGATGTGAACTTCGATTTTGAAACGGAAGGCATCAGAATGGAAATAGAAGGCGACTGGGTAAAAGCAAAAGGAACGACCCTGGGTGCCGATAATGGGCTAGGTGTTGCGACCATCATGTCTATCCTTGAAAGCAATGATATTCCGCATCCTGCCCTGGAAGCCCTTTTTACAATTGATGAGGAAACGGGAATGACCGGAGCCTTAGGACTAAAACCGGGACAACTAACCGGTAATATTCTCCTGAACCTTGATACCGAAGAAGATGATGAAATTGATATCGGCTGTGCAGGAGGAATTGATGTTACCATTACCCAAACCTATCAGACAGAAGCTGCAAAAGGGCAGATTATACAGTTTGAAGTAAAAGGATTACAGGGCGGCCATTCAGGAATGGACATCCATAAAGGATTCGGAAATGCCAATATCATTCTGGGACGCCTTTTATACAAAGCGCTGGAAAAGCAGAATATCCAGCTGATCTCTGTAGACGGGGGCGGACTGAGAAATGCTATCCCAAGAGAAGCCGTAGCTCTGGCATCGGTAAGGAATGCCGGTGAATTTATTGAAGACGTCACAGCAGGCCTTAAAAAAGAGATCCTGGAAGAATTTGCCAGTGTAGAACCTGGCCTTCAGATCAATATCGAAAATGCCACCACTTCAGACAAAGCAATTTCTGAGGAAGATTCACGAAAAATCATCCTGGCTTTAAAATCCCTTCACAATGGAGTGTACCGCATGAGCCCTGATGTACAGGACCTGGTTGAATCCTCAAACAATGTAGCAAGAGTTGAGCTGAAAGAAGGGGCTTTAAAAATTTTAAACCTTTCCAGATCATCCGTTGAATCCTCTAAATATTCTGTAGCAGAACAATTGAAGTCTGTCGCAGATTTAGCAGGAATGAATACGGAATTCAGCGGTTCCTATCCTGGATGGAAACCGAAACCAGGTTCCGAGATCGTTCAGCTGATGGAAAAAATATACACCGAAAAATTCACCGAAAAACCTCATGTGGTAGCCTGTCATGCAGGTCTGGAATGCGGAATCATCGGAGCCAATTATCCTGATATGGAAATGGTGAGCTTCGGACCTACGATTCGCGGTGCCCACTCCCCGGATGAAAGGGCCAATATCCCTTCAACCCAGAAATTCTGGGCATTCACCAAAGAAATTCTGGCGAATATTCCTCAAAAGTAAAACCTTGTAATTTCTATATTGAATATCCAAAATCGATTGATTTTGGATATTTTCCTTTATTGATTACGTCTGCAAGTCGATATAACTAATAATGAAAGATTGCATAAAGAGTCATACAATTTTAAAATGTAAAAAAATTATGAAAAGCATCACGGTATTTTGCGGATCGAGTTTCGGTTCAGAGGATATTTACAGAGCGCAAGCTGCTATGCTTGGGCAGACATTGGCCCAACACCATATACAATTGGTATACGGCGGCGCCAATGTAGGGTTGATGGGTGCTGTGGCAGACGGTGCACTGAATGCCGGCGGAAAAGTCATTGGCGTCTTACCTCATTTTTTACAGACCAAAGAAATTGCCCACAAGCAGTTGACAGACCTCATTCTGGTGGAAAGCATGCACGAAAGAAAGACCAGGATGAATGAACTCTGCGATGGCGTGATCGTTCTTCCCGGTGGTTACGGAACTCTGGAGGAATTTTTTGAAATGATTACCTGGGCACAGCTTGGCCTTCACAAAAAACCTATAGGAATTCTGAACATTGATGGGTTTTACGATGATCTCATCAGGATGGTTGAAACAATGGTGGCTAAAGGCTTTTTAAAGCAGATTAATCATGACATGCTGCTGATCAGCGATTCTATAGACGGGCTGTTGGAAATGATGCAGAATTATCAGGCTCCGACGGTTGGAAAATGGATTTCAAAAGATGAAGTGTAGCAGATTCTATCCAATTGTATCATCCTTTCAGACTGAAGCTCTGAAAGGGCTTCTATTTTCGGCCATACCATACTGATTTGCAGAATAATTTCGTCTAAAAATCCCTGAAATAATTTTAAAGGGTAAGTTTAGTATATTTGCTTAGCAAAACACACCTAAAAGAGAAATATATACCCATGAAAAATATTTTCCTGACCGCAGGATTATTCCTGAGTCAAATCATTACAGCACAATACAACTATCCTAAAACCCCTGAAAGACCCGTGGTTGATAATTATTTCGGCACCCAGGTTACCGATGATTACAGATGGCTGGAAGACCTCACTCATCCTGAAACCGACCAATGGTTCCTGGCACAGTCGACATTCAGCCACAGCATTATTGATAAAATTCCGCACCGGGAAGATCTCTACAGACGGATGAAAGAAATACAGCAGATGAACGGGGATTCCTTTGATGTCATCCTACAAAGGCAAAATTTCTATTTCTATACAAAAACAAAAAAAAGTGAAAATCTGTCTAAACTGTATTCCAGAAACCTTTCCACAGGAGAAGAAAAACTGATTTTCGATCCTGAAACACTTGGTAAAAATACCCAGATCGTTAATTTCATCCTTGATTCCAAAGCAAAAAGGACAGCCATCCTATTGTCAAAATCAGGAGGTGAAATTTGTATGCTCAGGATCCTGGACCTGAGTTCGCTGAAGTTGCTGGATGATGAAATCGGTCCCATATGGAGCGAATTCCCTTTTGAGTTTACACCGGATGATGAGGCTATTATCTATACTCGGATGAGCACGGCAGACCCGAACAGCAACATGCTCCTGAAAAATATGAAATCCATGCTGCATGTTGTAGGGACCGATGTGAAAAACGATAAAATTCTGGCTTCCAGGGAAGAATATCCGGAACTCAACGCTTTAACAGAACAGTTTACCAGGGTTTACATTACCGATGACAATCAATATCTTGTGCTTACGCTAAGTTCTGTAAAATCGGAAATGCCGATTTTTGTTGCACCCTATTCAGAATTAAAAAATAAAAAGATCAGATGGAGGCAGATAGTCAAACCATCAGATGACATTACGGATGTTTTTATTTCCGGCGACCGCCTTTTCCTGCTCACGCATAAAGATGCGCCCAATTATAAAATTACGCTCACCAGCCTTTCCAAACCCGATTTTACTCATGCAAAAGTGATTGTGCCTGAACGTAAAGACGGAGTAATCATCAGCATCCACAACTCCAAAAATTACCTTTATTATTCGCTCGGTAATGGCATTACCAGAGATAAATACCAGGTCAGCCTCAAGACACTGGCAGGGAAAAAGATTGATTTTCCGACAGGAGTGAATTCTTCGCTATCGCTTAATCCCCGGGAAAACGACAATATCTACTGTAACAACGTGAATTGGCTGACGCCTCTTACTGTCTATGAATATAACCCTCAACAGGCTGTGCCGGTAAAAAGCAGGTTCCTGAATTCAGAATCCAAATATCCCGACTACAATGCCCGGTATACCGTAAAAGAGGTTGAAGTAAAAAGTCATGACGGTACCATGGTTCCACTCTCTGTTATTTACCCTAAAAATATGCCTATGGACGGCAGCAGCCCTGCTTATATCACAGGATACGGCGGGTACGGATTTTCTTATGAACCCCGTTTCTCCGCAAGGTTATCTGCACTGCTGGAACAGGGGGTTGTGATTGCGGTAGCCCACGTAAGAGGCGGCGGAGAAAAGGGCGAGGAATGGCATAAGGCAGGAATGAAAGCAACCAAGCCCAACACCTGGAAAGATTTTATTGCCTGCTCGGAATATCTCGTGGAACAAAAATATACGTCACCTGCCAGATTAATCGGTAACGGAGTGAGTATGGGCGGCGTACTGATCGGAAGGGCGATCACCGAAAGGCCGGACCTGTTTGCCGTTGCTATTGCTGAGGTAGGCATGACCAACACCCTGCGATCTGAAACTACCGCTAACGGACCTAATCAAATCCCCGAAATCGGATCTATAAAAAATGAGGAAGAGGTTAAAAACCTTATTGAAATGGATGCGCAGAGTAAAGTAAAGAAAGGAGTATCCTATCCTGCTGTAATCATACGCGTAGGAATGAACGATTCCAGGGTAGTCCCATGGATGCCCGGGAAGTTTGCTGCGGTATTGCAGAACAGTTCCTCTTCCGGAAAACCGGTTTTACTATATGCCAATTATGACAACGGCCACTTCACCAATGACCTGGATGTTGTTTTCAAAGAGTATGCAGATATATATGCTTTTGCCTTATGGCAGGCGGGACATCCGGATTTTCAGCCTGCCCGCTGATCAAGCTGTCATCCATCAAGACCTATTCATTTTTGATACCCTATCGCAGCCCTTTCAGTCCTTAATTCTGAAAGGGCTTTTAATTTTTAACAGAAAATTGTACATTCTGGAGAAATCCGATTCCGCAAAAGTTTGTACATTTAAAATATAAGTTTACTATTATGGCAGATGATTATCTGAATAAAATTCTGGCAGAATATAAAGAATGCCACGCCGCATATTCCGCTTTAGGCTCTAAGGTGGAGCATACGTTGAGGAGGTTATGCAAAAATATTCCTATCCATCAGATCACAAGCAGGGTCAAAACAAGATCAAGCCTGGCGCAAAAGATCATCAAGAAAGATAAGTACAGGACCCTGGATGATATTACCGATATTTTAGGATTGAGAATCATCACGTATTTTGAAGATGACATTTCTAAAATCGAGGAAATCCTTAATCGTGAATTTACCGTGGATTGGAGCAATTCCGTTGATAAGGGACATATTGAGATCGATAAGTTCGGATATAAAAGCATTCACTTTATTCTGCAGATCAATGAACAGAAAGCAAAGTCAAAAGAATATGCCGATTACAAAAATATCAGATTTGAAATCCAGATCAGGAGCATTCTCCAGCATTCATGGGCGGAAATCGAACATGACTTAGGGTATAAATCGGTGACCGATATCCCTGAAAAGGCACAACGTACTTTTTACCGGGTTGCGGCCCTTCTGGAACAGGCAGATATTGAATTTACCAAGCTGAAAAAAGAAATTCATGAATTTGAAAACACAGTAAGCAAAAACCTGAAGAACAAAAGGGAACTGATTAACATCAACGAGTCAACGATTATCGCATTTGTAAAAAAGAACCCGCTGCTGCGCGAGATTGAAAGCAAGGTAAGGAAAGCACTCAGAACGCCCGGCCAATCAAGATTTGATACTGCCTATATCTCGGCGAATCATTTTCCGGCACAGCTTAAAGACCTGGGAATACTAAACCTGATACAGCTTGAGGAAAAGCTTTTGCACTATAAAGAAGAAATTATCACCAGTGAAATCAGTTATTTAAAGTCTGTCAATAAAAATCTGGCAGACCGAAGCATTAAATTTGCCATTCCGCAGGGCGCTCCCATCCTCTGGCTGATCCATTATCTTCAAAGCCATCACAATACGAGGTAAAAAAAACTCCCGGGAATAGATCCCGGGAGCTGATGTATTGTCAATAAAATCCGTCTAAGGATAAGGAGCAATCTCCACTTCCAGTCCTTCCATAGCATCTGCTATATGGAGCTGGCAGCCCAGGCGGCTGTTATCTTTTACATGGAAAGCTTCAGCCAGCATCGCATCTTCCTCATCGCCCATGGGTTCAAGGCCCGGATCACTGATCACGTACACCTGACAGGATGCACACATGGCCATCCCGCCGCATACTCCAATGGTACCTTCTTCGGCAAGTTCATAGGAACGGATGATTTCCATCAGGTTCATAGACATATCCGTAGGGGCAACCACATCATGCGTAACACCTTCCCTATCGGTAATTTTAATGTTGATATCGCTCATTGATTTTAGTATTGATTAATAACATCCAACCGGATGCCAGTTTAATCTATTTTTTTTACCACTGCCTTTTCAGCTTCTTTACGGGTGCCGTCAAATCCGTCCACACCACTTACGGTTGTATATTTCAGTACATATTTTTTTCCCGGGTTCAGTCGGTTATAGACACTCTGGCACATAAGGGTAGCCTCATGGAAGCCGCAAAGGATCAGCTTCAGTTTACCCGGATAGGTATTGATGTCCCCGATGGCATAAATCCCGTCGATATTCGTCTGGTAATCCAAAGCATTGTTCACCACAATGGCATTCTTCTCAATATTCAGCCCCCAGTTGGCAATATCGCCTAGTTTAGGCGTCAGTCCGAATAGTGGGATGAAATAATCCGTATCGATATCATACGCTTCTTCCCCGTCTACCTGTACAGTGATCGCTTCCACTTTGCCGTCACCTTTAATAGCAGTAACTTCAGCCGGAGTAATAAGCTTTATTTTGCCCTGGTTTTTAAGTTCCTGTACCTTTTCCACGGAATCAAGGGCTCCTCTGAACTCATTTCTTCGGTGAATCAGGGTTACCTCACTGGCTACGTTGGAAAGGAAAATACTCCAGTCCAGTGCAGAATCTCCTCCACCGGCAATCACCACCTTTTTATTTCTGAAGTGTTCAGGCTCTTTTACAAAGTATTCAAGTCCTTTTTCTTCATAGTCTGCAATATTGTCCAGTGCAGGTTTTCTGGGTTCAAAAGTCCCAAGTCCTCCGGCAATGGCTACAGCTTTTGCCCGGTGAACTGTCCCTTTATTGGTCACAACTTCAAACCATTCGTCATCCACTTTATGTAACGTAACCGCTGTTTCCCCTAAGGTAAACCCTGGCTGGAACTGCCTGATCTGCTCCATTAAATTATCTACCAGATCCCCTGCATTAACTGCCGGATATCCCGGAATATCGAAAATAGGTTTCTTAGGATAGAGTTCTGCCAACTGACCTCCGGGCTGCGGAAGTGCATCGATGATGTGGCATTTCATTTTCAGCAGGCCTGCTTCAAATACGGCAAAAAGACCGGTTGGGCCGGCTCCTATGATCAATATATCGGTTGTTATCATAATGATAGGATAATTTAATTAAACGTTAGCTGCAAATTTACTAATTTTAATGCGAAGCTGATTTAACTCAGTCTAAATAAATAAATGAGATTTGTCAAATAAAAGGGCCAATGTCAGCTCCAGAATTTGGCAGTGTTTTTGTAAAATTCTAAGTATGAAGAAATTATTAATATGCTTCGCATTATTTGCTTGTTTTCTGGGCTATGGTCAGATCACCAATATTGCAGATGGTGAATCATTAACTTTCAGGATCCATTATGGGATCCTGAATGCGGGAACAGCTAACCTGACTACAAAAAAGACCATTTACAGAGGTACCCCCCATTTGTATGTAAAAGGCATCGGCCAGACTACGGGAGCGGTAAAAGCTTTTTTTAAAGTGGAAGATTTATATGAGAGCTTCATCAATATGAGTACGGAATTGCCGAGCTTTTATGTAAGAAATGTACGTGAAGGCGGTTATACGCAACATTTTGAAACGGCTTTCAATCATGATAACCAGACGTTGATTCTCACGGACAAAAAGAATCCGGCTAACGGTTCCAGGATAATTAAATCAGTGAAGGGCGTACAGGATATGCTGTCCTGTTTCTATTACCTTAGGAGCAAAACTCCGAGCCAGCTTAAGGTAGGAACTGTGATCAATATGAATGTATGGATTGATGATGAAATGTTTCCCTTCCAGCTGAAGGTAGCAGGCACAGAAAACCTGAAGACCAAATTCGGTACGATCAACTGCCTGAAAATCATCCCTTCCGTTAAAAGCGGCAGAGTATTTAAGGAAGAAGAAGGTGTAACCATGTGGGTATCCAACGATGCCAATCATGTTCCGATGCTGCTGAAAGCCGAACTGGCTGTAGGGTCCCTGAAAGCCAGCCTTGATGATTATAAAAACGTAAAATATCCGTTGAAGTTTTCGAACTAAACGCAATTGAGCTTATTAGGTAAATGCCTGTTATTAGTAACAGGCATTTTTTATTAGTATTCTCTATAGAGGCTATATGTGAAACTTAGTTGCAAGTAATACAGATTACTTCTGTTATTTTTAAGGTTTGATCATTCATGAAACCAAGATTTTCCATCCGGGTTAGTCTGACACATATATTACTTTATAATTCCATTAAAAAAACAAACCTCCGGGAATTCCGGAGGCTGAAGTCAAAGTCTACACTTTTAATAGTTACTATTGTGATTTGTGACAACAAAGTTATTTCATTTTAAAAGTACCTTTTACAGAGCTTTTCAGCTCTGTAAAGATACCTAAGGATTGGATTGATATTGGCTTATGTGTTGTGATAGATGTGTTTTTTTCTAAAAAAGCCTTACAGGGTTTTTACACCCTGTAAGAACAATTGCACCACTTGTGTTTTTACCACCAAATTTCTACTACCTTTATGTTAAAATCAAAATTTCTCTTTCAAACGGCATTGCCTTCTTCATTATTCGTCTGCTCTTTTGTTAATTCAAAGATAGGTACATATCAGGTAATAAAACCACAAATAGGTTTAGATACATATCGCTGAGCTTGTAGATATAATTCTACAGAATAGCCTGAGCTCTGTACATCTGCCTAAGGATTGAATTTGTGTTAGATGTCTTTTAATCTTTACAGGGTTTTTACATCTGTAAAGTATCATGCACCATTCGTATTTCTTAACACCAAATTCTATTACCTTTATCTTTAAATCAAAATTTCTCTTTCAAACGGCATTGCCTACTTCATGATTCGTCTGCTCTTTTGTTAATTCAAAGATAGGTACATATCAGGTAATAAAACCACAAAAAGGCTTAGATAGATATCGCTGAACCTATAGATATAATTCTACAGAACAACCAGCATCATACATTTGGAAGTGGTCAGCTATGTTTGACTATTTCAATCAATTCCACCAGATTATCGATATGGAGCTTATCAAATATCCTTTTCTTCATGGTGCTTACGGTATTCTGCTTTACATTGAGCATGTTGGCAATTTCAAGATTCCCGTATCCGGAGGCATACATTCCGGCAATCTCTTTCTCCCTGTCGGTGAGGCACAGCAAAGGATCGATCAGGTCCGGACGGCGAAGTGAGTTCATCAGCATCCTCTGTGTATCCTGCGAAATATATTCTCCGCAGGTAATCATTTTTAGGACTGCTTCTTTTACTTCTTCCTCTTCGCTCATTTTGCTGAGGAAGCCGTCTGCACCGGCATTGATGAATTTAAGGGACTGCTTGTTCTCATCAGTTCCCGTATAGATCATGATTTTGATGTCCGGCCTTATTTTTTTTACTTCCGGCAGGAGATTCAGAAAATTGCCATCGGGGAAACAAACATCTATAATGGCAATATCAATGGGATGGGTATTAACGGTTTCTGTAATCTGCTGCAGGGTTGAAGCCTGATGCACCTGGAAATCCGATGCTATTTCTTCGAGTATGAATAAGATACCCTGCCGTATAAGGCTATGGTCATCTGCAAGGAGAAAAGTGATGGGTTTGTGATCCTTATGATTCATGGTGTATGGTTAAATGGATATAGAAAGACACGGTGGTTCCTTTGTTACGTTCGCTGGTTACAGATATACTACCGGGATACAAATCAATGAGCTGCTTGCAGAGGCTCAGTCCGAGACCGGCTCCCAGGTTTTCCACCTCATCAGAAATTATGCCCTGGTAATAAGGTTCGAAAATCTTTTCAAGATCCGATTCTGAGATCCCGACGCCCGTGTCGCTGATTATGGTATGCATGGCTACGGTTGCCTCATCTACAGGTTCCGTATATACTGTCACTTTAATCTGTCCGTTCTCCGTAAATTTATTGGCATTTCCGATAATATTCATATAGATCTGGTTGATCTTGGTATTATCTGAAAAAACCATGAGATCCGGAGCGATTCTTTCATCAATGATAAAACGGTTATTCCTGGTCTCAACGTAGGGTTCTATGGAATTTAGTATAGAGGTGATTTCATCTTTAAGGTTAAAGACAACCGGCACCAACTTATTTTCCACATGCTGATTCTTGGTGTATTCCAGAATCTGGTTAGCCTGCATCAGCAAGGTGTTGTTCGTGAAGCTTACGGATTTCAGATATTCTTTAATGCTGTCGTCATTCGTTTTCTTATGAATCCTGTTGATAAAGATGCCGATGATCTTCAGAGGCGACCTCAGCTCATGGCTCAGCATGCCCAGAATCCTGTTCTTAAAATTCAGGTGCTCCTGAATCTGTTTGTTTGCCGCATTCAGCCGGTGTTCATAAATAAAAGCCATCCTGGTGAGATACATGATCAGTACGGAAACAATGAACATCAAAACCATCAGACCTAAAACCAGGTAATTCCTGATCCTGTTGCTCATGGAATTCTGCCGGTCGTACTCTTTCTGCAGTTCCGATTTTGAATTTTTAACTGCCTTATCATACATATTCATCAGTCCGCTGGCACTCACAAACAAATGATCGAATACCCTGAAAAATTTTCCGTTGTCCTGCCGGTTGGTATTCAGGTTCACCTGGATTTTCCTTACCTGTTCGGTATAATGGTTGTTCACCAGGTTCAGTATACTGTCGAAATCCGCTTTTATATTGGCTGCATTCTGCATTTCACGCTGTTTTACCATGACAACCGTACTGTCTTTCCGGACATTGACTTTTCCGGATATGGCATCTCCCAGACGGCCGAAAAAACCCTTCTTCTTAATGGTATCCGAATAGGTTTTGGTCTGCACATCAAACTTATCGAAATTATAATCCAGCTTGTATCTCTGGATTTCCGGCAGTTTGGTCTTCAGCTTTAATCCGGAACCTCCCGAGTACTGATATGCAGAATCACTTAGTGACCTGAACTGATGGACCCGAGAAGAATCACTACGCTGTAACATCGTGATATCCTTGATTTCAGGGAACTGGTTGCCGTAGCGGTTAATTCGGTCCACATTGTTACCCAGCCGGCTTACGGCACCAAAATAAGACTGCAGGTATTTTTCATCCTGGCTTACCAGGTACTTCTGGAAGTAATCCTGTGCTGTTAAAAGTTCTTTTTTGGAAGTATCGGTTAGATTTCCCAGTGATTCCACAACTTTCAATTGCTTCTCAATCAGGGAGAGGTTTTTCCTGTTGACCGTTTCATTGTAGAAAAATCCGGCAATAATGAGCTGTATCAGTAAAATACAGACAATCAGCGAATAATGCACTATTTTCCGCCATCTGAAACCCAATGTTTTGGAATGATTATATTTTTGTTTCATAATTTGTAGTTTTTTTATTTGATCCGGTCCATCCTCCTCCCCGGATCCTCTCTTCAACTTATCTTTCCTGGTTTTTTTACTGATCATCATTTTTCATGAGTTTGAAAATCAACAAGTCAGATTCATGAAAGATTTACTGAAGACTTATCATATAAAGTTTAAATTTAAATAATTATTGGCTAGTATCTTCTAATTTTCAGATAATAATTTTCTATCGGTAATTAAAAAAGAGCCTTTCACGCTATCAGGAAGGAGGCTATTCCGGATTTATCCGAAAAATTATTCTCTCTAAATAAAGAAATCCTGTGATTAGTTTCACAGGATTTCATATATCATTTAAAAAATAAATTACAACGTTTTGAATTGCTCCAATGTTCTGATATCATTTTCAAAGAACATCCTGATATCGCTCATCTGGTACAGCAGCATCACAATCCGTTCGATACCCATTCCGAAAGCATAGCCGGAATATTTTTCGGCGTCAATATTCACATTCTTCAGGACAGCAGGATCTACCATTCCGCACCCCATGATTTCAAGCCATCCGGTTCCTTTCGTAATACGGTAATCCGTCTCGGAATTCAGTCCCCAGTATACATCAATCTCTGCACTTGGTTCAGTGAAAGGAAAGTATGACGGCCTCATCCTGATTTTTGATTTTCCGAACAGTTCCGTAGTAAAGAACTGGATCGTCTGCTTCAGATCGGCAAAGCTTACATTCTCATCGATGTACAGCCCTTCAATCTGATGGAAAATACAGTGCGAACGTGACGATACCGCTTCATTCCTGAACACCCTTCCCGGAGATAAAATCCTGATCGGCGGCTGGTTTTCTTCCATGTAACGGATCTGTACGGAGGATGTATGCGTCCTCAGAAGGATATCGGGATTCTGCTCGATGAAGAAGGTATCCTGCATATCCCTTGCCGGATGATATTCAGGGAGGTTCAGGGCGGTAAAGTTATGCCAGTCGTCCTCGATCTCAGGTCCGTCTGCCACGGCAAACCCGATGGATTTAAAAATTTCGATAATCCTGTTTTTCACCAGGTTGATAGGATGCCTGGATCCCAAGTCCAGAGGAAAAGCAGGCCTTGTAAGGTCTTCTTTCTCTGTAACCACGGAAGAGGCTGTAGCGTTTTTCAGGTTCTCAAGTTTTACCTTAACAGCATCTTTCAGGGAATTAAGCTTAAGTCCGAATTCTTTCTTCTGGTCATTCGGAACTTCCTTGAACTTTTCAAAAAAATCGTTCAGGATCCCCTTTTTACCATTGTATTTAATACGGAAGTTTTCAATTTCCTCTTTGGAAGCGGAATTAAAGCTGTTTACCTCAAGAAGCAGTTCTTCTATCTTTTCTATCATTATCTTGCCCTTTCAAAATGTTTTGCAAAAATACGTTTTTCCGTTGAATATGTTTCCCAATCAACATAAAAAATCTGCCTCTTTTGCGGAGAGGCAGACTTCAATCACTTATTTCACTTAAATAAAAAAATTATTTCTTTTCTAAAGCTTTTACGTTGATCTGCAGGGTTACCTCATTTTTAATGACACCATTTTGGGCAGGAGCCTGGAACTTTACTCCGAACTCTTCCCGGCTGATATCCTTAGGTTCCGTGGCAATGCTTACTTCTCCTCCCTGCTTAACGGATACATTGGCTTTAAACTGCACCGGCCTGGTAATTCCTTTAATAGTCAGGTTACCATCCAGCAGCGTATTGTAATCTCCTTCTGCAACGGATGTCACTTTAGTAATTTCATAGGAAGCGGTTGGGAATTTATCCGTTTCAAAGAAGTCGCCGCTTTTCAGATGCCCGTTAAGTTTGTCCATCTGCGTTTTGTCATCCTTCAGGTCTATGGAGGTAAGGGAATTCATGTCTGCTACAAATTTCCCGCTTTCCAGCTTTCCTTCCTGTACGGTCACATCGCCGCTTTCAAACTTGATTGTCCCGAAATGGCTGGTACTTTCAGACTTGAAAATCTTGTATCCCTTCCACTCTATCCTGCTGTTCAGGGTATCCAGCGTATACTGGCTGCCATTTTTGGTGGTGGTTACTTCACTGCTTTCGCTGGTAACGGGCTTTTCTTTTTTACACGAAACTACCGTTGTAGCCGCAAAAAAAACAGGGATAGCCCATATAAGCAGTTTTTTTCTCATTTTTGTCATGATTTTATTATCCCTGCTAAGATAATAAAAAAAATAGTTTTTTCCTAAAAACCTTACCTTTGCCATATGCTATTAGAGATCAGCCACCTTAATTTTTCGTATTCGAAAGAGAGACCTCTTTTCCGGAACCTCAACCTGAAACTGGAAGAAGGGAAGATTGTTGCGCTTGCCGGAGAAAGCGGCTGCGGAAAGTCCACTTTACTGAATTTAATCTACGGGAAACTGGACTGGGAAAGCGGTGACATTATTTTTGACGGACGCAAACTTATGGGCCCAAAAGGAAACCTGGTTCCCGGTGAAGCGGAAATGAAGCTGGTTGCCCAGAATTTTGACCTGATGCCCTATGCTACGGTCGCTGAAAATGTAGGTAAATTTATCTCTAATATCAATCTGACCCATAAAAAAGCTACCGTAACCGAACTGCTTGACGTGGTAGGCCTACAGGATTATGCCGGAATCCTACCCAAATACCTGAGCGGAGGACAGCAGCAGCGGGTGGCTATTGCAAGAGCACTTTCTGTACTCCCCAAACTCCTGATTCTTGATGAGCCTTTCAGCAACCTTGATTTCTCCCGTAAGATAGAGCTTCGTGAACGGCTGTTCAGATATGTGAAGCAGCACGGCATTTCGCTGATGATCTCTACGCATGAGCTTCAGGATGTCATGCCATGGCTGGACAGCATTATCATCCTTCAGGACGGAAGGCTGATCCAGAACGACCATCCTGAAGAAATTTACACGCATCCTTATAATCCATACGTAGCACGGCTCTTTGGCGAAGTGAATATATTCAGTGAACAGGAGCAAAAAGATTTGGGCATTCCTGAGTTTTTCTATTATCCCCATGAGATTGTCATCGATCATAACGGACTGGAAGCTGAAGTACTGGAGAGCAGGTTTGCCGGAAATCATTACCGCACGACCATCAGGATCCACCATAAGGAAATGGTAATGGAAACACGGGGTAAAATTCATGAAAACCGGATCCGGATTGCTTTCCGCAAATAAACCAGTAGATACTTTTCAACTGCATGACTGCGGAGATGCAGTAATATCATACCGTATTTATTAAATTGGCAGGTAAATTTATTGCAGTTATAAGAATGCTTTCAAAAAAATATCTTACATTTGTTTTTTACAGCATAAGGAAATTTTTGGTTAATTCTCTTTCTGCCCCTGAAGACAAAGATTAGCAGCCCGCAATCTAGTCTTTTGAAAGATAACACTGTCCAATTCTTTCCTTTTTTTGTGCCTGAAAATTAAAAACCGCTGCCTTTGAGATGCTCAGGCAGCGGTTTTTTATTGGATATCTTTATTAAGTTTTGAAGTTTCCCGGGTATCTTTCATCCGGAAATACACGACGAGTGAAAAGAAAATACACAGTGTGATGTACCAGTAAAAATACTGCTCTACACCTGCCTGTTTGAACCACAGCGCAATATATTCAGCCGTTCCTCCAAATATGGCCACTGTCAGGGCATAAGGAAGTCCGACACCCAGAGCTCTTACCTCTGAGGGAAACAGTTCTGCCTTCACAACGGCATTGATCGAGGTATATCCGCTGACAATGATCAGTGAAATCATAATCCACAGAAATGACATTCCCATAGTTGTAGTGTGGCTGAGTGCCGTAAGCAAGGGAACCGTACCTATCGTCCCCAATATCCCGAACGCCAGCAACAGGGGCCGCCGCCCGATCCTGTCGGACAATGCACCGAAAACCGGCTGCAGGCACGCAAACAGAAACAGGGAAACGAAGGAAACAAGCGTGGACTCTTCCTTACTTAAATGGACGGTATTCACCAGGAATTTCTGCATGTAAGTCGTATAGGTGTAGAACGCAAGCGTACCGCCTAAAGTCAATCCTACTACGGTGAGAAGCGCCTGCGGATGCTTCAAAAGCTCTTTTATAGTCCCTTTTTTATCCCGGACTGCATCTTTCTTATTTTCAAAGGCTTCGGTTTCATGGAGATTTGACCTTAAATACAGGGCTACTACAGACAGAACAGCACCAATGACAAATGGGATCCTCCAACCCCATATTTCAAGCTGTTCTTCGGTTAGCAGGAGCTTCTGCAGGATCAGCTGGATACCCAGGGCAATCAGCTGGCCGCCGATGAGGGTCACGTACTGGAAACTGGAATAGAATCCTCTCCGGTCTTCCGTAGCCATCTCACTGAGGTAGGTAGCTGAAACCCCATATTCCCCGCCTACGCTCAATCCCTGAAGGAGCCGCGCCAACAGCAATAATACCGGAGCAAAAACACCTATCGTCCCGTATGAAGGAGTAAGGGCAATCAGAAGTGAACCGAAGGACATCAGCAGCACGGAAAGCGTCATGGCTCTTTTCCGTCCTACCCTGTCGGCGATACTTCCAAACATCCATCCTCCCACAGGACGCATCAGAAAGCCCACAGCAAAAATCCCTGCGGTGTTCAGGAGCTGTGCCGTCATATCCGAGTCCGGAAAAAACGATTTGGAAAAATAGATGGCAAATGCCGCATAGGCATACCAGTCATACCATTCTACCAGGTTGCCAACCGAGCCGCCTACAATAGCTTTTATCCTTTCCCCGGTTGTGATCTGTGGTCTGTTTGGGCTATTCATGCTGCTTGTTATGTTATCAGGAAAGTAGGAATAATCTTAATTATGCTTTCTTTACAAACTCAGATTTCAGGGCCATGGACCCGAATCCGTCGATCTTGCAATCGATATTATGGTCACTGTCCGGTCTCAATCTGATATTTTTAACTTTAGTCCCTCCTTTTACAGGCTTCGGGGCACCTTTCACAGGAAGGTCTTTGATCACCACTACAGAATCTCCGTCCTGAAGCTCATTCCCGTTGGAATCCAGTATTTTGCCGGAATCTGATGCCTCAGAAGCAGTATCTTCAGGATTCCATTCGTAAAAACATTGGGAACATACCATTATATTATCGCTCGGGTATGTAAATTCAGAGCCGCATTTCGGGCAAAGTACAGGATTACTCATATTTTTCAGTTTTTGCAAAGGTAAGGTTTTGGATCCAGTTTTTTTTCTCCTGTATAAAAGTGCCAGCGCTGAAAATATTATGCAAATAATTCAGCGTAGAATTTCCCGGCTAAACCATCAGGACCTCAATGTCAAAACTTTATCCTGCCCGTGTTCAAATAAAAACCGTATTTTTGCAGAACTTTAGCTTTTTAGAGCCTAAAGCTCAATATTTAAAATGTCCCAGATGGAACTTATTCACAGAAATTTAGCAATCGGAATTCACGATGCTCTACAGGAAACTTTTTTCGAAAAAAATAAATATGCCGATAAAGTTATCGAAAGGCTGTTAAAAGCCAACAGAAAATGGGGAAGCCAGGACAGGGCTGTTGTTTCTGAAATTTTCTACAATATCATCCGTTGGAAAAAACGCCTGGAATACTATATGGGAGAAGGCGTAAAACCCAATAACATCTATAAGCTGATTCTTGCCTATTTATTATGGAGCAAGACGAACTATAAAAAATTTGAGGAATTCGACGGTATTAAAATCGCCGATATCATTACCAAACTTAAAAAAGGAACGGTCCCTACCAAAGCCATTGAATATTCCATCCCGGAGTGGCTGGCAGAGACCCTGGAAAAGGAACTCGGACAGAACTGGGAAAAAGAGATGCAGGCCCTGAACGAACAGGCCCCTACCGTATTGCGGACAAATTCCCTGAAAACGTCTACCAAGGAACTGATCTCCGACCTTTCAGATGAAAACGTGGTTTCCTATTCGATAAAAAACTACCCTGATGCGGTACAACTGGAAGAGAAAAAAAATGTATTCTTAACCAGCGCATTTAAAGACGGACTGTTTGAAGTACAGGATGCCTCTTCACAGAAAATCGGGTATTTCCTGGATGTACAGGAAGGACAGCGGGTAGTGGACGCCTGTGCAGGTGCGGGAGGAAAAACGCTTCACCTGGCTGCCTTAATGAAAAACAAAGGACAGATCATTGCCCTGGATATTTTCGAATGGAAACTGGCAGAACTGAAGCGACGCGCCAAGAGAGCCGGAGCCCATAATATAGAAACCAGGCTGATCTCTGATAATAAAGTTATCAAACGTCTTCATGAAAAAGCCGACAGGCTGCTGATTGATGCACCATGTTCAGGTTTGGGTGTCCTGAAGAGAAATCCGGACAGCAAATGGAAAATTGACCAGGAATTTATAGACCGTATAAAAGCGGAACAGCAGCAGATTCTTCAGGACTATTCCAAAATCCTTAAAAAGGGAGGAAAAATGGTATATGCCACCTGTTCCATCCTTCCCTCCGAAAACAATGAGCAGGTAGAGGAATTCCTGAAAAACAATCCGGACTTTAGAATGATTAAAGACGAAAAAGTAATGCCAAGTCAGGGATATGACGGGTTTTATATGGCTTTAATTGAGCGTATTGCCTAAATAAACCGCCTTATGATATGAAGCTACCCAGTACGGGTAGCTTTTATTTTGCCCGGCAACTGTAAATAATTATTTTTGAATCCAATTTTACTCTTCATCTGAAATTTATTTTTATGCTGACAAGATTTTTATTTTTCTTCTTTTTTACTGCGGCATTCAGCTCAGGCTATGCGCAGACCTATGAAATACAGTACATCAGTTCTTCTAACGGGAAGGTGTCTCCCGGACAGTCTCCTACCCTGGTCTGGGTCAATGACAAGGAGAACTTTATACTCAATACAACCATAAAAGAGCAGAAAAGCGAATATCCTTTTGAAATCACTAAGGTTGAAAAGCCTTCTAACACAATAATTTCCTATGCTTTTCTGAAGCCCGGAGAAATTATTTCCGCATCAGATACCGAATCGGTAGGAAAACAGACCTTTGAGTTCACATCAGAAACCAAAAAGATCCTGGGATACAATTGTAAAAAAGCAGTCACCAAAATCAATTCCAATACCATAGAAGTATGGTACACCCACGACCTTAAGGTCAGCGGCGGGCCTTCAACCCTTGGGCAGAACCTTGGCCTGGTCCTGGAAATCGAACGCAATAAAAACAGCCTGCTGACCGCCCAATCTGTCAGAAAGTTTAAAAAAACATCCGTCGAAAGCCTTATGAAAGGGACGGTAACCTCGACAGATCAGCTGGGATACAGGGACCTGTTATGGAAAAGCCGTTTTATCACCCTGAAGGTTTTTGACAATGAAACCATTAATTTTTCCGATGCTTCAAAATCAGACGAACAGGTGAAAAGATTTGCCAACGGAACGATTATCCTGAAGAAAATAAAGTTTCCGTCCATCAGTGAAGGAGAAAACATTTTTGTTGACCTTAAACAGCAGTCCAACGGAGATGCCTACGACAGGACAGGAACCGTATTCTTCATTCCGCAGGATCAGCCTATGTCTTTTCTGGACGGGCTCGAAAAAGGGGTTAAAACACTTCCGGTATATGAAAACGGTAACGGGAAGCAGTATTTCGGAGTGGCTTCTGATGAAAAATACCTGGCTCCGGTAGAAATGATGAGATTTTTCACTGCTTTCGGCATCCAGAAATTCAACCACATCCAACTGAAAGGAAAAGAATGGCAAACGGTAAGTCCATACCGTGAAGACATTACGGACCTTAAACCAGCCTTATCCGGAAAGGAATTATGGATCGGTACATTCATTGGAAATTATGATAAAGGCGGACATAAAGTAAGCCTTGAAATCACCATCCATAAAAGCGACCAGAATATTTACAGGAACAATACGGTAATTCCTCTTTTCAATACGCTGAACATCATGGAAATGGCAGGACAGGAGTACTCCACGATGTTTGATAAGGACCAAGGACTGCTGGTAGAATTCAATTTAAAAAAAGACCTGAATAATGCACAGCTGAAATACATCACTACCGGACATGGCGGCTGGGAAAACGGAGACGAATTCATTCCTAAGATTAATACCATACTTCTCGATGGGAAGATGATATTTTCTTTTATCCCCTGGAGGACAGACTGCGGTTCTTACCGCCTGTATAATCCTGCTTCAGGAAATTTTCCGGACGGGCTTTCCTCCTCAGATCTAAGCAGGTCCAACTGGTGCCCCGGAACGGTAACCAATCCTGACTTCATCTCATTAGGCAATCTTAAAGCCGGAAAACATATTATACAGATAAAAATTCCTCAGGGACCGCGTGAAGGTACAAGCTTCAGCTCATGGAATGTGTCGGGGGTACTGTTGGGAAATGAATAAAAAAAACCTTCTCGCAATTAGAATTACAAGAAGGTAAAAACACAAATGATGAAAAAAAATTATTTCGAATCACAAAATAACGATTAAAATTCTAATAAAAAATTACCATTTAGCATCGTTTTTTTAGTTTTTATTTCGTATGAAAGATACCTTTATGTTGCATAAAGAAAAAAATCAATTTCAAACCCTTATTTTAATTCAAAAAGTTAAATAAATTATACAAAAAATATTATTTAATTAAAATTTTAAACTTTAAGAAAAATTATATTGTTATTTTTAAATTGTAATTCTAATTTTGATTTATAAATAACAATAAAATGTGTGGAATTGTATGCCTGTTTGATGCCAAACAGAAAACTGAAATATTGAGACCTCAGGTACTGGAAATGTCTAAAAAGATCCGCCACAGAGGTCCGGACTGGAGCGGAGTATTCCAGGATGATAAAGTTGTTTTTTCCCATGAACGGCTAGCTATTGTAGATCCTACATCTGGAAAACAGCCGCTGTTCAGTAAGGATGGCCGTGTTGTCTTGGCCGTTAACGGTGAAATCTACAACCATCGTGAACTGAAACAAGAATTCCCTGAATACGAATTTCAAACCCAGTCAGATTGCGAGGTCATTCTTGCCTTATATGAAAAATACGGGAAAAACTTCCTTGAAAAACTGAATGGGATCTTTGCCTTTTCCCTGTATGATATGGATAAAGGCGTTTATCTTATCGCCCGTGATCATATGGGGATCTGCCCTCTGTATCACGGATGGGACAGAAGCGGAAACTATTATGTTGCATCCGAACTGAAAGCGTTGGAAGGTATCTGCAAAACCATAGAGACCTTCTTACCCGGACATTTGGTGTATAGCGCAGACGGGAGCGGACTGGAACAATGGTACAAAAGGGACTGGGAGTCTTTTGACCATGTTAAAGACAACGAGACAGATATAGATCTGCTGAGAAAGGGGCTTGAAGCTGCCGTTCACCGGCAGCTGATGAGTGATGTACCTTACGGCGTACTCCTTTCAGGCGGCCTGGACTCTTCCGTTATCTCTGCCATTACGGCAAAATTCGCCCGCCAGAGAGTAGAGAGCGGCGACACCCAGGAAGCCTGGTATCCAAGACTGCACAGCTTTGCAGTGGGCCTGGTAGGATCTCCTGACCTTGAAGCTGCCCGGAAAGCGGCAGACCATATCGGGTCCGTACACCATGAAGTGAACTTTACCGTTCAGGAAGGGCTGGATGCCATACGGGATGTCATTTACCATCTGGAAACGTATGATGTTACCACGGTAAGGGCTTCTACTCCGATGTACCTTCTGGCCAGGGTCATTAAATCCATGGGCATTAAAATGGTTCTTTCCGGTGAGGGTTCAGATGAACTATTCGGGGGTTACCTGTATTTCCATAAAGCGCCTAATGCGAAAGAATTCCATGATGAAACGGTAAGAAAGCTGAGTAAACTGCATTTGTATGATTGCCTCAGAGCCAACAAGGCCCTGATGAGCTGGGGAATAGAGGGCAGGGTACCATTTTTAGATAAGGAATTCATGGATATCGCCATGAACATCAACCCTAAAGATAAGATGATCAGCACAGCTGAAGGCAAGATCGAAAAATGGGTATTGCGTAAAGCTTTTGAAGACATCCTTCCCGAGTCTATCGTCTGGAGGCAGAAAGAACAGTTCTCAGACGGTGTTGGCTATTCGTGGATCGACAGCCTGAAGGAAGTTGCAGAAAAAGAGGTAACCGATGAAATGATGGCCAACGCACGCTTCAGGTACCCGCTGAATACGCCTCAGAACAAGGAAGAATACCGGTACAGGACGATTTTCGAAGAACATTTTCCAAGTGAGACTGCCGCAGCCACCGTACCCTCCGTACCTTCCGTGGCCTGCTCCACTCCTATCGCCCTGGAATGGGATGAAGCTTTCAAAAAAATGAACGACCCGAGCGGAAGAGCGGTCAAAGTGCATGAGACGTCATACGACCAGGCGTAAAAGCGAATGGTCAGTCGTGAATTCTGTTTTACCAGTGAATTTTGATAAAATTAAATGACCGTTGACCCGCAGGAATTGACCATTGATCTGATGCCAGTAGTGATTTGATAGCGGAATATCCAATGTCAATGATCATTTATCAATCATCAATTATATCCATTCTCTGCGCAAGCAATTTTTAAAATTTATTAATCCTGTAGTCATACAGGATTTTCTTTTGCATTAACGTTAATAATATTGTCAGAATTTAACCGTTAATAAAAAATAATATCTAATAAATAATTATATTTGGAAAACGAAAATATCAATTATAAAAAATGAGAAGAAACATTACCGTCTTGTTTGCTTTATTATCAATGAGCTTTGCTTTTGCACAGGGAAAATACGGCAGATACCTTAACTCAAAAAAGCTTGCTTTAACTTATAAAAGTGTGAAGGAAAATGACAAAGAAGATTATTACCAGCAGTACTACTGGCTTGTAAAGGCTGAACAGCTGAAAACATATCCGCACCTTAAAGATGTAAAACCGGTAGTCCTTTACGAATTCGTAAAAAAAGTAAATCCACAGAACCCTACTAAAAAACTGGATGCAAGAGGAAAAGAACTCAGAGAAACAGCAGAACTGTCCCTGAACCAGTACTTCAAAAATAAAAATTTCGAGAACAACAGCGTGCTGATGCATAACCTGGAAACGTATGTAGATCCTTCCCAGGGAGAATATTTTACGAAAGTGGATCCTGAAAGAATCAAGGAACTGGTCCCTAAGGAACTTTTTTCCTTCAACTCATTGAACAGGAAAACACAGGAGGAGCAAACATTTTATCTCTGGATCGATAAGAAAAAAGATGATTTTAATATCGTGAACATTATCCCGGAAGAAAAAGACAATAAGGCATTCTATGCAAGGCTGAAACAATACCTGCCGAACTATAAGTTTTCAAAATACGTACCTTCCGTAAAGAAAGGGAATAAAACAGATAAAACCGACGCAGATTATTATTACATCATGCCGTTCGAGCAGAATACGGATAACATCGAATACAAAACCAAGGATTTCAAAACTTTTATCCTGAGCCAGTACCGAAAGGCCGGCGAAGAATGGAAAGGGGTTGAAAAGCCAAGAAAATAAACTCAGATCCTGCGGTAATTCCGCAGGATTTTTTTATGCATTTTAACCGGGATAAAACTCAGTATGGTATTATTCTTGAAGCGTTTTGACGAATGAATCTGTTACCAGATTTCCAAGCCGGTTAACAATGTCAGAGGTAATACAACAACCCAATTCCGTAAAGAAAATTCTTCCCCTTATTCTGGCCACTGCCATATTCATGCAGATGCTGGACTCTACGATCCTGAATACGTCCCTGCCTTCCATAGCGAAGGATTTACAGGAATCACCGCTCAATATGCAGAATGCCATCATCAGTTATGTACTGACTCTGGCTGTCTTCATGCCAGCCAGCGGATTCCTGGCGGACCGTTTCGGTACAAGGAAAGTTTTTATTGTCTCACTGGTCCTGTTCAGCCTCGGATCACTGTTCTGCGCACTTTCCCAGAACCTGACCCATCTGGTGATTTCCCGTGTCCTGCAAGGCGTGGGAGGCAGCCTGATGACACCGGTAGGAAAACTGGCGCTCATTAAGACGTTTGATAAGAATGAACTGCTGAAAGCAATGAATTTCGCTATTATCCCCGCACTGATCGGTCCGGTTCTAGGCCCTTTGGTAGGCGGATATATGGTAGATTACCTTTCCTGGCACTGGATATTCCTGATCAATATTCCTATAGGACTCTTAGGCATGGTCCTGGGAGCGAAATATATGCCGGATTACAGATCCAAAGATGTGGATTTTGACCTTAAGGGATTCCTTATCTTTGCAGCAGCATCCCTCCTGCTGTCCGTTTCACTGGAACTTTTCGGGGACATCCAGAATATCACACCGGTATTGTTAGTGTTTATCCTCGGATTTTTATTCCTTTACTATTATTACAAACATGCCAAGAAGGATGCAAGCCCTATTTTCCCGCTGAACCTTTTCCAGGTACGGACATTCCGGGTAGGCATCGTAGGAAACCTGGCCACAAGGCTGGGAATCAGTTCCGTGCCGCTGCTCCTGCCGCTGATGATACAGATCGCTTACGGACAATCCGCTGTAACTTCAGGCTGGATCGTGGCACCGATGGCGTTAACGGCTATTTTCGGGAAATCCTCGGTGATTAAGATCCTCAATAAGTACGGATACCGTCAGACTTTAATGGTTAATACTTTTATTATCGGAACTTTGATCTGCCTGTTGGCCATTCCGAATATCCACAATTCAGTGTATTGGTTTGTTCCGATTATTGCAATTTTAGGATTCTTTAATTCCATTCAGTTCACTTCCATGAATACGATTTCCATTGCAGACCTCAGGAATTTCCAGACGAGCAGCGGCAATTCGCTTTTGTCGGTTAACCAGCAGCTTGCTATCGGATTCGGGATTGCTTTCGGGCTGATAGTCCTGAAAATCTTCCAGAATTCAGACCTTATCGGGGGAGAAATCCATAATGCATTCCGGTATACTTTTCTTACCATCGGCATCCTGACAATCTTTTCCGGATTTGTTTTCAGAAGGCTGCATTTCTCAGACGGGAAAAACATGCAGTCAAAATAAAAACCTTCCGATCTTAATGTATACTTTTTAAAAGTTCCGTTCATGCCTAATATACTGCCTGAATTTTTATCAGGCAGAAAATTCTACTTACCACACATCAATGTCCATGATCATATCCCGGTCTATATTTGCAATGCATCCGATCAATTTGCTGAAAATTGCTTCCGGATCGTTCATTTCAAAAAGAATGATTAAATTAACAGAATCAAGAAAAATATAAATTATTATGTCAAATATCGGACTGATCATTGAGGAAAAAGCGGCAGATATAGGAAACTTTCTGGTAGGCAGGCTTCTGCCTTTCCGCGAGAAAAGGGCGGTAGGTCCTTTTGTATTTATTGACCATATGGGCCCGGCTGAACTGAAGGACTACCAGAACCTGGACGTCCCGCCTCACCCGCATATCGGACTCTCTACCCTTACTTATCTTCTGGAAGGATCTATTTTTCACCGCGACAGCATCGGCAGCGCAATAGAGATCCAGCCGGGTGCCGTTAACTGGATGACCGCCGGCAAAGGGGTTGTACATTCCGAAAGAACTCCTGAATATTTAAGGGAAACCGATAAAAAACTGCATGGATTCCAGATCTGGGTGGGGCTGCCGAAACACCTGGAACAAAGTGAACCGACTTTTCATCACACCGAGGCTGAAGACCTGCCGGAATGGGAGGAAAACGGCGTGCATTACAAACTGATTGCAGGAGAAGCTTTCGGAAAGAAATCTCCGGTTCCCGTACACAGCAAACTGTTCTTTATAGAAATCAAAACGAAAGATGCACAAAACATCAGTATCGGAAAAGACCTGTATGGCGAAGCGGCCATGTATGTCCTGGACGGAACAGTAGACATCGAGAGCAACAACTATGGATCAAGACAGCTTCTCATCGCAAAAGATACCAAGCTATGCGAGTTCGGAATGAGTGAAAATGCCACAGTGTACCTTTTTGGAGGAGAACCTTTCGAAGAAGAGCGTTTCATATTCTGGAACTTTGTGAATTCAGACAAAGAACGCCTTGAAGAAGCCAAAGTGAACTGGCACGACCAGAATCATGATGCCTTCCCTCTGGTACCCGGTGATGAAGAGGAATATGTACCGCTCCCGAAATCTATTTTAAACAGAAAGTAATTTTATTCCCAGAGACCCATACATGAAAATACTTGCTTTTGCAGGAAGCACGTCTTCCACCTCTATCAACCGTGAACTCGTAAAATTTGTGCTTAAGGATTTCCGGGAGGAAGAGATTAATTTCATAGACCTGAATGATTTTTCCATGCCGGTTTTTTCCGTAGACCTTGAAAAGAAAGGATTCCCGGATGAAGCACACCGCTTTCTTCAGGCCATCGGAACCTGTGATGCCATCATCTGTTCGCTTACCAAACACAACCGCTCGTACAGCGCTGCTTTTAAAAATATTTTCGACTGGGCTTCCAGGATCGATGTAAAAGTGTTCCAGAATAAACCTATGCTGCTGATGAGCACTTCCCCGGGAGGCTATGGCGGGGGCAATGTGATGAATACGGCGAAAACCTTCCTCCCGCAATTCGGGGCAGACATCAGACAGACATTTTCGTTACCGAAGTTCTATGAAAATTTTGACATGGAAAACGGAATCATCAATCCGGATATGCTGAAGGAAATCAAAGAGAAAGCACAAGCATTTAAAAAAGAAATTCAATGATGAATGTAACCGTAACGGCAAGCCTAGGAACCACACAGTATTATACGGAAGTCACCGCCGGCGACAATAAGCTGGTCACCGATGAACCTATAGATAAAGGCGGACAAAATAAAGGGCCGAATCCTTTTGAAATCCTGGCCACATCCCTGGCCAGCTGTACTGCAGCCACCCTGAGAATGTACTTGGACAGGAAAGCATGGAAGGCGGAAAAAATTAATGTCACGGTAGACCTTGAACATTTTCCCCTCACCAAAAGAACGGTCTTTAAACGGCAAATCAGCTTTGATGGCTCAGAACTTGATACAGATCAGGTCAAGAGGCTTCGTACGATTGCAGAAGCCTGCCCTGTTCACAAAATCCTGACCAACGATATCGAAATATTAACCCAATTCTCATAATATGATTGAAATACAACACAACAACGACGAAAAGCGAGGAAGCTTCGCAGCATTTATGGACGGCCAACAGGCCGGACTCATGACTTACACCTGGGCGGGAGACACGCGGTTTATTATTGACCATACTGAAGTGGAAGATGCCTATAACGGAAAAGGCGTAGGCAAAGAAATGCTGTATGCAGCGGTTAACTACGCCCGTGAAAACGGAAAAAAAATTATTCCCCTCTGCCCTTTCGCCAAGGCCAACTTCCAGAAGCATGCAGAACTGCAGGATGTAATGGTCAATTGAGACTGATCCGGCAGATCTAAAATATATTAACCTTTCAGGACTCCGTTCTGAAAGGTTTTTTCTTTTTCAGCAGAAAAGAAAAAAACTATATTTGCTGAAATTATTTTTTCAGCATGAATCCAGGAACTACTCTCTTGCTATTTGTTTTTATCTATTTCATCGGACTGCTGGTGATTTCTTATTTTACCAGCCGAAATTCAGATAACCAATCGTTTTTCATAGGAAACAAAAAAAGCAAATGGTGGCTCGTGGCCTTCGGAATGATCGGTACCAGCCTCAGCGGGGTGACCTTCATTTCAGTTCCGGGAACAGTTGGTAAAATGACGGGAACGGAATATATTTTCGGGGGTTTTGAGTATTACATGATGGTGATCGGCTTCTTTATAGGCTACTTTATCGTAGCTGCCATCCTGCTTCCGCTGTACTATAAAATGAACCTCACCTCCATTTACACATATCTGGGGAAAAGGTTCAATGTGGAAGCTCATAAGATCGGTTCCATATTCTTTATTATCTCAAGAGCAATCGGCGCAACAGCCAGATTATACCTGGTGGTGAACGTGCTGCAGATCTTCCTGCTGGAAGGGCTGGGCGTACCGTTCTGGGTAACGGCCATGGTTCTGCTGCTGATGGTTTTGCTGTATACTTTTGAAGGCGGTGTTAAAACGATCGTAATCACGGACACGCTGCAGACTTCATTTATGATCATCAGCCTGGTAGCCTGCATCGTTTACATCCTCTCGAATCTTAATTTATCCTTCGGGGAAGCCTATACGATCCTGGAACAGAAAAATTATACGCATTTCATCAATTCAGACCCGAATTCCAAAACGTTCTTCCTCAAAACGATCCTGGGCGGCATATTCATTACAATCGCCATGACAGGACTGGACCAGGAAATGATGCAGAAAAATATTTCAGTGGATAATCTCCACAATTCCAAAAAAAACATGCTGACCTTTGCCGGGACACTGCTTGTCGTAAATCTTGCCTTTCTGTTTTTAGGCGGGCTGCTGTATCTTTTTGCACTCCAGAACGGAGCGGACTATTCAAAGGTTTCTGCTCTGGTTGAAGGAAAACAGGTTTTTTCTGATGTTTTCGGATTCAAGGATGCTTCAGGAAATGTTAAAAATATCATGGGAGATGACCTCTTCCCGGCTTTATCGCTTCAGGGTTACTTCCCTATGGCATTATCGGTTATCTTCATTATCGGGCTGATCTCGGCGCTTTTCCCTTCTGCAGACGGCGCTTTAACAGCTGTTACCAGCTCTTACTGTGTTGACCTCCTGAACCTTAATGAAAACAGAACCAAGACTGAAAAAGAAAAAAAACATCTCCGGATGAAAGTGCATCTTACCTTCACGGTCGTTTTCTTTATCCTTATCATGGTTTTTAAAGCCATGAACGACAAATCTATCGTTTATCTTATCATGGAAATTGCAGGGTATACCTATGGCCCGTTGTTAGGACTTTTTGCATTCGGAATCTTTACCAGATTCCAGATTTCAAAGAAATATGCGATCCTTGCCGTAACCATTGCAGCCCCTGTATTCACGTATCTGATCAATACTGCCGTAACCACGTACACTGATTACCGTATTGGTGTGGAACTGATTATCCTGAACGGGTTGCTGACCTTCATTGGATTATGGCTGGTGAAAAGCAGGTCATATCTGAGAGTGGTTGAATAAGGCACAACAGTAAAAAGCTTATCATATATCGCACAGCAACTATGATGAGTATGATAGTCAATACAATGGATAATCAAATGATAATCAGAGACAATAAAGGTATTAAGGTTGACGGATCCCACTTTAAAATTTCGTTAAGCCACTAAAAAATTGTACATTCGCAAGGCAAATAAATCATATATATGAGTAAAAGTATCGAAGAGTTAAAATCTCTTACTACACAAATCAGAAGGGACATTTTAAGAATGGTTCACGCTGTAAATTCCGGACACCCAGGAGGAAGCTTAGGCTGTACGGAATATTTTACGGCACTTTACGGGAAAGTAATGCAGTATAACCTTCCTTTTACGATGGAGGGCAAGAATGAAGACCACTTTTATCTTTCCAATGGTCACATTTCACCGGTATTCTATTCTACACTGGCAAGATTCGGCTTTTTCCCGGTGGATGAACTGAGAACATTCAGAAAACTGGATTCAAGGCTTCAGGGCCACCCGACTACCCATGAAGGGTTACCGGGCGTAAGAATTGCTTCGGGATCTTTAGGTCAGGGACTTTCTGTTGCTCTGGGTGTGGCTTTAGGCAAAAAACTGGACGGAGATGATTCTTTGGTATATACGCTTCACGGTGACGGTGAACTTCAGGAAGGCCAGATCTGGGAAGCCCTGATGTTTGCAGCAGCTAAAAAAGTAGATAATGTTATTGCAACAATCGATTATAACGGACGCCAGATAGACGGGGATACGGACGATGTATTAAGCCTGGGTAACCTTCACGCGAAACTGGAAGCTTTCGGATGGACTGTTCTGGAAGAGAAAAACGGTAACGACATGGAAGCAGTAATCGGGATCCTTGAAAAAGCAAAGACCGAGACCGGAAAAGACAAGCCTGTAGTCATCATCCTGCATACTGAAATGGGATTTGGGGTAGACTATATGATGGGAAGCCACTCATGGCACGGAAAAGCGCCTAATGATGAGCAGCTGGACACAGCCTTCAAACAGTTATATTTAGAAGCTCCGGCGGATTACTAATTTACAGAACGATATTAAGTAATCGGCCATTAATAAATCAAGAAAAAAATGAAATATACATATACAGAAAAAAAGGATACCCGTTCAGGCTTCGGAGCCGGATTGGCAGAGCTTGCAGATAAGAACCCTAATGTTGTAGCGCTTTGTGCAGACCTTATCGGCTCCCTGAAAATGGAGAAATTTATTGAAAAAGCTCCTGAGCGTTTTTTCCAGATCGGGATTGCAGAAGCCAACATGATGGGTATTGCTGCGGGACTCAGCATCACCGGAAAAATTCCTTTCACCGGAACCTTTGCCAATTTCTCCACGTCACGAGTATATGACCAGATCCGTCAGTCGATCGCCTATTCAGACAAGAATGTTAAAATCTGTGCTTCGCACGCAGGCCTTACTTTAGGGGAAGACGGAGCTACGCACCAGGTCCTGGAAGATATCGGGATGATGAAAATGCTTCCGGGCATGACGGTTATCAACCCTTGTGATTACAACCAGACCAAAGCGGCTACCCTGGCTATTGCAGACCATGAAGGCCCGGTATATTTAAGATTCGGAAGACCTACAGTTCCTGTTTTCATACCGGAAGATATGCCGTTTGAGATCGGAAAAGGAATCATGTTGCAGGAAGGGACTGATGTAACCATTGTGGCAACAGGACACCTGGTTTGGGAATCGCTGGTAGCAGCAGACGAGCTGGAAAAAGAAGGGATTTCATGTGAGGTGATCAACATCCACACCATCAAGCCTCTTGATGAGGAAATCATCCTAAAATCTGTAGAAAAAACAGGGAAGATCGTGACTGCCGAAGAGCACAACTATCTTGGAGGACTCGGAGAATCCGTTGCCGGAATGCTGGCCAGAAAAAGACCGACAAGACAGGAGTTTGTTGCAGTGAATGATACCTTCGGAGAATCTGCTACGCCTGCTGAGCTGATGAAGAAGTATAAGATTGATGCTGAAGCTGTGAAAGAAGCTGTAAAAAGAATTTTAGCTTAATAAAGCTCTGATATACAATAAAAGTCCTCATTTCTGAGGACTTTTTTATTATAATAATGATCTTGCTGATTTATATTCCGACCTGGATTACCATCTGAAAAATTTCCATTTAGGGATAATTGCCAGCATCCCGAATCCGGTAAACAGGAACAGGTTGGTAACATCCGTATACAGAAAGGTTGAGAGGTAATAATTGTGCATAAAGAAATGCAGCACCAGAAGTGCCGGAAATGAAAAGATTCCGATTTTGCGGTAAAAGAACATCAGAATAAGACTGATGACCATAAGCGCATCAATGGTAAAGACAATATAAAAATATGCCCCGGGAATGTTCAGGTAATCATGCTGAAGATATTCATCCAGATCAATCCCGAATCCCATCACCGTAAACAGCAGCAATGCCGCAAAGGCTAAAATAAATCCCCAGCCTTTTTTCGGATCTTCGTCAAAATAACTGTATTCTTCCATAAGTACAAAAATAAAGAACTTATGATCATATTCATAAGTTCCTTAACATATTTATTCGTTTATCATTTGATTATACGGAAATCGCATCAATCAGTCTGTTTTTGTCACTCAGGTATTCCTCCATAGAGATCATACTCTCGGTTCTCATGACATCCTGAATATCATCGATCTGATAGATGATCCTTTTGGCATCATCGGTATTCTTGGCTCTCACCTTACAGAAAATGTTGTATTTCCCGGAGATCACACTTGCCTCGATAACGTTAGGGATAGTAGAAAGTTCTTTTAAAACTTCCTGAGTACGGTTGGATTTTGTAAGGAGAATTCCTATAAAAGCGGTAAAGTGATAATCTAATTTACCGTAATCAATATTAAGAGATGATCCCAAAATAATGCCTGCATCTTCCATCTTTTTTACTCTTACGTGAATAGTACCCGCAGAAACATCCATCTGCTTGGCAATTTCAGTAAAAGGCATTCTTGTGTTTTCTACTAAGAAATCAAGAATCTTCTTGTCTATTTCGTCCAGTTGATAGTTCATATTAGTTAAATTACAATTTTCTTAAAAAATCAATGTATTTTTTGCAAATTTAAAATAAATAATTAAACTAAAAAAATTATATCAAATATTAACAATAATTAACACATATGATAAAAATCATTAAAAATATACGACTATTTAGCACCTGATTTTACAGAATCTGTTTTTATTTCTGCCTTAGCATCGGCTGTTTTTTTGTCTTTTTTCTTCTTTTTAAACAAAGAATTGAAGCTTTTACTCCACACAATACCGCCTCCATAGGCCTGATTTGCAGAACCGTTGGTACCTGCACCGGCTACCATACCGATGTTGGAAGGCTTAGAATACCCTCTCAGGATGAGGCTGCCGTCATTTTTCTTGGACAGGTCATACTCAATCGTTCCTTCACCGGAAAGATAGTTTACCTCGGTATTTCCGGTATTGGTTAACGGAATACCCAATCCGGTCTTCACATTGATCCGTGGCGACAAGGCAAAGCTTACCCCTGCATTGGCACGGTCACCGGTATTGGAATACTGATCTCCCTTAACGTAATTCAGGTCAATCTGAAACTCGTTGCTCATGGTATTCAGTACAGATCCGAGCTGTTTTAACAGGATATTGTATCCTGATGATTCTGCCACACCGGCAACATCCACTTCCACCCCTCCGCTATTGGAAACGTTAAAACTATTTAACAATAATACGGACCCGAACTGCAATACTTTTTCTCCTTCCTGGCTCATTTTGGCAGCAAGGGTTTCCTTTACCTGGCTGGATACATCCATTGCGGAAACATTCAGGTCGATCTTAGGTTCGGTAAGGGTCTGTGTAATGTTGGCCTGAAGCAGTATACTGATCGGCTGCAGCCTTCCCAGGTTAAGATACTCCCCGGCATTGGATACCATCCTCACATAATTGGCGGTTATATCAAGGGCCGGTTTCATCGCATCACCATCCCAGCGTATGCTGCTTCCTTTTTCGATCTGGAAGGTCTTGTTCAGGATCGCACGCGAAACAAAAGTACCGTTATCTACCCGGTAGGTACCATTCATAGCTATGCTGCCCTGCCTGCTCATCTGGAACCTCAGGTTGTTCGCCGCACCTTTTACGGTGATATTCCCTACATCGTTTCCTACGAGCACATTTACCGTTGTTCCTTTATCAACATCCAGATTGAAGTCGATATTCATATTGCCCCCGGTCTTTTTCTTTTCCTCAAGGGTTACCAGTCCATCCTTACCTTCTTTTAAAAATCTAAGCATCTTGAATTCTTCAACATTCGATGTAGATCCTGAATTGAACGTAAAAGTACTTCCGTTTAATGCCTTCATATTAGGCGTGGAGAGGCTGAGGCCGGAAACAGGTCCGTCTACATACAGGTCTCCCTGCCCGTAGACCCTTCCCCAGAACAGGTCATAATCTTTCTGAGTAGTATTCAGCACCAGCAGGTTATCTGCTCTCATCACCAGGTTGACTCCCATTGAAGAGAGGGTTTCAAACTGGATCGCCCCAGAAATCGTCCCTTTGGAATTGGTTCTTCCGTCACGCACTTCAATATTGTTCAGGATGGCAAGACCTTTCGATAAAGGAATTACCGTATCCTGGAATGAATAATCAACTCCTGTAAACAGCAGCTTCAGTCCAAAACCTTTCAGGGCAATGTCCCCGCTGTAATCCAGGTTGCTGAGTGTTCCGGCAATCTTGAGGTCACCGGTCGCTTTACCCCGGAGATTGCCAAAAACCGCCTGAACGAACTGTTGGGCGAAAGCAACATCGAAATCCCGCATTTCAGCCGTAAAATCAAGTGTTGGTGACGGTGTATTGTTATTGACCGTACCGGTCACATGAAGATTGTTGTTCCCGATTACTCCTGCGGAAGCCACTTTGATGTCTACATCATATACATTCAAGGAGAACCCGTTGGTTGCCGTGATCGTAATGTCGCCCATATCATTGCCGTTCATCATGATGTCGTCAATAGTGACATCTACCAGAGGCTGTATGGTATTTTTATCCATTTTGATTTTAACCGTCCCGTTAGCAAGTCCTTTAATATCCATGGTATTGCCTCCTGCCTGCATATCCAGGAGTTTTTCAATGGCAAAATCATCGATATCCGCATCAACATAAAAATCTTTGGCTGATTTAAACTGCGCCTCCCGGATGAACAGTGCACTTTTATCTGAATAAATCCTCAGGTTCCGGATATCAAAATCACCTGCTTTCTTCCTATAGGTTATGGAATGATCCAGTTCCGGGCTGGTGTCGATAGCCCAGACCACATCATTGAATTTTACTTCTGTAGGTTCAAACCTGAATACAAAATCCCCGGCTTCGTTCGCTGACTGGTTGACATTAACGGCATATTCTTTCAGGTTATCATCCTGCTCATCTTCCGGACTGCCATGCTTGAATTTCGCAGCCAGGTGCAATACCGTATTGTTATCATTCCTTCCGCTGAGCGTAAGGTCTTTGATGACATTTTTATTATACAATACCCTGCTGACCTTAGCGTAAATCTGCTCATCAAGGTTCGCCGTATTGATCCTTACCATCACACTGTCTATCATGGCGCTGTCCCTGGTTACCTGCCTGTTGTTTATCTTATAATCAGGATTGGCGGCGGCCAGTGCTTTATCTGCTTCGGTAATTTCCTCTTTTTTGGTCATGATATACTGAAGGGCAGAGGCATCGAGGTTCAGGATCAGGTTATTGGAATTACCGTCGTATTGGCCTTCTACTTTGGCTCCCTGAGGCAGCTTCAGGTCTGGTAAGAAATAGCTGACTAGTCCCTGCTGGACATCAAAATTCATGGCAAAACTCTGTCCCCGGTATAATTTTCTCGGCGGCGGGCCGACCAGGATCTTTCCTAATCCATTCTCTACCATTCCTGCAAGGTCTGCCAGATTGTACCTGCCTGAGATTTTACCGTTCACCGCTCCCGGAGCATCCACATCAATTACCCTGCTTCCGCCTTCCAGAAAGGTTTTGATTTTCGCATTAGGAATATTGTATTTCTGTGCCGCTGTGGCGAAATTAATATTATTGGCTTCCACATCAAGGGTAAGGTCGTTCAGTGATGACATGGCCATTTTTCCATTGACCTGTCCGCTTACGATCTGGTTTCCTGTTTTCCCGGTGAAGTAATTCATATTAAGATAATCAACATCGGCATTGATGTCCATATTGATCCTCTTTGTGCTGAAATCAATCAATCCTTTCACACTGGCTTTAGCCTGTTCATCATTTACGGTGATAAGCCCGTTGTACTTTCTGTGATCCAGCAGGCCGTCCAGATACAGGTTATTGATCTCCTTATCCATGATTTCTATGCTTGAAATCTGGGATTTTGTGGTCAGGCGCATGGTATTGACGTCGAAACTCTGCCCATTGAGGTCAAACTTTCCTGAGATAAGCCCTACCGCCTTGCTTTTGGTAATCACGGACGTATTAAGGTCCTTCACTTCGGCATAGCCTGAATATTTCGGCATCGGTGTGCTGTAATCCGTCAGGGAAAAACGGCTGATTTTAGCCTGCCCGATTCCGGTTATGAGGTTTCCGTTGGGAATATACACCTGTTGCGGAGTCACCCTTGCCGCTCCGTTGTATTTAAGCCTTCCGAAATCATCTGCAAAATTCTTCATTTTTGTGGAAACGAATGTCGGCAGCATGGCTTTAAGATCTTTGTACGTAAGGTCCGTGGAAAGATTATTGGTTTCGATCAGGAAGTTTCCTTTGAGGATATTGTTGACCTTCATGGTACGCGTCGCAATATTCACATTTGAATTGGAAATGACGAAATTATCCAGATGGAACTTATTCAACGGACCGGTCATAGACCCCGCAAGATTTACAGGCTTGCTGTTATCCCAGTTGGTCACAAAGTAGCTGATATCGTACCCGCTGATCTGGCTTCCCTGCTTGATATTCATATCCCATCGCACCTTATCTGCAAAATCTGCCCATGAACCGTCATGGAGATTGAATTTAACGCTCCCTTGAAGGAGTGAGTGATCGGTATTCAGGGTCAGGTCTTTCAGCAGGAGATAATCTTTTGTCATGGAAAACTCCGTGGAAAACGTATCGACAAGGTGGGATTTCCCCCACCTTGTGGTCACAAAAGAAAAGTTATTGATTAAAGCCGAAACATCGCCTCCATTGACCTTAACATTCGGTGCTTTGAGGTTTACATGCCGGGCTGTAAGCCACCTCCCTTTTTCTCCGGGTGAATTAAGGTTGACGATAGAAACTTTTGAATCGATCATCTGGACCCTGGAATTCAGCTGAAAAGGCGGCTTATTGGGATCCCTCTTTTTGTCGCCGCTGTCGAAGAGTTTCGTGAAGCGGATGAAATTGGAAATGCTGTCTCCCTTATAGGTAATCACTTTTACATCGGCATTAACCAGCGTAAGTGAATTGAAGCTCAGCGAATTATTTTTTCCGATATTGGTGGCCAGGGAAAACCAGTCGGAATTAGCCCGGAATTCCCTTGCCTTAATGAAATCATATCCTTTATAGTCCTTGATTTTTAATCCTTTGATGGTAACATCCCCGAAATAATCCACTTCTACACTTTCCGTGGACATTTCTGCTTTAAAATCCCTGTTAACGATCTGCAACGCCTGATCAGCTGCCCAGCGCTTCGTTACCGGCAAATTGATTGCAATAATAACAATAGCTACAATACCGAGAATAAGCCAGAAAAGGATCAGGAGCAATTTTGCCCACCAGGAATAGCTGGTGACATCCTTAGCCGCCTGCTTCCCGAACTCCTGGACAGTTTCTACAGGATGGAGAATGGCATCTGAAGCCAGCTCAGAAGCTTCTTTTACCGTCTCTTTTACTTTGCCCTCTACATTTTCGACAGTTTTCTGCACCTGGTCGCCCAGGTTTTCAGCTGCTGATTTTTTATTCTCATTCTCGTTATTATTCTCTAAATTTGCCATTATTATGAGCGACTCTATAATTTTAGGTATTGAATCGTCTTGTGACGACACATCAGCAGCCATCATCAGGGGAAATTCAATTTTGTCCAATATCGCTGCAAATCAGGAAGTCCATAAAGAATATGGAGGTGTTGTTCCGGAACTGGCTTCGCGCGCGCATCAGCAAAATATCATCCCCGTTGTTGAAAAATCTCTGACCAAAGCAAATATACAACAAAATGCAATTTCAGCGATAGGATTTACACGCGGACCTGGACTTTTAGGTTCACTCCTTGTAGGTACTTCATTCGCTAAGTCTTTGGCAATGAGCCTTGATGTCCCGCTTATTGAGGTTAACCATCTGCAGGCACATATTTTAGCGCATTTCATTGAGGATGCAAATCCCATGCCGCCCAAATTCCCGTTTTTATGCCTCACAGTAAGCGGCGGACATACAATGATCGTCCTGGTAAAAGATTATTTCGACATGGAGATCATCGGTAAAACTACCGATGATGCGGCAGGGGAAGCCTTCGATAAAATCGGTAAAATTTTCGACCTTGATTATCCGGCCGGCCCTATCATCGACCGGCTGGCCAAAGAAGGCAATCCGGATGCTTTTACATTCAATAAGCCGAAGCTGGACCAGTATGATTACTCTTTCAGCGGCATAAAAACTTCCGTATTGTACTTCATTCAGAAGGAAGTGAGGAAAAATCCGGATTTCATCAAAGAAAACCTTAAAGATCTTTGTGCCTCCGTACAGAAAGCCATCATCGAGATCCTGATGAACAAGCTTGAAAAAGCCGCTAAAGACCTTACGGTTAATGAGGTAGCAATCGCCGGTGGAGTGTCTGCTAATTCAGCATTAAGAAAGGCTATGGAAAATAACCGGGAGAAGCTGGGCTGGAATATTTACATTCCTAAATTTGAATATACTACAGATAATGCCGCCATGATTGCCATGGTCGCGCAACTTAAATTTGAACGCGGCGAATTTACGGACCTGCGGACTTCGGCAACAGCGAAATACGATTTATGAAAATACTACTGGAAGAAAAAGTACTGGGAACCCATTCTAAGAAAAACTCAAAATATTATTGGGTATTGGAAACCGTTACAGGAAAAAATGAAGTGACCGAACCATCTGAAGACGAAGATTATCTCATGATAAGCTCAGAAACCGGATATGTTCAGAATATAAAGGAAGAAATTATTGAAAAAATAAATTCAGAAAACGTATTCAGTTTTACCCACGAACCGAAGGAAGGGGATTACCTGTCTATCAAAAATAATTTAAGAAAAAACGAATACCTGAATTTAATTTTCATGAATAATAAGTGGGTAGAAGAAATCTACGCATGTTCATACAGAGACTGTGAAGGTGACGTTTATACGACCATAAAAACCGGAGTGGCATTCCTGAGCGAGAACGAAGTTATATTTTAAACTAATCCATTTTTCTATGAAACTTTTTTACGGAGAGATCAACGGAAATGAGGTATTGATCAATGACGAAGAACAGCAGCATATCGTAAAAGTCCTCCGGATGAAAGACGGGGAAGAAATCCATATTACGGATGGGCAAGGCAAGCTCGCTTCAGGAAAGCTGCTGATTGAAGGAAAAAAGGCCTTTATACAAGCAGATCAGCTTTCTACTGATCTTCCGGGGTTTAATCCGCGGCTGCACATTGCCATTGCGCCAACGAAAAATATAGACCGTATTGAATTCTTTGTTGAAAAATCCGTGGAAATGGGAATTTCCGAGATTACTTTATTACAGACGGAAAAAACCGAACGAAAAAATGTGAATATTGATAAGCTCAGGAAACAGGCTGTAGCCGCTTCCAAGCAGAGCCTGCGGTTTCACTTTCCTGTCATCAATGACCTGACCAGAATCCAGGATTTTCTAAAGCATACCCATCCTGAAACTACCTTTGTTGCGCATTGCCATGAAAATCTTCAACGGCAGGAACTTAAAACCATTCCGGTGATAGACAACATCACTTTCCTGATTGGTCCGGAAGGAGATTTTTCGGAAAAGGAGATTTCTTTTTTATCCCAGCATAATATTCGGGCAGTTTCCCTCGGGAACCAAAGGCTCAGGACGGAGACAGCAGGCGTTTTCGTAGCAGCCTGGAACTATTTCAGAGGGATCAACTGATTTCAGGATTCGGTACCTTAATTTTCATGTTTTTCAGAAGAGGATACAAGAAATGGTAAGGAAATAAGGCGATCAGCACAAAATTCTTGGCATCTTTAAAATCTGCCAGGACAAAAAAATCGGTATACCAGTGAAAAGTATACAGGAAGGCCATGGTCACGGTAAGGAACGTCCTGTTAAAAGCACCTAGAAAGCTGGCTGCTTGGAAAACAATTGCCATAACAGTCACTATCACCCAGAGATTCTCATAAGCGTACAGATGCAGCATCCATTCGGGAACAGCGACATCTGCCATCCAGTAATTGTCCAGGCTGTTGATTTTCGCGGCATTCCGCTCGATCCAGGTAATTTTCCCGGAATGGAGGACTATATTTTTTGCCATGCCCAAAAACTTGAACATCCCTGCCATGCTGTAAGTTGTCAGAAGCCCCAGGTAAAAATACTGCACCCACCGGTAATCCTTCTCACGGTTCATCTTCTCAGGTAGTAGGAATATCGCCATGAAATAGCCTAAGATGACGAGGTGGTTGTTGTGCCCTACACTGAAGTTAAGCGATATCGGAAAATTGATCACTGCCATTAGCAGAAAGATGCAGAGATTGAGCATCCAGCTCTGCCGGAATAGGGTGATTACCAGAAATACAGCACAGAGAATCAGTATGGATGCATACAAAAAATGACTCGGGTATTCGGAAAAGAGCATTCTTTGCACTCCGAGGAAGGGTTCATAAATCTCTTTGGGCCATTGGCTGATCCTTAGATACTCTATGTACTGTCTGAATAACCAATACAGCCCGAAAACCCGCATGGCGTAATAGACGATTTTGTAGTTGAATACCGTAAGCTGTTTATAGTTCATAACGTACTGACAAATGTTTTTTGAATTGTAAAGGCAGGCTTTCCCAAATCCCAGGGCTTATAGCTTTCTTTAAATAAAATAAGATACCGGTCTGTTGGCTTATAGCTTTTCATAAAGGTATTCAGTTTTCTGATATTCGCTTCCCGGTCTTCATTTTTATCGATTTTCCTTCCATAGAACCCAATGATCAGAGCCACGTTGTTTTCATCATAGATAGCAGTCCGCTGACAGGGAATCCTGACTGTATCCTTACCTTTAACAGTATAAATCCTGTACTGCTCCTCAAAATTCTCACTTCCGCTGGGATTGGTAAAAAGCTTCCAGCTGAAGAAAGGATAGATTTCCTTACCTCCTTTTTCAAGGACATACAGGGAAGTCAGTGATAAAGCCAACGATAAAAAATACAGGATCCGGGTATATTTCTGCATGGCTTATTCAGTTTTATTCAGGTAATGATTAAGGATCTCCTCTCCGCTCCGGATTGAATTGACTGCCCACCGGATTTTCATTTTCAGCCTCTTTTCTTCGCTTAATTTATAATCGATTCCTGATTTCATCAGCTTTTGTTTCAGTTCGTACATGCATATGGAAGCGGCTACGGAAACATTGAAACTCCTGGTGAAACCGTACATAGGAATAGCCAGTGTTTCATCGGCAAAATCCAGGATTTCCTGGGAAACCCCTTCCATTTCGGTCCCGAAGACCAATGCCATAGGTTCTGTCACTTCATATTCCGGGAGCATTTTTGCGTTATTTTCCAGCGAAACCGCAACGATCTTATACCCTCTGTTTTTAATCTCCTGAAGGGAGGCTATGTTTCTGGGAAGCTTTTCCACTTCTACCCAGGTATCGGCTCCCTTTGTCACTCGCAGGTTGGGCTCGAAATTATTTTCTTCCTGCAAAGCCACTACTTTATGAAACCCGCAGGCTTCCACGGAACGAACGATAGCCGCTGCATTTCTGAACTGGTATACATCTTCCAGCACCGGAAGCACAAAGTCTGAACTTTCCGGCGAAAAATGTTCGATTTTGGACAGCCGCTCTTCTGTTAAAAACTGCTTTAAATATTCGAAAGTCTGTGCTAAATCCTTCATCATGTACAATGTAAAGTTTTCTAAATTATGAATACTGTTGATCATGGCAGCGTTGTCTCAGAAAATTGGCCATAAACCTTTTATTCATTTTCAAATTTTTGCAAATTAACGTATTTTTGAGCGGACGAACCTGAAGCAGGTCAAAATTCTCTTAAAAATTACCGTATGAAACGAAAAGTGCTGCTGATCTATACCGGAGGAACCATTGGTATGGAAAAAGATTACGAAACCGGAAGCCTCAGAGCCTTCGATTTTGGAAATATCTTTGAAAAGATGCCTGAGATGAAGCTTATGGAATGTGAAGTTTTCGTCCATCCTTTCGCCAAACCACTGGACTCTTCAGACATGGGCCCGGAAGAATGGAAAATCATCGCGCGCTATATTGATAAAAACTACCATGAATATGACGGTTTCCTGATCCTTCACGGTACAGATACGATGTCTTACACAGCCTCCGCCCTAAGCTTCATGCTGAAGGGCCTGACAAAACCCGTGATTATGACGGGTTCCCAGCTGCCGATTGGTGATCTCCGTACAGATGCCAAAGAAAACCTGCTGACCAGCCTCTATTATGCAAGCCTGTATGAAGGGGATGAAGCTGTCATCCAGGAAGTGGCCATTTATTTTGAATATAAGCTGTTAAGAGGCAACAGGACACTGAAGTACTCGGCAGAATATTTCGATGCGTATTCCAGCCCGAACTACCCTATCCTGGGCCAGTCCGGTGTCCATCTGAACATTATCAAAGAAAACCTGTTCCGCTGTAAAAAGCAGGAAGATTTCCATATCGACGAGCATATTTCCGGCGATGTGCTTTTCTGGCGGATCTTTCCGGGTATGAACCTTAACCATTTCAGGGATATCCCTAAAATGAAAGTGCTGATCCTCCAGGTCTTTGGTTCAGGAACCATATTCAGTAGTGAGGGAACGCAGGAGATCCTCCAGGAAATCAGGAACAACGGCACTGAAATCATTGTGGTGAGCCAGTGCATCTCCGGAGGCATTTCATTCGGGAAGTATGAAAACAGCAATGTCTTTGCAAAAATCGGGGCGATCAGCGGAAAAGACATGACTGCAGAAACCGCTATTACCAAAGCCATGCACTTAATTGACAATCCACAGTATCCCGGAAGCTTTGCGGATCACTTCTCTGAAAGCCTGTGCGGAGAAATCACAAATTAATTGGCTTAAAAATTTGTCAGTTCAAGAATTTATCCTATTTTTGCCATCTCAATAGAAAGGTGTCCGAGTGGTTGAAGGAGCTACCCTGGAAAGGTAGTATACGGGTAACTGTATCGAGGGTTCGAATCCCTTCCTTTCTGCAAAAAGTCTTAAGTGTATTACTTAAGACTTTTTTTGTTTTATGTTATCTGAGCATGAGTATTTTACATTACTTTTTACAGAAATACTACAAAATGAAAAATTATAATTTAAATGATCCCCTGTTTGCTATATGATAACAAAACCTAATTGTGATGATTCTCTATAAATAATATAATACGTCAAGTTTTGGCGCAGCCTTAATTTAGCTTTGTTTTATAAATATTAAATAAAATTTTAATTGCTAAAACACAGCTTATGGAAGATTATGATACTTGGAATCATACACATTCCGCCACTTTGGAAGACTATAAACTTTGGAGTTAGATAGGAACAAAAACAGTATTATGTATCATCCTGACATCAATCCAGAAGACTTTTACAATTAAAAATAAAATATGGAAAATAAAATTTTAAGATTCTTTATTTTACGTAAAGAAAAAGGCAGTACATACAATAGCTTGATTTCGTTAGATACATACTTGTTAAACGTTGAAAAAGATATGAGTTGCTTAGGCTCTTCTTTATCAGAGAAAGTTCAAGATATGGTCAACCAGGATTTATTATTTAAAAATAATGAACAAAAATATTCAATCACTCAAAAAGGAATAGAATACTTACAACAGCATTCACAAGAGTAAGAAAATAAAGAAACTTTCCAAGTCTGGTAGTCATGGTCGGAAGAAATTCCGGCCATATTTTTGGGTTATGTCATAAAGATTTTAGAAAGGTCCCACCTGCATAGATTATTAGAATAGTGGTGATCATATGCCGAAGTTCCATCGTAGACACTATTCCATGAAGTATGTAAGTTAAAAACTTATACTAATGGGGCTTCAATTTTAGATATCCCTGAGACTCTATATTTCAAAAGATTGGAAGATCATGTAACAGCTCTTGCTGAAAAAGATATTAGGTTATCAAAGTTATTATAAAATGGAGATAAAGCAATTGTAAGTATTGGTACAGAGCATTTTAAAGGGTATGCACTAGTGCTGGAGAGGGTGGAAAATGGTGAAGTATTTTACGTGATCCGTTACCTATGAATCAGGGAGCTTCATATAAAATGAATATTGAAGATTTTAAAAGAATATTTAAGAAAGGGCAGTAATTATTAAAAAATAAAAGTAATGACAGAATCAGGAAACATAAAAATACAATATAAGAGGAGAAAAACCTTTAAAGGGCTATCAGATAGTTAGAGTGAGAAATGTGGCCCACTCAAAAGAAGTATTAGACAATTTTAAGAATGCATTCATAACAATCTTAAAAAATAAGGCCTTAAGTGATGAGGATCCTAAATGGGAGAAATTATTACCACAAGGAATTGTTAATAAGATTAAGCAATTAGATAATGATGATTTTAAATATGATGAGCTTTTATACAGATTAAGTACTAGTGTATACAAATTTCAAGATATAAAAGATTGGGAATGGTATAGTTCCTTAGAAATAGAGAAAGGATTTGATATTATTGTAAAAGGTTGGTTCAATGCTCATCAATTTATCAATTTCATCCACTGTCAAAACGTTCCTTTAGACAACATTAGAATTATAGATGCCGACAAACAAGAATTTTATGAACTGAAAACTATTAAGGATTATACTTCATATAAAATTTTAAAATAAATCTATAATTCAGACATTTTTTTATTAATAACATATTCATCATCTGAATAAATTGTAAAAAGGATAAACGAGTACTTTACTGATTTTGTCACTCATGGTGTTTTCGGGAATAATAGTGAAAGAATTAAATCGACTGACATCTATTTATATGATTATAGTACTTATACTTAACTAGTAATTGGTAGTTTATACGCTAGCCTGCACCTTTTTTTCTCCGTTACTTTGAAGTACAAAATAACCAAAAAAACAATCTATCATGAATGAATCCAATCAAAATTACAACGCCAATTCATCAGGCCAATTGGTAGTAGGAGGAGGAGCCCAGTTCTGGGCATACCTTTCACCGGAAAATGATACTTCAAAAATGATTACCCAGTGGAGAGTAACGTTTTCGCAGGGGAACTGGAGCGACAGTATCTCTAATGAAAACCCGACAAAACAGCTTAAAACTCCGGGACTTTCCGGTATTTTCGATATCAAAGTTGAAACACTGAGCGGTTCTACAGGGACTTGGCGTGCCATTCCGCCTAAAGACGGAAGCAAAAACCAGATCGGATGTAACTCCAACTGTGCAGCTATGGTAGGTATTGTTGCAGACAGTACGAGTCCCGCTCCAGGGGCTGTTAATGCTCATTTCTGGACCGTTTGGGATGCCTTCTGCAAATCCGGTGCGGAATAAAACAAGCTCATCAATCATAGAAAACTGATTTCAATCTAATCCCTCTGAAGCTATGCTTCAGAGGGATTATTATACCATTCATACGCCAATTATCAAACTTTAATGTAATATTTATCTTCTCCGGATTGTCTGAATATAAAGGACAATTATTATGAGGAAGACATTTCTTTCTGTATGCATTTTATCCGTAGTCATCATTTCTGCACAAGACAAAAGCACTGATAGTGCCGGAATAAAAACAAAAGATATCGAACAGGTGCTTATTAAATCACAGCATAAAAAGCAATATGCAGATAAAGCCGTCTATACATTCGATCAGGAGGCCCTTAAAAAGGCACGGTATGCAAAAGACCTGTTGAAAACACTTCCTGAACTGCAATTGGATCCGGTGTCCAATACCATCATCAGCACCAAAGGAGGCGCAACCCTATTTCTCATCAACGGAATCGAGGCTACCGACATGCAGATACGCAGTATACAGCCCGCAGAGGTTCTTAAAGTGGAATATTATGATAATCCGCCGGCCCGATGGGCCACCCGGGCAGATATCGTCGTCAATATCCTGACGAGGAATCCCGAAACAGGATTGGTTTTCGGAACAGACCTTACCTCTGCGCTCAATACCGGATTCATCAATGGTTCGGCATACGCAGGCTACACTAAAGGAAAGAATGACTTCGGACTGGAATATTCAATCAACCTCCGGGATTACCATAAAAGGAATGTAGAAAGCATTTATGATTATACCCTGAACAACTCCCATTACCGTTCCGAAGAAAACCGGAAAGAACATTTTGGCTATACGGATCAGCATATCGCTCTCCGGTATACCAGGTCGTTGCCTGATCATTATACATTTCAGGCCAAACTGGAGGCACAGCTTTTAAGCAACTTCGCGAAAGGCAACGGATACAGCACTTTTTTGAAGGACAGCAGTCCGGAAGACCATGCGATGTTCAAGAATACCTCCTCAGGGTATACCGCACCTACCATTGACCTCTATTTTTCTAAAAAACTCAATAAGAAAAATGAATTAAGCGTTAACCTGGTAGGTTCCCACTATACCACTGAATCATCGGAACTGGCACGCGAATGGGTCATCGCTTCAGGGAATTCCGTCTACGACAATGATATGCAGCTTGATGCCCGGCAAACGGGCATTGTCGGCGAACTTGCCCATGTATATGAATTCGGAAAGGGCAGGCTGTCTTCGGGATACAGGATTTCCAACACTTCTATTTCCAATGACCTGGAAAACCTTGCAGGCTTTTCCGAATACAGCGTAAATTACCTTGAACAGTATTTCTATACCGAATACTCCGGAAAGAAGGATAAACTTTCCTACCGATTGGGTGCAGGGCTCACCAATATCCATAATAAAAGCGCAGAAAATACTTTTGACGAATGGACATTCACCCCCAAAGTCATCCTCAGCTATCAGTTTACAAACAATCAGACCTTACGATTTACGAGCAGCTACAGGCCTCAAAGCCCGGGCAGCAGTGCGCTGAGCAGTAATATTGTTCAGATGGCCCCGAATATTGTCCAGCGTGGAAACCCGTATTTAAAGGCTTCCCAAAGATTCGGAAACAGCCTGATCTATTCCTATAACAACAAGTACTTCGACTTCAATACCAATCTTTTCTATTGGTATAACAATCGCGCCGTAAATCAGTATTATGTTCTGGACGGTACATTCGGGGGATATGCCCTGACTTATGAAAATGCCAGGAATGCCCAGCAATACGGCATTCAGCTTTCGGGCTCCTATAAACCATTTGGCAACAGCCTGCTCGTTATTAAAGCTTCCCTGACCCCTACCGCTGAAACGGTAAAAACCGGAAGCGGAATACTGATCAGAAACAGCTACCTGGGAAATAATATTGTTATTTCATCAGAATACCAATCATTCAGTATACAGTATATGCTCAATATACCGGTATACAGCCTGGACGGCGCCTTCCTGAAAACCAATGAAAACCAGAACCATGTTTTCGCAAACTACAAACAAAAGGACTGGACGTTTACTGCCGGCATGTACTGGATCGGTACTCCTTCCGACTATAAAACGAAGAGCCTGCCTGAAAGCCTGGTTAATTATTCCCGGCATAATCAGATCCGGGACAATAAATCTATGCTGGTCCTCGGCATAAGCTATGACTTTTCCAAAGGGAAAAAGAATGAGATCAACCGCAATCTCAACAACAGTACCGCTCCTGCAGCTACTTTCTAGCTGATGCCAAAAAAAATCCCTGCTCAAAGCAGGGATTAAATATCTGTTTTTATTATTCTCTATTAAAGTTCTTTTCTCAGACGCGCCACCGGAATATTCAGCTGTTCACGGTATTTGGCGATGGTCCTCCGGGCAATATTGTAGCCTTGCTGTTTCAGGATCACGACAAGCGCATCATCCGTAAGTGGTTTTCTTTTATTTTCCTTGCTAATGACTTCCTGAAGATGGGTCTTGATTTCTTTGGTAGAAACTTCCTCACCGTCATCATTGGTCAGACTGTCGGAAAACAGATCTTTAAGGTAAATAATTCCGTTCGGTGTATCTGCATATTTGCTTTTCACAACCCTGGAAATGGTTGAAATATCAAATCCTGTAATATCTGCAACATCCTTCAGGATCATTGGCTTCAGAGACTTCTCGTCGCCGGTAATAAAGTAATCCTTCTGGAATTTAACTATGGCTGTAATGGTCTGCAATAACGTATTCTGACGCTGGTTAATCGCATCAATATACCATTTGGCAGCATCCAATTTCTGTTTGATGAATAATGCCGCCTGCTTGTGCTCGGAAGAATTCTTATCATGAGAATAAGTGGTTAAGATATCCTTGTATTCTTCTGACACCCTGAGAGTCGGTGCATTCTTGCTGTTAAGCATTGGGATTACCTGCCCATCCTTTACCTGAATAACAAAATCCGGGATGATTTCCTGGTTGATAGTAATAGTCTGGGTATCGAAGTTCCCGCCTACTTTAGGGGATAGCTTAGAGATTTCTTCCAGGGCATCTTTAAGATCTTCTTCTTCAATATCATACTTCTGGATGATCTTATTGTAGTGTTTGTTCGTTAAAGCATCAAACTGATACCTTAAAATATTGGCCGCCAGTGAAACGGCTTTGTCTGAACTTACCTTTTTTTCAATCTGCAACAGGAGGCATTCCTGAAGGCTGCGTGCCCCCACACCCGGCGGATCCAGCTTCTGGATGTAGTTTTCCAGGATATCCTCTACCCTTTCTTTAGTGGTATAGACTCCCTGGGAAAATGCTAAGTCGTCCACAAGAGATTTGATTTCCCTTCTCAGGTATCCGTCTGTATCAAGGTTTCCAATGATATACTCTGCAATCTTAAGGTCTTCATCCGCGATATTAATCAGGTGGATCTGCTCCATAAGATAATCGTACAGGGACTGGCCTTCCGTTAAAAGGCTTTCATTGTCAAATTCTTCGTCGTCCGGAGAATAGTTGCTGGAAGCTGTTTTATAGCTGGGCTCATCATCATAGAGGTACTGGTCTACATCAAAATCGGTTTCAATGCTTTCGGTGCCTTCGTCCTGATAAGCATCTTCCAGCGATGAAAATTCATCTTCCTTACCTTCTTCTTTTACAATTTCCAAAGCAGGGTTTTCTTCCAGCTCCCGTTCCAGCTCTTCTTCAAACTCCAGGGTATGAAGCTGGATCAGCTTCATCAGCTGAATTTGCTGGGGGGCTAATTTTTGTCCTAACTTAAGTTGTAAATGTTGTTTGAGCATACTAATATTTGGTTTTACATAACGTACCGTACGAAATTAATACTTTTTTTTCATAAAGCCTATATATTAGCACGATTTTTGCTGTAGTCATGCTACTTAATAAGCTATTAAAAAATTAAAAAGCCCTGAAAATTTATTTTCAAGGCTTTTTTATATTAAAACTCTGCATTTTTCGGTGTTCTCGGGAAAGGAATCACATCCCGGATATTGGTCATTCCTGTGATGAACAACACCAATCTTTCCAGGCCAAGCCCAAATCCTGCATGCGGAACGGAACCGAACTTCCTGGTATCCATATACCACCATAACTCATGTTCATCCACATGCATTTCTGCCATTTTCTGTTTCAGGACATCCAGTCTGGCCTCCCTCTCTGAACCGCCGATAATTTCACCAATACCCGGGAACAGGACGTCCATAGCGGCAACGGTTTTGTTATCATCGTTCAGCTTCATATAGAATGCCTTGATTTCTTTCGGATAATCAAATAAGACCACCGGGCTTTCAAAATGTTTTTCTACCAGGAATCTTTCATGCTCAGACTGAAGGTCTGCCCCCCAGCTTTCCACAGGATACTGGAATTTGCCTTTTTTATTTTCTTTTGAGTTCAGTAAAATCTCAATCGCTTCGGTATAAGAAACCCTTTTGAAACGCTTGGAAACTACATTCTCCAGCTTTTCGATAAGCCCTTCTTTAGCTCTTTCCTTTTCCGGCTTTGATTTCTGCTCCTCAGCAAAACGCTTATCCAGGAAATCCAGATCATCTTTACAGTGATCCAAAGCATACTGAATGACGTATTTCAGGAAATCTTCCGCTAAATCGATGTTGTCTTCAAGATTGTTGAAGGCTACTTCCGGCTCAATCATCCAGAACTCGGCAAGGTGCCTTGTTGTGTTGGAATTCTCAGCACGGAACGTCGGCCCGAATGTATAAATCCTTCCCAGTCCCATCGCTGCAGTTTCCCCTTCCAGCTGTCCGGAAACCGTCAGGTTGGTTTTTTTCCCGAAGAAATCCTGCGCAAAATCAATATCTCCCTGCTCGTCTCTCGGGATTTGGTTCAAATCAAAATTGGTCACCCCGAACATTTCTCCTGCCCCTTCAGCATCAGCTCCGGTAATAACCGGGGTATTGATGTAAAAAAACTGGTTCTGGTTAAAGAATGAATGGATGGCAAAACTAATGGCATGACGCACCCTGAAAACAGCCCCGAATAAATTGGTCCTGAACCTCAGGTGAGCCTGTTCCCTCAATACTTCAAGGGAATGTTTCTTCGGCTGAAGGATCGTTTTGTCCCTTTCTTCCGTGAAGTTATCCCCTAAAATAATGATTTTCTTGGCAATGATTTCTACCGTCTGTCCGGCACCCTGGCTTTCCACCACTTCCCCTACTACTTTCAAAGAAGCAGCGGTACCGATTTTACTGATCACCTCTTCGTCGAAATTTTCAAAATCAACAACAATCTGCAAATTATTGATTGTAGAACCATCATTAAGGGCTATAAAGCGATTGGCACGGAATGTTCTCACCCAGCCGTAAACCGTAATGTCATGATGTAATACTTTCCTGTAATCCTGTAGGATTTCCTTAATCGTCTGCTTTTTCATGTGTTGATGATAAATTTTTGTATCAAAATTAATGAGGGCAAAGGTACAAAAAACGTTTCAAGACTTGAATACTCCCATCGTTTAATTTTTTCTTTCCCAGAAGATTATTGTTGTGAAAACTGTAGATTCTACCTTCATCATTTTCCGGGCCGACTTTACGATCACGATATTTTCCATAAAATAATGACCGTAAATATCCTTAAACAGAATCAGCGAAATCAGGCTGTAAAAAATAACCGGTAAATGAGTGATTAACCGGTATATAATGAATGAATGTATGTATGTATGTATGTATGTATGTATGTATGTATGTATGTATGAAATTTTATTCGTCTTTCTTGGACGGAACCAGGAAAACATCAATCAGCCCTTCAGGGAGCTGCATTTTGATGAATCTTTCCTCGCGGTTCACTTCAATGATCCAGTCTTTAATCATTGGAATAACCACTTCTTTACCATCGAGATTGGTGACAAAATACGTCTGGGCAGTCTGGTCATTGACAGACCGGATGACTCCGCAATCGTTACCATTTTCATCAAGGATGCTGTAACCAATGATTTCATGGTAATAGAACTGCTTGCCGGTAAGCTTCGGCAATGTAGATAAAGGCAGGTATACATTTTTGCCTAAGGACTGGTCCACCAATGCTTCGGTAGAATTTTTAAAGGCGATATTCAGTGAATCGGATTTGCTCCAGGCGGTTTTGGCAATAAAAAAAGGCACCAGTAAACCGTTGATTTCAACAAAAACAGAATCCAGTTTAGTATACAGTTCCGGCTGATCGGTATCGAGTTTCAGGATAACATTTCCGGCAAGGCCATGTCTCCGTGTAATTTTACCTAATAAATAGCAGTCTTCTTTTTTCATGTTCCGAAGTATTGATCTACATAATGATGTTATTGTAAAAAGCTGATAGCAGGCTTTTAAACAATAAAGACACGAAAAAATCGTGCCTTTATATTGTATTTTCTTAAAGGAATTAAGCCTGAGTTTCTTCAGTACCTTCTGCCTCAGCAGCAGGAGCTTCACCTTCAGCGGTTTCCTCAGCAGGAGCATTAGCCGCTTCTTCTTCAGCTTTTGCGTCAGCTTCAGCTTTTGCAGCTGCAGCAAGTCTTGCTTCATTTACTTTGGTTTCAGCATCAAAAGCAGCTTTCTTGGCATCAGCCTTAGACTGAGCAAGACCTTCTACTTTCCCTTGTACTTTAGATTCTTTGGTCTCTACCCAAGCATTGAATCTTTTCTCTGCTTCAGCCTCATCAAAAGCACCTTTTGCTACACCACCTTGTAAGTGTTTTTTGTAAAGGGCTCCTTTGTAAGAAAGGATTGCTCTCGCTGTATCAGTTGGCTGAGCACCGTTGTTTAACCACTTTACAGCAGAATCAACGTTCAACTCAATAGTTGCCGGGTTAGTAATTGGGTTGTAAGTTCCCAGTTTCTCGATGAATCTACCATCTCTTCTGGCTCTGGAATCTGCAACCACGATGTGGAAGAAAGGCTTTCCTTTTTTACCGTGTCTCTGTAATCTGATTTTTACTGACATAATGTTTGAATTTTACGGGAACTCGTCCCAGTTAAATATTTAAGAGTGCAAAGATAAATAAAATTTTCAATCTATAAATACAAAATATAATATATTTCTCGTATTAGAGCATGCATCAATACTTTAAACATTTTCAGTATTGGTGTGCAATTTCATTTTTACAATTATTTATATATTTATATTTAAAGAAATCAGTGGCTAATGAAATGCATTTATATAACAGGAATGTCTGGAACAGGGAAATCCTCAGTCATCAAGAATCTTCAGAATAAAGGTTTTACAGCTATCGATACCGATTATGGAGGCTGGACAGAAATTTCATCTCCTGAAGGCGCTCCAGAATGGATATTAAAAACAGATCAACTGAAGCAACTCCTTGCCAGGCCTCTTGCCTCTCCCATTTTTATATCAGGTTGCTATTCTAACCAAATCTATGTATATCCTTTTTTTGATCACGTTGTTCTGCTTTCTGCATCTCTTGAAACCATCCTTAGAAGAGTTACCGTCCGAACTTCAAATCCTTATGGGAAAACTGTCCACGAACGCAATGAAATTAGGTGGAATTTTGAAAACATCCAACCGCTACTCAAGAAAAACATCTCTGCTGAATTCAATACCGAAATGATAACTATTGAAGAAATAGCAACAATATTGGAGATCTTGGCAGGAAAGTAATCACAGCCAAAAATCATGATTCAATTTAATTCACCCATGTAGAATAATCCCAAACACTTCTGGTTTTCCTCAATGGTAAGGGAATCTTTCAGGTGATCCACAATCTTAGGGGAACTCCAGTAGCAACCGATTCCGTTAGCCGTACAGGTAAGGTACATATTCTGGACCGCCATGGAAACCGCCGCGATTTCTTCCCATTCGGGAACCATGCCGCTGAAATTGACGACAATGGAGGCTATAGCATCTGCTTTATTGATTTTAAAACCTATGTCCTGGTATTTCTTTTCGAGAAACTGGTGGTCAGGCTGCGTTGCCTTATAGATGGCCTGCATTTCTAAGGCTAGCTTAGCTTTTTCTTCTCCTCTGAAGATTTTAAAACGCCAGGGCTTGGTCCGTTTATGATTAGGGGCCAGGGTACCTGAATTTAAAATTTCATCAAGAATTTCCTGAGGAATTTCTGTCTCCGTATAATCTTTCGGGAAAATACTTCTGCGCTGTTCTATAATTTCTTTTAAAATTTCTGCTTTGTTCATAAAACAAAATTACGAAAAAGAAGCAAGCAGGAAGTCAACTGGAGGAAGTTTAATATTAACCGGGATTATGAGTAATGGGTAATGAGCAATGAGCAATGAGTAATGAGTAATGAGTAATGATTAATAGATGCTTATCAAAAATACTTTTTACTTTTTACTTTTTACTTTTTACTTTTTACTTTTACAAAACCTCCACAATCTTCTGATGGATATTATTCAAGGTAAACGCATCCCCCGGGATCATACCCATCATCTTCCTGGCCATGGGGCTTTCGGGAGATATGGCGTAGAAACGGTCGCCTTCAAAAAAAAATTCACCAAGAGAAACCGAAATATAAAAGCGTGCCTTGTTGGTAATAACCAAGGAACCCACCTGTACCCTCCCGGTAGCATTATTCAGGACTTTAGCCATATTCCGTCTCAGGTCGTTCAAGGCACCGAGCTGCTTCTGCATCTGGTAGATTTCTTCCTGCATCTCTTCCCGCATGCTGTCGTATTTAGGCGTTTTTTTAATGTCACGGCTGGCTTCCAGCGTAAATTCTATAAAATTTTTAAGTTTTTCTATTTTCTCTGCGATTACTTTTTTCACATAATCCCTTATGTCATTTTTTTCATAAACTATCTTCTCCATATTTCTATTCTTGAGTATAAAGATAAAATAAAATTCATCATGGCTTAGGCAGTACCTGGATGCTTTTTACAATAAAGATAATAAAAACTTTATATTATGAATGTGTTTTTGACATTCAGGAAATATGCCGGTGCCTATTTCCGCTTTACTCCAAAAGCAATGATTCCAAACTCATCAATATGTAGGAAATAAAAAGATTTACAACATACCACCTCTTCAATACTGGCAGAATATTTTCTTACCAAAAACCTGCCATATGTGCATCAAAATGAATCATGATACCGCTAACAGACCAGCTTTTATTAAAAGATATTTATATTTGTCATACTTTGGGTACCTGTAGACGCTGAGGCATTATTTTTGCGCAGATCGTCTTTTATCACTTATCATTATAAAAGCTAAACAATGAATATTTTAACTGAAAAATTTAATACGCCATACCAGTCAGCACCGTTCAGCCAGATTAAAAATGAAGATTACCTACCGGCATTCCGGGAATTGATCCGCAAATCGGAAGAAGAAATCGAGCATATTGTAAGGAATCCCGAAACTCCGTCTTTTGAGAATGTCATTGAAGCTCTAGCTTACTCCGGTGAACAGCTGGACCTGGCCTCGCATATATTTTTCAACCTCAACTCTGCAGAAACCAGCGACGAACTTCAACAGCTGGCTCAGGAGATCTCTCCCATTTTAACAGAATATTCTTCCAAAATCTCTCAAAATGAAGCTTTGTTCAGTAAGATCAGAAAAGTATATGAAAACCGGGAGGAATACTCGCTTAATGAAGAACAGGAGATGCTTCTGGAAGAGACATATAAAGGTTTTGTAAGAAGCGGAGCACTTTTGAGTGAAGAAGATAAAGAAAAACTGAAGAAAATCAATATGGATCTTTCTTTAAAATCCCTTCAGTTCGGGCAGAATGTACTGGCTTCCACCAATGCTTATTTCAAACACATTACCCGTAAAGAAGATCTTACCGGTATTCCGGAGGCTATCCTGGAGCAATATGCCGAAGAAGCAAAAGAAAGAGGCCTCGAAGGCTGGGTAATTACACTGCAATACCCAAGCTATATTCCTCTGATGACCTATGCTGAGAACCGCGAACTCAGAAAGGAACTGGCATTGGCGAACGGTAAAAAATCATTTGACGGAGGCGAATTTGATAATCAGGGACTCATTAAGGAACTCCTTCAGCTTAAACAACAAAAGGCAGAACTTCTGGGTTATGCCAATTATGCGGAATATGTGCTGGAAGAAAGAATGGCTAAGTCCCCGGACTCGGTGCTAAATTTCCTGAATGAACTTTTAACCAAGGCAAAACCGTTTGCTGAAAAGGAAATCGAAGCACTGGAAAACCTTGCTAAAGCAGACGGAATTGAAACCCTGCAGAGTTATGACCACGCTTATTACGCTGAGAAACTCCGCAAGCAGAAGTTTGACCTTAATGATGAGGAGCTGAAACCTTATTTTCCGCTGGAACAGGTACAGGAGGCTGTTTTCGGACTATCGGAAAGGCTTTTCGGACTTACATTCAAAGAATATACGGATATTCCTAAATACCATGAAGATGTAAAAACATACGAAGTACAGGAAAACGGCACATATAAGGCATTGCTGTATGTTGATTACTTCCCGAGAAAAGGGAAAAGGGCCGGAGCCTGGATGACCAGCTATAAAAATCAATACAGGAAAAACGGTGATAATTCAAGGCCGCACATTTCAATCGTCTGTAACTTTACAAAGCCTACGAAAGATACGCCAAGCCTGCTGACTTTCCAGGAGGTGACCACTTTATTCCATGAGTTCGGTCATGCCCTGCATGGAATGCTTGCTGATACCCAATATCCAAATTTATCCGGTACGTCCGTAAAATGGGATTTCGTAGAACTTCCTTCGCAGTTCCTGGAAAATTTCTGTTATGAACCGGAATTCCTGAAGACATTTGCCCGCCATTACCAGACAGGGGCTGTACTTCCGGATGATAAGATCAGGAAAATAGAACAGTCTAAGAACTTCATGGAAGGCTACCAGACCCTGAGACAGATCGGATTCGGGGTTTTGGATATGAATTATCATACCAGGCCTTCAGAGCTTGAGCACAAAAGTGTAAAGGAATTTGAGGATGAGTATACAAAAGCCACCCAGTTGTATCCATCCCATCCTGAAACAGCAATGAGCCCCAGCTTCTCCCATATTTTCCAGGGGGGCTATTCCGCCGGATATTATTCTTATAAATGGGCGGAAGTGCTTGATGCGGATGCTTTCCAGTATTTCAAGGAAAACGGTATTTTCAATCCTGAAGTAGCAGCAAAATATAAAATCCTGCTTTCTTCCGGCGGCACAAAAGACCCGATGGAACTGTACAAAGCCTTCAGGGGAAGCGAACCCAAAGTGGAGAGCCTTCTGAAAAGGGCGTTCGGATAAGAAATCATTCAACTTCATACAAAAAGGACAGCTCCGGCAGTCCTTTTTTTGTAATTTTATCTTATCATAGAATCTAAAGTTCCATTTAAATACATATTCCACATGCTACTAGCAATTTTACTACCATTTCTTTCATTCATGATCCGGGGGAAAATCATTACCGGAATCATCTGCATGATCCTTCAGTTTACTTTGATCGGATGGCTGCCCGCAGCTATATGGGCCGCCTTATCCCTACAGAATGCGCGGGCTGAAAGACGGAACGAGAAACTAATCCGGGCTGTAAGGGAGAACCGTAAATGAAAAGTCAGCAGGACTTCCCTGAAATTTTCGCTATAAATAAACGGGTAGTTGCTGTTTCGTAATCTATCGTTAAATTTGCGCATCAATCAACTAATGTATATGCCAAAGAAAACCTGGGCTTCAGCTGCTATTTTTACTGTTATGGTATGCATTCTCAACGCAGATGTCCTTAATTTCATTAGTACTGTCACGAAAATGCTTGGAGATTACACCTTTCCTCTGGATGATTCCTATATCCATTTAGCCATTTCCCGTAATCTTTCTGAGCATGGAGTCTGGGGAATTACAAGGCATGAATTCAGCAGCACATCTTCCTCACCGCTCTTTACTGTATTTACAGCAATTCTGATTAAAATTTTCGGAAATTACGATCTAATTCCGGTCTACTTCAATCTTATCGCAGGTAATCTGTTATTACTGATCTTCTTTATGAATTTTAAAAATAAGCCTGTACAGCTGCTGATGATTTATCTGGGTTTTTATTTTGGCGTACTCCTGAAAATACAGATTATTACCGGTATGGAGCATGTACTGCATATTTTACTGATTTCTTCCTGCTGGATTTATTTTTACCGATGGTTTCAGACTGGTTTTGCCCACAGAAAATTCCAAGCAGCCTTCCTGTTCACAGCTGCACTTATAAGCCTGGCCCGATATGAAAGTATGTTCTTTATCATGCCGGTTATTCTTTTTCTAATTATTCATAAAAGGTATGCCTATGCTATTACTGCTTTCGTAATGGCTTTTTTGCCCATTGTGATCTTTGGAATGTATTCGATTTCGAACGGCGGACATTTTTTCCCTAATTCACTTCTTGTGAAAGGGCAACATTCACTTTCGTTAGGCCGACTGTATCACAGCCTGGTTTATGCAAAAGATTTTATCCTCTCCGATTTTTATATCTATCTGATCGTTATGATTCTTGTGTTGTTATTGAATAATTACACCATAAATTTCCGGAATTATGCCGCTGTGGCAAAAGAAATGTACAGCACAAAACTGATCTATGGCATTATATTCTGCGCACTTATTGCTCATCTGGTTTTTGCTAAAACCGGCTGGCTTTACCGTTATGATGCTTATCTGATAGGGCTTCTGATCATTTCCATAGCAACAGCGTACGGCCAGATCGATTCCCGAAAGCTCAATATGTCCGTTGTAGCCACTGCCATATTAATGCTATTTTTTACCACTACAGCACTAAGGAAAAGGTATATTGCTGCTGAATACATTAGTCTTTATGCCACTAAGAACATTCATGACCAGCAAATCCAGATGGCCCGGTTTATCCATCAGTATTTCAACACATCCGTCATTACAGCGAATGATATCGGTGCTGTTTCATATTTTTCAGATATACGGCTGCACGATCTCGTTGGCTTGGGCTCTACAGATGTACTGAATAGAAAAATGTCTGATGCCAACATCTATACAAACTACATAACCAACCTCAACTATGATCTCATGATTGTTTATGACCGTTGGTTCAGCAATATTCCGTTTACCAACCGAATAAAAGTTGCCGAACTAACGATCACGCATAATAAGATATGTGGAGATTCCAAGGTAAGTTTTTATATTCCGTCAAACAGCAGTAAAAAAGAATATGTTTACGAATGCCTTAGGAAGTTCAAAGCTCAGATTCCGAAAGATGTTATGCTTACGATTTATGAATAGTTACCTGTGCCATCCAAATCTCTTTATTTTAAACATGAAAAAACCTTGGATCCGGATAGATAAAGCGGTAATCGAGATCCTGCATTAATGTAGAAGAGGAGATGATTCGGCCTTGAGGCTCCTGGAGTTCATCATAAGTCCCGTTTTGCTGTGCAACGATTACCGAAGCCTTTGAAGGATGCTGCGGTGCCACTACATTATACAGTTTTCCCTCTGAATGCTGACTGATCATTTTTTCAACAACGGCAGCTATGTCTGCATAGTGAATATGATTTACCGGTAATTCGGTATCAGAAATGCGGTACCGGCTTAAAAGCCGGTCATCCCCCATCAGTCCGCCCAGCCTGAGGATATTGGCTTTAGGATAGTGTGCCCGGATCATATTTTCTCCCGGAACCTGTTCCGGCCGGAGACCATCTTCCGTATATTCCTGCTGAATGTCAGGATAGACTCCTGTAGAGCTCATAAAAAAAAGCTGCCCTTTAAAATCGCCGATAAAAGAGGAAAGGTTCCGGAATCTTTTTTCGAGAATATCAGCATTCATTCTTTTTCCTGACAGGGTCACCGTAACAATTAGGACATCCGGATGATCAGCAAGATCCCATGCAGAAATATTCTGGCATTCACCTTCAGCATCAAAATCAATCAGCGCCGTGTGATAGCCTTTTGAGGTAAGTTGTTCAATTTTATCAGGCGATGTGGTAGTACAGTATACAGCGTACTTTCCTGTAAGTTTTTCAGCAATCCTGGTTCCGAGCCAGCCACAGCCTATGATTCCAATCGTATTCATAATCCAGATTTATTTGTAAAAATACTTAATTCTGGGACGGCATCCTATTCAAGTACCATGCAGCCCAGCAGATCTGTTGAAACGGATCTTACATTCTAAGTTAAAAATATCATTCTGGCAGCAAATATTTGTATTTCAACTAACGATTTTTACTATATTACAGGGAATGCATATTAAAATCCTTTAGCAGTTGATGAAAAACATATCTAAAATAAAGTTTTTTCTCTATCTTAGTTAAAGAAACTTATTTATCACCAATTCTATAAGTGGATTCCGATTATGGCAGAACTTTACTTTTTCAAGCTTCATCCTGTTATTGCCAGAATCAATCTATATAATGCCATCTGCCGCGACCAGGAGAGCATCTTTCCTTTTCTTCCGAAAGACCAGGATACCTTTCTGGAGGTCCTTAAAATTAAAGCTAAAGAAAACATTGAAAATTTAAGTACTGAGGAGCTGTCGTGTATTTTTGCATGGGCCAAGAAGGTAGCAGAGGTGAACAAAGAAGATGTTCAATCAAGACTTTTCATTAATGGAATTGACATTTTTCACGAAATAACAAATCCAGATGCAGCGGATCAGTTTATGCGTATTTTCTCAGAATACCAGAATATTTCCGGTGAACATTTTAATATTCACATGAAACCTGACCGGTTCAGCAATTTCCTGATTTACGGGATTCTGTTCACCGGTATATTTCAGGATGATGACAACGAAATATTCCATTACATGAAAGAAGAATTCGGCCCGCTGTACGAAATGGCTGAAAAGCAGTATAATCTGCAATCGCAAAATGATTCTGAAAAGAATGTTTCAGTACTGTATCCTGATTTCATCGCCCTGTATGACTCCAGCAGGTTTTCAAAGGATCCTATTACCCTTCTGCACTATTCTGCAGGATCAGTCTGAAAATGAATCAGAACTTAGCTCTCAGTTTCTCCGGAAACCATCCTGTTTCTAGCCTTGGCCAGCATCGGAATTGAAATAAGTCCCATTACCAGCATGATCGCAATCTGTAGCGGCAACGAGATAAAAGAATAGGTAAGGCCCATTTCCCCGCCCCATTCAGCACTCCGCCCCATCGCAATAAATAAGGCCATAAAACCGTATTTCATAGCCAGATTAAAGGCACCGATCCCTCCGCTGGCCGGAACGATCATTCCAAGTGTCCCCACTACAATAATGAAGAACCCGTCTGCAATGGTAAAAGCTGAAGTCTCAGGCAGTGCAAAGCATACCAGATAAGCCGCAAGGTAATAAGAAACCCAGATCCCAACGGTATACAGGATAAACTTTCCTTTTTGCTTTAATCTGAAAATAGAGGTGAGGCCCTGGAAAATTCCATTGATAAAACTGATGATCTTATCCAGAACAGGAACTTTAGCCAGCTTTTTCCGGAAAGCAAAGAAAAGCCCGGTCCCTGCAGCCAATATAATAATACCGATGATAATTTTATTGGGATCTACCTTAATGCCCGACTGATGATAGAAAGACAGAATAGCCTCATATTTAAAAATAAAGGTCAGCCCTAAAAAGCCCAGCATACACATAAGATCAACGACCCTTTCCAAAATAATGGTTCCGAATGACTGGTCTACAGGGACTTTTTCTACTCCATAAAGAGCTGTTGCCCGGGCTACTTCACCGCTCCTCGGAATAGTAAGGTTCATAAGATACCCAAACGAAATAGACCAGAGTGAATTGGAATTGGAAATCCTGTGTCCCATAGGTTCCAGGAGCAGGTTCCAGCGTATGGCGCGCAGCCAGTAAGCGGCAATTCCGAAGCATGCGGCAAATAATACCCAAAGGTAGTTCGCTCTGGCAAGGGATTTCTGAATGACCTTAAAATCCAGTCCTCTGAGGGCAAGCCATAAAAAAAAGCCTGCAAAAGCAAGCGAAATGACGACCGTAACTACGGATTTTAACGGTTTTGCAAAGCTTTTTTCCATAGAATCAGGTAAGAAGATTGGTTTTTTCATCCGGGAAAACAATCTTAGGCTGAAAAGCCTGGGCTTCTTCCGGAGTCATCTGGGCATAAGCAATAATAATAATGATATCGTCACGCTGCACTTTTCTTGCAGCAGGCCCGTTAAGGCAAACTTCTCCTGATTTTCTTTTTCCTTTGATCACGTACGTATCAAACCGTTCTCCGTTGTTTACATTAACAATATAAACCCTCTCCCCTACTACCAGACCGGCTGCTTCTATCAGCTCTTCGTCTATGGTAATACTTCCTATATAATTAAGGTCTGAAGCTGTAACTCTTACCCTGTGAATTTTAGACTTGAAAACTTCGATTAACATGCTGCAAATTTATTAATAATAATTTACAAAATGTAATTTCGTTTCAATTTAAAACTCCCAGATTTACAGCTGCTTAATTTTAGCAAATGTAAACCTTTATGGTTTTGCTTACTTAATCCTCATCAATAAACCATAAACCATCAATACTTGATATAAATATTTAGGATTTCATAAAATTAAAAAAATATTTTCAAAATCTCCTAAAGTCAATACAGATAAGCATTTGGCATAATTTTAGCAACCGATAACGTAGATTTTACGTAAAATATAAAATTATCATATTTTAACTTATTTTGGTTAAATCTAAAAAAATAACATAAATTTTATTTGAAAAATTGCACATATGAAAAATTGTTTTATATTTGCTTTAACTACGAATTAACATTAATATTAAAAATTATGAACAAGTCTGAATTAATCGACGCTATCGCAAAGGATGCCGGAATCACTAAGGTGGCTGCCAAAGCAGCTCTGGAATCCTTCATTACTAATGTAACTTCTACTTTAAAGAAAAAAGACGGAAAAGTTTCTTTGGTAGGATTCGGTACTTTCTCAGTATCTGAGCGTGCAGCAAGACAAGGAATTAACCCTGCAACTAAAAAACCGATCAAAATCGCGGCTAAAAAAGTAGCCAAATTCAAAGCGGGAGCTGATCTTTCACATGCAGTTTCAGGAGCGAAGAAGAAATAACACAATATGTGCCAATACATTAAAGGCTGCCTCTTATGAAGCAGCCTTTATTTATGTTGTACCATCGGCATCTGCCAGATTAGGGCGCAAGACGGGAAATCTTCCAGTCCACTCCTTCTAACGTATACAGGATCCTGTCATGCAGCCGGTTTGGCCTTCCCTGCCAGAACTCTATTTCATAAGGCCTTGCCAGGTACCCTCCCCAATTCTCAGGTCTTGGAACCTCGGCATTTTCATATTTTTCTTCCAGATCTTTGAGCTTCTGTTCAAGAAATTCACGATCCGGGATCACCTCACTCTGCGGAGACACTACTGCTCCCAGCTGGCTTCCTTTTGGCCTCGAGTGGAAATAGCCGTCACTCAGGTTCCCGGCAATTTTTTCCAGATGTGCTTTTATGATGACCTGCCTTTCCAGTCCCGGCCAGAAAAAATGCAGGCAGGCCTTATGGTTCTTTTCTATGGACTTTCCTTTCCGGCTGCTGTAGTTGGTATAAAAAATAAACCCTTCATACGTATATGATTTCAGGAGGACCATCCTGGTACGCGGACAACCGTCATCCTCCAAGGTGGAAACAGCCATCGCATTGGCTTCAGAAATATTAGGATGGGCGCCTGCTTCGGAATACCAGTCCCTGAACTGTTCAATGGGATTAGGTTTCACCTCACTTTCAATAAGTTGGGACTTATCATAGACTTTTCTTTTATCATGCAGGTTTTCCATAAATATTTTTATTAAATTTGAGTATGAATTACTCATACAAAGGTAAAATATTAATTTCCACACCTGATATTTCCGGGGATATTTTTTCAAGATCCGTAGTATTGGTCATCGAACATAATGACCAGGGTGCATTTGGCTTAATATTGAATAAGAAGAACGGCCAGATGAGTGACAGGTTCAAAGAATTTTTCGATTTCAAAATTGAAGTATATGACGGTGGCCCTGTAGAGAATGACAAGGTGCTTTTCATTGTGAAAGGAAAGAAGGTAACTGAAGCATATACTGAAATCACCCACGAATTTTATCTTACAGAAGATATTGAAAACATCATCAGTGCCGTTCTGAATGGTGAGCTGAGCATCCATGACGTGAAAATCTTCTCAGGATATTCCGGTTGGTCGCCCATGCAGCTGGATAACGAAATCCAGAAGAAAGTATGGACTGTCGTAGATGTCTATAACCTCGATTATACCTTGCCTAATGACCAGACGCTCTGGAAATCCATCATGCAGAACCTGGGTGGAGAATTCCTGTTGTGGGCCAATTCACCGGAAGATATATCGCTTAACTAACCCTCAGTTTTTCATGGCGTTATATTAACATAACTTTAAGAGTATGTTACACAATTATTACACAGGAATTGCCGTTATTTGTTAAACTAAAATTTCAACATTATGAAAGGATTGATCAAACTTATCCTCAAGCGTTTCCAATATTCCTCTTTAGAGCTTAAACCTGTTGTTATAAAGACTAATATTAGAAAATAAAAACTGCAGCATACATTTTCCTGCAGGTATTATCATATTTCTGATGTATCAGAATAAAACCCGGTAAAGGACAATCTGAAAATTTTGTTGTTTACCGGGTTTGCCAATTTCAGAACTGTTCTTTCCAGCGTCCTATCATTTCCGTAAAACGGCTATTACCAAACGTTTTATTTCTAATTTTCCCTACCGAAAATATCCCTCTTTCATCAGATACCAGCAGGATCTCTTCTGCCTTCTGGGACTCAAAAGCAATGATTTCATGTTCCTGGATATCCGCCAGGTTATTCTTGTGTAAAAAGGTGACCAGGTTTTCGAGCAAAGGAGAGATATACGCTCCTTCTGAATGTTTAGGTATCTTTATAGTGTCACCTTCGAGGAAAAGAAGATTTCCTGAAGTGGTACGCGCAATCCTTTTATTCGGGTTGAGCAAAATAACGTCATCCAGGTCATTTTCCTGGGCGTAAATTTCCCCGTAAATGTTTTCCGGGCAATGTACCCTGATATTGCTTAGTAAATTGTTATTGACATTGATTTCTTTGATCAGGTCCAGTTCCAGCAGCCTGGGCTGGATGGCAGTAACATCGTTCTCTTCCGCTTCATAAAAATAAGATACCGATGATGCGGCCAGCATGCCTTCATCCTGATTCCTGAACACCTGGAAATGAATAATCCCGTCAAGAATGCCTTTTCCTTCAATCACCTCACTGCGGAAAAGATGCTGGAAAAATTCCAGGGTATAGGTAAGCGGAATGTTCATCCGCATTTTTCTCATGGAAGCCATCAGGAAGAAATAACACTCTTCATCCATAATGAGCCGGGCATTCCTGATAAAAAATGAAACCTTAACGGAATCTCCCATCATAAAAGCCCTGTTCCTGACCTTTAATTCACCTGATGTAAAATATTGATTTTCCAATTTTGCTGATTTATTGATAAAAAAATAATGAACGATAAATCGTTCATCAGTAATCAGAGCGCATTAAACCCTCTTAAGCCGCTCCTAATTTAATTCTAAGGTTTTCAATAAGGTTTTCCCAATACATGGCATTTTCTTCCTCATCGCCTTCTTCGCAGAAATCCGTAATATTCAGGGCAAGATCCTCTGTAATATCATCTACCGTGATGGTCATTTCAAAAAAATGTTTGGTCCCTTCATCCTCTTCCCATCTGAAACGGACAAAACCTTCGGGCTTATATCTAATCAATGTTGCTTTCTCGGCAGGGCCTCCTCCCCAGCTAAAAAAGAAATCATCACCTTTCTCCGTAACTTCATCCGCAAACCATTCGGAAAGCCCTTCAGCAGTCGCCAGATATTCGTATAAAATCTCTGATAGACAGTGCATTGGGAATTCGTAATGGACTTTATGTTTCGACATATAATCTTTGTTTTATCGTCCCGCAATATATAAATTAATTTTTTTATTACGCAAACTTGTAATTACTTTTTTATATAATCCATATGATATTTATCAGAGATTTTTAAATGCGTGTTTAACTGTATTTCAAATGAAAAACCCCTCAGGAAATGAAGGGTTGCATGATTAGTTATTATTTAAAACATCAAGGATTACAGCGCATCCTTCACGGATCTCATCCAATGAGATCGTCAGCGGAGGGGAAATCCTCATGTATTCGTTCCTGTAAAGCTGCCAGAAAACAATCAGCCCTTTTTCCATACATTTTTTGGCTATTTCCAGCGTATAGTCCGGGGCACCGAGGTTAACGGCCAGCATCAGCCCCTTACCGTTGATATTTTTAATTTTCGGATGAACCAGCAGTTCCCTGAATAATGCCTCTTTTTCATCTACTTGATCCATCAGCCCACTTTCCAGTACTTCTTTTAAGGTAGCATGACTTGCGGCGGCGATAAGCGGATTTCCGCCAAAGGTCGTAATGTGCCCCAGTTTTGGGGAGTGGGATAAGGTCTCCATAATTTCATGGGAGCTCATAAAGGCTCCCACCGGAACTCCTCCTCCCATTCCTTTCCCCATCACGAGGATATCGGGGACGATTCCGAAATGCTCGAACGAAAACAGCTTTCCGGTCCTTCCGAAACCCGGCTGAATTTCATCCAGGATCAGAAGCGCCCCCACTTCTTCGCATCTTTTTTTGAGCTTTCTGAGATAGTCGCCATCCGGAACCAAGAAACCTGCCGCTCCCTGGATGGTTTCCAGGATCACACAGGCTGTTTTTTCGGTAATCAGTTCAAGGTCCTGCTCATCATTAAAGCTGATGAAGGTAACCATCGGCAATAAAGGTCTAAATTCCCGCTTATGGATTTCATTTCCGGACACACTGAGTGCCCCGTGGGTATTCCCATGATAGGAGTTTTTAAATGATATAATTTCTTCTCTTCCGGTATAGCGTTTGGCCAGTTTGAGGCTTCCGTCAATGGCTTCCGCACCACTGTTGACCAGATAAGTAATTTCCAGAGGATCCGGCGTGGCTTCCGCCAGCAGCCTGCACAGGGCTACGGGCTGTTCCTGGGCATATTCTCCGTATACCATTACATGAAGGTATCTGTCCGCCTGGTCCTTAATAGCATTAACTACTTTTGGATGGGAATGCCCCAGGGTATTGGCAGAAACGCCGGCTACAAAATCAAGGTATTTTTTTCCGTCTTTTCCGTAAATATAACTTCCTTCAGCTTTTTCCACTTCAAATCCTGCAGCATAGGGCGTTGTCTGTGCCTGATAGGCAAAGAAATCTTTTTGCATTTCCAATCGTTAAAATTTAAGCAAAGCTAATAAAGATTTTTGGAAATCAGAGCGTCTGAAATATCGGTCATTAATGATGTCCTGGTGTTCAAAGGAAAAACCGGTCACGAATAAGATGAAATCCTGCTGGAAACTTAAACAGATTAATCATTGAATCTTAGAGCCTCCTGCATCATTGACATAAAAATCACCCTTACGAATAAGGGTGATACACCAAATCACAAAATATTAATATAAATTCACCTCATGTTTTCACCCCTTCATGATTCAAATATAAACAAAATCTTGAATAGTAATATGAGTATGATAAAAATTTAACATTTTTTATTAAATTATTTTTCTAGTATTTTCGGATATTATTATTATAAATCAAGTAAACTAAAATTTTAAGATCATTTTCGGATTTAAGACTTAACAAAATGAATATGTAATCTGCTGATTAACAACAATTAAAAATCCGTCACAAAAAGTAACGGATTTACTGTATCTGTTAAAAGCTTTATTTACCTGCGTGTCCGCTTAGGCTTTTTGGCTTCTTCTTTCGCTTTTTCCTTTTCAATATTTTCCTGAACCTGGTCATAAAGTGAAGTATCCGCCTGATATTTTATCTCTTCATAGTTCGGCGAGTCCACCAAAATATCCTGCCATTTCCTGATCCTGTCCTTGGTATTCCAGTTGAAATCCGGGAATTTTCTTTTTGACGGCTCTATCATGCTCATCGGATATGTATCTGAATTGGCTCCGACACTGCATGAAATTATCTGAAGTGCTTTTTCTTCAAACAAAGCTCCGATAATACCACAGGTGGACAGCGTAATTCCTACCCGCTCCGGTTTTTTCGTCTGTTGGTTTTCTTCATCTACATAGACAATGGACTGCGCATTTCCGATAACCTTAGCTTCTTTGATATTATTATTCTGGTAATACACCGTCATGAACTTCCCCTTAACCTGGTTGAATTCATCTTTCAGGTTCAGTGAGTCTACTTTGCTGATCGCAAATGCATTTCCCAGTACTTTCAGGGAATCTATATTCTCAGTCTGTGTATTGAAATAAGCTTCCACCTTATCTCCGGTCACCTGCTTTTCACCGCTCCAGAGATAAGGGTCTCTATACATATGCATGACACCATCCGTTTCATTGAAAGCAATGGAGTCTGCCCTGCCCTGAGCATTGGATTTATAAAAACGGGCTTTCCGGAAGGCCCTTAAAAAACTTTTTTTCACTGTAGCATCCAGAGAATCCGGCCTTTGGTATGAAATGATCTTCTCCGAGGCAAAATACAGGGAATCTTTCTCAAATATCTTAACCGCATATGGATTTTTAGTCATCATCGCAGAATCCTTCTTCTCGAATATTTCTCCATAGCCCCCTTTGATATATCTTTTTTCATTCGGATCATCCAGGGTTACATTTCCTGTCGCGGTCCCGAACCCCGTAAGCTGATTGTAGTACATATCATCCCCGGTAAGAATCTTATCGTTATAAAAAATCCTGGAATTCTTTTTCAGAAAGGCTTCTTTGGTATTCATCCGGTACGTTCCCAGCTCTGTATAGACCCTGTTCCTGGGATTTTTACGGCTTGTAATTGTGGTTGGACCGAAAAATTCCGCAATTTTCGTGTTCTGATTCTGCTTGATGTTGGGCCCTTCAATAATATAATCGGGACTGTCGATCTTGACATTGCCTAAGAAATCGATCATTTTGGTATCAAGGAAATAAGTGGCAGATTTAGTATACATCACATTCTGTCCGTCCGTGATGGTCCCCCCGGTATTGAAATATGCCTGATTGGAAAGCCGGTCATAATACAGCACCTCCGTTTTGATCGTCTGTTTCGGATCGGTTAGAACGACATTTTTACGGGCCACCCCTTTCTGGGTATTGGCATCATATTCCATTTCCCCGGCTGTGATAACGGAACCGTCGGTATTCTGAAGCCTGGTATTCCCTATCGCCTTAACAAAGTTTTCTTCATCATAAATGATAACTTCATCTGCAGTAAGTATGGAGCCCTGATGTTCGATCTTCACATTTCCGGTAAGATAACGGTTTCCGTCATATTTAGCCGGGTCCTTGATGATTTTGTCAGCATTAATAATGTGGATCCTGTCCTGTGGATTCAGCTGCGGCGGAGGGGTATTTTTAACCGGATTCTGAAGATACGGGTCTCTCTGCGCAGGTTTTAGTTTTTCCTGTGCGAAGGCTGACGTTGAAAGCAGAAATAACAGAGCAAATAAAAATCTCATTGATCAGTCATTCTTGGTACCGTAAAAATACAGTGAATGGGAATCGATTTTCACGCCGAAAGCGTCTTCTATAGCTTCTTTTATTCCCTGGATCCTCGGATCACAGAATTCGATGATTTCCTCTATCTCCTTATCGGAATCTTTTTTATAGATCACCAGGTGATCATGCTGTTTATCGAAATAAGACTTCTCATAAGATGAAGACGTCAGAGTCTTTTCTCCGAACTGGTGCTTCCGGATCAGCCCGGCATCCAGGAAAATCTCAATCGTATTGTAGATGGTGGCTTTGGAAACATGGTATTTCTTCTGCATCATCAGCAAATACAGGTCATCCACATTGAAGTGATGGTCCATATTATAGATTTCCTCCAGTATCGTATAGCGTTCAGGGGTGTTTCTGAAACCTTTTTCTAATAAATAGTTTCTTAACACATCTTTGATTAAGGCAATATTTTTCTCTTTTTGTAAAGTATCCATCAAAAAAATTATCTACAAATTTATTGAAATTTATTGAATTAGACGAAGATGTGTTATGTTAAAGAATTTAACTGTTATGCCTGAAAAATTCTGACTGTTCTATTCTGGAGCCTGCAACGCACTCTTCTGTAATAGGAGCCGATTCCACGATGACATTGTGTGAAGTCACGCCCCATGCCTTGAAATCGTCGCTTCCTATATATTTTACGAAGTTATAAATATTGAGGATGATCTTCTCTTTTACTGTTAATAGAATATCATTGATATAGGTGTTATCTATGATCACATATTTAAGATCGGGCGGAATATTATGTGCCCTGAGTGACGGATGGCTGCTCCTTGAAGGGATCGTTCCATCTCCCATCAGATCCCTCAGCACCATATCAAAATAATCATTGATCCTTCTGTCGATCTTAAATCCTAACAGGAAATTGATCTTATAGATGGTTCCCGGCAGGACCTCATCTACAGTGTATTTAAAAGTATACGGATCTTCCTGGTTAACGATATTCAGGATAAAATAATGGTCTGCCCTCTTAGGCTGTTTCTTGATGATGGAATAGATGATTTTAGATTCTACTTCCCCATAGCGTTTGGCACGGCTCAGATAAGCGAGGTTAGTGGCATATTTGGGAATGGTCTCATCCAGTTTCATATCCTTGATGATCGGGATATAATGATCAAGTTTGACAAACTTGATGAATTTAGTTTTGATCTGACGGCCGTTATACCATGCATACATGCATACTCCGATGGAACCGGCCAGAACAACAGTGATCCAGCCCCCTTCGAGGAATTTAATCACATTGGCACTGAAGAATCCAAGCTCGATAGCCATATAGACCATCGCAAAGACCAGGATAAACACTTTATTAATCCGCTTTTTAAGCAGCCAGAACACCAACAGTATCGTTGTCATGAGCATGGTTACTGTAATGGAAAGCCCATATGCCGCTTCCATTTTCCCGGATTCCCTGAAATGGAGCACCACGATAATACAGAAGAACAGCAGCCCCCAATTGATCCTAGGGATATACATCTGCCCTTTAACCCCGGAAGGATAATCAATTTTCTGGTTAGGCCACAAATTCAATGACATGGCTTCTGAGAAAATCGTGAAAGAACCCGTAATCAAGGCCTGGCTCGCAATGATAGCAGCAGCTGTCGCAAGAATAACGCCCGGTACGATCATCCATTCCTGCATGATCCCGAAAAACGGATTCATTACTGAAAATCCCGGCTTACCGTAGTTGCTCAGCAGCCATGCACCCTGCCCAAGGTAGTTCAGGATCAGCATGATTTTTACAAAACCCCAGCTTACACGGATATTTTTGGCTCCGCAATGCCCGAGATCGGAATATAATGCTTCAGCTCCTGTAGTACACAGGAAAACCGCCCCTAAAATAATAATAGCGCTGGGTGAATCAGCAATGAGCTTATATGCATAATACGGATTGAAAGACCGCAGGATCTCGAAATTTTCGCTCAGGTGGGACAACCCTAAGCCTCCCAGCACAAGAAACCAGATGACCATTACCGGCCCGAAGAATTTCCCGATGAAGCTGGTCCCGAATTGCTGTACTACGAATATGACAATAAGTATCCCAATAGTAATAGGTACTACAGGCGTATCCGGATTATAGATCTGTAAGCCTTCTATTGCTGACATTACCGTTAAGGAAGGTGTAATAACGCCGTCGGCAATAAGTGCTGCCGCTCCCACAATAGCGATGAGATACAGCCAGCCTTTTTTAAGGTTTTTCACCAGCGAGAAAAGAGCCAGGATCCCCCCTTCGCCTTTGTTATCGGCCCGTAAGGCAATAACTACATATTTGATGGTGGTTTGAAGCGTGAGCGTCCAGATAATACAGGAAAGTGCTCCTTCGATGTATTCGTTAAAAGGCATGGTATTGCCCGCTCCCCGCGCGTTAACAATCGCTTTCATTACGTAAAGCGGTGAAGTACCAATATCTCCGAAAACAATTCCTAAAGAAACCAGTACCCCAATAAAAGAAAGCTTTTTAATGTCAAAGTGTTGACCGCTTTCTGTAAGTTCTGCCATATCAGCCAATTTATTTAAAAGCGCAAATTTAAATGAAATTTACAACCCCATGAATTTTTCTTCATGAATATAATAAATGAAAAAACTTCCTTTCGGAAGTTTTTTTCTATTATTTAACGTACATCGCTTTTTTGATCTCCTCTTTTACTTTATCCAGTTTTGGGAACCATTCTGAGAATAGTGCCGATGAATACGGTGCAGGAGCATCCGGAGTCGTAATTCTCTTGATTGGTGCATCCAGGTAATCAAATGCTTTCTGTTGTACCATATAAGCAATTTCTGACGCTACGGAACCAAACGGCCATGCTTCTTCCAGCACTACCAGACGGTTGGTTTTCTTCACAGATCCTAAAACGGTGTCATAATCCAGAGGACGTACGGTTCTCAGGTCAATGACTTCAACAGAGATTCCTTCTTTAGCCAGATCTTCAGCAGCCTGGATAGCCAGCTTCATGATTTTACCGAAAGAAACCAGGGTAACATCAGTCCCCTCTCTCTTGATATCCGCTTTCCCGATCGGGATGTAATATTCTTCTTCAGGAATTTCCATTTTATCTCCGTACATCTGTTCAGATTCCATGAAGATTACCGGGTCATTATCCTGAATAGCAGTTTTCAGCAATCCTTTCGCATCATAAGGATTGGACGGAACCACTACTTTAAGTCCTGGACAGTTGGCAAACCAGTTTTCAAAAGCCTGGGAGTGCGTTGCGCCCAATTGCCCTGCAGAAGCTGTAGGACCACGGAAAACGATCGGGCAGTTCCACTGTCCACCGCTCATCTGGCGAATTTTTGCAGCGTTGTTGATGATCTGGTCTATTCCTACCAAAGAGAAATTGAACGTCATGAACTCCACGATCGGCCTGTTGCCGTTCATTGCAGCACCTACGGAAATACCGGTAAAACCAAGTTCTGCGATAGGGGTATCGATGATTCTTTTAGGGCCGAACTCATCCAGCATCCCTTTTGAAGCTTTGTATGCACCATTATATTCTGCAACCTCCTCACCCATCAGATAAATGGATTCGTCTTTACGCATTTCCTCGCTCATTGCCTGTGCAATTACCTCACGAAAAGTATATTCTGCCATATGTTTTAGAAAAATTAAAGTACAAAAATAGTGTTTTTTTGTTACACATCACAAACGGCATCTCAATTTAATGAAATGCCGTCTGCAATAGTATTTTAATAAAGATTAATTCACTTTGGTCCAGGTCTGGGTTCTTCCAAGTATGGAAACGCCGAGGTATCCTCTTACATTCAGCTGGTCTCCGTTTCTTGTAATGGTACATTTATAGGTTTTTCCGGTTTTAGGATCTGTAATGGATCCTCCCGTAAACTCATTCCCGTCCTTTTTAAGGCCACGGATAATTTCCATCCCGAGAATTGGTTTATTCTTACGGTCATCTTTACACTCCACACAGTTCGCATTGGCCGGCTTAATCAAAAGCTGGGAAACCTTCCCGTAATATTTACCGTCTGATTTCTTATAGATCTCTACAATAGACTTGGCCTGCTTGGTTTCATCGTCTATCGTTTTCCATTTTCCTTCGATCTGTGCAAAAGACATTACACTGAACAGGGAAAAGATAAAGGCTGCTAATAATTTTTTCATATAATGGCTGATTTAATTATCAATTATTTAATTTTAATCGTATGGTTAAAAATATAAATTAATTTCATACAAACAAAACTTTTGTTATCCGGCACATATCAATATCGCAAGTTGCGGCAGTCAATACAATTCCTTATTCTGTAATCTGTATCAGGGACATCTTTTCGTACTGCTGTTCCCGGGTCTTCGGGTTCAGAAATTTTAAAGACAGCCGGGTGATCCGGTAATGGTTTTCCTGATCAACAACTGTATATTTCCTGCCAACCTGATTCAGGTGCTCGTCATACACGATAAGATAGTCTCCTTTTTTTAAGGTACCCGCCTCTACTCTTGGCGTATTTCTTCGGGTGTAGAAATCAAAAGCCCACGGCTCATACCCTTTCAGCATGAATATCTTGTCTTTTTCAATGTGATTATTATTGACAAACTGAGCCAGCTTCAGGCTGCCCTGATATTGGGTAAGGACAGGATAAAACTGGGTATTCAGGTATAAATTGACGGCAATGGCAAATATCAACGATGCAAGAACATATTTCCTGAAAAGGTCTTTCTTTGAAAAAACAACCATGATGAGACAGCCGTAAACTGCTGCTGCCAGAAGATACGTAATGATATGGGGAATCCCCGTAAAATAAACGGTAAGAAGAATAATACCGATAAGTACGGCAAAAATCACGAACAGCTGGATGCCATACAGGATCCTGATTTTCTTAAGGCTGTTTTTCCTGAACATTTCGAAAAGATACGCTGCCGTTAAGACAGACAGAACTGCAATAAGGCCATTAAGGTAATGCGGAAGCTTGAATTTTGAAGCGGAAAAGACCAGCATCACCAGCCAGAACCCTCCTAAAGTAAGGAATTCGTAGCCCTTTGTTTTTCTGAACCTGGTTTTAATAAAGAATGCCGTCTTTTCAAATACACCGAAATAAAAAGCCAGAGAAAACGGGAGGAATGCCCAAAGCAGGGTATGGAAAAAGAAAAAATAATCCGGGCTGGTCTCTTCAAAACCGCTTGCAGTAAGCCTGTTGACACTTTGGTTAAAGAGAATGAACCTTATCCCTTCATCCCCGAACTGAACATGATACGCATACAGGACGGGTAGAATCCCGATGCCAAAACTCAGTGCCGCAATAATGATTTTAAGGTTAAAGAATTTCTTCCAGTCCCGTGAATACAGCAGATAAGCAAAGATACAGAAGCCGATAATCACAATGGCCATAAGTCCTTTTGAGGAAAAGGCCAGAGCTGTCCCCAATCCTGCAAGGATAACACTGGAAATATGCTGTGTTGTAATAAAACGGACAAACTGCCAGATTGAAAAGATGATGAATCCTGTGAGTACAGCATCGGTCCTTACATCATGGGCAGACAGGATGATCGTTTGTGCCGAAAGGAAAATCAGTGAAGCCAGGTACCCCATATGTTCATTACCGTACAGGATTTCCGCAAGCTTTTTAGTGGAGAATGCTCCTAAAGCAAGGCAAAATAGTGCGGGAATCCTATAAGCAATATGGCTGATGCCGAATATTTTCATGGACAGCGCAGCCAGCCAGAAATGCATATGCGGTTTATCAAGGTACGGGTTTTCTCCTTTAAAGATATGAAGGAAATCATCATTCAGGGCCATTCTCATGGCCATGGAAGCATGCTGCGCAGAATCATTTTCCATCAGCGGAATAAAAAGCCCTGAAATATAGACGATTGAAAAGCCAATATAGAGCATGAAGATCTGGCGGGACGTCAGCAGTTGATTTTGATTCATCCGGAAGAATAGTTTTTTAGTATTTTTGCAAAAGTTTGCCATGCAAATGTAATAAATCAGGATCAACAAATGAATCATAATCAGTTTTACTCTCTGGTCATCCCCATGTATAATGAACAGGGCAATGCAGGACTTCTCATAGACCGTATCCGTGAGGCTATGGCAGGATACCGCTACGAGCTTATCCTCATCGACGACCATTCGAAAGACGGAACGGTAAAGGAAATCATCGAAAAAAACGATCCGAATGTCGTGCTGATCCAGCTGAAAAAAAACTACGGACAGAGTTCTGCCATGATGGCTGGCTTTGATTATGCTTCCGGAGATTATATCATCACCCTTGACGGGGACCTTCAGAATGATCCAAGTGACATTCCGGCTATGGTAAACCTGCTGGAAAGCGGGGATTATGACCTTGTGGTAGGAAAACGCCAGAAAAGGAAAGATTCTTCGGTACGGACCATTCCTTCCAGGATTGCCAATTTTATCATCAAGAGAACGACAAAACTTAATATTTCAGACCAGGGTTGTGCCCTGAAGGTATTCACTAAAGAAACGGCAAAAGACCTGAACCTGTATGGTGAGAACCACCGGTTCATCAGCTTAATGGCCCACCTGAACGGCGCCAGGATTGCAGAAATGCCTGTTAAGCATCACGCACGACAGTTTGGAGTAAGCAAGTATGGGATGAACAGGACTTTTAAGGTTATCAATGACCTTCTGCTGGTGCTGTTCAACCAGAAATATCTTTCCAAACCGATTTATCTTTTCGGGAATATCGGTCTGGCAGCATTTATCCTGGGAATGCTGATCAACATGTACCTCCTGATCGTTAAATTAATGGGCCATGACATCGGCGGAAGGCCTTTGCTGATTTTAGGGGTACTTCTTGCCTTTATCGGGATCCAGTTTTTCACGACGGGGATTATTATCGATATGCTGATGAAGACGTACTATGAATCGCAGAGCAAGCGTCCTTTCAACATCAGAAAAATAACGAGTTTTGGAGAACGCCAATCTTAAAAAAATACTGGTCAATGCGGTGAAAATTATCATCAGCATTGGATTATTGTATTTTGTTTTCAAAAAAATCCCGTTCCGGGAAGTGGCAGGGCTCTGGTCAACCGTCAGTATATCTTATATGCTGGCTGCTGCTGTTTTTTTTCTTGCGTCGCAGATTTTGTCGACGAAACGCCTGGAGTTTTACCTGGAAGCCAACCAATTCAGCCTCAGTTTCAGGAGCAACCTGGAACTTTATTTCCTGGGGATGTTTTATAATTTTTTCATTCCTGGAGGTATTGGAGGCGATGCTTACAAAGTATACCTGCTGAACAAAAAGTTCGGCTGGAGCGCCAAAAAGATCACTTCTGCCCTCTTTAACGACAGGCTGAGCGGTTTACTGGCGATCTGCGTGCTGATCCTGGTATCTTCCTGCTTCCTGTTGGCGCCGAAATGGCTTCCACTGATTGTTATTGCGATGGTTTCAGGCATTTTTTTAACGCTGATGATCACCAGAAAATGGTTTCCGGTATATAAACCTGTATTTTATACTACCCTGGCCTGCTCTATAGCCATTCAGGGACTTCAGGTGATCTGTTTTATGCTCCTGCTGAAAAGCCTGGGCGTTAACGGCCATTTTGCCATTTACACCGTGACATTTCTGGGAAGCTCCATATTAAGTCTGATTTCTTTTGCGGGAATCGGCGTACGGGAAATGCTGTTTCTCCAGGCATCAAAATATTTTGATTTCGATCCGGCAGTATCTGTATCTGCTTCACTGCTTTTTACGGTCATTACTGCATTTTTTTCATTCTTCGGAGTCTTTTTCCAGCTTAGAAAGCTTCATTTACACCTTAAAGAAAACTGATATGAATTTTATAAAAAATAACCTGGCCAATGCTTTGACGCTCGGAAACCTGTTTTCAGGATGTGTGGGTGCCATTCATCTTATTACCGGAGATTATGAAATTACGGCGCTGTGCCTGATTTTCTCTCTGGTCCTCGACTTTTTCGACGGGTTTGTTGCCCGCGCCCTGAAAGCAAACTCCAACCTGGGTGTTCAGCTGGATTCGCTTGCCGATATGGTGAGCTTCGGGCTGCTGCCGGGACTGACGATGTTCAAGGCACTGGAACCTTTCGGAAATACGCTGGCCGGTATTGATTTTCCTTTTGACATTCAATACCTCGGACTGGTGGTAACTCTTTTTTCCTGCCTGCGCCTGGCTATTTTCAATATTGACGAAGAACAGAAATATTACTTCAAAGGATTAAATACACCATCCAATACGGTCCTTGTTTTCGGGTTGTACTACGCAGATCAGGAGCATCAAAGTTTTGGGTTTTTATTCGGCAATGCCGGTATTTTAATCCTTCTGACATTTGTTTTATCCTGGCTGCTGATCAGTCCTGTAAAGATGATTGCCATGAAATTCAAATCCATGAAGCTGAAGGACAATTACCCGAAACTGGCCCTCCTGATCGGCTCACTGATCATTTTAGGTATTTTCAGGACAGTAGGCATCCCGATGGTAGTGATTTATTACATGCTGGTTTCTATTATATTCCAGAAGCAGCTCACATCCTGACCTGACTTATCAAGATGATAAAACCATGGTCAAAATAACCCAATTTCAAATTATCAAATTAAAATAATGAATTTAAAACTCCATAAACCGCTTTGTGTATTTGACTTAGAAACCACAGGGACCAATATTGGCAAAGACCGTATTGTAGAGATCTGTATCCTTAAAGTACATCCTGATGCATCCCGTGAAAGCCGGACCTGGCGTGTCAATCCTGAAATGCCTATCCCAAAGGAATGCAGTGCCATCCACGGTATTTATGAGGAAGACATTAAAGATTGCCCAACCTTTAAAGAAATTGCCCCTAAAGTTATGGAAATGCTTTCAGGCTCGGATCTGGGCGGCTTCAATTCCAACCGCTTCGATGTCCCGCTTTTAGCGGAGGAACTGCTGAGAGTAGGTATGGATTTTGATCTAAGCAAATTCAAGCTGGTGGATGCCCAGACCATTTACCATAAAAAGGAACCGAGAAACCTGAGTGCAGCCTATCAGTTCTATTGTGGGAAAACCCTTGAAAATGCCCATTCAGCGGAAGCTGATGTGATGGCCACTTTCGAGGTGCTGGATGCACAGGTGGGAAAATATGAAGATATTCCTAATGAGATCGCTCCTTTAAGTGAATTCACGTTTCATAATAAGCATGCGGATCTTGCCGGACTTATCGGATATAATGAAAAGCTGGAAGAAGTATTTAATTTCGGGAAATATAAAGGACAGGGAGTAAAAGCTGTTTTCCAGAAGGACCTGGGATATTTCGGATGGCTTCAGAATGCTGATTTCCCGTTGTATACGAAAAAGGTATTCACCAAAATACAGTTATCAAGTAAATTTTAATCTATGTCAGAATTAGTCCGCTTTAAATTTTATGAAAATGCCCTTGCAGCCAACAGGGACAAACAAATCCTTGCCGATGCAGGCATCAACAGTTTTATTGCGAACGAACAGCTGATCCAGTCGGACTGGCTGCTTTCCCAGGCTGTGGGGGGAATCCAGCTGCAGGTTTTTGATAAAGACTTTGAAAAAGCTGAGAAAGCCTTAAACGATTATCAGGAAAACGAACAGTTTTCCCTGGAGGTGGAACATACCATTGAAGATCCGGAATATGATTTTACCTGCCCGAAATGCGGTTCCAACCATATCTACCGGGACGACAGCGCAACCAGCTTTTTTGGCATCTCGATCCTCACCAGCCATACCTTCATCTGCTATTACTGCGGCAACCAGTTTTCTCATGCCTGAGCAAACCATTATTATAACCCATCATTAATCCAATATAAAACCATTGATATGAAGATCATCTGTATAGGAAGAAATTACAGTGAACACGCTAAAGAACTGGGCAATGATATCCCCGAAAAGCCGGTCATCTTTATGAAACCGGATACTGCCGTCCTGAAGGGAAATGATTTTTACATCCCTGAATTTTCAGATGACGTGCATTATGAACTGGAAGTGGTGCTTAAGATTTCCAAAGGCGGAAAGTACATCCAGAAGGAAGCAGCACACAAGCATTATGAAGAAATCGGGCTAGGTATTGATTTTACGGCGCGCGACCTGCAGAGTGAACTTAAATCCAAAGGGCTTCCTTGGGAATTGGCCAAGGGATTTGACGGCTCTGCAGTAGTCGGAAATTTCTTTAAAAAAGATTCCTATGACCTGACTAATCTTCAGTTTTCATTGCTTAAAAACAAAGAAAAGGTACAGGATGGCCAGACGAAAGATATGATATTCACGTTTGATGACATTATTGCCTTTGTATCCCAGTATTTTACCTTACGAGTGGGCGACCTGATTTTTACCGGAACTCCTAAAGGCGTAGGAAAAGTGGAGGAAAATGATGTCTTGGAAGCGTACCTGGAAGGCCAGAAGGTGATTGATATACGTGTGTTGTGATGCTTTCCTCTGTTGTATCTTGCTTGTTATAACGTTGTTTTTAAGATTAATAATTAAAAGTCTGCCTCATTGATGTTGAGGCAGACTTTTTTGATTTGTATGCTGTAATTTTAGATCAAGAGCCTTTGAAGACTCCCCTATTATAAGTCATTTTCGTCTAATAAAAAATTCTATTTTCATTACCTAAGGAAATATTACTTTGAGTTTTGGATTTCAAAACCACTAGCAGCAAGCTCTGCATAAAAATCAGTAAACAAAATATTATCTGAAAAATATTTCTCAAAATTTTTATACCCTTTTATTCTTAAAACAGGTATTTTTTCTCTTTCTCTAATTGATTCATCAATATTAATCAAGCAATCTCTGAATGAATGAAATTCAGTACCAAAATAGCCGTATGATTTAAAAAAAGCTTTCCCAATTTCATAATATACATCCAAATCTACTCTAGCTTTTGACAAATCAATTACTATAATAGCATTTGTATCATCTATATCTTTTCTAATTCCATTTAATAAATAGCACCCTCTTAAATAATAGTATTTTTGCTTATCATTTAATTCATACCATTTTATATTTTCTTTTTGATCAGAAAGCAATTTAAAATTATCTATATATCCTTGCCTATATCTGCGTAGAGGATCATCTAAAATACCTATTAATACTATTTCATTTGTTTTAAAAACAATGTCTGAAATATTAAAATTATAACTATTAAGAAAACTTTTAAAGGAAACATTAATGATCAAATCCCCATTAAAAATTTCTCTGCAATCCAAATTAACATATTTTATCTGATCTCTTTTGACAACTATCTTATCGAAATCTTTTTTATGTATTAATTTAATGTAGTTTGCAGATAATAAAGATTTTTCCTCTAACAAAAATTCTATTTTCATTTTTTTCACTGCTAAAAACTTATCGGGATATTATATCATTTCTAACTATGTTTAAATTATTATCAATTAAGTTATCATTGGCTGCTAATTTGTATTACGCTGATCATTAAATATTATTCAATCAGACATTTTCTTATCAATACTCTTTGAGTAATCTGAAGTGCTTGTTGTTTAAACGCTTTTGCATCATTTACTCACAAAAATTGCGAAATCAGGATTAACGTATTGCCTTCAAATTAACATCCAATAGTCTGATTCATTAAAACTGGAAGTTCAAAGTTTTACCAACTTTACTTTTACAGACAAGAGCGGACCCCTCTCTCTAGCTTGGAGGCAGACTTTTAGTTTCTATGCTATTTTTACTAATAACTACCTTTTATGAAACATTTAAAATAGTTGTCTTTATATACTCAGCCAATTCTGGTATATCTTCTATAGCAGCATCGACGTATCGTTTGTAAATATTTTCCCCGAATTGTTTAATCCAAAAATCCTTTTTATAAAATTGATTTTCAAATTGAAGTTCTTTAAAAACTCTAGGAATTAAAATACAATTTTCACTTCCATTTTTCATTATGATTAGCCAAACTAAATTACCTTTGAATTGATCTACAGTATTTTGTAATATTGACATTAATTCTTTAGTTTTTAAGACAAATCCAAATCGAAGAAAAGGCGGATGACCATAAAGGTCATCTGGAGAGAACATTGAAGCCCTTGTAGTTCTAATTGGCGAAACCTCATTTAAGATTTCAAAGATGATCGTATTTATTTCTTCCATTTTCTAAAATCTATTGTCTTTGTAACTTTATTCCTTGCGGATTCATTTTTTGGTATATCTTGATATAATCTTTTGTTTTTATTGGAGTTCCACTATACATTGGATCATAAACATAGCCGCCTTTAACATATACCTGATGGTATGTGAAAGTTTCTTTTTTTCCATATTCTATACCATTCAACCACCTTCCTGAAGCTGGCTTAATTTCTAAAATATAGCCACCTTTATACATTTTATTGTAGCTACTTGCTAAGTCAGAACAATCTACATATATATCTGCCCTCCTGTAACTTCGTAAATTTTCTGCCGCAATAGCGTCCTCATAAGATGATGGATTAATATTACTTTTTTGTGTGACACCTTTCGGAGTAATCCTTCCTGCATCCACAGGAAATAAACCTTCAGCAGCAATCATAGCAGCAGTTTCTCCTGCCATTCCTAATACCCCCCAATTATTTTCGGCTTCTCTTATTGCTTGTATTGTTCCATATTGTACTCCTTCATGATTCAATTTCATATTCTTAATCACCTTGTTATATAAACTCTTATAAGTTTCCGGATGCCATCCTCGTACTAAGACCAATCCTTGATAAAACTGACTGATTTCATTTTGCATGCTCGCCAAAGCTTTAAGCTCCTTAAGATGCTGGGCATTCATTCCTCCATAATTCTGCTTCCATTGATAGAAAGTAGATATAGATATTCCATGCTCTCGACAAAAGCCTTTTGTCATTTTCCAGATTCATATTCTTTAGAATATTGATAATCTGATGCTCTGAAAATTTGCTCTCTTTCATAAGGTTTAACAAACTAAATTTAATAATTTAATTGGTCTGAAAAACAGGAAAGTTTACCTAGGAATATCCTTATAGTGATTGAGTTTAAGATTAAGTATGTACTCTATAATTTTATCAACATTTCTGTATACTTATCTTTAACCAAAAAATAATTCATCCTCAAAAGTTATATTGATACATTTTTGGATCGTTGGAAACCATAAATAGATGTGTTGCGGGATGGATAGAAAGAGTTCTTTGAATTGTATAAAATCTTTTATCCAAATTTCGTAACCCAATTCCGTTAGATTATCTCAAATATAAATGGCTTTTTCATTTAAAACCTCTGGGAAATAAGTGAAAATATTTGAAAACTCACTATTAATCTTGTCTGATAATACAGTTGGAGAATTAAAATTGATAAAAACTAAAGGCTTCTTTTTATCCCAATCGATACCACTAAATCCCATAGGATAATTAGCATTTATATCTTTTACAAACTAATCAGTAGTTTCATGAACAATTATTAAACCCTTATCTATTTCATTTTTGAGTTTTTCTAATAACTCGTTATCATAGTTTGTATTCATTATCTTGAAAATCTAGTTATAATTTTATTTACTATCTTCTCAGAAGCTTTGAATTGAAAATGTGGTTCCTTCAATTTACCTGAAAAAACATTAATATGTGCACTGTAATCTCATCTATTTTATTTGATATGTTCGTCAGCAGAATTATCTAACAATTTCTATAATATACCAATTAACTGAAATCAAAAAACTATTTTTTTCATCAGTAATAAAATATTCCATTCCATAACATTCCTGTATTAATTGTGAAAAAAGGGTTCCTTCCTTTAAAATAAATATTTGATTTTTATTGTAGTGATCCTGTTCAAAGAAAACGTATACAGCGTCTGAAAGGTACTCTTTAGAAAACGTAAATTCATGTTCATCAGTTGATATCTTTTTCGAGACCTCACTATCAATTGATAAATGACCTGTTATTTTAGACACCTTAAATTTATTTAGTGTCATTTGTATAAATCGGCTAGCTCTATCTCCTTCAATTATTGAATATTCCAAAAACAGTTTCTTTGCTGCTGCTTCTAATTCTTTAATCTTGTATAAAAAATTTGCATTTTCCATTTCTTTATATTGTTGCTGGTACATTATCTCTAAAAATATGCCCTCTTACTCTATTAACACCTCTTCCTGATGTTTGATATCCTATATGAGGTTGATGAGGACCTTCTCCTAATTTTCCAGTAGATTTTTTTTAAATTATTCCATGCAGGAATATCCATATTTACATTAGCTCCTCCAGGTCCTACATATTCTACAGGCACTGATTTCCCATTTATATCTTTGCCCCATTTTGTAACTTTAAATAGTTCTTTTGGTACACCTGTTCTTTTGAATGCTTCTTCTAAAGCTTCTAAATGAGTAGCTCCTCCTCGCATGTCAACATCTTTTATAGAATTAAATTCCCAATTATTTCCTGTCAGCCCCTTACCTTCACCCCTCATCGGTGTCATTAATAAAGCTGCATCAATAGCTGCATGCACATAATGCCCTTCAGAAAAATCATTTGCTGTTACGGCTGCTCCTGCAATAACTCCCGCAGGAGGACATACCACACCTGCAATTATTGTCATTAAAGGGTTGGTTTTTACCATTACAATTTCATATTGGCTTTGTCCCTGATACCAACTTGGAGAACTCATAGTTGAACCCCCAAGGACTCGTTGCCGGATAATTGGTAATGGTACTAGAAGACTCATTTTGTCCCTGAATATCCCCTACGTAAACACCATAATCTCTATTATAAACTTCTCCTTGACCAGAGAAAGTAGCTCTATTATGAAGCCCGTTTCCGAAGTTTGTATCTACACTCCAATCTCCATCATTATGCTTATATGTATTAACGCTATTTTCCCCAAACTGCATTTTATTTGCATATCGTTGTGCATTTCTGTGGGCTTTTGACCACATTACCCTTCTCCACCAACTATCAGGATTAGGTCCTTTACCTCCCACTCTTCCCCCATCATCCCAGACGGATCTGCATAATTAACAGGATCATTCCACACATAAGCATAAGGCGAACCCGTGATATCTGCGAGCGGATCTACAGACAGCCAGAAACTGCGTTTAGGATCGTAATATCTGGCGCCATAGTAATAATACCCGGTAGCCGCATCAAATTCTTTACCATTGTATTTATACGGATTGTTATATTGCTGGTTAGAGTTTTCCATCAGCATTTCCCCATACGGCATATATTCATACCAGTTGGTTACTTTTCCTCCGCTGTTGACCAGGATGGAAGCCCCGCTCAGATGATCCGGATGGATCCAGTACATTTCAGATTTTATTTGCTCAATGTACAAACCACTACTTTGAGGTTGGGCTTAAGTTAGAAATCCGTGAATCAATATTCTCTAAAATCTTGTGGAGGATATTTATGATATATGGGCTGACATGTTTGCTATTACGCAATTGCTCTTAGTTTTCCCTTAAAAAATTCTCAAAAGAATCTCCAAATTCTGTTTCTATACCTTTTGCCAAAGCAACTCCTACTGTGGCAATCAATTCAAAATCAGAATTAACATCAATTATTTTAAATTCTGTCTCTAAATTCTCTTCGCTGAAATATTGGATAATAGAAAATTTAGGATTTTGTAAAGAAAAAAAGCCTTTAATATATTTACACCCTGCTGCTACCAGATAGATTATATTTTCATCTTCTGCTGAAAAAATCTTTATTGCTATTTTTATATGGCTGATATCAAATAGCCATATTTTTGCTTTATTACTATCATACTCACTTAAAATTTCATTTATTTTATTTATTTCTGAGGCTAATTTCATAATAATTATTTATTTATAAATTGTGTACCATTCCAAATTACTACATTACCATTTTTTATAAATGTGGTTTTCTTAAATAAGTCAGGTCTATTCAAAATATGGTTAAATTCAAAATGTGTTACTCCTTTTTTATGGTATGCAGGATTAAAATTTGTAACATCAAATCTGATTGCGGAAGCATTGTCTGCAGCTTCCTGAAAAGAGTTTTTAAAGTTAAATTTATCCATTACTACCTTTTCCCATCTGACAGTAGTTAAACCCTCTTTCTGCCATTGTGCTTCTTTCCATGTTATTGCACCCGTTCCTCTATGACGATAAAGATCTTCGTCAAGACCTAATCCAATAATTTTTCCCTCTCCATGTAATCCTCCTACCTTATGAAAAATAGCTACAGCTGCTATACCTTCTATTTCTTCTGCATTTACATTTCCTCTAGCAATATGCCTAACGGTAGATTCAATATCACTATCCCCCTCATACATAAAACTACAACCCTCTTTTCCTGCCATCCCTTCATTCCATGTAGAAGCAAGACCATTGTACATTGAACCAACGGTATTCTTTAAAAAAGTATCTCCATTTTCAAAGATATTACTCCCATACTCATCTCGTTCAATATACGGAAGTTCAATATTATGAGCACCTAAAGTTAGAACCGGCTTCCCTCCATATTTACTCTTATTGAGATACCATGGTAATTCACCATTGCTATTATCAGGTTCACGCTGAGAAGTAGCTTGTCCCACAATTACTTTTCCATGATGCTTACGCCCAATAAACCAATCCCATGCTTTCCTTACCCAGCTTCTTTTCTTAGGATCACCAGGTCCTTCCCCTCCAACTCTTTCTCCCAGCATCCCCGATGGATCTGCATAATTCACCGGATCATTCCAGACATAAGCATAAGGAGACTGGATAATTTCAGCCAGCGGGTCTACTGAGAGCCAGAAGCTGCGCTTAGGGTCATAATACCTTGCCCCGTAATAATAATACCCTGTGTTGATATCAAATTCTTTACCGTTATACTTGTAGGGGTTATTATAGTCCTGGTTGGACAGTTCCATCAGCATTTCCCCATATGGCATATATTCGTACCAGTTGGTAATCTTACCGCCGCTGTTCATTAAAACGGATGAGCCACTGAGGTGATCCGGATGGATCCAGTACATTTCTGCCTTGAGGAGCTCAGGTGGCGTATAATTAGCCATGCAGTCTGACTGCAGGAATTCGCTCCACATATCACAGATATTGCTTCCTGTATTGAGAGCCGTACTATACATATCCTTGAGCTTATCGAAACATTCAGCATTACCGTCCTGTTCAAAGATCATAAGCTGCTGCTCCACAATATAGGAACAGGTATTCTGGTCCTGGGTAGCAGAGGTAGGCGGAGTGTAGGTTCCCTGCGAATCTGCGTTGTCTACCCACACAGCCGGGGGAAGACCCGCCTGATGGAGTATGGTGGTGATTTCCTCTCCTATGGATTGGGCAAGCTCATCATATATCCCGTTCACATTAATCTTAAACCGGTGGCTCGGCACCTGACTTACCCTGGTAGCAATCCTCTGACCGCCCATATAGTAATGCTTGCTCATGCTTTTTTCACTTAGCACCAGGTATCCGTTCGGGTAATATATATAGGCCCCCATCTGGGTCGTATTGGCCGGATCGTTTCCGTTAACGTACATTTTTTTGGATACGGCATCATTTTTCAGGATTCTTTCCCCGTAAGCATCATATACATAATGATTGAAATATTGGTTTTGCGTCACTACCGCCTTAAGGCGGTTCTGCTCGTCCCAGAAGAGGTTTCTAAAATAGCCAAAGGAGCCTCCGTCAGTGTATTTTTCAGTAATGGATGTCAGATTTCCGTTAACGTCATATGAAAACCGCTCATGTCCATGCAATACATTAGTGGAAGGTACTCCCCCACAATCCAGGGGGCTATTGAAATTTTCAAAATGCGTATAACTAATTTCAGATACGGCATTAGGATGCTTGGGATCCTGATAGATATATCCTGCCTTGTTTCCATCATTGCCCGGGTACTGGCATGCTCCAGTAACATAGCTTTTTAATCCATAATTTTTGGAGTCTATGTTCCCAGCTGCATTATAGTTCATATCCAGATCATAGTACTTTGTATTATTTTTCCCGGTAGCTGTGATAACCGCTGACTGAAGCCTTCCGAAAATATCATATTGAAAAGTTCTGTCGGTAGAGACAGCCATATCCAGGTCAGGATAGCTTCCGTTGTTCGGTGTAATCCCCTGGATATGGGAAATATTACCGTTGCCATTAAAGGTATAATGATTTTTACGGATGCCATTGCCATTAGAGGCATAGAATAATGAGAGCTGCTCCATTCTTCCCCACGGATCATAATTATATAGGGTTTTGGTTCCGTTACCGGCCATGTAGGAGGTCATCTGATCCCTGTTATCATAGGTAAATGCATATGCGATAGCGTTGGATTTCAGCTCTCCAGGCAGCTTACTCTGGATATTATCCAGTAGACCTGCCATATTATAATTGTAATAGACCTCTTCGGTATCCGGATAAACGATTTTGTTGATCCTGTTAAAAACATCATATACAAAGGACGTTTTAAACATTTTCGGGACGTTATTAGGCGCTACCACGATACGCATGTCTTCTTATAAATGGCCGAGCATAGTATATTTGAAGCTTTGGGTACCGGTCCTGTCCGTCTGCTTGGTAAGGCGTCCCGCAGCATAATCCGCCGCTCCCGCGGCCCCATATTCATATGATACTGAGTGGTCCGGATAGACTACCTGGCTCAGCTGATCATAGTTGTATCGATAAATGACCTTATTATTGCCTGCTTTCAACAAAGCATTTTGTGAACGGATCATTTTTCCACTCAGATCATACTCAAACATTTCCGTACCTGAATCCGGCTGTGCAACAGCAGTTTTTCTGCCCAGCATATCATACGTATACTTGGTAGGATGGTCTCCTGCGTCATTCATCTGTGCCAATTGACTGATCAGGTCATACTGATAACTTACCCACAAATCCTGACTTCCACTGCTCTGCTTGCTGGAAGTAGTCCTTCCCTTTTCATCCGTATACGTGACTGATGTTTCCCCAAGCGGGCTTACTACCCTTGTAGAAAACTGCGTATTACCTGCACGGTCTGTACCAAACTCATAGAACATTTTGGTAATCAGGTGCTGCAAACTGTTATTGGTCATAACATTCGCCTGAGTTGTAACTACAGGGCGGTCCATCTCATCGTACTGGATTGCAGAGTAAGTTTGAATGGCCTGATCTTCAGAGGTCAGATAATCATCGAAGGTTTTCAGGGAATTTATGATATTGGTCCCCTGGGTAACTTTATCCCTTAAAACAGTTCTCACCGGCCTACCAAGCTTATCTTTGATCTGATAAACATTATTGGCAAAATAATAATTCCCGTTTTCTTTTTTAAACAGCTTTTTCATCATCAGTCCTTCTCCCCAGGCATCGGTAAACAAACTGCTGAAGTAATTAACCTCCGGAACATTTCCATTAACCTCCGGCGCCTTTCTTTCAGTAATTGCCACCGGTATGTTTTCAGAAGGATAGTAATACATTTTTACGGTCCATTCCGTATCCACCGGGGAACGGTACTGTACCAGCCTGCCGAATGAGTCATATGTGTAATAGGCACTCACGCCATTAATATCAGTTACCGCTACTGGAACACCGAAAAGGTAATCTGTATCATAGGTTGTTGAACTGATATAATTGTATGAGTCTTTTGTACTGATAAGGTAGGTATGGTATACCGGATCATATGTATATGTGTAAGCCATACGCTGTCCGTTTTCTGATGCAGGCTGGGTTACCTTGATAAGATTCCCATAAGCATCATATTCCATATCAAAATCTGCTGTTTGCGTCCCCAGGTATTTTTTGATGTTTGCAATATTCTGATTGGCATCCAGTGAAGTGGTATTTTTTCTCAGCACCTGTCCATTAGCTGTTACGGTCTGTTCAGAAGGTTGATTGATAATATTTTTTGCTCCCGGTGCATGGTAGCTTGTACTTACTTTTACGTCGTCTGCTCCGTTAGCCAATGAAATCCCACGGTCTGTAGCCTGGATTACATTTCCATATTTGTCATAGGAATCTATGGTATTGAATATTGTTTTGGTATGGCTGCTGCTGCCCGAAAATTCTGTTGCGGATGATTCTGTTTTGTACAGCAAAGGAATAATCCTACCTACATCCTTATACTGTGGTTCTGCCTGGTTTTCGGAAAGCTGATATCCGTTTGATGAAGGCTGATCAAAATAAGAATACGTATATTTTGTTTCAGAACGTTTTCTGTTCTGGTTATCCAGCATATATTTTGACCGGATCAGGCCTTTCTTGTAAAAATACTGCCTTACTTTTGTGTCATTGTAATTAACATAAAAATTATTTTCATTTCCTGTATAATTGGTCTCATATTCTACAGTGTAGGTCTGATGAAGTGTACGGTCGTTGTAAACTTTTGTCCTTACAATTCCAAAGCCTAAAAATTCCCTTTCTCTCCTGTCCTGTATTCCTTTTTCATATTCGAAGCCATAGCGTTCACGAGGCTTAATTTTCTGAGGGTCATTAACTCCATTGGTTGTGCTAAGTGTGGTATCATAAGGTCTGAAATTCCAGATATTGACTTCTGTAAGCACGGTTTTAGTAAATGGCATCTGGTAAGTAGCCCCTACCATACTTTCAAGATTCGTGCTGTTCAGATAATTATAATCCAGCTGCATTAATCCCTGAAGCGGATTTTCAACACTAATCAGTAAATTGGCATTGGGCAGATTATTATGATAATACGTAAGACTGGTATCATCATTTGAGATCAGCAAGTCCGGATATCCGTCTCCATCAAAATCCCTGAGGTCTACCTCTTGTTTGGAAACAGATTTATCGGTATTCCATCCCCCTGAAAAACACAGCTTTAGCCCAAGGCAGCCGCAAAGAGTTCCGAAAAAATTAAATCCGGATGAATTCTGCCTGTTATCCAGGCTAAAATCTTTGCTGAAATTATCAGGAGAAATAAAAGCGGTTCCATTATTGATCCACATTTCATACGTACTGCCGTTCTTCACTATTTTATCGGCTATCCCATCTCCATTAACGTCAATTAATCCATTCTTGGCGGTAGAAGTGGATTTGGAGAGGCCAACTCCTCCGGCCCAGCTTCCATTGGCCATACTGAAGCCTCCACCTCCGGAAATAGCAAAAGAATCACTGTTAGACACATCTGAAACGTTCCAGCTGTAAGGATCATAAACGAAATCTGATCCGTTATTGATAAAAGTCTTGCCATCTGTAATATAATCTACAAGCCCATCACCATTGATATCCGACCATACTCCGTTTCCTTTTGCCCAAGCCTTTCCTATATTGACATTGGCAGCTACCCCCAAAGAAAATGAAGAGGATCCGGTATGCATATCTTTCTCACCTCCAATATAGAAGAATATCCCGGAATTATTTCCATATTTGGCTATGGAAGGTGAAGCAGAAACTCCTACACCCAAAATAGTACCTTTACTTTTGATCTGCTTTTTGTTAACAGATAATGTATTGCCCAACTGGCCCAGAATATTGGTCTTCTGATATAATCCTCCGGAGATGATGTCCGGATAGTGGTCCCCATTGAAATCCTGAAAGTAATCTGAAGTTTTATCCGTTGAAAATCCTCCATGGGCATTGATTCCTAACCAAGGTGTTATGGAGCCGGCAGCATACAGGTGAAGAGCATCTGTTTTAGAACGAAGAATAATCCCTCTCGGATTGGGAACACTGAATACGGGGTTCTGTGTAATAATACTCTGACTACCTGTAAGAGCACCCAGCATATAAGGCTGTAAATATTCTCCTGTAAGCTCTACGGACTCCAACGGAGAAACATAAGCGTATTTTTCTGCATCAAGTTCCAGAGGCGTAAAATAGCGGTTATTATTCTGCTGTATGATATAATTGGTCATACAGGTAGCATAATCCGGTGCAGAAGGATCGCACGGAATACTTCCGCCAGGCTGAGGCACATTACTCAATGTGTTCGTTGCAAACTCACCTTCTTTAATTGTTTCACCCGGGTATTTAGAGCCATTATAAGTAAATCCGCCCCATCCCTGATAAACTAGACCGGTCTGTATATTATAGTGGGTATTATTGGCTCTGTAGGCAAAGTGGTCTGCTTTATGTCCTGTATTGGCTGGCACATATACTGTAGATCCATTTGGCATAGACATAGTCAGTCCGTTCGGTTCAAAATTTGAATTATAAATATCAGGATTGATATTCGCAAGATATTTTGCCACATCATAATCCAAGGAGCTTATTTCAAAATAATGATCCATATTATACAGCTGGGCATTGTCAATTCCATACTGATTCTGTAACTGATCCGCAACCTGGCAATAATTTATCCTCGGCATCGGCATCGCATTGTTTACAACATTTACTGTGTTTTTAAATGTGTAGATATTACCGCTTTCATCCCTTAGTTTCAAAGAGAAAATCACCGAAGTATTGTGCGATTGAGATAGATTGAGATTAAGCACATCGTCAATGCTGCTTCCATATTTAGGATAAAGCAGGTATCGGCAGCTCGAAACATTAATAGGCGAATATTTATTGAATTTTTGAGGAAGATTATTAGTAAGCCTTTCCGAATACGGATTATACTGTACAATCGCCTTTACGGCAATGGTATCAGTGTCAGACATAATCGTCATTTCCGGCTTCCACTTAATTTTTTCCCAAGAGACATTGGTATCAGCAGATACATCAAAATGAAACATAGTCATCGTGGAATCGGAAGGATTTTGATTCACGAGAATATTGGAAATATCAGAATTCGATACCAGATTATCACTTTCCAGAACTGAGGTCAGGCTGCTTCCTTTTGGTAATTTATGATGGTATATCAATGTACTGGAAGAGGGCGCTACTACTCCTGTAGTATCTGCAATAGGCTGTACAATTTTATAAATCTTAAAATTTACATCATCAGTAAAAGTATCATTTGAAAGAGTATTCCAGGAAATTTTGACCTTCCCCGGGTCACCTACCACATTATCCTTTAAACCAGAAGCTAGATAATGGCTGCTTGCATTGAAAGCATAGTAGTTATTGCTGTTAGCATCCTTCAGGTTTAGGTTGGATATGCCGGATACACTTGTATATACAATATTGGTATTTACATTAATCTTATCCCCATCCGGATTATTTTTTGAAGAAACGACAATAAAAATTCTCTGTCCTTTTTCAATATTCGTAATGGCATCTAAACTTTGTTGCTGTCCCGTTGAGGTCAAGGTAACTGTTGGGGAAATAACCGTTGATACCGGTGGTGTATAGTTTGCGTTATATTCATTAGCTTTAGTCATGCTACCTTGTTCAATCCATACTTCCACACCATCCTGTGATTGCTGGTCTAAAGACAGTATATTCTTAATCTCTATGCTTCCGGTAACTGGGGCTTCCCACATTCTTACCGTACGCGCCAATGATGTAGCGTATTGAATTGTACTCACCGTATCCATTACAGCTGCAGTACCCTCTAAAATAGCATTCGGTGTTTCTTCAGTTACATTGACGGTTCCTCCGGCCGGCTGAGATTTAAATTGCGGAGCCCCATTTCTTATTTTACTGAAGAACACTTCCCCATACGTAACCATGTCTAACAGTCCATCTCCGTTGACATCAGAAAAATATGTAGGGGAATTGGTATTGCCCCATGAGTAATTGGCACCTACAACTCCTTTTTTGAAAGAGTATTCTAAACCAATTGTAGTACTGTATGCATTATGCTTGTGAATGGCTGTCTCTGCAGGAAGGCCTATTGAGGAGTATATGCCACTGAATCCTGTTTTGGTATTCTTCCTGAAACGAATAGTCCCGTCCGTATAAAAAGCTTTATCCAGCAAGCCATCGCCGTCAATATCAAGAAGCTGATTCTTGCCATACGCTCTGTTGTCATCATAGCTTCCAGTAATCCCTACAGTATTTTTTTATTTAAGCTTCCACCAATACAAAAGCCAAATCCTACGCTTATAGATCCACGGAGATTTTTGTTTTTACTGTACGTTCCGTTAATCATAGAGGTATTCCCTCCCAAAAAAGAGCCTACGTTATTATTGTCTTTAGGAGCAGAATACACTTTGGTGGGATTCTTGTCAAAAATAGATACGCCAGTGTTATAATTTAATATATGTTTATTAAATATATTTCCATTACCGTCCTTCTGGATAATCTCTTTAAGCAGCCTTTTGGAAAATTGGCCAACAGCTGTATTGCTTAATGCATATTCCCTGATTTTTTTCCCTGCTCTTTTTACTGTAATCTTACTAAGTATTTTCGCATCCGTTAATTTTACTCCCAGCTTGTAATTGAATGTCATATCCTGCCTAATCCCTGTTTCATTTTCAAACTCAACAACAGTGTTGTTACTGTAGGTTATTTTAGACAGGTACTTGTTTTTACCGCCACCTTCATAAGAATCCAAATATGTATATGTAATGGTATTACCAAAGCGGTCTGTTACCTTGGAGAGATACCATTTAACTACATTTCCGGAGTTATTGCTTGATGGATTGTCTGTTAAAACATCCAGATATTCCCTTTTGGTTCCGCTGCCGTCCTTTACTTCCCATGTATATCCAGTAGGCGAAGCTCCTTTCCTGGTAATAGAATATCCCTCCTTAATACCGTTCCGATAATAAAACAGCCTGTCTGAAGACCTTACCTCGGTATAAGGAACCTTGTTAGGGAGATAATCATCTTTAAATACCAGCTGTTCCCCTGTGATCATGTAAATCTCAGATTCATTATTCTGACTGAATGCAGGGATACCCCAACGGGTATCAATATCTATAGTTTCCACCGGAAAATCCCAGCCTGTTCCAGCCCAGCCAAATTTATTATCACTATTGTACACCAGGGATGCATTGGGCTGAAATCCGCTGATACCTGCCGGTATTTCAATCGGATATTGCAGATTGGCTGATCCCTGCTGATTGGCTACAGGTGGCGACATAATATTCATCTTTGCAGAAGGATTCGCAATAGGCACATCATTAAATACAGTAGGAGCACTAGCACCGGTCTCAGGGCTTTCCGGCTGTTTGACCACGCCAGCAATATATTGGGCGTTCTTCAAAGAGGAGTGTAGCAAAACATATTTTTTCACGGTATTAATACTGTCTATCACTGCAGAAACCCACTTCTTTTGGTTATAATCAAAACTGAACACAGAAATATCATTTTCATGATATCCTTTCGGAAGCTTTTCAATGTCATAGGGCAGGTAGATCCCTACCTCTTCGGAAGATTGATTAATAAACTGGAATCCGTCATATTGCCCGCTAACATTAACTGTGGATAAATCTAATGGTGGCAGATCTATATTTCTTACGCCTTTTAAAGATCCTGACTGGTTTTCATATACCATTCCTACTTTTGTTTCCGGCTGGAATTCAATACCTGTAATGCGATCTGTATTTGAATTGTTTTTTACAATTGTTTTTTCAGCTGCAAGGGCACTTTCCGTGTTAAATTTTACAGATATTATTTCTTCAACATGACGAGCAGAAGATACATACTCAAATTCATTCCCGTGAATATTCAATTTTTTATGATTAACCTCAACGGATGATATTCCAGATTCAGGATTTACAAATCCTCTGATGTAAATAACTTTATCATTATAAATCTCAGAAACTATATGGTAAGGTTTTTCTATGTGCTCACCTTCTGAAATCCTGACATTTTTTATCTGATAATAATCGCTTTTCGTAAGCACATTAAACAATATCCTATTTGTTCCCTGTTTTAGAAGGCTTCCGTCTATGGTTTCAGTGACTTCATTCCATCCCGAATTTCTGGATTTCACATATCCCCCCATAGCAAAACTTCCATTAATGCTTCTGGTAACAGAATTGATATCGGAATATCCATCCACATCATATTTGAGTGTATAGGATTTATGAGAATTAACTGTTTGAAGAAAAACTTCAAAAATATTATCTGAAGCGTCGGCATCACCTTCCCGTGAATCTCTGTTTCCAATTTCACCAATATAGCCTGATTCTATGAGTGATGCCGGAACTTTAAATGGTTGTGTTTTCTTATGATCTAAATACGAAAGGTTAGCAGGATTGTAGAATGGTAACTGTGCTTCAGCTGAATCTTTATACGCATTCAGACTTGTCTTGTCATCACTTTTATTATCTGAGTTTTTTGATGGCTTTAGGAAATCACAGTTAATACTAAAAGCACTTTTGTTGACCTGTAAAGACTGTACTTCACTTATTGTATCTTTATCTTTATGTGAAACATGGTAAAGCGTCCAGCTGCTTAATGCAAGGATCATAGGTAAAAAAACGGGCAGAAGCTCTGCTTTTTTAAAGGTTTTGAAAAAACTTTTCTTCATGGGTTCAGCTATTAGTTTTAGTTAATAAGAAAGTTAACGCCTTTACCTTCTTCAGGAATAAATATTTTTATATTATAGTATCCGACCATCGGAGGAATGTTCATAGGAATTATGAAATCAGTTGCAGCATTATATTGTCCCTGCTTTAACAATACCCCAAGTCCATTAAATATCTTTACGGTGACAGGTTTTGCCGCTTTCAATTCTACATGAATAACCAAGTTCCCATCATGAGAAGGATTTGGGGACACCGTAATCTTCTTAAAGAGCGAATTGCTCTGAAGGGTCCTGAAATCATCAGGATTTAAAACAGAAAGGGTTTTAGTGATTTCACATCCTGCCTTATTCTTAATTTTGAGCTGATAGCTTCCAGCTCCGTTAAGCAGGTAAGGTGCAGCAGTGGTATTGAGTCCGCTCGGAGAAACAAGAGTATACTGATAGGTATTCGTATTAAGATCCAGCTCAATAGGGCTGCCTGCCCACAAATAATGATTATCAATATTCTGGCTTATCATTCCCTCAAGATTGAACGTCCTTATGATATCAGGATGGCCCTGGCGATGAATCATGATCTTATAATTTTCCTGCGCTAAATTGTTTAGGGTGATCAAATTATTATTGGCTGTACTAACAGGGATGATTTCCTGACCCGTTGATATGCTTTTAACTGAATAGGTAAAAGGGTAAAGATAATCCGGAACTGAAATTTTAATGATATTATTTCCTAAATCTTCGCAGCTGCTAATCATTTTAATGTCAGCTTCACTTTCCGGATTGGTAAGGTTGAAGGTAAAATAATCTGTTCCGTTTCCATCAGGATCCCACAGGACATTTTTAAAAATAAATAACGAATCATTAATCTTATTCCCTGAAATATCTGTTGAAAAATCACTCTGATAATTAGCTTCACTATTGAATATCCTCAGTTTGATATGGTCATTCTGAGTAAGGCCAGATAGGGTAAGATGAAGGTTAGCTACCAAAGGTATGTTATTGGCTTTTTTCGCTTGGACCTTCCACAATCTGGCCATATCTCTTTTAGGATGTTGGGAAAGCAGATCTGCCTCTTTGAACTTTAACTCCTGATTATTATCACCCCATAATACAAAAGGTGAATTTTGCAGCTGACCTGTATTGAACACATTAGTCAATTTTAAACTGTCTAATGCCATAACAATGTGATCATCATCTGAATTTTTCGATTGTTTCTGATATAAACCAAACGCATCATCCCGCCCGATTCCTGTAATTCTGAAATTATAATTTTTATTCTTCTTTGAATCCCAGATGATGTCATCTGAAGAGGCAATATAGTTTTTCTCGGAAATATCATTAATGGTAATCCCATATTTCACTGAAAGATAAGTTTCAACTTTCTGTAGATTTATGGGGGATAAATTGTTATCAAAAACCAGAATTTCAGGAATTAATAGATCAGGGTCGTTCTTTTTTGTCAGAAAGATAATGGGATTGATTTTTTTTCCGGTATCACGTTTTGTAAACGTGAGGATTTTTGAACTGGCCTTACCGGTATTTATTCTCAGGGAATCACTGAAATCATCCACACCTCTATTACTTACAATTGTACTTCCTATCTTACCATATACTTTTTTACCTGCACCCCCGAATTTATTCGTAACAAAAAATAGAGAGGACTGGCTCAGACTTATATCCAGTTTTTTAAAAAAGACCCCCGGAGAAGAATTCTTTATGAGATTGAAATTCATTAACTTCCCGATAATCGTATCTGTGGGCTGAATCGTATTCTGAATATCATTCTTATGGAAAGCAAGTCCTGGTATAACTCCAAAAACTGTGGTCTGAGAGTAGACAGCAGAACTAAAAGCAAGAAATGTAAATATTAAAAGTTTATTCATGGTTATTTGAATATTATGAAAATGATAATAAAGTTGAAAAATATCAAAATTAACAACGCAAATATATAATTATTATCAAATGATTACACTATTAACAATAATTAACTTATAAATATTAAATAAATATCTTTTTTAAGGGAATTAAATCAATTAAAAAACTTAATTAATCGATATTAAATAAAGAATAATATCCATCTATACCACATAAAAATAGCTTTTAAATATCAATTTTCTAATATTTAACAAATTGATGACATTATAGTATTTTTAACAATATTTTATTAAATTTTCCGCTAAAAATCAAATAAATAAACTTGTAATCATCATTTAACTATTTCAGATTCTGCTAACGTTAATTGTATGATGAATAATAATAGTATTTTTCTTATCTTTAATAGCAAAACCAAGCTTATGATTAATATTGTAGTACCCGTAGATTTTAGTGATAAAACAGAACAGCTCATTAATGGTGCTGTAAAATTTGCTAAAGATATCAGCGGAAAAATTTACCTGATCCATGTAGCGCCGTCAGATATAGGTTTTGCCATCGGAGATATGGGTTTCCAGTATTTCCCGGAAGTGGAAGAAAATGAAATCAGAGAAGAATTGGTTAAGCTGAATAAGATCCAGCAGAAAATTATTGCCCAGGGAGTTGAAAGTGAGCACCTGCTGAAACAGGGCATTGCCAAAGATCTGATTTTAGAATATGCGCATGATAAACGCGCAGATTATATCGTAGTAGGCTCGCACGGAAGGAGCGAACTGTATGATGTATTTGTAGGAAGCCTGACTAAGGGCCTGACCAAAAGTTCAGATATTCCTTTGCTGGTCCTGCCTATCCAGGAATAAGCGGTTATAAAAATGACTTCTAAAGTTCCACCAATACCGCAGCTTTAACAGATGCTGCGCTATTAGACTGAATATAAATTATCAACCGTTTGATTTCAGTATGCCGCTGATCTTTTAAAAGCCATCAGCTTACGACATTAAACATAAAAAAACCGATCAGACATTGCTGTGCTGATCGGTTTTTTATTATATAACCAATTAATTAACCTTCTTTTTTATAGATCTCAGGATCGTAGTAAGGGTGTTTCCCTTCAGTAGGAGAATGGTATTCTTTATCCTTGTTGTTCCCCAGCCTCGATACCAATACATAGCACCAGTAGGTGAACAATGTGCAGCAAACAATAAAAAGAATCCAGTTTAAAACATTGCCAAACGCATCAAAGAAACCGAATGTCCATTTGAAAACTTTGCTTAAGAACAGAAAGAAAGACGTCATTATTTTCCTTTTTTAAATTAACTTTGTACAAATTTATAAAAAATGTTTAAATTACTTTCAAAAGAAAGCAATATTTTTTCAATCCCGGTCTATATTGGTTTTCTTCTTTTGGTAGTTATCATATTTAACATCCTGAATTTCAACACTTATGAAGCAATCATTGAAGGTATTACCTTTCTGGGAATTGCCTTAGCTTATTTCTGCTTCCATACCATTGCCCTGAATTACCAGACGCACCTTCCGTTGTTTCTGTATACCTTTTTCATCTTCGGTCTGTACCCGGGGAGCCTGGATATAGGGATTGCCGTAGCACTCCTGACCAACTCCTTTCTCCTGCTTCTGCTTACAAGCACCGATGAAGATATCCGCAAGAAATCATATGTCCTGGTAGGGTCTATTATCGCCCTGAACTTTATATTTTTACCGACTACCTGGCCGATGGCTTTTTTCGTGATCATCCACCTCATTGCCACCTCAGAAAGAATCGGTCTGAACCTGTTCAGGTTCCTGCTGGGCATGGTGCTGATTGCCTCCAGTTATTTTTCTGTGATGTTCTTCTTTAATTTCAGGTCTTGGAACCTGGATTATTTCCCGTTCGGAGCCATGAAGATGGTCACAGATTACACTGAATTATTCCCACTGATCCCTATTGCCCTATTACTGGTGTACGCCGTTTATGACCATTTCAGAAACTACAATAAAAAAAGCCCGGTAAGCCGGTACAAATATACTTTCCTGCTGGTGTTTTCGCTGGCACAGCTGATCTCCATTGTTCTGTATATGAACAAAAGCTATGAATATTTACTGCTCCTGGCCTTCCCATCCAGCATTATCCTGAGCCGCATGCTGAGGTTTATGCCGAAATACTGGATGCAGGAAGTGAGCCTGTGGACCATTATTATCAGCCTGGTAGCATTTAAAGCCGGCAATTATTTCCAATTATTTTAAAGATTATGATTCAGATTGACGATAAATTGATTTCCGAGGAAATATTTTCCGAAGAATTTGTCTGTAACCTTACGAAATGTAAAGGTGCATGTTGCGTGGAAGGTGATGTAGGTGCCCCGCTCGATAAAGATGAGCTGGAGATCCTGGACACTATTTTTGACAAGATCAAACCTTACCTTACCAAGGAGGGCATCAAGGCCCTGGAAGAGCAGGGAACGTGGACCACGGACCCGATGGACGGCATGTATGTAACTCCGATGGTGGAAGACCGTGAATGTGCCTATGTTACTTTTGATGCAAACGGCATTACAAAATGCGGCATTGAAAAAGCTTATGAAGACGGAGCGGTAGACTGGCAGAAACCTATTTCCTGCCACCTGTACCCTATCCGGATTACAGAATATTCTACATTTACAGCCCTGAATTACCATGAATGGAGTGTCTGCAGTGATGCATGCACCCTTGGAAGAGAGCTTCAGGTTCCTGTTTATAAATTCCTCAAGACCCCGCTGACCCGTAAGTACGGTGAAGAATTTTATACGGTTTTAAGCGAAGCTGCCGAAGAATGGAAAAAAGAATACGGTTCCTGATGAAAACTTGTATTTAGATCAAGGAAAAGCCGGACGATGTCCGGCTTTCTTATGTACTTGATCAGAATATTTTATTTGAAATCGGCATCGGTAACTCCTGAGTTAACCGTTACTTTATTGGTTTTAACGGTTAACTGCTGGCCTCTTCCTTCGGCTTCGATCATTTCAGGGAATTTGATACCATCTACTGTAAGGTAGCTTTTTATTACAGTACTTGTTTCAGCTGCACTGGATTTGTAAAGCAGACCGGTAGCAGCATCGAAATAGAATTTACCTTTATCGGAAGTCAGGACGTTATAATCTTTTCCTTCGATCTTTTCTACCGTAACACTTTTAAAGCTGGAAGCATCGAATCCAAGGGCTTCAATTATTTTGGCTTTTTTCATATCTGCGATTTTATCAGCAGGAAAATCGTTTTTCTTTCCCATCTGTTCAATATACCCTTTTTCACCATCAAAAAAAACCTGTGATACTTTCTGTCCCATCATAGACTGCTCAGACTTAAATTTATTGCCCATCTGCTTGGTTACTGAGGATAGCTCCATCCCTTGTGCACTAATGGTATTATCTATAATCACAGATTTTACGGATTCAAGCTTTTCTTTTCCGCCCAGAGCCTTCAGATAGTTATCGATAACTTCCTTAGGGGTTAGTTTAGATACTTTCGCTTCCGTTTTTACTGAAGCTGCAGCAGTTGTTTGCTGTGCGGCTAAAGGAGTAGCAAAAAGTGCAGCACATACAAACGGAATGATCATCTTTTTCATAAAGTTATTTTAGGAAGTAAATATAGCAATATTGGGTGAATTAAGGACATCTTACCTACAAATAAAAAGCCACCGGAATTCCGGTGGCTCTCTCCTCTGTAAAGATGATTATTTTTTAAGTTCTTCCAAGAATTCATCGTGAGAGATCACGGTTTCTTTCTTGTCTGCTTTCTCAAGGATTACATCTTTAAGTTTAGCCATGGCTACTTCAGAAGAAATCTGTCTTACCTGTTCCTGGTCTTTCAGCATTTCAACAGCGTAGCTCTGGATCTCCTCATCCCCTAAGTGGTGGATTCCGTAGATCGCCAATTGGTTTCTTACCAATTGCTCTGCCTGAGCCAATACATCAGCGTAGTCGATTTTCACATCGTTATCCGTCATCAGTTTTCCTTCGATGATCTGGTATTTCAGCTGGTTTTTCTCTGCTTCAAGGATTTCTTTAGCCTGCTCTTCAGACTGGATGTTCTGGTTAGAGAATACCAACCATTTTACCAGGAATGCTTCCGGAAGTTTTACTTCTTCTTTCTCTGTTACCTGCTCCAATACTTTGTTCACGAAATGAACATCAGCATTCTGCTGGAAATATTCGTCCAGTTCAGATTTTACTTTTTCCTTAAGGGCTTCTTCAGAAGTGATGTTTCCTTCTCCGTATACTTTGTCAAAAAGTTCCTGGTTAAGTTCAGCTAATTTAAGGCTGTAGAAGTCTTTTACTTTCACTTCCACTTCGTTATGGTGCAGGTGCTCCACTTCGTCTTTGCTGAATCCTAATTCTTTAGCCAGCTCTTCGTTACCTGCCAGAGTTTCTTTGGAAACTTTTACGGTTCCGTCCATTTTAAGGGACTTCACCAGTTTGAAAGCTTCTTTGTTTTCAGCGGTGATCACCGTATTTTTAGGCTGGTGGTTGTGCTCACCTTCAGCTCCTTCCTCTACTACCTGAGCGGTTTCCAGTGCGATATAGGAATCTTTGTTGATTTTTTCCTGAGGCTCCTGCTCTGCGAAACGCTTCTGCATGTTCTCAATACTCTTGCTGATCTCTTTTTCAGAAGCTTCCACTTTGTAGTGAGGCGCTTCATATTTAGAAAGATCTATGGTGAATTCAGGCTCATACCCTACTTCAAAAGCTACTTCCAGCTGATCTGCATTGTAATCGAATTCATTAACAGGCTGAGGAACCGGCTGCCCTACAAGTCTCAGTTTGTTTTCGTTTACATAGCCATTCAGGGCATCGGAAACCTGCTTGTTGATTTCTTCGAATGCAATCCCTGCTTCATATTGTCTTCTAACCATACTCAAAGGCACTTTCCCTTTTCTGAAACCAGGAACTTGCGCATTTTTAGCATAATTAATCAACTGCTTTTCTACTTTTTCTTTGTAGTCAGATTTTTCCAATGTTACGGTAAGCAAAGCACTTACGTCATCATGGTTTTGTGCGGTAACCTTCATTATTGATTAAAATTTTAGGTTGCAAAAATATGAATTTTTTATGAAAATAACTCATTTCAAATAAATTCTTAAGCATCAAATATTTATCTATGAAAAACCACCGGGAGTTCCGGTGGTTCTTATCATCATCATTTGTGTGTTAGTTAATGATATTATAGGTAGCCTGGGCATCTGTCTCCCCTCCTGTATGGCTTCCGTATATTACTCCGTTTCCGCTTACGGATGAAGCTTCGGAAACCGTAACCGGCTCATGGAACAGGGTAAGGATCAGCTGGCTTTGTGCTGATGCGTTTTTAACGGCTTTGTTCACCACCCATTTTGTTTTCAATCCTACATGCTTACCGTCTGCCCTGGTTGAAGAAGCATCATCGGTACGGGTAAGCGTAATATCAGAATTCGGAAAATTGTATACCAGGAAGTGTTCATCCTTTGCATCCCTGATTTCCTGTGTAGCATCTTCATCGCCGTTTTTAAAGATCACTTCCACACTATAGGTATGGCCATCTGTAAGTTTAACATTAGGATTAGAGGTACTGTTCACCTGATAATCATAGACTACCGGTATCCCTGTAGCATCGTCGGTTACTTTAAGAAGGACGTCTGAAAGTTCTTCCTGCGGCAGGTCATCCGATTCATCATCGCTTCGGTTACACGAAACCAATCCAAGGGATAAAACGATAGCTAAAAGTCCTAAAATAAATGCTGTATTTTTAAATGTATTTTTCATAACTGAGATTTAAATTTGTTAAAATTGATATTTGAGTGTTAAAATAAAATTTCTCCCCATTTCATCGGAGAAGAACCGTAACCTGTTGAGATAATCCCTGTAGGTTTTATTAAAGACGTTTCGGACTGAAAAATCAATCCCGAAGTTTTTAGACAGATTAACCCCTGTCTGGAGGTTCCAGAGCGAATATCCGTCCGGAGGAGTGGAAATATCCACATTCTGTTTGAATGAGTTCCCGTCTGAATCATACCTTGTAATAAGAATATTGTAAACAGGAAATCTGGTTTGTCTGAGGAGCGTATTATTGCTCACATTGACATAAAAGTTCTTCCATTTTTCATTATGATACTCCAGGGTATTGTTAATGTTCGGAGGCATCATAAGAATGAGAGGAACCTGATGGGTAACATCGTGTCCGTATACATACGAGAAATTTCCCTTATACGTCAGATGGTCTGAGATCTTCAGCTGTGCATCCACATCAATCCCATACATCTTAGCGTCGATCTGCTGGTACGAATAAACAACAAAATCCCCTCCCCACTGGGTATTCTGGTACCCTGTAGGAATCTGGTTGATGAAGTTTTTAGTATGAAAGAAATAAGGGTTTACGGAGATATTAAGTCCCTGTAACAGATTGATCCTTGCATCGGCAATCAGGTTGAACTGATCTCCCACTTCGTTTTTCATCCGCATATCCCCTTTTTCTATGATCGCTGCGGAATGGTGAAGCCCGTCTGCAAAAAGTTCTGCAATATTCGGGGACCTTGCCACTCTGGCGTAATTGAATTTAAGGCTGAAGTTGTCCGCGGGGCGGTAAACGATCCCTGCATTTGCTGAAATATTGTTGTAATTCAGCTGCGGCCTGGTCAGAATCCTGTTCTGGTTGATCCGCACTACAAAATCCTTGTAATCATTTGCATACAGCTTATTCCAGTCTGACAGGTCATACCATTTGGTCACATCATAACGGTCGAAATCATATCGTCCGCCCAATTCAACCTCAAGCTTAGGCAATACTTTGTATTTATACACAGAGTAGATGCCTGCATAATACCGGTCGTAATTAGGAATTAAACGCCGTGCTTCCGTCTGAGGATTGGAATAATTATTCTGATATCCTGCATCAATTCCTGTTTCAAGGCTCCATTTTTCTCTTTCTATAAGGTGGTTGATGTTAAGGTCATTTGTAATCAGTTCCAGGTCCAGGCCTGGTTTTTTGCTTAATGCTTCCGTACGGCGGATGTCATATTCTTTCCTGTGATTATACTGGAAACTGTAGGTAGCGGTCAGCTTTCCGAAATCCCCGAACCTCTGGTATGCAGAAATCTTAGCGATATGATGTTCGATCTCCTGTCTGGGATTATCGATATCATAGGAAAACTTCCTTTTGTAAATAGGCTGTTGGGAAGACAGGGCTTCATACAGGTCTTCTGCGGATCCCACATGTGAGCTTCTTAAAATCCCGATGGAATTATCTGTGAGGTAATAATCGAAAGAAAACCCTCTGTCAAAGTTCATCTTCTGTACCCCAAAATTAAACCCATAGTTCTGTACGCCCGTGTTCATCAGGCCGTAATCGGCCGTCTGGAGGTCACCCAGTTTTTTGAAGCTTCCGTTGGTTTTTACAGCCCAGCCGTCTTTCCAGGTTTTGGCCAGCTTTACATTAAGGCTTGTACCGCGTCCATTGCTGATTCCAGATAAAGAGACGGCACCCATAAGGGTATCTTTACGCGGCAGGATCTGAGGCTGCAATACAACCACTCCTCCCACAGCACCGCTACCGTATTTAAGCGCAGATGCACCTTTGATCACATCAATATGCTCAAAGTTGTTCACATCTACATTCGGAGCATGCTCCACACCCCATTCCTGCTCCGCCAGCCTTACTCCGTCATTAATGATGGATACCCGGCTGCCATACAGGCCATGGATGATCGGTTTTGAAATGTTATTTCCGGTTTTCAGCGCGTTAACTCCGGATATATTCGTGAGCATATTCCCGAGGTTTTCCGTAATATTCCTGGATAGGTCCGTTTTATCGAGCGTTTTCACCACCATGCTGCCATTATTTTTGTGGCTGCCATGTACGGTCACCGTTTCAATTTCTCCGATATGGTGTTCCAGCGTAATGGCGAGCTGCAGGTTTCCGTTTACCGTTACATTTTCAGTGTAATCATGACAGTCCGGATGCTTAGCCAGCAGAGTATACGTTCCGGCAGGAATGTCTCCAAGCGAAAACCTTCCTTTACCATCGGTTTTCGAGCTGTATTTACCGAGAATGATTTCAGCGTTGGCAAGGGGAGTCTTATCATGCAGATCTTTGACCGTCCCTTCCACACTGTATGTTTTTTGTGCGTTTATCGATACCAGTCCGAAGCAGACCAGCAATAAACTGTATATCAGTTTCATTGTACAATAAATTGATTGTGTACCGTTTACAGTACATTTACGTAAAAAGTTATGAGATTAATGGCTGACTGTCAAAAGAACAATAATATATGTTCTTATGCTTCATTATGCAGCTGTTACTATTGTTCGTGCATCCATGTTAAGCAGTCACAGATACGGATACAGAACGTCAGATCCATTAAAGTCGAGAAAGTAAAAGTGTAAATTAAGAAACTGAAGGCGGCCCGCGGAGCCTGAAAGTAAATTTGGTCTGCTCCCACAGTTTTTCCTGAATAGCAATCAACTGTTCCGCCTCATACGAGACATGGTCAAAAGTCAGACTGAATTCTTCTGGAACAAGGGTATTTCCGGTAGCCAGGAAATGACACGCAAGACAGTCGCCGGCTTTATTTTTAGCAACAGTCTTTGTCATGGTGTTTTCTGTTTTCTTAAAGTTAAATCCCTTAAAAATATCAGCCGGATCATGATGATGGAAGCTTTGTGAAAACAGCGCCAGAAAGTAGATCCCAAACAGCAATTTGGAAATAAAACTTTTCAGATTTCTGTTTTCTCTAAAAATCATGCTTCAAAAGTATAAAAATAAATCAGAAAACCCTATTAAAGTTTCCTTAAAATCCTTTTCTGAATCATAGGATATGCAGAAATGTATAGTACGAATAAAATAAACAACTATACCGTCATAAAGTATCATCTGTAAGAGCCTTAAAAACATTCAATGTACTTAAGGTTATGATAAATACGTTTGACGCATCAAATAGGACCACAGGCTTAGTCCAGCTGTGATCCCAGATATTCCCATTCCTGTAAAGCCAGTTCCAGCTCTTCTTTTACCTTGTTATATTTTTCCAGGGTATCTTCAGAAGGGTTCTCTTTGGTGAAGGAAGCTTCAAATTCCTCGATCTTTGTTTCAAGCTCTGAAATTTTCTCTTCTACTTTTTTAATTTTATTCTGGATATTTTTCTGCTCTTTACTTACGGTAGCCGAGGGCTGGATAACAGCTGCGTCAGGCTTGGCCTCCGCTTTCTTCACCTCTGCTTTCGGAGCTTCATTGTGCAGCTTTGCTTTTTCTGCCGAGATTTCCCGGATGGATTCTTTCTGCCTGAATTCAAGATATTCATTGATATCCCCTAAAAATTCCTTCATCTTTCCGTCACGGAATTCGTAAATCTTATCGCAAAGCCCCTGAAGGAATTCCCTGTCGTGCGAAATCACGATGAGTGTCCCTTCAAATTTCTGTAAAGCCAGCTTGATGATTTCTTTGGACTGGATATCCAGGTGGTTGGTAGGTTCGTCCATGATCAGGGTATTGAACGGACGCAACAGCAGTTTACACAGTGCCAGACGGTTTCTTTCCCCTCCGGAAAGTACTTTTGTCTTTTTATTGACCGCTTCACCCTGGAACAGGAAAGATCCTAATAAATCACGGACTCTTGGCCTTGTTTCTTCCGTTGCGGCATCTTCCGCCTCTTCCTGAACGGTTTTGTTCGGCGTTAAAACTTCTTCCTGATTCTGGGCAAAGTACCCGATATTTACATTATGACCCAGGTTCCATGAACCTGAATAATCTTTGATATCTCCGGCCAGGATTTTGGCCAGCGTTGTCTTTCCCTGTCCGTTTTGCCCGAGCAGCGCAATCCGGTCTCCTCTCTGGACCATGAAATCCACATCATCAAAAATCTGTTTGTCACCGTAGGCCTTTCCTAAGTTTTCAGCCTCGAAGATCACTTTCCCCGGCACTACGGACTGTACGAAGCGGATGTTGAACTTGGAAACATCCTCGTTATCCACTTCAATGCGTTCTATTTTATCCAGCTTCTTGATCAGTGACTGAGCAAAGGAAGCTTTTGTAGCACTCGCACGGAACTTATTGATATTGTCTTCCATCTGCTTGATTTCCGCATCCTGATTCTTTTTAGCCTGAATCAGTTTTTCACGGCGGTCTTCACGCATAATGAGGTATTTGGAATAGTTAGCCTTATAATCGTCGACTTTTCTGTTGTTCACATCAAAAGTACGGTTGCAGACGGCCGTCATGAACTGCTTATCGTGACTTACCAGAACAATGGCCCCGGGATAATCTTTCAGGAAGTTCTCCAGCCAGATGATGGATTCCATATCCAGGTGGTTGGTGGGCTCATCGAGAAGCATCAGGTCATTTTTCTGAAGCAGCAGCTTGGCCAGTTCAATCCTCATCCTCCAGCCTCCTGAAAACTCATCGGTTATTTTCTGGAAATCGTCGGCTTTAAAACCTAACCCGAAGAGGACTTTTTCTACATCGCCTTCCAGATTATAGGCATCATGATGCATCAGAAGGTCGTTAAGTTCAGTCATTTTATTAATCAGGTCTGTGTAGGAATCACTTTCGTAATCGGTTCTTACCGTCATCTGATGGTTAACTTCTTCCAGTTCTTCTTTCCAGGCATTAATCTGCTCAAAAGCCTGCATGGTTTCATTCCATACGGTTCGGCCTTTTACAAAATCCAGATCCTGCTTCAGGAACCCGATGGTAATATTTCCTTCAGGAACCACATTTCCCTCGTAGAAAGTAATTTCTCCGGAGAGCATTTTCAGCAATGTGGATTTTCCGGCTCCGTTTTTACCGACCAATCCTATTTTATCATCTTTTTTGATGGTGAAATTCACATTTTGAAACAGATAATTTCCCGAGTGATGTAATCCTAAACCTTGAACCGAAAGCATTGTAAATAATGATTAAAATTTCCGGGGGCAAAAATACGGAAAAAGAAACGAAATTACCCATAAATAAAAAAGAGCTGCCTAACAGGGCAGCTCACACCTAAATTAAAACTGAAAAGGACTAACATTTGTTATAAAAATTTTCCTTTATCAATATCGTACGGTTCCAATCACTGTTGTTGGGAATGTTGGTACCAAAAGCGTAATCTATAATGGAATCTTCCGGGAGCATAACGTCCGACTGTACCACCGAATCTACTGAATCCACATGGTAGCCTTTGGCATTGCTCGGCATATTGAGCCCATTGTTAATAAGCTCTGCATCCACGTCTGTATTTTCTGCTGAAAAATTTTTGTACAGTCCGAAATTGGCAGAAATGTGAAGGTAATCCGCGAGTTTCTGATAATCATATGCCGGTCTGGTACCGGAAGTGAACAATTTCATGTACCGACTAAATTCTTCTGACAGTTCTGACAGATAAGGATGCTTATGATAATCAACAGCAAGATCGGAATCTTTAAAAGCGGTGCTGAAAACCGGGTGGATCCTGTTGGATTCTTCCAGCATCAGCAGACCATATATTTTGGAGAGATCATTATATACTTTGTTTCGGACGATGTAAGCCTGTAAGAAAAAGGCACCTTCATCAATTTCATAGTTTTTCAGAGGATATTTCCAGATTTTGTTTCCTGATGCATCTTGAGTGGAGTTCCTTATATTTTCCACATAATACACCACATCATTATTGGTGATATGTTCTCCGGAAATGTAGACAGATTGGGAAGCTTCCAGATATCCTCCGCCTATATCGGCATGAACACCGGGAACGAAAATTTCCCTGAGAATGCTGTGTCCGGTTCTGAATTCGGAATCCATCTTATCTTTTGACTCTTCAAAAAAACCTGTCAGCGGGAAAAAATACCGGCATTCATTTACGGCACAGATGTGCAACCCGGCTTCAACGGCTTCATGAATGGTAACATCATATGTATTGAACGGAGCTGATTCCACCGTATCAAAAACTCCTAAAAATTTAATCAGAACCGTTTTTCCATCGTATTGCTGAGAAGACAGCATAAGATCGTTACAGAAAGTCCTGGCAAGCATGGCACCGCGGCTGAACCCGTAAACATAACAATGGTATTCTTCAGCCGGTTCACGGAGTTTTTCACGCACGAAAGCTGAAGCTGCAGCAAGTTTGTCATCCGATGAATAACCGTGAAATCCTTTTGGGTTTTTACAGATGGCCATGGCAAAATCACTGTCCTCCGCACCGGTTACCGTGCCTATCCCTTCAATATATATTTTCTCATCGCCCTGGAACAGCCCGAAAAGTCTGTAAATATTTGTAGGGCAGCCATAGTAGCTTTCGTTATTTTTTAAGGGCTTTACCGGGGAAGCAGCGTTGATTCCGTTGTTTCCTGTTCCGTCGAAAAAAATACCGATAGAAATAATGTTGTTTTTCATGGTGATATCTGCTATACCATTTCAGCAGGAACTCTCGTTGCCAAAGCTTTATTGGGATGAACAAAATAACAATGAATACAGCCGGATTGCTACCGTAAAAAATACCAAATAAAAAATTCCGTATTTCTACGGAATCAGATTCTTTCTAATGGGTGGATGTTGTTGATGATGGCGTAGATGACAATTCCTACTGTATTTTTAGCACCTATTTTATCTACAATCCGCTGGCGGTGGCTTTCCACAGTCCGCGGGCTGATGAACAGCTTGTCGGCAATTTCGTGGTTGGTAAATTCCTGGCAGATGAGTTTTACCACGTCTTTTTCACGTTCGGATAGCTCGTCGTCCATTTCGAAAAGGCTTTTCTTTTTGGTCGTGCTGTTCATATAGGATAGCAGCATCTGATGGTCTCCCGGTGTAAAAAAAACTCCGTTTTTATGTACTATGGTAATGGCTTCCATAAATGTTTTCCTATCCGAATTTTTGGGCAGGAATGCAGATACACCCAGTTTAACCATATATCCCAGGATGGAAGTTTTGTAATGTGAAGAAAGGATGATGATCTTCAGATCAGGATATTTTTCTTTAAGAATGGCTACCAGCTCAAATCCGTTCATAGGCTGCATCTGGACGTCTACCAGAGCAATATCGGGAAACTCACCGGCATCAAGGCCTGTAAGGCGTTCAATAAAATCGGGCCCGCTGTTGGATGTGAGGCACACTGAGATATTTTGTTCCGTAGACAGCAGCATTTTTACACCTTCAAGGATGAGTTGTTCATCGTCAATCAGGGCTATCTTGATAGGAGGATTCATTCGGGTATGGAATTTTAATGATTAAACGGCTTCCTTTATTCAAAATATTTTTCCATTTGTGTGCAGCGTTCATAGACTTGACACGGGATTCGATATTTTTAATACCCATGCCTTTTTTTACGGCTTCGTATTCAAAACTCTTCCCGTTATCAGAAATAACCACAGAAAGGTTATCAGGATTATCCTTAATATAGATCCAGACCCTTGTCGCTTCGGAATGCTTCAGGACATTGGTGGTGAACTCCTGGATAATCCTGTACAATTGTACTTCTATAAAGATATTCTTTTTTTTGTATTTAGGACTTACGTTCAGTGAAATATTAATCCTGTTAGACAAATTGGCCATCAATTCCTCTATGTATAGAACCAGTCCGACAGACTCGAGGTTTACCGGATATAATGAATGGGAAATCGTCCTGGCCGCATCGATAAGGGAAGACATCTGTGCGGCAATATTTTTCCTGATCAGTTCGTCCCCTTTGGTATCCAGGTTATTGAGCCACAGAGAAAGGATATTGAGCCGGTTTCCGACATCATCATGAATCATGACTGCAATCCTCTTGCGCTCCTCTTCCTGAGCCCTGATATTTTCCAGCACTAAGCTTTTCTGATGGTGTACCTCAGCTTCATACTGGGCATTCTTTTCTTCAAGAATCCTGGTAATGAATGTGCGGTAAGCCATCAGGCCAAATCCTACTATAACTGTTACAGCAACAATTATAAGCAGAAGGGAATTGATATTTAAGGTTACTTCTTTAATTTTAAAAAGGTATAGATTAATGATCCGTATACGACACTGGACAGAAGGTTATTCAGTCCCCAGATGAGGCTGGCATTCATCTGTGAAATGGAGCTCAGCTGCTGCTGTACGATAAAGGTAAACACGGATACGGAATAATACAGGAATATACAGGCATCTGAAAACAGAAAGCGGTTGGCAAAATGCTTTTCCTTCATTTCCCGGATCAGCGTATAGCCGGCAAAGCAGATGATGATGATATTGGATATGACCTTTACGTCATCATGATCCAGCATCTGTTGTATATAACCGTTTAACAGCATCAGTATAAGTACCGATACCAATATGGGCGCTATAAAGCCGGATGAGAAATTATTTTTCCTCGAAAAAAGGTAGTTCAGGATAAAAAATTCCCCTGCAATATAGAACGGATAAAGAAAATTGGCATCAGGCAGCCCGAAATAATACAGGGCAATCTTAGTTGAAGCCTCAATAATAAAAAGAAAAATGATATAGAAAACATACCATTTTTCTTTGTTATTCAATAGTCTGAGCCTGCTTATACCCAGTATAAAGCACAGCAATAACAGACTGTTATTTAGATAGAGTATGATTTTAAATCCCAGTAGCATCAGATATCGCTATTCTGAACGGTGGACTTGGCTGTGACCAGTCGTAGGTATTTGAAATGGTAGTAATGCTTCCATTCCCTTGATTCAGTCCATAGAACGAAATAAAAATAAGGGTTACCATCATTCTCTGGTAAATATCGGAATATTTAAGTCCGAATGCACACACAATGCTCGTAGGAGCTTCACCGTGATCATTTTTTGGATTGATGTTGTTGGCCGGCACAAAAAACTTATTGAAAATTCGTGTTCCGCCTTGCTCCGTACATTCATAGTAGAACCAGTTGGCTCCCTGATTCCTCCAGCCCTCAATGGCTTCCACCGCTTCATCCTGAGCCATCATCGGCTTGCTGTATACCGGGAAAGAAGCATCTGAGGTATTGTCTATCCTCCGCAGGTCGGTAGAAAGAACGGCATTATTCACCACTACATATTGCTGGGTCTGTGTGAGTGTAATACTCTGGCTGAGTGGAGACAGAACACTGTACGGGAAATCATTGATAAATACTTTCTGTCCTCTTTCATCCAAAGGACACAGGATCATAATCAACTGATTGTTGTACACTCCCATTTCCACCGAAAATTCCTGGTTTCTATTCCTTTGTATTATCCACTGGATCTGTTCCGAAGAAAGGTTGAAAACATAATTGGTAGGGACCAGGCTCTGAAGTGCTGAAAAATCCCTGCAGCTGGTGATCCAGGCCTCGAGGGCCAATTGATACTGTCTGTTGTCTAAAGTTGTCATAAGCTCATGGTTAAAATGATTCCTGCAAAATTATATAAAGTAAATTACCCCTGCAAACATTTGTACCATATTGAAGGACAATTAATAATTTCTTACTGTAATATGGTAACAGCTTTGCTGCCTTTCCTTGATGTACAGAATCATCCCTTTTTTAAGGTAGTATTGCAGGACTTTTTCCAGGGCAATTTCCATTTTAGGATTGTACTTCAATACATCATTGAACCGTATGTATGAAATATCAAACGAGTTTCCGTAATTGTGGGAACTGATGCCGACGGCTGCATTCGCATTGACCCGCCTCAGCCTGCACTGATCCTCCAATGTCCGGGTAAGGGAAGAAACCGTAAAAGTATGGCCTCCCGTTTCCTTACTAAACCTGGTTCCCATTTTTTCGAGCAGGCTTTTGGCCTTGCTCACCATGTAAGGCCTGCTGTAATCCAGCTTCTGGATCTTATACCCCTTTCCGGTCTTCTGTATCTTTTTCAGCTTTCCGCCGGCAATGTATTTCTGAACCATGGAAGCATCTTCCAGCAGTTTGACCCCGAAACTTCTGGCAGCATCCAGATGCGGCTGATACAGTGGAGTCACTTCCACCTTCATCATTTGCTTTATATCATAGCACGGAAGCTTTTTTTTGGAAACCTGAGCATCTGAAAGGCTGCCGAAACCTGATAACAAGACAGCAAGCAGGACTTTTTTCATGAATCACCCTTTAATTTTACATAAAAATAAACATTTATGCCGTATGAGTCAAAAACCAAATATCAATCAGCATAGCATTAAATTCAAAAATATAGGCTTAAAAATACAAATAAATCAATTCAGAAATCAATTAACATAATATTTTTTAATATAAAACTGATTTTATTTTGAATATAAAATTTTACATTTGAGGGAATTAAAAAAACACATTGAATGACTAAAAAATTATTCGCCGAATTTTTCGGCACGTTCTGGCTTGTATTCGGAGGTTGTGGCAGCGCCGTTTTTGCTGCCGGTATTCCTGATGTGGGAATCGGCCTTCTGGGTGTTTCCCTTGCTTTCGGGCTTAGTGTACTTACCATGGCCTATGCGGTCGGGCATATTTCCGGCGGGCATTTCAATCCGGCAGTTTCTTTCGGTTTGTTTGCCGGCGGAAGGTTTCCGGCAAAGGAACTTGTCCCTTACATTATTGCACAGTGCCTCGGTGCTATTGCCGCAGCAGGATGTCTGTACATCATTCTCAACGGAGCAGGTCCTGTCCATTTTACCAAGGCGGGTGATTTTGCCACCAACTTTTATGGTGAAGCGGTGTATAATGGTAAGGCTTTCGGAATGGGTGCCGCTTTCCTGGCTGAATTCCTTCTCACCGCTTTTTTCCTGATTGTAATTCTGGGATCTACAGACCGGTGGGCCAACGGGAAATTTGCCGGGATAGCCATCGGACTGGCATTAACGCTGATCCACCTGATCTCTATTCCGATCACCAATACTTCCGTGAATCCGGCACGGTCCCTTTCACAGGCTATATTTGTAGGCGGAGCAGCTATTTCACAGCTCTGGCTGTTCTGGCTGGCCCCTATTGCCGGAGGGATATCAGGCGGCCTTATGTACAGGTATCTGATGCAAAAGGACATAAAAGAACCCATGTAATCAGAAAAAATCCTGCTTCGTGCAGGATTTATTTTGTTTTTCTGATTTCAAAAGGATTCCGGAAAATTAGTTCCTCATGCTTTCCTTTAATCTCCATTTTTCTGTACAGCAGGCTCTGTGCCATTTTACGAAGGAAAAGATCTTTATCATTCAGTTTCCAGTAAGAGTCCTCATGTACCTTTTTAGGCTGGCGTATGCTGTAGAACTCCGTGTCCCAGGTATCGGCGTTATGATAAAATTCGATGATCCCGCAATGTTCAGGAATCAGCGAATGATCCACCATTCCCATGGGAAGCAGGAAACTGAATGCATTGCACACATAATCCCCGCAGGAAATCTTATCATGCTTCAGAAATTTTTCTCCGGTTACCGCATGGGTATAGGATTTCTTAAAATCATTTTTAAAATCACTTTTTGACAGCTTGATCTCAATCTCATGGCTGTAGCCGTCCATATCAATAATCAGCACATCTGCTTCCCAGTCCGCCTGAAAATGGTTCGTCAGCACGATTTCCTTTTCAAAATTGCAGTGACTGTGGATAAAAGCATGTACCAGCTCTTCAATCTTCAACATAAATAATCTCTAACCTAAATAAATTCACAATAAACTCAAACAACGCACCCCAAAACTCTCCATACCCTCATACACTCCCACTCTCTACTCTCCCACTCTCCAACACTAAAACTCTCCCACAACGACTACTGCTCACTCACCAGCAAGCTACACCCTCTGATATCAGAATGATCAATCCTTCCCAGCACCTGAAAGCGGTCTTCCGTCACTTTCCCCAGATCCTGCGTGGCAATAAAAGCACACGAATGGATATTGGCCAGGTCGATGATGTTGATGGCTCCCGTCCTTCCCTCTTTTTCATAGGCAAAAGGATCTTCTGCATTCCTGACCAGGATTTTCATCCAGCCGGGACACCGGTATTCGTTTTTTCCTAGAGAATAGGCCTGAGAAAGCAGTTCTGTCATTGAATATTCCGAATAAATCCTATCCGTTTTAAATCCTTGCTGCAGTATGCTGAGCAATTCGTCTTTGGTCATTTCTTCTTTCCGGCCTTTCATGCCTCCTGTTTCAATGACAATCAGCTGTTCTGATGCGTTGAGTATCTTTTCTCCCTGCTGAGCGGTACAATAATCCAGGAAATCAAGCAATGCAAAGGAAACCCCGAAGAGAATGACCTTCTTTCCTGCGAGCGTATTCAGCAGTTCCAGAAGTTCTGCATGGTCATACAGGAAATATCCGTTTTCCGGCTTACCGGATTTCGTCATCAGGTAATCCACCATGTAAATAAGCGAGGAGTTCTGCCGTTCGAGGTAGCTGGGAAGCAATCCGAGGAAAATATAGTCTTCTGGAGGTCCGATGAACTGCCCGAAACTTTTCTCAATACTTTCCTTATACAGGTCTTCATCAGCGATATAATGTATGGAAAGATTCATCCGGGTTGTCCCTGAACTCTGGAAATACAGTTCCGGCAATGCCTGCCGGTCTGAAACAGCATGGTTCTTGAACATTTCGATCGGCAAAAATGGTATTTCTGACAGTTCCGTTACCTCATCCGGATTGATCTTCAGGTAATCCACAAATTTCCTGTATACTTCAACATGGTTATACTGATAACGGAATGTTTCCAGGGCTGCTTTTAAAAATCCCGGTTCAGTTCTGATATCGAATATCTGGCTTGCTAACATAGAAAATATGATATTTACTACTCAGTATGAATACGTTATCATAAAGATATAGTTATTTATTGATTTTTTACTTCAAAATTTAATTTTTGGTAAGCTTCTTGCAACTATCAATGCGGAATATGGATTAAAAACAAGGATGAATCTATTTCATTCGGAGATTACCTCGAAAGGGGTAATTTTTTTTGCCTTTACTCAAATGTTTTCAGCTCAAACTCCTGTTCAAATACCCCATAGGTATAGTAAGAGATCCAGTCGCCCAGGTTAATGTATTTTGCCTTATCCTCCAGGGTGAGAATCATAGGAAGGTGCCGGTGGCCGTAGATAAAATAATCAATCTGCTGTGTTTTCAGTTTTTCCTTAGAATAGATGACCAGGAACTCTTTATCTTCACCCAGGAATTCTTTATCCTCTTCCCCGGAGATCATTTTGTTCTTCTGGGACAGATACAGGGCAATCTTCATCGCAATATCAGGGTGCAGCCATTTGAACGCCCACTGGGCCACAGGATTGGTGAATAATTTCTTCATCCGCTTGTAGCCTTTATCACCGGGACCGAGGCCGTCACCGTGGGCCAGCAGGAACTGCTTTCCGCTGATTTCAAAATACTGTTTCCGGTAGAATACCGTGCATCCGATCTCCTCTTCCAGGTAATCCTTCATCCAAAGATCATGGTTACCCACAAAAAAGTAAATCTGGACCCCGCTGTCTTTAAGTTCAGCAATTTTTCCGAGGACCCGTACATATCCTTTTGGAATCACATAGGTCCATTCATGCCAGAAATCAAACAGGTCGCCCATGAGGAAAAGAATCTGGGCATCTTTCTTGATCCCGTCCATCCAACGGATAAATTTCTCTTCCCGTACTTTGCTGGATTTAGGATCCGGAGCTCCGAAATGCTGGTCTGAAGCAAAATAAACCTTCTTTCCCGGTTCTAAGTTGATGATGGTCTTTAACACCGACTGCCTTTTTGAATGAGTTACTGATTATCTTCCGCAAACCACTCTCCGTAAGAGTTTTCCGTTTCATGAAGTTTAAGATAGGCCAGGGAAATTCCGGCCGGAAGTTTTGACTTTATCTTGGCTGCAATGGCATACAGCATATTTTCACAGGTAGGCTGGAATGTACAGTAGATCACTTTGTGACCCTGTTCTTCCAGGTTGTCCCCGAGTTCCTTGTGAGGAGAAAGCGCATTGACAAGAACCGCATGATCCCACACATCCACTATTTCAGATTTTACGATGCTTTTGATGTCACCGAAATCTACCACCATCCCATTCTTGGGATCCTCCAGATCATTGATAGGCCTTCCCTTCACCGTTACAAACAGTTTATAGGAATGCCCGTGCATATTCTTACATTTACCATCATAATTGTACAGGACATGAGCGGTTTCAAATGTAAAAATTTTTGTAATACGTATCATAATGCAAAGATAGGGAATTTGATTTGAGTTTTGCCGGACTGCATACTGATAACAAATGGAATACCTAATGCTTTCCTGATATAACTGGAAAAGATATAGGGCTGCCTGTTTTCCGGAGCAGGATTCCAGAATCTGCATACGGATAAACCGGTGCTCTGTACAGCGGCTCAACCACCATGACGGCAGAAAAGAGATAGCGGGCTATTCATGAAATCATGAATCATAATTTCGCTTATATAAAAACCTTCAGCCGATTTGAAATCAAAAGTTATAATATCTTCACACTTCTTTTTCTTACTGTATGGGCAGAAAAGTATCCCAGCGCACCGTTACTTATATTACCTGGCGGATTGGCAGGTGTAATTCCGCCGCCGGGCCCGCCGCCTGAAAGCTGAAGCAAAGCGGAATAAAAAGTATAGACATTCTGATCAATACACTGCATTTCAACATGGATGGTATCCCCGGGCACTACTTTCACATCATCCGGTTGATCACCATTGTCATTGGGCAATAGCAGGGGGCGCTGGTTCAGCATTCCGTTATTCACGTTATCCGAAAATTCAGTGAAGTAGATTTTGGGGTTGCTGTTAACGCTGTATTTGAAAAGATACCGGTTTCCCAAAGGCTGGGGATCGGTAAAAATTGGTAACAGAGTATAACTTTTTTCTCCTCCTACAGTAAAAGAATCCTGTTCGAGGCCGTCAAAAGACACGGCTTCCGGCATAGTGCTTGTGGAAACATATTTTTTTCCATCTGCCTGTATTTTCAGCGTATAGGTCTTCCCTGCCTGTCCGGCAAAAGCGGAAGTACGGTAAGTTCCGTTCCCTATATATTGCAGTGTTTCGGTTTGTCCCGCATTATCGCTCAAAACGACCTGTGCATTCTCTATTGCAGGATATTGGTTGGCTTCTGTAAATGCGACAGATTTTGTAATTTTCACATAATAAGGGCCGGCCTGGTCGGTTACATTTCCTTCAATAACGATCTTTCCGCTCTGGTCTTCCAGATTAAGGTCGATTTCCTTTTCACAGGAGGTGATCAGAAACAGGGACAGCATGATTAAAAATATATTTTTCATGGGTAAGTTTAAAATTTGAAATTATAGGTGATGTTGGGCACCCAACGGAATAATGAAGTCTGTATAGCCCTTGTGGTTCCCGGTTTATCGGGGTTGTCTTCAAAAGTAATCGCATACGCATTTTGCCTCCCGTACACATTATAGACTCCGAATGACCAGGAGCCTTTGAAACGTTTGCTGGATTCCGGCTCATAGGTGGCGCTCAGGTCCATTCGGTGATAAGCCGGCATCCTGTCCGCATTCCTGTTGCTGTACTGGAAAACCGTTTGTCCGTTCAAGGAATATTTTCCCGTAGGGAAAGTCACTGCATTCCCGGTGCTGTACACAAATAATCCTGAAAAGGACCATCTCGGATTCAGCTGATAGGTTGCCACAACGGAAAGATCATGTGTTTTATCCTGCCTTGCATTGTACCACTGATCATCATTGATCCCGTTTATTTTCCGTTCTGTCTTTGATAAGGTATAGGAAATCCATCCGGTCAGTGCTCCGCTTTTCTTTTTGGCAATCAGTTCCAGTCCGTATGCCCTGCCTTTCCCGAACAGCAGTTCGCTTTCCACATCAGCAGCAATATCAAAGGTGATCTGCGCCCCGTTTTTGTAATCAATCTGATTTTGCATGGATTTGTAATAGATTTCAGCATTCAATTCATAATTGTTATTATTGAAATTCCTGCTGTATCCTGCACTTACCTGGTCCGCAATTTCAGGTTTTACGGTGTAGCTGCTCCCGATCCATTGGTCAGTGGGGTTTCCGCTTCCGCTGTTACTTAACAGGTGTAAATTCTGCGTGTTCCTGGAGTAACCTGCTTTTATACTGCTTACTTCATCAATTCTGTAATTGGCCGTCATTCTTGGTTCAAGATTACCATACGTTTTACCGATTTTCCCCTTTTCCAGATATTCCGAATCAGTTATAATTCCGTTTTCATAGGTGTTGAAAGTATCCCCTCCTAAAACACTGAATAATGAAAGCCTCGCTCCGTAATTGATGGTCAGTTTTTCCGTTGCCTTAAAATCATCATTGATGTACAGCGCATTTTCCCAGGAATACCTCGGATTCCTTGGGTAACTGCTCACGCTGGTTCCTGAAGCGCTGCTCGGCGTTATGGTATGGTAAATGGATTGCAGGCCAAACTTTACATTATGGCTGTTTCCGGCAAACCATGAAAAATCCTGTTTCAGGTTCCAGTCTTCAATCTTAGAATCCAGACCGAAAGTATTGTTGTTGCTGCTCAGGGCAACATTATAATTGTAATTGCTGTAGATCAATGATGTATTTGAAAATAACTTACTGCTGATAATGCTGTTCCAGCGTAAAGTTGCCGTTGTATTGCCCCAGTCTGTAGAAAAAGTATTCCCTAAGCCCAAAACGTCCCTTCCGAAATAGCCTGATAAGTAAAGCCGGTTATTATCATTAATCTGGTAATTGGCTTTCAGGTTTAAATCATAGAAATATAATTTGCTGTCTTTAAAATCATCGGTTGCTTTCAGAAAGACGTCGGCATAGGTCCGCCTTCCCGAAACAATAAAAGACGACTTTTCTTTCTGGATCGGACCTTCAACACTCAGCCTGCTGCTTATCAAGCCAATTCCTCCGTTTACATTGTAATCTTTATTATTCCCGTCCTTCATTTTAACATCAAGCACTGATGAAAGCCGTCCTCCGTACTGGGCAGGGCTGTTTCCTTTGATGATGCTCACATCTTTCAGTGCATCGCTGTTGAAGGTACTGAAAAATCCAAGCAGATGTGATGCATTATACACGGCTGCTTCATCCAGAAGAATGAGATTCTGGTCTGTTGCGCCGCCCCGAACGGAGAAGCCGCTGCTTCCTTCACCATTACTTTTGATTCCGGGCAAAAGCTGGATGGTTTTCATGACATCTTTCTCCCCAAACAGAACGGGAAGCCTGTCAATCTGTTTGATGCTTAATGTTTCCGTTCCCATTTGCGCTGTGGAAAGATTCTTATCTTTTTTTACCGCTGAAACAACTACTTCATCTATTTCTGCAGTTCTTTCCTGCCCTTCCTGTTCCAGCTGAATGTTCTGTTTGATGTCCTGCTCCACATTCACGGTTTGCCGGAAATCTTTGAAGCCGGGATTGGAAACCAGCAATGTATAGGTGCCTTTAGGTAAAGAGAGGGAATAAAATCCGTATTCGTTGGCAATGACAGAAATCGTTGGTTCTTCAGCAACTTTTACGGAAACACCCAGGAGCAATTCTCCGTTTTTTTGGTCTTTGACGGTTCCGCTTACCGAATATTTCTGCTGTGCGAGAACAAATGAACTGAAACAGACTGCTGCTATGGAAGCGGCAACTTTCAGGGATGATGCATGCATTATTACAATTTGAAATAAAAATACTAAAAATAAATAGAATACCTTCCTTAACCTTAAAAGACGGCGTATCTAAGCACAAGATTAGCAATATAAAGTTATTTATCCGGAGATCGGAGCAGCAGAAAAAAATCACATAAAATTATACGGTTACGATGACAAGCCAGTAAGCCAGTCGTTTCCCAGCCTTCTGATCTTTTGTGTCTGCTTTTCCATTAAGATCCAAAGCGTGCGCGATTCTACTACCAGTTCGCCTTTACAATAAAACTCTACTTTCCTGGGCTGCCGGATTCCTTCCGGCGCTTCGGGATACGTCTTTACCGTGAGGATGTCATCCAGGTACACCTGTTTTTTGTACCGGATATGGTGATCGAAAAGCATCCAGATGTCCTCTTCATATTCGGTCCCGGATTTCAAAAGATCCCAGTGTGCTGCGGCAACCATGGCTACCCAATGTACATACTGCACATTATTCACGTGGTTATTCCCGTCAATATGTTCCTCTGTAACCGTGATTTCTGTTTCATATACTAGGCTCATCTTCTCAAATATTTATACAAAAGTAAGTTATAAAAACATAAAACCTTCCCAAAAGCGGGAAGGTCCTAACAATATAATTGACTCAACATACATCTTCTTAATGGAATTGCGCCGTTTCCGTAGAATCCTTCATCGCGACGGTTGCTGAAGAACCGCCTGTAACGATGTTCTGGATCTCATCAAAATATCCTGTGCCCACGAACGACTGATGTTTTACCGCCCTGAAGCCTTTCTTCTGTAATGCGAACTCACGTTCCTGCAGTTCGGAATAACCGGCCATTCCTTTTTCTTTGTATGCCAGAGCAATTTCAAACATAGCGGTATTCAGAGCATGGAATCCGGCCAGGGTTATGAACTGGAACTTATACCCCATTTTTGCCAGCGCTTCACGGAAATTGAGCATCTGCTCCACAGAAAGCTTTGCCGCCCAGTTAAAAGAAGGCGAACAGTTATAGGCCAGCATTTTTCCGGGAAATTTTGCATGGATCCCTTCTGCGAATCTTTTGGCCTGCTCCAGATCCGGGTTTGAGGTTTCCATCCAGATCAGATCTGCGTACGGAGCGTAAGACAGGCCACGGTCAATTCCCTGCTCTACCCCGTTCTTCACTATAAAAAAGCCTTCGGAAGTCCTTTCACCTGTCAGAAATTTTTTATCCCTTTCATCAATATCAGACGTCAGCAAATCTGCGGCATCAGCATCTGTCCGTGCGATAATCAGAGTAGGCACGCCCAGAACATCTGCTGCCAAACGGGCGGAAATCAGTTTATTAACGGCTTCCTGGGTCGGGACAAGCACTTTTCCTCCCAAATGTCCGCATTTTTTAGCAGAAGACAGCTGGTCTTCAAAATGTACGGCGGCAGCTCCGGCTTCAATCATCTGTTTCATTAATTCATATGCATTGAGGTTTCCGCCAAAACCGGCTTCTGCATCAGCAACTATCGGAACCAGATATTCTTTTTCTCCTCCTCCATTCACGGATTGAATCTGGTCTGCCCTCAATAACGCATTATTAATTCTCTTGACCACAGAAGGCACTGAATTCGCAGGATACAGAGACTGGTCGGGATACATCTCTCCTGATATATTAGCATCCGCCGCTACCTGCCATCCTGAAAGATAAATAGCCTCCAGACCGGCATCTACCTCCTGCACAGCCTGATTTCCTGTTAAGGCCCCCAATCCTGCCACATACTCCTGTTGATTCAGTTGGTTCCAAAATTTCCTAGCCATTTCCGTGGCAATGGTATAATCCAGTTTATAAGACCCCCGAAGTTTCAGAACGTCTTCAGCTGTATACAGCCTTTTTATTCCGCTCCAGCGAGGATTTTCAAGCCAGTCCTTTTCTATTTCACGGATTTGATCTTGTCTTGTTTTCATACTATTTTTGTTTAGGTTATTTTGATTTGTAATTATTTTTTGTCTGCCTTGCTCTATTTCTTTTACCATAATCTGCACGCTACTTCCATCTTAAATAAACGGATAGGCCTTCAATGTTAGAAACTCCTCAAATTTTTCGCAGAAGATCAGTTCATTGAAGAGCTCTTTGGCGAGGCTGAATTTTCCGTTTCTGAAACGTTCTTCCCCTACATACTTTTCGATGCGTTCCAGCTCCTCGAATTCCCACTGAAGGACCATTGGTCTGGTCAATTTTCGGCCATCATCCAGAATCGCATTGTTTTTCAGCCATTGCCATAGCTGTGTTCTTGAAATTTCAGCGGTTGCCGCATCTTCCATCAGATTATAGATTGCTGCGGCCCCCACTCCCATCAGCCAGGATTCCAGGTAAAGAATTCCTACATTAATGTTCTTACGAACTCCTTTTTCCGTGATTTCACCTTTAGGGACCTCAAGCAGGTCTTTTTCGGCGATCTGATAATCAAATTTGTTATGGATCTGGTTGCTCAACGGCATGAATCGGTCGAAAATATCTTTGGCCACCGATACCAAAGCCGGATGGGCTACCCAGGTTCCGTCATGCCCGTTCTTCACTTCCCGCTCCTTGTCCGCGCGCACCTTGCCAAAAGCAATACTGTTCGCTTCATAATCATTTTTAACAGGAATCTGTGCCGCCATTCCGCCGATAGCATGAACATTTCTCTTATGGCAAAGCTCAATCACTCGTTTTGAATAAGCATCCATAAAAGGGGAAGCCATGGTGACCTGATCTCGGTCCGGCACCAGATATCCGGGAAGGTTCCTGAATTTTTTAATGAATGAAAAAATGTAATCCCATCGCCCGCAATTCAGGCCTGAACTGTGGTCTTTCAGTTCAAACAAAATTTCGTCAATCTGAAAAGAAGCGGTTATGGTTTCAATTAAAACCGTAGCTTTTACAGTTCCCTGCGGAATTCCAAGGTAATCCTGTGCAAAGACAAAAACGTCATTCCACCACCGGGCTTCTTTATAATGCTCGAGTTTTGGAAGATAAAAGTAGGGACCGCTTCCATTCTTCAGCAACTGTTCAGCATTCCTGAAAAAATAAATCCCGAAATCAATTAACGATGCTGAGGCCGGTTCACCATTCATCTCAATATGCTTTTCATGTAGATGCAGGCCCCGCGGGCGAACCAGTAGTACAGCAGTCTTTGTATCCAACTGATACGATTTCCCCTGTTCGGTGGTGAAGTCTATACACCGGTTAACCGCATCGGTGAGATTGACCTGGCCCTCCATGCAGTTTTTCCAGGTAGGAGAATTACTGTCTTCAAAGTCTGCCATGAAGGTCAGCGCACCGGAATTGAGTGCATTGATAATCATTTTCCGGTCAACAGGCCCGGTAATTTCCACTCTTCTGTCTAAAAGATCTTCTGGAAGAGGTGCACAGATCCAGTTTCCGTTTCGGATTTCTTCGGTTTCAGGCAGAAATCCGGGAAGCATACCCGCATCAAATTCATGCTGAGCCTTTTCCCTGTGTTTTAAGAGTTCCAGTCTTCTCTGATTGAAATTCTGATGAAGCTCTACCAGAAAATCCGTCACATCATTTGTAAACACTTCTTCAAACTTTTCCTGAGCTTTTATTTTTAACTGAGTCCTGGTTTCCATAAGCATTGATTTTGTAATTATACTTGACAAACATAAATAAAAATTTTCACAAATAGCGAACGTTCGCTAAAATAATTAAAAATTTATTATGCGAAAAATCGCAGTTAATATCTATATTTGATTCATGAATCATGAAAGTGACTATATCAAGACGGTTTTCGGGCTGAAACTGAAACAGCAGAGACAAAAGAAAAACTGGTCCTTACAGGACCTTGCCGTAAAGACCGGTATGTCAAAATCCTATCTTAATGAAATTGAGAACGGGAAAAAATACCCCAAGCATGACAAAATCATTCAGATTTCGGAAGCGCTGAACTGCACCTTTGATGATCTGGTTTCTACGAAGCTGGACAAAAGCCTGATGCCGTTCAATGAGATCCTGCAATCAGATTTCTTTAAGGAAATTCCACTTGAATTGTTCGGAATCAACAAAAACAACCTCATCAGCATCATCAGTGATGCCCCGAAAAAAGTAACGGCATTCATCAATGCCCTGATTGAAATTTCACAGAATTATAACCTTGGGAAAGAACGGTTTTATTTTGCAGTTCTGCGTTCGTTCCAGGAGCTGTATGATAATTATTTCCCTGAGATAGAGGAAAAAGCAATACAGTTCGCAGAAGAAAATCAACTGGAAATCAGCAAAAACCTGCAGTCTGAAGTTTTGGAAAACATCCTGACCGGAACGTTTAATTATGCCATCCAGTCTGAAGATTTTGAACGATACGGCACACTGGATCATCTGCGGTCTCTGTTTATCCCTGAAAAAAGGCTTCTGCTCCTGAACCGGAAACTGGAAAAAGACCAGAGAACTTTTATCCTTGCCAAGGAAGTCGGATTTAATGTCCTGGAACTAAAAAACCGTCCCAATACCTATTCATGGCTGGATTTTGGAAGTTTTGAGGAAATTTTAAATAATTTTTACGCCTCTTACTTCGCCGGTGCTTTATTGATATCCAAAGAAAAAATTAAAGAAAGGACCGCAGAATTCTTCCTGCAAAATATATGGAACCCGGCTGATTTCGAACAGTTAACCGAATACTTCACCCATTCTCCCGAAACCTTTTACTACCGCCTTACCAATATCCTTTCTTCCGAATTGGGAATTAAAGATTTATTCTATCTGTGCCTGGTTAAAAAGAACCATTCAGATAAAATTCAGATCCTAAAGGAGCTGCACCTGAACCATCAGCAGGCTCCGCACGCCAATGCCACCAACGAACATTACTGCCGGAGATGGATTGCAGTGAAGAACCTGCACCACCTGAAAGACAATGAAACGCTGACAGACGCACAGATTTCCCATTACAAAGACCAGGGCATAAGCTATCTGGTGATTTCAACATCTCAAAAGAATCCGTTCTCCGATGGGAGCAACAGAAGCTATTGCCTGGGAATTTTACTGAATGCACAGACCATCAGAAAGATTAACTTTATCAAATCTCCTACCCTGAAAACAATTAATGTAGGTGTAACCTGCGAATCGTGCAGCGTTGCAGATTGCGAAGTGAGGCAAGCCGCGCCCGTCAGGCTTGAAAAGGAATACTTCAACTCCAATATGAAGAATGCGATTGAAAGAATACGGAAGGATTTTTAGTTTATGAAAAATGAATACAGGGATAAGGCCTGATGGTTATTTTTAATTTGAAAGACTCCTGAATGGGCGGAGTAATTTCGACAAAGGCTTTGATACAGATTCCTTATTTCAATCCTATTTATTATTTTAGCATTTCAATACCACACACAAATGATGCTAGACCTCTTATTTCCCAACCGTTGCCTGGAATGCAACAGGATTATTGATGCCGACCTTGCCGTCTGTAACATTTGCTTCAGCCATATTCATTTCACCCATTTCGATTTTTCCGGAAACAATATCCTGAAGGAGCGATGCCTTCTGCTGTTTCCGGTTGCGCATGCCTTTGCACTGATGCAGTTTGAAAAAGAAAACATAAGCCGCAAGATCGTTCACGAGCTCAAATACAGGAACCGTGAGAAAATAGGCAAAATGATTGCAGGATGGTTCCCTCAATACCTGGATTTTAAAGGCCATCAACCCGACCTGTTGGTGAGCGTCCCGCTTCACCCCAGAAAACAACGGGAAAGAGGCTACAATCAGCTTCATGCTTTCACCGATGCCTTATCCGATCTGTATGGAATCCCGGCTGACCACGGTCTGATCAAACGAAACCATTACTCAAAAGCACAGGCCCTGAAAGACAAACAGCACCGCCTGCAAGCGGAAAATACTTTTTCATTGACCCGGAGCATCACCGGGAAACATATCCTCTTGATTGATGATGTGTTCACAACAGGAAATACACTGGCTACCATTGCGTGGGAAATTTTAAGCGAACCCGGGAATATGGTGAGCGTGCTGGTGATGGCGATGGATGAGTGAGGTTTTTTGGGCTGGAGGGTTGAGAGTTGGAGAGGGTTTTGCGAGGATAGGGTGATTGAAGAAGAAATATTTTTTAAAATGACAAAGGCTATATCTTTAAAATACAGCCTTTATATGAGTATAGATCTTTAAATACAATTTATCGCTGAAGTTTTTCGCCATAGCTCAGATCTCCTGCATCACCTAATCCCGGAGTGATATATCCTTTGGAAGTCAGGTTTTCGTCAATGGCACCTACCCATATTTTAGCTTCCGGGTATTGTTTTTCGATGGTTTCCACGCCCTGCCTGGATGCAATTGCAGCGACAATATGAAGCTCCGTAGGCTTACCGTGAGTTAGCAGGTCCTTGATGGCTTCGATGAGGGAAGCTCCGGTAGCGAGCATGGGATCTGCCACGATCAGCGGCCTTCCTTCAATGCTCGGGCACGTAAGATAATCCTGCTTGATGGAGAAATAATCATTGGCATCATGTTTCCGGTATGCAGCTACAAAACCGCAATCTGCCTGATCCAGATAATTTAAAATCCCCTGGAATAAAGGAACTCCTGCCCTCAAAATGGTGGTAATAACAGGCTGTACGGCGATTTCTTTTACAGCAACCGTATCAAGCGGGGTCTGGATTTCTACTTCCCGGTGCTCAAGCGTTTTGCTGATTTCAAAAGCGGCTATCTCGCCGATACGCTCCATATTCCTCCTGAAACGCAGCCGGTCATGCTGTATTTTAACATTCCGGAGTTCATTGATCCACTGGTTGACTAATGAAAAGTCTTGTGATAAAATAGTAAGCATGAATGTCTCTTTTTGATTCTGCAAAACTACAAAATTTACTTACGGAATGTCAACACAAATGCAGTATATTTATCCATCAATAAGCACTACAAATACTCATACCAGAGACCCAACAATGATGAACAGTTTAATTTTAGGAAAAATCTGTCCGGAATTCATTAAAGATGAAACACTTCCTCAGCTCTTAAGCCCTGTTTTCGAGCGTTACAGGCACAAAACCGCTTTTATTTATAAAGATAAGAAGCTTACCTACGGCGAACTCGACAGCTGGAGCAATGCTATAGCAAGGGAACTCCACCAGGAAGGCGTGATGCCCGGCGACCGCGTAGGCGTCTGGTATCCCCGGAGCCTCGAACTCCCGGTCTGCATCCTGGGGATTTTAAAAGCAGGTGCTACGTACATTCCTCTTGACCGGGAAATGCCGGAAGACCGCATCAAAAAAGTGTTTACGGACATTGATGTAAAGACGTATTTTTCCGATACAGATGCCCATATTCATTGTAAGCCCATATCTATTGCTCCGCAGCCGCAGCGAGACGTTCCTGCTTTACCAGCAGATAGTCACCCTGATCATTGGGCTTATGTATTGTTTACTTCCGGAAGTACCGGAAACCCGAAAGGGATCCCGATTTCCCACCGCAACATCTGCCACCTCATCCGTTCCGAAGAGGATTTCATTGGGATACAAGATACGGATACCGTGTACCAGGGCTTTTCGGTCTCTTTTGACATGTGGTGCGAAGAAGTGTGGATCAGTCTTTTTTCCGGGGCAACCATCTGGGTGGCCGACGCCACTACCGTAAAAGCCATTGATGAATTAAGCCAGGTGTTAACGGAAAATAAAATTACCGTTCTCCACGCCGTACCGAGTATTCTGGCCATCATTGATGAGGTGCCCTCCATCCGCCTGATCAATACAGGAGGCGAAGCCTGCACTAAGCAGGTACAGGAAAAATGGGCACAACCGTACCGGATTTTCATCAACAGTTACGGACCTACGGAAACTACGGTTTCTTCCAATATGGCGATCCTGAACCGCAATCAGGAGCTGACCATCGGAGGGCCTTTACCGAATTACCATATCGCAGTCGTTGATGAACAGCTCAATATCGTTCCACGAGGGGAACGCGGAGAAATGATCATCTCCGGCCCGGGGGTAAGCAAGGGGTATTTCAACCTTCCTGAGCTTACCGGACAGAAATTCCTCCCCAACCCTTTTCCGGAAATGCCGGGGGATACGATTTATAAAACCGGGGATGCTGTGATCTTCCGTGAGGATGGATTTATCGATTTCCAGGGAAGGATCGATGACCAGATCAAGCTCCGGGGCTACAGGATTGAACTGGGCGAAATAGAGTCCAGGCTGAACCAGCTTTCCGGAGTTTCCTCCGCTGCTGTTGCCGTGAAAGAAGATGCCAACGGGCAGGGACAGCTTGTAGGCTATACAGTCATGAACAATGATGCTGCCTTCGATGAAAACGAAATGCGGAAGGAAATTGCCAAGTTCCTGGCACCGTATATGGTCCCGATTGCCATCATCAGGATGAAAGAAATGCCGAGAATGCCGAGCGGAAAAATAGACCGAAAGAGGCTTCCGCTTCCTGAAAGCTTTACCCTTCACGAAAAGACCGAGGAAATCTCCATTGATTCCAAGGCTTCCATTGACGAAAAGCTGATCCAGACGCTGCAATGGGTATTCCCGGGTAAACCGATCAGCCTGGAACAGGATTTCTTTACAGATCTGGGCGGACATTCTTTACTGGCGGCCACGCTGGTATCGCATCTGAGACAGAAAGCAGGAATTCCCTATGCTTCTTTAAAAGATATCTATGAAAACCGGCCCCTGTCTGCTTTTGCAGAATGCCTCAGCCACAAGCAGCCCGCTGAGGACAGTCACCAGGAGCCTTTCACACGGGTTTCTACCTTGCAGTATTACCTGTGTAATGCCGCACAGACAGTTTGCCTGCTGGCTATTTTTTCATTGCTGAGCTTCCAGATCTTCTTTCCTTACCTCAGTTATTATTATTTTCAGCTGAATGACTACGGGACCGGTTTTGCCCTGCTCAGTGCCATATTGCTGTATACACTTATCCCTCCGGTATATTCCCTGCTGATCATCATCGTCAAATGGCTGGTCATTGGTAAAATCAAGGAAGGGGACTATCCTCTTTGGGGCTGGTACTATTTCAGATGGTGGCTCTGGAAGACGGTAAAAAGGCTGATGCCTTCGGAATTCATTGTTGAAACGCCACTATATCCTAAATACCTTAGATTATTAGGCGTAAAAGTGCATCCCAGCGCACAGCTGAGCCTGCTTCCCATCGCTGCGGAAGACCTCGTAACGATTGATGCCAACGTCAATACCAGTTCAGGATGCAGCATAGATAATGCTTCAGTGGAAAACGGAATATTGAGGATCAGGAAAGTGCATATCAAGGCGCATGCTTATTTAGGATCCTCTGCAATCGTCTGCGGGGATACGGTGATTGAAGAGTTTGGAGAACTTCAGGACCTGAGCTGCCTGAATGAAGGCAAAAAAATCGGTTACGGTGAAGTGTGGAACGGAAGCCCGGCAGAAAAGCTGAGAATGAAATCCGGGGAAGAACTGGATACCCCACCACTTTCTTCAGCCGGAAAAAGAAACAGGTTCGCCTTTTTATACGCCTGTTCATTATTTTTCTTTCCATTGCTCATTGTTTTACCGCTGGCTCCTACTTTGTATACACTATACTATCTCGACGAACAGTCGCCGGATTACAGCTTTTATTATCTGTGGCAGGCTCCGCTGCTTTCCGCCGTTTATATCCTGCTGTTCATTCTGATCGTGAGCCTGGTGACCCGGGCGCTGCAATATAAAATGGAGCCGGGAATTTATCCGGTATACAGCTTTACATATTACAGGAAATGGATCAAAGACCAGATTTTCAACCTGTCCCTGATTGTCATCCACCCTATTTTTGCCTCGGTATATATCAGCAAGTTCTACAGGATGATGGGAGCAAAAGTAGGAAGGAATTCAGAAATTTCTACCGCCAGCGATGTCTCACATCACCTGCTGGAAATCGGCGAAGGATCATTTATTGCCGACGCCGTCATCCTGGGCGAACACGATGTAAGAAATGAAAAACTGATCCTTGAAAAAACAAAAATCGGCAACAACAGCTTCGTGGGCAACAGCGGGCTGATTCCGCAGGGCTATGAACTGGGGGACAATATGCTGATCGGTGTGCTGAGCAAGGCTCCTACGGAAGAACAGCTTAATAACTCTCATGAAAAAGACTGGTTCGGGTCCCCGCCTATCGGGTTGCCTTCCAGGCAGAAGTCAGATGTCTTCCAGGATAACCTTACTTACCATCCGCCTGTGCGGCTGAGGATTGCAAGAGCTTTGGTGGAAGGCATCAGAATTATCCTTCCGCAGACGGTCATTATCATCTGCAGTGTATTGTTCGTGGCCTATACGAGTACGTATATGGAGGGAAGGATCCATCACCTGCTGCTGTTTTCCCCTTTTTATTATCTGGGAATCGTTGCACTTCCATGTTTCTTCTTCACAGTCCTGCTGAAATGGATTTTCGTGGGCAAATATAAAAAATCGGAAATGCCTATGTACAGCCTGAAAGTATGGCTGAGCGAAGGGATCACCACTTTATATGAAGCCCTTCCGGTACAGTTTTTCCTTGATTTCCTGCGTGGAACGTTATGGCTGCCGTTTTTTATGAGGTTCCTGGGCGTGAAGATCGGTAAGAGGGTATGGCTGAATACGACGGATATCACAGAATACGATATGGTTTCCATTGGCGATGAAGCGATGCTGAATGAAGACTGCGGTCCGCAAACACACCTTTTCGAAGACCGGATCATGAAAGTAGGTCCCGTAAAAGTCGGCAGTCAGACCACCATCAATACCAGAACGATCATTCTCTACGATACCGAAATCGGTGACCATGTGACCGTGGATGCACTATCGCTCGTGATGAAAGGGGAAGTTTTATCAGATCATACATCCTGGCATGGAAGTCCGGTGAGGGGGAAGTGAGGGATAAATGATGATTGATTGTCGGTTGAACAGATCAGTAACTGAATTATTTAAAGCTATCTTTTAGTTTTAAAATACTGAATATCATAATGTAAAATAAAAAGACTGAACGGTTTATGGCAATGCATTTAACCATTTAAAATTTAAATGATGGAGTATACGATCCGGAAAATACATATTAAAGAAAACTCTTCCATTGCAGATGAACTGGTGGGTGAGCTGCACCTTTCGGAAAAGGAAATGAATCCGAATACCGCTGACTGGCCGATGATCCGGGAGAATTACCTCCGGTTCATGGCCGAATGTGAGGAAGAAAATGACGGGACGTTCCTGATCGCAGAAGCTGAAGGGCAAGCCATCGGATTTATTTTCGGATATATCGAGGAAAGGGACGATAGCAATTTCGAGCTGGGCGATGCAGATGACCTCTATATTTCGGAGGGTTATGTAAAACCGGAATACAGGAAACAGGGCATTTACTCTGCGCTGAACGCAGCCTTTGAAGAAGCTTATAAGGACTATTCCATCAGAAGAATCTACCGTTTCACCTTATGCAGCAACCATACCATGCAAAGCTGGCTCTCGAAACAGGGTTACAGTCCGGTAAGGGTGATGTATGAGAAATGGCTCTGAATCAGAACCGGATCTCTTCAAGGTGCAGTGTACTTACCGCTTCAGGTGTTGCCAGATGAGTCACTATATCATCGGATAAAAACAAAGGTTTTGTACTGTATGAACGGTTTTGAACCCAAACCATATCTTGATGTGCATCTACTGCATTCAGCTCACAGTGTATACCCATGCCTGAAGCTTTCAGAACTGCTTCTTTCCGCGTCCAGATGTTGTAAAAAGACGTTGCCTGATCTGTCCGGCTGGCTATAAATTCCTTTTCACCAGGATGGAGAAAATCATGGTAGAGCTCAGGATTCACCGGTCTTAGGAGTTCTGAATCTATACCGCAGCTTTTCCCGGAAGTGAGGCATACGATGCTTACCGCATCATTATGGGAAGTACTGAATGAGAGCGGCATTCCTTCCAGATAAGGTTTTGATAAAGTATCTTTCCGGTAGCGGTCCCATGAAAAACCCTGGTGAGGAACATATTTCCTTACCAGGGTTTCTAATAATAATTTTGAGATTATCCTGCCTTTTCTGTCAGCAGGATTTCTGTATCTGTTCACCGGCTCCGTAACAGGAGCAGGAAGTTGGGCAAAAAGCGCTTCCAGCCGTTCTCCGTCATTCTGACCAGGAAAACTGTATGCGACCCAGACTTCCATAGCCGGTTTTATTTCTGTCTGAAATACACTTCAATCGGAACTCCGGTAAACCCGAATTCTTTTCTCAGCTGATTTTCCGTAAACCTCTTGTAAGGCTCCTTCACATACTGCGGAAGGTTGCAGAAGAATACGAACTGAGGCGAAGGTGTCGGCAACTGTACGCAGTATTTGATTTTGATATATTTTCCTTTGTTCGCCGGCGGTGGGGTTCCTTCAAAGATCGGAAGCATCACTTCGTTTAATTTTGAAGTTTTAATTTTCTTCTTACGGTCTTCATAAACGGTCATCGCAGTTTCCACCACTTTCAGGATCCTCTGTTTCGTTAATGCTGAAACGAACAGGATCGGGATATCACTGAACTGGCCGATCTTATCCCTGATAGATTTTTCAAAATCCCTGACGGTATTGGTATGCTTATTTTCAACCAGGTCCCATTTATTCACCACGATCACGATACCTTTCCTGTTTTTCTGAGCCAGCCCGAAAATATTCATATCCTGGGATTCCCAGCCTAAAGTGGCATCCACCATAATGATCACAACATCAGAAAACTCAATGGAACGGATGGAGCGCATTACGGAATAAAATTCCAGGTCCTCGGAAACCTTTGACTTCCTTCTCATCCCGGCAGTATCTACCAGCACGAATTCATGCCCGAATTTATTGTACAGAGTCTGGATACTGTCCCTTGTTGTTCCTGCAACATCCGTTACAATATTCCGGTCTGTATCCAGCAGAGCATTGGTAAGGGTGGATTTTCCTACATTCGGACGGCCGGCAATGGTAATTTTAGGCAATCCTTCAAACGGATCTTTATACTCTGTGGTCGGGAAATCATTGACGATAGCATCCAGCAGTTCCCCTGTTCCGGAACCTGTAGCAGAAGATAAGGTGTAATATTTTTCGATACCCAGCTGGTAAAATTCCGTAGCGGCCAATTCCTCTTTAGCGGAATCCACCTTGTTCACAACGATGTAAACCGGCTTATTCGATCTTCTCAGCATCTCAAAGATTTCATAATCGGTATCAGTAAGGCCTTCTTCCACATTCAGCATGAAAATAATTGAAGTGGCTTCATCCACAGCAAGCTGAACCTGTTTTGATATTTCCCCTTGGAAAACGTCATCGTTATTCACATCATACCCTCCGGTATCGATCACCGTGAAATCCACACCGTTCCAGTCGGATTTCCCGTAATGACGGTCGCGGGTTACCCCGGCAGTGGCATCCACGATGGCTTCCCTCCTTTCCAGTAAACGATTAAAAAGTGTTGATTTTCCTACGTTGGGACGTCCAACGATTGCGACAATATTCGACATAAAAAATGTTTAATAAGCTAATTATTAATGGGTTTCTCCAACTTTTGGAGCCCAATTTTTTTTGCAAAGATATGGTTTTATTATTTAACCTGAATTCAGGTTAAATCATGGAAGACAGAATCATATGATCTTTTTGGGTCTGACAGGGATTTAAAGTATATCATTTATCCTGATGATTTTTCATTTCAGATGCCCTAAAAAAATAAAAAAAACAGCCCGAAGGCTGTCTTTAGAGAATAGGTAACTAACAAATCAACTACATTAAATCAAATCTGTCTAAATTCATCACTTTGACCCATGCGGATACAAAGTCTTTTACAAATTTTTCCTGTGCGTCTGAAGCGGCATATACTTCTGCCACCGCTCTCAGTTCAGCATTGGAACCGAATACCAGGTCCGCCCGTGTGGCAGTCCACTTCAGTTCGCCGGTTTTACGGTCCCTTCCTTCATAGACTTCATTGTCCTGTGAAGCAGATTTCCATTGGGTATTCATATTCAGAAGATTCACAAAAAAGTCATTGGTTAACACTTCTTTCTTCTGTGTGAAAATGCCATGGGAAGAACCGTCGTAATTGGCTCCCAGGGCACGCATTCCGCCAATCAGCACGGTTAATTCCGGTGCGGTAAGCGTTAAAAGCTGTGCTTTATCAATAAGAAGAGATTCTGTGGATACGGAAAATTTCTTTTTCAGGTAATTTCTGAATCCGTCTGCTGCAGGTTCAAGATATCCCATGGATTCTACATCGGTCTGCTCCTGTGAAGCATCAGTACGTCCCGCCGTGAAAGGTACTTCCACAGAATGTCCGGCTTCGGCCGCCGCTTTTTCGACCGCTGTGCTTCCTGCCAGGACGATAAGGTCGGCAATAGATATTTTTTTGTTTCCGCCTTGTGCGCTGTTAAATTCTTTACGGATGTATTCCAGGACGCCCAATACTTTCTGCAGCTGTGCCGGATTATTTACTGCCCAGTTTTTCTGAGGTTCAAGCCGTATCCTGGCTCCGTTGGCACCGCCGCGTTTGTCGCTTCCCCTGAATGTTGAAGCGGAAGCCCATGCTGTGGAAACCAGTTCTGAAACACTCAATCCGGAATTCAGGATCTTATCTTTCAGGGCTTTTATGTCAGAATCATCCACCAGTTCATGGTCTACCGCCGGAACCGGATCCTGCCAGATCAGCTCTTCCTGAGGAACGTCCGGTCCTAAATACCGGGCACGCGGTCCCATATCCCTGTGTGTCAGCTTGAACCATGCCCTTGCAAAGGCATCGGCAAAAGCATCCGGGTTTTCATAAAAATGCCTTGAAATCTTTTCATACTCAGGGTCCATTCTTAATGAAAGGTCAGTGGTAAGCATGGTAGGCCTGTGTTTCTTGGAAGCATCGAATGCATCAGGAATAATTTCCTCAGCATTTTTCGCTACCCATTGGTGCGCTCCTGCCGGGCTTTTCGTAAGCTCCCAGTCGTGCTCGAAAAGGTTTTTAAAGAAATAATTACTCCACTGCGTAGGGGTTTCCGTCCAGGTTACTTCCAGTCCGCTGGTAATGGTATCCGGGCCTTTCCCAGATTGATAGGTATTTTCCCATCCAAGCCCCTGTGATTCTATGCCGGCCGCTTCAGGTTCTTTTCCTACATGGTCTGCCGGACCGGCGCCGTGGGTTTTTCCAAATGTGTGGCCGCCGGCAATCAGTGCTACGGTTTCTTCATCATTCATGGCCATACGACCGAAGGTATCACGGATATCTTTTGCGGCTGCGATCGGATCGGGATTTCCGTCCGGTCCTTCCGGGTTTACGTAGATCAGCCCCATCTGCACTGCCGCCAGTGGTTTCTCAAGATCTCTGGAATGGATTTTTCCATCGGCATCATCATCGGCTGAAAGGATGCCGTGGCTTTCAACAACTCCTTCTGATCCGTGGGAATATCTTAAGTCACCGCCCAGCCAGGTTTTTTCTTCTCCCCAGTATACATCCTGATCCGGCTCCCATACATCTGCCCGGCCGCCTGCAAATCCGAAGGTTTTAAAGCCCATGGATTCCAGCGCTACGTTCCCGGTAAGGATAAGAAGGTCAGCCCATGATATTTTTTTTCCGTATTTCTGTTTGATCGGCCATAATAAGCGTCTTGCTTTATCCAGGCTCACGTTATCCGGCCAGCTGTTCAGCGGTGCAAACCTCTGCTGTCCGGCTCCGGCTCCTCCCCTGCCATCTCCTACGCGGTACGTTCCGGCGCTGTGCCACGCCATACGGATGAACAAAGGGCCATAATGCCCGAAATCTGCCGGCCACCAGTCCTGAGAGTCGGTCATCAGTTCATGGAGGTCTTTCTTAACAGCCTCAAGATCGAGGGTTTTAAAAGCTTCCGCATAATCAAAATCTTCATCCATCGGATTGGATTTTGCCGAGTGCTGCCTCAGAATATCCACCCTAAGCTGATCCGGCCACCAGTCCCTGTTCTGGGTACCGCCGCCGGCTACATTTTCCTGTTTCAGGGTCCCGTTATGAAACGGGCATTTGCTGATGTCATTTAAATCTTTTCCTTCCATTATAGTTCTTGTTTATGTTGTTCAGATATTATTATTGATGTTGCAAACATACTTCAGTTTAGCCATAAATACAATCTATTAATTTTAATCTCAGTAATAGCCAAAAACTATAACACCCTCATTCATTCTTCCGGTTTAAAAATTGCATAATGACATAAAAAGCATAAATTCACTTCCATAGTTTTTCGTCCAAATAAATTTAATTATTTTTATATCATGTCAAAACATTACATATGAAAAAAATATTAACTATCGTTCTGGTTGCCTTTATCATGATGCAGTTTTTTCCTATTGACAAGACAAATCCTCCGTTGAATAAAGGGATGGATTTTATCAACATCAAAAAAACACCTGCCGAGACGGCAAAAATGATCAAAACATCCTGTTACGACTGCCATTCCAATGAAACCCGATATCCCTGGTATGCGAATATTTCCCCGGCTTCATGGCTGCTTAAAAACCACATTGATGAGGGCCGTAAAGAACTGAACTTTTCAACCTTTTCGTCGTATCCTGCTAAGATACAGGCTCACAAGTTGCAGGAATGTATTGACATGGTGGCCAATAAAGAGATGCCTCTTGAAACCTATATCGTAGGCCACCAGGAAGCCAAACTGACGGATGAGCAGCGGAACAAGCTTGCAGCATACTTCAGGAGAATGAAAGATGATACTGAACGGAAAATAATGCTTTTAAAATAACAATCATGCAGGAGGAATTCACCAATAAATATGTTGTCTTTTTCGACGGCGACTGCGGCGTATGTAATTTCTGGGTGCAGTGGATCCTGGAAAGGGATACCAAAGACCAGTTTATGTTTGCTTCGCTTCAATCGGAATTCGGACAGAAGTTCTTATCTGAAAGGGGGCTGGATACCAAAGTTTTCAATACCATGTATCTCTGGAAGCCCAATTCATATTACCTGATCAAGTCCAAGGCTGTACTGGAGATTGCCCGGCTACTGGGAGGGGTATACCAGCTTTCTGTGATTGGTAAGATTATTCCGAGTTTTTTAAGCGACAAACTGTACGATGTGGTTTCTAAAAACCGCATGAAACTGGCGAATCAGAAATGCTACCTTCCTACTCCTCACCAGAGGAAAAAATTCATTGAGGTTTAAATGAGATAAGATCAAAATAAAGGCTGCCTTCTTACAAGCAGCCTTTGGTTTATTGATTCAGTGACCATACGGAATAACTGTTGGGAGGACTCTGGATTTTCACCCACTGATCTCCCTGAGTTGTGGGATACCAGCTGGAGTTCCCGGTGAAATCCTTGATCTGTTTACCGGCCCAGTTGGTCTGTATCCATCGTTCCTGCCATGAAGAGGAATTATTGATGTATACCACCAGTCCAGGGTTGCCGTTATACCCGTTTCGTCTGGCGATATATTCGTCATTATCCGTATACAGAATGGAAGTGGTTCCCGTTGCTTTATTATTGTGGATCCAGATGAGGTTATTGAGGCGCTCTTTATTCAGCCATTCTTCGTAATCGCGGTAGAAGATCGTCGGATACCCTTCATGGGTCAGGATGTAGGCATAGGCCAGCATTTTATTGTTGATGATATCCGTATCATGATTCGCTACGAAAGTCACTGCCTTATAAGGATTTCTTTTCCACATCATATCATCGTTCAGTGCATTCAGATTGTTATTGTCAAAGGCCTCATCCATTTTGTAGTAAGCGGCAAAATCAAATACAGAGCTGTTGGCATTATTAGCCCACCATTCAAGGGTATTGACATTGGAATCCCATAATTCGCCCACAGAGAAACCGCCCACGCTGGAATTCCAGTTCTTCACTACCCAGGGCCCGAAACCTTTAACATAATCAAACCGCCATCCGTCGAATTTCATGGTATTCTTATAGTATTTTGCCACAGAGTCATCCCTTCCCCAAAGCCAGTCCTGCACATACGGATTAGCATGGCAGAGGTCCGGATAACCCCCGAAAGAGCCTTCGTCATTATCTCCATAGGAATTCTTATAAAAATCATTGTAATTCCTCGGGAATTTCCCTGAAGCCACCCCTGAAAAGTTCGTCCATGTATTGTTTCCGGTGTACGGATTGTATTCGGATTGCCCGCCACTGTTGTGGTTGATGACAATATCGGCATATACCTGCATATTTTCCGCATGAGCCTTGGTAATGAGCGCTTCCAGTTCTGTTCTCGATCCGAAACGGGTTTCCACGGTTCCGTTCTGGTTAAAATTCCCGAAATCATAATAATCGGTAGGGTCATATCCCATAGAATACGGCCCGTTCTGAGCTTTTGAGGCAGGTGGCAGCCATACGGCACCAATTCCGGCATTGGACCAATCGGTTAATTTCCCTTTTACGGTATCCCACCAGGTACCGCCTGCAGGAACATCCCAGTAAAAGCCCTGCATCAGTACACCGCCGCCCGGTCCGGCAACAAATTTTGCGGTTGAAGATCCGTTTCCCGTACTGAAAGGCCGTCCGTCATGGTGGGTGACATCCACAGTTTTATTGTGCACCTCTGCCTGTGAAGCAGGCAGTATCTCGTCGTTGCTCCGGCAGGAAATCACGGATCCCAGGGCCAGGCAGTAATACAGTAAAGCTGATTTTTTCATAAGCGCATTTAAATTATTAAACCTGTACCTAAATTACAATTTTATTGAAACAAATTACGGATAGACTAAAATAATTTAATTTTTATTCATTCATAATAAAATGATCAGGCCTATTTTCTTATTAAGAAATGATAAACTTTTAAGATTTTCAGGATAGATTTTCTTTTAATCCATATATTTGCACATTATGCAATATAACACCCAAAAAACTCAGCTTTATATGCCGGAATACGGCAGGATTATACAACAGTTGGTTGAGCGCTGCAAAGAAGTTTCCGATAAAGAGGAAAGAAATGAAATGGCGGCAGCAATCATCGATTTTATGGGTCAGAGAAACCCTCAGCTCCGTGACGAAGAAAATTACAATCATAAACTCTGGGACCATCTTTTCATCCTGTCCGATTATGACCTGGATGTAGATTCGCCATATCCTTTCCCTACCCGCGAACAGCTGGCTGAAAAGCCTAAGCGCATGGAGTATCCCAAACTTCAGGGAGAATTCAAATTCTACGGAAAAAGCATCCTACAACTTATTGATAAGGCTATAGAACTGGAACCCGGTGAAGAAAAAGAAGCCCTGATTGAAGTGATTGCCAACAATATGAAGAAATCCTACAATGTTTACAATAAGGAACATGTAACGGATGATGTCATTTTCCGTCACCTGAAAGAGCTTTCTGAAAACAGGCTGGACCTGACCGGAATAGAATCGCTGGAAAAGAGCAAGATTTACTACACCAGCAATAACAACAGGAACAACAATAACAACAACAAAAACAACAACAATAATAAAAACCAGCCCAATAAAAAAAGACACAATTATAAAAACAGAAAATAAGATGAGTGGGACATTTCAAATACGGGGAGGAAAAAGACTGCAAGGTGAAATCACTCCACAGGGGGCCAAAAATGAGGCGCTGCAGATTTTATGCGCAGTGCTGCTGACCGATGATGAAGTAAGAATCAACAATATCCCGGACATCCATGATGTCAACAGGCTGATTGAAATCCTGGGAGACTTCGGTGTACGCGTTACCCAGAACGGAAAAGGCGATTACACCTTTAAATCAGATAAAGTAGACTTCAATTATATCAAGTCCGATGAGTTCAAAAAGGATGGCGCCAAGCTTCGCGGGTCCATTATGCTGATGGGTCCCATGCTTGCCCGTTACGGAGAAGCCTACATGCCGACTCCCGGTGGCGACAAAATCGGAAGAAGAAGGCTGGACACCCATTTCCAGGGCCTGGTAGAACTGGGCGCTGAGTTTCATTATGATGAGGAAGAATATTATTATTCCCTGAAAGCCAAAGAACTGAGAGGAAAGTTCATCCTTCTGGAAGAAGCTTCAGTAACCGGAACAGCCAATATTGTGATGGCTGCCGTCCTGGCGAAAGGGAAAACCAGAATCTACAACGCTGCCTGTGAGCCTTACCTTCAGCAGCTCTGCAAAATGCTCAACCGAATGGGCGCCAATATTTCCGGGATCGGCTCAAACCTCCTGACGATTGAAGGTGTTGAATACCTCCACGGAACGGAGCATACCATGCTTCCGGATATGGTGGAAATCGGTTCGTGGATCGGACTGGCTGCTATGACGAAATCTGAAATCACGATTAAAAATGTCAACTGGAACCAGCTGGGCGTGATCCCGAATACGTTCCGAAAACTCGGCATCGAGCTTGAACAGAGCAATGACGACATTTATATTCCTGCCCAGGAAAACTATAAAATCCAGAAATTCATCGACGGATCCATCCTTACGGTTTCGGATGCTCCATGGCCGGGCTTTACTCCGGATCTTCTATCTATTGTGCTTGTCGTGGCGACCCAGGCCAAAGGAAGCCTTCTGATCCATCAGAAAATGTTTGAATCCAGGCTGTTTTTCGTGGACAAGCTAATCGACATGGGCGCACAGATCATTTTATGTGATCCGCACCGGGCAACAGTAATCGGGCTCAACCAGGAAACACCGCTCAGAGGCACCACAATGGTCTCGCCTGATATCCGTGCCGGAAATGCCCTTCTTATCGCAGCCCTTTCTGCAGAAGGCAAATCCATCATCCACAATATCGAACAGATCGACCGCGGTTATGAAAATATCGACGGCAGGCTGAAAGCCATTGGCGCAGATATCGAACGGATTTAATTGATTGGTATTTACATTTACCTGAGTTCGGGATAATAAAGGAAATATAATTTGTAAAAAATAGCAATAATTCGTATATTTAAGTTTCTGACATTCAAATATTTAAACGATTTATTGCTATGGATTTGAAAAGCCAAATTACGAAT
>CAJYLH010000036.1 GCA_913775525.1 uncultured Chryseobacterium sp.
AGTGGAGTTTATTGAACTCGTTGAAAAGAATCACTTTTGTGTGCTACTCACCGGTTCTCGATACATTTTTCTCCGCTTTGCTGCGAAAAAAACTCGAACTGACGGGGCCGCAGTGTTTGTCAGAGATAGATTTCCGTCGTCGTCCGTTCGGGTGCGAAACGAAGTGGAATGTATCAAGACTTGTTGAAAGGATCACTTTTATGTTTGGCAAACTAAAAAAGAAGCAGAAAGGAAGAATAACCTTTCTGGAGGGATGGGACATCCGTTTTTCCGGCTTTCATAGTCTTAAACAAACTTGGATAACCTGCCCGCGTATGGGAAATTCGTTTCACCATCTAAAAAAACACAGCAATGGACACAACAAAAAAAATGATGATTCCCCTGAACAATGACTACCTGCGGAATCAGCTGCGGCAGGAATGCCTTAATAATATGGTGATACAGATCTATTACCATCCGACGGATCAGACAGGCTATGGCCATCTCTTCCTCATGACCCAATCCCATAAGGATGCTGAACTGATCCGCGGAAGAAAATGGGTCACCAAAGCCTTTTCGGAGCATCAGACGAAAGTATATGTCTCCTGTCCGCAAACGGTAGAGTACCAGCTGAAGAAAGGCTATCCTTTGGTATATTGCTATACCCATCCGTCATTGTTGATCTACAGTAAAGATCCTATTCCGGCCTGTTATCATATGCATAAAGCCGGAAAACAGCGGATGAAGAGGTATGCCTCTTTCAGGGAAGAATTTTACCACGATCATGACCTGCTGAAGTCGGAAGCCGACCGGTTCCACGCTTTGCATTCACCTATCAGCACGTATCTGATGTACATCAGGCTGATGGAACATGATCTGGATTACCTGGAATATCTGTACCTGGGAGACCGGAGGGACCATAAAAACAAGCATCAGAGAATACAAGATTTAACCCTGCATATTCCTCTGTTGCAGAAACTGCTGGTCAGGAAAAACGGGAATACCTATTACCTGATCTCCAAACTGGAAGCTGCCGTAAACGCTGCGGAATCGGGGGATGAAATGGATATCCGGACGGAACTGTACAGCGCGATACAGCATCTGGAATCGGAATTATACCAGCGGATAGAGTACCGTTTCAAAGAATTGAAGGCCATGCTGGAACCGGAATTTCCCATTTTACCTGCCGAAGCAGAAATTCCTGAAACCAAAACCGGCGACCAAAACCTGGAAATGATCATCACTTCCATCTGTAAAACAGCTGATCCGGAGGAAATTTTCCTGTTTCATACGGCAGATACTTTTGAGAACACCCGGAAGATCAGGCTGTATTACCTTCTGGTGATCGGGGAGGGGCTCGGCAATGAGAAGATCATCCGGATCCAGGATTCGGTACAGGCGAAAAGCTGTGGATCAGCCGGTGTTGTCATTTTAAGCCACAGCAGGATTTCCATTCAGGAGCAATTATTCAACGGCCAGCATCTGATGCGACAGATCATGACCGGCCGGAACAGGATTTTCACCACCGATGATATGCATCCTGAGATTCACTGGGAGGAACCGCATATCGTTGAGTACGGGGATATGGATTTATACCATGCCGCATTACAGGGCTATGTCGCACAATATTTTGCCATGCGCAAAAATGTTGAAAATGATAGAGGATATGGCTTTGCAGCCGTTTTTGCCCGGTGTGTGATGAATGCCTTCCGGGTATTCCTCTATGGTTCCCTACATTCCTATATGCCGCATTACCTCAATGCGTTCAGCATCTGGAAACTGTGCGTTTTCGCAGACCCTTCGATGGAAAGGATCGAGTTTCTGTTCGGTAAGCTGAGCCCCGATTTCTACCGGACCATAGATGCCGGATTACGGTACACCGACAATATCGATTATTATTCCGGGGACAAGCTGCTCATTATGGATGAAATACTAGAGTGCCTGATGGATAGGATCAGAAAGCTGATCGAAAGTAAGAATCTAAATGCCGAATAATTCCGGAACTGATCTTTTAACTGCACAGATCAGTTCAGGAATTCTGAATCCTGAATCCGCACACAGTATTCGCTTCCCAGGAACCTCGGATCGCCATATTTCTCAGACCAGAAACCATCCAGGACATCATTGCTGATCCACCTGTAGACCGCAACACCTTTGTATACCTGATGGTCATCGCCTATATAATTAAAGTTGATGACTACAATTCCGTCTTTGTAAAATCCGGTCCCGTTCTGCTCATGGTCACCGATGATCCATTGCGCAATGATCCGGTTGTTTTCATCAAGGCTTAAGGTAAGGATGCCTCTGTAGGTTACGAGATCGCCTGCTTCCTGGTTGCTGCCCTGGACAGTATAGCTGCCAACCAGATTGTGTACGGTCATTGATATTCAAATTTAGATACAGCAAAAATAAAAAATTCCGGCGGCAATTTCCAACCGGTCTGAAATTCTGAACTGAAGGCTGGAATTTTGCTAAGCTGCAAAGACTATTGAAAATACTGTGGTCATTCACATTCACTGGCCATTCACTCCAAAACCGCATCGTCAAAAATTCTTTGAATTTTTGCCACCCCACCGAAATTCGGAGGGTAATTTCGGCTGAGATATTTCTGCAGTACACCATTTTATCAAAGATAAAATCCCAGTGCCTTTCACGCAAAGCTTTTAAATTCCTCCTGCGCCATTGCGCTTTCCAACACCCACCGGACTTCAGAAATTTTATACTCCGCACTTCATCAGCGGCTTGCCGCCATTCTTTGCTCCCCTAAGAGACGCGCCGGCGTTAAGAAAACTTTGCGTTGAAATCTCCCTCGCACCGCTGCAAAAATTCACCATTGACGATCAGCCTTTCGCCATTAACTTCCCCGGAATATTCCTACCTTTGCCCCTCATGAAGTATTTTTTCATTTTCTCCACGCTGATTACCTTCCTTACATTCGGCCTCGACAAACGCCGGGCTGAAAAGCATCAGCGGCGGATTCCGGAATCGGTACTCCTTTTTCTGACCTTCCTAGGCGGAACCGCCGGCGCGATCCTCGGAATGATTTCCTACCGGCATAAAACCTCTAAAAAATCCTTTCTTTTCAAAACTGCATTGTTCATCCTCCTGCAGGGTTTGATCATTTATGCGCTGCTTTATCATTTTTGAAACTGGAATATCCACTTCAAAGAATTTGTGGCCATCAACGGTTTTCTACTCACATATTTGTTTAGTTTTTGCTTATCACAAGAAGCATAGATCATTAAACTGGCTGTCATTTGCTGAGTGAAATGGGCTTCGCTGAGGCTTTCGAAGATCTTTACGACCGAAAAATATGTTCAATACTTAAAAAATCTTAACAACCATTTCGTTTGAAATCTTAACCAGGTAAATAACAATTTATCTTTTAACAAACATTTAGCATTTGTATTTTTCTCACGGCACCATTTTTTCTTAGTTATTAACCGTATAACACCAAATCAAAAAATTATGTCTAAGAAAATCGCCATTTTGGCCACCCACGGATTTGAAGAAAGCGAACTGAAATCACCGAAAGAACATTTGGAACAGCAAGGCTGGACCGCCCACATCATCAGTCCTGAAGCAGGAACCATCAAAGCATGGGCTGAAAAAGACTGGGGTAAGGAATATACCGTAGATAAAACATTAAATGAAGCCTCAGCTTCAGATTATGATGCCCTGATGTTACCCGGAGGAGTCATCAATCCGGATACCCTAAGGACCAATGATACGGCATTAAGCTTTGTAAGAGACTTTTTCGAACAGCATAAGCCGGTAGGGGCAATCTGCCACGGACCACAGATCCTGATCAACGCAGAAGTTGTGAAAGGAAGGAATATGACTTCCGTAAAATCCATCAGCAAAGATTTGAAAAACGCTGGTGCAGACTGGGAAGACAGCGAAGTGGTTACCGACCATGGACTGGTAACCAGCAGGACTCCGGAAGATTTACCGGCATTCAATAAAAAGCTTGTAGAGGAAATCAACGAAGGAAAACACGAAGAGCAAACCGTATAAGCGTACTGCATTTCAACTGCATACATTAAGTCAGCAAAGGCCCGGATCGAAGATCCGGGCCTTTGTATATCATTACCCTGTGCTCAGATAAATCTGCCTGAATAGAGCTTTCGCAGGCTTTTCACATGCTCGTTACAAATAATCCGCTCATTATTAAATTGTTAAATAATTATACAACATACGTTATATTTGGTTTAAAATCACTATTTTTGCACCCGTAAAAATCATTCATGCAAAACATTAGAAATATTGCGATTATCGCACACGTTGACCACGGGAAGACGACTCTGGTTGATAAAATCATTCATGCTACAAACATTTTCAGAGAAAATCAGGAAAGTGGAGAACTGATCATGGATAACAATGATCTTGAAAGAGAAAGAGGGATCACCATCTTATCCAAAAATATTTCTGTTACTTATAAAGACACAAAAATTAATGTAATCGATACCCCTGGTCACGCCGATTTCGGTGGTGAGGTAGAGAGGGTTCTGAAAATGGCAGACGGGGTAATCCTGTTGGTGGATGCTTTTGAAGGTCCGATGCCACAGACCCGTTTCGTACTTCAGAAAGCCCTGGAACTGGGATTGAGACCATTGGTGGTTATCAACAAAGTAGATAAGCCGAACTGCCGTCCGGATGAAGTTCACGATCAGGTATTCGACCTGTTCTTCAACTTGGAAGCTACGGAAGAGCAGCTGGATTTCCCAACGTTCTACGGATCTTCAAAACAGGGATGGTTCAACACATCACTTGAGCAGACCGAAGATATTTTACCGTTACTGGATGGTATCCTGCAATATGTTCCGGCTCCGAAAGTGAGCGAAGGAACCCTTCAGATGCAGATTACTTCCCTGGATTTCTCTTCTTTCCTAGGAAGGATCGCGATCGGGAAAGTAACCAGAGGGGAGATCAAAGAGTCCCAGTGGATTGGTCTTGCCCAGGCAGACGGAAAAATTGTAAAAGGAAAAGTAAAGGAATTATATGTTTTCGAAGGATTAGGAAAGAAAAAAGTAACCGAAGTAAAGGCTGGTGATATCTGTGCCGTAGTTGGTTTCGATGCTTTCCAGATTGGTGATTCATTCGTAGACCTTGAAAATCCTGAGCCATTGGAAAGAACGGCTATCGATGAGCCTACGCTGAACATGACGTTCTCCATCAACAATTCTCCGTTCTTCGGGAAAGACGGTAAATATGTAACGTCCAACCACCTGAAAGAAAGGTTAACCAAAGAATTGGAGAAAAACCTTGCGTTGAGGGTTCAGCAGACGGATGATGCCAATACATTCCTGGTATTCGGTAGAGGTATTCTTCACTTATCGGTTCTTATCGAAACGATGAGAAGAGAAGGATACGAAATGACGATCGGTCAGCCACAGGTAATCCTGAGAGAAGATGAAAACGGACAAAAACTGGAGCCTTACGAATCTTTGGTGGTAGATGTTCCGGAAGAATATGCTTCCAGAGTAATCGACCTGGCTACCCAGAGAAAAGGGGACCTTCACATCATGGAAACCAAAGGTGAAATGCAGCATATGGAGTTCGAAATTCCTTCCAGAGGTCTGATCGGACTGCGTTCCCAGATGCTTACCGCTACGGCAGGAGAAGCGATCATGGCACACCGTTTCACAGAATACAAGCCTTTCAAAGGTGCTATTCCGGGAAGAAACAACGGGGTACTGATCAGCAAGACCCAGGGGCCTGCTACGGAATATTCCATTGCTAAATTACAGGACAGAGGTAAGTTCTTTGTAGATCCGGGTGAGGAAATCTACGCGGGAATGATCATCGGTGAGCAGAACAAGCCGGGAGACCTTGTGGTAAACATCGTGGAAGCGAAGCAGCTGAACAACATGAGAGCATCAGGAAAAGATAAAGATACCGGAGTCGCTCCGAAAATCTTATTCTCACTGGAAGAATGCATGGAATACATCCAGGGTGACGAAGCCATTGAGGTGACACCGAATTTCATCCGTATGAGAAAGAAAATCCTTTCCGAAGAAGAAAGAAAAAGAGTGGAAAGAGGCGCAAAAGCTTAATTTTTCAACCATTACTGAAAATTAATGTTTCAGGATATCATATCAGCCTTCCGTATCATACGGGAGGCTTTTTAAATTCCTGTTTACATTCAAAAATACGATGAATATGAACAAATTTCATGTGCTTTTTATGGCGGTAATATTCAGCTTTATGACGTTTGGATGCCATCAAAAAGAAACCGATCTGAAAGATTTTAACCATTATACATTCGATGCAGAGATTCCGGGGGAAGGCATGTTTAATATCGGACATTCTTTTATGATTAATGATGAAAGGTATATCAATGAAAAATATAACTTCATTTACTATCCCGCGAATTTTGCAGAGAGAAGGTTTCTAACTCCAGGCAGCCTTCAGGATAGTGGTTTCCCGGTCTATTGGAGAGAAGTGGAGCTTCCGTTCAGGATCATCAAGAAAGCTGAAGGGGATACATTGCTGGTCATCAAAGACAACAGGGAATTTATTTTTAAAAGGATCAGAAATTCAGATAATGACTTGATTAAACCTTCAGGGTTTTCAAAACCTTGAAGGTTTGATTTATACTTGATAACATATAGCCAGACCATAACCAAACCAGACCATAGCTTTTGTATAGGGTGTTGAAATTGAGTCCAACCTTTTATTTTCTGATCTTTCATCTTTGGTTTCCAGTATTTCCGGATACTTTTTATAAGTTGCTTAAGCAATCATCTGCCCGTTTCTTGCCACGGCTGCATTTTTGCATTTTCCCAATCATGAGTAAACTGAAACCCGCATCACTGTTCGTTGGGACCGTGCTCCTGCTGCTATCCTGTGACGGATTGAAAGTGCCTAAAAATATTTTTGAAACTTCTGAACGCAGGAAATACGAACGCAGTTTTTCAGGATCTGATACGATCATGGCCAATTGGAAACGCAGTTTTTCCACAGCGGTAGCGAACCGGCTCACGATTCCTGAAGGGGCTTCATTCACAGTAACACCGGATTCCACCGGCAGGAATGCCATCGGTTATTTATTAGACCTGAAAAAAGGCGATCAACTCGTCATTGAGAGCAATGTCAGCAACCCCAACGCAAAGATCTTTATTGATATCCTGGCTCCGGGTTCAGAAGCGGATCAGGCTGAAAGCAGCCTGATGGCCAACAATAAGTTTTCAGCCTCAATAGAAAATACCGGTTTGTACAGAGTGGTTATACAGCCGGAAATACAGTTTTCCGAACATTTCGGGCTGATATGGTATACGCAGCCGTCACTGGCTTTCCCGGTGGCCGGGAAAGGAAACCGAAATGTACAAAGTTTCTGGGGCGCGAGCCGGGATGGCGGTGGCAGGAGCCATGAAGGCGTTGATATTTTTGCGCCAAGGAAAACGCCGGTTGTTGCAGTGACCGACGGATTGATTACCCGTACCGGAAATCAGGGGCTGGGCGGTAAGCAGGTATGGCAGCGGGACGGTATGCTGGGAAATTCCTATTACTATGCGCATCTCGACAGTATCCTGACCGAAAGCGGAAGAACCGTAAAGACCGGCGATACGCTGGGCTGGGTAGGCAATACAGGGAATGCCGCAGGCGGACCGACACATCTCCATTTCGGAATTTACACTATGGGAGGAGCGGTGGATCCTTATCCTTATATCAGGACACGACCGGTACCTCAACTGAATTCAAAAACCACTGTTCCTGCATCAAAATATAGTAAAGCGGGAACCAACCTCCGTTCAGGTCACGGGACTCAGTATGAAGTCCTGGATGTACTGAATGAAAAAACGTCTGTCCGGATCCTGGCGGTAACCGGATCATGGTATCATATAAAAACTCAGGATGGAAGGGAAGGCTTCGTGCTTCGGGACAGACTTGAATCATGAACAGGAATTAAAAATTTTAGCCGTAAATTCATATTCCATACCTAATTTGAAACCATCCTATTTCCTAATAAAAAGGAATAACATTATTTTTGCTTTATGAACATCAGAAATATCACTTATCCGGCCCTGTTTTTCTCAGCTATTGCCATGGGGTCGTGCTCTTCACAGAAAGCAGCGACCTCCAGTACGGGCAGGAAACCGGCTCCCCAGACAGCATCCCTTCCTAAGCCCCCTCCTATAAAAGCAGAACCGGAAGAAGTTTACAGGACCAATCTTCCGGTGATCGGCCGTGAGTTCCGCGGCGCCTGGGTAGCCAGTGTCGCCAATATCAACTGGCCGTCGAGGAACAATTTATCCGTAGAGCAGCAGAAAGCCGAAGCGATAGGAATGCTGAATATGCTTGCCGATCATAATTTCAATGCCGTGATCTTTCAGGTCCGTCCTTCGGCGGATGCTTTATACACCAGTGAAATTGAACCGTGGTCTTACTTCCTGACTGGCGAAACAGGCCGTGCCCCTTACCCGAATTACGATCCTCTGCAATTCTGGATTGAAGAGGCGCATAAAAGAGGGATTGAACTGCATGTCTGGCTGAACCCTTACCGCGCCCACCATTCTAACGGCGGACCGGTCAGCAGCCTGTCGATGGTCAGTAAGCTTCCCGATATGGTGGTAAGGCTTAAAAACGGGATGTACTGGTTCGATCCTGCGAATCCCAAAACGCAGGGCCATGTCTCCAACGTTGTGAAAGACCTGGTAAAGAGGTATGATATAGACGGAGTGCATTTTGATGACTATTTTTATCCGTATTCTGCCTACAACCGCGGCGCGGATTTTCCGGATACGGCAAGCTGGAATGCTTACCTAAGCAGCGGCGGGACCTTATCCAAGGCCGACTGGCGACGGGATAACGTCAACAGATTTGTGGAGCGGATCTATAAAGAAATCCATGCCGAAAAAGACTATGTGAAATTCGGGATCAGCCCGTTCGGGATCTGGAAGCCGGGATATCCGCAGGGAGTTGTCGGGTCATCACAATTTGATGAGCTGTACGCCGATGCAAAATTATGGCTGAATAAAGGCTGGGTAGATTATTTTTCGCCCCAGCTTTACTGGCCGGTAGATTCCAAAGGACAGGGCTTCGGTGCCCTGCTCAACTGGTGGGAATCTGAAAATACCATGAAACGGCATTTATGGCCTGGACTGAATACCATTGAAGTCAAGTCCTACGACCGTCCTTCTGAGATCCGAAACCAGATCGATATTTCCCGTCAGGTTTTGGGCAATGATGCCGGTGAGATCCACTGGAGCATTGCCGGGCTTACGAAAAATCCGGGGATGCTTTCCACACTTAAAAACGGGCCGTACAAAGACAAAGTCCTGGTTCCTCAATCACCGTGGATCAAAGTTGCTCCGTTAAAGGCACCGACATTGTTCGTGGCTGACGCCGGAACTGCGGTACGGGCAAGCTGGAGTAGTTCCAACCTGAAGGAAGTCTTCCAATGGGTACTGTTTACGCAATATAACGGCGTATGGGAAACGGAAATCCTGACCCTGGACCAGCTTTCCAGGGATATCCCGAAATCCAAAGCCGGGAAAGTGCTGAACGGCGTCGCCATTAAAGCGATCGACCGCCTGGGAAATGAAAGTGATTATATGGCCCGGAAGATAAAATAGGCCTGTAAAAGTATATACGATCCCGTGGTTATCCTGCGGGATTTTTTTGCTGTTTAAGGGCAGCTGTTTCTTCACAATCAATCATCACTGATCAATCATCAATTATCATTATTGGCCAATACTTAAACAAACCCTGCAACCCTAGCCCTGATTGAAGCGGAAATCCTTTTTGAAAAAAAGATTGCAGCGGAAAGCAGGAAAAAGCTCCCGGAATTAAGAGTTGATACAGCATGAAAAAGAGCAGATCTCGCCACAAAATACAGGTTTAATCCCCGGATGAAGTTTAGAATAACTATAAACTAAATGGTAAATAATTGTATATCAGTTTGTTGTATATGTCATTTAAAAACTTCCACAACTGACCAGTCCTTTCACGGAATCATTTTTGCATCTTATCTGGCATAATCATCAAAAATATAAATTATGAATACCAACAGACTTTCACCAAGGCTTGAAAAGGCGTTAAGCGACCAGATGAATACAGAAGATTTACAGTCACGCGTTTATTTTTCATACGGAATCTGGGCTGCCGATAAAGGATACGGTGGAATTTCAAATTTTCTGTTCCGCCATGCCCAGGAAGAAAGGGACCATGCCGTGAAATTCATGCAATATGTACTCAATAGAGGTGGCAAGCCGAAGATTACCGAATTGCCTGCTCCGGGAGAAGAACCCAAAAGCTTAACGCACTGCTTCGACCTTGTTTTCCAGCATGAAGTGGATAATACAACAGCCATCTATAAACTGGTTGATATCGCATTTGAAGAGAAAGACTGGGCATCATGGAATTTCCTTCAGTGGTTCGTAAAAGAACAGATTGAGGAGGAAACATTTGCCATGAACCTGATCGATAAACTGAAAATCGCAGGGGGAGACAGGGCTACCGACGAATCGCTGTTTGCACTGGATAAAACGCTTGAAACCCTTCCGGACGATGCAGAACAGGCACAGGATGCGACAGGAGCAAATCCGTAACATCATACAAATTTCGACACCATACAGTCAGGATCTGCCGGTTTTCCGGCAGATTTTTTATTATGAAACTGTCCTTAAAATCACTATCTTTGCGGCCTGAAAGCCCAAGGTTTCCGTATTCTGTATTGATGTAGGATGATTGTTAACCTCCGGGCGATAAATTTAAAACTTAGAATTTTACAATATGAAATGTGGAATCGTAGGCTTGCCGAATGTAGGTAAATCAACTCTTTTCAACTGCCTGAGCAACGCAAAAGCACAGTCAGCCAATTATCCTTTCTGTACCATCGAACCCAACCTCGGAACCGTATCCGTACCGGATCAGCGCTTATTCGAGCTTGAAAAGATCGTAAAGCCTGAGAGGGTTTTACCGGCGGTAGTGGAGATCGTTGATATTGCAGGCCTGGTAAAAGGAGCCAGCAAAGGAGAAGGACTGGGGAACCAGTTCCTGGCCAACATCAGGGAGTGCGAAGCCATCATTCATGTACTGAGATGCTTTGACAACGGGAATATCGTCCATGTAGAAGGTTCTGTAGACCCGTTAAGAGATAAAGAAATCATTGACATCGAACTTCAGCTGAAAGACCTGGAAACCGTAGGAAAAGCAGTTGAGAAAGCAAAGAAATTTATTAAATCCGGAAAAAAGGAAGACCTGCTTACGTATGAAATATTGCAGAACCTTCAGAAATTCCTGGAAGACGGCAAAAATGCACGTGAATTTCCGATGGATGATTTTGCCCAAACAGTGGTTTCAGAAGTTCAGCTGCTGACCAACAAGCCTGTGCTTTACGTTTGCAATGTAGACGAGAACTCTATTAAAAACGGTAATGAATGGATCGGTAAAATTGAAGCAATGGCTAAGAATGAAGGTGCAGAAGTGGTGGTATTAGCCGCACAGATCGAAGCTGATATCAACGAGCTTGAAACCTTTGAAGAAAGAGAGATTTTCCTTGAAGAGCTTGGGCTGACAGAGCCAGGTGTAAACCGTCTGATCAGAAAGGCATATGACCTGCTGAAACTGCAGACTTACTTTACGGCCGGTGTTAAAGAAGTAAGAGCCTGGACGATCGGACAGGGCTGGACAGCACCACAGGCAGCAGGGGTAATCCACACCGACTTCGAGAAAGGGTTCATCCGTGCAGAAGTAATCAAGTATGACGATTATATGACATACGGTTCCGAGGCAAAAGTGAAGGAAGCCGGGAAGCTTTCCGTGGAAGGAAAAGAATATATCGTCAAAGACGGTGATATTATGCACTTCAGATTCAACGTATAAGGTTACTATTAAAATTCGTTATAACAGAAAACGCTTCCGGATTTGGGAGCGTTTTTTGCATTCAAGTCGGAAAGTTTATAGTATGAAATATATCTGTTGTATTTTTTTCATGGTATCTCTTTACTCCTGTTCTAAAAGTATTGAGGAAAACTGCTTTATGACTGATCAGGAAGAGCGCGAATATGTAGAAGAAAAACCATTTACAGTAAAAGAAATCCTCGCCGAGAAACCTTCATATGTACAAATAATAGATTTAAAGAGCTTCAGGACGTTTAAAGAAGACAGTATCTATGCTCATGAATATGACGGTGAAAAATATGAACTGATCTTAAATAAAGAAGCAACTGAATATAAAGACTTCAAAAAGTATTTCCATGAAGGTTTTGTGATCTATAAACAGCAAAACTACCGCAATGCCCAATATGCTCTGGGTAAAAAAGATTTGGGATACTGGTTGTTGAAAATTACTGATGGTAAACCGTCCGCTTACTTTTTAGGCTTAAGTTTCAGTCATTATTACTTCAATGAAATTCAGGATCAGCCGATTATTAAAGATGGATTTTTACAAGTTGAAGGAAGCCTAGTGAAGATTATTCAGGTTGCCGGACTTCCCGGTTATGATGATTATTCTGCGATTGCCGAGGGCAAACTGTTTAAAATTAATCTTAGTGCATTAATGAAAGATACAGATGAGGACGGATACAATGATATTTTTGAGAAATGTTTTGGTTTAAATCCTGACCATCAGGATTCTGACGGAGACGGAATCAATGACTTTCTTGATGTAAATCCCATGTATCAGTCAGGAAAAAATAAGTTCACCGAATTGTATGAAATGCTGCTTCCGACTTATGCAGGCGCGCCTGATTTTAAAAATGACCCTTATCATTTTATAGTTTTTAAAACAGACTGTGATTACTTTCACCAGATTAATCCCAGTCAGTATAAAGTTTTATTTGCACCTGAAAATAAGAACAAGGAAAGCCATTACCTCAGGTCTACCGATGTGTACCATTTCGGAATTTCTAAAATTAAAAAGAACAAAGCTTATCCGGAGCGGTTTTATATCGAAGAGTGGGATAGCAGTTCTTCTACCAATTACGCAGCAGAATATCGCAACGGAAAATGGGAACTGGAAATGCTTGGAGGAATTGTCATTTAATTAACCCAATAATTGGTACATTTGAATTGTACAAACCCTCACCATGGAAAAAACCGTCCATACCTCACACAGTTCCCTGGAAGACTTTTACCGGGAAATGACCCTGAAGCTCGGTAAAGATATCGACAGCCTTTTTCCCAAAGGGCTTCATAAGGAAATCGGGCACTTTAATGTTTTTGATATCGCCCAAACCCTCCGGCAGGTCAGATTAACCTCCGAGATGCCTTATAACCGCAGGAAATACTATAAAATCAGCCTGATCCGCGGGAGAAACAGGGCAGAATATGCCGATAAAACCATCCGCATCGAGAAGAATGCCCTGCTGTTTGCCACCCCTAAGGTGCCGTACCACTGGATCCCGGAAGACTCAGCGCAGACGGGAAGTTTCTGTGTTTTTACGGAAGACTTCATGAGCAAGGACCGGCCCCGCAATATCCTTGAGGAGCTGCCGATCTTCCAACCCGGGGCGGTGCCGCTGTTTGAGATTGATGATGAACTGGCTGATGAAATAGAATTGCTGTACGGTAAGATCAAAAAGGAAATAGATTCCGATTACGCATTTAAGTATGACCTGATCCGGAATTACGTTGCGGAACTGATCCATTACGGTCAGAAACTGCAGCCGGCCGCCGAACTTCCCGTCGGCAATGACGCCTCATTAAGGGTAGTTTCCCTCTTCCTTGAATTGCTGGAACGGCAGTTTCCCATCGAAAGTACAGACCGGAGGTTACAGCTCAAGACCGCCAAAGATTATGCAGACCGGCTGGCCGTCCATGTCAACCATCTGAATAAAAAGCTGAAGGAAAGCACCGGAAAAACTACCACTGAGATCATTGCCGAAAGAGTGGTGCAGGAAGCCAAAATCCTGCTCAGACAGACACGGTGGAATGTGTCTGAAATTGCTTATGCCCTGGGATTTGAAGAGATCGCCCATTTTTCCAATTTCTTCAAGAAGAAAACTGCCCTGACCCCCATAGAATTCCGTTCCTGATTTGAATTTTGCAAATTTCAGTTTGATTCGGGCAAAGGATTTGCTTCCTGTAATGCGGAACTTTGTCCCATTAAAAAACAATTGAAATATGGAATCCAGAACAAAAATTGCATTGATTACAGGCGGAAGCCGCGGATTAGGGAAAAATGCAGCCCTGAAGACCGCTGCGAAAGGCCTTGACATTATCCTTACGTATAAAACCAACAGGGAAGAGGCGGAACAGACCGTCCGTGAAATCCAGGCCCTGGGAAGAAAAGCCATTGCCTACCCGCTGGATACCAAAGACATCAAAAGCTTTGACGATTTTGTAAAAACCGTAGGCGACCATCTGGAACCCAATACGGGCAGCCGGAATATTGATTACCTGATCAACAATGCCGGTACTGCACTGTATGCGCCGATTCCTGAGGTTACTGAAGAACAGCTGGATGATATTGTGGATATTCACTTTAAAGGAGTATTCTTCCTGACCCAGAAATTCCTGCCGTTTATCAATGAAGGCGGTGGAATCATCAATATTTCCTCCGGATTGGCCCGTTTTCCGCTGCCGGGATCATCTGTATACGGTTCAATTAAAGCCGGAGTGGAAATGCTGACAAAATATATGGCCAAAGAATTGGGACCCAGGAAAATCAAAGCCAATGTGATTGCTCCGGGAGCTATCGAAACGGACTTCGGCGGCGGAAGGACGCGGGATGACCAGCAGGTGAACGCTATGATTGCGAATGCTACCGCCCTGGGAAGGGCAGGAGTACCGGATGATATCGGCGGCATCGTGGCATTCCTGTGTACCGAAGAGGCACGCTGGATCAACGGACAGAGGATTGAGGCTTCAGGCGGAATGTTCTTATAACATGATGTCTGATACACACTGAAAAAAATAATCCGGCGGCTGAGATCTCAGCCGCCGGATTATTTTATAATTTGGACAGATGCTCCAGTGCACGCTCCAGTGTTTCCTGTTTTTTGGCAAAGCACAAGCGGATGACGTGCTCGTTCAGCCTGTTTTTATAGAAAGAAGAAAACGGTACCGTAGCCACTTTATGGTTTGCCGTGAGCATTGTAGCAAAGTCCAGGTCATCCTGATCTGAAATTTTACTGTAGCTCACCGCCTGGAAATAGGTGCCTTCGCAATCCAGCAGCTCAAAAGAGGTGCCGGCAAGCCCCTGACGTAAGAAATCCCTTTTCTCCTGAAAAAAGCTGCCCAGGTGCAGGTAATGCTCCGGGTTTTTCATGTATTCGGCCAGAGCCAGCTGCATTGGGGTATTGACGGAAAAAACATTGAACTGATGTACCTTCCTGAACTCATCCATCAGGCTTTTCGGAGCAGCACAATAGCCGGTTTTCCAGCCCGTAACATGGAAGAGTTTCCCAAATGAGGCTACCATAAGGCTTCTTTCCCTCAGCTCAGGGTATTGGCTGATGCTCAGGTGTTTTTTTCCGTCAAAAACGATATTTTCATAAACCTCATCACTCAGGATAAGGATGGAGGTGTCTCTTACGATATTGATCAGTTCCTTAAGGTCATTTTCGTGGAGGATCTTTCCTGCCGGATTATTCGGGTTGTTGATGATGATCATCCGGGTATGCTCTGAAACGAGCCCTTTTACTGCATTCCAGTCGATTTCATAATCAGGGGCTTTCATTTCGAAACGTTTTACAATGCCCCCGAACAGCTCTACCGTAGGCTCATAGCAGTCATAGGCCGGCTCAAAGATAATCACTTCGTCATCCTTTTTCACCAAAGCTGCAATAGCCGTAAAGATCGCCTGTGTTCCGCCTGCCGTTACGGTAATCTCCGAATCGGGATGGTAAACGGCTCCATGGCTGTCCTCGATTTTCCGGGCAATTTCCTCTTTTAATCCGATCATGCCGCCCAGGGGTGCATATTGGTTGAATCCTTTTTTGATGAAATGGTCCACATAATCCAGCAGGGCTGGGTCCGGCATGAAATCCGGGAACCCCTGTGAAAGGTTGATGGCCTCGTGCTCCTGAGCCAGCTGTGTCATCTGGCTGAAAATGGTGGTCCCGACATCGGAAAGCTTGGATAAAGGAAGTTGTATCATGGAATCAAATTTTTTGGTGTACCGAATTTACTGGGAATTTTCGTGCCGTGAAAGAAAATCCATATACTTTACACTGATTTCCTGACGTCCCGGCCGATCATTCATATTTAAGGATGCTTATCGGCGTACCTGTAGCGATCATAAAGATCAGAAATCCTGAGGGAAAATTCCTGTGGCATATTTCCAGACTTCAATGATCTCATTCAGGGGTATGTCATACGGTTCGTAAAACGTATTGTCAGAGGCCACAGTTACTGAAGTTGCATTTTTAGACCTTAACCGCTTGTAGGTAATCCCCTCATTCAGGGTAATGAAAATATACGTATTTCCGGATTTAAGGTCGTTGATGCCCTCCATATACTTCCCAATGATGAAAGAGCCATCTTTAAACGGCGGCATTGAATCTCCGTCTGCCGGAAAGGCCCTGAATTTTCCGTTCTTCAGGAAGGGCAATGAAATCCGTTCCAGGCTTTCGATATATTCCGGATCGCTGTATCCCCGGAGGTAGCCCATCGTGGCTTTCTGAGGCACGATTTCTATGCTTTCTTCTCCGTTCTGGTCTACCACAACCGGCAGGACAATCCTGTTGTCCGGAAGTTTCAGCATATCCTCCAGGGCATGTTTCGTTAGATCCACCGAGAGCATCAGATCGATGCTGACATTGAATATCCTGGACATCCTGATCAGCATATCCGCAGGAGGCCTGGATTTGCCGTTTTCATAAGAGCTGTATCGGGAAGGGGGGATTTGTATCTTTTCGGACAGTTCGCGCTGCGTCTTTCCTGATTTGCTGCGCAAAAGCCTGATGTTTTCTGAAAAAATTGACATGATAAAAAATTGTATCATCAAAAATACGAATAGTTTCAGGGAGAAGGGCTGTTTTAACCATGGTTGTGGATAAAAAATTGATGGTTTGTTCATCAGGGAATCTTTAGGATTTGCATCTAAGCCTGAGAAATCCCATTACCAAAGCAGAATCCGGAATGTGTGTCATGGCTGAAAAAAGGACTGTCTTCAATAATAAAGCAGTCCTTCGTACGCATGTTTTTAAGTGAAATCAAGAGTTCATGAGTGTTGGTCTTAGTCTGTACTTAATCCCTCATCAGCATTTTTTTGCTGTCGATACTCTGCCCGTTAATACTCATCTGGTATACATAAGATCCTCCCTGGAGACCCGTAACGGTAAGGTTGCCACGGCCTTTTTCTTTAAGGGCAATCGTTTTAACCAGCTGGCCGGAAATGTTGTAGATGGAAATGGCTGCTTCTCCCGATCCCTCCGGCAGGTAGTAAGGTATAGTGGTTTCGCTTTTGCCCGGATTGGGAACGTTCTGGAAAAGCTTCGGCTCACGGGTACTGACAGCGCTGACGTCTACATTGGTTTTGCTCAGTTTTAACAGGTCCTTTAATTCCTGAACCTCTTTTTTAAGCTCATCAATCTGGCCTTGCAGATCGGCTTCCTGTTGGTTGGACTGCTTATACAGCACGGTATTGGCCATCATTACATTTCCGTCATTGTCAACTACCAGCGCTCTGCCTGCTCCGTTGGGCAAACCCTGCAGCCTTACCGTTCCTACAGTATGGAAGTTGGCGGTAGGCGTCGTCGTCCTGATACCCACCTGCTGATCTTTGATGAGCATGGTTGATACATTGGACATGCCCAGCATGATGGAATAAGGAATCGTATTGGTTAATTTTGTAGAGGCGTGCGTTCCGGATCCGATCACAAATGAACGGTTTCCTGTAGCAATAAGATCGACTCCGAATCCTCCTGAGTATTCAGATTTCAGGTCTACACCTACACCTATGGCGAACTGGTTGGCATTTCGTACAATATTATTCCAGCCCAGGGCAACCGATTTTCCGGCCTGGTTCAGTACCGTGTTGGACTGGCCTGCAACGAGATTGGCCCCTCCAGAATCTGACAGGTCATTTCCCCATCCGCCGACTATGGAACTGCTTGCATAGAGACCGAGGTTGTTTTTTAAACCGGCAACTAGGCTTCCTTTCGATTTGACCGTATTGGTATTATTATCTCCTTCGACTACAAAAGATCCGGAGTTTGTTAAAAGTGCCTGTCCGGGGTTCGTATCCTGTCCGTTCACCCTGAAATACAGGGGTGCCGGATCAATCGTTCCCACGTAATTACTGCTGTTCGTACCCCAGTTCCCGTTAACATACCAGACCTGTGCCTGGATCTCTGCTGAGAAGATGAGTGCGGCCGCCACCAGGGCCTTAATAGAAAATACATGTGCTTTCATAGTCATAGTTTTTGTTTGTTGTCTGTTAAAAGTAAACTTCTTTCAGTCAATGTACCAGGCCCGGTGATTAAGTGCCTGCCGCAACCTGAGCAAGTGTACCGTTTATGCAGATAACTGTATTTCCGCCGTTTATAAGCATCTCTGCAGGAAATCATACTTTTTGCGTACCGAAACATCAAGCACTGAGTTATCCGTCATAATCACCTGCCCGCCTTTACCTTTGATGTACTCTTTCATATGTTCAAGGTTAATCAGGTGTTTGTGATGGATACGAAAAAAGCCGTGTTCAGAAAAAGATTTTTCAAAATCGCATAATGTCCGGCAAACCACAATTCTGGACCGGTCTGCGAGGTAGATAAACGTATAATTGGAATCTGCCTCACACCGGATGATTTCATCTACAGATACGCGCTTAAAACCCTGCAGGGTAGGGAGGTTGATTTTGTGATGTGAGGAAGCCTGAAGTGAAGCCCGGCGCATACGGATATTCTCTATGGCTCTTTTAATGCTGATTACGAATTCCAGATTTTTAACCGGTCTTATCAGGCAGCTGCCAACGCCTGTTTTAATTGCCTTAATCGCGAACTTTTCAGAATCCGTAATGAAAATGACCTGGGAAAGGTGTTCCCTGAAATGGCTGAAGATATCCGGAAGATTATTCATCAGCTTAGTTTCCAGAAACAGCAGGTCTGGGAAATGATGTAGAGAATAGTCTTGGGTACGGTTGATATTGCTGCTCCGGAAAACAATTTCGAATTCGGGAAACTCACTGCTGAGCAAATGGGCAATGCTTTCACCACCATCCTCTTCACTGATGATGCTGGCCTGTAGTTTTGTCTTCATAAAAATTGAGTTTTGGTAATTAGTTTTATATTAATAAGTCGATGTTATGTTTTCATGTTTTAACGGGTATTTAGGTTTAAATTGAAAATTTGATGATCAGTATGCCATTATTCATTTAATGAAATTAATAATTACATATATAAAAGCGAAAAATGTAAATGTAATATTCATCCCGGATATATGCAATAAAAAATAACTTAAAATTATCGAAAACACAATGGAAAACTGGGATATTTTTCTTTAATTTCGTATCTTTGTGTGTTCTCTAAATTACATATGTCACAACAAACAAATCCTATTTATTCCGAAGATAATATCAGAACCCTGGACTGGCAGGAACACATCCGTCTGCGTCCCGGTATGTACATCGGTAAGCTGGGCGACGGGTCCTCTGCCGACGATGGCATATACATCCTCCTGAAAGAAATTCTGGACAACTCTATTGATGAGTTCAGGATGAGGGCAGGGAAAAGGATCGAAATAAAAGTGGATGACGGAAAAGTAAGCATCCGTGACTTCGGCCGGGGAATTCCCTTGGGTAAAGTAGTAGATGCCGTTTCCAAAATGAATACCGGTGGAAAGTATGACAGCAAAGCCTTTAAAAAATCCGTAGGACTCAACGGGGTAGGGACAAAAGCTGTGAATGCCCTTTCCGAATATTTCCGGGTACGGTCTTTCCGGGACGGCAGGATGAAAGCTGCTGAGTTTTCCCGTGGTATCATTGTGGAAAATCACGAGGAAAAAGACTCTTCCGACCGTAACGGGACGGAAATCTCCTTCGTGCCGGACTCAGGGATATTCCTTCATTTCAAATTCAGGAAAGAATACATCGAGAGGATGCTGCGCAATTATGCCTACCTGAATCCGGGCCTGAAAATTATTTTCAACGGCGAAACCTATTTTTCAGAAAACGGATTGAAGGACCTGCTGGAAGAAGAGCTGGAAAGTGATATTCTGTATCCCATCGTTCACCTGAAAGATGAGGATATCGAGCTGGCCATTACCCATTCCGATAAATCCCAGACCGAAACCTATTTTTCTTTTGTCAACGGGCAGAATACCACCCAGGGAGGGACGCATCTGAATGCCTTCCGTGAAGCGTACGTGAAAACGATACGGGAATTCTTTAATAAAAATTTCGATGCTTCGGATATCCGTAAGTCCATTATTGCTGCGATTTCCATCAATGTGGAAGAACCGGTATTCGAGTCCCAGACCAAAACCAAGCTCGGATCCAATGATATGGGACCTAATGGTCCTACCGTAAGGACATTTGTGATCGATTTCCTGAAAAGTAAACTGGATAATTTCCTGCACAGGAACCCTGAGGTTGCTGAGGCTATCCAACGGAAAATCCTTGTTTCCGAAAGAGAAAGAAAAGAGCTTTCCGGAATCCAGAAACTGGCCAGGGAAAGAGCTAAAAAAGTTTCGCTCCACAACAAAAAGCTCCGCGACTGCAGGCAGCATTACAATGATCAGAAGGCGGAAAGGAAAGGGGATACCCAGATCTTTATTACTGAGGGGGATTCCGCTTCCGGCTCTATTACCAAATCCAGGGATGTGGAAACTCAGGCAGTGTTCTCCCTGAAAGGAAAACCGCTCAACTGCTACGGGCTGACCAAGAAAGTCGTGTATGAAAATGAAGAATTCAACCTGCTTCAGGCCGCCCTCAATATTGAGGAAAGCCTTGAAGACCTCAGATACAACCATGTCATCATAGCCACTGATGCCGATGTGGACGGGATGCACATCCGCCTCCTGATGATCACGTTCTTCCTTCAGTTCTTTCCGGACCTGATTAAGAACGGCCACCTGTATATATTGCAGACACCGCTATTCCGGGTAAGGAATAAGAAGGAAACACGGTATTGTTACAGTGAAGCTGAACGGATCAAGGCACTTAATGAACTGGGCAAAAATCCTGAAATAACACGTTTCAAAGGACTGGGAGAGATTTCCCCTGATGAATTCAAGCATTTCATCGGAAAAGATATCCGGCTGGAACCAGTGGTCCTGGGAAAAGACCAGACCATTGATCAGCTGCTGGAATTTTATATGGGTAAAAATACCCCGGACCGGCAAACCTTCATCCTTGAAAACCTGGTGGTCGAAGATCCGGACATTGATAAAAAAGAAGTTCTACAGGAGATTCAGAACGGATAAATATCAGGACTCCATATTTTTGTTTCCAATGGTAGTATTACTATAAAATCACATACTAATAACGATATGAGACTAAGTAACCGCAATAAGGCTTCGGTTTATAATTTTATCAATACCTTACTGCTGATCATTGCAGCAATGGGATTCGCAGCCTTCTTTTTAGAAGAATACAAATTCAATATTATGGGCTGGGAAGGTGTACTGTTCATCATCATACCGCTTTTTCTGCTGTTGCTGTTTTACTTCAGCGGAAGACAGATTTTCGAGTATGACAGTGACGGGGAAGCGCTTCATTTCAGGAACAGGAATGTGATCCCTTTCCTGGGTAAACCTCTGAGTGATGAATTCCCGAAGTATAAGCTGATCAGTTTTGATGTGGTAAGAATATTTTTTATAAAAAGACTCTATGTGAGAGTTACCAGTAAAACCAGCGGTTCGGCCCTTTTGAAATATGAAATTTCATACCTGACCAGAAAAGAGATCAATGATTTAAAAATCTCCCTGAATAAAGTAGTGAAAGCTAACAATGAAAAAAAGACTGAAAGAAGATGACAGATGAAAACCCGCATGACAGCGAGAGCCTTAAAAAAGTTTCAGGCCTGTATAAAGACTGGTTTCTTGACTATGCTTCCTATGTGATCCTGGATCGGGCCATCCCATCCGTATATGACGGCTTCAAACCCGTTCAGCGGAGAATCATGCATTCCATGCGCGAGCTGGAAGACGGCCGTTATAACAAAGTAGCCAACATCGTAGGGAATACCATGAAATACCATCCTCACGGGGATGCTTCCATTACAGATGCAATGGTGCAGATCGGGCAGAAGGAACTGCTGATTGATACCCAGGGAAACTGGGGGAATATCTATACCGGGGATTCTGCTGCGGCAGCCCGATATATCGAAGCAAGGCTCACCCCATTTGCGCTGGAAGTGGTATTCAATCCTAAAACTACGGAATGGGCCAAATCCTATGACGGAAGGAATAATGAACCGATCGACCTGCCCGTAAAATTCCCGCTGCTGCTTGCCCAGGGTGTGGAAGGAATCGGAGTAGGGCTTTCGACCAAAATCATGCCCCATAATTTTAATGAGCTCATCAACGCCTCTATTTCCTATCTTAAAGGCAAAAAGTTTGAGCTGTTTCCTGATTTTATTACCGCAGGTTTCCTGGATGTTTCAGAATACAACGACGGACACAGAGGAGGCAAGATCAGAGCCCGGGCGAGGATCACACAGACGGATAAACATACCCTGGTTATTTCAGAATTGCCGTATTCCAAGACGACCAGTGACCTGATCGATTCTATCCTTAAGGCTAATGAGAAAGGGAAAATCAAGATCAAGAAGATCGAGGACAATACTTCGGACAGCGTAGAGATCCTGATCCATCTTCACAATGATGTTTCCCCGGACAAGACTATTGATGCTCTATATGCATTTACAGACTGTCAGGTAACCATTTCACCGAATGCCTGTGTGATCGTTGGTGATAAGCCGATGTTCCTGAATGTATCCGAAATCCTGAGAATGAACACGGATCATACCGTTTCCCTGCTGAAGAAAGAGCTTGAAATCGAGCTTCACGAACTTCAGGAAACCTGGCATTTCTCCTCCCTGGAAAGGATCTTTATCGAGAACAGGATTTACCATGATATCGAAGAGGTGAAAACCTGGGAAGAAGTGCTCAAAACAATAGACAAAGGCCTGAAGCCTCATACAAAGCATCTGCTGCGTGCCGTGACTGAAGAGGATATTTTAAAGCTTACCGAAATCAGGATCAAAAGGATTTCCAGGTTTGACCTGAATAAATTCAAAGAGAATATTGCAGCCCTGGAAGGAAAAATTGAGCAGGTAAAACACCATCTGGCCAATCTGATCGCCTATGCCGTAAGCTATTACCAAAATATCCAGAAAAAGTATGGCAAAGACAGGCAGAGAAAAACCGAACTGAGGATTTTCGACACCATTGATGCCACTAAAGTAGCCGTAGCCAATGAAAAGTTCTATGCCAATTTTGAAGAAGGATTCATCGGGACTTCACTGAAGAAAGACCAGTACCTGTTTGACTGTTCGGATATTGATGATATCATTACGTTCAGGAAAGACGGGAGCATGAAAGTTGTGAAGGTGGAACCGAAAACATTCATCGGTAAAGACCTGCTGCATGTAGCCATTTGGAAGAAAAACGATAAAAGGACGGTCTACAATACCATTTACCGTGAAGGTAAGGAAGGACCGTACTATATGAAAAGGTTTTCTGTGACGGCGGTGACCCGGAATACGGATTATCACCTGGCCTCAGATAAGAAAGGCTCCGAATTCCTGTATTTCTCTGCCAATCCTAACGGGGAAGCTGAAAAAGTAACGATTCTCCTTAAGCCTAACCCAAGGATCCGGAAGAACAAAATGGATGTCGATTTTTCTGATCTCGGCATCAAAGGACGGGATACAAAAGGAAATCTGGTGACCAAGTATGCCGTGAAGAAAGTAGACCTGAAAGAAGAAGGGGTCTCTACCCTGGCTCCGAGAAAAATATGGTTTGATGATACCGTACGGAGGCTGAATGCTGACGGAAGGGGAAGCCTTTTGGGGAACTTCAAAGGAGATGACAGGATTCTGACCGTCAATACCAACGGCGAAGCCAAACTCGTATCCTTTGACCTTGGCAACCGTTTTGATGATGATTACCTGATTCTTGAAAAATGGAGACCAAGGCAGCCGATCACCTGCATTTATTATGATGCCGATAAGGACATGTATTTCATCAAAAGGTTTTTGCTTGAAAACACGCCTAATGTACAGACCTTTATGCCGTCTGAGCATCCGAAGTCATTCATCGAAAATGTAATTGCCGCCAACCATGCAACAGCCGAAATCGTTTTTGCAAAAGATAAAGGGAAGGAACGGGAACCTGAGACGGTGAATATCGATGAGTTTATTGCCGTGAAAGGAATTAAAGCCATCGGAAACCAGTTTACCAAGTTCAAGGTGAAAGCCATCAATATCACCATTCCGGAAACGGATGAAGAAGAAGAACCGGAACCTGAGGAAGAACCTGAAAGCAGCTCGAATACAGATGATGAAGGGGGAATGATCGGGGACCTGTTTGAAAATTAATATTTAGGATTAAAGATTATGAATATTCTGATACTCATCATTATTATAACTGCCGTTATCAGCTTTATTGCTTTTAACAATACCGCGATTTTTGAACAATACAAGTTTAATGTAGGGGCCATCCGGAACCGGAAAGAATATATCCGCCTGATCTCAGCGGGTTTCCTGCATGCAGATATCATGCACCTTGCGTTCAATATGATTACGCTGTATTTTTTTGGTCCGGTGGTCATAAACGCTTTTGGTAATATAGGCTTCCTGATTATTTATCTGGGGTCTATCCTGCTCGGGAACATCTTTTCACTGTTCCTGTACCAGAAACAGCCCTGGTATTCTGCCATCGGTGCCAGTGGAGGAGTATCCGGGATCCTGTTTGCAGCGATTGCCATGTATCCGAACATTGGAATTTACTTTTTCTTTATTCCGGTTGCGATTCCGGGATTTATTTTCGGACTGGTCTATTTCGGGTATTCCGTATATATGATGCTGAATCCGAAGCCACATGACAATATCGGGCATGCCGCCCATTTGGGAGGAGCCTTTTTCGGAGTGGTTTATGCAGTTCTAACCCAGCCTGCAATGGCGATGAGCAATGCGTTATACATCGGAATTATGGCACTGCCACTGATTTACCTGAGCTATGAAATCTTTGTCAGGAAAAGGATAGGATAATAATATTAATATAAATAGAATATATAGTCAGCTGATTCAGCTGACTTTTGTTTTATGTGATAATCCGTAATGAGCAATGGCTTTCTGTTTCATCGGATGGGTGCTCCATTCTTCCCAGCATCCTGTATAAGGATCATAGCCGCATTTTAAAGGCTTCGAGGTATCCAGTCCGGCACGGTCGGTATGGGTTCTTTCCGTAAAGGCCCTGCAGTCTGTACAGATGTACCGGAACTCACAGTCTTTGCAGCCTTCAATATGATCTTTGGTAAGATTCCAGTATTTTTTGAAATCCTTATGGTTCAGCGCTTCTTCCAACGTTGTATTTTTGATATGTCCATAACTCTCGAGCATAGCCGGGCAGTTTTTAATATGGCCATGGATGTCTATCCCTATCTTTTTATGAAGGCAGGAATTATGGTTGACGGCTTCCAGGACTTTCGGAAGATTGGTGCTGAAATGGTCCAGGTTTACTTTTCCGCACGATGAAATGCTCAGATCCTGACCGGTAAAGGTAACGGTAAACCTGAAACTGTCATTATCGTTGAACGGCGCTTCTGCACAGCGGTAAAAAACCAAGTTGTACAGTCTTGAGGTATTTCTGTTGAGCGTATCAATGAAATGTTGGTCAACAGACTCATGAAACTGTGAGAAAACCTCAATTCCTTCTAACGGAGCATGCGAAAACATACGGTCAATCTGCATCAATTCCTCCAGAAGGAGTGTCCTTCGGCAGTAAATGACCATATGCCTTATTTCCAGGTTTTCTATGGATTCCTTCAGGGATTCAAGAATGGCAATATCATCCAGTTCAACAAAAATATTTGACAGGATATTGTAGTCCTGATATGCATAGGAAAGTGGCGGAAAGTTTCTATCCCAATCGTTTTGGCTGATAAAGCCGAATTCTTTTTCCAGCAAAAAATCCAGGTAATCCTGTACGATTGCCTTAGATTCCTCATCATAATTGTTGAGGACTTCCTCTACAGAGGTGGTTTTCAATTCTTCTATCAGCTCATGCAACTCAAGCGGGTACAGTTCCGAAACATTCCTTTGAAGATCTGAAACCAGGACCCTGGTCATCCCTTTTGTGACCATGATGTTGCTGAATAAATTGAAGTAATTCATAGCATTCTGATTATCGTTTAAAATAATTTTTATTCACAGGTATTCTAATAACTTTTACTGTTTTGTCTTGAGCTCGGCCATGAAATCCTGTCTGATTCTGTCACTGTGTTGCATACTGGGAAGCCCTATCATTTTACGGTTCCTGTTAATTTTCAGGGTATCCAGATGGGTACTGTTCCAATATAATATCCATATAAGATTTCTTCTTTGCTGAACTGTAGATGATGCCTGTCAACCATGGTGGCATAATCTCTTGGAAGGCAGTCTCCTGATTTCACATATTCCAGCAATTTGGTTTTGAAATACGGATAATATTCTGATCCCGACATATGGCTGCATAAAGTGAGCATAGGCATAAATACATCATTATTTCCTATGAGTCCTATTTTTTGTAATGACGGATAGCCATAGTTTTCAAAAGTCCATTTAAGAAGTTTAGCATTCTTGTTATCATTGAGCTCCATCAGTTCAACATTATTCCTATGATCCTGCTGATCCCTTATAAATGCTATACTAAACGAATCTATCAGTGTTCTGTTTAAATTTCTTTTCCATTTTGCTACTTCATTTTTCACAGTTAAGCTGTCTATTCCGTAGTTTCCATAAAGGCTGAAGTAGTTTTTATATTCTTCACCGTAAGGAGCAATGAGCGGAATCAATTTATACAATGTCTTTTTCCCTCCGAAATCTTTATGGTATCGATCAGAAAGTGTAATGTAGGTCTCGAATTCCTGTACGCGTTCTTGATTTTTAGGAGAATATTTCTTAAAAAGTCTTTTATACTGTTTAATAGCTTTGAGTGTGTCTTTTTTGAATCTGTAAATACTGTCGATTTCATTGACCCTGCTGTAATACGTAATGTAATTAAGGGGTTTATGCGTACAGGATACAGTCATGAGAAGAACGCCCAGGCTTATGAATGTGACTCGTAAAATCCTGGTTAGAGGCGACACAATTTTTCTGATAAAGAAACGACTCATAACATTTGTACTAAGTGTTTAAATGGCTTTTCCCTCACATAAAAGGAAGTCTGGTATTTTTTACACGGAACATAATAGGTTATGTTTTTGTTATCCTGTTTTAGTTTCTTATTCTTAATCAGTTCAATATATTTAAACGTGATAGGAAGCTGGTTTTTTTCATTCAATGGATGTTTCATCGGTTTTGTGTGTTTAAGTAGGGTATATCAGTATAGGTAATCTGCTATTTCTTTTTCCAGCATATAATTACAGTCGAACGAAATGTTTCCGAACTGTCCCACCGGATTCACTTCCAGGAAGTAATAGGTATCTCCGGATTTGATGAAATCTAATGAGCCACAGTTTAGATCCAGGACCCGCATTAGTTCGATAATCTTTTCTTCAATATGATCCGGAAGCCTGTACCGGATATTCCTGTTCGGGTTTTCTGTGTTGTACTTCCTGAAATCTGTCTTGGTCTGTTCATCGTTTTGCGAGAAAATGGCCATAGACCAGATTCTGCCGTCTAAATAAAAGGAGCGTATCTCAAAATCTTTCTCAATTTTTTCCTGGAAGAAGGATATGAAGAAATCATCACTCTCTTTTTCCTCAATCACAGAAGTATACATAATACCGTCTGACTCAGAATCTATACATTCCAGGATTACATTACCGGTAATCGATTTGGTGATGGTTTTACCAGGCGTTATATCATCTGTATTTTTTGCAAGATAAAAGGCAGGAACATCCAATCCGGTTTTTTGTGCCTTTTCCAGAACCAGAAGTTTGTTGACGTGGCTGTTGCGCTGTTTGCTGATGTGCTTTTTGGATTCTAATGCATTCATAACATAATCCTCAAGCCAGTGCTGAGCTTCGTTCATATGGATATTAACGGATGGATTGCTATATTGCCTGCGCAGGAACTGTATTCCTCCTCTTCTGTACCAGACACTGCTGATGTCATCAATGAAGAATACATTGCGCTGACTTTCCAGATACAGCCTTTTTCCCTGGATCCTGATTTCAAACACTTCATCCTCCTGAATAAGAATGTAGGGCTTATCCATCCTGTTAAGCCATTTCAGGACTTCCAGAGTACTTATGTCATTTTTTTTAGATATAATCAATATCATCCTGAATTTATTTGAATACTGCTTTATGATTTAATTCAACAGGATTATTCTTTTCCCGTATTCTCTTCTGAGCCTGTTCTTTCATTACTTTGAAATTGGTTTTCGTGGTGTTGCCATCTTCATCATAACTTATGACATCAGATTTATTAATCATGGCAAAAGGATCATTATAGAAGTTGTACTGAAGTTTCCGGAAGTCTTCCCAGCTGATTTCTCTTTGAAACTTTTCAGGATATAATTCATCCCATTTGAAGTCGGTGATTTGACGTAATTCGAAGTCATAATCCATATTTTCATCTGATATTTTTATGATTAGACCGGGTAATCCACGAAAAATATAGGGCCCATCCTGTATAGAGATATCAGTAGAAAACCAGGCGGTCCAATTTCTTCCGCCATAACTTACTGCTGCTTTTTGACAGCTGTAATTACCTATTTTCTTTTTCTGGTCTAAAATGGTCCATTTCAATTTTTCATGAACAGGAATTGCATAGATATCATGGATTAACGGCACGAATACATATTTGAGGATTTCTTTATTCCCTGAATTTTTATAAACATACAACTGCTTATTATTATATTCCATGTCAAATCCGTTCCCTGTGCCTTTTTTTGCCCGCAATGAATCAGAACGTCGAAAGGAATCAGATCGAAATAACGACTCCTTATTTCTAACATCCAGATAGAAAACTACGTTCTCGTTATCTGCAATATCCGGAACAGGCCTGTAATTGAGTTCATAGATAAAACTCAGGTGCTGAGCGTTCAGAAAAATAGACAGAGTGATTGATAAGAAAAGACCGTACAAAATACTTTTTCCTTTCATGATTCATGAATTTTGGTTGAAAGTAAAGGATTTTTACTTTATAATAAAATATGAAAAGTTACAGTTGAAAAAGGATAAGTGGTTCTCCTTCTTCTTTAGTTCAGATTACCAAGCCAGCCTCTGCTTTTACAAGATCCATGATCATTATAATAATCAGTATCTAAGCAGCCATCTGAATTGACAAGGATTTTAAATTTTTAGTCTTTTGTTTTCTACTAAAGAGAGAACATTCTTCATTCCAATTAATTTTTTCATCTTGTAAATTTTATTTAAATGAATTGAAATAATCTTTTCTGATCTTTGCACTATGCTTAAGGCTTGGAAGTCCTATACTTTTGCGGTTCCTGTCAATCTGTGCTGAATCTCTATTTTCTTGCAATCCATAACTGTAGCAGGTTTTCTTACGATGAGAATTATTGTACATATCAACCATAAATGCATAATCACGCGGAGCACAATCTCCGGATTTTACATATTCCAGCAATTTATCCTTAAAATAAGGGTAGTGATCTGACTCAATCATATGGGTCAGGAAGGTAGGCATGGCAAAAAATACATCATTATTGCCGATAGTTCCTATTTTATCAACAGACGGAAATCCGTAGTTTTTGAAAGTCCAGATAAGAAGGTCTGCATTTTTTTTGACGTTTTTTGCCTGGACCTCAAGATCTATATGCCTCTTTTCCTGATCGCGAACCATTGCAATAGAAAATGAATCGATCAGTCTTTTATTCAGTTGCTTTTTCCAGTCTGCTATCTGCTCTTTTACCTCTGTACTGTCAATACCATATTTTTTGAATAGAGTAAGATATTTTTTGTACTCATTTCCGTAGGGAGCTAATAAAGAGATCATTGTAGATAAACTTTTTTTTCCTCCAAAATCGATATGATAATGATCTGCCAGTTTTATGTAAGTGGTATATTCCTCAATACGGTCCTGGTTTTTTGGCGTACATTCATCAAACAACTGAGAATATTCCTGTACTGCCAGTTGAGGGTTATTAGCCATCCTGTAGATGCTGTCGATTTTATTAACCCTGTTGTAATAAGAAATGTAGTTTGATTTATTCTTTGTACATGAAAATACTGTCATACATATGATTAAAGTATATAGATAAACTTTTACCGAGGTAGTTAAATGATGCTTCACGCTATGAAATTAAAATCATGAATCGTTAATTATTTACAGCAATGAAAAATGATATTTCAGTAGTCCATGTTTCGCTGAGCTGAATTTGAAAAATCTTCTCTTATTTTAGAATAGTGCGTAAGACTGGGAAGACCAATAATCTTGCGTCTGCGGTTGATCGTTAATGAATCTCCGTGTGAAGATACTCCGGAAGAAATAGTATAGTAATGTTCACTTTTTTGGCACAAATAATATTTATCTATGATAAGAGCAAATAGGCGGGGAGGAATTTCTCCCTTTTTCAGGTATTCTTCCAATTTTGGATAAATTTTTTTATGATCCAGGCAAATCAGATGAGAAAGGATAGTAACTATGACTAAAGGTTCTCCATCGTTTCCTACTGTTCCGACCTTTTGTTCAGAAGGGTAGCCGTAGTGATCGAAAATCCGTAAAAAAAGATTTAGATTCTTACGGTCATTTTTACGCATAATCATGATATCCTGTCGATTGGCTTCCTGGTCCCGATGTGATGCGACCGTAAGAGAATCTATAAGTATATGATTCAGACTATTTTTATATAAGGCTGTTTTTTGTTTAACTTCTGTACTATCAATTCCATATTTCTTAAAAAGCGGAAGATATTTTTTGTAGGTATTTCCAGAAGGTGAAATTAAAATAATAAGTTTATATAAACTTTCTTTGCCTCCGAAATCCATATTGTATTGTTCTGATAATTGTATATAAGTTTCATATTCTTTAATATATTCTTGATTTTTTGGAGCGTATTCTTTAAACAGGATTTTATATTCTTTGGCTGCCAGTTCGGGATCTTTTGCTATTCTGTAAATGCTATCTATTTCATTGACCTTATTATAGTAAGAAATAGAATTGAACTCTTTTTCTCTTTTTTTACAGGAAATTATAAGCAAACAAAAACATGAAACAATCCGCACTAATTTTTTTTTATACATCGTAGCCATATAATTGTTTATAAAAAATTATCAAAAGGCTGCTTTATAAGTAAGCAGCCTATGTAATAGTTACTATCCTGCATCAAAAGACAGAGTATGCCTTCCTACCCATTTCCACTCACCGGCAGTATCATCACTATAATAATCCTGGTCCCACTGTCCTCCAGCATTGGATTCTGCCTTTCTTGAGCTTGCCGCTCCTCCTGTAATCGCTTTCAGATTTTGCAATCTTTTGTTCTCTAACGAAGAAAAATTATTCTTCATTCCTGTTAACTTTTTCATCTTGTAAATTTTGTTGATTAATAATTTGTTTAGCCATATAAGCCCTGGCATTGGGATTTAAGGCTGTAGCGTATTGCGCTTATACGGTTACAGCCTTGCGATCATCAGCGCTGATGGGATCAAAACTAGAGATTAAAATCTAAGAGATGAGAAATATCGGTTGTGTTTTGTGTGCAATTTTGTTGTACGATTTGTATACAATTTTGCATATCGGTGCGCAACCAAAATCATTATTTTTCAGAGGAAAAATTATAGGTTGAAGAAATAAAATAAGAGTGTACTTTAACGGGAAAGTATCTAAAAAAGTATTCGGCGGTTACCAGAAAATTAAGGTTGCCACATAAAATTTTTATGTACAAATTTTGCTTCCTGGTAGTGATTTGTAATGTAAATTGTACATTATTCTGTAGCGAAAATTAGAAAATAAATGTAAAGCTAGGCATCGATATTAACCTTCAAGGCAATTAAAATGTCAGATGCCTAACTGAACAGTGTATAGAATTTTGATCGGTAGCTTACATTTAATTGTTATTTTAGACCAAATATAAAGCGGTCATTTCCTGACAGGTCTTTGATCAGCTGGACTTCGGAAAAGTGGTCCGTATATAAGCCAAGTGTTTCCGGACCCAGTTTCTGGTTGATCTCCAGAAACAGCAGTCCGCCAGGATTCAGGTATTTTGCGGAATCTTCAGCTATTTTCCTGTAAAAAATCAGCACATCGGAAGTAGGAGAGAAAAGAGCCATTTCAGGCTCGAACCCTTTCACCGAATCATTAATTTCATCCTTTTCATCAATCCCGATATAGGGCGGATTGGAAATAATGATATCAAAGTTCCGGTTCAGCTCAGAATTAAGGTAATCAGCATGGATAAAGTTGATGTCCAGCTTATGTTGTAAAGCATTTTTTCTGGCGGTTTCCAATGCCTTTTCAGAAAAGTCAACAGACGTAACATCAGATTCAGGAAAATATTTTTTCAAAACCAGAGGAATCACTCCGCTTCCTGTTCCGATATCCAGGATTTTCACTCCCTCCAGGCTGAGGGATGATTTGCTGATAGCCTTTACAGCGAGTTCCAGCAGTTCTTCTGTTTCGGGACGCGGAATCAGGACATGCTCATTGACGAAAAACGTCATTCCGAAAAACTCAGTTTCCCCAAGCACGTGCTGATAAGGACGCCCGGCTTTTAATCCGGCTACGGCATGAAGCAGTTCTTCCTGATCTGAAATCAGCAGTTCCTGATATGAAAACCTTCTTTGCAGGTACGGATTGAACCCTACTGTCTTCTGGATAAAAACAGTACACAGGAACTTCACTTCAGAGTCCGAATACTGCTCGGTCAGTTCTGATTTAAAAAACTTTTTAAAATCTGCAATCGTCATTGATCTATCGTACAAAAACCAGTTTGCTGTCGGTGGATTTTTCTTCATCAATCAGGTACCCTTCATAGTTGAAGGCTTTGACATCATTCAGTGTTTTGGCATTGGTTTCCGCACAGAACCTCGCCATCATTCCCCGTGCATGTTTGGTATATACAACAATCGTTTTGGGCTTGCCATCCTTCAGCTGGTAAAATTCTACATCAACTACAGGATGATCCAGCATTTTGCGGTTGACAACTTTGCCATACTCGTTGCTGGCCAGGTTCAGTAAAAATTCCCCTTTTTTCATTTCGGAATTCAGCTGGGCCGTTACAGTCTCCGTCCAGACGGCATACAGGTTTTTATAGGATTCAAAACTGAACGGTCTTCCCATTTCCAGCCGGTACAGCATCACTTTATCGGACGGCCTCAGCAATCCGTACAGTCCGGAAAGGATCCGGTAATTTTTCTGGAGGTAGTCAACAGCATTCTGATCTAATGACTGGGCATCAAGGCCTCTGTAAACCTCTCCTGTAAACGCATATAAAGCCGGAGCGGATTCTTTTGCAGAAGGTTTGGCCTTCCAGTTCTGATTTCTTTCCCAGTTTTCGTCTGCCAGCTTGGAAGAGATTTCCATCAGCTCAGAAAGGTATTTCGGGGACTTCTCACGAAGATGAGACTGTATCTGTTCTGCCTGTTGAATGAAACGCGGTGCAGTAGGCTTCAGCAGGCCTGAAGAATACTCCGTATTCATTAATTTGGCAGGGGATGTTATAATTTTCATTGGTAATAATCTGAATCTATGGGGCAGCTTTGAATCATATAATAATCATTCAGTATCATATGATCTGCGGTATGGTTTTGAATTTAAATCTGACCTTTTCCCTGTCTGATGATTTCAGGCTCGCCGGAAGTGAGGTCTACAATAGTGGACGCTACATTATCTCCATACCCTGAATCGATCACAATATCCACCAGGTGCTCATATTTTTCAGCAATCAGTTCAGGATCGGTGGAATATTCAATAATTTCATCATCATCCTTAATTGATGTAGAGGCAATGGGATGGCCAAGCTTCTCCACGATAAGCTGAGGAATCGGGTGGTCCGGAACACGGATACCGATGGTCTTATGGTTTTTATAGGCCAGCGGAAGGCTTTTATTCGCTTCAAGGATAAAGGTAAACGGACCCGGAAGATGGCTTTTCAGGAAACGGAACACTGAAGTGTCAATGGGCCTGGTAAAGTCTGACAGGTGGCTGAGATCATTACAGATGATAGAAAACTGGGCTTTATCAAGCTTCATTTTTTTAATCTGTGCCAGTTTTTCCATAGCTCTGATGTCAAAAATATTACACCCCAGGGCATAGACGGTGTCTGATGGATAAATAATAAGACCGCCGTTATTCAGGGTGGTAATAACTTCGTTGATAAGCTTTTCCTGTGGGTTATCCGGATAAATTTTCAATACTTTTGCCATAGTACAAAGATACGAATAATCCCATAGTTTTCATAAAAGCCCTTTATTTACAAGAAAAATCAGGATTTTTAAAAAATTGTCGTATATTTGCAATCCAATATCGCGGGATGGAGCAGTAGGTAGCTCGTCGGGCTCATAACCCGAAGGTCATCGGTTCGAGTCCGGTTCCCGCTACTAAGTAGACGTTTGTGGTAACGTTTTAAAAATATACCGCGGGGTAGAGCAGTAGGTAGCTCGTCGGGCTCATAACCCGGAGGTCGCACGTTCGAGTCGTGTCCCCGCTACTAAGTTAACGCTTTCAGTAAGCGTTTTAAAAATATACCGCGGGATGGAGCAGTAGGTAGCTCGTCGGGCTCATAACCCGAAGGTCATCGGTTCGAGTCCGGTTCCCGCTACTACACAGGACCAATGAAATATAATTTCGTTGGTCCTGTTCTTTTTTCTGAGGTAATGAGTTGTTTATTTGGATGATACGGCGATCGACTATGTTCATTTATGCATTATGCCTCAAACTCCAGTCTTTTGGGAAATATCGAAGCAATTATATCCTGTCCTGCATTTATTTCTTCCTCGCTCTGCATTTTGGGAAAGAGCAGTTTGATAATCGAAGGAAAAACAGCATGAAATATTTTGTAATTTAGCCGTGTGTCCAGACATTAGTGTTCAGTGTAAAATCGTCAAAAAATAAAACCGCAGTAAGGTTTGATCTCACTTGCAATTCACATCTTTACGGGTATTTATATTCAGGAAGGACAAACTGTAATGAAATTTACCCTCAGGTTAAACAATATTGATTTTCATTGCGGTATTAACAGTTTTTATCTTTGAATTGATCCACTGCTTTTAACCTACCAGGATCACAAAGTGACACTGATAATAGCCAACGGGTTACTTTATACCTACATAAACCAAAAAAAATCAACGATAATGAAATAACAGGTTTGCTGTCTGAAAGCGATATTTCATCTGACTATAATCTGTAATACCTACAGAAATCAGGCTGATTTTTTTTTGCTTATTTTCGGTACAGTCCATGACGTTGAATTAACATACAACCTTGTCAGGGTTTCAAACCCTGACAAGGTTCAGGAATACAATAAAATTTAGTCATCCGATTCTTGTACATTTTAATTGGGTTAGAAATTCGTGATGATAATTAAATATTTTATGGTATTATATTGATTTTAAGTTTAAAATAAATGTGTGAAGGATAATGAAGAATAAATTTTAATGATTTTTGATGGGTAAGCGTATAATTTATGGCGCAGTTTATGCAGTTGAGTTGGAAAAAATAGTATGTTACAATCCATCACCACAGCCCCGAGGAATATCGCCGCATTTGAAGCATCCGGCGAAATTACAAAAGAAGATTTTGACCGTGTGATCAAAATTGTTGACGAGAAAATAGAACAGGAAGGCGAACTGAACTATCTGCTGAAGCTTGATACGCCACTCAGAAACTTTACCTTTGCTGCCTGGATGAATGATGCCTGGCTTGGAATCAAGAATATCACCAAATGGAACCGTTGCGCAATCGTGACCGATAAAGAAAGTGTACAGAAATTTACCGATATGTTCAGCAAGATAATGATCGGTGAATTCAGGGGATTTGATCAAGAAGAATACGATAAAGCAGAACACTGGGTGGCAACAGGCCAGGATCTGTAAAAAGCAGGCGGATAATATAAATAACCAACAATCAAATCACAGTATATGTATAAGAAAATACTCGCAGGTTTAGGAGGTGCTATTGCCCTCAACCTGCTGCACGAAACCATCAGAAAGAACTTCAACAATGTTCCGGAAGTTAATAAGGTAGGAGAGGAAGCCTTAAACAAGGCCCTGGATAAAGCGGACATGAAAATAACGAATCCTGATCAGCTGTATGCGGCTACCCTGGCAGGGGATGTCATCAGCAACGGGATCTATTATGCGACTACAGCAACCAGCAGTTTTAATATTGCATCCGGATTGCTGGCAGGGATCGGTGCTGTTGCATTACCAAAGAAAATGGGCCTGGATGATGATCCTGTGGCAGAAACAACCGAAAAGAAAGTGATGACTGTTGCTTATTATCTTTTCGGTGCTGTGGTTACCAAACTTATTTATGACAAAATCAAATGAGCAAACATCAATAAAATTAAATAGCCACGACTTTATCTGACAGTTTAATTATGAAAATTTCTGTCGGGTTTACATCTGGAGGCTGTCTCAAAAGGTAAACTAATGCTCTGAGAATCTTCTAAACTACTAAATTTGTCAGACAGGAGTCCGAGAGAAGGGGTACTTTTGAGACAGCCCCTTTTTTTTCTTTTACGGGGATCTCCAGGAATCTCTCAAAGATTTACTGCTTAAAGAGGTCTGCACTCGAGTTTTCTATAAAATGTTTCCTGTAGAGGACTCTTTCACAATTTAATACAACGGTTAACGGTCGAAAAAATCTTGTGAGCTCCCGATAAAATTCAGGACTTCAATTTTTGGTTCGGAAGTTAGATTTTGATCTCTTTGTTCCTGAAAATGAAGAAAGCTTGGTGTGCCTAATAAACTGTCTTGTATCGATCTGTCTTTGTACTGAGAAATATGGATAAAGGTTTTGCGGTCTTCTGTTTGAAAGACAGAATACAAAAATTGTGACCCATCTGATTTTCTGACATCTGTGAGAAATGCTTCTATCATTTCTTTGTTCGTGTTGACGTATGCATCATTTACGGTGTACGTTACTTGTACTGCAATCATTTTTCTGTTATTTTTAAAGTTATGAATGATATTGTTCTGAATGGTAGACATGACAATTATGTATTCCGGAATAGCACCGATCATTGAAGCGCTTGCGAAACGTACAATCTGTCTGCCCACTTTTCATTTTCTTATAAGACCGTTTAAAATCACGGCGCGTGACAAAACATCAGCCATTAAATTCTCGTGAGCTTATAGGGGTCAATAACAGAAAAGATATTTTTAATTTTTCCTTCCTGATTCAATTCGAATACCTGACAATTGATCAAGGTCGTGTCTTTGTAAAACAATAACGCAGGCTGATGATTTATTTCTTCGATTTTGATTTCAAAATCCTTCTGGTAGTATTCATAGAGATAAGTCATTAGTTTAATGGTCTCCTTAATCCCGGAAGTTAACTGAGCCACAACGTTTACCTTATTTCCACCGTCTGCCAGAACCTGAACTTCTTCTGCCAGCATTTGTTCCAAAGCTTTGACGTCACCTGTACGGATGGTTTCTACATACTTCTCTACATATTTTTTATCTTTTTTCGGAGAAGTTATCATGGAGGGCTTCCTCGATTTCAATTTCCTCTTAGCCCTGGTTAGCAGTTGTCGTGAATTCTCTATGGAAACCATTAGTATTTCAGCTATTTCATCGTGTTCATAATTAAAAGCTTCCTTGAGCAGGAAAACAGCCCTTTCTTTTGCATTTAAAGTGTCGAGTAGGACCAGCATTGAATAACTGAGTATTTCATCCGACTCAATTTTTCTTTCGCCCTGATTGGTAACTACGGGTTCGGGCAATATGATTTTGTGCTGTCTTTCCCTGTCTTTTTTCTTTTTTACATTTATGGATTGGTTAATGACTGCCTTTATTAAATATGCATTTTGATTGGAAATTAAACCAACATCCATTTCATTGAATTTTATCAGAATATCCTGAATGACGTCTTGGCTGTCGTCAATATTCATAAGTATATTATAAGCATAAGGAAATAGTTTTTTGCTCAATGTTTCCAGATTGTCCATGATTGAATTGTATTAGTTAGACATTTTCGAGGGTAAGAACGTGACCGGTATGGGAACAACATTACAAAAAAAATATAAACTTTAGGTGGAATTTCAATAGTATCAGATAATTAGCAAATTCAATTAAGGCGCAGAAAAAAATCAAGACGGATGAACTCCGTCCTGATTTGCGAAAAGCATTTAGAGTACACCCAATTGAACCCTTGCCCCCGTCATATGATTATTGTCATTGGTTGTTAATGCGAAGTAACCATATGCTAATGCTGATGCAGCAGCTCTTTCTACAGCCTGTTCGAAAAGCCTGTCCCAGGTCCTGCCGCCTGTATCTTCATAGGCGCTGATTAATTGTTTAAGGCTTTCTTCGCCAAAGACCGTCACATGACCGGAAAAATCAATCGCCGGGTCACCGACATGGGCGGTTGACCAGTCGATAATTCCGGCAACAGTGCCATCCTCTGAAGTAAGCACATGCCCTGCATACAAATCACCATGCACAAATTGTGTAAAATCCGGCCATAAGGTGTCGTCATCCAGCCATTTTTTATACCGGAATTCAAGTTCAGGACTTATTCCCAGCTACGATTTTACCATTTGTAACTGATGATCAACTTCGGGTCTTAAATCAGCTGGGCCCATGATCTTCAGATCGCTTTTCCATGCTTCTTCCTCCGGGATATCATGCAGTTGTTTTAGTGCTTTTGCCAATGATGCGATATACTTTGGACTGTCTTGAGCCATATTCCAGACGACATCATACGTCTCAGCATCAACGGTAAGCGCAGGCTTTTCTTTAATAAGGGGATAGGCGATGAGGCCTGTAGATATAATTTGCCAATCGGGAACTTCTACGGACAGGTGTTTTTTAACAAGCTGTAAAATCTTTTTCTCACGATCAATCTGTTCATCCATATCATCACGGCGAGGTATACGGAGTAACCATTGCTGTCCTGTATAATCTGTGGCAAAACCGACTTTAAAGTCGACCCCCATTTCGTTATCTTATATCTTCTATTAGTAACAGTCCATGCTCATACGCAAGTTTCTGAATATCTTTAATAGTCATTGTATTTTCTGTTTTAGGATCTATCCTTTCTGTAATAGGATAGATTGTGTGAATAAATTATACTTCAGGTATTACGGTATTTTACCGCTGATTGTGTCACTTTTTCCGGCATTCTTATTTTATATCCGCCAACGTTGTATAAAACTGCTCATAAAAAGGAAATCATTTCAATGCGTACTGCTATTGAGATATATCAGACTTTATGAAGGAATTTTAGGATCCATCCAGATCAAAGTGTGTAAGTCCTATTATAGCTTGTGAGAGCATTCCTGACAATTCACTAAATAAGGCTTTGGCTGACCCGTATCCCAAACTTACCAATGCATGTTAAATAGTATAGGCGGTTAGGATCACTAAAATATAATGAAATAATGATACACTAAAGATAAGAAGAGCAATATCAATGTTCTCTTCTTAAAGGAAAAGTACATTAAAGTGACACCTGGATCAAGAATTCCAAGGCCTGGTGAGCATTGCTGTATTTAAATTATTCATAATACAAATTTATAAAAAAAAGTTTTCAGCAGCAGATCATGTATCAATGAAAGTTGCCACAAGATTGTGGCAATTTTTACATTTTTTTAAGTGCTGATGCTTTGTGGACGGCTGATTTGCCGGTTTTTTCACTCATCACCTCATACTGGGGTTCGCCTTCGGAAGCACGCCGCTGTTTGTCCATAAACGTAAAATCCTTTGTGTGGACTGCCGTGATTTTGCCGTGCGTTTCACCATTGCTGGAATTCCATCTTACCATGTCTCCTTTTTTCAGGTTACTCATTGTGCTGTAATTTTAAAGATTGATACCCTATACTGATCATCTTCTGTGCCAATATTCTGATCACGTCCGGAAATAAAAAAACCGCCTTTGAAAAGGCGGCCTGTTATTGTTGTAGCGTGATTACTGGGCAACTTCAGCATAAGGTCTCAGGTTATTATCCTGTGCCATGGTCTGTCCAAGGAATTCTTTTTTCTGGCTTCCTTTCATTCGTCCTACTGCATCATTGGCATTAAAATAAGCTTCACTCAGTTTAGTGGTAATTTCAGAAGGGTTGAAATCAATTTTGGTATCGCCTTCCACACCTAAATACCCATTCTTTTTAGTCAGGTAAGTAATGTAGTTCTTATAATTAATAAATGTATTCCTTAAATACTGAGTGTGGTACTCCATACATTTCTTTGCTTTTTTGGAAGAATTGTTAAGGATACAATTGTTCATATTCCCCCTGTAGAGCATCCATTCAGATTCCAATTTTGCATATTCTTTTCCCAGAGCTGTTTTACCGTTGGTAAGAATATTATTGTCTCCTTCTTTGGTCGCTATGGCCTGCAGGTGTCCGATAACCAGAGGAACCGTATTTTCTATCTTTGTTTTGGTTTCTTTGACTACGCTGAGATCAGCGGCAGGAGTATTTTTCTTTTGGGCATTAGTGATGTTGAAAATAAGCAGTAACAGTACAATCAGTAAATTATATCTTTTCATGAGAAATTTTTAAAGCACTAAAATAAATATATTTTCCCACTTACCGTTCATTCCTTTTCATTTTCTTTAATAAAAATTAACAAGTTTTAAGAATTTATACAGATTTATCATCATTATATTGAAACCTGACCAGGATTAAAGTGTATTCAGATTAATTTATAATATTTCAAATAAAATTTTATTGTTCTGATTATCAGTTTATTACTATTTTAATTTTGGTATCACTAAAAAAATAGTTGTTTGAACAGGATTTATTTATACATTTGTATAACTATTTAATTAGTGATATAGCCTAAAAGGCATGGTCATACTAAAAAAGAAATATGAAAATTCAGACATTGACAAAAGCGGAAGAACAGGTAATGCAGTATTTGTGGAAAATTGAAAAAGGGTTCCTGAAAGACCTGCTTGAGCTTTTCCCCGATCCCAAACCGCATACCAATACGGTATCTACGATTCTGAAGGTGCTGAAGGATAAAGAATTTGTAGATTACGAAGTGCACGGGCGCCAGCATGAATATTTCCCTCTGATCTCAAAAGAACAGTATTCCGGGAAAACCATGAAAAGCCTGGTTAAAAATTATTTCAAAGGATCTTATAAGAGCGCTGTTTCTTTCCTGGTTGAAAAGAATGAAATGACCGTTGAAGACCTTGAACTTCTCCTGAATGAACTTAAAAACAAAGACTGATCATGGAAGCCGTAAGCCTGTACCTTATCAAAATGATTATTTTTTCCGGTGTAACATTTTTGTACTATCGGTTGTCTTTAAAAGATAAGACCTTTCATCATTATAACCGGTTTTACTTATTGTCTGCAACGGTTTTGTCCATACTGCTTCCCTTCATTAAGGTGGATGACTTTACCGTAGAGGTCAGCAATGATCTATATTTGATGATGGATAGGATCAGTAATTTTAATACCGCTAAAACCATCGATCATGACGACATTTATTTTAGAATTGCTTTTTCAGTTCTGGGCCTGGTTTCTCTCTGTTTTTCAGTAAGGCTGCTCTATGGCATTTTAAAAATACGGCAATTCAAGAAAACATTTCCGAAGGAAAGCAAGAAAGGCATCAGCTTTTACCACACCAACCTTACGGAAGCCCCTTTTTCCTATTTCAGAAGCCTTTTCTGGAAAGATACTATTGTCCTCAATTCAGAGGTGGGAAGGCAGATCCTGAAGCACGAAATGGTTCACATAGAACAGAAGCACTCGTATGACAAAATTTTCATGGAAACGATCACGGCCCTGCTCTGGTTCAATCCATTCTTCCATATCATAAAAAAAGAACTTAGTTTAATACATGAATACCTGGCCGATAAAAAGGCCGTAAAGCAATCGGACACCAAAGCATTTGCGCAGATGCTTCTGGCCAGCCACTTTTCCGGAACCCAGTGGCCGGCTGCAAGTCCGTTTCTCAGTTCAAACCTCAAAAAAAGATTAAAGATGTTACAGAAACCTAAAACCAAATTCGGATATGCGCGTAGGATTTTAGCATTACCCGTAGTATTTACAGTGGCGTTTGCCTATCTGGTAAATGCCAAAAATCAGGAAATTAAGGCTACCAATACGGAGATTGCAAAAGCAGTTTCGCAGATTAAAAGTGATACCATAATCCCCGAAAAGAAAAAATCTCTTGAGAAACTCCAGCTTAAAACATATACTGAAAGCCATAAAAAAATTGCCGATCTCGGACAGAAAATTCAGGAAAGAAGTAAGGCGCTTAAAGAGTTGAAGCCGGAAAGCCCTGAATTCAATGAAAAATTGAATGAGATTACAAACCTTTCAGGTGAAATCGGTAAGATTGCCGCTTCAGATGAACTGAAAAAGATCTATACCATGGATTTTGATGTCACAAAGGCAGCAGATTTCGTAGATTCCAAAGCATGGCAGGATAAAATGAAAAAATTGGATAATATGCACATCAACATTCAGGAAATAAATGACCTCAAAAATGAGTTTCCTAACCTGATGATTACTCCTTCATTAAAACATAATTCTATAAAGGTATACAGGTTCAAAGATACAGATGGTCTATCATGGTATACTGATCGTGATAAAGTTGTCGCTGATGGAAAGGGTATGGAAGAATCTGCGAAAACTGCCAGGATGAGGGCGAAACTTGAAAAGGAAAGGGCCAGGTTGGAAGAAAAGAGAGCCAAACTGGAAGGCGAGAGGGCTAAATTGGAAGCAGAGAAAAGATCACTGGACGGCAACAGATTGTCTTATTTCTACAGTACAGATAATGTAGATCCAATAGTAATCAACGGAATCGGAAATATAAAAAATCCGGTGAATAAATTGGTGGTAACTACCGGTAGAAACAATTTGTTTAATAAGGATGCCAATACCAGGATTTATATTGACGGTACAGAAGTAACCAAAAAGGAAATGGATGCTTTGGATCCGGTAATTATCAGGGCAGTGAGAGTTAATAAAAAGACTAATGACGGTAAGGTGAATTCCGAAATCAGAATTGAAACTAAAAATAAGAACAAATAATCCATATACTTCATATACTCATGAAAAACACAGTACTGCTGTTTGTTGTATTCAGCGCATTGATTCAGGCACAAACCAACCGGTTCTTTTACGAATACAAATTTATCCCTGATATCAACAACAAAGATGATGTTAAAAAAGAAATGATGCAGCTGGACATCACTCCCAAAGGCTCCAGCTATTACAGCTATGACAAATTTATCTCAGATTCTACCATCGTAGCTGCTGTTGAAAAACAGACTAAATCAGGATCGGGAAACATTCAAATCAACAGGCATGATAAACCGAACCAGATAAATTATAAGGTAGTCAAGGACTATCCCGATTTCAGGACTTATCTTTCAACCAAAATATCTACGGACCAGTATAAAGTGAAAGAAGACCAGAAACCTGTCTGGAAAATCCTTCCCGACAAGCAGAAAATAGGAGAATATATGGCACAGAAGGCCACCACATCCTATGGCGGAAGAGACTGGATAGCCTGGTTTACTTCAGAGATCCCTTTTCAGGACGGTCCTTATAAATTTTACGGGCTTCCGGGACTAATCGTAAAAATTGAAGATACGACAGGCTCCCATATCATGACACTAGTTGGGAATAAGAAAATAGCAAACCCTTCATCGGACGCAGAATTCAAGCTTCCTGCCGGAATGGTGATGCTTGGCGTGGGCGGAAAAGAAATCGAGGTTACGGAAGACCAGTTCAGAAAAGTGTGGAAAGCCTATCTGAATGATCCATCAAAGAATATGAGGCAGATGATGGCAGGTAATGGTGACATGAAAATGACGTTCAAATTCAAAGACGCCAGCGGAAAAGAAATTTCCGACCCCAACCAGGTATTGCGGGCCATGGAGAAGAGTACCAAAGAGAGGCTGGCCAAGGATAATAATCCTATAGAACCGGATTTATACCGTTAATACAGGTATTTTAATATGAAACAGGCGGATCATTTCCGCCTGTTTTTTTTATCTTTAATCATCAGAACACCCCATTAATATTGAATTACCTTATTATGACAGAAAAAGAAAAATGTGCACAAGGGCTGCTGTACAATGCCAATTATGACCCGGAACTGATTCAAGAACGTATGGCTTGCAAAGACCTGTGCCTGGAATACAATCAACTGAAAAACACAGATACGGAAGGCCGGAACAGGCTGATTAAGGAGATTATTCCAGATTCAAAAACCAATATCTGTATAGAACCTTCCTTTTGGTGCGACTATGGATACAATATCAGGCTCGGAGAAAATTTTTACGCTAACCACAACCTGGTCATCCTGGATTGTGCAGAAGTCAGCTTCGGGGATAATGCATTCATAGGGCCGAATTGCAGCTTTTATGCCGCAGGGCATCCTCTGGATGCAAAGCAGCGTAATGAAGGGCTGGAATACGCCCGGCCGATCAAAGTCGGGGATAATGTTTGGTTCGGAGGCAATGTGGTCGTGCTTCCCGGAGTTACCATAGGCAATAATGCAGTTATTGGTGCCGGCAGCGTGGTAACAAAGGATATTCCTGATCATGCCGTAGCCGTAGGCAATCCCTGCAAAGTGGTAAAGATGATTGAGCCATAAAAAAAGATTCCGGCGAAACGAAGTTTCGCCGGAATCTTTTTTTATCTTGCTATATATTAAGCCAGTTTCTGTGAATCAGCAATAAACTGAGCCAGTCCGCTTTCTGTTAAAGGATGCTTCAGAAGGCTCAAGATCGGAGGCAGTGGTGACGTGATCACGTCTGCACCAATCTTCGCACAGTCAATGATGTGCATCGAATGACGGATCGAAGCTGCTAAAATTTCCGTTTCGTACATATAGTTATCGAAAATAAGTCGGATTTCCTGGATCAGGTTCAGTCCGTCTGTAGAAATATCATCCAGTCTTCCTAGGAACGGAGAAACATAGGTCGCACCTGCTTTGGCAGCAAGAAGTGCCTGTCCCGGAGAGAAAATCAGCGTACAGTTGGTCTTGATCCCTTTATCGGAAAAATATTTTAATGCTTTGATCCCGTCTTTGATCATCGGGATTTTTACAACAATATTCGGGTGGATGGCAGCCAGTTCGTCACCTTCCTTGATCATTTCTTCATATGTCGTAGAAAGAACTTCCGCAGAAATATCCCCGTCTACGATTTCGCAGATTGCTTTATAATGATTTTTAATCGCTTCAGCACCCTGAATGCCTTCTTTTGCCATAAGCGAAGGGTTAGTGGTTACTCCGTCAAGAATTCCAAGGTCTTTAGCCTCTCTGATTTGCTCTAAGTTAGCAGTGTCAATAAAAAATTTCATTCGTTCTATTAGATTTATTGGTGCAAAGATAAACATTCCTTGCTGAGTGGGAAATTAATTTGCTTAAGCTTTATGCCTAATTTCCATCTACAGCCGAGAAAGTCTAAGCTCTAATATTAAAGTTGATGCGGACAGAATAGTTTAAAACAAAGAGATCCGGAAAGTTCCGGATCTCTTTGTTTATGAATTTAAAGCTTTGCTGAGCTTTAAGGCGTCCTGATTGGAAGGATCGTATTGTAAGGATTTGGCGATATGTTCTTTAGCCTTGTCTTTATTGCTCTGCTGTTCAGTAAAGGCCAGGTAAAAATAGGCATAAGCTAAATTTTTCTTATTCTGTTCCACCTCTCCGGGCTTCACAGTAGCAATATACTTTTCATAGGCGATTTTTGCATTGGCATCGTCCTTGGCAGACTGATAGGCATATGCCTGGCTGTAGTATGATGGAGCCCAGTCCGGTAAAATGGCTGATATCTTCTTCCAGGTATCAATGGCATTCGTCCAGTCTGATGCATCCTGATATGCAGTAGCCAGTTTCGCCATGGATTCCACATCCTTCGGGTTGGCTTCAATTTTCTTTTTCAGATCATCAATTCCGGAACCGGCCTGGGTTTGCTGTACCGCAGCAGTGGTGTTGTTGGCTGCAGATGCAGTATCTGTCTGTGTATTCTGTGCCTGTGCGAAAAATGCACCTCCGGTTAGCATGAGTCCTAATAAAAGGTTTTTGCTGTTCATTTTATTCATGTTCATAATTCCTATATTTTTAAAACTTGATTAAAGGTAACCAATAAAAATCCTATTAAAAAAATTAAATTTAGAACCGTTAAGCTTTTTTAGAAAATATTAACGGGTTAACATATTTTTTTATATTAATTTTTGATTGATGCTGATCCTGGCTATCTTTGTGAGGCAATCTAATGCAATTACATTATATGAATATCATACTGGCATCAACCTCTACTTTGTACGGAGGCTCTTATCTGGAATATTTACGGGAAGAATTAATTGATCTCTACACCGGCATTGAGGAGCTTGTATTCATCCCGTTTGCAAGACCTGGCGGGATTTCCCATGATGAGTATACGGCTAAAGCAAGAACGTTTTTTGAAACCCTCGGTATCAGAGTAAAAGGGGTGCATGAATTTGAAGACATGAAGCAGGCTGTTGATAACGCCCAGGCTTATTTTACCGGAGGCGGAAATACTTTCCTGCTGGTCAAGACCCTTCATGAAGAAGGCCTGATGAAACTTCTTAAGCAAAACATAGAAAGCGGGAAGCCGTATCTCGGCTGCAGCGCAGGAAGCAATATCGGAGGACAGAATATGAAAACGACGAATGATATGCCGATTGTATATCCGCCGAGCTTCGACTGTATGGGGCTGGTTCCATTCAATCTCAATCCTCATTACCTGGATCCGGATCCGGGATTGAAGCACAACGGTGAGACGCGGGAAACAAGAATCCTGGAGTTCCTTACCCAAAATACCCTTAAGGTTGTAGGATTGCGTGAAGGCAACTGGATCAGGAGAAAAGGAAATACAATAACGGTTGAAGGAAGTGAACTGACACGGATTTTCGAACCCGGAAAAGAACCTTATGAAATAGAGCCGGGAAGTGAATTGTAAACCTTTTACCTTTATATGCAGCCATCATCTGTAGTGATGGACATCTCATTTCTGTCTTAATTTTATTAGATTTGAATTTAATCTGAAATTTTCATGAAGAAGACTTTTATCGTCCTGATGTGTTCTGCACAGGCCGTTTTTGCCCAGGATACCGCACAGAAGCTTGAAAAAGCCACCATGAGCCTGATGGATTCTCCGGCCTCAGTCGCGTCCGGCCTGTCATTCTATGTCTCCGATGAAAGCGGAAACAAAGTCTATGAATATAACGGGAACCGCGGGCTTTCTACCGCTTCTACACAGAAGATTTTTACGGCAGCGGCAGCCCTGGAAATATTAGGCAGCCATTACACCTATACGACAACGGTAAGCCATTCCGGAACGGTTGCCAATCAGGTGCTCAATGGGAATCTCTTTGTGAGCTCCAACGGAGATCCAACCTTAGGCAGCTGGCGGTATGATGGCTATAAACCCGAAAACTTTAAGAAGAAGCTTATCGATGCCCTAAACAGCTCCGGAATCAGGAAAATTACCGGTGACCTGATCATTGATGATTCTTACTTCGATCATCAGACCATTCCTGGCGGATGGCCATGGGATGACCTCGGGAATTATTACGGTGCCGGTGTATGGGGAATCAACTGGCGCGAAAACCAGTTTGATATCAACATCAAAGGAACTGAGTTCAAAAGTTTTTCTTACCCGCTTGAAGGGGTCAGATGGCTTAATGACCTGAAGGCCGACGGAAATTCAGACCACAGCCTTATTTTTACTGCGCCGCATTCAGATGTGGCACTGATCAACGGAACATTGCCTGCCGCAAAAACGGTGACCGTATCAGGGGCAACACCGGACCCTCCGATGCAGCTGGGTGTAGAGATCAGGCAGTGGTTAAAAGAGTCCGGGATTGAATATTCGGGAAAGGTAAAGACCATTTCCCGGATGGAGGCAGATGGCGAAAAGATACCGTCTGATGAGAAAAAGCACATTGTTTTTACGTATCAATCTCCTCCTTTAAAAAACATTGTTTACTGGTTCCTGCGTAAAAGCATCAATGTTTACGGAGAAACGCTGATTAAGACACTCGCTAAGGAAAAAACGGGCAATCCTTCTTTTAAAAGCGGAGTAGCGTATCTTAAAGAATTCTGGAGATCCAAAGGGATCAACGGCAATATGATTAATTTCGCGGATGGCAGCGGTCTTTCTCCGCAAAACTACGTTTCTGCCAAAGCAGAGGTGCAGGCCCTGTTGTATGCTAAAAAGCAGCCCTGGTTTGAAGCCTATTATGACGGGTTTCCGGTTCAGGATAACGGAATGAAAATGAAAAGCGGGACTATGCGCGATACCAAATCCTATGCGGGCTATCAGACATCAGGTGACGGCAAGAAATACGTGTTTTCCATTATTATCAATAATTACCAGGGCAGCGGCAGTACTGAACTCCAGAAGATCCTGAATGCCCTAAAATAAAAATGCTTTGAGAAAATCCATTTTAGCACGGTTAAATAACTGGATCATTTTTTCCCTGATGACGGTTGTGGTGGTTACTATTGTCATCGCTTCAACCATCCTGTTCAATTTTCTCCGGAAAGAAGAAATCAAAAGGGTGGACATTCTGGTGAGTGCGCTTAAATTCCAGCAGGAAGTAACCACACCAAGCCTGGAAATCCAGTCGCTGATCCTGCAGATCTACAGCTCAAATACCACCATTCCGGTTATTATCCTCGATAAAGAGGACCAGATCATCGATTCTAAAAATATCCCGCGGGAAATTGAAAATGACCCTAAGGAGATTATCCTGATGGCCAAACAGATGGCGCAGCATTATCCGCCTATCGAACTGAAATTTCCCAATCAGAATAACCAGTTTGTGTATTACGATAACTCCAGGTTGCTGAACAACCTCAGGTATTCACCATATATCCTGGGCTTCTTTATCCTAAGCTACTTCCTCTTTTCTTTCTGGTTCCTGCGGACGATTAAAAAGACCGATGAAGGTTACCTGTGGGCAGGCCTTGCCAAGGAAACCGCCCATCAGATCGGGACTCCTTTATCCTCCATGATCGGATGGATCGAGATCATGAAACTGGAACATCCGGATTCCGAAGGGGTCTATGAAATTGAAAAAGATATTGAAAGGCTCCGGACCATCTCGGAAAGGTTTTCCAAGATCGGTTCTGTTCCCGAGCTTAACGACAGGGATTTCAATACTACGATACAGAACAATTATGATTACCTGAAAACCAGGATTTCCAGAAAGGTTAATTTCAGCCTTCAGCTTCCGGCTTATGAGCTCCAGGTACCTCATAATAAGATCCTGATGAGCTGGGTGATTGAAAACCTGGTTAAAAATGCAGTAGATGCCATGAAAGGAGAAGGAATACTCATCATGTCCGTGTTTGAGAAGAATAAAAATATCCTGGTTGAAGTAAAAGATACCGGAAGCGGAATGACCAAAAGGCAGGCATCCAATGCTTTCAAACCCGGGTATTCTACCAAAAAAAGGGGATGGGGACTGGGTCTTTCACTGGCAAAAAGAGTAGTACAGGAATACCACAACGGCGATATCAAGATTGCCCATACGGAAGTAGGAAAGGGAACAACATTCAGGATTACCATCAGGAAATCATAATCAAAGCAAAAAAGCAGGGATCATTTCCCTGCTTTTATATGTGTACGGATCTCCGGTTTGGTTATTTCTTACCGGTCAGCCACTGATCGCGCAGCTTATGCTCTGCCGCACCAGGATTTGCTTTCCATTGCAGTGTTTCCATCGTCAGCTTTTCCAGAATGGCTTTTCCTTTAAGCTCAATTTTATCCGTCTTATCACCGTTCTTTCTTAAAACAGTTACGGTTACCGGCTGTCCTTCCTTGATCGTCTTGGAATAATTAATGAAGTCCTGTACATTCTGGATATTCACAGTTTTACCGTCCAGCGCAAGGACCTCATCCGTAATCTTGAACCCGATACTCTTTGCGAAAGGGGAGAGCGGTGAATTCTCGTCAAAAACAAAGGTCTTGTTCTTTTCATTGTACCCCGTTTGGTTAGGATCTTTGATGAACCAGAATACCGGCGGAGTTTCCTGCTTTTTTACCTCTACACCTACCATGCTGAGGTATTGCTGGTAAGGTGTAGGCTGGTTGCCTGCAATATACTTGGTATAGAAATCCCTGATCTGCGGATACCCGGTAATGGTTACCAGCTCGTCAATCAGCTTATCATCCTTGAACGGCTTGTTTTCACCGAAGCGCTGGGATAATTTACGGATCATATCACGGTAGCCCATCTCACCGTTGGAAAGTTTCCTGAGCTCAATATCCATGCACATGGCCAGAAGCGCTCCTTTTTCATATACATTCCTGTACTGGTCTTTATAAGGTTCTTTCAGGATATTTTTGCTCATTACCGTAAACGGCATGGTGTCATCATAATTCTTGGAGTTCGTGATCTTCTCATTCATCCTTTTCAGGAACTCATTCTTATCGATCAGCCCTTCTTGGATCTGGAACAGGTTGGCGAAATATTCCGTTCCTCCTTCGTACATCCAAAGGTGCTGCGACATTTTAGGATTGGCATAATCAAAATAGTGGATTTCCTCAGAATGGGTTTTCAGCGGATTCACCGTGTGGAAAAACTCATGTGATACCACATCGGTAAGCGTCTTGTCGATCATATCTTTCGGCATCATTTCAGGCAATACAACGCTGGTAGACTCATGATGCTCCAATGCTCCGAAACCTTTGATCTGCGGACCCTGCGGACCAGCCAGGTACAGCATGATCGCATATTTTTTGTTGGTGTTCATGTCACCCAGGAATTTTTTCTGTGCGACCACCATTTTTTCAAGGTTGTCTTTGAAATCTGCGGCTTTATACGTTCCGGAAGGTGAATAGACACCCAGGACAAGATCCATTCCTCCTGCATTGAAGGTAATATAATCCGGCTTGGTGTACATCAGCGGAGAATCGGTTACTTTCGCATAATTAGCCAGTGTATAAGTATCTGTAGTGTCAGATTTATCCTGGTCAACCAGAGCGGTGGTTCCGTAAAAATCAGCAGGTTTCTGAATCACCAGCTGGTAAGGTACATCCTGCATATTGTCTATGTACCCGATGAAACCATGGGTATTGATCAGATATACTTTCCCTTCCTCGATGTCCGTTCCGGACGGTGAGAAAACCGCTTTGTGCTTGGAGGCATCCATTTCATCATCAAAACTGTCATTTACCAGATACGTAACCTTGCTCAGGGCCTGTGCATTTTTCAGGGCATAGGTATTGTCATCAACTTTGGTATAGGCAAGCTCTTTTCCTTTACGGTCATAAAACTTAATTCCTTCGATAAACCTTCCATAGTCATCTTCAGAATAGGTTCCGGGAACCGTTTTGGGAAAATGGAATTTTACATCTCCGGTTTTCATGGCAGGAAACTCCATGGTCACAGCCACTTTGTCATCCTTTACGTTCACAAGGTCAATGGTCGTCTTTACAGACTGTGCATGGGCCCAGAAAGCGGCCAGTATTCCTGCACTCAGTGCTAATTTTTTCATTGAGGGTCACATTTATTAAGTAAGTTGAATAAATTTCGGTTTTGTTACATACAGGATCAAACTTTTCTCATATAGAATACAATCGGTTCAGAATAAAACGCTGATTTTTGATAGTGATGTAAAAGATAAAAGGCAAATCCCTGAAGAGGATTCGCCTATATATGGTGTAGTTACTGAACTTTTTTATAATCGATATAGTAGTTTTTATCGAAGGTTACCGCCGTACCGCTGTTAAGCTTCACCGTCTGCCAGTTTTCCGTCGGATTGATCGTTTCTCCTGATTCTGTCCTGATCGGGAGCCTGAAATTTTTAATGGCATTCGTGTACCGGAATGTCAGTGCTTCTCCTTTCTGCGAATATTCCAGGACAGGAATTTTGGTCGTTCTCAGGTATTGGCTGAATACTGTAGAAAAATCAATGCCCGACTTTTTGGAGATATATTGTTCTACTTGCTGTGTACTTACTGTCTGATGATAGAAATCTTTATTCATCCCCCTTAAGATCTGCCTGAATTTTTCATCGTCATTAATAACCTGGCGGATGGTATGGATCATGCTCGCGCCTTTAGGATACATGTCGCCGCTGCCTTCATTCCGAACTCCGTATTTACCGATAATCGGAGTATCGTTCTGGATAAGCTTCCTGATCCCGAGGGCATATTTTTCTGCTGACTTTTTATCCATATAGCGTTCGGTAAACAATACCTCAGAATAATTCGTAAAGCTTTCATGGATCCACATGTCCGCCTGGTCCTTTGCCGTTATATTATTGGCAAACCATTCGTGACCGCTTTCATGGATGATAATGAAATCCCAGTTAAGCCCGACTCCAGTTCCTGAAAGATCCCTTCCCAAATATCCGTTTTGAAATCCGTTTCCATATCCTACGTTGCTCTGATGTTCCATGCCCAAGTAAGGAGTTTCCACCAATTTATAGGAATCCTCATAAAAAGGATAAGGTCCGAACCAGTATTCAAAAGCGGAGAGCATCGGTTTTACCTGCTGGAATTGTTTTTTCGCCTTGTCAATATTATAATCGAGTACCCAGTAATCCAGGTCCAGCTTGCCTTTTTCCCCTTTAAAGGTATCCTTAAAGTTGGTATATTTACCTATGCTCGGGATGATGGAATACGCATTAATCGGGTTTTTTACTTCCCAGGTATATGTGGTTTTATCGCCATCTGTTTTTGTACTGGTCAGCCTGCCGTTTCCTACGCCGATGAGGCCTTTCGGGGCAATGATTTTCATAACGATGCCCTGGTCCGGCTCATCGCTCCAGATATCCTTGGTGGGAAGCCATACGGAAGCACCGATACCTTCATCAGCAACACTCATCCATGGATTTCCTTTTTCATCCCGTGTGAATACCCATCCGCCGTCCCACGGCGGCATTTTGGCAATCCGGGGATTTCCGGAATACTGTACATTAATGGTATATTGTTCCCCCTTTTTGAAGGCTTTTTTAGCGGTAATGAAAATAAAGTCACCATCCTGCTGATACTCCATCGGGAACGAGGCTTCAACTTTATCAGCCTTCATCGGCTGCTGCAGGTCAATTTGAAATACAGGATTGGCAACATCCTTAATAATCTGTAAGCTGATGGTATTATTTCCTTTGATACTCTTAGCTTCAAAGTCAGGTTCAACAGACAGGTCATACTTTTTCACGTCCCAGAAATCACGGAATTTTGTATTTGATCCCTTTAGGGTATCCTGTTTGGTAAAAACCTTGTTTTTCTCGGATAACTGTCCCAAGGCCAGCCCTGAAATTAAAACAAGCGTAAAAGTCAGCTTTTTCATTGCAATTAAATTATAGGATCAAAAATATAAAATTAATTGATGTAATCTGGTTTTGCCGGGAGGAAATGCCTTGATGATGCATCATAAAAAAATCCCGCAGGGCATCTGCGGGATTTTTTTTCTTTTTATCTGATCAGCTATTCTTGTACAGCCGGTAAGTTGGCGGCTGCTTTCTGGATCTTTTTATGGGTATAGGCACACATCATAATGCTGAATTCATACAGGATGATCAGCGGGAATGCAGCCATCATCATACTTAAAACATCCGCAGGGGTAATGATTGCCGCTACGACCATGATCAGTACGATCGCATGGCGACGGTAAGTTTTCATGAACGTCGGCGTCAGGATGCCTAATGTAGTCAGGAAGTATATCAGCACCGGGAAAAGGAAGATAATACCCATCCCCAGGATAACCTGTAAAAACAAGGTAGTGTAATCGCTTAGGTCATACAGCGGAACAATGATATCCGAAATCTTAAAAATAACCCCGAAATTCACGGCAAACGGCAGGATCAGGAAATAGCCGCATAATACGCCGACCATAAAAAGGATCCATACGGAGTTGATGATGAAAATAGAATTTTTTCTTTCTTTAGGATGCAGGGCAGGGCTGATGAACCTCCATAATTCCCATACGATATACGGGAAAGCCGCCACGATACCTCCGAAGATAGATACCGCCATCATTACGTTGAACTGCTGGTAGAGCCTCTGCACACGCACAGGGAAATCTTTCGGCAGATGGATGCTGTCTTCACCCAGAATCATTCTGGAGAAATGGTTCACCACCCTGAAGGTAGGGAAGTCATTACGTGTAGGACCGAAAAAGATATGGTCCATGATCCAGTTGATATTGAAACCAATAACAAATGCAGCAACTACAATTGCCAGGATTGAACGGATCAGATGACCCCTTAGTTCCCCGATATGCCCCCAAAAAGACATTTCTTTTCCCTCACTCACAGAATACAATTTTTAAGACCCAAATGTATGAAAAAAAGTTCTTATTATGCAGCAGGTTGCGCACGATATCACAGAAAAAAGGCCTGCTGCATTAATGATTTTCTTCACCTGTAGCGTACAATGGTCCGGAAGTGCTTGCATATAGCTTAATTGATGCCTTCGTCCAGTAGCTTATGGAGGTCGATGATCCCGAAATATTTTCCGTTTTCCGTTACGACAAGCTGTCCGATATTATTGTCTTTCAGAATCCTCAGGGCTTCACGGGCAAGCGCGTCTTTTTCAATGGTCTTAGGTTTCTGCGACATGATTTCACTGGCCGTGATGGTGGAAAGGTCTTCGCCTTTCATCAGCATCCTCCTGAGGTCCCCATCGGTAATCACACCAATAATTTCATCTTCCCGGGTGACCACGGTAATTCCATGCCTTGAAGCGCTGATGGAAATGATGACATCCCTGATGGATGCCGTTTCGGCAACGTGTGGTTTCTGAGAAGAAAGGAAATCGCTCACTCTGGCCAGAAGGTTCTTGCCGAGGCTTCCGCCGGGATGGAATTTAGCGAAGTCATGGGCTTTGAAGCCATTAAGCTCCATCAGTACGATTGCCAGCGCATCACCTAATGCCATCTGTAAAGTGGTGGAGCTTGTAGGGGCCAGCTGGTTCGGGCACGCTTCCGTATCCACATGCGTATCAAGGATTACATCGGAAAATTCAGCAAGTTTGCTGTTCCTGTTGCCGGTCATGCCGATCAGGGCCGAAGAATAATTTTTAAGGTAAGGCAGCAGATTGATGATTTCAGGTGAATTCCCGGAATTGGAAATGCAGAGTACGACATCGCTTTTCTGGATCACGCCCAAATCTCCGTGGATGGCTTCAGAAGCATGAAGGAACTGGGATGGAGTGCCGGTAGAATTAAGGGTTGCTACGATTTTATTGGCTACGTGGGCCGACTTTCCGATACCTACAATGATGAGTTTACCTTCTGCGGACCGGATAATGTCAACGGCTGTTACAAATTCGTCATCCAGCCTGTTCTTTAATTTCTGAAGTTCTGAGATTTCTATGTCAAGGGTGTTTTTCGCTATCGAGATAATGCCGTCTTTTTCCATTTTCATACGTTTGGGTATATAAAAATTCCACTAAAAAATGTTATATCATTAAAAGGAAATTTTATATAAATTTTATTTTTTATAAATTCGTTCGCTTTTATTTTAGACAAAAATTTATTAACTTTGGAATAGATGCAAATTTAGCAATAGAAAATTAGATGAACGCAAAAAAAGCCAATTTATCCGGCGAGCTGAAGAAATATTTCGGTTTTTCAACTTTCAAGGGTCAGCAGGAGCAAATCATACAAAACCTTTTGGATGGAAACGATATATTTGTTCTCATGCCTACAGGCGGAGGTAAATCCTTATGCTACCAATTGCCGGCGTTAATTTCAGAAGGCACTGCCATTGTAGTATCGCCCCTCATCGCATTGATGAAGAATCAGGTTGATGCAGTCAACGGGCTCTCATCTGAAGAAGGGGTTGCCCACGTACTGAATTCATCATTAAACAAAACTCAGACCAAACAGGTCTTTGACGATATTAAAAAAGGAAAAACAAAACTTTTATACGTTGCTCCGGAATCTCTGATCAAAGAAGATTACCTTGATTTTCTGAAGGAAGTGAAAATTTCCTTCTTCGCTATTGATGAAGCACACTGTATCTCCGAATGGGGGCACGACTTCCGTCCGGAATACAGGAACCTTAAAACGATCATCGACAGGATTGCCGATGTGCCTGTCATTGCCCTTACGGCAACCGCTACACCTAAAGTCCAGGACGATATCCAGAAGACCTTAGGCATGACCAATGCACAGGTGTTCAAAGAAAGCTTTAACCGTCCCAATCTGTATTATGAAGTACGGCCGAAAGTGAATATCGATAAAGAAATTGTCAGATTTATCAATCAGCATAAAGGGAAATCCGGGATTGTATATTGCTTAAGCCGGAGAAAGGTAGAAGAATTTGCCCAGCTTCTCCAGGTGAACGGCATTAATGCCCTTCCGTATCACGCAGGCCTTGACCAGAAGATGCGTGTAACCAATCAGGATAAGTTCCTGATGGAAGAAGTGGATGTTATTGTGGCTACCATTGCCTTCGGGATGGGAATTGATAAACCGGATGTACGGTTCGTGATCCACTATGACTTCCCGAAATCCCTTGAAAGTTACTACCAGGAAACCGGACGTGCCGGAAGGGACGGCGGAGAAGGCTATTGCCTTGCTTTTTATGATCCCAAGGATATTGAAAAGCTGGAGAAATTCCTGGCTCAGAAGCCTGTTTCGGAAAGGGAAATCGGACTTCAGCTGCTGAACGAAGTGGTAGGCTATGCGGAAACTTCCATGAGCAGAAGGCAGTATATCCTGTACTATTTCGGGGAAAATTTTGATCCGGTCAATGGAGACGGAGCGAGGATGTGTGACAACGTTTCCAACCCGCCGAAACTCAAAGACGCTACTTCCGACCTTGAAAAGGTGCTTGAACTGATCCGTGATACCGGTGAGAAGTTCAAATCAAAAGACCTTATTTCCGTCATTGTGGGGAAAGAGACCGCCGTGACAAAATCGTACAAGCTGGAACAGCATCCCCGGTTCGGATTCGGAAAAGAGGAAAAAGACAACTACTGGAAAACCATATTGCGCCAGGCTACCGTGCAGGGATTCCTTTTAAAGGATATTGAAACCTACGGCGTGCTGAAAATTTCAGACAAAGGCAGGCAGGTGATTGATCATAAGAACAAAGAAACGTTCCTGATTGCAGAAGACCGGGAATTCGACCTGAACCAGACCCGTGCCGAAAGTGAACAGACCCAGATGCAGGCCGGGGGAGGGCTGGATCAGAACCTCTTCAGCCAGCTTAAGGAACTGAGGAAAAAAGTAGCTAAGAAATATGGGATTCCGCCCTATACGGTTTTTATGGATCCCAGCCTGGAAGATATGACTGTCCAGTATCCGGTAAACCTGGAAGAAATTAACAAAATTTACGGAGTCGGAGAAGGAAAAGCTAAGAAATACGGTAAAGAATTTGCCGATTTTATAAAGGCTTATGTGGAACAGAACAATATAGAACGTACTCAGGACATGGTGCTGAAGCAGGTGGCCAATAAGTCCAGCCATAAGGTTTTCATTATCCAGAGTACCGATAAAAAGATCGACCTTGAAGATATCGCACGCGCTAAAAACCTTTCCATGGATGAACTCCTGAAAGAAATGGAGCGTATTGTCTACCAGGGGACCAAGCTGAACATTGATTATTATATTGAAGATAATTTTGATGAAGATATCGTGGACGGATTCATGGAATTCATGAATGAATCTGAAAGTGACAGCATGAAAGTGCTGCTTGACGAGTTTGGCGATGAACTATCTGATGAGGAAGTGAGGATGCTCAGGATTAAGTTCATCAGTGATGTAGCAAACTAACTTAAAATAGGACCTTATCCTTTGATGGTACGGTTTTTATAGGCATGAAGAAGATTTCCATCATATTTATATTGCCGGATCTGGAAACCGGAGGTGCGGAAAGGATTGTAACAACTCTTGCCAATCATCTTTCCCGGGATCTTTTTGAGCCAAAAATACTGCTCCTGCGCAAAGAGGGCGGATACCTCGACCTGGTAAAAAAAGATGTAGAGATCATCGATATCCAGACCCCCAGGATCAGGCATTCCCTGAAACCCATCCTGAAAGAAATCTACAGGAGAAGGCCTGATATTGTGTTTTCCGGATTCGGGGAAGTGAATGCTTACCTGTCTTTATTCATTAAAATTTTCCCTAAAGTAAAATTCATTGCCAGGGAAACCAATGTGGTTTCCGAACATATCCAGCGTAAGGAAATCAGGTTTTTTTACAATTTCTACAACAATTACCATCGGATCATTGCTCAAAGTAATGATATGAAGCTTGACCTGATAGACCATTTCGGCATCAGCCGGGATAAGGTGGTCAAGATCAATAATCCTGTCGATTTTGAATTTATCGATGCCAGGCTGTCCGTTTCAGAAAAGCCTTCATGCTTCAAATACAACTATAAGAATGTAGTCGCCATCGGAAACCTTTCTGCACGGAAAGGGTTTGACAGCCTCCTGAAGGTGTTTTCCCGGCTGGACAATGAAAATATCCTCCTGCATATCCTCGGTGACGGTAAAGACCGGGAATTGCTCCATCAGATGAAAGAATTTATGGGCCTGAAAAACGTGATTTTCCACGGGCGGCAGGATAATCCTTACAAATTCCTGAAATATGCAGATTTATTTGTGCTTTCATCAAGGTATGAAGGGTTTCCCAATGTGCTTCTGGAAGCAGGAGCGTGCGGTACCTATGCACTGGTTAATAACTGTCCCGGAGGGATCAATGAAATTATTCAGGAATCCGTAAACGGTGAAATCTGTGATATCAGCAACCACGATGAGTTTGCACAAAGGATCATCCAGGCGTTGCAGGCTGAACACAACCATGAAGCCATTCAGCGCTCCATACGGTCAAGATTTTCAAAACATATCATTTTGGATCAGTATGAAAAAGCTTTGCTGGACCTGACAAAAAAATAATATTGCGGAATGCAGACCGCTCATTTCTTATATTTGAGCAAAATTAAATCAATCAATGAAAAAAATACCAAAGCTGGGATGTGCCTGCGAAAAGCCGCCTTTCAGCCAGCATGATTTCAGAAATTCAGCATTAGGAACTGACCATACCAACGGAAGGCATGCAGAAGTAAGCATTTTCCAGTGTAAACTTTGCCAGAGGATCTGGATTCAGTACCTGCTCGAATATGAGCATTCGTCTAACGCCGGAAGGTGGTACAGAGGGATTGTATCTAAAAAAGAACGTCCGGCTATAACGCCTGAAAATACAGTCGACTACCTGGAAAGCCTCGAATGGTATCTGTACGGAGGCTCATTTTTTAACAGTACGGGTGCCATTGGCGAGGGAAAAATCAATCTGGATTGATCATCATCAGACCTAATGAACGAACTGGATATTTTAAGGCGAAACCGGCTGATTAAAAAACTGCGTTCCAATGCTATTGCCATTACCACTCATCAGATTGATAAACATTCCGGATTTTTTAAAATGAATGATCTTTTAGGCAGGATTGAGGACATCAGAGCATTGGAAGACCTTGATCTGAGCGTATTCAGGAGATATTACCTTGAAATTCAGTCTCATCCTATTGGACAGGAAAGAGAATTATACCATAAGGATTTTCTGGAAAGGCTTGACAGGAAGTTAAAAGCTGTGGATGAGAGGTACAGCGATTTACTGCATGAGAAATGTTTGGAAATTATTGAAAAATATAAAGACATTAAGAATCTTTGTTAGCACTTCCTGTCAGCAGCAGCTGGCCACTGTGAAATTTGGACCGCTCTCACTTTCTCAGGTGGTAATTAATCAGTAAATTTGTAAGATCAAGTAAGATAATAATAAACAAATTCATACAATAACATGAGTCAATTCGATGTTACCGTAATCGGTTCAGGTCCCGGTGGTTATGTAGCTGCCATCCGTGCCGCACAATTGGGCTTCAATACTGCCATTATCGAGAAATATCCAACCCTGGGAGGAACCTGCCTTAACGTAGGATGTATCCCATCCAAGGCGCTTCTGGACAGTTCCGAGCATTTCGAGAATGCCAAGCATAATTTTGCCGGCCACGGAATCATTATCAATGAGCCTAAGGCAGACCTTACCAGAATGGTTGAACGTAAGAATGAGGTTATCAAGCAGAATACAGACGGGATCAGCTACCTGATGAACAAAAACAAAATCACCGTTTTTGAAGGTGTGGGAAGCTTTGAATCCGCCACTCAGATCAAAGTAACCAAAAACGACGGTTCATCCGAAACCATCGAATCCAAATATACCATCATCGCCACAGGTTCCAAGCCATCTTCCCTTCCTTTTATTACTCTGGATAAAGAAAGGGTAATTACTTCTACGGAAGCATTGAACCTTAAAGAAATCCCTAAGCATCTGGTTGTGATCGGAGGTGGAGTAATCGGTCTTGAATTAGGATCTGTATACCTGAGATTAGGTGCCCAGGTGACCGTAGTTGAGTTCATGGATAAAATTATTCCTGGAATGGATGGTACCCTGAGCAAAGAGCTTCTTAAAGTGCTTAAAAAGCAAGGCATGAAGTTTATGCTGTCCACCGCAGTATCTGCTGTTGAAAGAAATGGGGATACCGTAAAGATTACCGCAAAAGATAAAAAAGGGGAAGAAGTAACCGTAGAAGGTGACTACTGCCTGGTTTCCGTAGGAAGAAAACCGTTTACCGACGGTCTTGGTCTTGAAAAAGCAGGTGTTGAGCTTGATGAAAGAGGAAGAGTAAAGGTAAATGACCATTTACAGACCAATGTTGCCAATATCTACGCAATAGGAGACGTTATAAAAGGCGCTATGCTGGCTCACAAAGCAGAAGAGGAAGGCGTATTTGTCGCTGAAACATTAGCCGGCCAGAAACCTCACATCAATTATGACCTGATTCCAGGTGTTGTCTATACATGGCCGGAAGTTGCCGGAGTAGGAAAGACCGAAGAGCAGCTTAAAGAAGCAAGCGTATCCTATAAAGTAGGATCTTTCCCAATGAGAGCTTTGGGAAGAAGTCGTGCAAGCGGTGATGTAGACGGTCTGGTAAAGATCATTGCTGACGAAAAAACAGATGAAGTCCTGGGAATGCACATCGTTGGTGCAAGAGCGGCTGACCTTATTGCAGAAGGCGTAATTGCTATGGAATTCCGTGCCAGCGCAGAAGATATTGCGAGAAGTTCCCATGCTCACCCTACCTATGCCGAAGCCATTAAGGAAGCGGCACTGGATGCGACAGCAAAGAGACCGATCCATATGTAAGGTTTTGAAGATTTAAACATTTAAGTATGTAAAAATAAGGCTGCCGTTGTATTGACGGTGGCTTTTTTTTGAAGTCTGGTTTAAGATTTAGGGATTGAAGAATTTAAAAATTGAAAGATTTAAATATTATGGCTGTCATTATGGGAATGGTGGCTTTTTTATTGGAAGTAGGTGAGGGTGTAAGGATTAAAAATTGAAAAATTTAAAGATTTAAGGATTTAAAGATTTAAAGATTATGGCTGTCGTTATGGTGATAGTGGCTTTTTTATTGGAAGTGGGTGAGGGTGTAAGGATTAAAAATTTAAAAATTGAAAAATTTAAAATTTAAAGATTATGGCTGTCGTTATGGTGATAGTGGCTTTTTTATTGGAAGTGGGTGAGGGTGTAAGGATTAAAAAATTTAAAGATTTAAGAATTTAAGGATTTAAGGATTATGGTTGTTGTTATGGTAATAGTGTGTTTTTTATTGGAAGTGGGTGAAGGTGTAAAGATTTAAAAATTGGAAGATTTAAGGATTGATGGATTGAAAGAGTTAATAATTCTGGCTGCCCTCCATAGCGATGATTGTTTTTTGAAGAAAGTTGCTTTACATTCCACATTCTGAACTTACGATTATTTCCGTACCTTTGTCAGCTAAATTTTTTCATCTATGCAACCGGGAAAGACACAGACTTTAACAATATCAGAAAAAAACACTTCAGGATGGATCTTAACGGATGGTTCCGGCGAGAAGGCTTTTTTACCTAAAATTTTCATCCGTGATGAACAGGAAGTTAATGATGAGATTGAGGTTTTTGTGTATCAGGATGACAATAAGCTGAAAGCTACGACTGAAATTCCTTTGGCGGAAGTAGGGGAGTTTGCGGTAATGAGCTGTGTTCAGAGCCTGCCGAGCGGTGCGTTTATGGACTGGGGAATCATCAAAGACCTGTTCATCCCGTATAAGCAGCAGAAAACAAAAATCATTGAAGGCAAACGATACTTAGTCTATCTCTATGTTGATGATGAACTGGAACTGATTACCGGTACTACCAAATTCAAAAGGAACCCGCAGTATCAGGACCTGCCGTTTCAGAAAGGTGACAAAGTAGACCTGATCATGATGAACGAAAGCGAACTGGGCTGGAATGTCGTGATCAATAAACAATATATCGGACTGATCTATGCATCCGATGTTTTTAAAAAGCTCTATCCTTTATCCGAAGAGACAGGCTATATCAAAGCGATCCGGGAAGACGGGAAGATTGATGTTTCCCTGCAGCCGGAAGGATTTGAAAATATTGATGAATTCAAAAAGAAGATCCTGGATAAGCTGGAAGAAAATTACGGATTACTATATCTTTCTGACCAGTCGAGTCCGGAAGAGATTAAAGATGAGCTGCAGATGAGCAAAAAGAATTTTAAGAAAGCTATTGGCGGACTGTATAAAGACAAGATCATTGATCTTTCAGACGATAAGATCAGATTATTATAAAAAGCGGGCAGAGTTTTCTGCCTGTTTCTCTTTTATGTCATTCAGATATGTTTACTGCAAGGTAAAGAAAGCCTTACGGCCTGATTTTATTTTGTATCTTCCATAAAAAAAAGATGCGGCATGTATTCCTAATCCTTTTTGTTATTTTTTCTGTTTCAGTCTCAGGCCAGGATATCATAATGATCCGGAAATCTGTCGAACAGATTAACAAAACCAGAAACTACACAGTTAAAACAGTTCCTAATGAATATTTTGCCGGTAAAAATACTGTAACGGATAACGGCATTGAACTTAAAGGATTTTACATAAACAGTGAACTTAAGAAAATGGAATACTCGGTAGGTACATCTGCATGGAAATACCAGACGGAATATTTTTTTGACCATAATCATCTGATATTCGTATACGTTAAAAAATATCAGACTGCCGGTAAAAACGGATACCTTAGACAACCTGAACTCTTATCCGAATCCAGATATTACTACATAAACGGAAAGCTGATTAAAGCCACAGGCACATCGGATCAGGATCTGAAAAATACCGATTACCTAAGACAAGCTATTGAGCTGAGAAACGATCTGGAAAGTTACCGTCCATGATCTGTAATAATTAATGCGGGCTACGGTGCAAAACAAAGAGCATCCCGTCCATTCATCATCTGTAAGCGATAACTATTAGCTACTCTCTTGAAATTGATGATCCATCCTAAAATCCATCATGAACATAGGATCAAGAAATGTCCTGAACTTTTTCAAATAGATTTTTGTCCCTGTTAACTATTTCCCATCATATATTACACAATATAAGAATGGGTAAATCCAAGTTTTCTTAATACAATTCATACCATTGAACCCGGCAAAGCAACTTCTGTCGGGTTCTCTTTGTGAATTACAATCAGAATACTGCTTAAGAAGGCTCATTATTAAATAAATGCAACGTTCCTCTTGGTATAAAATGACTCACATATCAAGTCTCATCACATTAGAAAAATATGATACAAATCATGCATTTTTTTCTTAATAATTTTGTTTAACAATTTTGTCAAAAATAAAATTTGAATTAATTTTGCTCCACAAATTTGTTTAACAAAAATGTCAAATCAAATAAAAAAAGACCAGACGCAAGAACTGATAAAAGAAACAACGAAGAATTTATTCTTTGTTAAAGGGAAATTTGATGCCACCACGCAGGAAATTGCAGATGAAGCAGGAGTTAACCGGACACTGATCAATTATTATTTCCGGTCACGAGATAACCTTATCCAGATCATTTTTGATGAGGCCCATAAGGTAGAACATGAGAAGTCCAATATTATTATGAACTCGGATCTGCCTTTTAAGGAGAAGATTGCCCAGTTCATAGAAAGCGGATTGTCCACGAGTCTACAGTACCCTTATCTGGAAACCTACATTGTGTCACAGATCAACAAGGGCAACTGCCATAAAAAAGATATTGAGGAAGGCGAGCTTGAAAAGCTGTACACAGATATTGAAACGGAAATGGAATTGGGAAATATCGAAAAGATGAAACCTGTTCAGTTTCTTCTGAATATGATTTCCCTGTTGGTCTTCCCAAGTGCCATACGGCCTTTGCTGATGGAAAACCTGATGATCGGCGAAGAAGAATTCGACAAGATTATTTCAGAACGGAAAGACATCATTCTGAATATGCTGTTCAAAAAATAAAAAATGTTAAAGTAATTTAAGAAATGAACCGTCCTTTAGAAATAAAAACTGTAAACAACACAACTCTATTAAAAAATAAACGAAGTATAACATTATGAAAGGAAAACGAATAACTGCTAAAAGGCTCAGACTAGGGATAGCCGCAGCATTTATGATTTTCGGTTTTTCAACCATCTCTGCGCAGCAGCAGGTGTCTCTTCAGGAGGCCATTAAACAGGCACTCCAGAATAAGGCAGAAGCCAAAAAGGCAGCGTTGCAGGTGAAAAAAGCGGAATACAAGATTGATGAGGCAAGGGCCGGAGCACTTCCGCAGATCAGTGCCAACATCAGCAATACGTTCAATCCGATTTTGCAAAAATCTGTGCTTCCGGGAGAGATCCTCGGTATGCCGGGACAGATGATTCCGGTAACGTTCGGAACCAAATGGCAGTCGGTGAATTCTGTATCACTGTATCAGAACATTTTTGACCAGAGGGTTTTCACAGGGCTTAAAGCTGCAAAATCAACCAGGGAATTTTATATCCTTAATTCAGAGCTTACCAATGAGCAGATCATTGAAAATGTAGCCACTGCTTATTATCAGGTATTTGTGCAGGAGGAAAACCTGAAAACTGTTGAATCCAGCTACGCCAATACGGAAAGGGTAAGGAATGTAATTAAAAGCCTCGTGGATAACGGGCTGGCGAAATCCATTGACCTTGACCGTACCAACGTTCAGCTGACCAATATCGGATCAAACAGGCAGCAATTGGTCAATGCGGTAGAAGTTTCTAAGAATGCCCTGAAATTCTATATGGGAATACCGATCAGCACCCCGATCGAACTGGAAGAAAAAACCATCGAACCGAATCCGGCTTTGCTGAGTACCGCAGCGAACCTGGAAGAGCGTTCCGAAATCAGGGTACTGAACAAGCAAAGAGAACTTTTACAGTACAATAAGAAAGCCACAGAAGCTTTGCTGTATCCTACAGTAGGCCTTCAGGCGAACTACGGATGGCAGGGACTGGGGAATAAATTCCCTTATTTTTCCGGGTCGTCGCAGGGAACCAACTGGAGCGATTATGCATCCATCGGCCTGGCGATAAAAATCCCGATTTTCATGGGAGGTTCTACCAAAGCACAGATCCAGCAGGCGGAAATTGACATTCAGGACCTTGACCAGGATATCAACAATACCAAACAGAGCCTGGACCTGGATTATAAGAATGCCATCAGCAATATGGAGAATGCCATCATCAACATCCAGAGCATGAAAGACAATGTAGAACTGGCTGAAAAGGTACAGAAGAATACCCAGTCTAACTACCAGTATGGTCTTGCACCGCTCACCGAGGTGCTGGATACTGAAAATGCGCTGACACAGGCTAAACAGAATTATGCCAATGCCTTGCTGGATTATAAGCAAGCGGAAATAAAACTCATCAAAGCAAAAGGACAACTGAACACATTACAAAACCCATAATAAACGATAATGAAAAAAACTTTAATATATATCATCGTAGCAGCTGTACTGGTCGGTTTAGCCGCATACAAAATTGCAGGTAACAAAGAAAAGCAGACGAAGGAGGTACAGGAAGTAGCCAAGCAGGTAGACAAGATCAATGTAAATGTGATCACCGTTTCCAGAGAAAATATAGATACGGATTATTCTGCCAACGGAACTTTTATCCCTAAGCAGGAGTCTAACCAGTCCTCTGAAATTTCAGGAAGGATTGTGAGTGTATTGGTAAAAGAAGGATCCAGGGTAAGCGCAGGCCAGGTTCTGGCAACCATCAAAAAAGATGCGATTGAAGTGGATGTCACCCAGGCTCAGAATAATTTACAGAATGCCATCATCGACAACCAGCGGTATGAAAATGCCTTCAAAACCGGAGGTGTTACCAAACAACAGCTCGATAACTCCAGGTTACAGCTGAAAAATGCTCAGGCGGCAGTTCGTGCGCAGGGAGTAAGGGTGAATGATGCGAGCATCCGTGCCGGAATCAGTGGTACCATCAACAAAAAAATGGTGGAACCCGGAATGGTTGTAGCTCCCGGAACTGCATTGTTCGAGATCGTAAACATCAATTCCCTGAAGCTTTCCGTACTCGTGGATGAAAGCCAGATCGGAAGAATTGCGCTGGGTCAGGAAGTGCCGATCAAGGTCAATGTGCTGCCGGATGACTCTTTCAGCGGAAGGATTACCTTTATCGCTCCCAAAAGTGATGCTTCTTTAAATTTCCCTGTGGAGATCGAAGTGCAGAACAGAGGAAACCTGAAGGCAGGGATGTATGCTACGGCAACATTCAAAACCAACAACGGTGCGGAAACCCAGAATATGCTGACGGTTCCTGCGGAAGCCTTCGTCAATGGAGTAAGCTCAGGACAATTGTTTATTGTCAATAACGGAACCGCAAAATTGATTACCGTACAGACCGGTAAGGTGTATGGCGATAAAGTTCAGATCTTAAGCGGCCTTAATGGCGGCGAACAGGTGATTACCAGCGGACAGATCAACCTGGATAACGGTTCCAAAATCAATATCGTAAAGTAAGATAAGATGAAGTTAGCAGAAATATCCATTAAAAGGCCGTCCCTGGTGATCGTACTCTTTACGATCCTCACGCTGGGCGGTTTGTTAAGTTACTCCATGATGGGGTATGAATTGATTCCGAAGTTTGAAACCAATGTGGTCACCATTTCTACGGTATATCCCGGAGCTTCGCCTGCCGAGGTGGAAACATCCGTAACCCGTAAAATTGAAGATGCCGTAGGGTCTCTCGAGAATGTAAAGAAAGTAGAATCTTCATCTTACGAAAGTTTATCGGTGATCATGGTTCAGCTGAACACAGGTGCTGATGTCAACTATGCGCTAAACGATGCGCAGAGAAAGGTCAACGCTATCCTGGCAGACCTTCCGGATGATGCAGACCCGCCGTCTTTACAGAAGTTCTCGCTGGATGACCTTCCGATCATGACGCTGAGTATTACCAGCAACAAGCTGAACAATAAAGAACTTTACGATCTTTTAGACAAGAAAATAGAACCCATCTTTTCCCGTGTGAACGGGGTGGCCCAGGTTACCCTTGTAGGTGGCCAGGAAAGAGAGATCCAGGTGAACCTGGATGAAAAGAAACTGCAGGGATATGGACTTTCCATAGGGGATGTACAGCAGGCTATCCTTTCTTCCAACCTGGATTTCCCTACAGGAGCATTAAAGACGAGGACATCGAGATCAACGATCCGTCTGTCCGGGAAATATAAAAATGTAGCTGAACTGAACAATCTTGTGGTTTCCAACAAAAACGGAGCCCAGGTACGTCTCTCTGATATTGCTACGGTTTTCGATTCACAGAAAGATGCAGAGAAAATCGCACGGTACAACCAGAATTCTACTATTTTGCTTCAGGTGAAAAAACAGTCGGATGCGAACGCGGTGGCTGTTTCAGAACTGGTTCAGAAAACCATTGCTCAGGTTCAGAACAACTACAAAGCTCAGGGACTTCAGCTGAATATTGTGGATGATACTACAGATTTTACGCTGGAAGCAGCCGATCACGTAATTTTCGACTTATTCCTGGCGATCATCCTGGTAGCGGTGGTGATGCTATTGTTCCTCCACAACATCAGAAACGCATTTATCGTAATGGTTTCCATCCCGATGTCCCTGATTGCTACGGTAATTGGAATGTACCTGATGGGCTATACCCTGAACCTGATGAGTTTACTCGGACTTTCACTCGTGGTAGGTATTCTTGTGGATGATGCGATTGTTGTATTGGAAAACGTGTACAGGCACATGGAGATGGGGAAAAGCAGGATCCGTGCGGCGTACGACGGAGCTTCGGAAATCGGGTTTACCGTAACGGCTATTACCTTGGTAATTGTAGTGGTATTCTTACCGATTGCGATGAGTTCCGGCTTGGTATCAGACATCCTTGCCCAATTCTGTGTGACGGTAGTTATTGCGACCATGCTATCCTTGCTGGCTTCATTTACCATTATTCCATGGTTATCTTCGAGATACGGTAAGCTGGTGCATCTTACAGGAAAGAACGTGTTTGAAAGATTCATTCTCTGGTTCGAGAAACAACTGGAGAAATTTACCCACTGGATTACCGGCATTCTGGAATGGGCTTTAAAAACTACCTTAAGGAGGGTGATGACGGTGGTCGTTACCTTTATCATCCTGATTTCATCCTTTATGCTGGTAGCATTCGGATTCATCGGAGGTGAATTCTTCCCAAAAATGGACCGTGGACAATTCCTGGTTCAGATGGAATTGCCTAAAGACGCTTCTGTGGAAAAAACCAACCAGGTAACCCTGGAAGTTGAAAAGTTCCTGAGAAACGATAAAGATGTGGTAGATATGATTACCACAGTAGGGCAGCAGTCTTCCGGATTCGGAGGTGTCCAGGCTACCCTGTACCAGTCGGAGATCCAGGTGATCCTGGTGGATAAATCCCAGCGTAACGAAAGTACGGACATCAAGTCTGCGAAGATTAAAAGAGCGCTGGAAGAAAAATTCACCGGAGTAGAATTCAAGACTGCACCTATCGGATTGATGGGAGCGGATAATGCTCCGATCGAAATGGTGGTTACCGCTCAGGACAACGAAACCGCAAACAAGGAAGCCAACAGGATCCTTGGATTGCTTAAAAAAGTTCCCGGAGCTGTAGATGCAGAACTGTCAACCGATTCCGGAAGCCCGGAAGTACAGGTGAATATCGACCGGGATAAAATGGCTGCTTTAGGCCTGAATCTTTCCAGTGTCGGGCAAACCATGCAGACAGCGTTCAGCGGAAATACCGACGGGAAATTTAGAGCCGGGGAATATGAATATGATATCAACATCCGTTTCGGTGACGCCAACAGGCAGTCGATTGATGATGTGAGAAACCTGATGTTTACCAATCCTCAGGGGCAACAGATCAGATTAAGCCAGTTTGCCGATGTGAAGATGGGTTCCGGGCCAAGCTTGCTGGAACGTAGGGACAAAGCTCCTTCCGTAAAGGTTAAAGCCAAAGTAGTGGGCCGTCCGGTAGGAGATGTAGCCAATGAATGGGCAGCCATGTTCATGGATAATGAAAAAACAAAACCTGCCGGAGTATCGTATATCTGGAGCGGGGACATGGAAAACCAGACCGAAGGTTTCGGTACTTTGGGAATTGCCTTGCTGGCAGCCATCGTATTGGTATACCTCGTAATGGTTTCCTTATATGATTCTTTTGTGTATCCATTTGTGGTATTGTTCTCCATTCCACTGGCATTGATCGGAGTTATGGTGATCCTGGCCATCACCGGAAACTCACTGAATATCTTTACCATGCTGGGGATGATTATGCTGATTGGTCTGGTAGCGAAAAACGCGATCATGATCGTCGACTTTGCTAATATGAGAAAGGCAGCCGGGTTCAATACACATGACGCGCTGATTCAGGCGAACCATGCCCGTCTCCGTCCGATCCTGATGACCACGATTGCGATGATCTTCGGTATGATCCCGATTGCGATCGCCAAAGGCGCAGGAGCAGAAATGAACAACGGTCTGGCATGGGTAATCATCGGGGGTCTGACATCATCACTATTCCTGACCCTGATTATCGTACCGGTAGTATATTCTCTGTTTGACTCCATTTTAAGAAGAATGGGTAAACATGAAAAAATAGATTATGAAGCCGAAATGAAGGCCGACTATGAGCACAGGGAACTGAGTGAAGACGGATATACTCCAAAACACACGGATTAATAGATCCACCTTTTAATTAACCTTAAGCGCATCAGAAATGATGCGCTTTTTTTGCTGCGTTACCCGAAGTGACGCAGGAAATGATCATATTAAATGAATTAGAGATTAAGTGAGTTTGAAAACAAAATTTATATGATCAACCTCCGTCACTTCGAGTAGCTTGCAAAGCGTATTGAGAAGTGATTTATCAGAATACTATCGCTCAAAAACTTCTCGATACACTCCGCTCCGTTGCGTTACCCGAAGTGACGCTAGAAATGAGTGTATTAAATATATTAGAGATTAAGTGACTTTGGAAACAAAACTTTGTATGATCAGCCTCCGTCACTTCGAGTAGCTTGCAAAGCGTATCGAGAAGTGCTTTAATAGAGTGTTATTGCTCAAAAACTTCTCGATACACTCCGCTTCGCTGCGTTACCCGAAGTGACACTAGAAATGATTGTATTAAATAAATTAGAGATTAAGTGAGTTTGGAATCAAAATTTATACGATCAACCTCCGTCACTTCGAGTAGCTTGCAAAGCGTATCGAGAAGTGCTTTAACAAAGTACTATTGCTCAAAAACTTCCCGATACACTCCGCTCCGTTGCGTTAACCGAAGTGACGCTAGAAATGATTGTATTAAATGAATTAGAGATTAAGTGAGTTTGGAAGCGAAAATTTATACGATCAACCTCCGCCACTTCGAGTAGCTTGCAAAGCGTATCGAGAAGTGCTTTAACAGAGTGCTATTGCTCAAAAACTTCCCGATACACTCCGCTCCGCTGCGTTACCCGAAGTGACACTAGAAATGATTGAATTAAATAAATTAGAGATTAAGTGAGTTTGGAAGCGAATTTATACGATCAACCTCCGTCACTTCGAGTAGCTTGCAAAGCGTATCGAGAAGTGCTTTCACAGAATGTTATTGCTCAAAAACTCCCGATACACTCCGGTCCGCTGCGTTACTCGAAGTGACGGAGGAAATGATTATATTAAATGAAATTGAAGCTTAGAGAATTTGAAATCAAAATTTATAAGATCAGCCTCCGTCACTTCGAGTAGCTTGCAGAGCGTATCGAGAAGTGATTTGCCAGAGTGTTATTACTCAAAAACTTCTCGATACACTCCGCTTCGCTGCGTTTCCCAAAGTGACGGAATATCAAATTAAATTTTAAACAAAAAAAAGCTTCTGGAATCCGGAAGCCTTTTAAATATGTTCAGTCGGAGCTTAAGCCTCCATGGCTTCTCCCGCTTTCCGGTATACAAAACTTCCGTAGATGTGTCTTCTTGCGAAACGGCTTGGCGAATCGGCGTTCACCATTTTGATATAGGTATTTCTCGGTACACCCAGGTATTCATAGATATTCCCGTTCAGATGCTGAACGGTAAGGATTGATTTTTCAAGATAAAAATCCTGAATATTGGATGTCGTTGTGGTTTCCGTATATTCTTCCTTATATTTTTCCTGCGTTTCCGGGTTGATGCTTACCAGGAAATGATAGGCTTCAATCACAGATTTGCTTTTCTCTTCCGCTTCCTGCTTGCCGGCTTCATCGTTGATGAATTTATCAGGATGCGTATCTTTCATCGTATTCCTGTAAATGGTTTTCAGCTCCTTTAATGTTACGTTTTTATCTACTTCCAGAAGCTTTCTGTATTCGCCTAATTTTTTCATATGGTTGAATCCTTATTTCGGAGTGCAAAATTAGGGTTTTTAATTTAAACTGAAGTGTTATTTAATGTTAATTATTTGTGTATCATGCCTTTTGTGATTACATAGCTGCAAAATGAAAATCAGATGAAGGCATTTGAAAAACAAAAGTCTTTTTTTATATTTGTAAAAAGCAGATTATGCAAAAAGAAAAATTACGTTCGATCAGAAAAAAGAAGGGCTACACTCAACAGCAGATTGCCGAGGTTATTGCTACCGATGTATCCAATTATTGCAGGAAAGAAGGTGGTGACGTGAAAATCATCCATGAAGAATGGGAAAAGATTGCTAATTTCCTTAATGTCCCTGTAGAAGACATTTACGAGGAAGAGGAAGGAACAATGATTATCAATCATAACAACTCAACATTTAACGATAGTCCTGCGGCAGGTTCAAATATTCAAACATTCAACAATGAATTAAGCATTGAAATTATCAAAAATTTGCAGGAGTATATCAGTTTGCTGAAAGAGGAAGTCAAAAGGCTGAAAGATAATCAGAATTAATTCAGCTTATATAATTTTAAACCTCATAGGTTTTAAAAACCTATGAGGTTTGAATATAATAAAGCTGGTATCAACTTATAAAAATATTTTCAAAATGATATTGAAGTGAGTCTTGACTAGGATAATCTTCGTGTCTATTTGGTAGAGTAATTTTAACGTTACTCAATAAATTAGAGTAATATTTATCCTTCACCATTTTACTGCTTATCTGTACAAAATAATTTTGGGGATTTATACTTATCAATCCTAGATCAAATAATGTATGTATATCAGAACGTAGTAATATACCATTAGGAATTTTGTCTGTCTCGGATCCTTTAAAACTATAAATGTGAGCTGCTTCCAGTATTTCAATAATTTCACATCCCGTTACTGCACATTTCCCTTCATAAACATCAAGAAGTTTCTTTCTGAATTTTTTTTGTCCTCTTCTTGCATGGATTTGTATGGCTATTTTCTTTCTATCATCAGAGATATCTTGTAGATTAAAATAATCTATTTCATTTTCTTTGATAGCCGAATTTAGATAATCATCTGTTTGTAAGTATTTAGAATCATTGATGAGGCCCAGGTTATATAAACATAAACTTAATGATCTATTTATATGATTTTCTAAATCTGAATGTTTAATTGATGAATAATAAAAGTCTTTAGGATTTTCAAAAACATTGTTATATTTAGTTTTGGCACTACCTCCATCTACATCTATTACTGGGATTTTTCTTTTACTTTTCCTAATTTTAATATTTAGTCCTTTAGGATTTGTTTTTGATTCTGCACAACCAATCACGGCTCCTTTTCCAAATTTATCAAAACAAATTGCGACATAAATACCATTAGAAACTTTTTGATTGGGTGGTAAAATACAAACATGAGCAACATGGGGAAAATTTGCAGCTCCTTTTGAGATGTCAATTTTCAAATCGATACCTTCAAATTTTAGATATTTTTTTTCAAGTTCTTTTTTAAAATTATTAAGTGCATTTATAACGTCTATTAAAAGTGGATCATTTGTTCTTAAGCTACTATAGGAATTAATAGGATAGTTTTGTCTAAACTCACAAACTTGGTTAAAAGAATTAGTCATTAGATTTTTAATGTAAAAGTAAATATTCTTTTATAAGATCTAATGAATTATAAAATTTTTACACTAGTTATATCCTAATAAACCTCATAGGTTTTCAAAACCTATGAGGTTTAGATGGCGTTTAGTGTATTAACAGCCTTATATTTTTTAACAATAAAAAAAACAGGAGCCCTAAAGCTCCTGTCATTCTAATATTCCATTTTTTCTTTTGTAATTTGTCCGCTCATTTCCTTTGAGGCTTCTACCATGGCAATCAGTGCCTTTTCGGTTTCTTCCCAATGCCTGGTTTTCAGTCCGCAATCCGGATTTACCCAAAGCTGGTCTGCCGGGATCACAGCCTGTGCCTTTTTCAGCAGTTCTACCATTTCTTCTTTGGACGGAACCCTTGGCGAATGGATGTCGTATACGCCGGGACCAATCTCGTTCGGATATTTGAAATCGGCAAATGCATTCAGCAGTTCCATCTGGCTTCGGGAACATTCTATGGTGATGACATCGGCATCCATATCGGCAATATTGTGGATGATATCATTGAATTCAGAATAACACATATGCGTATGGATCTGGGTGGCATCTTCTACGCCGCTGGCGGAGATCCGGAATGCTTCTACAGCCCATTTCAGGTAATTCTGCCAATCGGATTTTCTTAGCGGCAGGCCTTCGCGGATCGCGGGTTCATCAATCTGGATGATCCTGATCCCGGCTCTTTCAAGATCGCAGACTTCATCGCGGATAGCCAGTGCAATCTGCCTGCATGTAAGCGAACGCGGCTGATCGTCACGCACAAACGACCACTGAAGGATGGTGACCGGTCCGGTCAGCATTCCTTTTACCCACTTTTTGGTTAAAGACTGAGCGTATTCAGACCAGTAGACCGTCATCGGATTCGGGCGGTGTACATCTCCGTAAATTACCGGCGGTTTCACGCAGCGGCTTCCGTAGCTCTGTACCCAGCCGTTTTGCGTAAAGGCAAATCCAGCCAGCTGTTCCCCGAAATATTCCACCATGTCATTGCGCTCAAATTCGCCGTGAACCAGCACATCGATCCCGATATCTTCCTGCCAGCGGATGGTACGCTTGGTTTCCTGCTTCAGAAGCTTGTCATACTGTTTTGCATTCAGTTCTCCCTTTTTAAATTTAGCCCGCCAGTTCCTTACTTCTTTGGTTTGTGGAAACGAACCGATGGTGGTGGTTGGGAAAAGCGGAAGCTGTAAAACATGATGCTGGATTTCTTTCCTGATGGAAAATGAATGTTCCCTCTGCGTTTCTTCTTTGGTAATTACTTCTGCACGGGCTTTTACGTCATCATTATGGATGAGGGAAGATACCGTGCGGTCTTCAACCGCTTTCTGATTGTACGCGTATTGAAGCAATACCTCATGATTGGCTTCTCCGGAGGCCAGTTTTTTCAGGGCTACGACTTCGCTCAGTTTCTGCCTGGCGAAAGCCATCCATTCTTTAATTTCAGGATATAATACCTGGTCATTTTTTTCCAGGTCTAAATCAATAGGCGTGTGGAGGAGTGAGCATGAAGGCGCAATGAATATTCGCTCTGGCTCAATTTTCCTGATCGCTTTTTCGATACTATGTAAAGATTTTTTGAAATCATTCTTCCAGATATTCCTTCCGTCTACAATTCCTAAAGAGAGGCTCAATGTCTTCGGAAGTACTTTCAGTACTTCATTCAGCTGTTCTGGACAACGGACAAGATCAATATGCAGAATATCGGCAGGAAGGGAAACAGCCAGCATAAGGTTATCTCTTAACCCTTCAAAATAGGTGGCAATGATCAGTTTCAGATCCGGGAACTGTTTCCTGATTTCAGCATAGATAAACTGATAGGTGTCTTTGGCCTTTTCGGTAAGGTCCATCGCGAGGAATGGTTCGTCAAACTGGATGTATTCTGCGCCATGCTGCTCCAGTTCCTTCAAGATCCGGAGGTATACCGGAAGTAAATTCTGAGCTAAATCCAGTTTATCAAAACCTTCTTCCTTTTCTTTTCCGAGAAGGAGATACGTCAGCAAACCGATGATGACAGGCTTGGCTTTAATGCCCGCTTCCTTTGCTCTGATGAATTCCTGTATGATCCTGTCTGAAAACAGGGAAAATTCCTGATCTTTATAGAATTCAGGGACCATGTAATGATAATTGGTATCGAACCATTTGGTCATTTCCATTGCGGTAATGTCCAGTCCTTCCTGCTGAAATCCTCTGGCCATGGCAAAATACAGGTCGGTCTCTGTTTTCCGGGAAGCGATTTCGAGGTACCTTGGGGGAATAGCTCCTACGGTTAAGGTCATATCCAGCACCTGATCGTAATACGAAAAATCGTTGCAGGGAATGAGGTCTATGCCTGCTTCCTGCTGATGTTTCCAGTGCTTTAGGGTGAGGGTACTGCCGGTGTCCAGCAGTTCATCCAGTGACATTTTGCCTGACCAATACTGCTCGCAGGCTTTTTTGAGTTCTCTTTGGCTACCAATACGCGGATAGCCCAGAATGTGCGTTTGCATGTTCTTAAACTTTTAAATAAAACATTTATTAAAAGTTCTTCAGATGCTTCGCAATGCGCACGGAGAAAGGAATTTTAAGAAATAAAAGAGATACAGCAAAGACGTAATTTCCCCATCAGATCATCGAGATTGGCTTGAATATTCCTGTTTTCCGAAATAGAGTTTAATCAATCTTGATTTCCATTAAAATAAAACAGAACCGGTAATCGAATATGAAAAAAGGATAATCCATTAATTTCCAGATCGATTATTCTAAAGTGTGCAGCAATTTATAAATAAAACCGTTGTCTTTAAGATAAATCCAAAAAAATCAAACCAAAATACGTTCAAAAGTATCATCTGTATGACTCAAAAACTCCAGACCGCGAGAGCATTGTCAATCCGGAACAGGCAGGTCTCCTGACTTGTAACAGTTTCTGTCATCCTTCCCGTTTTCACAGTGGATATGCTTGGACAAAAACCTTTGGGATATTACTTACAGTTGCGCGACAGCTCGTGATTCTCACACGATTCCCTATTAATCTACTTTACGTAAAACCTTTTCCGTTTGATGAAGTATGTTAAAGAACTGTTTTCTGGAACAAATGTAGGGAATATTTGTTTTGAAAAACCGTATGCCATCAGTTTTGGAGGTGTTTTATTGCAAAGTATTCAATAACAGGGTACTTTTTGTAATTTTTAATGGAAAATCGGAGCGGAGTATATCAAGAAATTATTGAGCAATAATTCTCTGCTAAATCACTTCTCGATACGCTTTTCAAGCTACTCGAAATGACGGTGGTTGGTAATATAAATCATTGAATGTTAATCAATTGATTTTACTGTTTCATTCAATGCATTATCATTCGTCACTTGAAGTAACGCAGCGAAGCGGAGTGTATCGAGAAGTTTTTTGAGCGATAGTATTCTGCTAAATCACTTCTCGATACGCTTTTCAAGCTACTCGAAGTGACGATTGTTTGTAATCTAAACTATTGAACATTAATCAATTGATTTTACTATTTCATTCAATGCATCATCATTCGTCACTTCGAGTAACGCAGCGAAGCGGAGTGTATCGAGAAGTTTTTTGAGCGATGGTATTCTGCTAAATCACTTCTCGATACGCTTTTCAAGCTACTCGAAGTGACGGTTGTTTGTAATCTAAACTTTTGAATGTTAATCAATTGATTTTACTGTTTCATTCAATAAATTATCATTCGTCACTTCGAGTAACACAGCGAAGCGGAGTGTATCGAGAAGTTTTTGAGCGATAGTATTCTGCTAAATCACTTCTCGATACGCTTTTCAAGCTACTCGAAGTGACGGTTGTTTGTAATGTAGATTATTGAATATTAATCAATTGATTTTAATGAATTATCATTCGTCACTTCGAGTAACGCAGCGAAGCGAAGTGTATCGAGAAGTTTTTGAGCAATAATTCTCTGTTAAATCACTTCTCGATACGCTTTTTAAGCTACTCGAAGTGACGGTTGTTGGTAATGTAGATTATTGAATATTAATCAGTTGATTTTAATTTTTCATTCAATGAATTATCATTCGTCTCTTCGAGTAACGCAGCGAAGCGGAGTGTATCGAGAAGTTTTTTGAGCGACAGAACCCTGTTAAATCACTTCTCGATACGCTTTTCAAGCTACTCGAAGTGACGGTTGTTGATAATGTAAATTATTGAATGTTAATCAATTGATTTTACTGTTTCATTCGATAAATTATCATTCGTTACTTCTAGTAACCGAAGCGAGTGTATCGAGAAGTCTTTAAGCACTAGTACTTTTTTAAATCACATCTTGATATACTTTTAAAAAGCCAACCGGAAATGGCAGCTTTTTACCATACAATCAGCGTTCTAGAAATCCAATGGCCAGTTTCAGTGAAGCTTTAATGTGCAGATCCAATTCAATATCCTGATGAAGAGGGTAATAGAATTCTTTCGGGTTGACGAATACATTGTTGTATTGTGTTCTTTCACTGGCACCGTCTACATCGATATCGAGGAGTCTGGCGTTTTTCTTCCTGTGCACTGTAGTTAATCCTTTAGCCGTTACTTTAGACTCCACACATCCTACCAGGGCACCTCTGCCCAGAATATCAAAACAAATGGCCGTGTAAATACCGTTTGGAACCAGCTGGACCGGCGGAAGAATACAGGCATACAGAATATGAGGCAGATTGGTGATCCCTTTTGAGATTTGAACAGAACATTCGATAGGATCTGTTGACTTGTATTGCTGCTCTAACACATGCTTAAATCCTTGAAGGGCATCCCTGATGCTCATCATACCCGGATCATTGGTCCGTAATGGCTGCCCTTTGACCACAGGATTCAGCTGCCTGAACTCACAGATGGCATTGAAATATAGATTCATGCTTTGATATTCAGCAGTCATGATTAAAGCTAAATTTCTATTAATAGTTCATTATAATCAAGAAAAAAAGATAATATCTATTACTCCTGCTGATAAATATGCGTCAGTTTAGCTTCCTTGATAAACTGTTCCGTTGGGGTAGTACCGGTTGCATTTTTATTGGTCAGCTCGATAAAATAGATGATTGAATTCGGAAACCTGCTGTCTTTGCAGATCATTTTGAATCGCCTCACTTGCGGACCTGTTTTCAGGAAACCTGCTTCCGTAGTCGGTCCAAGTTTTACCTGGTTTACATCAAAACCCGCTCTGGGATCTTTCTGCAGCTTTAAAAACCTTTTTTGGGTACGGTCGGTGGTTTCGTCAATAAATTTCTGCATCTGATAGTCAGTCAGCAGCTGAGGATAAATAAGTCCCTCTTTAAGCAGCAGGGCAGTAGTTTTATCCGAAGTATCATAATACACCACCTTATCATCAAACCGGACTTCATTACTACCCGGGATTATTTTACCATCGAATTTTTTGTAATTTTTCTTTTTATAGCTGTTTTGGAAGTGTTCTGTTGCTGCCTTGTCTTTAGCGCCCAGTTTCTCAACTTTCTGCGCAAAAGCAGGTGCGCAAAACAGGATAGAAAGGCTGAGGGTATACCATATTTTCATGAAAAAAGATTTAAAGTAAAACGTAAGAATTTATAAAATATTTTTAACTCTCAGATGCTGTATCAGCATAATCGTTTTGGCGTCCCTGATTTCTCCGGTGTCCACCATACGCAATGCGTCTTCATACCCGAATTCCAAGACTTCGATGTCTTCACCTTCCTCCTCAAGACCGCCGCCTTCTGCTGTTTTCATCTCCTGGGCATATTCGGCAATAAAACAATACAGAATCTCTGTAACGGCACCGGGAGACATATATGCTTCAAAAACTTTTTCCACATGAGAGATTTTATACCCGGTCTCCTCCTCAGTTTCCCTTTTGATGCAGGCTTCCGGATCATCGTTGTCCAAAAGTCCTGCACAGACTTCAATCAGCATTCCGGTAGGGTTTCCGTTCAGGAAGGAGGGAAGCCGGAACTGACGGGTCAATATGACGGTTTTACGTTCTTTATCATACAGCAGGATAGCAGCACCGTTTCCACGGTCATAGGCTTCTCTGCTCTGCGTCCTGACACTTCCGTTGTGCATGGTTTTGTCATACGTGACTTTTTTTAGGGTATACCACTGATCAGAAAGGATTTCTGTTTTGGTAATGTGAATCTTATTGTCTTGCATAAATGAATAGGCTTGATATATGTAAAAGCAGGTATCTTTCAAGAATAAGTCTCCTGATTTTATTATTTGTTAATTTTATCTTTTAATAAATCTTGTAAAGCAGTATGGAGATCGGGGAACATGAAACTGAACCCGGAATCCATTATTTTTTTTGCTGAAGCCCTTGAACCTTCCAGTACAGCTACAGAAAGTTCCCCGAAAATCAACTTCAACAGGAACGCCGGTACATTCGGCATGATAAATGGCCTGTTCAGGACTGCGGCCACTTCTTTTGTAAAAGCAGCATTGGTGGTATGCTCTGGCGCAACGGCATTATACGCACCCTCCAGGGAATGGTTTTTTACCGCGTATTCATACATTGAGGCGATATCTTCAATGTGTATCCAGGGCATATATTGCTTTCCGGTGCCCAGAGGAGAACCAATTCCGTATTCCACGGGAACCATCAGTTTTTTTAAGGCTCCTTCTTTTTCAGAAAGGACTACCGCAGTACGCAGTTTTACGACTCTCCCGGCCAATCCGTTTTTCCTGAATTCATCGGCAGCCTTTTCCCACAGCACAACGACCTCACTCAGGAAATCTTTTCCCGCCGGATCATCTTCAGTATATGTTTTTTCAGTAGTCTCCGTACCGTAATAATTGATTCCTGATGCAGAAATAAAGGATTTCAGCTTTATATTCTGTTTTTTGACACCATCCATAAGAAGGCGGGCAGAATCTACCCGGCTGGAAATCAATTCTCTTTTTCTTGCATCGGTCCATCGTTTTTCAGAGATATTGGCTCCGGCAAGATGGATGATATGGGAAACATTGTCAAAAGCAGCCTGATCGACTGAGCCTTTCTTTAGGTCCCATTCAAATTCATGCGCCTTCTTTTTTTTGCGGGTTAGGAACCTGACCGTATATTCTTTGTCCAGCTTTTCCGCCAGTTTGCGGGCAATCAATCCGTTGGCTCCGGTAATCAGGATAATTTCTTTCATAATAGGCATTTTTGTCGGGCTATCCCTGGTTTCTGACAATTAAAACAAAATCTTCTTCTAGGATTTTATATCCGTAATCATAGATAAATTTATATTCCGAACCGTTTTTATATACTTTAAGATTGGTGAAATAATCAAAATCAAAACCTAAGCCATCAAGTTTTGACCGGGCTATTTTTGTTTTTCCTTCCGTATTCACTTCCCTGAGGATCCGGTAATTTTTCCGCAGCTTGTTGTTCACATTCCGCATGAGGTTGCTCGAATCTTTATTCTGCTTATTGTTATAGGCATTCCGGCAGGCATCATTGCAGAATTTTTTGTCTGACCGTCCGATGATTTTTTCGCCGCATTCTAAACAGTTCATGGCTGATCTTTTTTAGCAGGATGTGAATGTTGATGTCTTTTTTTAAGCAGCTTCTTAAAGCGGTTGTGTGCAGGGTAGCTCCTGTTAGATGTCAGGTTGTTAAAGAACAAGGCGGTCAGCAATAGGATAAGGCAGCCGCTTAAGACGGGAGAAATAACATACCAATAGCCTAATTCAGGGATTTTTCCTGTTGAACTTACTGCAATGAGGGCGGTAGCACCTCCCGGCGGATGCAAAGTTTTGGTATACTGCATCAGTATGATTGAAAAAGCTACGGCAAGTGGTGCCGAAAGCCAGATGATATCCGGAACGATTTTATAAATGGTTACTCCTACCAATGCTGAAATCACATGGCCGCCTACCAGATTCCTCGGCTGCGCCAGCGGGCTTTGTATAGCGCCGTAAATCAGGACGCTGGAAGCCCCGAAGGATCCGATTAGAAAAATATTTTCCGTAGCGGCGAGAGCATGCGACTGGATAAAAGCAATGATGCCGATTCCGAAGAAAGCTCCCAGGAAAGACCAGAAGTGTTCCCTGTAATCAACGAGTGTTTCACGGTAGATGACATATCTGGAAACCCTGAATGTTCTTTGTATTGTTTTTTTCATTGCTGTAAATCATAAATTTTGAATGAAAGGAAAAAGTGACGCTGTATAATTGATTGATGTATTATTGGTAAACCGTCAGCATCCTTCTTTCATTCAAATATACGTAATTATCCGTTTGCAAACGACTACAAATGAATTTAAATAGTTTTTAACCGGATCCGAAAGTGAACAAATGCAATCTTTGCAACAGAGATCCGGAAAAACAGTGAGCGTCAAGGATCTGAATACTAACTTTTTAAAAATTAATATTATGTCACTAAGAAACAAAGTAACCCTGATCGGGTACACAGGAAAAGAAGTTGAAATGGTCAATTTTGACAACGGCAATGTAAAAGCTCAGGTATCGCTTGCAACAAGCGACCACTATACCAACGCAAAAGGTGAGAAAGTAGAGGAGACCCAATGGCATACATTGGTAGCCTACGGAAAAGTAGCGGATATCTTCCAGAAGTACGTGCATAAAGGCAAAGAGATTTCCGTAGAAGGAAAACTGATGTATCGATCTTATGACGATAAGGAAGGCATCAAAAGGTACATTACCGAGATAAGAGTAGATGAAATACTGCTGTTAGGAGGAAAATAATCGTAAAAAACAGGCATGATGAAAGTAAAAATTTTTAAAATCAGACTCCCGGAAGAGTATCTCTATGATGATCAGAGAGCACTTGACAGCTTTCTGGCAACCCGGGAAATCATAAAGGTGGAAACGGCATTTGTACAGGATGAAAACTACTGGTCCGTTGTCCTGTATTTTGAAGAGCTTAAAAGCCCCCATAATACCGTCAAGGATCCTAAGACCGTAAAATATTCTGCCGCAGACAGCGATGAACTGAATACCGATGAAGAAAAAATCCTGGATGCCCTGAAGTTCTGGCGTTCGGAGAAAGCAAGGGAACAGAACCTTCCTACGTATTTCATAGCCACCAATAAAGAACTGCTGTCCGTAGCAAAATACAAGCCTGCCAGAAAAGAAGAACTGCTGGATATCAAAGGATTCGGGAAACATAAAATTGAAAATTACGGAGCGGAAATCCTTGAGATTCTGGAAAATGTATAATACCATACAACACAAATGATGATCTGGCCGGAGCGCAAATGCCGCTCCGGCTTTTATTGTGCCGATAAGTCCGTTCAATTCACTATTTTTGCAGCAGCATTTATTATTAATCATCATTCATCAATTATACAATGAAACCAGGTTTAGCAAAAGGAACGAGGGATTTTACCGCTCTTGAAGTTTCCAGAAGAAGATACATCATCAATACTTTACAGCGGAATTTTGAGCTTTTCGGCTTCCAGCCTCTGGAAACTCCGAGCTTTGAAAACCTTTCTACATTAACCGGAAAATACGGAGAGGAGGGAGACCGTCTGATTTTTAAAATTTTAAATTCAGGAGATTATACGGCTAAAGTAAACCAGGACGACTGGGAAAATAAAAGCCATCAGAAGCTAACTTCCCAGATCTCGGATAAGGCACTCCGATATGACCTTACCGTACCTTTTGCAAGATTCGTGGCCATGAACCATAATACGCTGACATTTCCTTTTAAACGGTATCAGATCCAGCCGGTCTGGAGGGCAGACCGTCCGCAAAAAGGAAGATTCAGGGAGTTTTACCAGTGTGATGCTGATGTAGTGGGCAGTGAAAGTCTGTTGCAGGAAGTTGACCTGGTGCAGCTGTATTTAAAATCATTTGCTGATCTCGGTCTTTCTGTAGCGATCCATATCAACAACCGGAAAATCCTTTCCGGACTGGCAGAATTTGCCGGGATTACCGATCAGCTGATTGATTTCACCGTTGCCCTGGATAAACTGGATAAAATAGGAAAAGAGGGGGTAACGAAAGAACTTCTGGAAAGAGGCATCAGCCAGGAATCCATCGATAAACTGGATTTCCTGTTTACCCAGTCTGATAACGCTTTGGAAAACCTCAGCCAGCTGAAAGATAAATTTCAGGGCAATGAGACCGGACTGAAAGGAGTGGAGGAACTTGAATTTGTTTTGAACCAATCCATACAGCTTGGTGCGGATGCCAAAAGCCTGGTCTTTGATATTACCTTAGCCAGAGGCCTGGATTATTATACCGGTGCCATTTTTGAAGTTAAGGCCAACCATGTACAGATGGGCTCCATTGGCGGGGGCGGCAGGTACGATAACCTGACTGAAGTTTTCGGGGTAAAAAATATTCCGGGGATAGGCATTTCTTTTGGCCTAGACAGGATTTACCTGGTGATCGAAGAACTGGGACTGTTCCCTGAAGGTGCAGATTCAAAAACAGATTATCTGTTTGCTAACTTTGGACCGGAAGGAACGTCAGAAGCCTTAAAACTGATTATGCAGCTTCGTGCCAAAGGAATTTCAGCGGAATTATATCCTGAAAATGCAAAAATTGCCAAGCAGTTTACCTATGCAGAGAAAAAAGGAATCAAGAACCTGGTCTTTTTGGGAGAGGAAGAAATCAAAAATAAGACAGTAACATTTAAGGACCTTGAAAAAGGGGAACAGAAAACGGTTTCTGTTGATGAATTCCTGGCCTGATTATGAAACCGGAGGTATCTGAAGGGATCGTTGAAAAGTGGCTGAGAGCATGGTCTTTGTCAAGAGACCTGCCCATGCCTCAAAGGTATGCTTCCGGATACCGAGTCAATGTCGGGGAACCCAAACAAAAAGTCCGTTATGTATTCCCGGAATTGAATAATGATTTTTTCTCACTGGCCAGAACTGTTGATGAGTCATGGGTTTTTCTGAAAGTATGTGCTCCGTATGAAGAATTCAGGCAGCTGATTCCTACCCATTGGATCGTACAGCCTCAGGGATACATGATGTACTGCAATAGCAGAATAAATTTCGGCAATAATGCTATGCCTGATGGTTACAGCATAGACATTCAGCGTCTTAGTCCTGAAAAATGTACCGTCAGGATCATATATGAAAACAAGGAAGCTGCAATCGGAAGACTTATTATTATTGATGGGATAGCGTTCTATGATCGTATTGTTACGGAAGAGAAACACCGGCGAAAAGGGCTCGCAAAAAAGATCATGGCTGTATTGGAAGATATTGCATTATCGGAAGGAATACAACATAATTTTCTCGTAGCCACAGAACAGGGCAGACTTTTATACGAGTCGTTAGGTTGGACATTGTATAGTGTATACACTTCGGTGGTGATCCCATCTGATCATTAATAAAAATAAAAATGCATTATGGAAAATTATCTTGAAATCAACAGGAAAGCCTGGAATGCGAAAGTAGAACCTCACCTGAAATCAGATTTTTATTTTGTAGATGAGTTTATACAAGGTAGAAGTTCCCTGAATTCTATCGAACTGGAACTTCTGGGAGATATTAAGGGTCAGAAGATTCTTCATCTGCAATGTCATTTCGGTCAGGATTCTATTTCACTTTCCAGGCTGGGTGCCGATGTCACAGGAATTGACCTGTCTGATCAGGCCATATCAAAGGCTGTTGACCTGGCTGAGCAATGCCGGACAGATACCAGATTTATATGTTCGGATGTATATAGCCTTCCGGATGTTTTGGATGAAAAATTTGATCTTGTTTTTACCAGTTACGGAACAATCGGCTGGCTTCCCGACCTTAAAAAATGGGCTGATATTATAACGCATTTTTTAAAACCCGGTGGCAGATTCATCATGGCAGAGTTTCATCCCGTAGTCTGGATGTTTGATGATGATTTTGAGGGAATCAATTATCATTATTTTAATGAAAAACCTATTGCTGAAACCTATGTGGGAACTTATGCAGATCCTTCTGCAGATCTGGTACAGGAGTATGTGATGTGGAACCATTCTCTGGCGGAAGTACTTCAGAACCTGCTTTTATGTGGGCTGGAACTGAAAGATTTCAAAGAATTCGACTGGTCTCCGTATCCTTGTTTCAGACACGTGGTTGAATTTGAAAAAGGCAAATGGCGCATTGAAAAATTCGGGAATAAAATTCCGCTGGTCTATGCAGTGAGCGCACAAAAAAAGTCATCGTAATACAAAATTACGATGACTTTCTCTATATATGAATGTTAAAAAACTAGTCTGTTAGTTGATGGCATTTTCAGCCTGAGACTTTACATCTTCAGCCTTATTCTGTACCTGAGATGCTACATCATTAGCTTTATTCTGCACCTGGGAAGCTACGTCATTAGCTTTGCTTTTCAGATCATTTCCCCACTTGTTGAAATTATCTTTTGCAGTATTGATTTTATCTTTTACTTTTTGCTGCTCTTCCGGAGTAGATTTTTTGTATTTCCAATATGCTAATGCACCTAAACCTACTAAAGCTAATAAGCCTTTTGTTTTATTTCCCATGATTTCTTCTTTTTAAAGTTAATATTAAGATTTGTTGATTGTTATCATGTAAAATGCATGCCAAAAAACTGAAGCGATATATAAAAAAATGTTAAAATTTTATTTTAGATGAAAACCGTAAATTCCGTTCCATCGAAAATTGCAAATACCATAGTAGGATAGGAATCCTGATGATACACGTTTCCATGACGGTCTACAGCAATAGCACCTGCAAAACCATCCACAGCCTTAAGTTCTTCAAAAGTCCTGTCAAAAGCCGTTTTAAGGTCCATACCGTCTGTAACACGGGTTACTATTTTTGCAGCAGTTGCATTGCTCACAATATCTTCTCCCACACCTGTGCAGCTGACAGCACAGAAAGGATTAGCGTAATTTCCGGCTACGGTTGCCGAATCAGAAATCCTTCCCGGGATTTCAAATCCTTTCCCTCCGGTTGATGTAGCAGCAGCAAGATGGCCGTTTTTATCAATAGCTACGCAGCCTACTGTGCCTTTTCCTCCATTTTTAATCTTTTCCTCATATTCTTTTCTTCTTTGAGGAATCTCTGTGGAATAGTCCTCAAATCCGTGCTGTGCAGCATATGCTTTGGCGCCTTCACCGCCCAGGACCCTGTCATCTTCCTGCATCAGCGCCTTCGCTACAAAAACCGGATTCTTCACATCCTGGATATTGATGACGCCGCTCAGCTTCTGGGTTTGCCCATCCATTATTGCAGCACTCATCCGGATAATACCGTCAGCCTGGATTTGGGAGCCTGTACCGGCATTGTATAAAGGGTCGTTTTCCAGCAGGGAAACGGCATATGCTACCGTATCAAATGCAGAATTGGATTGTAAATAGTCAAATGCTTCGCGGGCAATGCGCTGTAAAGAATTCTGTTTCGCCGTTTTTACCTCATGGCTCTGATCGCTTTCAGAAAAAAAACCGCCGTGAATAATAATTTTCATAGGTGATAAGGATGAGTGATGAATAATTTTGATGGTTAAATTAGACATTTAGCCAGACAAAAACAAGGCACCGAATCATTTCAGCACTTCAAAATAGTTTTTATGGTAAATCTGTAATCTGTTTTAACCGCTATTTTTCCTGCGGTATCGGGTTGAACTGTGAATTTTCGATGGTCAGTGTCCTGGTGGTCAGGTCATAATGATCATTCATAGACATTACATGTACCGTAAGGTTATCAATGGAAATAGGTTCTCCGAGGTTGATATTGGTCAGGTTAGTATCTTTGATGAACCTTCCGTCTACAATAATCACCAGTCCAGAGCCTACAGCTGTCATCACATCATCATGAATGAAAAGGCCTGTATCTTCTCCCAGACCGATTCCCAGCGTTCTTGGGTTATTGACTACTGCCTGGAATAACCTGCCGATTCTTCCCCTCTGTACAAAATGGGTATCGATAATCACATTATCAATTAGCCCCAGTCCCTGGGTGGTTTTGATTTCCCCTTTCAGCAAAGCTTCGGAACTGCTTCCCTGGTAAATCATATTTTCGGATGCGGCGGCAGCACCAGCAGAAGTACCGGAATAAATGAAATTCTGTTCCTGGTATTTTAAAAGTATGGTATCGTGAAACCGTGTTCCGCCCAAAATGGAGGTCAGCCTCAGCTGGTCACCGCCGGTAAACATCACCACATCCGCTGCGTTGGCTCTGGCTACCATAGCGTCCGAATTGGCCTCTTCCCGGTTGTGGATGTCGAGGATATTCACATTTTTGGCACCTAGGAATTCAAATGCCTTTTTGTATTCGGAGCCTACAATCTGGGGGATCTGGGAAGCTGTGGTAATGATCTCAATCACGGAATTCTCCTTATGCTTGGACTCATTAATGATTTTCCTTAAGATGCCTCTTTCAAAAAAATTGAGGTTTTTTTCAATATTCTGGTCAAAATCGGTTTCTGAAAAACTCCCTTTGTTTACAGCGCCTCCGATAACGATTAATTTTCCAACGGGTTTCATCATGGCACAAATTTAAAAAATAATTCATAGGTGGGGAAATATAAGGGAAGCAAATTGATTCAGTGCATTTTGAAATTGTTAATAATTTTTGCTCTTTTTTTTGAAAAACTTCATTGTAGTATGGTTTTTGTTATAGGGTTTTGCATTATCTTTGGTAATATTATAGGTATAATTAACTAGGAAAATTTGGGTATAACATATGAAAATTGAGAAGATACAGGCACTGCGCGGCCCGAATATTTGGAGTATCAGGAGAAAGAAGCTGATACAGATGAGGTTGGATCTTGAGGAAATGGAAAATTTTCCTACCAATAAAATCGACGGGTTCAGAGAAAGGATCGAAAAACTGATCCCTTCGCTCATTACGCACAGGTGTTCTGAAGGAACGGTAGGAGGCTTCTTCCACCGGGTGGAAACAGGTACCTGGATGGGGCATGTTATTGAGCATATTGCTCTTGAAATCCAGACTTTGGCAGGGATGGAAGTCGGTTTCGGGCGTACCCGTGAAACCAAAACCCCCGGCGTATATAACGTCGTATTTAATTATATCGAAGAAAATTCCGGTATTTATGCCGCGGAACAATCCGTAAAAATTGCGGAAGCCCTGATTGAAGGTCATGAATATGACATGAATGAGTGCATTAAAACCCTTAAGGAAATCCGTGAAAGGGAACGTTTGGGGCCTTCTACAGGAAGTATTGTCCAGGAAGCGGTTTCCAGGAAAATCCCATGGATCCGACTGGGCAACAATTCCCTTGTTCAATTAGGATATGGTGTCAACCAGCAGCGTTTCCAAGCCACCATTACCGGTAAAACAAGCTCTATTGCCGTAGATATCGCCTGCAATAAAGAACTCACCAAGAAAATGCTTCACGATGCGGCAATCCCAGTACCAATGGGAGAGCTTGTTATGCACGAAGAGGATCTGGACAGGGTGATCAGGAAAATAGGATACCCAATTGTGCTGAAACCGCTGAATGGAAATCATGGTAAAGGTGCCTCCATCAACGTTACCGACTGGGAAAATGCCCTTATAGGATTAGAGCATGCCCAAAAATACTCACAGAAAGTCATTGTTGAAAAATATATCACAGGATATGATTTCAGGATCCTGGTCATCAACAATAAAATGGTTGCTGCAGCCAGAAGGGTTCCAGCCCATATTGTAGGAGACGGCGAGCACAATATCCAGCAGCTTATCGATAAAGAAAATACAGACCCGAGAAGAGGGTACGGCCATGAAAATGTCCTGACGGATATTGCCGTAGATAAAGATACCCTCGAACTGCTGTCTAAGCTTCAGTATACGATGGAAACAGTCCCTCAGAAAGGGGAAGTGGTTTATCTGAAATCCACTGCCAATCTCTCTACCGGAGGAACTTCCATTGATGTTACCGATATGGTGCATCCTGAAAATATCACTATGGCTGAAAGGATTTCTAAGATTATCGGCCTGGATGTATGTGGCATCGACATCATGGCTGAAAACTTAACCCAGCCTTTGAAAGAAAGCGGCGGTGCCATCATTGAAGTCAATGCAGCGCCTGGATTCAGGATGCACCTGGCTCCGAGTGAAGGACTGCCAAGAAACGTAGCGGCACCGGTTGTAGACATGCTGTATCCTCCTGGAAAACCTTTTACCATTCCGATTATTGCCGTAACGGGAACCAACGGAAAAACGACTACTACCAGACTTATCGCGCATATTGTTAAAAGCAACGGGCACAGGGTAGGATTTACCACCTCTGACGGTATTTACATCCAGAATACCATGCTGACCAAAGGCGATACTACCGGACCTCTTTCCGCAGAATTTATCCTGAAAGACCCTACTGTTGAATTTGCTGTCCTGGAAACTGCCAGAGGCGGGATCTTACGGTCCGGATTGGGCTTTTCGCAATGTGACATCGGTGTACTGACCAATATTAAGGAAGATCACCTGGGAATGAATGATATCCACAACCTGAAAGACCTTACAAGGGTAAAAAGAGTAGTGCTGGACAGCGTTAAAAAGAATGGATGGAGCGTGATGAATGCCGATGATGACTATTCCATGAGAATCCTTCATGATATCGACAGCCAGGTTGCGATCTTCAGTATGGATGAAGATAATCCTCACATCAGGAGGTTTGCCAAAGAAGGAAGAATTACCTGTGTGTACGAGGAAGGTTTTGTGACCATTAAGAAAGGAGACTGGAAAATCAGGATTGGCAAAGCAAAAGATTTCCCGATCACAATGGAAGGAAAGGCCAGGTTCATGATCCAGAACGTTCTTGCAGCCAGCTTAGCCTGTTACCTGCACGGTTTTGGCATCGAAGATATTTCCAATTCGCTGAGGACTTTTATTCCAAGCGCACAGCTTACTCCGGGAAGGCTGAATATTTTTAAGTTCAAGAATTTTAAGGTCCTGATTGATTTTGCCCATAATCCTGCCGGTTATGAAGCCATTGAAGATTACCTGAAAAATGTGGAATCCACCAAGAAGATCGGAATTATTTCCGGTGTCGGCGACAGAAGGGATAACGATATCCGTGAATGCGGAAAGATCGCAGGAAGAATGTTCGATTACATCATCATCAGAAATGAAAAGCACCTTCGTGGAAGAACGGAAGATGAGATCAACGGATTGATTATCGAAGGCATGCAATCTTCAGGAAGGGATGTCAGCTATGAGATTATTCCGAAGGAGATTGAAGCCTTGAAGCACGCCATGAGCATGGCTGAAGAAGGCACTTTTATTACTGCGTTGAGCGATGTGATTTCCAATGCCATTGAACTGGTGCAGGAATACCAGACGCGTGAATTGCTGGAAGACGGTAAAATACTTTAAACAATAACATATAATTTCGGGCGGATTCTTTGAATCCGCCCGAAATTTTTATTGTAATAAAGCAAAGATTTGCTTCCCAGATTTTCCTGTTAAATTGCCTCCCAAACATTCTGGATCTGCCTCATTTTCTGAAAATAGAAGTACAGCGGGACCAGTTCAAGCCTGATGGTGAAATTGAAGTTATCCACGGTAAAAGGGATGATACACATCATGATCATACATATGGCAATGCCCAAACCTGCATCAGCAATCGCTGCTTTCGGTGCCCACTCCTGTTCAAACCATAAGCCGTAGGCTACAATACCTTTGAAAACCAGGATGCTGATAATGAATATGCCGGCAGGTGAATAGATCTGTGTGCTTTCGATGCCATAAATTGACAGATTGGTATTATTTGAAAACAGTCCTGTCAAAGGTAAAAACACAGCTATGGTACCCATTATAATAAAGATCCAAATGAAAATTTTAATCCACACAGGCAATAATTTCCTCCTTGCATGCGGATGATAGGTATTTTCAAACTCTTGAAAAGTAGATTTTTCCTCCATGAAGCATATTGATTTAAAGTTGATATCTCATCTGTTCCCAAAGATACTATATTTTGTTTTCCGGAAAAGAAAGCATCATATATTTTATCCAATATCAATGAATTATTTTAGATCCGGTCTGGTGAAGTGTAAACCTAATCATTGTGAAGCATACCGGTCAGGAGCAAGCTGTATGAAAGCTGCTGAGTCCGGAAATCTCAAATTAATTGATTCATACCCTTATCTTACCGTTATTCTTTTGTAAAGAAAGCATGCGAGCTTCCGATCCATATGGCATCTTTCTTATTAAAGCTCACATTGACCATGTCCGCTTTGGTCATCCTTACCAGATTGTTGAGCAGGACAGGCCGCTCTTCATCTTCATGCCATACATACAGGAGACGGATTTCCGCTTTGGAATAATCACCGTTGATATCCTTAAATGCCGGCTCATATTGCACTTTTCTCTGCAGGATGTAATTTTCTTTATCCGGTATGGCTTCTACAACAGCAGGAGCAGGATGAAGGTCTACACCGGATCCGGCAAAGGAAAACAGGGGTTTCAATACAAAATTGCCGAGATCCTCATGATCCGGAAACTCGTGAAGAAAATAACTTTTCGGGACGAGCGGATGCTTTAAAAATGGCAGTATGAATTTTGAAATCTTAAAAAACCAGTTGGGATGAGTCACCCATTGCACATCGAGGTCCTCACGGAAATCAAATCCAGGGTTAAGATCAGGGATTTGTTCCAGTTCGTCAAAGATGACGCGGTTATAGATTCTCTTTATTTCGGTCTGTTTGCCGTTATGATCATAGTATAATTTCCTGCCCTGTTTTTTGATTTGGGTAAGACACACCGTTTTAATACCCAGCATCTTTTCAGTGCATAGGAAATCAATAGCAGTCTTTTGCTGTTCAGGGAAGATCTCAAGAAGGATGACATGTTCGGGAGATTCATCTCCAAGGATGACTTTTTTCAGATGATCGATATAAAGCTCCTCTGTCATCGTATTCTTTATTCCTGAAAGAAAAGGATACGTTTCACAAAAAGCATCTTCATATACTTTCTGAAAGGCATACAGGGACGGGAAGGCCTGAAGTTCGATCAGTTGAGGAAGAACATTACCATTCTCATCAGCACAGATTCCAAAGTCGATGGTAAAAAAATGAGGCTGTTGCGTATCGTTAGGAATAGTATACCGGTCAGGAACTGCCTTACGCAATATTTCAGGTTCAATGGCTTTGATCTGATCAATGATGCTTTCAGCAGCCTCAGTAAGCTGAATCTTCAGGGCATGCGAAAGGAAAACCGGACTTTCTGAAATCCTGAATGCGGATTCTATGCCGCTTTTTTCTTTCAGGATGCTTTTAAGGGATGTATATTTTTCCTGTGAAAATTCCCGGTTGAACTGTTCTCTGTATTCTGGGATCATAGGTTCAGGTGTTTAAATCAGAATTTGTGTTTATCAGATCATAAAATAGCCCGGGCTTCATTCTGTGACGGCCTTTCTCAGGATCTTTTGAACTGCCGACTGCAGGAAACGGGGAAGGATCTGGGCCTGGGTCAGCATGATCTTGTCTTCGTCATCCATTCTGTCCAGTGTTTCCAGGTATTTTTCAACTCCGAAATTTTCAATCATGGCATTTTTGTTTTTCTCATCCTTAAGGTTTTCAAGCATTCCTTCGGGATTGGCTTCAGGATGGAACTGAGTGCCAAAAATTTCATCTGAGAAACGTACTGCCATAACAGCCCTTTCCAGATCAATGTGCGGCCGGAATTTTTCAATGGCTACGATGTTCATACCCAGTTCTTCAAAGCGTTGATAATCCGGTTCAATAAACTGGTAAGCCCTGGAATCCACCGCAAAAAACGGGTCCGGCAGGTTCCTGAATAAAAATTCACCTTGGCCTTCCTCTGTTTTATGTATAGGCATAATGCCGAAGGAATACGATTTCCTTTTGCAGATATTGCCCAGTTTCCAGTGGATGGCTGCCAGCTGAAAAGAGTGGCAGATCAGGAAAAGGTATTTTTTGGAAGAATAATTGCGGTTATGGTCAAAAATAGAATCCAGTAAACCTGCAAACCGGCCTTCCCATTCCAGGCCTTCCCGGTGCGGATCACCCGGTCCACCCGAAGAGATGAAAATATCAAATGCATCCGGATCCGGCATTTCATTCTTGTACCGGACATCAAATGTTTCAATGCTTATATTTTCTTCAGAATGCTGGCGGAATGCCTCTGAAATCTCGAGGATATTCTTGAATCCCTGATTGACATGGTTGTTGTTCATATCAAGAAGGGCAATGCGGATATTGGTCATGCTGGTTCGTATTTCTTCAAAGGTATTCAATATTATGAATTAGGGATTCCGTGCGTGATGCCGTATTCGGTCTCAGAAATCATGTAGTCAACCACTTTCGTCAGGTCTCCCGTTTCCCTGTAAATGCTCAGCTGACGGTCAGCCCCCGTTCCGTGCTCAAGGATCTTCCAGGCATATTCCACTTCTGAGCGGCATCCCAGCTCATCCACCACATCATCAATAAACTCAAGCAGTTCTTTAAGCAGAACCGGATAAGGAACGGATTCCTCTTTTCCGAAATCGATCAGGTGCGCTTCAATCCCATTTTTAGAAGCCCTCCATTTATTTTCATTTAACAGTAACCTCCTGTAGCTCCTGAAACTCAGGTTCTGCTGGTGAAGCTTATAAATCTTAGCAACAAGGCTCTGCATAATGGCCGCAAGGCAGACCGTTTCGTCAATCCTCATCGGCATGTCGCAGATCCTGAATTCTATAGTAGGATAGAAGGGATGGACACGAAGGTCCCACCAGATTTTTTTTGCATTGTCGATGGTTCCTGTTTTTACCAGCAAATCTACATAGCTGTCAAATTCTGCAAGGGAGTTGAAATAACTTGGGATTCCGGTACGCGGGAATTTTACGAAAATTTCCTGACGGTAAGATTTAAAGCCGGTATATCTTCCGATCCAGAACGGTGAATTGGTGGACAAAGCATATACGTGCGGAAGGAAATACCGCATCACATTCTGTATCCGCACACCCTCTTCCCGGTTGGGGATCCCGATGTGAACATGCAGCCCGAAAATAAGATTTTCACGTGCTACATCTCCCATGTCATCTACAATTTTGGTATAGCGTTCTCCCTGGGTGATGGTATTGGCAGACCAGTGCGAAAAAGGATGGGTTCCCCCTCCGGAAACCCGAAGTCCCTGTTCATGGGCTATCTGGATAAGATGCTTCCTGAGGTTTGTGAGCTCCGTCCTGGCTTCCTGGATATTCTGGCAGATGCCCGTTTCCATCTCAATCATGGATTCGTGCATCTCGTGTTTTAAGTTTTCACTGAGGATCGCCTTTCCGCCTTCAATGATCTTGGAAACATGGGAAATAAGATCCCGGCTTTCCACATCAATGATCTGGTATTCTTCCTCTATGCCTATGGTAAACTGATGCTGCATAAGTTTTTCATATTATTTGTGTTTCATTTCCTTATTTTTCCATGGAGTCCTGTACGAAAGTTCCCCAGCTGATATGGGCTTCTCCCGGAACATAGTCCTTTGCCTTTTCTATAGCGAATTGGGCCGCATGTTCTACGATCCATTCAAAGTTTTCTTCCCCCACGGAATTCCTGTCGGCATCCGGGGCGGGATTACAGAAATCGATGGCATAAGGGATACCGTCCCGCACGGCAAATTCTACGGTGTTGAAATCGTAGCCTAGAGCTTCATTCATGAGGAGGGTATAATCATGGATGGTTTTCAGCAGTTTTTCCAGTTCTTTGCCCTGGGTCTGATGCGTAGTTGCATACCTGAGGTGCGAAGGGTTGCGGGGTTCATAAGGCATAATATGCACATGTTTCCTGCCGAGGCAGTATACCCGGTAATAATCAGTGAAAACAATTTCCTCCTGCACCATCATTACCAGCTGTTCCGTTTCAGAAAGTTTATTCCAGAGGTCGTCCGGGTTTTCCACGCGGTAGACATTCCTCCATCCGCCACCGTCATGGGGCTTCATATATGCCGGAAATCCTATATAATCAAAAATATATTCCCAGTTATGAGGGTATTTCAGGTTCCTGAAGGAAGTTTCCGAGGTATTGGAAGGCCTTTCAAAAGACGGAAGCAGTACTGTCTTCGGCAAAGGAATTCCGAGCTTGGTCATCAGCGCATTATTGAAGAACTTTTCGTCGGCGCTCCACCAGAACGGATTGTTGATGACATACGTTCCGTTTAATGCTGCATTCTTAAGATATGCCCTGTAGAACGGGACGTCGTGTGAAATCCGGTCAATGATAACGGCATAGCCATAATCAGCGCCCTGTTCCAGCTGATCGATCATTACAGGTTCGGCAGTAATCTTTCCTTTTCCCAATTCATTCACTCGGTCAATGAATGCCCATGGAAAAGTATCTTCCATACCGAATAATATACCCACCTTTTTTGCCATAATTGTTGTTTTTATATATTAATATTTGGATAAGTTTCATCAGGAGAAAAAGCGGCCCATAAACATAGGGAATACCATTCTCCAGAGCGGCCAGTCGTGGTTGATCCATTTCCGCTCGTCATACCAGAAATCAATGCCTTTGGCTCTCAGGAGTTCTGCCATGTCGATATTTTTATCCCTGCAGATATCCTGGTCGGAAGTACTCAGTACAATATGCATATGCCTGTACTTCCATGCTTCGTCATTTTTTACAAATTCATTGGGACAGTTGAAATAGACGAGGTCATCCGAATAGCCATCCATGAAATTCCTGATGCTGAAAGCACCCGAAAGGCAGATCAGATGAGATACCAGATCCGGAAACCTGAATGAAAAGTTCGCGGCATGATAGCCCCCGAAACTTGCTCCTGCCACGGCTATGCGATGGGTTTGATGGAGCTTCTGTATATACGGTACAAACTCCTGAACGAGGAACTGAACATACCGTTCATAATTTCTGATTCTTTCCTGCGGAGGAATACCGTCATCATAAAAGCTGCGGCTGTCTATGGTCTGGAGGTTATACAGCTTAATTTTTCCCTGTTCAACAAGCCAGCTGACGCTTCCGTTAAGATGGAAATCATTATTCTGTGTATAGGATCCCTGTGAAGTGGGAAACATAATAACAGGATAACCATAATGCCCTGTAATTTCTACCGGGATATGAAGACCTAAAATATTAGAGTAATAATCAGAATGTTCTATATGAGGCATGGTAAACGGATAAAAGGTAAACTTGATTTAACTGGTCGGCTTGGTTTTCGGAGGAAGGATGCTCAGCATTTCGTGCTGTATTTTAACGGCAGCATCGTTGAGCTTTTCCTGAATGATATCCGGATCATCCGACCGGTATACGATTCCGATATGATAATCGATCGGAAGGAATTTTACGGCCTCTTCAGATTCAAAATCGCGGTAATCCGGACTTTGGTCTTTGATGAGGGCAATAATCAGTCCTGCGTAAAATCCCTGCGGATCAGCTATTTGATATTCTTTATTTTTCAGCAGTGCATCTTCAATCCTGGCCCATTCGCGCCAGATGTTGATATGGGTAGCGGCTTCCACCAGGTCCGGGATATGGGCTCCTCCTACTCTCGATGAGGTTTCCAGAAAATACCATTTCCCGTCATCTTTCCCTTTGATAAACTCGGTGTGGGTAGCGCCGTTTTTTAAGCCGAAAGCCGAAAGCAGCTGGCTGTTCAGCTCGCTGAGTTCCCTGAATTCATCTGAATCCGTTGCCAGGGTTTTGGTCATGAAGACGCCGCCTTCATGGGAAACCTGCATCGGAGGGGCAAGATACTGGGATGCGGATGTAAAAACAGTGCTGTTATTGTATGTAAGACTGTCAACATGGTACACATCGCCCGGCTTAAAGCTTTCCAGTAAAAAAAGATGGCGTTCATCACCGAGAGCATTCAGTGCTTCCCAGAGCTCATGTTCAGAATTGACCTTCCGGATTCCTGAAGCAGAAGCTTCGGAGCGTGGTTTCAACACCCATGGAGCGGGCACTTTCTGTGTAAAATCATGGATCTCATCATTGTTAAAGACAGCCGTGAATTCCGGCACGTTGATCGTGGATTGATGAGCTTTCTGCCTCATCGCCAGTTTATCCCTGAAATACCGGTGGGTAGTCTGTCCCATTCCGGGAATACGGAAGGTTTCGCGGATAAGTGCGGCTTTTTCCACGTCGTAGTCATCCAGCGCTACGACAGCATCTACTTTCCTGGTCTGCATCAGGTAGGAAAATCCCTGCACAAGATGATCAAGGTTCCAGACGGATGGTTTCGACTCAGGCATGTAGAATGTTTCCTCAATGGCATGCCATGGCCAGTTCTTATCCCTCAGGTTTTCTGAAGTTATCAGGATTATCCTGTTACCGAGTTTCTGCATTTCATCCATGAAATCGTAACCCTTGTAATAGCAGGAAATGCACACAATGATTTTCTCCTTCATATCATGTTTTTTTGATATTTGGTGAATTTTCAGAAATGAAAGTCTGTCATTGGTGTATATTCAATAACAAAACTTACAGGAACGTAATGATCTGGAAATCCATATCAATGATACAGAGAATTTTTGTAATACCCTAATTTTTAATGATAATTTTCAATTAAATCGATCAGCAGCTGTACACCGAATCCGGTCGCAGCTTTTTCTTTGGCGTAGCCCACATTTCCGAACGCAACTCCGGCAATATCAAGATGGGCCCATTTGGGATGATCTTCAATGAAATTCTGCAGGAACTTAGCCGCTATGATGCAGTCGCCGACAGGCTTCATAGAGATATTCTTAATATCTGCCACATCAGAACGGATATCCTCGTTCCAGATGTCCCATAACGGAAGGTTCCACAATCGCTGATAAGTGGCTTCTCCGCTTTTCAGCAGCAGGTTTTTAAGGGATTCATCATTAGAAAACAAAGCACCGCAGGTATCTCCGAACATCCTTACGGAGCTTCCGGTTAGGGTGGCAAGGTCGATCAGAAGATCTGTAGTATAATTTTTAGCAAGGTAGGAGAGGCTGTCTGCAAGGATCATCCTGCCTTCGGCATCCGTATTCAGCACCTCAATCGTTTTCCCGTTGTAAGCCGTGATGACATCACTCGGAAGGAAAGCTTTCTCGGATATGGCATTGTCTGTGACAGGCAGTATCGCAATAATGTTTACAGGCAGCTGCATTTCGGCAGCATATATAAGGGTTCCCAAAACGGCTGTTGCACCTCCCATATCGGATTTCATATAATGCATATTATCCGGGTTTTTAAGGGAGATTCCTCCGGTATCAAAAAGTACACATTTTCCGACCAGGCCAAATGTCTTTGCATTTTTAACATGGGTTTTATACTCCAGGATCGTGAAGGCAGCATCATAAGCGCTTCCCTGGTTGACGGATAGATAGGCGCCTAACCCCAGTTCTTCACATTTCTTCCGGTTGAAAGAAGTGTGCTTAAAACCGTATTTTTTCGCTGTATTTTTAAGATAGGTACCGAATATATCGGGCTTTTTAAGGTTTGCAGGTTTATTCAGCCATTCCTGGCAGGCGGTCTGGCCGTTGCATAACGCATGGGCACGCTGTGCAATGACATCCAGTTTTTTCTGGCTGATGTTCTGGGAATGAATTTCAAACGCAGGATTCCAGACTGGATGGCTCTTTTCAAAAGGATATTCGTACGTTCCGGTAAGCAGACCTTTGATCCACTCTTCAAACTGCTTTTCAGTCAGGAAATCGGCCAGAAGTAACGTGGGAACTGCTTTCAGGGTTGCCTTCTGGGTCTGGGAAAATTTCACAGCAACCTGCTGGATCTCGAAATTACGGACATCTGCTTTTCCGAGGCCGATGAAATAAGCAGTACCTTCTTCATGGACATGGATAAACACCTCATGTTTTTTCCCGCTGAAGAATGTTGAAATTCCAGGGTTGAAATTTTTATGGATTTTTGTCCATTCCTCTTCGGTGAAGAGGTGGAATACCTGTGTATAATTCCTGTTCTTTTTATTGATCAGTTTCATCGGAGTATTTTTTTGCGCTTTGTTGTTGGGGAGGAACTTCGGCGGGATTTTCACTGTTATCGTAAAACAGCCATTCTATGGCTCTGGGGAATTCCCTGGACCAGTAGAACTCGCTGTGGGTGCCCTCAGGATTGATGCTGGTGCGGAATTCAAAATCAAACAGATTATGGTCTTCCCATTTCTTGAGGGATTCTTCAAACGTCTGGATCCTTCGGACCATTTTAGATCCTTCGTGGCCGCCACCATAGAGGTAAATTTTAGTTTTGAACGGCACCCGGAAATTCATCATCGGGAAATTATTGTTCGGTTCCACCCACAAAGAAGGGGAGAAGATCAGCAGTTTTGAGTATACTTCAGGATAGAGGAAGCCACTGTAAATGCTGATGAGCGCACCCAGTGAACTGCCGCCGATTCCCGTATTATCACGGTCCTTCAATGTGCGGTATTGCTGATCGATATAAGGTTTTAAGGTATCGGTAATGAAGCGGATGTATTTTTTACCTTCTGAACCGTTTGAAACATGGTCATTATCAAAAATATATTCCTTGATGCGGTCCTTGCTTCCGTGGTCTACGGCAATAACGATAAGGTCCCCGCGGCCGTATTCAGCCAGTACGGATAATTTTTTATCAATTTCCCAGTTCCCGTATTCGCTTCCTTCATTAAACAGGTTCTGGGCATCCTGCAGGTAAAGTACAGGGTATTCTTTTTCAGAAGCATAATAGTCGTGGGGCAGGAGTGCCCATACTTTACGGTAGCGGTCCAGTTGCGGAATGTAAAATTGCTCTGAAACTACCTCTGCAATTGGAAAATATTCTTTCTTAAAAGGTCCCCAGTTGAGCCGCCAATTGTCTACGGTATCGGAAATCTTCCCCGCTGATTTCGGGATTCTGCGGTTCGGGGTAATATCGCCGTTTTTATCCAGTTCAACATTCTCCCATCCGCCGCGGGTAAACTTATATTCTATGTTTTCCGGCAGGCCTTCAGGGTCTTTTTCAATGCAGTAGATGCCTGAATCCAGCGGCTTCATCCTGCACCGCTCGTCACGGGGATTCCAGCCGTTGAAATTTCCGGTGATGTAAACCGGCCTTTCATCTGTTTTTCCGGTATGCAATTCAAACCTCATCATGAGCGCTTCATAAAATTTAACCCTTAAATCTATGAAAAATCTTTATAAAGAAGGGTATTTGGAATCACAAATCTCTCAAAGAAAAAATGATATATTTGATGAGCTTTTGAAGCATAGCAGCAATGCGGCAAATATTCATCGACAGTTAACAGTCGATAATGATATTTTTCGTATTTTCAATGAAAATATAATACTAGATCACAACTGATGGATTCGGTGACAATACACAGTCTTTTTACGGAACACGATATTTATCTTTTTAAAGAAGGTAAGCATTATAAGCTGTATGATAAATTCGGGGCACATTCCGTGGAAAGCAACGGAGTACAGGGTGTTTATTTCTCTGTCTGGGCACCCAATGCCGCAAAGGTTTCGGTAATCGGCAATTTTAACGGCTGGAACCACAGGGAGCATATCCTATTTCCGCGCTGGGACGGCTCGGGAATCTGGGAAGGGTTTATTGCCGGACTCACCTGGGGGACTTTATACAAATATGCCATAGAAACCGCACATGGTGAAATCCTGGAGAAAAGTGATCCTTATGCGCTGAGTTGGGAACAGAACCTACAGGCTGCTTCACTGGTTTCTACAACCTGGTACGAATGGGAAGATAAGCAATGGCTATCTGAACGATGGAAAAAAAACAGCATTACCGCTCCTATTTCCGTCTACGAGATGCATCTGGCTTCCTGGATGAAGAATGAAAATGACCCTGAACGGGTCCTCAATTACAGGGATATTGCAGACAGACTGGTTCCATACATCCTTGAAATGGGATTCACCCATGTGGAGTTTATGCCTTTGATGGAGTATCCGTATGATCCGAGCTGGGGATACCAGATTACCGGATTTTATGCGGCAACATCACGCTTCGGTTCTCCGCAGGACCTGATGTTCCTGATCGACCATCTCCACAAAAATAATATCGGTGTGATTCTGGACTGGGTACCGTCCCATTTTCCCGGTGATGCCAACGGGCTGCACCGTTTCGACGGTTCTTACCTGTATGAACATGAAGATCCCAGAAAAGGCTTTCATCCCGACTGGAAATCCTATATTTTCAATTACGGAAGAAATGAAGTGAAATCTTTCCTCATTTCAAACGCGATGTTCTGGCTGGATCGCTATCATGCGGATGGATTGCGGGTGGATGCAGTAACTTCCATGCTTCACCTGGATTATTCGAGAAACGAAGGGGAATGGGAACCTAATATTTATGGTGAAAACGTTAACCTTGAAGCCAAAGCTTTCCTTCAGGAATTCAATACCGCTGTTTACGGCGAATTCGGCAACAGCATCATGACGATTGCCGAGGAAAGTTCAGATTTCCCGATGCTCACCAAGCCGGTTCATTCTGGCGGAGTAGGCTTCGGCATGAAATGGATGATGGGATGGATGCATGATACACTGGATTATTTTAAAGAATATCCTTCAGACAGAAAATTTTTTCATCATAAGCTGACGTTTGCCTCGATGTACATGTTTAATGAGAACTACATGATGCCTTTGTCGCATGATGAAGTGGTACATGGGAAATCCAGCCTGATTTACAAGATGGTAGGGGATGAGTGGCAGAAGTTTGCCAATCTCCGCGCACTCTACGTTTATATGTTTACCCACCCGGGCGCAAAACTTTTATTCATGGGAAATGAGTTCGGGCAGACGCGGGAATGGAATTTCCGGCAGAGTTTGGACTGGCATTTGTTGCAATACAACGTGCACAAAGGATTGCAGGCACTGGTTAAGGATCTGAACCAACTGTACAGAACGGAAAAAGCGATGTATGAAAACCAGTTCAGCAGTGACGGTTTTGAATGGGTACAGGCCGATGACCAGGAAAATTCCGTATATATTTATCTGCGGAAAGGAAAGCAGAAGGACGATGTCTGTATGGTTATACTTAATCTTACTCCAAATGTAATGGATTATAAGATCGGGGTGGATGCAGGAACGCACTGGAAGGTGATTTTCAATTCCGATGACGAACAGTATGCCGGAAGTGGCGTACATCCGGAGATTTTCCGGGAAGATGATGAAGACTGGATGAATCATCCCAAATCCATCAGCATTAGGATATCCCCGCTTGCAGGGATCGTGCTGAAGAAGAAAAAGGAGAAAGCATACGCACAAAAAAGAATTAAATTACACAAAAGATAAAAGTATAATGGTTATTTATCATCTCAGTACGGAATGTTATCCGGTAGCAAAAGTCGGGGGACTGGCAGATGTGGTAGGAGCACTTCCGAAATATCAGAACACAATTGAACATATTGATGCAAAAGTGGTGATGCCATGGTACAATAAGCCTTTTGTTCATGAACATGAATTTGATGTTGTTTTCGATGGCTTCATCCATCAGGGACCTCATATGCTCCAGGTCCTGGTCATAAAGGAAAAAACCAATGTACTGGGATTTGAATTGTATATGGTAAAGATTCCCGGCCTTCTGGACAGGGATAATCCGTACGGTTACCATGATGAAAATTTTCAGTTTATTGCATTCCAGCACGCTGTACTGCACTGGCTGAGTGCCATGCAGATCCGTCCTGATGTACTGCACTGCCATGATTATCATACAGGGTTGGTGCCTTTCATGATTGAGAATTGCCCGGAATTCGGATTCCTGCGCGGGGTGAAAACCATTGCGACGATCCATAACGGGGAATACCAGGGGATGATGAGCTGGGAAATGGCGAAATATATGCCGGGATTCGATTCTTATCAATGGGGACTTCTGGACTGGAACGGGCTGATTAATCCGCTGGCATGCATGATCAAATGTTCCCATGCCTTTACGACGGTTTCACAGGGATATCTTGAGGAACTGTATGTAAGTTTCCACGGACTGGAACATCTGATCCGTAATGAATACGGAAAAGCTTATGGCATTATCAATGGCATTGACACCGAAGTATGGAATCCTGAGACGGATCCGATGCTGGACTATAATTTCAATATCCGTACTGCTGTAGAACAGAAAAAAAGAAATAAGGAAAAACTCTGCAAAGAATACGGCTTGCGGCCTGAGCTTCCGCTTTTTGCCTTTATCGGAAGGTTTGCCACTGAAAAAGGAGCCGATCTTCTGCCGGATATGGTCTGGAGAAGCATTACACAGACAAGCGGCGCACTGAATATCATGATTCTCGGATCCGGCAATGCAGCGATTGAGAATAAACTGAAGGAATTTGATTATATCTATTCCAATTTTGCAGTGGACCTGGGATATAAGGAATATCTGTCTCATAAAATCTATGCATCTGCAGATTTTCTTCTGATGCCATCCAGGGTAGAACCGTGCGGACTGAACCAGATGTATTCCATGAGGTACGGATCGGTTCCGGTGGTACGCTATACAGGTGGGCTTAAGGATACGGTAAAGGATGTTTCAACAGGAGGCGCAGGACTTAATTTTACTTACGCAGGGGTAGATGATATCGTTCATGCTATGGAAAGAGCTTTGAGTATCTACAGCCGCAAAGAGATGATGAACAGCCTAATTCATGCCAATATGAGCTTTGATTTTGCCTGGGAAAAATCGGCAGAAAAATATATTGCCTTGTACAGCAGGTAATCATGTACAGGGGGCTCATTTGTTTTGTGCTTTGTATTGGATTGATCTCCTGCAGGAAGACAAGAGTTAAAGACAGCACGGGATATTACAGGATTCTGGGTTACGGATATCCTAATACAGCTGCTACGGAAGCCAGAGCCGCAATTTCCGATTACTGGAAAATAAAATATGATGCAGTTGCAGAATGTATGGTTGATGAGAAATTAATGGATAGTGTTAACACAATGAACGAGGCAACCTATACAGCACTTGAACAGAAATATGGAAAAAACTGGAAGGTAAGGTACGATCAAGATATCAGGAATTATCCGTTGACAAGCGCAACGATTATGGATATTCTGATCACCAACAACATGTTTCGGAAAGAATTGGAGAAATATTGTATAAAAACAGATAATGTAGACAAAATGGTAAGAATGTTGAAGGATAATGCGTATGAAGTTACCATCTGTAATGAAGAACTTAAAGCTAATAACGAAAGATGCTTTACGGTGCAGGTAGATACCGGAAGCAGGACAGTAAACTTAATAAAATAAACGCAAGATATTTATGAAACGCAATGTCATTTCCATTGTTTTAGGCGGAGGCCGGGGAACAAGATTATTCCCTCTTACCTATACCAGATCAAAGCCGGCAGTTCCAATCGCCGGAAAATACAGGCTCGTAGATATTCCTATTTCCAACTGCCTGAATTCAGGATTGAATAAAATCCTGGTGTTAACCCAGTTTAATTCAGCCTCATTAAATTCGCATATTAAAAATTCTTACCATTTTGATATTTTCAGCAAAGGTTTCGTAGACATCCTCGCTGCCGAACAGAATGTGGAAAATGAAAGCTGGTACCAGGGAACAGCAGATGCAGTCAGACAATCCATGAAACATTTGGAAAAGTATGATTATGACCATATTTTAATTCTTTCGGGAGACCAGCTGTACCAGATGGATTTCAGGGAAATGCTGGATTTCCATATGGAAAAAGGCGGTGATGTTACCATTGCTACGATTCCTGTAAATGCCAAAGATGCTACCGGCTTCGGAATCTTAAAGTCTGATGATGAAGGAAATATCACTTCTTTCTGGGAAAAACCGGCTTATGATGAGTTAGGTGATCTCAAGTCTGAAGTGTCAGAAGAAAACAAGCATCTGGGTAAAGAATATCTTGCTTCCATGGGAATCTATATTTTCAATAAAAACATCCTCAAAAAGATGTTTGAAGAAGGAGCAGGAGATGATTTCGGAAAAGATATCATCCCCAACTCCATTGGGAAATATACTACACTGAGTTACCAGTATGAAGGCTACTGGACAGATATAGGAACCATTGAGTCTTTTTATGAAGCTAACCTGGATCTTTGCCAGGACTTCCCTAAATTCAACTTATTTTCCACATCGCCGATCTATACCAGAGCAAGAATGCTTCCGCCGTCTAAAATCAACGGATCTTACGTAAGCAAAGCGGTTTTTGGAGACGGATGTATCATCATGGCAGATAAGATAGAGAATTCTGTTATCGGTAACCGGATGAGGATCGATAAAGGAAGTACCATTGTTAATTCCTATGTAATGGGTGCTGATTTCTATCAGACTACAGCAGATATCGTTTCCAATGATAAAACCGGTTTCCCGAATATGGGCATCGGCAAGTACTGTTACATAGAAAAAGCCATTATCGATAAAAACTGCTATATTGGAGATAACGTAAGGATTATTGGCGGCAGGCACCTTGAAGATGGGGATTACGGAACGCATGCCGTACAGGACGGTATTGTGGTGGTTAAAAAGGGAGCTGTTCTGCCTGCGGGAACCCATATCGGATAAGAAATGTACGTATAATTATAACAAGAGTGATCAGATATTGGTCACTTTTTTTATTTGTCTTACTTTTGTGTGATGCGTGTTTTCAGAATCTTAAGTGTAATTGTGGTTATCCTGGTCGGGGCTTATGCCCTCTCCATGTATTATTTTGTTGATGAAAGCAAGAGCTTTACCATCGAAAAAGAAATTGACTATCCGGTAGATAAAGTCTTTTCACAGTTCAATAATTTACAGAGCTTCACCCGCTGGAACAACTTTTTCAGCAGCTCTCCTTCCATTGATATTGATTATTATACACCTTACGAAGGACAGGGAAGCTCGATAAGCTATGTAGATCCTAAAAATGAAACCGATGGCGAAATGTTTATCCGGTATGAAAATCCGGGTAAAACCCTGAGATACCAGCTTTTTGAGGACCGCAATGAAAACCCGACTTTGGTGGATGTAAAATTTAAATCCCTATCGCCACAGAAAACAAGCATTACCTGGCGTGTTCATACGCCTAAACTTTCGCTTTTCAGGCGGGTAGAAAATTTCTGGACCGAAGACCGCTTTGCCGATAATATTGACAAAAGCATGGCTAAGCTTAAAGACGTCCTGGGTAATAAGGTTGAAAAAGACAATCAGCTGGCTTCCATCAAGTATGACAGCCTGATGACAGAAAAAGACGAATCCCAACTGCTGTTAGGAGTTAATGTAAGCGCGTCGAATAAAAAAGACGCCCTGTACAAAAATATTGTCATGAACTACAATAAGGTGTACAATTATGTAACAATGGACCTGGGTAAGAAAGATGATGAATTCGGGTATGCCGTCCTGGTTACCGATGCCGATAATTACAAGGACAAAGAAGTATCTTATTTTATGGGGATTCCGCTGTCTAACAAGACCGGAGTCAGCGACAATAATTTCAGTTTCAAGACGATTAATGCGACGGAAAATTACGTCATGTATTATAAAGGGACCTATGCCGGAAGGGTGAAAGCAATTCAGCAGCTGATCCAGCAGGCGAAGAAGAATGAAATGCGTTTCGGGGACATCCGCCAGATGTTTATAGAACGCCCTCTGGAAGACCAGGAAGTCAATATGAAACTGTCTCTCTCTGTCTATAAATAGTTTCTGTATCCATAGTTTTTTTTAATGGTTTGAGCCTGTGCCACCTCGGTTTTTTTTATTACATTTGAAGATTAATTCGACAAACAAATTTTAATAATAGATAAACTGTAATAATGGACAGATTTTCATTCCTAAACGCAGCTCATTCTCAGTTAATTGAGGATTTATACCAACAGTATTTAAAATATCCGGATTCTCTGGAACCATCATGGAAAGCCTTCTTTCAGGGCTTCGATTTTGCTTTGGAGACCTACGGTGATGAAGATAATATCCAGTACGTTCAGGCACCCGCAGCTCAGTCAGCCCCTGCAGTAAATCAAATGGCTCAGGCGGTCTCCAACGGAGAAGTTCCTGAACACATCAAAAAAGAATTCAAGGTTGTTAACCTTATCGAAGCATACAGAACAAGAGGACACCTGTTTACCAAAACCAATCCGGTAAGAGAGAGGAGGCATTACACGCCTACTCTGGATCTTGAAAACTTCGGTCTCAGCAAAGAAGACCTGAATACCAAATTCAACTGCGCAACGGAAACCGGAATGAAAGGCCCTGCTACCTTACAGGAGCTGATCCACCACCTTGAGAACATCTACTGTGATTCTATCGGAGTAGAGTACATGCACATCAATAATGTGGAAGAAAAAGACTTTATCAAGCAGTGGCTACAGGTTAATGAGAACCATCCGAACCTTTCGGCAAACGAAAAAACGGAAATTCTTCTAAAGCTGAACCAGGCGGTTGCTTTTGAAAATTACCTTCATACCAAATTTGTAGGCCAGAAAAGGTTCTCCCTTGAAGGAGGAGAAACTTTGATTCCTGCACTGGACCAGCTGATCTCAAGATCTTCCCAGCTGGGTGTGGATGAAGTGGTTTTAGGAATGGCCCACAGAGGAAGGCTGAATGTGCTTTCCAATATTTTCGGGAAATCCTACAAGCAGATTTTCTCAGAATTTGAAGGAAAAGAATTTGAGGAAGATGTATTTTCCGGTGACGTGAAATACCACTTAGGTTCTTCTAAAAAAATAAAAACAGCTTCCGGAGAAGAAGTTTCCATCAACCTTACTCCGAACCCATCCCACCTGGAAACGGTTGCCGCTCTTGTAGAAGGGATCTGCCGTGCTAAAGTGGATGATAAATATAAAGGCGATTATTCCAAGATCCTACCGATAGTCATTCATGGTGACGGAGCGATCGCAGGGCAGGGTATTGCTTACGAGGTTGCCCAGATGATGACGCTGGAAGGCTACAGAACAGGAGGTACCGTTCATATCGTCGTGAACAACCAGGTATCATTTACCACGAATTATGCCGACGCAAGGTCTTCCACATACTGTACGGATATCGCCAAAGTAACGGAATCACCAGTGATGCACGTGAATGCAGATGATGCTGAAGCAGTAGTGCATGCCATTCATTTCGCTGCAGATTACAGAGCGAAATTCGGGAAAGATGTTTATATCGACCTGTTAGGATACAGAAAATATGGTCACAATGAAGGTGATGAGCCAAGGTTTACACAGCCTAATTTGTATAAACTGATCTCCAAGCATCCAAACCCGAGAGAAATTTATAAAGATAAGCTGATCAATGACAGTGTTATTTCCGACGATGTTCTTAAGAATATGGAAGTAAACTTCAAGCAGCTTTTAGATAAAGACTTTGACGCATCCAAAGAAATTGAAAAGAACGTGATGGATGTATTTATGGCAGACGACTGGACTAATTATCCAATTGCCAAGAGAGGAGCCGTTCAGGAAGCCGTTAATACTCAGTATGACCTAGAGAAACTGAAGGAACTGGCCCTTAAAATGTCTACGCTTCCGGCAGACAAAAAATTCATCAATAAAATTACGAGGCTGTTTGAAAACCGTATCAAAGCGATTGAAGGGAATTCCCTCGACTGGGCTTTAGGGGAATGGCTTGCTTACGCAACTCTTCTTACTGAAGGGCATAATGTAAGGATTTCCGGTGAGGATGTGGAAAGAGGTACCTTCTCCCACAGACATGCCGTTGTGAAAACAGAAGATACCGAAGAAGAATATATCCCGTTAAGGCATGTTTCTGACAACAGGTTTGACGTATACAATTCCCACCTTTCAGAATATGGGGTGTTAGGATTTGATTACGGATATGCCATGGCTTCACCTAATACTCTGACGATCTGGGAAGCACAGTTCGGTGATTTCGTGAACGGGGCGCAGATTATTGTAGACCAATATCTGGCTGCCGCAGAAGAGAAGTGGAAAATCCAGAACGGATTGGTAATGCTGCTGCCTCACGGTTCGGAAGGGCAGGGTGCGGAACACTCTTCTGCCAGACTGGAAAGATTCCTTACCCTTTGTGCCAATGAGAATATGGTCGTTGCCAATATTACTTCACCGGCCAACTACTTCCACCTGTTGAGAAGACAGCTGAAATGGTCATTCAGAAAGCCGATGATCGTTATGAGCCCGAAATCATTGCTGAGACACCCGAAAGTGGTTTCTCCGCTGGAAGATTTCGCCAACGGCTCATTCCAGCCTGTTTTGGATGATGCTACCGCTAATCCTGATAAAGTTGAGAAACTGGTCCTGTGCTCAGGTAAGCTTTACTTCGAACTCCTTGCGAAAAAAGAAGAACTTAACGCTGAAAATGTAGCACTTGTGAGATTTGAGCAGTTATATCCGCTACAGGCTGATGCCATCGAACAGATCTTCAGCAAATACGGAAACAGGAAACAGCTGATCTGGGCTCAGGAAGAACCTGAAAACATGGGAGCATGGTCCTACATCCTGAGAAACTTCAGAGATACGGGAATCCAGGTAATTGCCCCTGTACCGAGCGGAGCACCGGCACCGGGAAGCCATAAAATGTTTGAGAAAAATCAGAATATGGTAATCAACAGGGTTTTCGACAGAGAAGATATGCCTGCTAAAAGACCGGTAACCGCTTAATTAAATAATAATCCATTAAAAATAAAAATACTCGATATGTCAGTTTTAGAAATGAAAGTTCCTTCACCGGGCGAATCAATTACAGAAGTTGAAATTGCAACCTGGCTTGTGAAAGATGGTGATTATGTAGAAAAAGATCAGCCAATCGCTGAGGTAGACTCAGACAAAGCCACCCTTGAATTGCCTGCTGAACAAAGCGGTATAATTACTTTAAAGGCAGAAGAGGGAGACGTGGTACAGGTAGGCCAGGTCGTTTGCTTAATTGATATGGACGCTGCTAAACCTGAAGGAGGAAGCACTGCTGCGCCTGCTGCCGAAGCTCCGAAAAAAGAAGAAGCTCCTAAAGCAGCTGAGCCTGCAAAACAGGAAGCTCCGAAACCTGCTGCTCAGCCGGCAGCTGCAACACAGACGTATGCTACAGGTGCTCCGTCTCCTGCTGCGAAGAAAATTTTAGATGAAAAAGGTATGGATGCTGCTCAGGTATCCGGAACAGGAAGAGACGGCAGAATCACTAAGACTGACGCAGAATTGGCTGCTGTTCCTGCAATGGGAGGAACTTCCCTTACGGCAACCGGATCAAGATCTACCACTACTACCAAACTGTCTGTTCTAAGAAGAAAAGTAGCTTCAAGATTGGTGTCTGTGAAGAATGAGACGGCCATGCTGACGACTTTCAACGAGGTTGATATGTCTGAAATCTTCAGAATCAGAAAACAATATAAAGATGAATTCGCTCAGAAACACGGGATCGGACTTGGTTTCATGTCCTTCTTTACGAAAGCAGTAACCAGAGCATTGCAGATGTATCCTGATGTGAATGCATCCATCGATGGCGATTTCAAAGTAAATTATGATTTCTGCGATATTTCCGTAGCCGTGTCAGGACCTAAAGGATTGATGGTTCCGGTATTGAGGAATGCAGAAAACATGACCTTTAAAGGAGTGGAAGCAAACATTAAGAATCTTGCTGAAAAAGTAAGAGACGGGAAGATTACCGTAGACGAAATGACCGGAGGTACCTTCACAATTACTAACGGAGGGGTATTCGGTTCAATGCTTTCTACTCCGATTATTAACCCGCCGCAGTCTGCTATCCTGGGAATGCACAACATCATCCAGAGACCGGTAGCGGTAGACGGACAGGTTGTGATCCGTCCGATGATGTACGTAGCGATGTCTTATGACCACAGGATTATTGACGGAAGAGAATCCGTAGGCTTCTTAGTAGCTGTAAAAGAGGCTATCGATAACCCTGTAGCAGTACTGATGGGAGGTGATGAAAGAAAAGCACTGGAGCTTTAATTTTTCATCAATATCAGATAAACTTATAATCTCGCCTTGCAAAAGGCGAGATTTTTGTATAGATTTGACAAAATACCAGGTATGTTCTCAAAAACGACTTCAAACATCAAAGTTTCAGTGGTTCCTGAATACGACACTAAAAACAGTTATCCCTCGGAAAACCGGTACGTTTTTAAGTACAACATCACCATTGAAAATTCAGGTAATTTTCCCATAAAAATCCTGAAAAGGAAATGGCTGGTTTTCGATGTCGGGTTTGGATATACGGAAATCGTAGGCGACGGGGTTATCGGGCTCACTCCTGAAATTGCTGTCGGTGATCAGTTCGATTATTTTTCCAATGTCATGCTGCGTTCCGGAGTAGGGAATATGAGCGGAAAATACCTCATCAGAAATATGGAAACGGAAGAAAATTTCGAAGTGGATATTCCTAAATTCAATCTGCTTTCTGAGGTACTAAGCAATTAAGCCATGATCTTGCAATACATATAATATGATTACAGTGTGGTGAAACTACAGTTTTTTAATCTTCAGTTTCATAAAGTCATGGATCTCATCATTACTGGTAAGAAATAATTTTTCAAAAGCCAGCAGGGAAATTTTTGCGCAGACTTCTGCATCAGCACCGGCACGGTGGTGGTTGAATTTAATCTCATGGTATTCTGCAAGGTGTTTCAGCCCATATCTCGGAAGATAGTTCCATGACTGCTTAGCCAACTGAATACTGCATAAATAGTTGAGTTTAGGGGAAAACATTCCATAATGCCCCAGGCATCCCCTGAGTACCCCTGCATCAAAGCTCGCATTATGCGCAATCATCAGGGTTCCATACATCATTTCTTCCGCCTCATACCAGATTTCATCAAAGGTAGGTGCATCCTGGACATCTTCCGGGTTAATGCCGTGAACGGCAATATTCCTTGGGCTAAAATACGGGAAACTCGGTGGTTTGATCAGCCAGGTCCTCGTCTCTACAATTTTTGAGTCCTGAACAATGCAGATTCCCATTTCACAGGCAGAGCTCCTGTCATGGGTAGCCGTTTCAAAGTCTATAGCGCAGAAATCCATTGGTTAAAATTATCAGTTATAAATTATGAGTTGATTTTCCTGCCGGAAAAATGTTTGAAGATCAGCCATTTCGACTGGTAGAAGTTGTCTTTCTGATGGCTGTTCCTTCTCTTCCATGTTCCCGGTAGCTGTCCATAGAAGGCAAAGTGTGCCCTTACTACAGCCCAGAAGTGAGGAAAGCCGTATTTAAAGCCGAAATAAAACGCCGCTAAACCATCCAGGCACATCCTTGAAAACAACGTCAGAATAAGCTTTGGAAAAGGCATGTTTTTAAGCAGCATGGAAAGATTATTGCGGATATTCAGGTAGGTCTTCGTAGGGCTTTGTTTATTAAGGGTACCTCCCCCTACATGGTATACCCGGGATTTTCCGGTATAATAGATTTTCTTTCCTGAATTGATCAGCCTCCAGCAAAGATCAATTTCTTCCTGATGGGCAAAAAACCGCTTATCAAAACCTTTCTGTTCCCAGAAATCTTTTGAACGGATAAAAAAACAACAGCCTGATGCCCAGAAAATTTCAGTTTCATCATCATATTGTCCGTGGTCCTGTTCGAGATCCTCAAACACCCTGCCGCGGCAGTAAGGATAGCCTAAATTATCGATAAGGCCACCAGCAGCGCCGGCAAATTCAAAGTATTCCGGATGATCATAAGACAGTATTTTCGGCTGCACGGCAGAAACTTCAGGCATAGCATCGAGTAATCGGAGGACAGGCTGTGTCCAGCCCTCTGTAACTTCCACATCAGAATTAAGGAGGCAGTAATATTCAGCCTGAATAGATTTCAGACCTTCATTATATCCTCCGGCAAACCCGTAATTTTTAGCATTTCGTATTATTTTAACCGATGGAAAATGCTGTTGCAGGTAAGGTATGGAATCGTCTGCAGACAGATTATCTATGACAACAATATCTGCATCCTGAGTGAATCGTACAACATCCGGCAGAAATTTCTCCAGCCATTTCTTCCCGTTCCAGTTCAGGATGACAACAGCGAGTCTTTGCTGTATCTGGGCCATAATTAAATCATGTTTTTAATTGAATCTTCGTATTTCCATTTACGGTGTGACCAAAGGTAGTTATCAGGATGTTTATGAAGGGTATTTTCCAACAGCTTATGGAACTTTTTGACTACTTCATGCTCCTGGAATTTTTCCCCTTCCGGATGGATCCTGTGATAGTTTACCTGGTAGAACCCGCGTTTTACTTTTTTCATCTCACAATAGATAAAGACCAGGTTCATCCGGGTGGCGAGCTTATCATAACCGTTAAAAACAGGTGTTTTCTGATTCAGAAACTCAGTTCCGTACGTGATATGGGCAAAGTGCGGAGTCTGGTCCGCAACGAACATATACGCAGAACTTCCGTCATTTTTAGACCTGAATATATTGAGGATCACTTCATTGGCTTCCAGTGCTTCGTTTCCGAACCTGTTCCTCAGCTTTTTCATCTGGTTTTCCCAGAAATTACTGTTTACCTTACGATAGACAGGATGGCAATGATCCTGTGGTACAATGGTTGCCAGCGCATTGATCCACTCCCAGTTGAAGACATGTCCGGCAAGGAGAATGATGTTCTTGCCCTCTGCTTTGGCTTCATGGAATACTTCCTGGTTGATATGCTGCATCCTTACCCTGGACTCAGTTTCGGAAATGCTGAACGATTTGATGGTTTCTACCAGGTAATCTGAAAAATTACGGTAAAATTTCTTTTTGATATCCCGGATTTCAGCTTTGCTTTTATCAGGAAATGATCGTTCCAGATTCCGGGTAATGACATTTTTCCTGTAGCCTATGATATAATAGTTCAGGAAAAAAATGATGTCTGAAAAAACATACAGGATTTTCAGAGGAAGTTTTGATACCAGATAAATGATGCGGATGAGAAAATTCATAAAACGTACAAATTTACGCATTATAAAATTATGGTGCTCTTTTTGATGCCGGTAAGTATTATTTTTTTACTTTTATATCATGAAAAAGTTATCATTAATTGCTTTCCTGAGTTTAGGCGTTGCTGTTTTCTCACAGGAAGTGAAGGGCAGTGCAGAAAAGAAGAGCAACAGTTCACAGTCCATACCGGCTAAAACTGATGCCGACAATGAAGCCAGAATGAAAGCTGCTCAGGAAAAGGCACAATTGCCTAAACCATATAATGCGAAAGCAGATGCAGAGGCCGATCTTAAACTGTTGATGGCAAAAGCTGCGAAAGAAAACAAAAATATTATGATCCAGGCAGGAGGGAACTGGTGTATCTGGTGCCTGCGCTTCAATAATTTTGTACAGACTACTCCGGAGCTGAAGAAACTGGTAGATGACAATTACCTGTACTATCATTTAAATTATTCTCCCGATAATAAAAATGAGAAAGTATTTTCTCAATATGGAAATCCGGGTGACAAGTATGGCTATCCTGTGTTTATCGTGCTGGATAAAAGCGGTAAGATGATTCATGTACAGCCAAGCGATGTTCTTGAAGAAGGAAAAGGATACAGTTTGGAGAAAGTCAAAACATTCTTTCAAAACTGGGTATCAAAATCATAAAAAAACCGGGATTTATTCCGGTTTTTTTATGGAGTACTGTCTTGTGGCGTTATTGATATTACCTTTAGACGATTAACTTTCCGGGATCTCATACCAGTTGGTTCCGTCGCAGAAGAATTCTGAAGTAAAATAAGCGGAAACATAGGTGTTGGCAGGAGCTACAGAATTTCCTGCATACATAGAGCCGCTAGGTGTTCTTACATTACAGGCCCAGTTGGTCCCACCCTGAAAAGAGGTATAGGAAATCTTAAATTTTACCCCACTTCCTGCGGTAGCAGGTGCCGGTAATGTTAGGTTAATCGTTCCTGTATTATTGCCCTGTATGGCTGCCCAGTCGAAGAGAAGGATGCCGCCCAAATCTGCTGTTGTTACCGTATAATAATTATTACCGGTGGTCATGGTTATTTTTTTGAAGGGTATCGCAGAAGAGCCACTGCCTCCTGCTGCAGCCCATGTTCCGTCTCCCCGCAGGAAAGTAGAGGAGCCGGGTGTTCCTGTTGCGGATATTTTTCCCATGGTTACAGACTGGTTAGCCAGCTTTGCAGTAGTAATTGCATTCGCTGCAATGGCGGTTGCACCGCTGTCGTTGATGCTGATATCTCCTGTCACGGTTTTAGGAGCCTGAGCAGCATAAGGAGAGGTTGCTGAAGTCAGGTACACCTGTCCGCCTGCTGAACCATTGGAAAGACCCTGTCCGTTGCTTCCGTTGCAGACGTAGCGGGTATCGGTGATTTCTGAGGCATCAAGTGTCCCGTTTCCATTGGTATCAAGGCCGGTTTCAACTTTAATCCCTCCATTCGCACAATTGTTGCCTGCGGATTCCTGTGTGGTTTTCACCAGAGCATTTTTACCGTTGCTGCCTCCTCCAAGACTGGCCAGGAGAGATCCGGAAGCGGTACCGTCATCATTTACGGTAAGCAGGTTGGTTCCAACGGAATTTTCAATTTTTAAACTCTGGGTGGTATTATCAGCTCCTTTACCCTTAAGATGTAGGGTAGCTGTAGGTGTGGGAATATTGATCCCTACATTTTTGTCATACTGAGCATGCAAACAAGCCATGCATCCCAATAATAGAACTCCAGATAGATGTACTTTCATTAGCCGGTTATTATAATTTTAGATGAATTCTTTTGAAGGGAAGGTTGTATGGTATACAATTCATGTATAAGCTGAACTTCCTTTCTTCTAAAAAGATGTGACAAAAGTATCGAAAATGAAAGATTCAGTAAAGCAGGTTTTAGGAAGGATTTTTATCGGGTGGGGTTGAAGCCATATCATGTCAACTCCGGCTTTTATCTGTTGTATTTCAGTACGGATATCAACAAAAAATGCTGTCTCCGGAGAGACAGCAAAGTATGCGAATATAGTATTCTGCTTAGTATTAAGCTTCTTCAGACGGAGCAGCTTCTTTTTTAGGAGCGGCTGGAGCCTGAGGAGCAACAGGAGCATCAGATACAATATCAAATTCGAAATTGTACTCAACATTTCTGTGAAGTCTGATGTTTGCGGTAACTTTACCGGTTCTCTTGATTGTGTTTCCTGGAATTTTGATGTATTTTTTCTCTACAGAAACACCAGCTTTTTCAAGAGCAGCAGAAAGGTCTGCATTGTTGATAGATCCGAATAATTTATCACCTGAACCTACTTTTGCAGGGATGGTGATAGAAGTTTTCTTCAACTGATCTACGATTCCGTTAGCTGTTGCGATTAATTTAGCTTCCTCTTCTTTTCTTGCTTCCAAAGTAGCTTCCAGAGCTGCTTTGTTTTTAGGGGTTGCTAAAAGAGCGTATCCCTGAGGGATCAAGAAGTTTCTGGCATAACCAGGCTTTACGCTTACTGTATCAAACTCAAGTCCTAAGTTTTCTACGTCTTTTTTTAGGATAATGTCCATTGTTGTTGTCCTTTTTTAGATTTTAGAATTCTAAAATCAAGTTAGAATTAATGATGTATTCAGCAACAAAAAGCCAAAAGCATAAAGCTAATGGCTGATTGCAATATTTTTTATTTTAATAAGTCAGCTACGTAAGGAAGCAATGCAAGGTGTCTTGCTCTTTTGATAGCAGCAGAAACTTTTCTCTGGTATTTCAAAGAAGTTCCGGTGTATCTTCTTGGTAAAATTTTACCCTGCTCGTTTACGAACTGTAATAAGAAATCAGCATCTTTGTAATCAACGTGCTTAATTCCGAATTTTTTGAATCTACAGTATTTCTTTTCAGATTTTGTATTGATATCAAGCGGAGTAAGGAACTTTACTTCAGATTCTCCTCCAGCTGAGGCTTGTTTAGCCATTTCGTCTATTGCCATGTCTTGTCTTTTTTAATAAAATTGGGTTAATAATTAAGCTCTAGCTGCTTTTGCTTTAGCTCTTCTTGTTACAGCGTACTCAACAGCATGCTTGTCCAGTTTTGTAGTCAGGTAACGGATTACTCTCTCGTCACGTTTGAATGCCAATTCAAGATCAGCAACAACGTTTCCTTCTCCTTTAAACTCGATCAATGTGTAGAATCCGTTCTTTTTCAGTTGGATTGGATACGCAAGTTTCTTAAGTCCCCAGTTTTCTCTGACAACGATTTCGCAGTTTCTTTCTTTTAAAAGATCTTCAAATTTTTTCACTGCTTCCTCCACCTGTGCGTCAGATAGAACGGGAGTTAAAATGAAAACAGTTTCGTAATTGTTCATAATGTAAATAAATTTAGTAATTATTTCGAGGTGCAAAAATAGATAAAATATTTATGTTGTGCAATAAGAATTCACAATTACTTCAAACAACATTATTGAGTAATACTATAACATCCTATAATGTACAGTCAGCTTTTAGTTTCTCTGAGCTCAGCCAGCATCTGGGTCTTGATCATATCATACAGCGAGTGGCGTACAACCAGAAGTGATGCAATGGAAGAAATCATCCCGGCCAGCATCAGGTGAAAGATCAGGGAATGCCGGTCAGTCATTTCAAGCACAATAATGGCAGAGGTAAAAGGAGCCCTTGTAATTCCGGTCAGAAAAGCGACCATGCCGCCAAGCACCACCACATTGGTTTCGTGTGGGGTTAAATGAAGTGCCCCTGAAATCACAGAGCCTATGCTGGCTCCGGCCGTAAGGGCAGGAGCAAAGATACCGCCGGCTCCTCCCGATGTGAAGGACAGGGCAGGACCGAAAATTCTGAGTACGGGAATATACCATTCTTCATGTTTGTTTTCAGTGAACAGGATACGTTCCATGATTTCTTTTCCGGATCCCAGGATTTCCCGGCTGATGAATACGGCTACAGAAGCGATCACCAGGGCACAAACGATTAAAAAAAAGATCTGGGAGCGGTCTGATTTCAGGGTTTTCTTTTTCCAGGCATTGATTTTCATCATGCTTACCGAGAGCTGGCTGGCCAGGATACCGGCAATCCCCGCTACGAGGATGATAGGAAACATCACCATCAGGGAAACATCATTTGTCTTGGGATACCCGAGATAAAGATAAGAGCCGGCAAGCGTCTGTGCAGTCAGTCCGGCAATAATAACAGCAGTGAAGAGCGCAGTTTTGAAGTAGTTGATGTGCGTTTTGGACAGCTCTTCCACAGCAAATACAATTCCGCCCAGCGGTGTATTGAATGCTGCCGCCAGACCTGCCGCCGCACCGGTCATGATCATATTTTTTTTGGAGATCTTGGGCCACCATTCAGGCAGGTATTCATTGACTTTACGGAATACCGATCCGGCAATCTGAATGGTAGGTCCCTCACGTCCTACGGCACCGCCACCGATGACCAATACCACCGATGAAAGAATTTTAAAAACAATAATTTTAAAACTCAGAAGGTTCCGGATCTTTCTGTGTTCTTTAGGGTTTGCCAGTTCCACGGCAGCCATTACCTGAGGAATTCCGCTGCCTTTGGCATTAGGCGCAAACTCTTTGACCAGCCACCAGGACAGGACGAATCCTACGGGAGCCATAATAAAAATCATCCAGTCGTGCCAGTTCAGGATAAAATGCAAAAGGCTCTCTCCCCACGCAAACAGTTTCGCATACAGCACGGCTATAAAACCGGTGATCACAGAACCAATCCAGAACGGAATAGCCTGAAGCAAATTATGTTTCAGCTGTTCATTCCGGATGTTGTCAAATGATCTCCTGATGCTTTCTCGGAGGCGGGTGAGGACTTTCAGCATTTTTTATTGTAGATGTAAAATGTATTGTTGATAAAGGTCTTGTTTTAATTTTTGCTAATTGAGCTATGTTCTGAAATCAAGATTGATGCGGAAGGATGATTTGGTTAAAGATAAAATATTTTAACAATGAATCAAACAAAAAGCCTCCGGAAAATCCGAAGGCTGTTATTTATAAACCGGTAACGATTACGCATTACCAATTACTCATTACTTATATTTCTGTGTTCAGATCCCAGTTTTCAAGGTAATCATGAACATGCTTCAGCATCATTCCACCTAAAGATCCATCAACAACCCTGTGGTCATACGAATGGGACATGAACATTAAATTTCTGATGGCAATAACATCTCCGTCTGCGGTTTCAAGAACAGCAGGCTTTTTAACGATAGCACCAATCGCCAGAATAGCCACCTGCGGCTGAGGGATGATCGGCGTTCCCATCAGGTTTCCGAAGCTTCCAACATTGGAAATCGTGTAAGTTGCTCCCTGCGTATCTTCAGGTCTCAGCTTTTTGTTTCTGGCTCTGTAAGCCAGGTCATTGATGGCCTTTGCCAGTCCTGAAAGTGACAGTTGGTCAGCATTTTTAATCACCGGAACAATAAGGTTTCCGTCCGGAAGGGCAGTCGCCATACCGATATTGATGTTTTTCTTCTTGATGATATTTTCCCCGTTGATGGAAACGTTGATCATAGGGAAATCCTGAATGGCTTTCACAACAGCTCGTACGAAAATCGGCATGAAAGTCAGTTTTTCGCCTTCACGTTTTTCAAAAGGAGCTTTGTTCTTATTTCTCCATTTTACCACATTGGTCACATCCGTTTCAATAAATGAAGTTACGTGAGGAGCAATCTGCTTGGCCTTAACCATATTTTCAGCAATGATCTTTCTCATTCTGTCCATAGGAATGATTTCGTCACCCGCAGCTGCTGTTACCGTAGATGCAGGAGATGAAACTGCAGTCTGTTTTGTAGCAGGTGCGGCAGGTACAGCCTGTTGTGCGGCTGGCTCCGGCTGGCTTCCTCTGTTGGATACGTAAGCCAGGATATCTTCTTTGGTAATTCTTCCTTCCAGGCCGTTTCCTTTGATGGATTTCAGTTCAGACTCGGAAATATTTTCCTGTTGTGCGATGGATTTTACCAGCGGAGACAGGTAAAGGTCACCTGAAAATTGGGTATTCTGACCAGAATTAGCCTGTAACGGCTGTTCGATCGTATTTAATGTTTCAGTATCAGGAGCAGCAGTGGTTTCTGCGGCAGGTTCTTCAGATGCAGAATTTCCGCCTTCTCCTTCAATTTCTAAAATAGCTATGGCTTCACCTACTTTGGCAACTTCATCTTTTTGTTTTAAGATTTTCACAATTTTCCCCGAAACCGGTGTCGGAACATCTGAATCTACCTTATCTGTTGCAATTTCCACTACAGAGTCATCTTCCTTTACGCTGTCACCTTCATTAAATAACCAGGTGATAATTGTCGCTTCCATAACACCTTCTCCCATGGAAGGAAGCAATAATTTGTATTCTGCCATTTTTAATTTTTAGATTTTGACAAATATATAAAAAAAAACGATTTTTTTATGAAATATTTAATTTTAGGAAAACTCAATATAAATATTTTCTCCCACATTCAGTCCGAAAAGGGTCTTCGCTCCGTTCTTCCGGCTGCCCTTATAAATGGTGAGTTCCAGAAGCTGGCTGTCATTAAAGATTGCCGCAGATTGCCCGTGAAATTCAGTTTCCCGATCCCAGTCGGATACCACTTCAGTATGGCTGGAAAAGACTCTTGAAAGGCTCAGGTTACGGAATTTGATCGTGAAATTGTCATAATTTTTACTGATGGTTTCAAACATATCCTGATTGATATTGGAAATAATATTTCCGAAATTATCAATATATGTCACCTCGCCAATAATCATTTTTTCCGATTCATTGAACACCGGTTTCGGGAACATCAGCTGCTTGGCTGTATCTATTTTCCGTCCTATGACTTCAGGAAGGCCGCCATTGGCAAGATGTACCGCTGCGGGAACCAATATGTCCGTGGAAGTAAAGTTAACGATATCATCAAACCGGTTGTTCAGCGTAATTTCATAAATGCTTTCCGGCTTGATGTCAAAAAACACCAGGCTCAGCAGTCCGTTATCGGCAGCCAGGAAATAAGACCCGTCCGCTTTATAGAGGATGTTTTTTCTTGATTTATGGAAAAAGCTGTCTACAGATAGGATATGGATGGTTCCTTTCGGAAAATATTTATAGGCATTCCTGACAATATATGACGTCTGGATCAGGTTAAATGCCTGAATGTCATGGCTGATGTCAACAATATTGACCTCCGGATGCAGGGAAAGGATTTTGCCTTTCATAGCCGAAACTCTGTAGTCTACATTTCCGAAATCTGATGTAAGCGTGATTATTGACATTGTACCTTATAGAAAGTCGTTATGCAAATTTATTTAAAATTAAAGAAAGCTCTGAAGATTGTGGATAAGAATTTGATATTAATTTAGAAAAAAACTTTAAATTTAAAATCTAATATAAAACTATTTGCATGTTTGAATTGACGTATGATTTGGAAGATATAGACGCAAAAATCTTCTATGGAGTTAATAACCAATATTTCAATGTAATTAAATCTACTTTTCCTACTCTGAAAATTACCGGCAGAGACCATTATATATTTGCAATGGGCAATCAGGAGGCTCTGGATATATTCCGGCAGAAACTTGATGATATTGTAAAATTCATTTCCAAAAACAATTCTATCGAACTCAAAGACGTAGAGAACATTCTTAATATTAAGGATGAAAACGAGAAGCAGCTGGTATTCGACCAGGATATCATCGTAAAAGGGGTGAACGGCAAAATCATTAAGGCCAAAACCACCAACCTTAAAAAACTTGTTAAGGAAACAGAGAAGAAAGACATGGTTTTCGCCATAGGCCCCGCAGGTACAGGAAAAACCTATACCAGTGTGGCACTGGCTGCAAGAGCTTTAAGAGATAAGGAAGTTAAGCGGATCATCCTGACAAGACCGGCTGTGGAAGCAGGAGAAAGCCTGGGATTCCTGCCCGGTGACCTGAAAGAAAAGCTGGATCCTTATTTACAGCCTTTATATGATGCCCTTCGCGATATGATTCCCCATGAGAAACTTGAAGGATTTATGGAGAAGAAAGTCATTGAGGTTGCACCTCTGGCATTTATGAGAGGAAGGACGCTGGACGATGCCTTTGTTATTCTTGATGAAGCACAGAACACGACCCACTCGCAGATGAAAATGTTTCTGACAAGAATGGGGATGAATGCCAAGTTTATCATCACCGGTGATCCGAGCCAGGTAGATTTACCGCCGAAGCAGCAATCCGGACTGAAGGAGGCTATGAGAATCCTTAAAGATGTGAAAGAAATTGGCTTTGTACACCTTACTGAAGAAGATGTGGTAAGACACCCGGTAGTGAGAAAGATCATACTGGCTTATAATGATGAAGAAAAAAGAGTGAAAAAAGATTAATTTATAATATTTTCATGATATATCGTGTTTTTTTATATATTTGACGCCGAATTAAACATATATTAAACTTTTAGCATGAAAAAACTATTATTAGTTGGTGCTTTGGCAATTTCTGGAATTGTCATGTCACAGGAAAATTCTATCAAAGTAAATCCTGCTGCGCTTCTTGGCGGAACAGATCTGGTATCATTTGAACATAAATTCGGAGACCGTTTTTCCGGTGTTGTAGGTGCAGGTTACGGAGGATTCAAATTGGGAGGATACAAATACAACAGCTACGGAGGAGGATTACAGGGAAGGTACTATTTCGATGAAGCCATGACCGGTTTTTACGGAGCAGTTGTCGCTGATTACCTGAACGGAAAAGTTGAAATTGATGAAAATGGATTCAACTTTAATTTTGGTGATACGCAGGCTTCCGGGGGTTCCAAGACAGAGATCAATTTCTCCGGATTCGGAGGAGGTTTACGAGGAGGGTACCAATGGATATTTGATTCCGGCTTTACTTTGGATCTGAACGTAGGTGCTTCATACCGCGCCTATAATTACAAATGGAATAACAGCGCAGAAGAAGCTGTATACGAAGGAAACCTGAAAGGAAATGGTATTCTTCCTACAGGTTCTGTTGGACTGGGATACTCTTTCTGATTCCTGTTGGATCAATATAAGGCATAACCTTTTGGTTGTGCCTTTTTTATTGTCCCTGACTATTCTTTTCAAAATAATTTCTTATTTTTGGATATCAAATTAAATTATTAGAACATGAAAAAGTTAGTATTACTAGGAGCATTTGCGCTGTTCGGAGGAGTGGCTCATGCACAGGAAGGTTTTAAACTGGGAGGTCATATCGGTATTCCGGTTTCAGATGCTGGAGATGTGTCTTCATTCACCTTAGGAATTGATGGTGCCTATATGTGGAACATCGTAAAAGGACTTGATCTGGGTGTCGCTACCGGATATTCCCACTTTTTCGGTAAAGACCGTTTCGATGATTTCGGATTTATTCCTGTAGCCGTTGCAGGGAAGTACAAGTTTTCAGGGGCACCTGTATTTGTAGGCTTGGACCTTGGCTACGGTATTTCCGTGAAAGACGGGGTAGACGGAGGTTTTTATGCACAGCCGAAGTTTGGGTACCAAATGTCTACCGGGGAGCTTTACCTGGGCTATCAGACCATCAGCAATAAACGTGATCTGGGGCCTGCAAGATACAGCTGGAATGTAGGTGCCGTGAATTTAGGGTACAATTTCTTCTTAAAGTAGAAGAATTAAAAAAACATCCATATTACACTCCAATTGAAAAATTGGAGTTTTTTTATGGGAATAAATGACAATACAAAAACAGAGAGCACAGGGTAGAATTAAATGTTGAAAAAGCTAATATTCATGGGTGATTTCAATCATGTTAACAAATTTTAATATTAGGGACGGCCACTCTAAATTTGCCTCCTGAAAGTATTAAATTTTATACAATGAAAAAAGTATTATTAGCAGGTGCAATCGCACTATTCGGTTTATCTAACGCTCAGATTTCTCAAGGTACAACTTATCTTTCAGGATCAGTTGGGTACTCTCAGGAAGAAAGAGAAAACGGAAACATTAAACAAGAAAATTTCAATGTATTGCCAACAGTAGGGTATTTCGTAGGAACAAATGTAGCGATTGGTGTTGGAATAGGATATCAGACTGAAAAAACAACGACAACTTCTACTACAGTATTCGCTAATACAACTGCTACTGCCAAGAATGAAGTAAAAAGACCTGCTTTTGTAGCAAGCCCTTTTGTAAGAAAGTACTGGACTTTAGGTGATAAATTATACATCTTCGGACAACTGGCTGTACCAATGGAATTCGGGAAAACCGAAACTGAAAACAGCACTACACTTACCAATACCAACGGTACTACCGGGACCAGCTTAACTTCTACTGAAGCTAAATACACTAAAATTGGTGTAACGGTAAAACCAGGTCTGGATTATTTCCTTAACAAAAACTGGTCAATCGAAGCTACGATCGGTGAATTCGGTTACAGCAATACAAAACCAAAAGACGGTGAATCGATCAACAATTATAACTTCGGTTTAAAATTGTCTTCTGTTACCTTCGGTGTTAAATATGTATTCGCAAAATAATAAACGAACATATATCTGTAAGGGTCCCGGGTTTTCCCGGGGCTTTTTTTTGGATTCAGCTGTAACGGATAGGATTTTAGTAAGTCGGAAAAGCTGGTGATTAATGAAGAGCAGTCCTGCAAAGTATAGATATCAAGTGATAGCACAAAAACAAATCCGGTTCAGATGAACCGGATTTGATATTTTTATACAAAGTCTTAGTCATTATTTTCCGAACATACCTCCCATACCTGGCATATTCGGCATTTTGCTCATCATCTGCATCATTTGTTTTCCCTGTGGCCCCTGCATCATTTTCATCATTTTTCCCATCTGGTCAAACTGCTTCATCAGCTGGTTCACGTCTTCAATCTTCCTTCCTGCACCTTTGGCAATCCTCTGTTTTCTCTGTGTATTGATGATGGAAGGCCTTCTTCTTTCATCCGGGGTCATAGAGTAAATGATGGCTTCAATATGTTTGAATGCGTCATCGCTGATCTCTACATCCTTGATGGCTTTTCCAACTCCAGGGATCATTCCCATCAGGTCTTTCATGTTCCCCATCTTTTTGATCTGGTTGATCTGTTTCAGGAAGTCATCAAAACCGAATTCATTCTTCGCAATTTTTTTATGAAGCTTTTTAGCCTCTTCCTCGTCAAACTGCTCCTGCGCTCTTTCCACTAAGGACACAACGTCTCCCATTCCGAGAATCCTGTCGGCCATCCTTTCCGGGTAGAACAGGTCAAGCGCCTCCATTTTCTCTCCTGTAGAGATAAATTTAATCGGCTTTTCAACCACGGAACGGATCGTTAAGGCAGCACCCCCTCTGGTATCCCCATCCAGTTTGGTAAGGACCACACCGTCGAAGTTCAGGGCTTCATTGAATGCCTTGGCTGTATTCACGGCATCCTGGCCCGTCATGGAGTCTACCACAAACAGCGTTTCGTTAGGCTTGATGAAATAATGAACCGATTTGATCTCGTTCATCATCTGCTCATCAATTGCCAGACGTCCGGCGGTATCCACGATTACCACATCGTGGCCGTTTGATCTGGCGAAATTAATTCCGTTCTCAGCAATCGTAGAAGGATTGGTTGCTCCTTCTTCAGTATATACGGGAACACCGATCTGGCCTCCCAAAACCTTAAGCTGGTCAATCGCAGCAGGACGGTAGACGTCACACGCAATCAATAAAGGCTTTTTATTTTTTTTCGTTTTTAAATAATTGGCCAGCTTTCCGGAGAAAGTGGTCTTACCGGAACCCTGAAGCCCCGCAATAAGAATAACGGATGGTTTTCCAGAAAGGTTGATGCCTTCCTGAGAACCTCCCATAAGATCTACCAGCTCATCATGAACAATTTTGGTCATCAGCTGCCCCGGAGTAAGGGACGTAAGAACATCCTGTCCTAAAGCTTTATCCTGAACCCTTTTGGTAAGATCCTTGGCTACTTTATAATTAACATCGGCATCCACCAATGCTCTCCGGATCTCCTTTACGGTTTCCGCTACATTGATTTCCGTAATTTTTCCACGTCCGGAAATATTATGAAGCGCCTTGTCTAATTTTTCCTGTAAACTATTAAACATAATCTATTGTACATTATAGGTGTGCAAAAATACGGAATAATTTTTAAAATATTTCAAATGCGTTATTTTTAAATGATTCAACCTGCCATTATGTTCACCATAATCTTCTCTAACTCATTAATGACTTTTTTTATATATATTATAATGCTAATTTCGCAGCATGAATATTGGGAACTGTTTAATTGTTCTGCTCCTGGCAGTTTTGCTGAATATTGTTGTCTACATGGTTTTTCGTAAATACCTGTACGGGAAGCCGGATGCAGGGATGAAGTTCTTAGCCGTTAACATTTTCAAAGACATCGTTTGGCTCGTCGTTTCTCTGATGATCGCTGATAAGACCAGGGAGAATTTTTTATTTATTGTTATCTGCTTTATTGTTGCTTCCATACTTATTTACGGATCGGTAATAAAACGCATTAATAAATCGTGATTTTTTTGATGATAAAAATCAATTTTTAATATTGGTAAAGTTTAATAAAATCAATATATTTGCACACGATTAAAAAAGAGATATGAACAGAAAGATTTCTTCATTATTTTTCGCATTTTTATTTGTATTGATGAGTGGTTTAGCTACTGCTCAGCATACTTCTGAGGGCGAAATGCCGGCTGAAAAAATTGAACAGAAGGAAGGTTTTAATGCTACTGAAATGATCATGGAGCACATTGGCGATTCCAATGAATGGCATTTGTGGACCACAAAAGATGATAGCGGTGAAGAACATCATGTTTCAATTCCTTTACCAGTAATTATTAAGGATAATGAAGGTTGGCATACGTTTCTTTCTAAAGATATTGCCCATGGCCACGAACATGACGGATATACTTTAGAGCACGGACAGGTTGTTTCTACCAAAGGAATCCAGAAAGCAACTCTTTTTGCGCTGATCAGCGGAAAGCAGAAATCAAATGAAGTTTTTTTCGATTTATCAATCACTAAGAATACCGCTTCCATGTTACTGTCTGTTATTTTTATGGCAGTCGTATTTATGGGGATGGCGAGAGGATATAAAAAATCACAGCTTCCTAAAGGTATCGGGAAAGTAATGGAGCCGGTTATTGTATTCATCAGAGATGAAGTGGCTATTCCGAATATCGGATCTGTCAAGTATAAAAGATATATGCCTTATCTTTTAACTGCATTTTTCTTTATCTGGTTCAACAACCTTTTCGGATTGATTCCTTTCTTCCCTGGAGGAGCTAACCTTACCGGAAATATCGCTGTAACGGCTGTACTGGCTATTATTACTTTATTAATTACCTTATTCAGTGCCAATAAAGATTACTGGAAGCATATTTTCATGCCGCCGGTTCCGATCTTGTTATATCCGATTATGGTTCCTATTGAGATCATCGGGGTATTTACAAAGCCTTTTGCTTTGATGATGCGACTTTTCGCCAACGTTACAGCAGGTCACATTATGATCCTTGCGATTATTTCCCTGATCTTCATTTTCAAAACGCCTTACTTAGGGTTCGCATCTGTACCACTGGCATTATTTGTTTCTGTACTTGAATTATTGGTTGCAGCACTACAGGCCTATATTTTTACTGTATTATCTGCCTTATTCATAGGTATCGCAGTAGCAGAACACGAGCATGAACATGGTCATCATGATGAACATTCAGCAGCGCATTAATAAGAAAATAAATTTTAACTATAAATATTTATCATTATGGATTTATCAACTGGAGCAGGATTAATTTACGTAGGTATCGGTTTAGCAGTACTAGGAGTAGGTCTTGGTATCGGTAAAATTGGTGGTCACGCAATGGATGCTATCGCCAGACAGCCGGAACAAGCTGGTAAGATTCAGGGAGCAATGCTTATTGCTGCTGGTCTTATTGAAGGTGCTGGTCTTATCGCGATCATCTTCGGTGCTTTCATCAAGTAATTGATCCTCAGAAAAAATATTCTTAGCAGTGAGCGGTTGGCTGCTGCTAAGAATTTTTAAACAATCCATAAAAAATTAGTATCAAAAAAAGAATTTACAGATATGGGAATTATTGAACCTGGAATTGGACTTTTGTTTTGGATGACACTTACTTTTGTTGTCCTGTTGTTTCTTCTGGCAAAATTTGCATGGAAACCTATCGTTAATGCGGTTAATGACAGAGAAACTTCTATCGTAGACGCCCTTAATCAGGCTACTTTAGCCAGAAAAGAAATGGAAACGCTGAAAGAAGATAACGAAAGAATCATCCGTGAGGCTAAAATCGAAAGAGATGCGATCCTTAAAGAGGCGAGAGAAATCAAGGACAGAATTGTAGGAGAAGCTAAAGATGTAGCTAAAGCAGAAGGAGACAGAATGATCGAGGCCGCTAAGCAAACCATTGAAACTGAGAAAAACGCAGCAATGGCTGATATCAAAACTCAGATCGGAGCTATTTCTGTAAATATTGCCGAGTCTATCCTGAAGCAGAAGCTGGATAACAGTGAAGCACAGAACGAATTAGTTCAGAATTATTTAAACCAATCAAACCTTAACTAAGAATGCTTACCTCTAAAGTAGCTAAAAGATACGCACAGGGTTTGCTTGATTTTACCAATGAATCAGGCCAGACGGCTACCGTATTTTCTGAAATGAAGGACGTGGCAAAACTGATGTCTGAATCTACAGACCTCAATAAGTTTTTCCTCACTCCTTATATAGATACCAAAAAGAAAGTGGAAGTGGCATCCCTGATTTTTAAAGGACTTTCTGCTTCTTCTCAAAACCTGATTACCTTGGTAATCAGACACGGGCGTGAAAATCAGATCAAAAATATAGCTCAGGAATTCATTAAAAAAGTAGAAGATATCAACGGAGTACAAAGAATTACTCTTACTACTGCTACACAGTTATCCAGAGAGAATATCGATCAGATCTTAAAATCTACCAATCTGGTTAAACATGATTCTAAATTTGACCTTCAGGTCAATGTGAATCCTGAAATCCTGGGTGGTTACATCCTGAGAGTAGGTGACCAGCAGGTAGACGCATCGGTAAAGTCTAAGCTTAACAACATTAAGAAAGATTTCCGTTTGAACTAATTAATATTCAAATTAATTTTGAATATACATTATTGAAATAATTAAGAAAAAACAACCATACAATGGCAGAAATAAATCCGGCAGAAGTATCTGCGATCTTAAAACAGCAATTGGCCAACTTCGATACTCAATCCAATGTTGAGGAAGTAGGTACAGTTTTAACCATCGGTGATGGTATTGCCCGTGTTTACGGGTTAGAAAACGTACAATACGGAGAGTTGGTAAAGTTTTCTAGTGATGTGGAAGGTATTGTACTTAACCTTGAAGAAGACAACGTAGGTGTTGCTTTATTGGGGGAAAGTAAATTGGTAAAAGAAGGGGATACCGTAAAAAGAACCAACAGAATCTCTTCTATAAAAGTAGGAGAAGGAATGTTAGGAAGAGTAGTGGATACCCTGGGTAACGCTATCGATGGTAAAGGCCCTATTACCGGGGATTTATACGAAATGCCATTGGAAAGAAAAGCTCCCGGAGTAATCTACAGACAGCCGGTAACCGAACCGTTACAGTCCGGTATCGTAGCGATCGACTCTATGATCCCTGTAGGAAGAGGACAAAGAGAGCTGATCATCGGTGACAGACAGACCGGTAAAACTACGGTTGCCATCGATACGATCATCAACCAGAAAGAATTTTATGAAGCAGGCAAGCCTGTGTATTGTATATATGTAGCGATCGGACAGAAAGCTTCCACCGTTGCACAGATCGTTAAAACCCTTTCTGATAAAGGAGCTTTAGCCTATACGGTAATTGTTGCGGCTAACGCATCAGATCCGGTTCCTATGCAGGTATATTCTGCTATGGCAGGGGCTGCGATCGGTGAGTTCTTCAGGGATACCGGTAGACCGGCTTTGATCGTTTATGATGATTTATCCAAGCAGGCGGTTGCTTACCGTGAGCTTTCCCTTCTATTGAGAAGACCACCGGGCCGTGAAGCATATCCTGGAGACGTATTCTACCTTCACTCAAGATTATTGGAAAGAGCAGCGAAAGTAATTGCTGATGACAATATCGCGAGCCAGATGAATGACTTACCGGAATCCCTTAAGCCAATCGTGAAAGGAGGAGGATCTTTAACAGCCCTTCCGATCATCGAAACTCAGGCAGGTGACGTTTCCGCGTATATCCCAACCAACGTAATCTCCATTACAGACGGACAGATCTTCCTTGAATCTGACTTATTCAACTCAGGGGTACGTCCTGCGATCAACGTAGGGATCTCTGTATCCAGAGTAGGAGGTAACGCTCAGATCAAATCTATGAAAAAAGTATCCGGTACATTGAAGCTTGACCAGGCTCAGTACAAGGAACTTGAAGCGTTTGCTAAATTCGGTTCTGACCTTGATGCTTCCACTCTTGCGGTAATTTCCAAAGGAGAAAGAAACGTGGAGATCCTTAAGCAGCCGGTAAACTCTCCGCTTCCGGTAGACAGCCAGGTAGCCATGATCTACGCAGGTACAGAAAACTTATTGAGAAACGTTCCGATCAGAAAAGTAAAAGAATTCCAGGTAGAATATATCAACTTCTTAAGATCCAAGCATCCGGATACTATGGCTGCGATCAAAGCAGGTAAGATCGATGATTCTATTACCAGCGTCCTTAAACAGGCCGCTAATGATCTGGCTTCAAAATATAACTAAAATTAGTTGATGGTTGTTGGCTGATAGTTGACAGAATTTTCTAGAACTAGCAGCCAACAGCCGACAACCAACAACTAAACCCAATATGGCAAACTTAAAAGAAATACGAGGCAGAATTACGTCAATTTCATCAACGATGCAGATTACCCGTGCCATGAAAATGGTTTCGGCAGCGAAACTGAAGAAAGCACAGGATGCGATCGTGATGTTGAGACCGTACTCAGAAAAACTGCAGGAACTGATTGAGAATGTAAATTCCAGCTCAGATCCTGATCAGATTTCCATATATGCCCAGAAAAGACCGGTGAAAAGAGTGCTTTTCATTGCTGTTACTTCAAACAGGGGTCTTGCAGGTGCTTTCAATTCATCCATTGTGAAAGAACTGAACATCCAGTTCCAGAATCAGTCACAGTATGAAGTTGAAGTACTGCCTATCGGTAAAAAAGCATATGATGCAGTAAGAAAAAACCGTAAGGTATTTGCTAATGAAAGTGCGGTTTATGACAATCTGAACTTTGATGTAGTGGCTAACGTTACCGAAGGGGTAATGACCAGCTTCAGAGAAGGGAAGTTTGATGAAGTATACCTTATCTATAACAAGTTCGTGAATGCGGCTACGCAGGAAGTAACCACAGAGCAGCTTCTTCCGATTTCAATGCCTGAAACTACAGAACCTCAGGTGGAAACGGATTACATCTTTGAACCTAACAGGGCTGAAATCCTGGATAACCTGATCCCTAAGTCCATCAAGACCCAGGTATTTAAGGCCATCCTTGATTCCGTAGCATCTGAACACGGGGCAAGAATGACGGCGATGCATAAAGCGACAGATAATGCGCAGGCACTGAAGAATGATCTTGTGATCTTCTATAACAAAGCAAGACAGGCGGCTATTACCAATGAAATCCTTGAAATTGTTTCCGGAGCGGAGGCACTGAAAGGATCGTAACGGACGATACCAATAAAATACGAGAGCACCGATGATTCGGTGCTTTTTTTGTTATTTTTATTTTGTATATATTTGTACCCATAAATTTTATATTCATTTCTAAATGGACTCGGACATAGTCAGGCTACTGTTAGCCGTATTTCTTGTTTTACTTAATGGCTTTTTCGTAGCCGCAGAATTTTCGATTGTTAAAGTTCGTTACTCACAAATCCAGATAAAAGCCGCAGAAGGAAATTCTATGGCCAAGCAGGCGGAGCATATCATCAAGCACCTTGATGAATACCTTTCCGCCACACAATTAGGTATTACCTTAGCATCTCTTGCCTTAGGTTGGGTAGGAGAAAGTGCGCTTCACCATATTGTTGAAAATATCTTCAATTCGCTTAATGTCGATCTGAGCGGTTCTACCATTACTTCAATTTCCATCATCATCAGTTTCGTCCTGATCACCATTATGCATATTGTATTCGGTGAGCTGATCCCAAAATCTATTGCGATAAGGAAGTCTGAAGCCACTACAATGGCAACAGCAGTTCCGCTAAGAGGTTTTTATACCGTATTCAAGCCGTTTATATGGCTGATGAACTCGATGTCGAATGGCTTTTTAAGGCTTATTAAGATCCATCCTGCTTCCGAACAGGAGATTCACTCCACCGAAGAATTGCAGTTGCTGGTAAAGCAAAGTGCCGACAGCGGGGAAATTGAAGAGGAAAATTATGAGATCATTAAAAATGCTTTCGATTTTACGGATCACTCTGCAAAGCAGATCATGGTTCCGAGGCAGAATATTACCTCCATCGATTTTGAAGAAGACGTCAATGAGATCATCAATACCATTATGGAGAGCGGTTATTCCAGGATCCCGGTGTATCTGGATTCCATTGATAATGTTATCGGTATTTTATATACCAAGGAGATTATAAGGGAATTCGTACGCAGAAAAGGGGAACTGACGCATGAAGACCTGAAAGAGCTGATGCGCGATGCCTTCTTTGTGGTAGGAAGCAAGAAAATTTCTGACCTTCTTAAGATCTTCCAGCAGAAAAAACAGCATCTGGCCATTGTCATTGATGAATTTGGCGGTACCGAAGGAATCATAACCCTGGAAGATATCCTGGAAGAACTGGTAGGAGAAATTCAGGATGAAGAAGATGAAGAGGATAAAGTGGTGGATAAAATCGGTGACAATACCTATTGGGTACAGGCTACGCAGCCACTGGATGAAATCAACGAACACTTGCCTAAGAAACTTACCCTTTCGGAAGAAAGTGAATACAATACATTGGCAGGATTTATCCTCCATGCCCTGGAAGATATCCCTGAAGAGAACCAGGAATTTGATCTTGAGGGCTACCACTTCAAAATTCTGAAGATGAATAACAAAAGTGTAGAGCTAGTGGAACTGGTCTATGAAGAACCTAATATCACTAATAATTTAGCCGATACCATCGGTGAAGTATAAAAATACGTAAGTATATGATTGTTTATAACAGCATTAGAGATTATGATGATCCGAAACGCCAGTATGAAGAAGAAGTTCTGGTCCTGGATGATACCGATGATGTGTATAAGCTCATCCTGCATAATGATGATATCCATACATTTGATTACGTTATCGACAGCCTTATAGAAATCTGCAGGCATACTCTGGAACAGGCCGAGCAATGTACCATGCTGGTGCACTACAAAGGCAAATGTACGGTAAAGACAGGTTCCATGGATCTTCTGAAACCCATGCATGAGAAACTGCTTTCAAGGGAACTGACGAGCGAAATCGTATAAAAACTATCCGGCACCACAATATGCCGGATTTTTTATGCTTAAAATAATAAAACTTGCGCTCGTTTTGCCATCCGGCAATCTTTAAATCATTTAATTCTTTTAATCTTCAAATCCTTTCAATGGTTCAATTTTCAATTAATTTGATCTTTTAATTTCCCGCTCTTCTCCCGTCTTATCGAAAATACTATATTTGTAAAAAGATAAGAAAAGATAAAATAATGCTTGTAATAGGAATTGCAGGAGGAACAGGATCCGGCAAAACTACGGTTGTTGATAAAATCATTCAGCAGCTTGACATTGAAGGAATGAATATCCTTTCACAGGATAATTATTACCACGACAACCATAACTTAACCCTGGTAGAGCGGGAGGCGTTGAATTACGACCACCCGAAATCCATCGATTTTGATCTCCTGATACAGCATGTGAGAGCACTTAAAAATAGCCAGCCAATCGAGCAGCCGATTTACAGCTTCGTCACTCATTCCAGGACCGGAGACCACGTAACGGTAGAGCCTAAAAACGTATTGGTGGTAGAAGGAATCCTTGTTCTGACCAATAAGGAGCTGCTGAAGGAATTTGACCTGAAAGTTTTTGTTCACGCCGATTCGGATGAAAGGTTGATCAGAAGGATCAGGAGAGATACACAGGAGCGGGGAAGGGACCTGAATGAAGTATTGCACCGGTACCAGACCACTTTGAAACCGATGCACCAGGAATTCATCGAACCCTCGAAGAACGAAGCAGATCTGATCATCCCGAATATGAGACAGAATTCCGTTGCCATTGATTTTCTAACGACCGTTATTAAGAATTCACTGAGAAAACATTAGACATGTCAGCAAAAAATTTAATTAAAGATATCCAGCCGAAATCAGAGACCCTGAGGCTGATTCAGAAATATGTTCTGAATAAATATACGATTACCATAGCTTTGTTTCTGGTATGGATGGTTTTCTTTGATAAAACTTCATTTCTCGTGATCAATGAGCTTAATGGCGAGATCGGGAAATATGAAGAACAGCTGCAATACTATAAAACCGAATATGAGAAAAATGACGCGTTTTATAAAAAGCTCATGAACAACAAATCTGAAAAAGAGAAATACGCAAGAGAGAATTACTTCATGAAAAAACCGAATGAAGAAATTTTCATCCTCGTCGCCGACAGTACCCATATAGCGAAAAATAAGTAAGTAATAGTGAATAGTAAATCGTCAATCATTAATGAATTATGCTGATACAAAATTGACCATTGACCATTCACCATTGACTATTGACTACTATACATGATCCGCCATTTAAATCATAAACAAATTATGTCAGATACATTCACCCGCTGGGAAAGCCTGGTAAAGAAACAGCTGAAGACAGAAGATATTGACGCTGTTCTCAGAAAAGACAATCTGGAAGGACTTGAAGTGAAACCCTTTTATGATGCTGTTCAGGAACCGCTGCCCAACATAGCCAAGGTTGAGGAAAATACCCATCTGGTAGCCCGGTATCACGAAAGCCTGGAGGAAGATGTGTTTGCTTTTTTAATCGATCATAATGTTGAAAACCTGGAGCAGAAGACGATCTTCGTTAATAATAAAGATCTTGCCGGACACATCAGTCCTGAAGAGGATGACCAGTATTTTTCCCTGATCGATGTTTTTGATGAACACGAAGGACGGATCGATGACCAGTTGACAAAGGAACTGCTGGCGAAAAACTTCAGGAGAAAGATCGCAGTGGATGTTTCACTGCATCAGAACGCAGGGGCATCCATCACCCAGCAATTAGGAATAGCGCTGGCCAAAGCAAAAGAGCTGATTGAGGTATATGGACCGGATATCCTGGATCAGCTGATATTCAGGCTTTCCTTAGGAGCCGGCTACTTCTTTGAAATGGCTAAACTGAGAGCATTCAGGCTGGTCTTCAACCAGCTTTCAAAAGAATACGGAAAAGACGATATTCCTTATATTTTCGCTGAAACTTCCCTAAGGAACAAATCTGTGGCCGACCAGGAAAACAACCTTATCCGGTCTTCCCTGGAGCTGGCTTCGGCAATGATTGGCGGGGCAGATGCGGTGTTCAGCAATAATTACCTGGTGGATCGAAGCACGGAAAACTCAGAAGAAATATCCTTTAAACAGCAGATTGTACTGGCTTACGAAAGCATCATCAATGTCTTTGAAGACGCAGCCAACGGCAGTTATTATGTGGAAGACCTGACAAGGCAGATTGCTGAAAAATCCTGGTCCTATTTTGTGTCTATCGAAGAGAAAGGAGGATATCTCAAGCTCATGAAAGAGGGCTGGATCCAGAAAGAAATCTACAACCATGCTGTTGAAGAACAGAAGTGGGTGGAAGATGGCAGGATCAAACTGATCGGGGTGAATCTGTATCCGAAATTGGAGGTTAAAAAGACAGCGAAAGAGCTCTACAGCGAAAATAAAATACAACCTGTCCGATGGGCAGAAATGTTTGAGTAATGAAAGAAAGGATGATCGATATTTTTGAATATACCCATTATTTCAACAACGAAATAATTAAGGTCATTGCAGGAAATATTTCAAATACCGATGAAAAAATAATCAGTCTGATCAATCATACCCTGAATGCCCAGCAGATATGGAACGCAAGGATCTTGGGTGAAAAGACATTTGATGTCTGGCAGATCAATCCTTTCGGGAACCTTGAAGGAATCAATAACAGCAATTATCAGAAAAGTACCGGAATCATCAAGGATTCAGATTTTGATCAGAGAGTTCAGTATCATAATTCAAAAGGGACCACATTTGAAAACAGCATTTTCGAAATGCTTTTCCATGCCGTTAACCATTCTACATATCATAGAGGACAGATTAATATGCTGTTGAAAAGCAACGGTATTGATCCTGTGCCGGCAGATTATATTTTTTATAAGCGGTAATTACCGGCAAATGATTTGTGACCATGGTAAGATGGCTGCTAACAGTTTTATAATACATTGGTGATTAAAATTTTAGAACCTACCATTCAGGAATATATTCAGACGAATATCAATGCTGATCTACCCGCATTGCTTTTAAAAAAATCCCCATTCCCTGGAGTGACTATGCAGGAGATCGTCCAACAGATCAAAGGGAAACGGGTGGCGGAAAAGAAATTTCCTTTTCTGCTTAAAGAAGGCATTGTCTTTCCGCCTCAGCTTAATCTTGAGCAGGCATCATCTGAAAAAACCGCACGGTATAAGGCAGACCTTCTCAAAGGCAAAAAAATTATTGATCTTACTGCCGGTTTTGGCATCGATGCGTATTACCTTTCAGAGAATTTTGAAGAAGTTACCCTGATAGAACAAAATCCTTTGCTGCTGGAAACAGTTAAACATAACTGGAATATACTTGGCAGGGAAGCACGGTTTATCAATAACCGGCTTGAGGATTTCTTACAGCATAATGAGGAGCATTTTGATGTCATCTATCTCGATCCGGCCAGGCGTGACCAGCAGAAAAATAAAGTTTTCCTTCTGGAGGACCTTTCCCCGAATATTCTTGATCTTCAGGACAGGCTGCTGGAGATTTCCGAGACTGTGGTCATCAAGCTCTCTCCGCTCATTGATCTTTCCTATCTTATTTCAGTCCTGCCTGCAATGTTCAGGATCGACATTATTGCCGTGAAAAATGATGTCAAAGAAGTGGTGATATTCCTGTCGGGCCGTCAGAATAATCAGATCAGCTGTTGCTGTGTCAACCTGGAAAGCGGTGAGCAGCCATTTACCTACACCATTGGTGATGAAGAAACTGCCAACGCTGAATATGCGGAGCCCGAAAAATACCTGTACATCCCCAATAATGCAATACTGAAGGCCGGAACCTTTAACCTGGTTGCCCAAAGATTTAACCTGAAAAAACTGCATCCCAATACCCATTTTTACACTTCAGATCGTATGGCAGTAGACTTTCCAGGAAGGATTCTGGAAGTAGAGTGTATTGACAGCAAAGACATTAAGAAAAAAAGCCAGTTTAATATTATTTCCAGAAACCACCCTCTTAAACCCGAGGAAATCAGGAAGAAATACCAGCTGAAAGATGGAGGAAAATACTACCTTATTTTTACACAATCCAAAAAAGGTAAAATTATTTTAAAATCAGTCTGAAAATGTTGCCGAAAAATGCAATATTTCTTACTTTTGGACAATCAAAAATTGGAGCATGAGAAAATTAATCATATGTGCAGCTATTGCAGCCATGGCCGTAAGCTGTAAGAAAGTACAGGCCGGCGGTAATAAAAAAGTAATCAAGCTGGAAGAAGGTGTGGAAAGGTATTCTGATGATGAGCAGACCAGCGGTGAACAGGATAAACTTTCAGACTACAGGGCAGATATGCACGGAGGCCATGAAACCCCTGCTAAAACGGATACTGTAGCTGCAAAGCCAGCCGATGAAGCCAAACCGGCTGAAACGCATACTCCACAAACCGGACATTAATAGTACCCATACATTATAAATATCCTGCAGATCTGCAGGATATTTTTTGTCTGTGATCCTTTGGAGACAATAGGCCAGAATTCTCAGTTTTTTGTTGCCCGAGCAGGGCATTTTTTTTATTTTTAACAAAATAAATTTTACAATGCAAGAGACCCTAAATTACATTCACGAAAATAAACAGCGTTTCGTGGATGAATTGTTTGAATTACTGAGAATTCCTTCCATTTCCGCAGATCCTGCTTATAAAAATGATGTTTTACAATGTGCTGAAGTATGCGCACAGCACCTGAAAAATGCCGGTGCCGATAACGTAGAAGTATGCCAGACCAAAGGATATCCTATTGTTTTTGGTGAAAAAATACTGGATCAGAGTCTGCCTACCGTGTTGGTTTACGGACATTATGACGTTCAGCCCGCAGATCCGCTGGAGCTATGGAAGAAACCTCCTTTTGAACCCTATATTGAAAAAACAGAGCTTCATCCTGAAGGTGCAATCTTTGCCAGAGGATCTGCCGATGACAAAGGCCAGTTTTTTATGCACCTGAAGGCTTTTGAAGCCATGATGAAGACCAATACACTTCCTTGTAATGTTAAATTCATTCTGGAAGGAGAGGAAGAGGTAGGTTCCGTAAGCCTAGGGGATTTTGTGAACGAAAATAAAGACAAATTAGCGTGTGACTGCATCCTGATTTCGGATACTCATATCTACAGCAATGAGCAGCCTACGGTGACTACGGGATTAAGAGGACTGAGCTACGTGGAAGTAGAAGTGGAAGGACCGAACAGGGACCTCCATTCAGGGTTGTACGGTGGAGCTGTACCTAACCCGATCCATGTGCTTTCCAGAATGATTGCACAGCTGATTGACGAAGATGGCCAGATCACCATCGATGGCTTTTACGATAACGTTCAGGATGTTTCCGATGAAGAAAGAGCTGAAATGAACAAGTTGAAAGACAATCCTGAAGAATTTAAAAAATCAATCGGATTGAGTGATGTAGAAGGTGAAATGGGATACACTACTCTGGAAAGGACCTCCATCCGTCCCACATTGGACTGCAACGGAATATGGGGCGGTTACACAGGAGAGGGTGCCAAAACGGTCATTCCTTCCAAAGCATTTGCCAAAATTTCGATGCGTTTAGTCCCGTACCAGACTCCTGGAGAGATTACTGAGAAATTCACTACGTACTTTGAAAAAATAGCTCCGGATACCGTAAAAGTAAAAGTCACTCCTCATCATGGTGGAATGCCCTATGTATTGCCTACGGATACAAAAGAGTTCCAGGCAGCCAAAAAAGCCATGGAGACCTCTTTTGGTAAAGAAGTATTGCCCTACAGAGGAGGAGGTAGCATCCCGATCACAGCCATGTTTGAAAAAGTCCTTGGCGCCAAATCGGTACTGATGGGATTCGGACTGGATTCTGATGCCATCCATTCCCCGAATGAGCATTACGGCCTCTTCAATTTTTATAAGGGAATTGAGAGTATACCGCTCTTTTTTGAGAATTATGCGAAATAATGTATTTGATATATTCATATGAATCTCCGGAACTTTTCCGGAGATTTTTATTTTTTTTAAAATTTTGTTGCTAATATGTTGATTTTTATTACATTTATAATCTGATTCAAAATCGAAAATAATTATTTTTTTTAATTTGATAAAATTGATTTATTATGAGAAAAATTTTACTTCCTTTAATCTTAGGATTTGGCATCATCAATGCCCAAACAATTGTAACAGAGAATTTCAATTCTCTTACAGCAGGAAACTTAGCCACAGATGTAACCGGAACAACTCCAGGTCAGGGAGGTTATTACATTGGTAGTGGTTCAGCAAGTGACTATCAGATTGTAACTATAGATGCTGCGCATGCAAATTCTTTAAGAATAACAAGTGGTGCGGGATATAGTTCAACTGCAAATACCTTTAATAGATTTGCTTTTAAAGGCATTACAACGGTTGCAACATCAGGAAATAACATTGTAAGTGGTGCTATAGAATTTTATACTGGTCCCGCAACTGGTGCAGGAAGAATTCAGGTGGCATTATATGATTCAACCTCCGGAATTGTTGGAATTAATTACGATTTTGCTACTAAAAAGATCAGTGGTATGGGAAGATTAACTCCTGTAGCAACTGGTACTGCAGCTTTCTATACTATAGGATTAGGAACGGCTACTTATGCAGCTAATACTTGGGTTTCTGTATCTTTTACGTATAATAAAACTACTGGTGCTTATTCATGGACCTATCCAGAAGGAACTTATAGTTTTACAAATGCAAACTACACATTAAGTCCAGGACTAACTCCTGCTGAATATGACTTTATATCTGTTACATCTACTGGTAATACAGTAGCAAACCAAGCAGCTATTGATAACTTTAATTTGAAGTTTACAAATGCAGCAACTCTCGGAACTCAAGATGTTAAGCACGTAGAAAATGTGGGTATATCAGTATATCCTAATCCAACTTCTGATTTATTGAATATAAAATCAGAATATAAAATCAATGCAATTTCTGTTACAGATTTTACTGGCAGGATATTTAAAGTTAAATTAAATGGTAATACTGTTGACGTAAAAAGCCTGCCTGCAGGGACATACTTGGTAAATGTGGAAACTAAAGAGGGTTATTTTACTGAAAAATTCATTAAAAAATAACTACTGACAAATGTTAGTTAGTAAAAAACGCTCCGTTTGGAGCGTTTTTCTTATTTTTAGGAACTAAATCCAAATACTATGTTAGAAAATAAAGTCGCATATATTACAGGGGGAACCAAAGGAATAGGTTTCGGAATTGCTGAAATTTTACTGAAGAACGGAATCTCGGTAGTCTTTTCAGGACGTAAAAAGGAAGATGTCCTGAAAGCGGAAGAAGAACTGAAGCAGTATTCCGGGAATGTTCTGGGAATCGTTTCTGATGTACGAAGCCTGGAAAGTGAGCAGCAGGCTGTTGATGCTGCAAAAGAAAAATTCGGCAGGCTGGACTTTGTCATAGCCAATGCGGGATTAGGCGTTTTCAAGCCTGTAGATCAGCTTACATCGGAAGAATGGAACGATATGATTGAAACCAATCTTACCGGAGTATTTTACACGCTGAAAGCTTCCGTGGAAGAGCTTAAGAAAAGCGAAGGATATTATATTACGATTGCAAGCCTTGCGGGAGCTAATTTCTTTGAAAACGGATCAGGGTACAATGCATCCAAATTCGGGGTGGTGGGCTTTACCCAGGCAGCGATGATCGACCTCAGGAAATACAATATCAAATCCACAGTGATCATGCCGGGATCCGTTGCTACGAATTTTAACGGCAATATCCCTTCAGAAAAAGACAGCTGGAAAATCCAGCCCGAAGATATGGGAAACCTTATCCTGGACATTTTAAAGATGAATCCGAGGGTTTTACCAAGCAAGATCGAATTCAGGGCAACCCAACCGGCCTGATGAAACTTCTAATGTATTGAATAATAAATCTATAAGTATTATGCATGCATAATATATTTTTTAATTATATTAGCAGGAGTTAAATATAAGAATTTCCGCATACGGCCTCATGGCTGCATAAGGCAATAAAAAAATTAAAACAACATATGAAAATATTAGTTTGTATCAGTAGTGTTCCGGATACTACTTCCAAAATTAACTTTACAGCAGATAAATCTGCCTTCGACAAAAACGGGATTCAGTGGGTAATCAATCCGCTTGATGAATTCGCTTTGACAAAAGCCGTAAAGCTTCAGGAATCTCAGGGAGCTACCGTAACGGTACTTAATGTAGGGGATGCCACTACGGAGCCTGTGATCAGAAAAGCTCTGGCTATCGGTGCCAATGACGCTGTAAGAGTAAACGTAGATCCTAAAGACAGCTTCTCCACCGCTAAGGAAATTGCTGCAGTGGCTCAGAACGGAGGCTATGACGTTATTCTTTGCGGAAAAGAATCCCTAGACTATAACGGAGGTTCTGTACCCGGGATGGTGGCACAATTGCTGAACCTTCCTTTCGTGAATGCTGCGGTAGGAATGGATGTTAACGGAAGCGAGGCAACAGCAGTGAGAGAAATTGAAGGAGGAAAGGAAACCATTTCCGTAAAGCTGCCTGCGGTTATTGCGGGACAGAAAGGACTGGTAGATGAGAAAGAACTCATCATTCCGAATATGAGGGGAATTATGTCGGCAAGAACCAAGCCCCTTCAGGTGGTTGAGCCTTCTTCCTCTGAAGTGAAAGTTCAGGGAGTATCGTTTGACAGTGTTCCGCCTAGAGCTGCGGTGAAGATGGTTTCTGCGGATAACCTGGACGAACTGGTAAGGTTACTGCACGAAGAAGCTAAAGTAATCTAAATTTAAAATCACACGCTCGATTTTAATATTTTAATTTTCAATTATTAAATCCAAAAAAAATGGCAGTATTCGTATACGCAGAAAATATAAACGGAGTTTACAAAAAGGCGGCTTTTGAAGCCGTATCATACGCAAAAGCAGTAGCAGGCCAGACAGGAGATACTGTTACAGCGATTACGGTAAATCCAACTGATTCTTCAGATGCATTATATAAGTATGGTGCATCCAATGTGATTAACATCAAAGACGAAGGCCTTAAGAGCTTTTCGGCAAAAGCCTATGCGCAGGCAGTGAATGAAGTAGCAGACGGCAATATCATTGTATTCCCGCATACTACAGATGCTTCATCCATTGCGCCGATGCTTGCTGTGATGAAGAACTATTCTTTGATTACCAATGTTCTTGATGCTCCGGAAAGCACATCACCGTTCCAGGTGAAAAGAAGGGCATTTTCCGGTAAAGGGTTTATGCATGCGAAAGCTGAGGGGACGGGAGTGATTGTTACCGTTTCGCAGAATGCTTTCGGAGTAAAGGAGAATTCAGTATCAGGCTCTGAAGAAGTGAAGAACCTCTCAGTTGCCAATGAAGATACCAAAGTGATCTCCCATGAGCAAAGTTCAGGAAAACTGGACCTTAAAGAAGCTGAAGTAGTAGTTTCAGCAGGAAGAGGAATGAAAGGGCCTGAAAACTGGGGCATGATTGAAGACCTTGCCAATGTGCTGGGAGCCGCTACGGCATGTTCAAAACCGGTATCAGATATCGGATGGAGACCGCATTCTGAGCACGTTGGGCAAACCGGTAAAGCTATTGCACCGAATCTCTACATCGCTGTAGGAATTTCAGGAGCTATTCAGCACCTTGCAGGAGTAAATTCATCCAAAACCATCGTCGTAATTAATAACGATCCTGAAGCACCATTCTTCAAATCTGCAGATTATGGGGTGGCAGGAGATTTATTCCAGATTATACCTGCACTAACAGAGAAGATCAAAGCTCTGAAAGGATAAAAAAAAGTGAATTGTCAATAGTCAATTCGCTTTGCTTGTCAATTTTTAAAGAAATTTAGAGATTCACCTGCGAAGCAAAATTGACAACAGAGTTAATTCACCATTCGCTTATGAAAGCCCGTTTCCGGGCTTTTATTTTTGTCTAAAAAGTAAAAAAAACTTTGAAAAATTAATCTATATTTGTACTTATGGATTACAAACAGTTAATTATTCGCGGAATATCGTACAGCCAGACACAATCAGGAGCGTACGCATTGCTATTGGAACATGAAGAATCACATATAAAATTACCTGTTGTGATAGGAAATTTTGAGGCACAATCCATTTCTCTGGGCCTGGAGAAAGATATCCATCCTCCGCGGCCGCTTACCCATGACCTTTTTTCAAAATTCATCGCTTCTACGGGGTATGAACTGGTTTCAGTGATTATTTACCAGATCGTGGACGGCGTTTTCTTTTCAAATATCAATTTCAGAAATAAGGTGAACGATGAAGAGCTGATCCTTGATGCCAGGACTTCGGATGCCGTTGCCATGGCCGTACGTTTCGATGCTCCCATTTTCACCACCCAGCAGGTCCTTAATGAGGCCGGAATCCTTCTGGAACTTGAAGATGTTTCAAAAGAGGAAGAGTCATTTTCAGAAACACTGCCTGCTGAAGATAACCTGAAGTCTATTTCAATGGAAGAGTTGCAGAAATTGCTTGATGAAGCCGTAAAAGATGAAGATTATGATACGGCACTTGAAATCCAGGAGGAGATCAAGAGGAGAAAGAAAAAAATAGATTAAGATACTTGATTACTGACTTATGAATTTAAAATTACGTTTGACCATCCTCAGTTTCCTCCAGTTTTTTGTCTGGGGAGCATGGCTGATTACGATGGCCAATTTTTGGTTCGGGACTAAACATTGGGATGGAACCCAGTTTGGAGCCGTATTCGGAACCATGGGAATTGCTTCCATCTTTATGCCGACCATCACCGGGATTATTGCCGACCGCTGGGTGAACGCAGAAAGGATTTTCTCGGTCCTGCATATTCTGTACGGCGTGGTACTGTTTATTTTGCCACACACCATGACCCCGGATTCTTTCTTTTATGTGATGCTGCTCGCCATGTGCTTTTATATGCCGACCATCGCTTTGGCGAATTCTATTTCCTACACAATCTTAAAAAACAGTGACCTGGATGTCGTTAAAGATTTCCCGCCGATCCGCGTATGGGGAACCGTAGGATTTATTGTGGCCATGTGGATTACCAATCTTACCGGTAACAAAGCGACAGAAGGGCAGTTTTATATTGCAGGGACTGTAGCTGTTGTCCTTGGGATTTACGCCCTGACGCTGCCGAAATGTCCTCCACAGAAACTGATTGACGAGAAAGCGCCGCTGTACCAGCAGTTGGGCCTGAATGCGTTTAAATTGTTCGCGAATTATAAAACCGCATTATTCCTGCTGTTTTCCATGCTTCTGGGTGCTGCACTGCAGCTTACCAATGCTTACGGGGATGTTTTCCTCAGCGAGTTTGAGCATTTCCCGAAATATGCAGATTCCTTCGTGGTACAGCGTTCAACCATCATCATGTCCATATCACAGGTTTCAGAGACTCTTTTCATCCTTGCCATTCCTTTTTTCCTGAAAAAATTCGGGATCAAAAAAGTAATGCTGATGTCTATGCTTGCATGGGTATTGAGATTCGGGCTTTTTGCTTACGGGATTCCTGAAGGATTTGGCCTGATGCTTATTATTGCTTCGTGTATCGTTTACGGAATGGCCTTCGATTTCTTTAATATTTCCGGTTCATTATTCGTCGAAACGACCACAGATAAAAAGATCCGTTCCTCTGCACAGGGACTGTTTATGATGATGACCAACGGTTTCGGAGCGGTATTGGGGAGCTATATTGCGGGCTGGGCTATTGACCGGTTTTTCACCCATAAATTCACCAGTGCTACAGAACTTTCCGCATACCTCCAGACTACACCGGATAACCCTACATTCCTGGAAATCCTTAAAAAGAGTTTCAATGCTGCTGTTCAGCCGGACGGGACATTATCATCCATTGTCATGGTAAAAGACTGGCACCAGATCTGGCTTTCTTTTGCAGCTTATGCATTGGTTTTAGCTATTCTGTTCGCAGTATTATTTAAGCATAAGCATCATCCTGAAGAAATTCCTGAGGTAAAGCATTAAAATATAAACATTTAACTTTACATATAGATTGCACCCGATCAGGGTGCAATTTTTTTATGATCAATAATCACGGTGTAGCTTTAAATGGATGTGAGCACATCCTGTGTTCAGTTTACAGTGACAAATAACAATCCTGCACCAACTGGAAGGATCGAAAGTGAATAGGCGCGCTCCCGTTCAATAAGGGCCATAAAGTCCTGTACTTCATCTTTGTGTGAAACTACATTGTCAACGATCAATAGAGAACCTTTAAAGCTGAGCAGCCTCTTCAGGTCTTTCCAGTATTCCGTATAAAATTTTCTTTCGGCATCCAGGAATATCATATCATATACGGGCTCCGCAGTATGCAGGAAATCTTTGGCGTCACCGGTAATGAACTCAACATCGGATTCAATAGCGTAGGCAGCCAGATGATCTTTGGCCAGCTGCGTCCGGTTATGGTCTATTTCTACCGTAATCAGTTGGCCTCCTGTTTTTCCAAGGGCATCGGCAAACCATAATGTCGAGAAACCGTTGGATGTTCCAAGTTCCAGCATATGGCGGGTATTCTGCCCTTTAATGATGATTGAAATAAATTCAGCCGATTCGGGCTCAAGATTCCTCCAGCGGTCTAACCTGTTCTCCTTGGTGTTGTCTTCCTCCTTTAATGTTCTGTACAACTGAAGGATTTCATTTTTAAGCTTTGGATTCATAATCTGTGATATGGGTTTGTATGTGTAATAGTGATATAAAACAGGATCAGCTTTTCAATTTCCCGGGTGAGATGCCGAATTTCCTTTTGAAAGCAGCAATAAAATGCTGTGGGTTCTGATACCCTACATCGTGTGCGATTTCATTGATATGCTTATCCGTATGAAGTAAAAGCCGTCTTCCAGTCTGCATTTTCAGTTCTATGATATACTGATATACCGTACAGCCAAATAATGCTTTAAATCCCTGCATGAGTTTTCTGGGGGTGAGACCGGACCGCTGGGCCAGTTCCGAAATGGTTAAAAACTGATCATTATGACGTTCAATCAGTTCTCTTACATGATACATTTTATCTCTTTCCGAATTTCTGATGGTAAAATCTCTGCCCGAAGTGAGTGTCCGGCTCTGTTGTAGGTGGAGGAGAAACAATTCAGTCATCTTCGCCTCAAGGAATAGTGACCTCATATTGCCGGTATAAGCAGTCCCGGTCATCTGGGAGATCAGCAGGTGCATTTCCGGGGTAAGAGGTAAAGGATTTCCTGAATCATATTCCGGGGCAGGTCGGTAAAAATCACTCAGCAGTTTTTCGAAATGTGAAACTCCAACCCGGATCTCATAAAAGTATCCGTTCTGTACAGGATGCATCTGAACCTGTTGCTGGCCGTCTTGCTGAAAAGTCAGCATATGGTTTGCCGGTTGCAGTTCTGCCGGTCTGGCATTCCTCATGATGCTGCTGGCTCCCTGCAGGCGAAAGTGCATTTCCAACACTTCATCTTCAATGTCTATGCATATGCTTTCATCACCATCAAAACGGTAACAGCATTCAACAAACTGAAGATGGTGAAAGCTTGTTTCACGGAAAGAGAAAGAGCTGGAATCCGTAATAAGCGAATGTTGTTTTTCAGTGTACGGATTAAAAGAGCTTCCCTGCATATTCTTCCGTTCAATACATACATTTTTATGGTTCTGCATGATCGCGTCATTTTTAGTCATTCCTGCGTTATCTCCATCCCAACCTCAACGCCCAATTTTGTACAAAAATAACAATTAATCTTTAATTATATGGATTTTAAAAAGGATGTGATCATTATAGGAGCAGGGCAGGCAGGATTGGCCGCAAGTTATTTTCTCCGTGAAAAATCGATTCAGCATTGTGTATTGGAGCAGCAGACCATTGGCAGCTCATGGAGTACACAGCGGTGGGATTCATTCAAAATGAATACGCCGAACTGGATGACATGGCTTCCGGGACTGAAGCTTCAGGAAAAGATCAGGGATCAGTTCATGACAAAAGACAGCTTTGCAGATTATCTTAAATTATATGCACAGGCCTTTCAGCTTCCTGTAGAAGAATATTGTAAGGTAGTCAGTATTCATGATGAAGGCGGTAGGTTTATCATCACGACTGAAAAAGGAAGTTATTATCGTGAGTGGAGTGCCAAAGCCGTCATTATTGCTTCGGGAATGATGAATTGTAGCCGGTTTCCGAAATTATCCGGAAATGTCCCTCAGGACATACTTCAGTTGCATGTCTCAGAATATAAAAATCCGGGTCAGCTTCCTGACGGGAATATTTTAGTTGTGGGAGGAGCACAGTCGGGCTGTCAGATCGCAGAAGAACTCGCCGTTTCAGGGTGTAAAGTATATTTAGCAAGCAGCAAAGTACCGCGCGCACCCAGACGCTACAGGGGAAAAGATATCATGGAATGGATGGAACTGATCGGTATTCACGACATCACAGCAGCACAGTTAAAGGAAAGTCCGGAATTGGTAGCCACGCGCGCGCAGAGCTCAGGTGTAGGCCTTCTGGGACATACGGTAAGCTATCAGTCTTTGCATCACCTCGGCGTTACCATTTTAGGAAGACTTAAAAATATTGGAAAAAGAGGTCTGTTCCAGCCTGGTGTGAGTATGGGTAACAAAAGCTTATATTTTGCTGATAATGCCAAAGAGCACATCCGTTTTGCTGATGAGGCTTCTGCATTTATCAAAAAAGCTATTGATGCCTATTTGAAAAATCAATCCGATGTACTGGTTCCTGTAGAGAATGACGAGGCAGATATGCCTGATGAACATTTCCATGCTGTATCCGGAATTCATGAACTGTCTTTTCATTCGGATCAAATCAGTACCATCATCTGGGCAACGGGATTCGGATCTGATTTTACTTACCTGCCAGATTCCTGGCTTGATAGTCATGGAATTCCCATTCATACAGAAGGGAAGATAAAAGACGGTGCTTACTGTCTGGGGTTTCCATGGGTAAGGAAGAAGAAATCGGGGCTGGTGTATGGTGCAGGAGAAGATGCGGAAATAATCGTGAAAAATATGCTTGATACTTTACATAACAAAGAAAAGATGTAAAAACAATAGTTAAAACTGGCCGTGTTAATGTACAAATAGTGCTGAAGTAATGACTTCTGATCTGATTGTATTAGTTGCGGGATATGATTATGCCTATTGTATCCTTCAATAGGCATATTATTTGATTCCGGAAGATTTCATAAACATAGGAAACAGGGGTATGATTAAGCGAGCTTTAGGATTATTTTGGGTGATTATCATTCTGTATTTTATTTTTGTGCATCCTGCCATTATCTATTACAGTACGGTTAATTACAGTGATTTGGCAGACAGAAGTGGCCGTACGGCCATTTTCTACCTGATCCTCAGCATTACGCTCTGGACAGGTATATTCCTGCTGGCACTGTACATGACGTACAAATATTCTTTTCAGGCGCAACGGAATATCAGTTACATTTCAAGGCACGGTAAAAAAGTAAGTGCCGACATCATTGAATCCAAAACGCTGGGGCCTATATCAGGTAAGTTTGAACGCAAGTCCGTTATCATGGAGTTTGACAACCTGCGCGGCACAACCGTATGGCATCAGATGGAAATCAATGATTCAAAACCGGCACAGAAAAGGTTCGAAACAGGAAAAACGATCTGTTTATGGGTAGATGAAACCTTTAGAAAGCATCCTTATATCGTGTTGGATGGCATTCAAACCAGGATCAATTATGGCCTCTATATTGTATGGCTGCTTTTTGCCGTTTTAGTGACCACTTATTACCTGTATGCGTATGCTTTTGAGAATCATGGGTACGGTTGGCGTTTCCTGGAGATCGGGCATCCGTTGATTGTATCTCCGTTCGTAATTTACGGGATCATCCTGCTGATATGGCTGGTCTTTTTTAAGCTGATAGGAAGAGGAGGCGGTATCATCGCCAGTAAAGACAGTCTGAGACTGAAATTGACGGGGCTCAAAACAATGGCAAAGATTGTTAAAACAGAACAGACAGGAACCTATATCAATGAAAACCCACAGTTCAGATTTACCATTGAATATACGGATTCATCAGGAAAAATACATCAGGTTACACTGACGAGAATTGTCCCATTGATAGAACTGCACACGATACAGCGGAAAGAAAGGGAGATTTTTTACCTACCGGAGGATCCGGAAAATATAGCTTTTGCGGAAGATATCAATTCAGTTGCTTAGATAATGGTCGTCATGAATTGACCATTTCATATGTAATATAATAGGTATGGATAGAAGAAATCAAAGATTTCTGTACTGGTATGAAACGGTACTATTAAAATATTTTATGTATTTCTTTTGACTACATCTACCATATGATCAATATCGAAAGGTTTTTCAATGAAGTCATCGGCTTTGCACTCCTTCGCAATCTGTGGGAGCTCGGTAGAAGTAGAGGTCAGCACAGAGGATACATCTTCCGTTTCAGGGTCTTCTTTAAGGTCTTTAATCACTTCAGAACCCTTTTTATCGCCTTTGATATAGTCGTCTACGATAACTACATCAGGATCAATTTCCTCGATATTTTCTATAGGTTCCGTGGTCAGGGATGAAGTTACGTCAAAACCCTTGTCTTCCAGGATTTCATCCATAATATTAAGGATGTCTTCATTATCCTGAATCAGCACAACCTTCTTTTTCATATTGCTAATTTTTATGCAAAAATATGAAAAATGTTTATGCACCGTTAAGATACGTACATGATAATGTCTATTTGGACCATAGCATTCAAAAAATGAATATTTCAAATTACTAATAATAAGCCTTAAATATTGTGAAATATGTAATTAAAATTGCTGTATGCTCAAGTATCTTGGCAAATACTTCTGTAGGGTTCATTTTTGAAATACATTGATGAGGAATATAATTTTTTTTGTATTTTGGCAAGAGAAGAAATATGAAAAATATTCAGTTATCAGCAGTCTTATTGGTGGCCATCGGCAGTTTTCTTCCGCTGGTCCATATTCCTGTAATCGGGAACTGGAACTATTGGAAGCTTGACCATTTCCTAGCTTCAGGATGTTGGATTCTATGTTCTCTGGCGCTGTGGGGAATTATCAATAGCCGGACAAAAATAATCAGGATTTCCGCAATCCTGCTAATCCTTCTCTTCATTTTCACACTCTTTGCCGTTAAGGTACAGGCATTACAGTATTTCAGCTTTATGCCGTTTAAATCATGGAGCGAAGCGCTGGCCGGAGTGGTGAAATTACAATGGGGATGGACAGTAGAGTTTGCAGGCGCTCTTTTACTGCTTCTGGTTCAAAATAAGAAGCCGATAGAATAGGATCAGCATTTCTAGTAATACGACAATAAAAAGATTTATATACACATGAAAGAAGTATTCATTGTTTCTGCAGTTAGAACACCTATGGGAAGTTTCATGGGAAGTTTATCCACTGTTCCGGCTACCAAGCTGGGAACCGTTGCTGTAAAGGGAGCATTAGATAAGATCAGCCTTGATCCTAAAGAGGTTCAGGAAATTTATATGGGGAACGTGTTGCAGGCAGGAGAGGGCCAGGCACCGGCAAGGCAGGTTGCTATCGGAGCCGGACTTTCCATCAATACGCCGGCAACTACCATTAATAAAGTATGTGCGTCCGGAATGAAAGCCGTAACCATGGCAGCACAAGCCATCAAAGCAGGTGATGCTGAGGTTATTGTAGCAGGAGGAATGGAGAATATGTCTATGGTCCCGCATTATTACCATGCCAGGACAGCCACTAAACTGGGAGATATAAAGATGCAGGACGGCATGGTGCTTGACGGCCTTACCGACGTTTATAACAAAGTACATATGGGCGTTTGTGCTGAGAAATGTGCTGCAGATTACAGCTTCTCCAGAGAAGATCAGGACAATTTCGCCATTGAATCATATAAAAGATCTGCAAAAGCATGGAGCGAAGGTAAATTTTCGGATGAGGTAGTACCAGTGGAAATCCCTCAGAGAAAAGGAGAACCTGTAATCTTTGCCGAAGATGAAGAATATAAAGCGGTAAACTTCGACAGGATTTCTACCCTGCCTACCGTATTCAAAAAAGAGGAAGGTACAGTAACTGCTGCGAATGCCTCTACGCTGAACGACGGAGCTTCTGCCCTGATTCTGGTATCCAAGGAGAAAATGGAAGAACTCGGACTGAAGCCTCTGGCTAAGATTGTTTCTTATGCTGATGCTGCCCAGGAACCGGAAAATTTTACTACGGCACCGGCTAAAGCATTGCCGATCGCGCTTAAAAAAGCCGGCCTGGAAATCGCTGACATCGATATCTTCGAATTCAATGAGGCATTTTCCGTAGTTGGCCTGGCCAATAATAAAATCCTCGGCCTTGATGCTGCGAAAGTAAATGTTAACGGAGGGGCTGTTGCATTAGGACATCCTCTGGGAAGTTCAGGATCAAGGATCATCGTTACCCTGATCAATGCATTGAAGCAGAACAATGGTAAATACGGTGCTGCAGCCATCTGTAACGGCGGCGGCGGGGCTTCTGCCATTGTTATTGAGAATATATAACCGACTGCTTAAGAATATACTACCATTAAGAAACGGATAATTTTTACAAAACTTTATCCATTTCTTAATGGTTTTTCTATTTTTGTGCTAATATTTTATTTAAAATGTCTGAAATTGAGAATCCGCAACCGCGGAATATAAAAAATAACCCGAAGATCATGAAGGCCTGGGCCGTCTATGATTGGGCCAACTCTGTCTATTCACTGGTGATTACATCAACCATATTTCCCATTTACTATTCTATTCTTACCACTGCGTATGAGAAAAAGGAATACGTAGCAGAAAGTAACCGCTGGATTGATGTTCCGGTACGGCATATGATCACCATATTCGGGAAAGAATACCAGCCGGATGCGGTGTATGGCTATTCATTAACCATTTCCTTCCTGATCGTGGTTTTTCTGTCTCCGTTTCTGTCTTCACTGGCAGATACCATCGGGAATAAGAAATCTTTCCTTCAGTTTTTCTGCTATCTTGGTGCGACTTCCTGTATGGGGCTTGCTATGTTTACCGGAATGCAGAATGTTTTCCTTGGGCTTTTATTCAGTATAACAGCCAGCGTCGGCTTCTGGGGAAGCCTTGTATTTTACAATTCGTTTTTACCGGATATCGCTACGCAGGATAAGCAGGATGCCCTTTCTGCCAAAGGATATGTGTATGGATATATAGGTTCTGTGATCCTTGTGGTGATCTGTCTGCTCCTGATCCAGGTTTTTGCCAAAGGTGCTGCCCAGCAATTGCTCTTTACCAGGATCAGCTTCCTGTTTACGGGGGCATGGTGGTTCGGGTTTTCACAATACACCTTCAAGCATCTGCCGCAGTTCGGGGATGTAAAGGATAAACTGCCGAAAGACCTGGTATTGCTGAATTATAAAAACCTGTTTAAAAAACATGAAGACCAGGGTGGATTCATGGAAGTACTGAAAGACAACCTTTGTTTCTATAAAGACATTGCCAAAGAGAGTTTCCATGAACTGTTTAAAGTCGGGAACGAACTGTTCAAGGACAGGAACCTGAAGTTTTTCTTATCAAGCTTCTTCTTTTACAGTGTGGGGATGCAGACCATTTTCCTGATGGCGACCTTATTCGGAAAAAGTGAGATCAACCTCGCCCAGGATAGGCTTATTGGTACTTTACTGGTTATTCAGATCGAAGCCATCATCGGTGCTGTCATATTCTCCAGGTTATCCAGAAGGATAGGTAATAAAAACGTGATTTCCATCGCCGTGTTTTTATGGATCATCGCCTGTATATGGGCTTTCTTCCTGGACAAGGAAAACCCTACGGTAGAGTATCAGTTCTATGGCGTTGCTGCCGTTGTAGGTCTGGTTATGGGAGGGCTTCAGGCAATGTCGCGTTCTACATATTCCAAGCTTCTTCCGCAGGATTCCATGGAAAACACAACATTCTTCAGCTTTTATGATGTGCTGGAAAAGCTGGCGATCATTTTGGGAACATTTATATTTGCAACTTTGATTGAGCATTTCAACAATATGCGGATTGCAGCACTCTCCATGACCGTGTTCTTTGGAGTCGGGCTGGTGCTGATCCGGTTTCTGAAACTAAAAACCCTTACCCATAAGGAAACATTATAAGATTTAAAGCTGTTTTTACAACAGCTTTTTTTTATGGACTGGAATGATCATTTTAAAATAAATCTCAGATGATGTGATCACTATTTCAACCTGTTTTGATAACGATCGGATCTGATTACTTTAAAAATTCCTGCAAAAAATGACTCTGGTCATATTCGGCGCGGATTTTGCGGTAATGAATAGAATAATTGCTAAATTTGCAAAAAGATTTATTAACGGTATGACCAACCCTCTATTTTACGCTAAGATTATCTTATTCGGAGAATACGGAATGATTGAAGATTCCCAGGGACTTGTGGTACCTTACAGTTTCTATAAAGGCACTTTAAAGTTCTCAGAAGACCATTCCGAATTTGAGGCCAGATCCAACGGACACCTTCAGAAGTACGCTGATTTCCTTCAGGAGCTGAGGCTGCCGGAAGATTTCACCCTGGATGTACAGCGTTTCAAAGATGATATTGCCGCAGGGCTTTTCTTCGATTCCAATATTCCTCAGGGATACGGCGTAGGAAGTTCAGGTGCGCTTGTTGCTGCCATTTTTGAAAAATATTCCTTTACCAAGCATGATCCCGAGAACATTTCTAAAGAAAACCTGAAAAATTTAAAGGCTGTTTTCGGAGAAATGGAAAGCTACTTCCATGGTAAAAGTTCAGGTATGGATCCTCTGATCTGTTATATGAACCTGCCGATCCTGATTGAAAACAGGGAAAATCTTGACCGGGTATCTATACCGGACGGAGAGGAAGGTAAAGGTGCCATTTTCCTGATCGATTCGGGAATGACCGGTGAAACAGGACCGATGATCCAGATTTTCTTCGAGAAAATGAAAACCGAAGGATTCCGCAAAACGCTGAAAGAAGAATTTATCCGTTATAACAATGCGTGTATTGACGCATTCCTTAAAAAAGACATGAATCCGTTTTTCAGGAACCTGAAAAAGCTTTCTCATTGGGCATACGAACATTTCCGCCCGATGATTCCGGAAAGCATTTTCAATATCTGGAAGAAAGGTCTGGATTCCAATGCCTATTACCTGAAACTTTGCGGTAGCGGAGGTGGTGGCTATATCCTTGGGTTTACCAAAGATTATGAGAAAGCTGAAAAGATGCTTGAGGGATTCCAGAAAGAGGTGATTTACAGATTCTAAAAGACCTGAATGAATCCTGAAAAAGAAAATTTGCGGACCCAGTCTCCTGCATCCAAATCTCTTTTTTACAGATTTTCACAGCTGGTGGGCTTCCTGGTCGGTACCAGGTTCTTTGTCGCTGCACTGCTTACTTTTGCCTTATACGTATCAACTTTTTTCCTCTTCAACAGGGATGAATCCTTCAGGAAATTCGTCTTTGACTTCAAAGTTCACGGCATTATTTTCTGTACCGTACTCACCATTCTGGCGGGAGGTATTATCAACCAGTTTTACGATTTTGAGAAAGACCATGTGGTAAAACCGTTCAGGTCAAGGATCCAGAGCTTTATATCACAGCGGTATTTCCTCTATGTCTATCTGTTTTTAGGGATCGTTTCTTTAGGTGTGGCACTTGTCATTTCTTACCGGGTATTCCTGTTTTTCCTGGTGTACCAGTTTTTTATGTGGTTCTACAGCCATAAACTGAGCCGTATCCTGATCCTTAACAACCTTACTTTTGTCAGCCTTACGCTGTATCCGTTTTTCGGGATGATGGTCTATTATGAGACGTTTTCCTGGAAGGTATTGCTGATGGCTGTTTTCCTTTTCCTGGTCCTGTTATGCATTGATATCGTAAAAGATACGCTTACCCGAAGTGTAGACAAGGCTTTCGGATATCATACGATTCCAAACAGTTTCCAGCTGCAAACCTCCAAAATGATTATTGCCGCACTGCTCATTGTGATTATGGGTGTTTCCGTCAAGCTGATTGATAAAGAGGGTATTTCCGGAATCATGGGATACTATTTTGAAGCCGGATTATTCGTTATGGCGGTGTGTATTTACCTGATGATCAAATATACCAGAAAGACTAAATTCATTACACTCAATATTTTACGGTTCTGGGTTTTCATCGGCATCCTTGCCATGCTCCTGAATGGAATTGAGAACAAATTGTAAAAAAATCCTTTAATAAAACAGGGGTTATTATTACCTTTGCAGAACTAATCTTATAATAATAATGCCCATTTTCAACGATACAAAAATTGCTTTTGCAGACAAATCTGATGCACAGCTAAGGAAAGCGTACTGGATGTTCAAAATGATTGAGCAGCCTGCCCTTACCAAAATCGGAACATCCGTTCTGAATTTTACTGTCCACAATAATTTTCCTATGGTGACCGGGATTGTAAAAAATACCCTGTTTGAACAGTTTTGTGGCGGCGAAACCCGTGAGGAAAGCATGAAAGTAGTGAAACAGCTTTTCAAAAGAGGCGTAGGAAGCATCTTTGATTATTCCATTGAAGGAAAAGAAGATGAAGAAACGTTTGATGCAGTATGTACGGAGATCAAGGATATCGTGAAATTTTCAGTGGGAAATCCTGCTATTCCTTTTATCGTATTCAAGCCTACGGCATTCGGGAGGATAGACCTGTATGAAGCTGTTGGGAAGAATGTTGAGCTCACTTCCAGCCAGAAAGAAGAATGGGCAAGGGTGGTGAAAAGGTTTGATGAAGTATGCAGCCTCTGCCATGAGCATGATAAAAAAGTGATGGTAGATGCAGAGGAAACATGGATGCAGGATGCAGCAGACCACCTGTGCGAGGAGATGATGGAAAAATATAACCGTGAAAAGCCTATCGTCTGGAACACCATTCAGATGTACAGGACCGGAAGGCTGGAGTACATGACAGCCCATCTTCAGAGGGCCCATGAAAAAGGCTATTTTATCGGATATAAGATCGTTAGAGGAGCCTATATGGAAAAGGAGCGGGCAAGAGCGGCAGAGAAAGGCTATGAAGATCCTATCCAGCCAAATAAGGACGCTACGGATAAAAACTACAATGCAGGAATTGATTTCGTAATGGATCATCCGGACAGGCTTTCGGCATTTTTCGGTACCCATAATGAAATTTCTTCTGAGCTGGTGATGGATAAAATGAAGGCCAGGGGACTTGACAATGATAATCCTCATATCTATTTCGGGCAACTGTACGGAATGAGTGACAATATCACTTTTTACCTGTCGGACAAAGGATATAATGCCACCAAATACCTTCCCTACGGACCGGTGAAAGATGTCGTGCCTTACCTGACAAGAAGGGCCCAGGAAAATACTTCCGTAGCAGGGCAAACCGGAAGGGAACTCGGACTGATCAGCAAAGAGCTGGAGAGAAGGAAGAGAAGCAGATAATTTTTAATCTTTATATAAGAAGTAAACCCCGCACAGTTGCGGGGTTTACTTTTGTATTAAAATGGTATTGAATCATACTTTTACCAGCATAGGTTAAGGCTCAAAACTTTCAAACTTTCCGTTTTCATAAAAGAGTACGATACGCTTTATCTTACTGGTCTGTTTTTCAATTACTTGACCAATTATTTCTTCATTATTGGGAGCTAATCGCTGAGAATCGGATATTTTAGGTGCATCTTCAGTCTTGAGCGGTATAACGGCTTCTCGGGGCACTTGAACGGAGGGCTCTGAAAGCGGTTCATCCGATTTAAATTCTTCCTCATTATTCATCATGGTAAAAAGATCGGACAGAGGAGTAGGTTTTGTTTTTTCATCAGCTATGATCTCTTCTTCCGGTTCAGGTTCCAGATCCGGATCGCTGTCTTCAGGCAATTCGGATTTCAGCATTTCCCCTTCGCCATTAACTAGCCAATCCCATAGGATCTCCGGAAAACGCGACTTGATTTTAATGATAAACTCAAGGGATGGTTTGTTCCTTCCCGAGGTTATATGGGAGATAGAAGATCGCTGTACGTCCACTTCATCTGCAAATTCTGACGGAGTGAGTTTAGAATATTCAATAACCTTGGAAATTCGCTCATTTAAACCCATTACATTTGTATATTTATCTATTTACAAATGTAAAGAATAAATACAAAACAACAAAATACATTTGTAAACAAATGTAAATTGACAAAATATACAGCTGTAAACTGATTAAAATACTGATTTATAGACTTTTATATTGTTGATAAAATTATACTGGATATTTTATTAAACATTTTTTCCGCAATGGGTGTTATTAAATTTTTATCCGAATATCTGAATGATATAATACTTTTGCATCAGAAAAATCCTGATTTACGGCCTGTATAATGCCATTAAAAATGAATCAGGATCATTTTTACCCGATTACAGGGCAGAGGACTGGTATAAGTGCCATACCTTGCTATAAAAGGAATAAACAGATTACTGCAAGGCATTATCCATATGACCATGCAGCTATAAACCTCAATTTGCCGTTTGATGTAATCCGGGACAACTAAACACAAATAAGAATCGTAAACTGACTCAATATTCAGGAACATTCCGGGCAAGGAATCGTAAAATTACTAACAGTTTACATTTGTATATGGTAATTATCAACAATAATTATCCGCATTCTTATGTTTAAGTGAATAACTCTCAAATATGGATAAATATCGATTTAGATACTTAAAGTAGAATTAAATTTTAAATCGAATTAAAACTTGTAACAAACTGATTTGTAATATTATAATATAGATTAATTAAATATTTAGCAATCCACAATTTTACCAACAGACAATCTGGCAATAAGTATCGTTTAATTTATTTACATATGTAAACGGGCTTGTAGCTTGATAAAAATTTTTACCTTTGAATTCAATAAACTTTTGTAAATGCAATTTGAACACGCGTATACTTCACATCGTGATTTTTTACATCGCTATATTCTGCCTGAAAAACTTTTTGAATACCTCAGGGCTAATTTCAGTGATTCCCTGCAACAGATAGGTACCTCTTTTTTAGGAAAGCCTATTTATAAACTTACCATCGGATCAGGTCCGGTTAAAGTTCTTGCCTGGTCCCAAATGCACGGCAATGAATCGAATGCCACCCATGCCATGCTTGACCTTCTTGAAACATGGCATAAGCATCCTGAGCTTGCAGACGGGATCCTGGATCAGTTGGAGCTTGATTTTATTTTTATGCTAAATCCCGATGGTTCGGAAAGATGGACTCGGCTCAATGCCATGGACATTGATCTTAATCGTGATTTCCATAATGAAGCGAGTGTGGAGATCAAATACCTGAAAAAGGCCGTCGCTGATAAAAAATATGACTACGCATTGAATCTTCATGAGCAGAGGACCATATTTACCACAGACGGTATTCATCCTGCCACCCTTTCTTTTCTTGCTCCTTCAGAAAATGTGGAACGTACCGTTACCGAGAACAGGAAAAAATGCATGGCTGTGATTGCAGAGGTGTATCATCATCTCAAAAATCTGATCCCGGAACAGATCGGAAGGTATACGGATGAATTCTATCCTTCGTCAACGGGTGACAATTTCATTAGGGAAGGATTGCCGGTAATCTTATTCGAGGGAGGCCATTTTGAAGATGACTATTCCAGGAAGGGAACACGGAAGTATTATACGGTTGCTTTATACTATGCGCTGAAAGCCATGACGGATCTTCAGTCCGGTACGGAAGGCTGGGAAATGTATTTTGAGATTCCGGAAAACCAGGAAACCCATTATGATATCATCTACCGTAACGTAAGACTGAATACGGAACATGAATGCATCCTGGATATTGCGGTCCAGTACAGGGAGGTGAAGGAAGACGGAAAAGATGAGATCTCATTTGTGCCTTATGTCATGGAAGCCGGGGATGTAAAAAAGAAAAAAGGCTGGGTGGAAATAGACTGTACCGGAAAGAAATTCAGGTCGGAAAAGAAATATCCCAAACTGGATTCGATAGCTGACTTCACATTTGAAGATTAAAATTGGTATGGTTACCATCTGCCAAAAATTCATTTTCTAAAGTAAACGGCGCAAAAATCAACTCAAAATTAAAAAACCGGCTGATCCTCGTGATCGCCGGTTTAATTGTTTTATCAGGTCTTAAAACGCCTGTAACAAGGTGTTCTTTGTCCAATTTTGGAATTGAAACTTATCTGAGATCAGTTCACCACTTTGATCCCGTTAGCCACAAACCTGATTTCTTCTTTGGGCTGGGTAATGGCATCGATTTCTGATTGTGGTTTTTTGGCATCTTCTGCATAGTGCTTCTGTTCGTCAACGGAAGTAACTTTTCTCTCTGCACTTCCTTCCAGTACCACATTTTTACCTTTCAGAGCAGTAGGGACGAAAAATGCATAGTCTTTCATCTTAACAAAGAACTGGGAGTTATCTTCCGTCTCAATAGTCAGCCAGCATCCTTTTTTATCACATACATCGGTTACCTTGCCTTTGATGGCAACGTTTTCTACCTTCTTGTTATCCTTCTTCAGTTTTTTATTGAGTTTTTCTACGCTGATCGCTTTTGATTCTACAGACGCATTGACTGCGGACCCGTATGTATCACCAACCATAGCATTACCGGAAGGCGGTCCCATTTTCTTTTGTGAAGATTCCTGTGAAAAAGCCAGTGCCGAAACACTCAGGGCAGCGGCAAACAGTACTGCTTTATATTTCATGTTTAATATTTTTTCAAAAATACTAATAAAATTTGAATCTCAATCTCAATAACAGATTGATAAAAAACATTCCATAATTGTTTATATTTGGCACCTATATCTGAATATGCATAAAAAACTAAAACTTTGGGACGCCGTCATGCTCGTTATGGGATCTATGATCGGGAGCGGAATATTTATTGTAAGTGCCGACATCATGAGGAACCTGGGCTCCGGATTCTGGCTTATTGTGGTCTGGATCATTACCGGTATCATGACGGTTGCCGCAGCCATCAGTTACGGCGAACTTTCGGCATTATTCCCTAAAGCCGGCGGACAATATACTTACCTGAAAGAAATTTTCGGGAAAAAAATGGGATTCTTATATGGGTGGGGACTATTCACCGTTATCCAGACCGGTACCATTGCGGCAGTTGCCGTTGCTTTCGGGAAATATACCGCCTACCTGATCCCGGCGCTCAATGACGCAGCACCCATTTTCCAGAGCGGGGAATTCAAGATTACCTGGATACAGATCGTAGCGATACTCGTGATCCTGTTGCTCACCTACATCAATACGCGTGGCGTAGAAAGCGGCAAGCTGCTGCAGAATATATTTACCGGCTCTAAAATCCTGGCTTTGCTGGGTCTTATTGCCGCCGGGTTCTTTTTCGTGAATGTTTCGCATCTTTCGGAAAATTTCAGCTTTGGCTGGGATGCATTCAATAACATCAGAAAGGATGCACTTGGAAATCTTACCCATTACGGCTGGGAACAGATCGGCGGCATGACTTTGCTGGGTGGGATCGCCGCTGCTATGGTAGGCTCAGTATTCAGCTCCGTGGCCTGGGAAAGCGTGACCTTCGTATCAGGGGAGATTGATAATCCCAAAAAGAATGTGGTAAAATCCATGATCTACGGGACTTCTGCCGTGATGGTTTTATACATCGCTGCGAATGTGGTCTATCTTAATGCGCTGGACAGGGATACCGTGGCATTTGCCGCTAATGACAGGGTAGCAGTGGCTGCGTCACAGAATATTTTCGGAAGCGCAGGCACCATTATTATTGCCCTTCTGGTAATGGTCTCCACTTTCGGTTGTAACAACGGATTAATCCTTGCCGGGGCACGGGTTTTTCAGACCATGGCCAGGGACGGGATGTTTTTCAGGTCCGCTGCAGAAAACAATAGCAATGAAGTTCCGGGCAACGCACTGTGGATGCAAGGCCTTTGGGCATCATTGTTATGCCTGAGCGGGCAGTATGGAAACCTTCTGGATATGATTTCTTTCGTTATCGTGCTGTTCTATATGATTACGGTCTTCGGGGTGATTTACCTGAGGATTAAACAGCCGGAACTGCCAAGGCCGTATAAAACATGGCTATATCCTGTAACGCCTGTTGTATACCTCATCATCGGGACAGGTTTCTGCATTTTATTGCTGATCTATAAGCAGCAGTACACCTGGCCAGGTTTTATCATCGTCTTGCTGGGACTTCCGGTTTATTACCTGATCAACCGGAAACCATCCTCTTCTGAATAATATAAAAACTGCTGACCTTGGTCAGCAGTTTTCGCTTTTATCTCCTTTAAAAGCTCCGGTATCCAGATTCAGGATACAGTCGTCTGTAAGGATATGCACTTTGAGGTTTTCAGCATAGACCGGGCATCCTTTACTCACAAATTCAATATTGGTTTGCCCGATCTCGCCGGCGCTGATCACGACCACCATTCCTGAACCTTTACAGGTAGCTGTTGCACCTGCTTCTATGAGCAATGCTGTATCTTCCCCTATACCCAGTCCCCAGCATTCCTTATGGAGCATTACCGCATGGGCTAGCCGGCCGAACCTGCCGCGGTGCACAAAGTGGGTGTTCACAATACAGTTTTTGATAAAACCGAGTCCTGAGGAAATTTCAATATCATCCTTCAAAATAGCTTCACCATTTTCTGCTTCACAGATCACGATTTCGGGAATACACATGGCTCCGGCACTGGTCCCGGCAATCATAAAATCTTCCTCATGCTGGTATTTTTCATACAGAAGGTCGCTGATTTCCGAATTCTTAAGGGTATCGCATACTTTAGCCTGGTCACCGCCTGTGAAGAATACCGTTTTGGCGGCTCTGATCCTATCCATATATTCTTTTTCATGCTCTGAATCCGTTTCAGTGATATGAATAAATCCGAAATTGCTGTATCCGATCTCGTTGAAGGTCTTCCTGTAAGTATCCCGCATACTTTCCGGCTCCGAACTGGCAGTTGTGATAACTTCTATACGGTCATCTTTCCTGGTGATCAGGTCTTTGAGGATCTCATGGGGGGAAGAAATTATGGTTTTTATCTTCCATCTCCGAAGAAGATCCGTGACGGTCTTCCTTTCCACCAATAATCAATAATCTTCCTTTGGGAACCATAATAATAGTTTTTAATGTGCAAAATCACAGAACAAGTTTGGGACCAGCCATTCTGAGGCTGTGGTATTTGTAGTACAAATGATGGGTCTCTCAGAGAATATTTCTGTTACGGCCTTCTTTAATTATCCGAATTTGCTTAACTTGGTATTCCATTTTGCTATGACAGATCAATAAAAACACAGTTTATGGACACACCCAATTACAGAATGCCTTTTGTCCCGTCTACCCTGATGACGGAAGGCGGCAGTATAGATACCTGCGACATGGGCGAAAGCATTGCCCACAACATTATGCTGCTCATTACGACTAAAAAGGGAGAGAACAGATATGATGACAATTATGGCAATGATGTCTGGAACCTTGAGTTTGATAACGGCGTTACCAGTGCGGTATGGGAAAGCATCTTTGTGAAAAGCCTCAAACGGCAGATCCAGGAATATGAACCCCGCATCGTTCAGCCCCAGGTTGATGCCCACATCCAGTTCGTAGAGCATAATTACGATACCAAAGAGCATACGGAGATCAAAAAGAAAGTAAAAATTGCGATCAATGCCAAAATGGAGTCCAGCGGCGAACGCTTCACTTTTTCCACCGAGCTGTTCCTGAGCCCGATGTCCATCGATTAATATTCCACCACATTTATATTGATATGAATTTAGATCAGAATATCTATTCCAAAGAATCTGTAAAAGCCAGAATGCTTCAGAATGCTACCAAAGTATGGGGACTGAAGAGCCCGCAGTCTCTTGACCCTTTTGTCAAGCTGCTCATTGATGCATTCAGCACCGAGGTTTTTAAAGCCAATAATGAAATTCAGACCGTTAATGCACGGATCCTGGAAAAGATGGCCAAGCTGCTTACCCCATCCATCTATACCCATCCGCTTCCGGCCCATGCTGTAGCTTTTACCCATCCGCAGGAATCTTCGGAACTTTTGCTGGAGCATACGGAATTTTTCTTCAGGAAGCAGATGACATCCACCATAAAATCAGAATCGGATAAGCAGATCAATATTCCTTTTACGCCGGTAGGCAATGTCAGGATCCATAAAATGCAGACGGCAGTGATGTTTGTAGGGAATACCTGTTACAGCATCGATGAACGGCTGAACAAAATTCCTGTCGCAAGGTTCCAGGGCAGGCCTGAAGATTACCGCAAAGTGACGATAGGGATTGATGCCTCTAAATACATCAGTGAAAACTTTCCTAAATCGCTTAGTATATTCTGCTCAAACCCTGCTTTTGAACACCTGGATTTTGTCTACAAGCTGCTTCCGTATATTACCGTGAAGGCTAATGGAAATCCGCTCTTCGTGAAAGAAGGCATCACATACCTTAAAGGCCAGCAGGCAGAAGGCTATGAGCAGATGTTCCATGAGCAGTCCATTAAGGTAAAGACCGTTCAGGATATCCAGAGCATTTACCGGCATAAATTCATAGAAATAACCGGAATCTCAGACAGCCTGATTTCAGAAGCGGGAACCCTTCCGCAGAACCTGGATTTCCTTGATTATAAAGACGAGATCCTGAAATACCTCGAAGGAAAACGCTGCCTGTGGCTGACTTTTGAATTTCCGCCGCAGTTCTCCGCCGAAATCCTGGATAATTTCTCCTTTGTACTGAATGCTTTCCCGGTCTATAACCGTGGCTGGAAGAAAACGGAATACAGCCTGGATATTATGGGCAATAATATTCCGCTGGTGACAGATGAAGGCGAACATTTCTTGTATGTAGACGAAGTGCAGGACGGCGAGGGGAGAAAGTACAAGGAAATTCCATTCACGCCGGGAGACCAGCTCAGTAAAGGATTGTATACCGTGAGAAAGGGCGGAATGGAACGTTTTACCAACAGGAATGCGGTAGACATGATCGCCAACGTCCTTGAACTGACACGGGATGAAATTGCCGCTTTCTCACTCCTGAACCGGGATAATGTAAAAGGCATTCTGAGCGAAATGTCAGACAAAATGAAATCCATGGTCCAGAAAGTAAATAATGCCAAAAGAAACATCAGGCAGGAACTCAATTATGTGATCATGGAGCCCGTTGAAAAAACAGACCACACCTACGCTGCATTCTGGGTAACGCACTGTACACTGGCCAATCATATGCGACCGGGAACGGAACTCTCCAACCAGCTGAAGTCCCAATCCCTGGTACTTCTTACGGAAACCATCGGCGGCGCAGAAGAACAGAAAGGTTCAGACAGTATTCAGGCCTACCGGTACGCGCTGACCACAAGGGACAAGATCATTTCCCTGGAAGATGTGAAAAGCTACTGCAGGATGATGCTGAAAGACGAGCTGAGGGAAGTACGCGTAAAAAGAGGAACCATGATCAGCAATAAACCTAAGGAAGGATTTATAAGGACGGTGGAAGTGGAAATCATTCCGCAGAACTATACCTTTTACGGAAGGGGCTACTGGGAAAATATGGCCCACATTTTGCGAAACCAGATCGTATCCAAAGCCATTGACGGAATCGAATACCGTGTTACCGTTTCCAATGAGGACGCGGAATTGTAAAAACAGAATTTCAACCTAAATATCACATATGAAAAAACTAATGATGCTTGCCGTAGCACTGTCGCTGAGCGCTGTGCCGGTAAGCTGTAAAAAAGAAATCGGAAAATTGGGGAGTACGGTCCTCAGCGGAGGGAAAAATGAAGCGGATGCCGTCATCGGTTTTAACAATGATTTCCTGGATTCCTACAGAATGACTTCTGATCATGTGGAAAGCATCATGAAATATGCTGATGCCGCCGTAACGAAAGCCAAAGGGGGAGATGTACTGATCATGCCGATGGTCACCCGATCACTGGACTATGCCATCAGTAAAATCAAAGAGGTGCCTTCCGGATTTGACAAAAACAAAGCTGCCATCGAAAAAGATTTCCAGACCTATAAAGCTAAAAAGGAAAACATCGACAAAAAGTTTGAGGAGCTCAAATCTTATATGAGTGCTGAAGACTTCAAGGATGACAAAGGAGCAAAGTCCGAGACGCTCAACCAGGAGATCCAGGCTGAAGCACAGGTGCTGTTTGAGACAGGAGAACGTATTATAACCAATATCAAGCCTGCAACGGATGCTGCTGAGGAAACCATCCTGAAAGATCATCCGATGAAGGAGTATATTATCTCTTCCAAAAAAGTGATGAATGCACTGGACAGTGCATATGACACCCTGAATAAACAGTATGAAAGCGGTTTCAATGCCGCAGAAGCCCAGAAGAAGTATGATGAACTGGCTGCCGCTGTTGAGCAGAATTCCAAACTTGATTTTAAGGTAAGCAATACCATGTATACCCACAAGAAGAGTAATTTTGAAAGTGTCAACAAAAATGCCGAGAGCTTCCTGGATACCTACAGAAGAATGATGAGGAATGCCAAGGATTCAGGAAAGATTTCGGAAAGTGATATCCGCAGCATCGGTTATGCTTATGATGCTGTACTGAATTCTTATAACATCTTTGTAAAATAGCACATTTGAAAAAAATTAGGGCCGGTGATTTTCACCGGCATTTTTTTTGAATGGTCAATGATATTTTCCCCTTCGAACAGCAGCAGGCACTACGGTCATAGAATGTGTTAATGGCTTTAATTCATAACGCTTTTTAACACAAAAGATTCCATAAAAAATCCGTAATTTTGCGCTGCGTGATTTTAAGGTAAGATCGCCACAAATTATGAGCAAATCAACAGAATATATTGAAGTTTACGGAGCCCGTGAACACAACCTGAAAAACATCAATGTTAAAATCCCCCGCAATGAGCTGGTAGTCATTACCGGACTTTCGGGAAGCGGGAAATCATCATTGGCATTTGATACCATTTTTGCCGAAGGCCAGCGCCGGTATATCGAAACCTTCTCTGCCTATGCACGGCAGTTCTTAGGTGGTCTCGAGCGTCCGGACGTGGATAAAATCGAAGGTCTTTCCCCGGTGATTGCCATTGAGCAAAAGACAACCAATAAAAATCCAAGGTCTACCGTAGGAACCGTTACGGAACTGTATGACTTCCTGAGATTGCTTTTTGCAAGAGTCTCCGATGCATATTCCCTGTCTACCGGGAAAAAACTGGTCAGTTACACGGAAGACCAGATCCTGGATGCTATTAAAGAAAACTATCAGGGAGAAAAGATCATGCTGATGGCTCCTGTGATCCGTTCCAGGAAAGGGCACTACCATGAGCTCTTCGTACAGATGGCTAAAAAAGGATACGGACAGGCCAGGATTGACGGTGAACTCCAGGATATCGAATATGACCTGAAACTCGACCGTTATAAAACCCATGATATCGATATTGTGATCGACCGTTGGATTATCGGGGAAAGCGCTTCCGAAGCCAGAATGGAAAAGTCACTGCGTACGGCGATGGATATGGGTGAGGGAATTATCGGGATCCAGAAACTGGGAAGCAGCGATATTGAATATTTTTCCAAAAACCTGATGGATGCAGAAACAGGTCATTCACTGGCGCTGCCTGAACCGAATACCTTTTCGTTCAACTCGCCTAAGGGAAGCTGCCCGTCCTGCAAAGGTCTGGGAACAATCAAAAAGATCAATACGGATTATTTCGTAGACAATCCTAAATTATCCGTTAACCAGGGAGGATTGCTTCCGCTGGAGGATATCAAATCCAATAAATGGATCCTTACGCAGATTAAAAACATCCTTGAAATTTTCGGGCTTGGACTGGCTACGCCTATCCAGGATATTCCAGAAGAGGCACTGGATTATATATATAACGGATGCCATAAGGAATTCAACAAAGACCTGAAGTATGCGGGCATTACCAAGAAGATCAAGATCAGTTTTGACGGCCTTATTTCTTTTATGGAAGAAATCATCGACGAAAAAGATTCCTATGAAGCCGTGATGCTGGAAAGGCATTTCACCACAGAAGAAACCTGTCCTGAATGCAAAGGTACGCGTTTGCAGGCATCGAGCCTTAGCTTTAAGATCGACGGTAAAAATATTGCTGAAGTAAACGCACTGAGCCTTTCGGATCTTAAAGAATGGCTGAGTGATGTTAAAGGGACGTTTTCTGAAAAAAAACAGATCATCGCGCATGAAATCCTGAAAGAAATTGAAACCAGGCTCCAGTTCCTTCTTGATGTAGGATTGGATTACCTCAGTCTCAGCAGAAGTTCCAGGACTCTATCCGGAGGAGAATCCCAGAGGATCCGTCTGGCAACGCAGATCGGTTCCCAACTTGTCAACGTACTGTACATTCTTGATGAACCGAGTATCGGGCTGCACCAGCGGGACAACGAACGCCTGATCAATTCCCTGAAAAATCTCCGGGATATTGGAAACTCTGTCCTGGTTGTAGAACATGACAAAGATATGATCCTGGAAGCGGATGAGGTATTGGATGTAGGTCCGAGAGCCGGTAAATTTGGGGGTGAGATCCTGTGGCAGGGTAAGCCTAAGGATCTGGTGAAGGCAGATACCATTACAGCGCAGTATATCAACGGAAAAAGGAAAATAGAGATTCCTGCGGAAAGGAGAGCAGGAAGCGGCAAGCATATCATCCTGAAAGGAGCGAGCGGTAACAACCTTAAAAATGTTACCCTGAATGTTCCGTTAGGAAAACTGGTGGTCGTAACGGGAATTTCCGGAAGCGGAAAATCATCCCTGATCAATGGGACACTCTATCCGATCCTTAACAAACATTTTTACCGTGCGGTTCAGGAACCGCTGCCGTACAAATCCATTGAAGGGCTGGAACATATTGACAAAATTGTAGATGTAGACCAGACCCCGATCGGAAGAACTCCGCGTTCCAATCCGGCAACCTATACCGGAATGTTTACCGATATCCGGAACCTGTTCTCGGAGCTTCCTGAAAGCAAAATCCGCGGATACAAACCGGGAAGGTTTTCCTTCAATGTAAAAGGGGGGAGATGCGAAACCTGTCAGGGCGGCGGACTGAAAGTAATTGAAATGAACTTCCTGCCGGATGTCTATGTGCATTGTGAAACCTGCAACGGAAAACGATTCAACAGGGAAACCCTGGAAGTTCGGTATAAAGGTAAATCGATTTCTGACGTCCTGGATATGACCATTGATGAAGCCGTAGAATTCTTCCAGCCGATTCCAAAGATTTTCGCCAGGGTAAAAACCTTACAGGATGTTGGTTTAGGATATATTACTTTAGGACAGCAGTCAACCACATTATCCGGTGGGGAAGCGCAGAGGATCAAACTGGCTACGGAACTGGCCAAGCGCCAGACCGGGAATACGCTGTACATCCTGGACGAACCTACCACAGGGCTTCATTTTGAGGATGTGAAGATTCTGATGGATGCCATTAATCAGCTGGTCTCCTTAGGGAATTCATTCATCATCATCGAACATAATATGGACGTGATTAAACTGGCAGACCATATTATTGATGTAGGGCCCGAAGGCGGAAAGCATGGCGGGCAGATTGTAGCGCAGGGAACCCCGGAAGAAATCATAAAATCAAAGAAAAGCCTGACAGGAAAGTTTTTGAAAAGGGAACTGTAAATCATTCTTTTTAAATAATCATACAAAGCTCGACATCATGTTGAGCTTTTGTTTTAATTAAATATTTTAATTTTAAAAACAATAATTAGATATAATTTTCGTTTAATCATTGCAAATCATTCAATCAAAACTTATGAAAAATCTGAAAAAGCTTAACAAAGAACAATTGAAATCCGTTTACGGAGGTGAGCCGAAGAAATACTGTGTATTTTGTGAAAGGCTCAACAAACTGGTATGCAGCGAAGCTCATATCGTTCAGTGTCCTTAAAAACAAAAGGCTGCTTTGAATTTCAAGGCAGCCTTTTTTATGATCAACGAATTTTAATGCGCTTTGGCAGCTTCGATAAAATTCTTGAGTTCGGTTTTAAGGTCGGTACTGCTGCCGATACTGTCGAAGCTGATGTTATCCACCTTCCATTCCGTATCCGGCCCGTCGGTCAGCAATACGGTATCCGTCCATTTCACCGTTGGGGAAACTTCTGAATTTTCCATTTCCACCTTTACTTTTGCTGTATATACGGAAGGAATACTTTCGGAAACATCGATAGACTGAATATGATAGGACGTAAAACCTTCATACAGCCCTGTAAATAAAGAACCTTCAAGCAGCAGGGGCTTATCTTCAGGATGCAGGCTGTTTTTAACCCTTTCAATGTCTGTTTTGGAGATTTCAACAGACTGGTCCAGCATTCTGTTCAGATCAGAGGTAAATAAATCACCCGGCACAGGTTGGGCATAAATATCTTTTCCGGATTTTCCGTATACCGTATAGAGCTGGTTGACTTTTCGTGAAATTTCAGCCTTGGCATTGGCCGCCTCGGGTTTATTGTTGTTGCAGCTTACAACAGCTAAAAAAGTACATATAGAGTAGAAGAGTGTTTTCATTATTGTGTTCTGTTATTTTAGATCTTAAAATTATTTTGAACGAATATAGAACAATTAATTTGTTTGCCCGTAAAAGATGTCCATAATTTTCTTTGAAGCCTGAAATTGCCGTTATCAAACGCTGTACACCCTGATTATTATTCTGCATCAGTTAAAAAGAATAAAGAAAATACGGTTAACAATACCATACCGGCCGGATATGGTTAAGATCCGTTTAATAAGCTGTAACGGTATTGTTAACCGAAATTCAAAAAATCAACTCAAAATACTGAAGATATTGAGTGTTAATAGCCATGTTAATCCCACAATTATCATTAATACTTTTTACATTATACCTTGGACAGTGTACCATTGAACATCTTTGGCATTACCCTTGATCCTATCTACGCTAATTTGAAAAATGAAAATAATGAAAGGTTTAATGAAAATGATCAGTATGATGATCGTCATCTTAATGATGGCATCATGTGTCGCACCACCGCCACGTCCGCATCGTGGGCCTCCTCCTGGGCACCGAAAGCATATGCATAAGAAATGGCACAGGCATCCGGGTCCGCCTAGAGGACATCATCCTCCGGGGCATCACAGGCATCGATAATCAAAAGGTAGCACCAGCTGTACAGCTGGTGTTTTTTTTATGCTTCCGTTTTGGCATCAGTGTTGTTTTCTTAGAAGCACAAAATGTAATACATATGAAAAAGTTAACAAAAATGTCTGTTTTAGCGGCTGTGATCTTTGTCGTAGGCTCCTGTGCTGCGCCGCCGCGTCCGCCACATGGTAAACCGCCGGTGCCTCCGCATGAAAGAGGGCTTCCTGCACATCCGCATCCGCCCGGACCACGCTAAATTAAAATGCTGCAACGATATAGACCGGTGCAGCATTTTTTTATCTGATACTTGTTTTAAAGTTTGTTGATTCTCGGGTTCAGGAATGTATTAAAAATCATAACTTCCTGCCCGAACCGGGTTTCTATCCTTTCCGTAATATTGAGCAGCTCACTTTCCATAAAATCAGTCCTCAGTTCTTCATTATCAAATACCAGGAGAAGATTATAGTTTTTTCCGTCTTCAATATAATCGCTGCCCACCTCAGACAGGATGTATTGGCTGACGTCCATCAGGTTTTCTGCCATCAGGGCAAGGGTATCATCCATATAATTTTCCCATTCCTCAAGATTATTTTTGGTGCAGTGAAAGGTGATGCTCAGTACGCTCATTTTTTATGAATATTTAATATTTTTAAGACAAATTCTGAGCCAAAAATCGGTAATTTTTTCGTAAATTAGCCCGTTAATTAAAATGGAAAATAAATAATTTTCAGGCTTCCCGCTAAGGGCCTGATGATCATTGTAATAATTTGTTTATGCAAAAAGAAGGTGAAAGACTGATTCCTATCAACATTGTTGATGAAATGAAGTCATCTTATATCGATTATTCGATGTCTGTAATTGTTTCCAGAGCATTACCTGACGTAAGAGATGGCTTGAAACCCGTTCATAGAAGAGTTCTTTACGGTATGTATGGATTGGGGGTTTTTTCTAACAGAAAATATTTAAAATCCGCGAGAATTGTAGGGGATGTTCTGGGTAAGTATCACCCGCACGGGGACTCCTCTGTATATGACGCGATGGTAAGGATGGCCCAGGAATGGAGCCTGCGTTATCCGCAGGTAGACGGGCAGGGGAACTTCGGTTCCATGGACGGCGACCCGCCGGCAGCAATGCGTTATACCGAAGCCAGGCTGAAAAAAATATCCGACGAAATTCTTTCCGATCTGGATAAAGAAACCGTTGATTTCCAGAATAACTTTGACGACAGTTTACAGGAACCTACTGTTATGCCAACCAAAGTTCCGAACCTCCTGGTTAACGGTACTTCCGGGATTGCGGTGGGGATGGCGACCAATATGGCTCCGCATAACCTTTCAGAATCCATCAATGCGATCTGTGCGTATATAGATAACAAAGATATTTCCATTGATGAGCTCATGCAGCACATCATTGCCCCGGATTTTCCTACCGGAGGAATCATTTACGGCTACGACGGCGTAAGGGATGCCTTCCATACCGGACGAGGAAGGGTTGTATTAAGGGCTAAGGTTAACTTTGAAGAAATAGGAAACCGTAATGCCATCATCGTTACAGAGATTCCTTATCAGGTCAACAAAGCCGAAATGATTGCCAGGACGGCAGAGCTGGTGAAGGACGAGAAAATTCCGGGCATTTATGAAATCAGGGATGAATCGGACAGAAAAGGACTTCGGGTAGTATACGAACTGAAAAACGACGCTATTCCTAATGTCGTTCTCAATCTTTTATATAAATATACCTCTCTTCAGACCTCTTTCAGCGTTAACAATATTGCATTGGTTAACGGAAGGCCGGAGCAGCTGAACCTGAAAGATATCATCCATCATTTCGTAGAGCACAGACATGAGGTGATTGTGAGAAGGACGAAGTTCGAGCTTAAGAAAGCAAGAGAAAGGGCCCATATCCTTGAAGGATTCATGAAAGTGATCGGAAGCCAGGCTTCCCTGGATAAAGCGATCTCTATCATCCGTCACAGTGCCAATCCACAGGCTGCCAAAGAAGGGTTGATAGAAGCATTCGAGCTTTCTGACATCCAGGCCCAGGCTATACTTGATCTGCGTCTGGCGCGTTTAACCGGAATGGAGCTGGATAAGATCCGTGATGAGTATGAGGCGATCATGAAAGAGATCGAAAACCTTGAAGATATCCTGTCCAATGAAGAAAGAAGGTTCCTGATCATTAAAGAGGAGCTGATCGAAATAAAAGAAAAGTACGGGGACGACAGAAGAACGGAAATCGACTATTCCGGTGGCGAAATGTCTATTGAAGACATCATCCCGAATGAATCCGTGGTTCTTACCATTTCCCATGCAGGATACATCAAAAGGACTTCCCTTTCAGAATATAAGATCCAGAGCAGGGGTGGTGTAGGAAACAGGGCAGCGACTACCAGGGACGAAGACTTCCTGGAGTACATTGTATCTGCAACCAATCACCAGTACATGCTGTTCTTTACCGAGAAAGGAAGATGTTACTGGCTGAGGGTATTCGAAATTCCGGAAGGATCCAAAACGTCCAAGGGAAGAGCTGTGCAGAACCTGATCAATATTGAGCCGGATGATAAGATCAAAGCATACATCCGTACCAACAACCTTAAAGATACTGAGTATGTGAACCAGATGAGCGTAGTGATGGTGACCAAAAATGGAACCATTAAGAAAACTTCGCTTGAAGCCTATTCAAGGCCTAGGGTAAATGGGGTGAATGCGATTGAGATCAGGGATAATGACCAGCTTCTGAGTGCATACCTTACCAACGGTACGTCCCAGATTATGATCGCGACGAAAAAAGGTAAATGTATCCGTTTCCCGGAAGAAAAAGTAAGGGAAGTGGGCCGTAGCTCTATCGGGGTACGCGGAATTACACTGGAAGACAACGATGAAGTAATCGGCATGATTGTGGTAAATGATCTTGACAATGATACGGTTCTCGTAGTATCTGAAAAAGGATACGGGAAAAGGACAGCCGTTCTCGATTACAGGGAAACCAACAGAGGTGGAAAAGGAGTCATTACCCTGAACATCACAGAAAAGACAGGAGACCTGATCGCCATCCAGAATGTAACGGATGATGATGGCCTGATGATCATCAACAAATCCGGTGTTGCCATCCGTATGGGAATGGATGAAATGCGTGTAATGGGTAGGAATACCCAAGGGGTAAGGATGATTAACCTGAAGAAAAACGATGAAATTGCAGCCATTGCCAAAGTGGAGAAAGATAAAGACGTGGAAGATGATGCGGAAGAAAATGAAGAAGGCGGGATTGTAGAAAATAACCAGGAAAACATTTCAGTTGCTGATCCGGAAAATGAAAACCCGGCAACGGACACTGATACTACCGATTCTTAAGAATAATATTGTACAATTAATTATAAAATAGTGATTATGAAAAAGCTGATTTTAGGAATGGCGATCATAGCATCATCATTTGTTTTTGGACAGAAAGGGGATGTAAATGCCCAGTTACAGGCTGCCAACAAAGAAGCTATGGATGCCTACAATGCTAAAAACTACGCAGGAGCGGCTCCCAAGTTTATGGAGGTGTATAACCTGCTGAAAACTAACGGACAGGATGATAAAACATATATGTATTACGCAGGACTGAGCTATGCTTTGGCAAATAACTCAGAACAGGCGATCAAAGTATATAATGATCTTATCAACTCCGGATATACGGGAGTTCAGACTACGTATACCGCAAAGGATAACAAGACCGGCCAGGTAATGACGTATGACAAGAATACCTGGGACCTGCTTAAGAAAAGTTCCAAGGATTATTCCGATTTTAAAACAGAACAGACCCCAAGTGTAGAATCTGACCTGTATGAAACGCTGTCTACATTGCTGATCAATGCCAAAAAGAATGACGAGGCACTGGCTGTTATTGAAAAAGGGCTTGCCAAATTCCCTAACAACGCCAAATTGAAGGAATATCAGGGATCTGCCTTATATGCTTCCGGTAATACGGATAAATTCATGGCCAACCTTAAGGAACAGCTGGCTAAAAATCCTAATGATGCAACCAACTGGTACAACCTTGGGGTATTGCAGTCTAAAAATCCTGCCACTGCTGCAGATGCAGAAGCATCTTTCAAAAAAGCAATCGAGCTTAAGCCGGATTTTTCTAATGCTTACCAGAACCTGGTGCTGACTTCCATCGGCGATGATTCTAAAGCTGTAGAAGAGATTAATGCTCTTAGAAAAACCAAACCGGACGAAGCGACCAAACTGATCGAAGCCAGAAAGGCAAGATTTGACAAGGCTCTTCCGTATGCTGAAAAATGGTACCAATCCAATCCTGAAAACCTGGATGCTGTATCCATGCTGAAGGATATTTACGGAATTACCAAAAACCAGGCAAAAATGACTGAAATGAAGGCTAAAGAAGCTGCACTTCAGGCCAAACAGCCTAAATAAGAATTCTTTAAGAAAAACATAGGGAACCGGGATCTGACAGTCCCGGTTTTTTGTGTTTAAAAAACCGCATATTCCCGGTTATAATCCTGAAATTACCATCCCGAAATTCTTTCCAATTCCGTATCTTTGAGGAAAATTTTTACAAAATGATCGAGTGGAAAACCGCTAAGGAATACGAAGATATCACCTATAAAAAATCCAACGGGGTGGCAAGGATTGCCTTCAACAGGCCGGAAATCAGAAATGCTTTCCGCCCGAAAACCACTTCGGAACTATACGATGCCTTTTATGATGCCTATGAAGATCCTTCAATCGGTGTCGTATTGCTTTCCGGTGAAGGGCCAAGCCCTAAAGACGGGGGCTGGGCATTCTGCAGCGGGGGAGACCAGAAAGCCAGGGGCCATCAGGGATATGTAGGGGAAGACGGAAGGCACCGCCTCAATATCCTGGAGGTTCAGCGTCTGATCCGCTTTATGCCTAAAGTGGTGATTGCTGTAGTTCCGGGATGGGCTGTAGGCGGCGGGCACTCGCTTCATGTGGTGTGCGATCTGACCTTAGCCAGTGAAGAGCATGCGATTTTCAAACAGACCGATGCGGATGTAACCAGCTTCGACGGAGGCTACGGATCCGCTTATCTGGCTAAGATGGTAGGTCAGAAAAAAGCCCGTGAGATTTTCTTCCTGGGAAGGAATTATTCCGCACAGGAAGCTCTTGAAATGGGAATGGTGAATAAAGTGGTTCCTCATGCCGAACTTGAAGATACCGCCTACGAATGGGCCCAGGAAATTCTTGCCAAATCACCGACTTCCATCAGGATGCTGAAATTTGCCATGAACCTTACCGATGACGGCATGGTAGGGCAGCAGGTATTTGCCGGGGAAGCTACCCGCCTGGCGTACATGACGGAGGAAGCTAAAGAAGGAAGAAATGCCTTCCTTGAAAAGAGAAAGCCAAATTTCGGGGAAGATCAATGGATATCGTAATATAAAATTATGAGTAATAGGTAATGAGTAATGAGCAATTTTAATTCCATTATTGATTACCTATTACTCATTGCCCATTACTTATAAACTATGAAGGATTGGATTAAAGCCGCAAGGCTGAGAACACTGCCGCTGTCGTTAAGCGGAATTATTATGGGGTCTTTCATTGCCAAATGGAGGCTGTACGGAGAAGGGGGAACTTGGGACTGGAGGATATTTGCCCTGGCCCTTCTGGTTACTCTACTGTACCAGATCCTGTCTAACTATGCCAATGATTATGGCGACGGCATAAAAGGAACCGATGCCAAAAGAGTGGTGGAAGCAGAATCGAGGGCAGTGGCATCCGGAAGGATCACAGCCGGCCAGATGCGGAATGCGGTAATTATTTTATCGGTTTTTTCGTTTCTGGCAACCGTTGCATTATTGTACCTGGCTTTTATTCCTGGAGGATATCTTAATGAATTTTATATATTTATCGGATTGGGCGTAGCCTGTATTCTGGCGGCCATCGGATATACAATAGGGAAAAAGCCATACGGATACATGGGATTGGGAGATATTTTTGTCTTTATCTTTTTCGGGCTTGTTTCCGTATGCGGAAGTTATTTCCTCTTTACCAAAACGTTCAGCTGGGATATGCTGCTTCCGGGGACAGCCATAGGAATGATGAGCATGGCTGTACTGAACCTCAATAATATGCGTGATATAGAAAGTGACCGCTTATCCGGGAAGCACAGCTTTGCTTTAAGGATCGGATACAAAAATGCCATGATCTATGAAATGGTGCTGCTGCAGCTTCCGTTAATCATCATGCTGATGTTTTTAGGGGTCAACGGATTCTTCCAGTCACAGAATTATTACGTGTTTATTGTAATGATCCTGCTGCTGCCAATGATGAAAGTCAGAAGGAAAATAATGGCTATTAAGGAACCAAGGGAATTAGATCCTTTCCTGAAGCAGGTAGGTATCATGACATTTGCAATGGCTGCGCTTACAGCTATCGGGCTTAATTTTTTCAGGTAAAATAATTACAGATGTTCTGATATGAAAAATAAAATGCTGCATCAGATACTCTCCTGGATATCGCTGGTGTTGGCAGCGGTGTTTTTTCCTGTGATTTAATCGGAGGGCTGGCTATAGCTGAGATTGATATCGGAGCGTACATTGTGATGGCCTTTATAGCGATCAACAGTATAATTTCTGTATTGATTCTGACATCCGGAATTTTTCAGATGGTCTTTCAGATCACGGTATCCTTATGTATTGCTGGGCCCTCATGAGATCTTTAATTCCAAGCCATCACATACTGATAGTGTAACTTTAAAATAATAAAAAATATGAAAATACAATTTTTAGGACAAAGCTGTTTTCTGTTCACATATAAGGACAAGACTATCCTGGCAGATCCTTTCTACAGCTACAAAAAAGCGGAATCGGGATTTGATATTACCGCACAGAAGATTGATTATATCCTTCTTACCCATGCGCACGGAGACCATACCGCAGATGTGGAAGAAGTATTGCAGCACCATCCGCAGGCGGCAGTAATCGGGGTACCGGAAGTTTGCGGTCACTTTAAAAATGCAGCCCGTAAAATTGATCTCAACCTGGGAGGTACAGCAGATGTTGATGATTTAAAGATTTCCATGGTTCCGGCCCAGCATACCAGTTCATTTTCGGACGGGAGCTACGGCGGCGTTCCTGTAGGGTATATTTTCAGGCTTCCTGAAGGTAAAAACATATACCTGGCAGGGGACACAGGAGTTATGGCAGATATGGGCCTTTTCCCGAAGCTGTATGGCAATCTGGATGTTTCTATCCTGCCTATCGGAGGACATTATACAATGGATGCGGAACTGGCGGCATTTGCGGCTACTGAATTGCTGAAAACCCCTAAAGTAATCGGATGTCATTTTGATACTTTCCCTGCAATCGAAATCAGCCACGAGGAAGCATTAAAGCATTTCGCCGATAAAAATATAGAGCTTGTTTTACCGAAACTGGGCGAGGAGTTCGAATTTTAATACAGAAATAAAGGTAATTTGAAAATGAAAATGTTGGACCGTATGGAAACAAAAAAAGATAATTTTCAAATTACCTCTCTTCACTTAGTACCAAAAAAAAATGGCAAGCTATCTACATCACACCGCTACGACCAATTACCTTTGCTGCGTTCCCACCCTGGAGGATTCTCAGGAGCTGGTTGTGTAGGACTTGCCGGTGCAAAGATAGGAATAAATTGTAAACTTAAAAATATTATCAAAGAAAAATCATGCTAAAAAATGCCTTTCAGTGCTAAAATGCTGAGATTAAGCGCAATAATTTTTCAGAATTTTTCTAAAACAAAAGACATGACAAAAAGCCCTTCAACATTAGGAATTATACTTTTCGCAGCCACCATGATCATCTTCTTTGTGGTCTATTATTTTTTCTCCGGTGTAGATTATTTTGATACTACCCTGAAAGTGAATGCTTTCGTGCTGCCGGTGTTGTATGCCGGTACAGCGTTCTGGTCTGTGAAATCCTATTGGAACAATCACAGGACGGTAAGTTTCAAGCAAGCATTCAAAAGAGCTTTCGTTCCCATGTTCATCGGGGGCATCCTTTCCATTGCAAGCATATATGCCTATCTGAATTTTGCAGATCCGGATGCCAAAAAACTGCTGAACTACCAGTATGTGCAGAGGCAAAAAGCCGAACTGGACAAAGAATATACCTCTGCCCGTACAATTTTAAAGCACCAGAAAGACATTGATGAACTGGACCAGAAATACAAAGAAAGGGTACAGAGTTTTTCACCGGATGCCGTTAAAGGAAAAGATATGCTTACGGCGAGTCATTTTTCAGGATATTTTGCCGCAATACTGATATTTTACGTAGTTTTGTCATTGTTTTTCGGAGCATTTTTCAGAACGAGAACCGTGTACCAGGAAAACAGTCAAGAATAAACGTATTACCATTCAATGAATTTATCCATTATTATTCCGCTGCTGAATGAAGAAGCTTCCCTGGAAGAACTTTTTTCCAGGATCGATACTGTGTGCAGAACCAGCCAGTTAACCTACGAAATTTGGTTTGTAGATGACGGCAGCACAGATCTTTCATGGAATATTATTGAAAACCTTAAAATACAGCATCCGCAGATCCACGGCATAAAATTTTCCAGGAATTACGGGAAATCGCAGGCTCTTCATGCCGCTTTTGCCCGGGCTAACGGGGAAGTGGTCATTACCATGGATGCCGATCTTCAGGATTTTCCGGAAGAAATCCCAGAACTGTATGCTATGGTCATGCAGGACAACTACGATATTGTTTCCGGATGGAAGAAAAAAAGGTATGACAATGTCATGACCAAAAATATTCCTTCCAAACTCTTTAATGCGGCAGCAAGAAAGGTATCCGGCGTCCATCTCCACGATTTCAACTGCGGCCTGAAAGCCTATAAAAAACAGGTGGTGAAATCGATAGACGTCTATGGCGATATGCACCGGTACATTCCTGTGCTGGCTGCCAATGCAGGATTCAGGAGGATTACGGAAAAAGAGGTACAGCATCAGGCAAGACCATACGGAACCTCTAAATTCGGTACAGAAAGATTTATCAGAGGATTTCTGGATCTGGTAACCCTGTGGTTTGTCAGCCGTTTTGGCGGAAGGCCGATGCATTTTTTCGGTGCTGTAGGAACCATCATGTTCATCGTTGGGTTTCTGTCCGCATTGTGGCTGGGACTATCCAAGCTGATTGATGTTGCACGAGGTATCTACGGACACCTGATTACCAATAATCCATGGTTTTTCATCGCATTGACCATGATGATCATGGGAACCTTGCTGTTCATTGCCGGCTTCCTGGGAGAAATGATCATCAGGACCAACCGGGAGCATAAAAATTACAATATTGACGAAGTAATTTAATGAGTATGGATCACAACAGGCCGAGAATATATTCCAAGCAGGCCATCATCGGTTTTTCCGTGTTTTTCTCTACGCTCTTCGGCGGTGTTTTACTATTCCTGAATTTAAGGGAAGCTAAGAAAAGCAGGGAATCGTATCTTGTCCTGGCTGTTTCAGTACTGGTGACCATCGCTACAATCGTGATCGGTAACCTTCAGGAAAATCCGAGAAGCACTTATGCCTATTTTTGCGGTTTTGTAGGAGGATGCTTACTGGCTTTTTACTTCTTCCCGAAATATTTCCCGGATGAAACACAGTATGATAAAAAACCTATCTGGAAACCATTAATTATCGGCATTGTATTGACTGCGATTTTCGTAGCAGTTTTAATTTGTATTACTATTCACTAACATGACTAAAAGATATTTTTATATACTCCTCACAGTATTTTTATTTTTGATTTCCTGCGGTAAAATATCTCCGGAAGGAAATATTACCAAGAAAGATATTGATGTGGAAGATTTTAACAGCATTAACCTTGAAGGTAAATTCAGGGTATTCTATGCCCGCGGTCCGAAAAACTTTGTTGAGATAGAAACCTATCCGAATATTGCCGGTAACCTCGACGTAGATGTAGACAATAAAACCCTTTCCATTAAAGAAAAGAGGGGTGTAAAAGGAGTGGATTTCTATAATGTGACCGTTTATTCAAAATACAGTCCGGCACAGATCAGTATTGCAGATTCTGTGGAGATGAATATTTCCAGCGAGATTAAAACCGATAACTTTAAGCTCAGCCTTAAAAATAATGCGATTTTCATGGGTTCCATCAATACCAGAAAAGCAGAAGTCGAAATGCTGAACAAAAGCAGGGCTAACTTCCTTGGGCAGAGTAAAGAAGCAGTTATTAAGATTGCAGATACGGCAAGTCTTATCGCACCTTACTGGAAAATAGATAACCTGAAGCTGGACTCCAAAAACGGAAATTATGCAGAACTCAATGTAAAAGATTCTTTATCCGGAAATATTCAGAATACGGCAAAACTATTGTACTATAATGAACCGATCAAAGCGTTTAAGGCAGATAAGTCCGCTCGTATTGAACGCAAACTGCTGAACTGATCCGTTTTTTATTCAGATGATAATACCAATTTGATTTTAAATTCAATACATTACAAACGACTACAAAATATAATATGACAACATTAGAAAAAGCACAACTTTGGTTGCACGAATCATTCGATGAAGAAACAAGAAAAGCCGTCCAGCTTTTGATTGAAGGCAATTCTCCCGATCTTGAAGACTCTTTTTACAGGGAACTTGAATTCGGTACAGGAGGGATGCGTGGCATAATGGGTGTAGGAACCAACCGTTTAAATAAATACACGTTAGGCCAAGCTACACAGGGACTTGCCAACTATATGTTAAAGCAGTTTCCCAATGAAGAAATTAAAGTAGCCATTGCGTATGATGTACGAAATAATTCAAAAGAGTTCGGAAAACTGGTGGCGGATGTTTTAACAGCCAACGGAATAAAGGTACTTCTTTTCAAAGACCACAGGCCGACACCGGAACTGTCTTTTACCGTACGAGACAGAAAATGCAACGGAGGGATTGTCCTTACGGCTTCCCATAACCCGCCGGAATATAATGGGTACAAAGTATACTGGAATGACGGGGCACAGATTGTTCCGCCTCATGACGAAGCCATCATCAGCGAAGTATATTCTGTAAAATTTGATGAAATTAAATTCAACGGGAATGATGACCTGATCGAATGGATCGGAGAGGAGCAGGATGATGTCTATATCGATGCCTGTATTGAACATTCTACCTATCAGAACGTAGGGAAAGAAAACCTGAACATCGTATTTACATCCATTCACGGAACTACCTATACAACTGTTCCCAAAGCGCTGGAAAAAGCAGGATTCAAAAAAATCGACCTGGTGACCGAACAGATGATCCCGAGCGGGAATTTCCCGACGGTAGACTCTCCGAACCCGGAAGAGCCTGCTGCCCTGGAAATGGCGATGGATTTAGCTAAGATCACCAATGCGGATATCGTGATCGGTACCGATCCGGACGGGGACCGTCTTGGAATTGCCGTAAGGAACCTGGAAGGTGAGATGCAGCTGCTGAACGGTAACCAGACCAATACGATCCTGACCTATTACATCCTTAATGAGTGGAGAAAGCAGGAGAAAATTACCGGAAAAGAATTCATCGGCTCTACCATCGTTACTTCCGATATATTCTTTGATATCGCGCAGAAATTCGGGGTAGGCTGTAAAGTAGGCCTTACCGGATTTAAATGGATCGGAAAAATGATCCGTGATTTTGAAGGTAAAGAAAAATTCATCTGCGGAGGCGAAGAAAGCTTCGGGTTTATGACCGGCGATTTCGTAAGGGATAAAGATTCATGCGGAAGTATTATCCTGGCCTGTGAAATTGCAGCATGGTGCAAAGCCAATGGCAGGACCATGTACCAGTACCTGATGGAGATCTATCAGGAAACGGGAATGTATTATGAAGCATTGGTTAACCTGGTCAGAAAAGGAAAGGAAGGGGCAGAAGAAATTCTGGACATGATGAAAAACTTCAGGGAAAATCCTCCGAAGGAACTGGCCGGTTCACCTGTGGAAGAAGTGAAGGACTTTAAAGAGCAGACCAGCTTCCTGATCTCTAAAGGGGAACGTAAGGCGATCACCGACATTCCTAAATCCAATGTACTGATTTATTACACTCAGGACGGAACAAAAGTTTGCGTAAGGCCTTCGGGAACAGAACCTAAAATTAAATTCTACATTTCTGTGAAAGGAGCACTGGCTTCAGAAGCTGAATTTGCAGATACCCTTCAGGCACTCGAAGAAAAAGCAGAGCAGGTAAAAAGAGACCTGCAATTAACTTAAAAAATGTACCGGTGTGGCCGTTTAATGATATACCAATGATTGTTGAACGGTTACACTGTTAGATTGTTACATTAATCATATTAAATAAAAATAAAGTGAAAGTTTCAAAATTAGCGGCGAACCTGATTGGTTCCGAAATTGTAAAAATTGGTAATGAAGTCAATGATTTGAAAGCAAAAGGTGCTGAAATTGCCAACCTTACCATTGGAGACCTGAATTCTAACATCTATCCGATTCCGGCAAAACTGAAAGAAGAAATTCAGAAAGCCTATCAGAATAACCTGACGAATTATCCGCCGGCTAACGGACTTTTATCTTTAAGAAAAGAGGTTTCCAAAGACCTTAAAACCAGATGGAACCTGGATTATGCGCCTAATGACATCCTCATTACAGCAGGTTCAAGACCCCTGATTTACGCCGTTTACAAGACCATTGTTGATGAAGGTGATAAAGTAGTGTATCCTATCCCTTCATGGAACAATAACCATTATGCATACCTTACTTCTGCCAATGCTGTAGAAGTAAAAACAACGCCTGAGAATAACTTCCTTCCGACGGCTGCTGATCTTCAGCCGCACCTGGATGGCGCTGTGCTCGTAGCACTGTGTTCTCCGCTGAATCCTACCGGAACTATGTTCACCAGGGAACAGCTTTCTGAGATCTGTGAACTGATCCTGGCCGAAAACAAGAAAAGAGGCGAAGATGAAAAGCCGCTTTACCTGATGTATGACCAGATTTATTCCAACCTTACATTCGGGGCAGAGCATGTGGATCCTGTTTCTCTTTTCCCGGAAATGAAAGACTATACGATTTATATCGACGGGATTTCCAAATGCCTGGCTGCAACAGGAGTACGCGTAGGATGGGGATTCGGCCCTGCCCATATCATTGATAAAATGAAAGCGCTTCTTACGCACGTAGGTGCATGGGCACCGAAACCGGAGCAGGAGGCCACGGCAAAATATTATGAAAACCCTGAAGACGTGAATGCCTTCGTAGAAGATTTCAAAGGAAAACTGGAGCAGAGCCTGAAAGTTCTTCACGGCGGGATCCAGGATCTTAAAAACAAAGGCCTTGCCGTAGACAGCATCGAACCTATGGGAGCCTTGTATCTTACGATTAAACTGAATTATATCGGTAAAACAAAGCCGGACGGAACGGTAATCGAAAACTCTTCCGACCTGGTATTCTATCTGATTAACGAAGCGGGCGTTGCTTTAGTGCCATTCTCAGCTTTCGGGGAGGAAAAATCCGAGCCTTGGTTCAGAGCTTCCGTGGGAGGACTGGCTACAGAGGAAATTTCAGCCATGATGCCGAAGTTTGAGAGTAGTTTGAATAATCTTAAATAAATTATGAGTTATAAGTGATGAGTTATAAGTTATGGCTGAGAGTATTATTGGGAAAAAGAGTTTTGACTTTGCTGTAAGCATCATCAATTTTTATAGAAGATTCAGTTCTGAAAAGAAAGAATTTATTTTGTCCAAACAGATTCTTCGGTCCGGCACGTCTGTTGGTGCGAATATTAGAGAAGCCTTAAATGCCCAGAGTACAATGGATTTTATCCATAAACTGTCTATTTCTCAAAAAGAATGTGACGAAACTATTTACTGGCTTGAACTCTTATTTGCTACCGATTATATTTCAAAAGAAGACTTTGAAAGTTTGAAAGCTCCGGCTACAGAAATTTTAAAAATGATCAGAAGCATTATTATAACAACTAAAAATAAAACTCATAACTCATAATTTTTAACTTATCACTAAATGAAAATCATCGCTGTAATTCCTGCACGGTACGAAGCCAGCCGTTTTCCGGCCAAGCTGATGCAGACCCTGGGAGATAAAACCGTTATTACCACCACCTATCGGAATGTGTTGGAGACCGGTTTGTTTGAAGAAGTTTTTGTGGCTACGGATTCCGAGATTATATTCAATGAGATCGTTGGCAATGGTGGAAAAGCAGTGATGACCGGACAGCATGAAACGGGCAGCGACCGTATTGCAGAAGCCGTTCAGAACATCGACTGTGATATTGTCATCAATGTTCAGGGTGATGAACCATTTCTGAAGCTCGAACCTTTACAGCAGCTGATCGAAGTTTTCAGGGAAGACCATAACCAGGAGATTTCCCTTGCTTCCTTAAAAATAAGGCTGCACGACAAAGAAGAGATTGAAAACCCGAATAATGTAAAGGTAATTACGGATAACAATGGCTTTGCGCTGTACTTCAGCCGCTCTGTTATTCCTTTTCACAGGGAAACGGCTTATGAGGTGAGTTATTTCAAGCATATCGGGGTCTATGCGTTCAGGAAGCATGCGCTGATCCAGTTTTCAAGCCTTGAAATGAAGCCTTTGGAAATTGCAGAAAAGATCGAATGCATCCGCTACCTGGAATACGGAATGAAAATCAAGATGATAGAAACCAATTTTATCGGGGTAGGCATTGATACGCCGGAAGATCTGGAAAAAGCCAGACAATTAATTTGAAAATTTGATAGTGAAACAATTTGAAAATATCAGTCCAGCACCATATTTTCAAATGACCGGATCAATAACTTCAAATTAAAAAGCATTATATTTGAACTTATAAAAAGAATTAATGAAGAAATTACTGTTGGCATTTATTCTGGTTTGTTCCCAGTGGTGTTTGGCTCAGACGGCAAAGGAAATTATCGATAAAAACATTGAATTGTCCGGAGGACTCACCAACTGGAAGCTTCTGAACTCGGTATTGCTTCAGGGAAAGGTCGTTCTGGGCATTAAAGATGAATATCCGATCAGGATTTATCAGGAGCGTCCTAATCTTACAAAAACGGTAATTACCATCGGCAATAAGGATACTGCGATTGAAGGGTATGACGGTACGAAAGGGTATGCCATGAACTACGCAGCCAATAAACTGCAGGAGTATGCCGAATATGTCCCGGAAAGTTTTGATAATGACTTTATCGACTGGGATAACAAAGGATTTACAGCACAGTACCTGGGTAAGGAAAAAATCGGGAATGTATATTGCCATAAAGTCGAGCTGACTAAAAATGTCAATAAGAACATCTATTATTTCGATACCAAAACCTATATGCTTTTAAAGGAAATCAAGAAAGATGAAACCCTGACTTATTCAGACTATAAAAAAGTAGGCAACCTGATGATGCCGTTCAGGATAGAGTCTTCCAGCTCCAAGAAAGACGGGGATTACGTTATGCTGATCAACAGGATCGATACCAATAAAGTATTCCCGGCGAATACCTTCAAATTTAAATAATTACATCCATTATGAAAAAAATCTTTTTACTGCTGCTTTCTTTCATGGCTTTTTTCAACAGCTGTGCCCAGAAGAAAAGTGAAGCATCCAAAACCAAAACAAAAGCGCTTATGGGAAAAACCATTTACGACTACAAAGTGGAAAGCCTTGACGGAAAAGAAATCAATTTTGCAGATTTCAAAGGAAAAAAAATACTTGTGGTCAATACGGCATCAGAATGCGGATTCACGCCTCAGTATGCAGATCTTGAGAAACTGTACGGGGAATACAAAGACAAACTGGTCATTGTAGGATTCCCTGCCAACAACTTTGGCGGACAGGAGCCGGGAACCAATAAAGAAATCGGTGCTTTCTGCCAGAAGAACTACGGTGTAACGTTCCCGATGGCTGCTAAAGTTTCGGTAAAAGGAGATGACACTGCACCAATCTTCAAGTATCTTACTGAAAAAGATCTGAACGGTGTTAAAAATACGACCATCCTATGGAACTTCACCAAATTCCTGATCGATGAAAACGGTAAGCTGATTGATTCTTTCGTAAGTACCACAAAACCTACGGACGAAGCCATTACAAAATATCTGAAATAGATCATTCAATGTAACAATGTAACAGTGTAAAAATTGACCAATCTTGACACTGTTACATTGATACATTATTTCATGGTTACATTATTATTAGCTTTTTCTGCAAAGCCAAAAATATTCCCCAGCTTAATACTGGAATAGCCATTGCTTTTTATTTTCGATGAGTTGATCATGGCTTTAGCCAGCACATCGGTTGGCAATGGTTTCTGGCTTTCAAGCAGGCCAAGCCTGTTGGCAAATTTAATAATCCGGCTTCCCAGGACTTCTCCGGTGCGGTCTGAATCCTTTCTTTCCAGCATTCCCGGTTTAAAAACGGTGATTTTATTGAAATGTAATCGCTTCACCGCTTCTTCCAGTTCCCCTTTCATCCGGGAATAAAATATTTTGGATTTCGGATTCGCGCCATAGGCCGAAACCAGTACGTAATCTTCCACATCATTTTCCCTGGCAGCTTTTGCAAACCGGTACTGATAATCATAGTCTACCATACGCTGTGCTTCTTTACTTCCGGCAGCCTTAAGTGTTGTACCGAGGCATGAAAATGCGACATCGCCGGTAACAAGCGGTTTCCATTGTTCAGGAGCATCAAAATCGATAACGTGTACGGTAAGCTTCGGATGCCGGATATCAACCGGTTTTCTTACAAATATATCGACACGGTCAAAGTCATGATCTTCTAACAGCTGATGTACCAGATCCTTTCCTGTGGCACCTGTAGCGCCGATAACTAGGGCTTTCATATCATTGAATGGTTATGGGTTGAAATTAATTTCAAATTGATTACTTCAATTTACAAAATTTTAATAATATTGGCTATTCAAATACTATGCTGCTACCGTATGGATGCCAATGAAATTCTTGACTACTGTCTCGCGAAAAAAGGCGTAACCGAAAGCTTTCCTTTCGATAATGAAACCCTTGTTTTAAAAGTTGGCGGTAAAATGTTCCTTCTGATGCCGCTGGAAAGAATGCCGCTTCAGATCAATGTAAAAACAGATCCGGAATGGAGTGCAGAACTTCGGGAGCAGTATCCGCAGATCAACGGAGCATTTCACATGAATAAAACGCATTGGAATTCTGTTCAGGCAGACGGCCTGAAAAAAGATCTTATCCTGAAGTTGATCGATCAGTCCTATGATCTGGTTTTTGCATCCCTGACCAGGAAAATTCAAAATACAATACTAACTAATCTGTAATAAAACATATACATGAGGAAAATTTTTATCTCTGCTGTCTACTTCTTATCCGTCAGTGCTTTTGCACAATCCAAAGAACAGTCCAGAACCTGGGAACTGCTTTTGAGTAATAAAAGAGAAGAAGCCAGAACCTACTATGACAAAAACCTGAAAGGAAGTAAAACCAAAGATTTCGAAAACCTGTTTCTTGATGCGATGATCGATGAGGAAATGGGGCAGATGACGTTTGACGATACCTTCATCAGGAGTTTTGCAGATCTTAACCTTGAAGATTCATATCTGTACCCGCTTTTTAAAAATGCTGTTCTGCTTTCAGATTACGAGACGGCTGGGCTGGACGACAATTCTTATAAAAAAATAGATTTCCTTGCGCAGCATCCGGTATATGGTAACAATCTTTCTGTACTAGAGTTTAAAGCCACCCTGGACAGGCTCAGGAATAATGCTAAAGGCGCAGAGGAATACTTAGCCAAGATCAGACGCATTGATCAATGGCAGTTTGCTGGTGTTTTTGAAAACCTTAACGGAAGTGGACTGTATAACGAATATGAACCGGAAACCCATGCAAACAACGACCGGCTTTTTAATGCAAACAGCCTTGGGAAAGTAGGCTGGTACAACAGGAAATTCCCGTCAGACGATGGTTTTGAGCCTTTCGTGAATGAGAGGGAATATGGAAGAGGCATTATGTATGCCCAGACTTTCGTAGAAAATCCTGCCGAAAGAAAAATAATGTTCGAAGTGGATACCAATGCCGAATTCAGGCTGTTTCTGAATGATACAGAAATCCTTTCAAGCAACACAGACGGATATTCCAATCTGGGAGCTCATCTGGTGGAAGTCAATTTACCGAAAGGGATGAACAGGCTTTTACTCAAGTTCGATGTGAAAGCAGACAAAAATGCTTTTATGGTAGTTCCTCTTGACCCGAATTTCCAGGGGATTTCTGACCTCAAATATTTCGCGACGTATAAAGATTACCAGAAAAGTTCCCCGGCACAATTGCAGGCCAAGGAGCTTCCTCTGAAATTTGAACGTCTATTAAAAGATAAAACAGCTCAGAATCCGGACAGTTTCTTCTATAAGTATTTACTGGCTTCCGGATATCTTAATAACCACCAGAATGAACAGGCAAAGGAAATTATAGATCAGATGCTGAAATCCCATCCGAAATCATCGATGGTGCAGGGGCTTCTGTCCGCTTATTACACGAATATTGATGACAGTGAAAAGATCAATGAAGTATTCAAAAATATTGAAATCAATGATTCGGAATATTTTTATGTTCCGCTTCTGAAAATGGCAGATAGTGAGAAATTTCAGAACATGTCTATTCAGGAGCTTGAAAAATACAGGGATATTTTAAAGAAGACCAAGGCCAGGCCCATGGCCAGCTTTTTTGATATGACCATCGCAATGCGCAACAGGGATATGGCTCAGGCCAAGATACATATTGCCGAACTCAAAAAGAGCGTTGCCAATAACGAGAAATTTTTCAGCATTTTTACCCTGCTGGAAGATATGGACAAAAAGGACCAGAGTTCTACGATCAAAAAATTTGAAGAAGTATATGCCGTGAAGAGCAGCCCTGAGATCATGAATTACCTTTTCAGCCTGTACCAGAAAGCAAACAGGGTGGAAGACCAGAAAAAGATCCTCAGAAGGTATATAGAGCTTTATCCTGCGATCAATACATTCAGGAATCAGTATATGGAGCTTCTTGAAGGCGAGGTCCAGAATCCTGAATACGGGACGGAGCTTGAAAATGCTCTGGGGAATTTTCCGTATTCTTATTCCCTGCTGGCTGCAAAGGCTGACTACCTTGCGAAAATGAATAAAAAAGCAGAGGCCGTACAGTTTGCTAAACTTTCCCTGTCGCATAATACACAAAATGAACAGATGCACAAACTGATCCGCGATCTTGACCAGACCCAGGATGAGATTGATAAGGTGGGCATCAGGGATCTTTACAAAGTAGTGAAAGACCGCAGGAACAATGCAGCCAAAGGCAAAAAGGGAGTAACCACGCTTATTGATGAATATATTGTTAATGTCTATCCGGAAGGAGGGTTTAAGAAGAGAGGTACATATGCGTATGAAATTACTTCGGAAAACGGAATTGAGGAACTGAAAGAATATGCAATCAATTACGATGACGATATCATAAAAGCCGAAATTGTAAAGGATAACGGAAGTATTATTCCCGGAGAAAAATCCGAAGACCAGATTGTCTTTACCAATCTTGCCGTTGGCGATGTTATTCTGATTCAGAAAGAAAGTCTGGAGAGAAACAGCGGAAGGTTCTATAAAGATTTCAACCTGAGTTCTTATTTTAATTCGGAATATCCTGTAGTAGAATCTATTTTTACGGTCATCACCCCTGAAAACCTTACTTACCAGGTAAAGAGCAATACGAGGGAAGTACCATCAACAAAGAAAACAATGGGCGGTAAACTCTACCAGACCTGGAAACTGGACCATCTGGATGAAATAGACCTTGATGAATATTTCGGCCCGAGTTTTTATGATGCAACCATTTCCGTAACGGCCAATTCCATCAATACCTGGCAGGAGATCGCCAACTGGTATGCAGACTTAACCAGAAAAAGTCTGGTTACGGATAAATTGGTAGAGAAAGCCTTTAAAGAAATTTTTCCCGCGGGTAGCTCAGGAATGAGTGATACAGAAAAAGCGGAAAAGATCTACAATTATATTGAAAAAAATATCACCTACAGTTCGGTAGACTTCCGGCAAAGCGGGTATATCCCACAGAAACCGTCAAAGACACTCAGTACCAAACTGGGAGACTGCAAAGATCTGTCTGCCTTATTTGTGATCCTCGGCAATCAGGCAGGCTTACAGTCCAACCTAGTACTGGTGCAGACCAATGATAATTCTGTCCAGCGACTGCTCTTACCCAATCTCAACTTTAACCACTGTATCGTCAGGGCCCATCTGGACGGGAAAGAAACCTTTCTGGAAATGACCAATAAGTTCCTTCCGTTCAATTCCGTGGTAAGAGCAAATTACAGGGCGAAAGGCCTCGTGATTCAGACAGATAAAAATGCGGCCGGAAGTGCCGGATTAATTGAGATTCCATCAGATAATAATTTAAAGTCTGTTATGAAAACCGTGAGTGAAGTGAACGTAAACGGTGATCAACAGAACTTCATGACGAGACAATACCTTACGGCAGAATCCAAAAGCTTTTATAATGATTTCTTCCAGGATTCTCAGACAGAAGATTCGAGAAAGAAGAGTATAGAGGAAGAATATGGCTCCCTTCTGGATAAGGTCATCAGCGTGAAAACAGTGAAGCTTCTGGAAGGAAAAGACCTTACTGCAAAGCCCCTTGCCTATGAAGTAGACTTCAGCATCAATGATAAACCCCAATCTGTAGGAAGCCTGAAGATCATGAAAATACCGTTCATTACGAAACCTTTCACGAAGGAAGTTGTGGCAACGGAGAACAGGAAAACAGATATCCAGTATACGAAATATGAAAAGCAGAATCAATATACAGAGGAAATTTACCTGAATATTCCGGATGCCATGAAATTCATCGAAATCCCGGAGAATAAGACCCTTGCGTATAAGGATTTTACTTATTCTGTTCATTATGAGTTGCAGAAAAACAACAGGTTAAAAATTACCAGGACGGCAGATACTCCTTGGGATAATATTAAGGCAGGACAATATCCGGAATTCAAAAAATTCGTGGAGGAGGCGATTAATGCAGAAAACCAGATATTGGGTTATAAATAATTAAAAGAGGCCGTTTCACAATTCGTGACAACGGCCTTTTTTTATGATTTTTCTCTATCTCCTGTCGGAGAATGCTTTCTATACAGGGGGATTCTCAACCCATATCATTGAGTTGTGAGTCTAACTCTTTTTATTTTAGAAAGGAAAAACTTCCGTCAGCCTTTTGTCTTCATCCAGTCTTTCAATCAGCTTGTCCATGCCTTCAAACTTAATTTCGTCATGGAGGAAATCTCGGAATTTTACCGTGATATCTCTCCCGTAAATGTCTCCTTCAAAATCAAGGATGTATACTTCTACGGTAAGCTTCTCTCCATTGACGGTAGGATTGGTTCCAACGCTCAGCATTCCTTTGTACTGCTTGCCCTGTACAAAGACTTCAACGATATACGCTCCTTTTTTAGGCAGAAGTTTAATGGAATCCGTTTCAATATTGGCAGTAGGGTAGCCAATGGTCCTCCCGATCTTCTTCCCGTGAACAACCGTTCCCGAAACGGAATAGGAGTATCCCAGCATTTCATTGGCTTCCTTAATATTTCCCGTTAAAAGTGCCTTGCGGATTTTGGTGGAGCTGATGTTATTTTCGTGGATGTTGATCGCCTCCATCTGTTCCACTTCAAAGCCCAGTTCACCGGAAAGCTTCTGAAGCAGTTCAAAGTTTCCGCTTTTATTTTTACCGAAAGAATGATCGTAACCGATGATCAGATATTTTACATGCAGGGCATCAACCAGGATCTGACGGACAAATTCTTCACCGGTAAGGTTCCTGAAACCGGCATCAAACTCTTTCAGGAAGAGATTCTGGATGCCGTATTTTTCCATCAGGACAGTCTTTTCATCCAGTGTATTCAGGAGTTTCAGGTCTTCGTCAGGATTAAAAACAAATCTCGGATGGGGCCAGAAAGTAAGGATAGCGGTTTCCAGGTCTTTCTCCTGCCCGGTCTTTGTCAGTTCATCAATAATGCTTTTATGGCCGATGTGCACACCGTCAAACATTCCTAAGGACAATGCCAGAGGTCTGTGTGAAGTGTAGTCGCCGAAATTTTTATAAACGTTCAAAACGGAAAAATTTTGACTGCAAATATAGGAAATAATGTAAGAATGTATTGAGATAACGGCTGGCCGATAATCGCAGTGGATTTATCCGTTGAGACCGCATTAAATTCTTATTTTCATGCACAGATAAAAGTATGATAAAAATCTGTTTTTTAACAATTGCGGGTTAATGAAGAATCATTATATTTGCACCAAGAAAAAATTTAGCAATGGCAAACCAAATTAAAGGAAAAATTTCTCAAATTATTGGTCCGGTAATCGACGTAGTCTTTACTGATGTGGAAGCTGTTCCAAGTATTTATGACGCGTTAGAAATTACCAAAGAAAACGGTGAAAAAGTAGTTTTAGAGGTAGAGCAGCATATTGGAGAAGATACAGTAAGATGTATTGCAATGGACGCGACTGACGGTCTTAAAAGAGGTCAGGATGTAATCGGGTTCGGGAATCCTATTACGATGCCTATCGGTGAGGCTGTAAACGGAAGACTTTTCAACGTAGTAGGTGATGCTATCGACGGAATGCAGAATATTTCCAAAGAAGGAGGTTTACCCATCCACAGAGAAGCGCCTAAATTTGATCAGCTTTCAACTTCTGCAGAAGTTTTATTTACAGGGATTAAAGTAATCGACCTTGTTGAGCCTTACGCAAAAGGAGGTAAAATCGGTTTGTTCGGTGGTGCCGGTGTAGGTAAGACCGTACTGATCCAGGAGTTGATTAACAATATTGCTAAAGGACACGGAGGTCTTTCGGTTTTCGCCGGTGTAGGGGAAAGAACGAGAGAAGGAAATGACCTTTTGAGAGAGATGCTGGAATCCGGAATCATTAAGTATGGTGATGATTTCATGCACTCTATGGAAAACGGAGGATGGGATCTTTCTAAAGTGGATACAGAAGCCATGAAAGATTCTAAAGCAGCTTTCGTTTTCGGACAGATGAACGAGCCGCCAGGAGCAAGAGCGAGAGTAGCCCTTTCCGGTCTTACCTTGGCTGAATATTATAGAGATGGTGGAGAAAGCGGACAGGGAAGAGATGTACTGTTCTTCGTAGACAACATCTTCCGTTTCACCCAGGCAGGTTCTGAGGTATCTGCACTTCTTGGACGTATGCCTTCTGCGGTAGGTTACCAGCCGACACTTGCTTCTGAGATGGGAGCGATGCAGGAAAGGATTACTTCCACTAAAAACGGATCCATTACTTCCGTACAGGCGGTTTATGTACCTGCGGATGACTTAACTGACCCGGCTCCTGCAACAACGTTTGCCCACTTGGATGCCACTACAGTATTGGACAGAAAGATTGCTTCATTGGGGATTTATCCTGCGGTAGATCCTTTGGCTTCCACTTCAAGAATCCTTGCTCCGGAAATCATCGGTGAAGAGCATTACAACTGTGCACAGAGAGTAAAAGAAATTCTTCAGAGATATAAAGCACTTCAGGATATTATTGCGATCCTTGGTATGGAAGAACTTTCCGAAGAAGATAAGTCTGTTGTATACCGTGCAAGAAAAGTTCAGAGATTCTTATCTCAGCCTTTCCACGTTGCAGAACAGTTTACAGGGATCCCGGGATCATTGGTAGACATCAAAGATACCATCAAAGGTTTCAACATGATCATCGATGGAGAACTGGATCACTTACCGGAAGCTGCTTTCAACCTTAAAGGAACCATTGAAGAAGCTATCGAAGCCGGACAAAAAATGTTAGCTGAAAACGCTTAAGAAATTTTAAATTTTAAATTTTAGATTTTAGATTGACAATATCATTTAAAATTTAAAATCTATAATCTATAATTCATAAAAAATGAATATAAAAATTTTAACACCGGAATACGTAGTTTTTGAAGGAGAAGTAGATTCTGTACTGTTGCCGGGTAAGCATGGTGAATTTCACATCATGAAAAACCACGCAGGCATCGTTTCTTCTTTAGTGGGAGGTAAAGTAAAGCTGTATGCGAAAGCCATCAATGAAGCTTATGCTAAGAATTTCATCAAAGAAAATGAAAAAGATTCTGTTTTTTCCTATCCTATTACCAGTGGTGTTGTAGAATTTAATCATAACAAAGGGATTATACTTTGCGAATAATTAAATGAAAAGCTAAATATATTTTCAAGAAAGTGTAACTTTGGTTACACTTTTTTTTGTGATGTAGAAATCTGATTATATGAAAGGAAGTATTATCATATTCTTTACAGTGCTGGGCCTGCTTTTCAATGCCCAGAATATAAAAACCAAACATGGCGTGATACAGCTGGATGGCATTCCGGTAGCCAAAATAGCCCACAGATCCAGTGAATATACTTTTATGGATCTTAAGGAAACCCCTACGTACACTATGGAGTTTGTAGATAAAAGCGTTGTAGATTCCGTCCGCGACAGCTACATTAAACTTACCCGGATCTACAATAATGACAAGACGCTGGAGCTGGACTACATTTCGCCATCTGCATTCTCAGGTGAGGAAAAATCAGCGGTATATACTTCCGTAAAGGGATTTAAGATCATTGATAACCGGGGAATCAACATCAAAAATCTGGATGAGCTGTTCAAAAATCCGCCGAAAAGGAAGCTGGATACGAAAACAAAGGATGCTTATACGGTAAGAAGTAAAATTGACAAGCTTAAAATTGAAGTCAATAATGTTGGAGAAATTTTAAGCAATGGCGTTCCTGTAGGATATTTTACCAATCTTCCGGTCAGCTTCGGATCGGATGATACCATATCTGAAAAAACATTCGTCGATCTTGAAATATACGATGCGAAAAGCAAATACATCGGCAAATACATTACGACAACCAAACAGATTAAAACCGCCGGAGGTAAAACCTTTACTTTGTACCGCGAAATATCAGGAAGACCTTCAATTTTGAAGTTCCCGACTTATAAGGCCATTGCAGAACGGCTGGCCATCATGGATCCGAATTTTATTAAAGTCCAGGAAAAAGTGATTGTTGGGGAAGTTAAAAAAGACGGTGTTGAAAAGTAAAATGCACTCTTATTGTTTTTTATCTTTATCCGTTTTAGAAGACTGTGCTAAAAGTATTTCCAGCACTTTTTCTGTATAGTCAAATCTTTTCTGAACATACAGGATATGATGATCTTTATTGTAAACTGCACCTAATCCGTTTTTCTCAGCTACTGATGTGATAGCATTATAGATCTGATCCTCAAAAGGAATAACCAGATTTTCTCTGAGCTTTGTAATTTCTCCGGTGGAACCGAACCTTAACATAGTAATATTCTTAATGTTCTTTTCCATATCGGTTATTTCCTTGATCCCCTGTTAACAGCACTTTTTCGTTTTCAAAAGCTGATTTTTTCCTTTCATATTCAGATTGTAAATTTTGAAGTTCAGATTGCCAGGTATCAATTTGTGCATTTAATCTGGCTTCGGCTTCTTTATAAAGAGGCATTTTATTTAATGCCTCCTGAATGTCTACAAAGCCTATTTTTTGTGCATCACTGAAGTTAGAACATAACAACAGCAAAAACATGAGTAATGTTTTAACTTTTTTCACCTATGACGATTTTAATGGTAACGGCTGTTATCACTAAATTATTGTCATTGAGGCCCACAAAAAATTCATTTCCGGAAATTAAGCGGTAAATTACCAAATAATCAGATGCTCAGAATTATGCCGTTTTCCCTCAATTGCTGCATCGGTTTTGAAAACCAAAACAGTTCGAAATTTTCAAATTGCTCTTCAAAATAAACTTTAAGTTGCTGAAGCATAAGCTTTTTAGGGTTTTCTATATCATGTTCTTTTAAAATGTCCATCAGCCATTCTGCATGCTCCTGTTCCATTTCTGCCTTTACAATATTGGTTTTTAAGTGGAATGTAAGCAGCGTGTATGCACCAGAGTATTTCTTTTTTATTTTTACGCGATTCTCAGCGATTACGTTTTTGGCTAAAAAGACGATTTTTGAGTTGGGTTTGAATTTGAAGTCTTCGTTGTCCAGTAAACAGTCATGAATGTAATCGGGATGAATCGTGGTAGCCGGAATTTTAAAATCAAACCATTCCTGAAGTGGCAGTTCGAAATTAATTCCATGCATATAGTTGAACAGAGATTTTTTCAGTCCGAAGCTGAAACGGTTATGGTCAATTCCTGTTTGATCTGTAAAATCTACATCATTGTGTGCAAACTGAATCTCCTGCCGTACTGGGATCACGCCAAAGGCCTCGGGGTTCTGTCCGACAGGGGAATGGGCAGTCATGGCAAACTGGTGCCAGAAGCCGCTTTGCACAATACCCATTTCAAACAGTTGACGTACCATTTCCAGGGAATCTACCGTTTCCTGAACCGTCTGGGTAGGATAGCCGTACATCAGGTAGGCATGGACCATAATTCCGGCTTCGGTAAAATTACGCGTAACATCGGCTACCTGTGCTACGGAAACTCCTTTATCGATCAGTTTCAGCAGTCGGTCGCCGGCTACTTCCAGTCCGCCGGAAACCGCAACACATCCGGACATCTTTAACAGAAAACACAGATCGCGCGTAAAGCTTTTTTCGAAACGTATGTTCGTCCACCAGGTAACCACCAGATTCCTTCTCAGGATTTCAAGGGCTACTTCGCGCATCAGTGCCGGCGGTGCTGCTTCATCTACGAAATGGAATCCTGTTTCTCCGGTCGTGAGGATCAGTTCTTCCATCCGGTCCACCAGGATCTTGGCTGAAATCGGTTCATAGATTTTAATATAATCCAGTGAAATATCACAGAAAGTGCATTTCCCCCAATAACATCCATGAGCCATGGTTAATTTATTCCAACGGCCGTCGCTCCAGAGGCTGTGCATGGGATTGGCAATCTCGATCACGGAAATATACCGGTCCAGCAACAGATCCGAATAATCGGGTGTCCCGATATCCGCCTGCCGGTAATCCTTTCTCGCAGAATTGTTCTTATAGACTACCTGTCCGTTTTCTACCATGAAAGTCCTTTTGAATTCCTGCTTTTCCGGTGCATGAATATTTTGACATAAAAGTTCAAGAGGAAGTTCTCCGTCATCAAGCGTAATATAATCGAAAAACTCAAATACCCGTGTGTCCTTGATTTCCCTAAGCTCCGTATTCGGAAATCCGCCTCCCATAGCGGTTTTCACACCAGGATAATGGGTTTTGATCCACTGTGCGCACCGGAATGCCGAATATAAATTGCCCGGAAAAGGAACGGAAAAGCAAACCAGTTTCGGCTGTACCGTTTCCATTCTTTCTTTAAGGATGTGTAGGGTGATCCCGTCAATAAAAGTTGTCTTTCCGGTGATCTTTGCATATAATTCATCAAATGAATACGCACTTTTTCCCAGCCGTTCCGCATACCTGCTGAATCCGAAATCGCTATCAATATTTTCAACAATATAATCCGAAATATCTTCCAAATACAAGGTCGCCAGATGTTTGGCCTTATCCTGCATCCCCATGTTCCCAAAGGCAAATTCCATATCATCCAGCTGGTTGAAACGCGAAGCTTCGGGAAGAAAGTTCATGCTGCAGATCTGCCGTGCTAATGTAGGATTTTTACCCTGCAAAAAGAGAATAACCTGATCGATGGTTTTGATATATTCATCTTTCAGTGTGAAAATCCTCTGCGAATTGTCTGAAATTTCATGAAGGTTAACCGGCACATCAAAAATATTGGCCAGTCCTTTTTTAGAAAACAGCGCAAGGATGACTTCAATACCTAAATCTGACTGATAACATGAAACAGCTTTAGTATTCAGGAAACCTTTGATGTAGGCTGTAGCCGGATAGGGAGTATTCAGCTGTGTAAAAGGGGGAGTAATCAGGAGCAGGTCTTTCAACAGGAAAATTTTTGCAAAGTTAAGATTTAAAATTCAGACTTACTTATTTTGTTTGCTTCTGCAGGTTTTGCAGAAAAATGTATAAATTCACGGTATGAAAATTACCCGAAAAAGCATCAGCTTTCTTTTTATATTGTTTTTATTCAACGGTCAGGCTCAGGAAATAGAGAACAGTGACGTCCTGAAACCTTTTACGGAAAAACTGAAACAAAATACGGTTTCCACCATCCTGTTTATGGGAGATTCGCACATCCAGGCTGACTGGCTCACTTCGTATTTAAGGAAAAAATTCCAGGACCGTTACGGCAATGCAGGCAGAGGACTGGTTTTTCCGTACCATGTTGCCAATACGAACGGTGCCGAAGATTTTGAATCTGCCAGTAATCAGGCCTGGGAAACTTTCCGTCTGGTTCATGAGCAGAAGTTGTTTCCTGAAATGGGAGCCAGCGGATTCGTCATCGGCAGCAAAGAAAATCCTTTCCTGGAAATCACCTTTAAAAATCCTGAAGACCGTTTTGACAAGCTTTTTATTTATCATGATAAAAGTATGGACGGAAAGGAGTTCGGCGTGTATGCTGAGCAGCAGCCGCTGAAGAATTTTATTGTGAAGAAGACAGAGCGGCTTAATCATACCGCGGAAGAGGGAGAAACATTCCATGAAATAGTTTCAAAGTACAATAATACTACGACCAGGTTCAGGCAGCTTAACGGCGATAAGGTCATGCATCCGGTACCGGGAAGCGTTTATAAGGTGGAAAGAAGTTATTTCGACTATAATCCTGATTTTGAAAATTACATCACATTGATCCGTAAACAGAAATTTACAGGATTTAAAACCGAGGTCGATTTTACACAGCCCCGGAATGTCTTTCTGATGCGCACCAGCCTTCCCGGAAGTATATTTTACGGATTCCAATTCCTGAAAAATACAGATAGAGGAGTCGTTTTCAATACGGTTGGCGTTAACGGAGCAACATATGGAGATTTCCTTAAATATCCTTTACAGGTGGAGCAGCTGAAGACGATTGCTCCTGATATCCTTATCATTGCCCTGGGAACAAATGAAGCTTTTGCACCCATAGAAAAAGAGGAATTCCAGAATAATATCTCCACACTGATCCGCAAATTCAGGGAAGCATCACCCGGCCTGCCGGTCCTGTTAGTTTCTCCTCCGGATAATATGCCGAAGCAGAACCGAGTTCCTGAGATCATCAGCTGGATGAAGGAAGCTGCAGCATCCAATCATACAGCTTTTTTTGATCTGTACACGGCAAGCGGAGGGAAAGGATCATTCAGAAAAGCACAGGTAAAGAAGCAGGCAAGTGGCGACGGGGTACATTATGTAAAGCCCGGTTACGAAAACCAGGCTGAACTGATCTGGAAAGCTTTTTCCAAACTTTTTACTGAGGCGAGGAACTAGAATTGCAGATAGATCGGCAGCACCTGTTCAGCAGACTTGAAGTATCCGTAAAGTAGAAGGAAGGCAAAGAAAATGATGATATACATGATCATCGGGAACCTTTCCCTTTTGGCGATCAGCTTGTCGACAGTATCTTCCGGAATAAGATGGATGGCCATTGCCAGGACAATCATTCCCAAAACGCCTTTATAATTTTCATAAAACGGCGCAAACGCCTGTACATCAAAGTTAAAGAAGATCTGTTTCAGCATGGAAACGGCCATATCAAAGTCCTCTGCCCTGAAAAAGATCCATCCGAAGCAGACAAAGTGGAAGGTAATGATTCCCATCAAGACCCTATAAACGATATGGTTATTGAAGCCGGCAAATGATTTCCCGGTAAGCAGCATCCATATTTTATGCAACCCTAAACCGATCCCGTGGATGGCTCCCCAAATGATGAAATTCCAGCTGGCACCGTGCCAGAATCCGCCCAGGAGCATGGTCGTCAGCAGGTTGAAATTCGCAGCAATACCTTTGGTATTTTTTGTGATGATAGCCGGAAGAATGAAGATCATCAGCATCAGCAACGTAATCAGGCCGGCATACAGAGGGGCAAGCTTGAAAAGATTAACAGACATGAAATATGTTCCGGAAAGGAATGCCAGTACGAAAATAAACGAAGCTACAGAGAATTTCCGGTTTCCGCCCAAAGGAATATACAGGTAATCCTTCAGCCAGGAAGACAGTGAAATATGCCACCTGCGCCAGAATTCGGTAATATTCTTACTCTGGTACGGTGACCTGAAGTTGGCCGGAATTTTAACTCCCAGCCATAAGGCAATCCCGATCGCAATATCACTGTAACCACTGAAATCGCAGTAAATGACCATCGCATAACCATATACGGCAAACAGGTTTTCGAGGCCTACATGCAGGGCTGGGTTATCAAAGATATAGTTGACGAGATTCAGCGTGATATAATCGGAAATGATAAGCTTTTTGATCAGCCCTGAAATAATCAGGTAAAATCCCATGGCAAAATCCCTTTCAGACAGGTAATACGGCTGATTGATCTGTGGTACGAAATCGTGGGCCCGGACAATAGGCCCCATCATCAGCTTAGGAAAGAAGGAAAGGAAGAGCAGGTAATCCGTAAATTTCTTAGCCGGTTTAAAATCTCCGCGGTATACATCGATGGTATAGCTTAAATTTTCAAACGTGAAAAACGAAATCCCTATCGGCAACAGGATGTTCAGCGGATGGATATTGGCGCTTGTGAACTCATTGTACAAAGTAATGAAGAAATTGGTGTACTTATAATAAAACAGCAATCCAAGATTGAAGATAACACTCAATACCAGGAGCATGGTTTTCCAGCCTTTCTTCCTGCTGTGAAAGATGACGTTGGAAAGCGCATAATTAACAATGGCCGAAACAATCACCAATCCTACGAACCATCCGCTGGCCTTATAGAAAAAATACAGGGAAAAGAATGTAAAGACATACCTTCTTGCAGTGTAATGGTTCCTTAAGATATAGAAAAGGATGATGAATAGCGTAAAAAAGTACACAAAGAACCCATTGTTGAAAAGCAAGGGGTTTTTGCTGTCGTATACGAACTGGTGTAAAAACATTTTCCAGTCGAAGGTAGAGAGGAGATCTTGTACCCGGTTCATTGTACAGTTCTTTTTTTAGAAGTATAATTATGGTAATCTTTCATCATGGCACGGTATAATTTTTCTGCGAGGATGTCCGCTCCTTTACCGTTAGGATGTACGTAATCTTTATTAGCAAGGGGCGGATCGGCAGAAGCCCATTGAACAATAGAATTGTCACCTCCCATGGTTTTGAAAAGGTTAAAGAAGCACAGACCGTTGTCAAATGCCATCTGAGCCTGGGTTTGCACCAGTTGATGGATGCCTTTTGCAGACTGGTATTCGCCATTGTACCGGAAGGCACGGTCAGCAGTACTTACCATAAGGATGTCACTTCCTGAGAATGCACTTTTGAACTTTACCAGGTTGGGCGTCATAATTTTGGCATAATAGGAATAATCCGTGTCATCCGGCCTGAAAAGCAGGTTCACACCATACTGCATCACAATAAGGTCATATTTGTTTTGCTGCTGTACGGCTTTTAAGAAATCTTCATCGATTTTTTTGAATTCTACCCCTGTAATTCCGCGGAATGAAAAATTATCTACAATAACACCGTTATCAGATTCAAAACTTACCCCGTAATAAGGCACCTGTGAATTGCCGCTTCTAAGGGTGTAGGACTGCAGTGTATCTTTAGCCATCAGTTGTCTGTTAACCGCTCCGGCTCCGTTCAGAGGAATATTACTGCCGTCATAATTGATTGCTGCTCCGCCGGAAGCGTGCCCGAAAATAAAATATTTATTGGTGGTAATGCCCTTCTGTAAAGTTTTATCGGTAAAATGCGTGCTTCCCGGTCCTGTGAAGCTGAAGCCGGATATATACATATTATGGGCACTCTTATCCATAAAGTTCACCGTTTTCCAGCCGGATGCTTTAATCTCAGCAGATTCCCGTACCGGAGCGACCTTGCTCTGAATCGGGAGGAAGCCTACGCCGCTGCCTCCGAATTCCTGCTGAAGCAGTTTCCTTAAGGTGCGTGTCAGCAAATCCCCTTCAATCATACTGTCCCCGAAATAGGCAATCCTTATTTTTCCTTTTCCGGTCTTTTTCAGCTGGGATAATTTTTCCGCCAGATGTGGCAGTGCAATCAGGCTGTCCCCTTTGGAAAAATCGGTGATCAGATCAGCTTTCTGGTAGAGTTCAAAATCTTTTTCCCTGTTCGCCTGTTGCAGCTTAGGATTTGCCAGGCTGTCCTGTGACCGATTTCCGTCCTTTATTTGATCAGGATTGATGACTTCCGATATCAGGTTTACATTCTGTAATGGTTTCCAGTGAATATCCAAAACAGAAATCGCTATTGAGGTAAGGAAGTAAATAACAAAGCATAAGGTGAGTAAAACAACTACCCGCCAATTTCTGTTTGCATTCATAAAGCTCCAGGAAATTTTTAGCTAATTTAATCAGATAATTTAATCCCTACAATAGCAATCCAAAAAAATAAGCCCCGGTATTGGGGCTTATGTATAAGTATGTATTCGTTAGCTTATTGACCTGCGAGCTTGTATTTTGAAATAATCAGGTTAATTCTTCGCATCCATTCCGTAGGGCGTGTAGAATATCCTGCTAAAGCAATGGCTTTGATCCATTTTGAAAAGTCAAGACTGCCTTTCAGGGCTGAATAATAATCTTTTTTAATGATGAGTTGGCAAAAAGCTTCGTATGATTCTCTGACTGAGGAAAAGCTTCTGTATTTGGAATGGGAGTTGTTATTTCCTACGATGCCGAAGTGGTTGTTGTATACGGTAGAACTTTTACTGGTACCGCCACCGGTTTCAACGAATGCTACAGAAAGAATGACGGCTGCCGGGATTCCGTATTTTGCAGAAAGTTCCGAAGCAATGGCTCTGTTCTTTTCTAAGTATTTATGGGTCTGCGCCTGGCTCACTGTAGAAGTTAAACTTAACACTAAACTCAAAATTACAATTCTTAAGTACTTTAAGGGTTGTTTCATAATTGTAGGTTCTGAAATTATGACAGCAAATGTACCCTTACAAATGTTAAGAGCCTAATTTTTAACAGAATATAACATGATTTCAGTCATATTACTCGATATTAAGTTAAAAAGAGTTAATTTTTTGCAATTATGAATTATTTAAAATTAGCAGTCAAAATAAATAAAAAACCGCTAAAAAACTTCAGCGGTAGTATATTTTTAATGGATAATGTAATTTACATCTGCTTATATTCGATATCCATCTGTTTTTCCATTTCCCTGTAATGACCGGACGTTAATTTTTCCCTGATCCCGTCAAAAGCTTCCAATGTCTCATTGATTTCAGAATCAGTATGGGAAGCGGTTGGGATTAATCTCAACAGAATCATGCCTTTAGGAATCACCGGATAAACCACTACAGAAGTGAAAACACCGTAATTTTCCCGTAAGTCTTTAGCCAGAAGGGTGGCCTCGATGGTTGTTCCTTGAATGAAAACAGGCGTTACGCAGGTATTTGTATTACCCAGGTTGTATCCTCTTTCTTTAAGTCCGTTCTGAAGTTTACGGACATTTTCCCATAATTTATCTTTGATTTCAGGACGTGTCCTTAACAGTTCAAGCCTTTTAAGCCCGCCGATTACCATTGGCATCGTAAGGGATTTGGCAAAAATCTGGGAGCGAAGGTTGTATCTCAGGTATCTGATAATATTTTCATCCCCGGAGATAAATGCCCCGAAACCAGCCATAGACTTGGCAAACGTTGAAAAATAGACATCGATCTGGTCCTGGCAGCCTTGCTCTTCACCGGCTCCTGCACCCGTTTTACCCAATGTCCCGAATCCGTGTGCGTCATCTACCAATAACCTGAAGTTGAATTTCGACTTGAGATCACATATTTCTTTTAATTTACCCTGCATTCCGCGCATTCCGAAAACGCCTTCAGTAATGACCAGGATTCCGCCTCCGTTTTCTTCCGCTACTTTAGTAGCACGCTCCAGGTTTTTTTCTAAACTGGCAATATCATTATGTTTGAAAGTAAAACTTTTCCCCATGTGCAGGCGTACACCGTCCACGATACACGCATGTGAGTCTGCATCGTAAACAATAACATCATGTCTCGTTACCAGAGCATCAATAGTGGAAACCATTCCCTGATACCCGAAATTAAGCAGGTAAGCCGCTTCTTTCTGAGTAAATTCTGCCAGTTCTTTTTCCAGCTGCTGGTGCTGCTGGGTTTCCCCTGACATGGCTCTGGCTCCCATAGGATAGAACATTCCGTACTCTGCCGCAGCTTTTGCGTCAGCTTCCAGAACTTCCGGATGGTTGCAGAGTCCCAGATAATCATTGGCACTCCAGAAGATAACATCTTTACCCTGAAACTTCATTCTAGGACCGATAGGACCTTCCAGCTTGGGAAAAACAAAATATCCTTCAGCGTAATCGGCAAATTGTCCCAAAGGACCAGGATTTTGTTTTATTCTTTCAAAAATATCCAACATTTCAATAATATTTTTTAATTAAAAAAGCCTTTTATAATCAAAAGGCCTGATTTGTATCGTGGTTGTTTATTACTTAATGAATTCTGTCTTGAAAACTTCATCATAGTTGTGAACACAGTTGTTAACGAATCCTTGTTCAGCCATCCATTTATCACTATATACTTTGGTGATATACCTTGAGCCGTGATCAGGATAGATTAATACCACAAGATCATTTTCAGCAAACTGGTGAGATTGTGCATATTGGATCAGAGCCTGTGTAACCGCTCCCGTAGTGTATCCGCCCATAATGGCTTCTTTCAGGGCAATCTCTCTTGTTCTGTAAGCAGACATTTCATCATTTACGCGTACGAATTCATCTACTTTATCAAACAGAAGGGCAGAAGGGATCAGGTTTTTTCCCATACCTTCAATCTGGTACGGATGAACATCTTCTTTATGGATTTCTCCGGTTTTATGATAACTTTTAAGGATAGAACCGTCAGCATCTACCCCGATGATTTTAATATCCGGATTTTTTTCCTTTAAAAATTTAGCGGATCCCGACAGGGTTCCTCCGGTGCCGGTACATGCAAAAAGATGGGTGATCTTTCCCTGGGTCTGTTCCCAGATTTCCGGACCGGTGGTCTGGTAGTGCGCATCAATATTCAGTTCATTGAAGTATTGGTTGATATAAACTGAATTCGGTGTTTCTGCGGCTATCCTTTTAGCTACTTCATAGTAGGAACGCGGATCATTAGCCGGAACATTAGCCGGGCATACATAAACGGTAGCGCCCAGGGCCTTCAGATAGGCAATCTTTTCAGGCTTGGTTTTATCGCTTACTGCGAGGATGCATTTATATCCTTTGATGATGCATACCATGGCAAGAGAAAATCCTGTATTTCCGGAAGTGGTTTCTACAATTACAGAACCTTCTTTCAATAAACCTTTTCTCTCGGCGTTGTCTATAATATGAAGCGCAATTCTATCTTTAGTGGAATGTCCAGGATTATATGACTCTAACTTGGCATAAACGGTTGCAGGAATATCTTTAGTAACAGTATTTAGCTTCACCATAGGAGTATTCCCTACAAGGCCAAGGATATTATCGTAAACATTGCTCATTAGTGTGTTATTTTCAATAAAAATCTGACGGCAAAAATACAAAAAAATAAATAATTTCTAAACTTTTGTTTGATTTCTCAGCGTGCAGGAGATAAAATTTATTTTTACAGCTGTCATCAAAGATGAGAGTTTTCAAAAAGTGAGCCAAATTTTTAAATTTTGTTAAAAAGAATATAAAATCATATAAAAGCGTTATTTTCGCGTAATTGATATTACTACTATGAAAAACTGGACCTTTAGGCAATGGAATACCGTCTCGGGATGGATCATTTTCTGTATTGCTTTTTTCACCTATCTCTCAACCATAGAACCCAATTTCAGCTTCTGGGATTGCGGCGAGTACATCTCATCTGCCGTAAAACTGGAAGTGACGCACGCTCCCGGAGCAGCTTTATTTCAGATTGTAGGAGCCGTTGCAGCGATGTTTGCATTTGGGAATGGTGAAAATTATTCTATCGTCATCAATGCTATGTCTGCCCTGTTCAGTGGGCTTACCATCCTGTTCCTGTTCTGGACCATTACGCATTTCCTCAGAAGGTTGCTGAATAAGGATTTTGAGGAAGTAACGAGGCATCAGGAAATATCTATTTTATTTGCAGGAGCCATTGGGGCTTTATGCTTTACCTTTTCAGATACCTTCTGGTTTTCTGCTGTGGAAGGGGAAGTATATTCTATGGCTTCCATGTTTATTGCTTTGCTGGTCTGGCTCATTACGAAATGGGAAAACGAATATAAAGAGCCTGGAAATGAAAGATGGATCATCCTGATTTTCTTCATCCTGGGTCTCTCCGTAGGGGTACACATGATGTGTATGCTTGCGCTGCCTGCTGTATGCCTGGTGTATTACGCCAGGAATTATACATTCACGTGGAAAAACTTCATCTGGGCGAACGTTATTACCCTCGTTATCCTGGCTTTCGTATTTAAGATCATCTTCCCGCTGATCATGACCATGTTCGGGAAGCTGGAAATATTCTTTGTCAACGGACTGGGGCTGCCGTTCCATTCAGGAACCATCGCCGCGTTTGTCTTAACTGTAGTGCTTTGCTATCTGTTACTTAAGTATGCAAGGAAGATTCAGAAGAAGATCTATCAGACTGCAGCACTATCGATTGTATTCATGCTGATCGGTTTTTCGTGCTGGATGGTTATCCCGATCCGTGCCAATGCCAATCCGCCAATGAACCTGAACGATCCGGATACGGCGATCGGTATGCTGGATTATTATAACAGGGTGCAGTACGGTGACTGGCCAACGTTTTATGGACAGAACTACACCGCTTTCCTTGATGCCAACGGAATTGAAAAGAATGAAGACGGAAGTTTTAAAACGACCAAGACCGGGGAAATTTATGAAAAGGACGAAAAGACCGGTACGTACAGAAAGACGGGAGACCGTTTTAACTATGTTTTCAGCAAGTCACAGGTCAGCCTGATGCCGAGGATGTTCAGCGAAGACAAAGATGTGATGGCCAATTATATTTCGATGTATGGTGCCCCTGATTTTACCTTCAACTATGACAATGAAGATGTGGCCAACAGCCCTGAAGCCAAGCAGATTTTTGAAGAGCTGAGAAAGAAATACGAGGACCGGTCAATCACCGCTTCAGATTATCTTAAGGTGAAGCCATACAACCTGATCAATGTTCAGAAGCCTTCATTTGCCCAGAATATGGATTATTTCATCAGCTTCCAGAACAGCTATTATTTCATCCGTTATTTAATGTGGAACTTCGTAGGCCGTCAGAACGACCTTGAAGGAAATATGGAGAATACCAAAGGCAACTGGATTTCAGGGTTCTCTTTTATTGACAATGCGTTATGGGGAAATCAGGATAAGATGCCGGCAAAATTCAAGAATGAAAGTACGGTGAAATTCTTTTTCCTGCCATTGATCTTAGGACTGATCGGTTTCTTTTTCCAGTTGAATAAAGATTTCGGAAGGTTCTATGCCTTGTTGTCGCTGTTCATCCTGACCAGTGTCGCGATCGTGTTCTATACCGGTGTGAAGCCTTTTGAACCGAGAGAAAGAGATTATGCAATGGTTGGTTCCTTTTATGCCTTTGCGCTATGGATCGGACTGGGAGCGGGTGCTATTTTATGGTTCCTTCAATCTAAGGTTAAATCCAATGCGGCCAATATTGCGGCAGGCGTTGTATTGCTTGGAGTCCCTTTTATGATGGGCTTCCAGAACTATAATGTTCATGACAGAAGCAACCGTTACACTGCATACGATTATGCCTATTCAGTACTGAAATCTTTACCGAAAGAAGACATCCTGTTTGTGTATGGAGATAATGATACCTATCCGGTTTGGGCCATTCAGGAAACGCAAAGATTCAGGGATGATGTAAAAGTGGTTAACTTCACCTTGGCATCAACACCTTGGAATATCGACCAGATCAAGAGAAAAACATATAATGCAGAACCTATTCCGAGCCAACTGACCCATGATGATTACAGGGACGGAGTGAACGACCAGATCTACATGATGAAGAAAGAAGACTGGCAGGGACTGTTCTCTATGGCGAAAGAGCAGGGTGCAGAATCCACTTTTGCAGAATTCAGGAAATACCTGGTTCAGGATTCCATGACGCTGAAAGATGCCATGAGGTTCATTAAATATAAATCTCCGGCTAAGGATGAGCTGCTGAAGCTGTACTTCGGAGAAGAAAAATATGAAAAATACAATATCCTGCCGGTACACAAATTCATCCTCCCGGTGAATAAGGATAATGCTGTAAGAGCAGGAATCATTAATGCTTCTGACCTTGGCAGTACCGTTAACCAGATCATGGTAACCTATAAAGCCAATACCCTTTATAAGAATAACCTGATTATGATGGACATCCTGGCGAATTTCGACTGGAAAAGGCCGATCAGCTTTTCTTCAGGAGGAATTTATGACAGCGAAAATGTGTTCTACCTGGACGAATACCTTCAGTTTGACGGATTCAGCTACCGACTGGTACCGATCCATACGCCACCGACGGCTGACGGTAATATGGGAAGGGTAGATGCCAATTCATTATATAATGTAGTGAAAAACTTCCGATGGGGGAACTTTAAAGACCTTAATGTCCATTTCGATGAAACGGCAACATCCAATATTATCAGTTACAGAGGTTCCGCGAGCAGAGCGGCAGCTGCACTGGCAACCATGGGAGAGAAAGGGAAAGCCATCGAACTTCTTGATCTTGCTGCAAGAGAAATTCCTGCTGAAAAATACAATGATCCGCGTTCTTTAAGTTCTATGGTATACGGATACATCGTGGCCGGACAGGAGCAGAAAGGACTGCAACTGGCAGAAATCCTTAAGAAGGGGATTTTCAGTGAATATGATTATTATCTGAGCCTTAATAAAGCCGATCAGATTTATGTCAGGAGGCAGATGAGAGCAAAACCGATGGAGTATTCGCTTGTTGTTTCAGCAGTGACCGATGCTTATGAAAAACTCGGACAGAAAGATAAAGCCTATGCCTATCTGGTGAAATCAATTGAACCTATAGACAAGAAATTCAATGTCTTCATCAAGGACCTCCAGCAGATGGGCAAGGAGAAAGCCATGTCGGAGTCTGAAAATGTCCAGAAGATCACGCCTTTCTACCAGTATCTGTTTGATATTATGGAGCCTTTTGATTCTACATATTCCAAAGAGAAAGAATCGCAAATTACCAACGCCATCATCAAGGCGACTCAGTAAAAACTTTAAAACGGAACTTCGGTTCCGTTTTTTTGTTATGGGATTCAAAAATTTTAGGATTATATTTGTGCAACATAAATACATGATGACAGGAATTAACCATCCCAAACTTCCCTTTTTTGCTGTACTTTTTACAGTGCTGATAAAGCTGCTTTTTCTTCTTACCCATTACATTCAGGAAGATGCTTTTATTACCTGGAGGGTAGCCCAGAACCTGATGGATTACGGAGTAATCGGGTTTAACGGAGCTACCAAAATCTCGGCTTCCACTACCCATCTGTATGTATTTGTTTCGTATCTGTTCAATCTGATCTTCGGAAAAGAACATTTCATAGAGCCTTTGCTGATTTTTAATTCCGTCCTCTTCACAGTGGGAACCTTATTTTTGTCCCATCTCATCCTTAAGAATCCATTTCATAAAGCTTTATTTATTTTCCTGATCGGAATTTTGCCGCCGTCTATCAAGATTTCAATCCTCGGAATGGAATACGGACTGCTGTTTTTCCTGGAAATGGCCTTGCTGTATTATGGATTTCAGAAAGGTAGAAAATGGGTCCTGATTCTATTTCCGGTATTGATCATCATGACCCGTATCGATACGCTCATATTTTTAGGGGTAGTTTTCCTGGTGGATATTTTCTATTCTAAAAAGATTAGATGGAGCTATATCCTGGGAGGAGGTATCGGCTTGGCCTCTGTGATGGCTTTCAACTGGTTTTATTTCGGTGAATTTGTTAATAATACCATCATTGCCAAAAAACTGATGTACGGAAGCGATTATACATTGGCTCAGAACATCGATTATTTCCTGATGAATTATGGGAATTTCTGGGGAATGCTGAAATTACCGGGCAATTTCAATCCTTTTACCATACTTATCCTGATCTTTGAGCTGTTGTGTTTCATCTACCTGATCCGGCAGCCCAAAAAAAGGAACTATTTTTTGTGGATGATCTTTTTATTCGGATGGGCTAAGCAGCTGATCTTTATTTCTCAGAAAAGCCTTTTCGATTGGTACTACTGGGTGCCGCAGATCCTGCTTTTTGTTCCGGCCGTTATTTTTATCCTGGAACAGAAGACACGGAAATACCTTTGGCTCGGACTGTTTGTGTTGTTTTATATGATTCCTATGCTGGCTTTCCAGACGGTCCATTCTATCGCAACAGGTAATGGAGAATGGAATTACCGCAGGACCATCGGATTATTTCTTAACCGCTATGAAAAAGATAAGAACCAATGGATTCTGCTGGAACCTGCCGGTTATGTACCGTACTTTTCAGGCCTGAAAACCATTGATGAAGTGGGGCTGGTGGACAAAGATGTTCAGAACGAGATCAGAAAAGACAAACAAAATTACTGGATCAATACCGTAAAGAAAAGAAAGCCCAAATACCTCCTCTCGTATGATAATCTGTTTGACCGAAAGGACGGTGCCTATTACAGAATGCATTACAGGCTTTTGAAAGAGTTCAGGGTGAAGGACCACCTGAAAAGCAGCAATCCATTGCTGGAAAAGATTTATATCCTCAAGCCTTCAGGCACAGATTATAATCTGTATGTGAAAATCAGGGATTAAAACAAAGCAACCATATCATTAAAAAATAAGACCATGAAATACTGTGCATTTCTCCGCGGCGTCAATGTAAAAGGAACCAATATGAAGATGGCGGACGTTTGTAAGGCATTTGCCGGTGCCGGAATGGAAAATGTAAGCTCCGTACTGGCTTCCGGGAATATCATCTTCAGTTCGGATAAAAATGTTGACGAATTAAAGCAGGTCCTTGAAAAAGCAATGTCAGAAAAATTTTCCTACCAAGCTTTCCTATTTGTTAAATCTCAGGAAGAAACAGAGAACCTCAGGAGCGGAAATCCTTTCGGAAAAAATGATGACTTCCATGTCTATGTTTTTGTTGGTGATCAGGGAATAGAAGAAATACTGATGCAGGAATTCAACGATGCCTCCAAAGCAGAGCATGAAAAGGCTGCTATGGTCAATCATGTATTGTACTGGCAGGTTCCTAAAGGCAGTACATTAGACTCTTCTTTCGGGAAAATTTTAGGAAGGAAAAATCTTAAAGATCGGTTCACGAGCCGCAATATCAATACGTTTGAGAAAATCCTTAAAAAGATGGAACCATAGAACCAGGCTGCCCCTTAAGACAGCCTGGTTTGAAAATAGCCGGGAACTAATCCTTTTGTTGTATCTGTTTAAGACCTTCATTCATAATTCCGGGAAAATTGCTGATCTTTAGATGCTGACTATAAATGGGATATGATCAATCCCAGGAAATTTATTTCCTATTCTATAATTTTTCCAGTAATTTTACTGAACTTTTTAATTAGAATAAAAATGATCCAGTATTTAGATAACATCCGTCACAAAGATTCCAAAAACTTTTTCCTGATTGCCGGTCCCTGTATTATAGAAGGCGAGGATATGGCATTACGGATTGCCGAAAAAGTAATTCAGATTACCGACAAGTATCAAATTCCTTACATATTCAAGGGAAGCTTTAAAAAAGCCAACCGCAGCCGTGTAGACTCTTTCACGTCAATTGGAGAAGAAAAATCACTTGAGATTCTGAAGAAAGTGGGAGAGACGTTCAATATCCCTACAACAACCGATATTCATGAGAATGAGCATGCGGCTCTAGCAGCACAGTATGTGGATGTTTTGCAGATCCCGGCATTTCTGGTACGTCAGACAGACCTTCTTGTGGCAGCAGCCAAAACAGGAAAATGCGTCACCCTTAAGAAAGGGCAGTTCCTGTCTCCGGAATCCATGAAATTTGCCGTACAGAAGGTGACGGATTCCGATAATCATAAGGTAGCGATCATTGAACGGGGAAATTCATTCGGCTATACTGACCTGATCGTCGATTACCGAGGAATTCCTACGATGAGGGAATACGCGCCCGTGATCCTGGATGTCACCCATTCCTTACAGCAGCCTAACCAGAGCTCAGGCGTTACCGGAGGAAGGCCTGATCTCATTGAAACCGTAGCCAAAGCGGGAATTGCTGTAGGAGCAGACGGAATTTTCATTGAAACACATCCTACACCGGAAACGGCCTTATCAGACGGAGCCAATATGCTAAGGCTGGATTTATTAGAAGATTTGTTACAAAAATTGACAAGAATTAGAGAATCGATTTTGTAATTGTTAAAAATTACTTAATTTTAGAAATTCTTAAAACATTTCTTTTGAAAAAACTAGTTTTACCGCTAAGCCTTATGGTTCCCATACTGGTATTCTCCCAGACTAAAAAAAGAGATACCGCAAAAGTAACCGATATTGAGGAAGTTGTTTTCCAGAAAAAAATCACCGGACAGACCTCTGATATTACAACGGTGAAAATTTCGGCGAAGGACGCCCAGAATGTGGCCAGTATTTCGGGAGGGATCGAAGGGATCATCAAAACCCTTCCTTCTGTTAACTCCAATACGGAACTTTCTTCCCAATACATGGTGCGTGGTGGAAACTATGACGAAAACCTGATCTACATCAATGATATTGAGATTTACCGTCCTTTCCTGATCCGGAATTCTCAGCAGGAGGGACTCAGTATCATCAACCCTGATATGGTGTCAACCGTTAACTTCTCTGCAGGAGGTTTTGAACCGAGATACGGGGATAAAATGTCTTCTGCACTGAATATTTATTACCGTGAACCGGAAAAATTTGAAGTTTCCGGGGAAGGGAGTCTGATCGGTGGGCGCCTGACTACCGGGTTCGCTACGGAAAATAAGAAGCTTACCGCTATATTTTCCGGAAGGTACAGGAATACCAACCTCGTTCTGAATACATTGAATGAAGATACGGATTTCAACCCTAAGTATTATGACTTCCAGTCCTATATCAATTATCATCTCAGCCCGAAATTTACCATGTCATTCATCGGATATTATTCTAAGAATGATTATGAGATGATCCCAAAGGAAAGAAGCGTGGACTTCGGATCGCTTCAGAGGCCGATTAATGTCACGGTAAACTATGCTGGCCGTGAAGATGACAAGTATAAAAATATGATGGGGACCTTCTCCATGAATTATAAGCCTTCTGAAAAATGGAGGTTTACGCTGGACAGCTTTGCGTACCAGAACCGTGAGCGGGAGTACTATTCCATCGCCTCTGCCTATATCCTGCAGACTTTTGATCCTATTACCGGAAATCCTGTAACCTCGTACGATGCGGGAGGTCAGATTGAAAGCGCCAGGAACGACCTGTTCGTCAGGACGTACGGCACCCAGTTCCGCACCCGGTTTTCGCCTAATGTGAATACGGATATTGAGGTGGGATTCAAATATGAGAAGGAAAACCTGAAAGACCTTACGAATGAATGGAAGCTGGTAGACTCTGCCGGTTACAGCACTCCAATTCCGGTAGACGATCCGAGGCTTGGTAATATTTCCGACCTTAAACTGTTCTACAGTATCGCCGGAAACAACCATATCCAGCCGACGCGATTATCGGCTTATGCCCAGTATTCACAGAAGTTTTTCTGGGGTGCGAGCAAGGTTTTTGTGAACGCCGGAGCACGGGTTGCCCACTGGAGCTTCAATAATGAAACCATTTTCTCTCCGAGAGCGCAGTTTGCCATCAAGCCGGACTGGGATACGGATATGCTATTCAGGCTTTCCGGAGGAATCTATTACCAGGCTCCCTTTTATAAGGAGATTAAAGACCTGGAAGGAAACTTCAACAGCAATATCAAGTCCCAGCGTTCCATTCAGGTCATTATGGCCAATGACTACGAGTTTCAGATGTATGACCGGCCGTTTAAGCTGACTACTGAAGCATACTATAAAAAAATGGATAACCTGATCCCGTATTATATGGACAATGTAAGGATCCGTTATACAGGAAAAAATAATGCCACCGGATATGCGTACGGTATTGATACCCGGCTGTTCGGGGAATTTGTACCGGGAGTGGATTCCTGGCTGTCGGCAAGTTATGCCAGGGTGTTTGAGAATATCAACGGACAGGGTGATATCCCGAGGCCTACGGATCAGAGATTCAGGTTTGCTATGTTTTACCAGGATTATATGCCGAAATTCCCGTCCATGCGGGTTAACCTGACGCTGGTATACGCTATGGGACTTCCGACCGGAGCACCGGTATTCACCAATCCGTATACTTACCAGAAAACCCTTCCGTCATACAAAAGGGTAGATATCGGGCTTTCCAAAGTATTCATTGATCCTAAAAGCAAAGACAAAGCATACGGCTTCTGGGGGAATTTTGAAGAACTTACCCTTGGTGTTCAGGTATTCAATGCATTCAACATCAGGAATACCGTATCCAACCAATGGATTACCGATGCTACAACCAGCCTGATGTATCCGGTTCCTGTACGGCTTACCGGAAGGTTTTTTAACGTAAAGCTTGAGTTCAGAATTAAATAAAATATCAATCAGCCTGCGTCTGTATAAGCGTTTGGCCTCATGAGTATCATACAATGAAAAAACAGATCATTACAGCAATTTTTACCGTACTGGCAATGAGCTTTGCAACAGCGCAGAAGAAAAAGGATGCGCAGGTTTCAAAATTGTACCAGAATTATATTGCCATTAAAGCTGCACTGGCTTCTGATGATGCCGGTAAAGCGGCAAAATCAGCTTCTGAATTTGTTCAGACCGCTTCAGCGGTGAAAAATAATACCATACCTGTAAAGAACCTGAGTGCTTTAAAAAATGAGGCATCAGGTATTGCAAAGACCGGAAACATCTCGGCACAAAGAGAGATATTCCACCATCTGTCAGATGATATGTACGCATTATCAAGGCAATTCAGCTTTTCCGAGAAGCCGGTATACCTGCAATATTGCCCTATGGCAGAGGCGAGCTGGCTGAGCAATGAAGAAAAGATCATAAATCCGTATTACGGAAGCTCCATGCTGACCTGCGGAACTGTGAAGAGTACAATTAAGTAAACCCTTGACAGTCAAAATAAAAAATCCTGATCATTACATTTGTAATGATCAGGATTTTTTATTGATTATCAACCATTGTTCCAACTTAAATCCTCCTTTAAAGAGAGATTAAAATCCTAAGGATAATGCATGTTTTTATGATTTGTTTTGAATCATTGATAGAAGAAGTACTGGTGATTATGATTTTCTATAAGCGTTCTTGATAAAGTATTTTATATATAAGTAAATATGCTTATATTTGCATCATGATAGCGGTCATTACCGGTGATATTATACATTCGCAACAGGCAGAGACAGAAGTTTGGATTACCAGGCTGAAAGATCTTCTGCAACATTGGGGAAGCGCACCGGACGCATGGGAGATCTACAGAGGAGATGAATTCCAGCTCAAATGCGGTATAGATGATGCGTTCTGGCGGTTTCTAGCCATCAAATCATTAATCAGAAGTCAGGAAAACCTGGATGTAAGGATTGCCATCGGCATCGGGGAAGAGAATTATTCAGCAGGAAAGATTACGGAATCCAACGGGACCGCTTATATCAACTCCGGCAGATTGCTGGATGAGCTTAAAAAAGACGGTTGTACCGTGGCCATTAAAACCTCCAGCGATTCTGTCAACCGTGATCTGAATATCCTCCTGAAATGGTCATCCAAAGATTTTGACAGCTGGACGGTAGCCACTTCAGAAATCATCCATGAGATGATTATGAACAACAGCAGCACACAGGAAGACCTGGCCCGGAAATTTGCTATTTCCCAGTCCTCGGTAAGCCAGAGACTGAAACGGGCACACTATGACCTGATCGTGGAAACCAACCAATACTTCAAAAAGAAAATTTCAGAACTCTAACATGATTTTTACTCAACTCATATTGGCCCATTTACTCGGAGACTTTGTTCTGCAGCCGGATTCATGGGTACGGGACAAGGAAAATCATCAGTTAAAAAGCCGTTACCTCTATATTCATGTACTGCTGCATACCATTCTAAGCTTTATCTTTCTCTGGAATACAGACCTTTGGTGGGTTGCCTTACTGAACGGTGCTTCCCATTTCGTTATTGATGCCTGCAAACTGAGCTTTCAGACCGCAAAAACCAGGAAGCGCTGGTTTTTTGCAGACCAGATACTGCATATCCTGGTTATTGCCGGATTTTCCTGGAACTTCGGCGAGTTCAGCATCAACATCCTGATGAATAAGGAATGGCTGAAAATTGCTGCTGCTGCTTTATTTTTAACGGCACCAGCGTCTGTTTTCATCAAAATACTGCTGTCTTCCTGGACTCCGGTTCCGGATACAAAAGATCACCTGCAAACCGAATCTTTAAGCAATGCAGGAAAATACATCGGCTACCTGGAACGCCTCCTGGTTTTTACCTTTATTATGGTGAACCATTGGGAAGGCGTAGGATTTATGGTGGCAGCGAAATCTGTATTCAGGTTCAGCGACCTGGCCCAGGCCAAACAGAGAAAACTTACGGAATACGTGCTTATCGGTACACTTCTCAGTTTCGGGCTGGCTGTTTTAACGGGAATTATAATAAAACAATCAATAAATCTAACGACAATCTAGAAAAGTAAAATTATGAGTCAAAAAAAAGAAATGTTGTATGAAGGTAAAGCAAAACAGGTATTTGCTACTGATAATCTTGATGAAGTAATCGTACGCTTCAAAGACGATGCTACAGCATTTAACGCTCAGAAGAAAGGACAGGTGGATCTGAAAGGGGAAATGAACAATGCCATCACAACTTTGATTTTTGAATACTTAAATGCCAAAGGAGTTAAAACCCATTTCATCAAGCAGCTTGATGAGAGAGAGCAGCTGGTAAAGAAAGTATCTATCATTCCGTTGGAAATGGTGGTAAGGAATTACTCTGCCGGAAGCATGGCCCAAAGGCTGGGTGTGGAAGAAGGAATCAAGTCCCCGGTAACCATATTCGATATCTGTTACAAAAAAGATGAATTAGGCGATCCGCTGATCAATGACCACCATGCTGTTTTCCTGGGTGCTGCTACCTACGAGGAGCTTGCTGAAATGTACCAGCTTACAGGACAGATCAATGAAATCCTGATCGATCTTTTTGACAAGATCAACATTATCCTGGTAGATTTTAAAATCGAATTGGGTAAAACTTCAGACGGCCAGATCATCCTTGCTGATGAAATTTCTCCTGATACCTGCAGGCTGTGGGATAAAGATACCATGAAAAAACTGGATAAAGACCGTTTCAGAAGGGATCTTGGAGAAGTAACGGAAGCTTATGTGGAGATTTACAACAGGCTGAAAAATCTGTTGGCTCAGTAATCCGGTACTCATACGGATATAACAGCTGATCTTCAGCACCGAACGGACCCGTTCATCAAACAAAATTAAATTTGAAGTTAACTTAGCTGCTGTTGAGGCATCTAATACATAACTTCTAACATATAGAAAAAATGGAAAGTTTAGACATTCATAAAAGTGAATATTTAAAACAGTTTAAAGATCAGCCTTACGGACGGAATCTTTTCAGGACCCAGGAAGAGGAAAGACTGGATGCCCCTAATGAAGAATGCGGGATCTTCGGAATGTATTCGGACAATGATCTTGATACATTTTCCCTTTCCCAATTCGGGCTCTTTGCGTTGCAGCACAGAGGGCAGGAAGCCTGTGGTATTTCGGTTTTAAAGAACGGAAGAATTGCCAACCTGAAAGATGAAGGCCTTGTACTGGATGTTTATAAAGAAATTCAGGACCCTGAAGCGTATATGGGGAACTCTGCCATCGGACACACCAGGTATACTACAGCAGGAGATAAGAAGAAATATAATTTCCAACCGTTTTTTGCCAAAAATGAATACGATCAGATCATCCTTTCTATTGCCCACAACGGTAACCTGACGAATGCCAAGGAACTTAAAGCAGAACTGGAAGCGGAAGGCGTTGTCTTCCGTGCTACTTCAGACTCTGAAGTAATCCTGAGACTGATCCAGAAAAACCTTGACCTTGGACTTCGCGCTGCGATTAAGATCACCATGGAAAAAATTCAGGGTGCCTATTCCGTGGTAGGGATGACGAGAAATAAATTTTTTGCGTTCAGGGATTTCAACGGGATCCGTCCTCTGGTTTTGGGAGCGATTGATGAGAAATCATATGTAGTTGCTTCTGAATCCGTAGCATTGGATGCGGTAGGAGCTCAGTACGTACGTGACATTTTACCGGGAGAAATTATTTACACCAATGAAAATGAACCGGGTAAACTGCATTCTTATATGGTGAGCGAAAAAGGGCGGCAGAGGATATGTTCCTTTGAATATATTTATTTTGCAAGGCCGGACTCCACCCTGGAAAATATCAATGTATATGAAATCCGGGAGAAATCCGGGGAGAAAATCTGGCACCAGGCACCGGTGGAAGCTGATGTGGTAATCGGGGTTCCGGATTCCGGCGTTCCGGCGGCAATCGGTTTTTCCAAAGCATCAGGAATACCGTTCCGTCCTGTACTGATTAAGAACAGGTACATCGGAAGGAGCTTTATTGTTCCCACCCAGGAAATGAGGGAAAGGGTAGTCAACCTGAAACTGAATCCTATTATTTCTGAAATCAAAGATAAAAGGGTGGTCATCATTGATGATTCCATTGTACGGGGTACGACTTCCAAAAGGCTGGTTAAAATCCTTAAGGAAGCCGGCGTTAAAGAAATCCACTTCAGAAGCGTGTCTCCGCCAATTATTGCACCATGTTACCTCGGAATCGACACTCCGTCAAAAGACGACCTGATTTCGGCTAATATGACCACGGAGGAACTTAAAAATTATCTGGGCGTGGATTCTCTTGAATTCCTGAGCACAGATAACCTGAAAGAAATTTTAGGATCTTCTGACCACTGCTTCGGATGCTTTACCGAAAAGTATCCGGTAGGAAAAGGAGAGGAAGTTGAGCTTTTTTAAAACCTGATTCAGGTTTATGAAGATAATTAAAATCCGGATCTGCAAACATGCAGATCCGGATTTTTATAAAAAGGTTAATTGGGTATCTATGAGAATAGACTAGAATTTATAGTTTAATCCCAGCTGGAATACTCTGTTGGTATTCGGGTTCTGTCCTACAGGAGTGTCTTTATAGATATGGGTAAGACTATTCACATATCTTGCATTGATTCCTAAATGATCGGTAAAATAATATCCCAGTCCAAGTCCCAATCCAAAGTTAAAACGCTGAATGGCATCTTTATCTATATCTCTGGACGCCGACTGGATCTGTGTAGAGGTTATTCCGTTGGTTGTTGATGAAACCATGGATTCACCTTTATCTTTACCATCGATAAAATAACTGAATTCAGGACCTGCTTCAAAATAAAAATTATCGGTAGGTTTAAACTGAACCATTAAAGGTACTGAAATGTAATTCAGGGTAGTGCTGACATTCTGCTCCGTCTTAACCGTGGTATTTCCGCTCTGCACTTCAGAGGAAGTCAGGACACTTTTAGCACCCATCTGGTTGTATAAAACTTCCGGCTGCAATGCGAATTGTTTTGAAAGGGGAATATTGACGAAAACACCTGCATTAAATCCTAATTTCTGATTTTTGGTATTCAGTTCCTGCTCGCTGAACTGGGATGCATTGGCTGCTCCTTTAATACCGAATCTTACTGGCTCTTTTTCTTTCAGGGTAGACATAACGGCTACCGTAGTCGTTGTTGTTTCCTGTGCATAGGTAACAGCACCGGCCATAACAGCCAGTCCTAGAAATAACTTCTTCATAATTTTACGTTTAAATTTTACTATTTGAAAATGTGCAATATCAATCACACCGGGTATATTTTGCAAAAGACCTGCCAAAATACATTCTGAATGAGCTTTTTAAGGGTTTTTTAAGAATTGGTCCCTGTTATTATTATGCTCTGCATTTTATGTGTATGCATCTAAAAAAAGCCCAGGCTTACGAATAAACCTGAGCCTTATTGAAATCAAAATTCTTTAAATTTCTCTATTCAGCAATCAGAATTTATAAGCTAAACCAACCTGGAATACGTTGTTTCTTACTGCATCAGAATTGCTTGGTCTGTTTTTAGCGACATCGGTTACACCAGCAACATATCTTGCTGTAATTCCAATATTGTCTGTGAAATAATATCCAGCGCCAAGACCGATACCGAAGTTGAATGTATTCAGGTTATCTTTATTGATGTCTTCAGTACCACTGGTTGTTGTTGTTGTACCACCGATTACTGTTGTCTGATCAAATTTCTGTTTTGCTGTAACGTTAAATCCAAACTCCGGACCTGCTTCTACATAGAAGTTAGGAATAAAGTTATACTGGAACATTACAGGAACGGTAATATATCCAAGATCTGTAGTGTATGATCTCTTAACACTGTTGTTACTGTTGATTACATTGTTGTATACAGCTTTACTTCCGTACTGGCTGTATAATAGCTCCGGCTGGATGCTGAATGATTCTGCTACTGGAATAGTTGCGAATACACCGGCATTGAATCCGATCTTAGACTTCTGATCTTCCAATGAGCTGTCTTTTGATAAGGAAGACACGTTCATCCCAGCTTTGATACCGAATCTTACTGGTGAAGATGAAGAAGAAGTTGTCTGAGCAAATGCTAAAGATCCTGCTGTGATAGCTAATCCTAAAATTACTTTTTTCATGACCTAAATTTTTAATATTTACTATTTCTCTAATTTTAAATTTTACTCTTGTCCTTTCGGACGAACAGTATCTTTCAAATTGCTTGCCAAAATGGGTTTTTATGATAAATATCACGTTATTCTGAACCCAAAATGTGTAATTTTTTAAAATTTAGATAACTGAAAATAAGATAGTTATAAATAAAGGCTCCATAAAGTAAGGAAATTTGTTTTTTGAATGCTTTTTATACTTTATAATATCAGATATTATTCATTTCACGATAAAATTTCAATGCCTTTCTGATCATTTTTTCATCGCACTGGTAGTCAAAATTGCATGAACCTATACCCGTAAGCAGTGAAAAATTGATCCTGCGGTCTGTATTTTTCTTGTCATTCAACAGAAGCGATAGAATAACATCATCATCAAAATCACTGATGTCCAGGTAAGGATAATATCTTTTTAACGCATCAATAACCGTATCCGATTCCTCCTCCGAAATCAGTCCTTCCTGATAAGAAAGATACGCTTCACAGATCATGCCGGCGGCTACCGCCTCGCCGTGCAGTATAGGATTTCCCTGTTCCAGGCAGAGGCTTTCAATAGCGTGGCCTATGGTATGCCCGAAGTTAAGCGTTTTCCTGATGTTCTTTTCCTGGAAGTCTTTATTTACAACATCCTGCTTGATATCCATGGAGGTCTGGATATAAGGGATGAGCGACTCACTGTCCGGTTTATTCAGCTGGGTAAGTGCGTTCCAGTGGATTTTATCGGCAATAAGACCGTGCTTAAGCATTTCTGCAAAACCGCTTCTCAGTTCTTTGAATGGAAGGGTTTCCAGGAATTTAGGATAGACGAAAATCTGTTCGGGGAAAGAAAATGTCCCTACCATATTTTTGTAATGCATCAGGTCAATGCCTGTTTTGCCTCCTATGGATGCATCGCACATGGAAAGCAGGGTGGTGGGGATATTGATGAACCTGATGCCCCTTTTATAGGTGGATGCCACAAACCCGCCCATATCCGTAATCACTCCTCCGCCAAGGTTAATGACAAGCGCCTGGCGGTCCGCCTGCATTTCCGTAAGGATTTCCCAGAGCTGATTGGCAGTCTGCACATTTTTCATCTCCTCACCCGGTTCCACTTCCAGGATTTCAAAGGCAATATCGGTATTCAGGTTTCCCAGCAATACCGGTAGGCAGTATTCATGGACATTTTCATCCGTGAGAATAAAGATTTTACTGAAAGGCTTTTCGATGAGGAAATCATTCAGCTGGGAGAACTGATCATCTAGGAATGTTATCATGGGTTCGGTATTTCTTCAGATTATTACTTATAAAAGCTACAAAGTTATGATTCTTAATTTTTAACTCGTAACTAAATTACTATCTTTGCAGAAATTTTTAGAATGAGCAGAGACAATAATAATTCAGAAAAACCGAAAAGACCAAGAATTTCAGCCAGGAAAAGTTCTGAAAGTTCTCGTGGTTCTCAGTCTGGAAATTCTTCAGGACAGAAATCCTTTAAAAAATCTTTCCCGAAAGCGGGAGAGAGGAACAGTGAACATAAAGGCGGCAGCAAGTTCCCGAAGACCTCTTTCAAAAAGCCCCAGGACAGTTCTGAAAGGAACGACACGTCCGGTGAATCCAAATCTGAGAGCAGATCTTATATCACGTATAAAAGCGAGGAGCGTAAGCAGTCCGGTAATTCCAGATCCGGCGGAAGAGGCGGTAAAAACTTCGACAGCAGGGATAAGTACGAACGCGGCAACCTTAAATTCGGTAAAAAACCTTTCGGTAAAACGGACAGGGATGATGACCGTGCCAAATCTTACATCCAGAAAAGAAAGCTGAATAAAATCAGCAAAGACCTTCATAAAGATACCATCCGTCTGAATAAGTACATTGCTAATTCCGGAATCTGCAGCAGGAGGGAAGCGGATGACCTGATCATCCAGGGCCTTGTAGAAGTAAACGGGCAGGTAGTAACAGAAATGGGATACCAGGTGCAGAAGACAGACCGCGTAGTTTTTGACGGACAGAATATCACGCCTGAAAAGCCGGTATACGTGCTTTTAAATAAGCCAAAAGGATATATTTCTACTACCAAAGATGATAAGGCAAGGAAAACAGTAATGGATCTGGTAGCCAATGCGTCCCCTTACCGTGTGTTTCCTGTCGGAAGGCTGGACCGTTCCACTACAGGGGTGATTTTGCTGACGAATGACGGGCACATGACCAAGAAACTGACGCATCCATCTTTCGATATCAAAAAGATTTACCATGTAACGCTGGACAGGAAACTTTCCGGTGAAGACATGAAGGCTATTGCCGAGGGGATCCGTCTTGAAGAAGGAGTAGCCACGGTAGACCAGATTTCCTATATTGAAGGAAAGCCTAAAAACGAGATCGGAATCGAAATCCATATCGGATGGAACCGTGTCATCAGGAGAATATTCCAAAGGCTGGGCTATGAAGTGGAAGCGCTGGACAGGGTAATGTTTGCAGGCCTTACCAAGAAAAATATCAAGAGGGGACACTGGAGAATTTTAACGGAACTTGAGGTGAATAACCTTAAAATGCTTTAAAAGTGATGAGCTAAAAGTTATGGGTTATGAGTTAGCTTGCACTCTGTAATTTTTGCTTCAAACATAGAAACCGCGGGAAAATTTCCTGCGGTTTTATTTTTATCCATTTATGACTGTACAAAGTTTAAAAAATCAGTCGTCTTGCAAAAACTCATCACTCTTAACTTATCATTAAATCTGCAGTTTTATTTTAAATAACTAGGATTAGATAAGATCTACATAATGATGTGCATTGCAAAACTCATCACTCATCACTTCTAACTTATCACTAAATAAGCTTATCCCAGCACCGTCACCCCTTTCTGGATCATTTCATACAGCGCATCCCTGCCGTTATCCGGTTTTACGTTCACTGCTTTGGTGCCGTTAAAGTGCAGGCAGGTTACATAACCGTTGGCTACGGCATCCAGGCAGGTAAATTTTACACAGTAGTCCATTGCCAGCCCTGCAATTTCAAGCAATTGGATGTCATGGTACTTCAGGAAGTCGTCCAATCCGGTTTTCATAAAATGATTATTGTCCTGAAAACCGCTGTAGCTATCGATTTCCGGGTTCTTACCTTTCTGGATGATGTGGGTTACTTTATCGCGGTTCAGGTCTTTGTGGAATTCTGCCCCGAAAGTTCCCTGCACGCAGTGGTCCGGCCACATAAACTGCGGAATGCTGTTCAGGATGATGCTTTCTCCCACTTTTCTGCCGTTATTGCTGGCAAAGCTTTTATGGTTGGCAGGATGCCAGTCCTGGGTAAGGACAATCTGGTCGTATTCGTTTTCCTCCATCAGCAGATTGATGTACGGGATAATCTGATTGGACTCAGGAACTGCAAGGGCGCCCCCTTCGCAGAAATCATTCTGCACATCTACGATGATTAACGCTTTTTTCATATTTAGATTTCTCGAATTTTTGATAAATTTACAAAAACTAACCTCAAAAAATTGTCCAGAAAAGAATAATCGGACAAATCGGCCAATCAGGAAGAATGTATGCCTTCCGGATGAACAATTGAATAGAGCAATAAGATCAGTTACAATGAATGATTTAGAAAAAAAAAAATTTCCAATCGGGCAATTCAAAGCACCGGCATCCATTTCAGATGAAGAACTGGAGCAGCATATCAGGGTAATCAAAAATTTTCCCGGCAGGCTGAAAAACCTGATTGAGGATTTCAGCGATGAGCAGCTGGATACCCAGTACCGGGAAAGAGGCTGGACGGTGAGGCAATTGGTTAACCACCTTGCAGACAGCCATGCCAACAGCTTTATCCGTTTTAAACTGGCGCTTACGGAAGATAATCCGACCATAAAACCTTATGATGAAGCACGATGGGCCGAACTTCAGGACAGCACAGGAATCTCTGTAAAGCCGGCTATGAGGATGCTCAAAGGTACCCATCAGCGATGGTACTTCCTGCTGAAAACCCTTACCAACCGGCAGTTTGAAAGGACTTTCCACCATCCGGAATATGATAAAGACCATAACCTGAGATATTATCTTGCTTTGTACGTATGGCACTGCAATCATCATTTCGCCCATATCGAGAATCTGAAACGCGACCAATGCTGGTAAAGAAAAGCCTGCATGACCCTGCCTGTTTCGGAGAACTGATCACCAGGATTTCATGTTTAACAGAAGATTCGGAAGCACAATGGGGTAAAATGGATGTCTGCCAGATGATGAGGCATTGTGACCTGGTCCTGCAGATTCCTTTATACAAAATAAATCTTCCCGAAATTAACCCTATTTTCAGGACAATAGGCAGGATCACCAAAAATGAAATGAAAATTTTTAATAACGGAATTCCGAGAAACATGCCCACTTTTCAAAAACTAATCGTTAATTTTGAATGTGACTTTAAGGAATCGAAAGAAAACCTGCTGAATACCATGAAAGAATACCTGACTGCATTTGACAACAAGCGTCTGCCGGGCAGGCATATTCTTTTCGGCAGCATGACCCCTGAAGATTGGGGCTTTCTGGAATTTAAACATCTCGACCACCACCTTAAACAATTTGACGTATGAGCTTTTTTAATAAAATATTCGGCGGTAATGAAGACAAGCCGGAAACAAAATCATTCTGGAAACCGATAGAATCTGAACAGGAACTGGCAGAGGCCATTGAACGGTCGAGTCATAAAAAGATCGCGATCTTTAAGCACTCCACAAGCTGTTTCATCAGTAAAACGGTGTTAAGGAACTTTGAAAAGGAAGTAGCCGAGGCAGCGCCGGATGCAGAATTGTATTACCTGGACCTCCTGGCGTACAGGCCGATTTCCAATAAGATTGCAGAGGATTTCGGCATCACGCACCAAAGCCCGCAATTGATTGTTATTGAACATGGGAAGGCGTTAAATAATGCTTCCCACCAAAGTATCTCTATAAGCCAATTAGACTGATGGATAATATTAATGCTTACCTTGCCAGGGTACTGGAAGTCCCTTTAGAAAAGGTCAATATGTGCAGCTTGCACTATGAGAGCAGGAAGGTTTCCAAGAACCAGTTCCTCCTGCAGTACGGGGAAATATGCAGGAATATTTATTTCGTTGAAAAAGGCTTGCTGAAAATGTATTCCATCGATAAAAACGGTAAGGAACATATTATACAGTTTGCACCGGAAAGCTGGCTGATTTCCGACCGGAGCAGCCTCTACTTCAATGAAAAATCAATTTACTATATAGAAGCGGTAGAAGATTCTGAGGTTTTATTCCTGCATCCGGATTTTTTCAGCCGACTGGTAGAACAGTTCCCGAACAGCATTGAGAAGAGTGATATCATTGCCCAGAAACATATCAGGAGCCTTCAGGACAGGATCAATTCCCTGTTAGGCGAGACTGCTGAAGAGCGATACATGAAGTTCATCAGAATGTATCCCGATCTTCTTTTACGGGTTCCTCAGTGGATGATAGCCTCTTACCTTGGCATTACGCCTGAAAGTCTGAGCCGTGTCCGCAAAGAGCTTGCCCGCAAAAATTTTGTTCCGGATTAAGTTCATTGTCCCAATTCATATAAGCAGAGTTTTCGACTCTGCTTTTTTTTGTTAATATTTCCTTTTTTTTTGCTCAATACATTTAAAATATGTTATATAACAGGATCTTATGACTTAGATCATAAAGGATTGCTCCATGTTTGTCTAACTTTGATCCACACGACTAAATTAAATATTATGAAATGTACTGCATCCTTCATTCTACCTGAGGGTATGGTTGCCAGGCATATCTATGCCTCTAATAAGGGTAATTTCTTTATCCCTGTAAGCCTTCGATACTCAGAGAATTTTATAGCCATTAGTTCCATGATCAGCTTATCATTCTGTAGCAACAGTATGGTAGGTAACCGTTCGGTATGAAATCCATGCCGGGCAAAAATGGATATTAGTTAAAAAATAAACTAAATTTTTACTATAGATTAAAAAATATAATATTTATATACTTAAAAGTTTATTTATTTAACATTATTTAACTGTTTCATGTATGAGTAACGGTTCGATATTTGTACATATTTTAACGTATTTCCCAATGAATTTACTTTAATGATTAAGTAAATGATGCACAACTAAAAGCAAAGCTATGGTTATTCAAGAAGAGATATTATATTCAATGGGAGCTACTGCAAAAGACTACGGTCCTTCCGAATTCATATTCAGTGAAGGTGAGCAGCCCAATTATTATTACCAGATTATAAGCGGAGAAGTTAAGCTTAACAATTACAATGAGGATGGCAAGGAGTTCATTCAGAATATCCTGACTGCCGGCCAGAGTTGCGGCGAAAGTATCCTGTTTATTGATAAGCCCTATCCGATGAATGCGGAAACCATTACAGACTGTAAGGTAATCAGGCTTAAAAAAAGCGCTTTTTTCAGTCTTCTGGACGACTCTCCCAAATTATGTATGGAAATTAGTAACGTCATTTCACAGGGCTTGTATTACAAGTTCATTATGATGCAGAACATTTCCTCCCAGAATCCCACCACCAGGCTTAAAGGACTGATGGATTACCTGAAAAGTTTCGAGAGTGACAAAAAGCCTTATTCATTTACGGTTCCTTTAACCAGAAAACAAATGGCCAGCCTTACCGGCTTATGTGTAGAAACAGCCATAAGGACCATTAAGGCCATGGAGAAAAATAACATCCTGAAGATACAGGACCGTAAAATTTTGTACTAAAACCGGCTACGTTATGACTGAAGTCATATAACCGTGAGTTATTTGTTTGCTATATTTGAAATAGAACATTACTTCATATTCCCTCACCCGGTATCGGGAAATTAATTCATTTTAAACCAAATCTATTGCCGTCTTATACTAGTCACGGACTGCAATAACTATCACTTAATATTAATACTAAAAAATTCAGTTATGAACAACAGAAATTCAAACAATCGTGGTTCAAGAGGCAATTCCAACGCATCAGACAGTTTTGAAGAAATTTACCAGCTAGGCTATGAGCATGGGTACGAAGACGGATCCAATGATGAAGAATATGATGACGATTTTTCAGATTATGAAGATGACTTTGACGACAGCTATGATGACGGAGATTATGATGATGAGGACTACGATGATGAAGATTATGACGACGAAGACTACGATAATGAGGACTATGATGATGACGATGACGATGATAATGACAACAGGGGCAGAGGAAGAGGAAACCAGCAGAGAGATAATCAGGGAAGATTCACATCCGGTAGCGGCAGGGGAGGTTCCAGAGGCCGTTCAGGTTCTGGCTCGGGCTCTGGATCAGGAGGATCAAGGTCCGGCAGCGGCAGAGGAAGGTCGTCTTCATCCGGTAACGGATCTTCCGGAAGAGGTTTTGCTTCGATGAGCAAAGCTGAAAGAACAAGAATTGCCCGTATGGGCGGACAGGCTTCCCACAGAGGATCAGGATCAGGAAACAGCAGCTCCGGTAACTCGGGCCGTGGCGGATCAGGTTCAGGATCAGGAAGGGGAAGATCGGGATCTAATGGTAATTCAGGACGCGGTTCCAATTCCGGCAACGGAGGTTCGGGCAGAGGATCGAATTCAGGATCCGGCTCTTCAGGAAGAGGTTTTGCTTCCATGAGCAAAGCTGAACGTACCAGAATCGCCCGTATGGGAGGCCAGGCTTCCCATGGAGGCGGAAGATCTTCAGGCAGATCAGGATTCGGAGGCAGACGTAATAATTCATAATTCTATTTAAACGATTACCTCTTTAATTTTTTTTAAAGAGGTAATCTTTATCCATCAAACACCACTTCACATTATGGCAACTAAAACAACAGACACCAACACTACAGCCGGCAGTACTTCTCCTGCAACGGCATCTTCAAAAAAAACAACACAGGTAGACAATGCGACCGTCAATGAAGATAAAATGAAAAGCTCACCGCTGCATAAATTCTTTTTGAGTGCCCTGAAAGATATTTATTTCGCAGAAAATGCCATTATTGAGGCACTGGGAAAAATGCAGCAGGCTGCAACCACGGAAGAGCTGAAAGAAGCGTTTGAAGACCATCAGCTTCAGACCCAGAAGCACGTAAGCCGCCTGGAAAAAATATTCAGGCTCCTTGAGGAAACTCCCGAGAAAAAAGAATGTGAGGCCATTAAAGGCATCATTAAGGAAGGTGAGGAAATCATCAAATCAACAGAAGAGGGCAGCATGACCCGTGATGCCGCATTAATCATCGCTGCACAGAAAGTAGAGCATTACGAGATTGCCACTTATGGCGGCCTGGCCCAGCTGGCTATTACCATGGGACATGATAAAGTGGCCGACCTTCTGGAAAAAACACTTCAGGAAGAAGAAGATACAGACTACAACCTTACGGACATCGCAGAGACATTCATCAATTTTGATGCAGAACAAGAAGATTAGTTTTACTTAAAGCCATATGGAGCAGATTTCTGCTCTGTATGGCTTGTTTTTAACCCTGAACATTGCCGTTATGAACTGCCAACAAATAGTAAAAACACTGAAGTCTGAGCATTTTATCCAGGTAAACCATCAGGGAAACTGCTTTGAAAAAGACGCAACCGTATATGCAAAAGAAATAAAAGACCATGTCTTCCTGCTCTTTATTATCCTTAAGAAAATGGATATAGAAAATGTCCAGGCCCAAATTGCCTGTTTCGACCGTTTTCAGAATATAGGTTTTGAAGAACCTGAACAGATCATGTTTTGCCTGACCATTAAAGATAAAAAAGACCTCCGGCATTTTGAGACTTTTCTTCACGCATCCGATAACTGATATAACCTGATATACAATATGATCCCTGAAAACGACGCTTTACCACTTTCCGGACTCCCAGATCAGAAGAATGAATACCAATCCTCATTCCCCGGTACTGTTAACTCTTACGGAGTCACCGCTTTCTTAATTCAGTCCCTGGAAAAAATCAAGGCCAGCACCCACTGTGAGGTGATCCGGGGCGTGATTGATCATTACATTCAGGAGTATATCCTGGATGTGGGCAATCATGATCACACTGGCATTCCGGATCTGGAAGCAGAGATAAAGATGGATAATCCCTCTTTTTCTTTGTATGCCAAAACTGCCTATCAGAAAGTCTTAAAGGAAGAAGAGTATCTTAATAAAATCATCAGCAAGCTTGTTCACGATGCAGAAAAATAAACATTCTGCAACAAGAAAGGCTGAACTTATAACACACCACACAAACCATATGAATTGATATGAAAGACTTCACACCACACAACGAAAAACTGGACCAGCTGGATCAGTACAGCGTATCCAACGAAAACGAAAAACTGACCACCAATCAGGGACTGAAAATCAACAATGATCAGGATTCCCTTACTGCCGGCGACCGTGGCCCTACACTAATGGAAGATTTCATCTTCAGGGAAAAAATAACACATTTTGATCACGAGAGAATCCCTGAGAGAGTCGTTCATGCCCGGGGCTCGGGAGCACACGGTGTTTTTAAGCTTACCAAAAGCCTGGAAAAATACACCAAAGCTAAATTTCTTACTGATACCGAAAAGGAAACACCTGTTTTCATCCGTTTTTCAACGGTAGCAGGAAACAGGGGAAGTACCGACCTGGCCAGGGATGTAAGGGGATTTGCTGTAAAATTCTATACCGACGAAGGAAATTATGACCTTGTTGCGAATAATATACCGGTATTCTTTATCCAGGATGCCATTAAATTCCCCGATCTTGTCCATGCCCTGAAACCTGAGCCGGATAATGAAATCCCGCAGGCAGCTTCTGCCCATGATACATTCTGGGATTTCATCTCACTGGTGCCGGAAAGCATGCATATGATCATGTGGGTAATGAGCGACAGGGCTATTCCGCGAAGCTACAGGATGATGGAAGGTTTTGGAGTGCATTCATTCAAATTCATTAATGATGAAGGGAAATCACATTTCGTTAAATTCCACTTCAAACCCAGACTTGGGGTCCATTCCGTAGCCTGGGACGAAGCCCAGAAAATTTCAGGGCTTGACCCGGATTTTCACAGAAGGGATCTCTGGGAAGCTATTGAGAACGGCCAGTATCCAGAATGGGATTTCGGGGTTCAGGTCATTCCGGAAGAAGATGAAGACCAGTTTGATTTTGACCTTCTAGACCCTACGAAAATCATTCCTGAAGAAGTAGTGCCTGTTGAGCTGGTAGGAACCATTACCCTGAATAAAAATCCGGATAATTTTTTCTCTGAAACGGAGCAGATCGCTTTTCATCCCGGCCATGTCGTTCCCGGAATAGATTTCAGCAATGATCCTCTTTTGCAGGGAAGAGTGTTCTCTTATACTGACACCCAGCTGATCAGGCTCGGTTCACCTAATTTCCATGAGATTCCGATTAACCGATCCGTTAAAACGGTTCATAATAACCAGCGCGAAGGCTACATGAGACAGCAGATCGATAAAGGAAAAGTAAGTTACCATCCGAATTCCATAGGCGGAGGATGCCCATTCCAGGCCATGATGTCTGAAGGCGGCTTTGCCTCTCACCAGGAAACCGTTTCCGGTCCTAAAGTTAGAAGCAGAAGCAGGAGCTTTGTAGATCATTACTCACAGGCTAAACTGTTCTACAACAGCCAGTCGGAACCGGAAAAAATGCACCTCCAGAATGCTCTTGTCTTTGAACTGTCAAAAGTTACCATTCCGGCAATCCGAGAAAGGATGGTATCCCAGCTGGTCTATGTTGATCAGGTCCTGGCTGCCAATGTAGCACAAAAACTGGGGGTTGAAGTACAGACACTGGATATGCCGAATCAGAGTATTCCGGCAGATGCCGATCCTACTACATTGCAGAGCGAGGAAAGAGCGCCGGAAACCCGATATTCGGAAGCATTAAGCATGATGAATACCATCAAAAATACGATCAGCAGCCGTAAAATTGGTTTTATCATGGCCAACGGAGCAGACGGAGCTGCTGCCCAGGAGCTGATGACCGCGCTGGAAGGCAAAGGAGCGGTCGTGGAGATTATAGGAACCAGTGTTGCTCCTATTACTGCGCATGACGGATCTGTATTGGTTCCGAAGCATTCCCTTACAACAACGGGTAGTGTGTGCTTTGATGCCCTGTACATCTGTGCCGGCGAAAAGTCCACCTTACAGCTGATGAACGCCGAAAATAAACACCTGGTGCTGAGTTTCATCAACGATGCCTACAAACACTGTAAATCCATCTATTTCGGAGAAGGCACAGAGGCCATTTATAACCTGAGCAATCCTTCCATGAGGCAGCATGAAGATCCTGCGATCATTACGCCGGAAGATGCAGACCAGGCAACTAAGTTCATCAATGCCATTGCGAATCACAGAGTCTGGGACCTGGAGCTTGAAAGGAATTCGTAAAGCAGAGATATACATCAAACACTAAATATTAATATTATGAAAGCTGCAGTTTTTCACGCACCTGGCAATATCACATGCGATACGGTAGATGATCCGGAGATCCAGGATGCCAATGACATAATCTTAAAAGTAACGTCCACCGCAATATGCGGAAGCGATCTTCATATTTATTCAGGCGGGATCCCGCAGGCCCGTCCTATGGTGATGGGCCATGAATTTATGGGGATTGTGGAAGAAACGGGAAAAAATATCACCAATCTTAAAGTTGGCGACCGGGTAGTGGTCCCGTTCCCGGTGGCATGCGGAAGCTGCCATTTCTGCCAGAACGACCTTCCTGTGGCCTGTGAACACAGCAATCCTGAATTTTACGGCCCGGAAGGCGGCATTTTCACTGAAAAGGGGGGTGCCCTGTTCGGATATACGGATCTCTACGGAGGATATGACGGCGGACAGGCCCAATATGTGCGGGTGCCTTACGCTCATTTCGGACCCAGGATTGTCCCTGATAGCTTAACGGATGAGCAGGTGCTGTTCCTTACCGATATTTTCCCGACCGGTTATACCGGGGTAAAATGGGGTGAGCTGAAAGGCGGTGAAACCGTGGCTATTTTCGGAGCAGGACCGGTGGGTTCCATGGCAGTGAAAAGCGCTATCCTTTATAATGCCGGGAAAATTATTGTTGTGGATACCCTGCAGTACAGGCTGGACCAGATCAAAAAGCTGACCGGCTGCGAAACCATTCTTTGGGAAGATGCTGAAAGCACCGTGGAAAAGATCCGGGACCTGACTCACGGAAGAGGCGCCGATGTCTGTATTGACGCAGTAGGTTTTGAACCGGAGAGAAATCTTCTGGACAGGGCAAAGGCCGTCGTAAATTTCGAGAAAGGCTCCATTAAGGTTCTTGAAGCCTGTATGAGCGCTGTGAAACGCGGCGGGATTGTTTCTATCGTCGGAGTGTATCCGGTGAATTATGACAATTTTAAGCTTGGACAGATTTTTGACAAAGGAATAACCATCAAGGCAGGGCAGTGTAATGTGCATCCGATCATTGACGAGCTTATGGACCATGTACAGTCCGGAAGGGTAGTCCTGGATGACATTATTACCCACCGCCTTTCGCTGGATGAAGTATCCAAAGGCTATGAAATTTTCGATAAAAAGGATGACGGCTGCGTAAAAGTAGTCCTGGATCCATGGAAATAAACGTGCCGGAGAGATTTTCTCCCCAATCAACCACCTAAATATGATGTTATGGAGTTTCAGAAGAATCTTTTAGAATATATAAGCCATTCGCTGATCACAGCAGGCCAGACCGTCGCTGTGGCAGAAAGCGTGACTTCAGGCTTCTTACAGTTAGCTTTTTCGCAAATGCCGAATGCCTCCCTCTTTTACAGGGGAGGTGTTACGGCCTATGCTTTGTCTGAAAAAGTAAAACTGCTTCAGGTCGACAAACAGGAGGCGGAAGAATGTGACTGTGTATCAGAGAATATTGCCCAGACTATGGCCCTTAATGTAGCCAGGCTTTTTGAAACCGACTGGTCCATTGCCACTACAGGATACTGTACGCCTAACCGGAGTTCGCTGTATAAAATTTTTGCCTATTACTGCATTGCCTTCAGAGGAGAAGTAATTGTCACCAAAAAACTTGAGCTTCATCCTAAAACACAGGCTCTGAATGCCCAGCTGTATTATACTGAATTTATCCTGGGCTGTTTTAAGAGTGAGATCAATCAGCTGTTAATTTTAAAATAAACCACATGGAACGTAAAAATGAATATGCTCTGGTTACCGGTGCTACAAGCGGCATCGGATATGAGCTGGCCAAACTGCTGGCCAAAAACGGATATGACCTTGCCATCTTATCCAGAGACGAGCAGGAACTGAATCACAAGGCAGAAGAATTTAAATCGCTGGGAGCTAAAGTTACCGTCATATGTAAGGACCTTTTTAGCCAGGATCAGGTTTATGCCGTGTATACTGAGCTGGAAGCAAATGGCATAAGCCCTTCGGTTCTGGTCAATGATGCGGGACAGGGCGCTTACGGCAAATTCATTGAAACCGATTTACAGAAAGAGATCAATATCGTGAACCTGAATATCCTGTCGGTGATCATACTCACTAAACTCTTTCTGAAAGACCGGATAGCAAAAGGTTCCGGAAAAATCCTCAATCTGGCATCCATAGCCAGCAAGGCACCCGGACCCTGGCATTCCGTATACCACGGAACCAAAGCATTCGTATTGTCATGGTCTGAGGCCATCCGCGAAGAGCTGAAAGATACGGGAATCACCGTAACAGCACTTTTGCCCGGCCCTACAGAAACCGACTTTTTCAATAAAGCCGATATGAACGAAAGCAAGATATTGGAAGATCCGGCTGACCTTTCTTTTCCCGAAGAGGTAGCTAAAGACGGCTTCAATGCCCTGATGAACGGTGAGGACAAAGTAATTTCAGGAGTAAAAAATAAAATGATGGTTGCCATGACCAATATCACAACAGACAGTATGGCTGCCCACAGAATGTCAGAAATGCAGAAACCAAAAACAGAAAAATAAATTATATGAGATTAGAGAATAAATCGGTATTGATCACAGGAGGAGACAGTGGAATTGGTAAGGCGGTATCTTTACGGTTCGCCAAAGAAGGAGCCGATATCGCGATCATTTATCATGAAGACAGGGAAAGAGCCGAAGAAGTACAGAAGGAGATTGAGTTTATGGACCGTAAATGCATTGTTATGCCGGGAGACATCAGTGATCATAAATTCTGTAAACAGGCGGCAAAACAGGCCGCTGATGCGTTTGGGAAAATAGATATTCTCGTCAACAATGCAGGAACACAAACCCCATGCGACGATATTGAAAAACTGGAAGTAGAAAATATCAGGAAAACTTTTGATGCCAATATCATTGGTATGATTATGCTGACCAAAGAAGTCTTCCCTTATCTTTCATCCGGCAGCAGTGTCATCAATACCACCTCTGCCACGGCCTATCAGGGCCATGAAGAGTTGGTGGATTATTCTGCAACCAAAGGGGCTATAGTGGCATTTACCCGCTCTTTGGCTTTGCAGTCCAAACCTAAAAATATCCGCGTTAATGCCGTTGCACCGGGTCCGGTAGCGACACCGCTTACCAAAGATACCTTCGGAGAGGAAGAAGATGATCCGAACAAGCCGCCTTTCGAGCGCAATGCAACTCCGGAAGAAGTAGCATCCAGCTTCCTGTTTCTGGCTTCAGATGATGCAGCCCAGATTACCGGTCAGGTCCTGCATCCCAACGGAGGTATCGTGGTCAACGGATAAAACTGAAGAATGCTGATAACAGATATAATATGAAAACAACCACATTAATTTTGAGCATCCTGGGTATGATAAGCTTCAACTCATGCGCAGAATGCGAGATCGAAGAGGATGAGCCTGTGAGAACAGAGCAATCAGACCTGGCCGAAAGGACAGTGAATGACACGATAGGGATCAGGCGTTACTGATCATTTTATAAACCCAAACAATACAATCATGTACAGAGACGGCGCAAGAAAAAGCATATGGCAGGAAGAAATCAAAAGATTTCCTTCGGAAAGCGCTATGGGGCAATTATTTGATGTTGCGATCGTAGGCGGAGGGATCACCGGTGTTTCCACAGCCATCAAACTACAGGAATCAGGGAAAAGATGCATCATTCTGGAAGCCTCCAATATCGGATTCGGAACTACCGGCGGGACTACCGCGCATCTGAACGATTTTTTCGATACGACCTGTTCCCAGGCAATCAGCGATTTCGGGCTGGACAATGCAAAATTATTCGCAGGAGCCGGACAGGAGGCGATCTCCATCATAGAAAATAATATTCAGAAATATGGAATTGACTGTGATTTCATGAGGAAAAAGGGATACCTTTTTGCACTCGACGATAAACAGCAGAAACAACTGGCTGACATTGTGGATGGTGCTTATAAGGTAGGGCATGAGATGCTTTATACCCGGGATGTCCCGTTTCCGATTCCTTTCAAGGATGCGGTAATGATCCCCAATCAGGCACAGTTCCATCCCATAAAATACATCAGAGCTTTAAGTGAAGCATTCCGGAATGCGGGAGGGGTAATCCATGAAGATTGCCTTTGTGAAAGCCATGATGAACAGGACGATTTTGTGCAGCTGAATACCACAAAAGGAACCGTGCGGGCCATGCATGTGATCTATGCGACGCATATCCCGCCGGGAATCAGCATCCTTCATACTATGAATGCTCCGTACAGGAGTTATGCCATGGCTTTCAGCATGAAGGAAGAACCACAGGAGAAGGAGTTGGGCTATGACCTTTGTGATCCTTACCGGTATTACCGTTTCCAGGAAATTGACGGGCAACAGCTGCTGATCGCAGGCGGTGAGGACCATAAGACCGGTCATGAAGAAGATACCGGAGAATGCTTTTCAAGGCTTGAAAACTATGTCCGGGAACATTTTGACGTAGAAACCGTGCATTACAGCTGGTCGAGCCAGTATTATGAGCCGTCTGACGGTTTTCCGTATATCGGGAAACTTCCGTCAAGCAGCGGGAGGATTTATGTATCTACAGGATTCAGGGGAAACGGAATGATCTTCGGGACTATTACTTCCCGGATCCTGACTGATATCATCGTCTCCGGATCCAGTACCTATGAACATCTTTTCAGTCCTTCAAGGATCAAGCCTGTCGCAGGATTTACAGATTTCGTCAAGGAAAATGCTGTAGTGGCATTTGATTTTGTAAAAGACAAACTATTCAGGGAGAAAATCACTTCATTGGCAGAAATTAATGAAGGTGAGGCTAAAGTAGTTCAATATGAAGGTGAATCTTTTGCTTTATACAAAGAAAAGGGAGGCACAGTGCATCTTGTAAAGAGTACCTGCCCCCATGCCTTATGCGAAGTGCGATGGAATAGTGCAGAAATCTCCTGGGACTGTCCCTGCCACGGCTCAAGGTTCAATGTGAACGGAAAAGTGCTTACCGGACCAACAGTGAAAGACCTCCAGAGAATTGATCCTGAGGAAGGTCAGTGATTGTCGTGTCAATGATCATAAAAGGAGATGAATTTCAATTCAATCCATTATAAAAGCAGTGAAAAATCTTCACTGCTTCATTTTATGACCGAAATAATATGTTGTTATACGGTAGCGTTTCCTTCCACACCATCTGAATTATCGGCTTTCTTCCCGGTAATTGCCGCTGCTACAAAAGTCAGGATGCTTACCAGCTTTCCGGCTTTAGTATCCCAGTAATAACTTTCTTTCGGCTCTACACGGATAATAGAAACGGTAGGGTCATCTTTTCCATCAAACCAGGCATTGGCTTTTTCAGACCATTTTTCTTCAATGGTTGCTTTGTCTTTATAAACAGAAGCATCGCCGTATACCGAAAGATACTGGTAGTCACCGTTATTCATGAAAAATAACTGAACTTTTTTATCTTCCTTAATTTCGAAATTTTTATTGCTTGTATCGCTGCTGATGAACCAAAGATTTCCTTCATCATCGGTTTCCTGCAGGCTCATCGGGCGGGAATTGATCGGAGCTTTATCCAGCTCCGTACAGAACATACAGATTTTGGCATTTTCGGAAAGTTCTTTGATTTTTTTGATTGCGTCAGCGTGCGTCAGGTTTTCTGTAGACATAATAGTAATATTTAGTGATTATTTTTACTAGTACGCTTCAAAAATCCGACCAATCGGGAAATGGAGTATAAAAACAAAGGTAAACGATTGTTATATACCTGTTTACTATATTTTGTAAACCATGACATGTTTACTAACACATAATGAATATCCGTTAAATTTCAAAAAAGAGACAAATGCAACAAACAGAATCAACGGATTATCAATAAAACCTCACTGCACTACATTAAATCCTTTAAACTTCATGGATTTCTGAATCCGTAAAAACAAAGAAGGTACCTTTCTTAGGCGTATTCACCGTGTCCAGCCCTGTAAATTCACTGAAGGCAGGAAGCAGCAGCTGATGCGGTGTCAGCGCAAAACACGGCAGCCTGAATCTTCTCACCCTGGAATTGAGCACAATACCCGGATGGATATGCCCGGTAATCTGAAATTTAGGATGTCCTTTCCTGAAATCATGGAGGAAAGTGAAGTCATCAAGGTCTAAACTGTTTTGTTTAAATTCGAGACACAGCTTTTGCTCAAGGGATTTGGAAATCCTGTCGTGATTGCCTTCCACCAGGTAGAAGCAGACGTCAGGATACTGTTCCTTCCAGGCACAGAACTGGTCTACATCTGAATTGTCGCCCGCATGCAGCAGGTCTCCTACGACGATAAATTTCTCCGGCTGGAAATGGGTAATCAGCTGCGAAAGACGGTCCAGATCCTTTTTCATCACCTGGTCAGAGAGGGCAATGCCGTTTTTCCTGAAATGAGCGGTTTTCCCGATATGCAGGTCCGAAAGGATCAGTGCCTTTTGTCCCGGCCAGAAGGCTGCACGCTGATTGGTGAGTATAAAAGTCTGTTGCTGGATGGATATAAGTTTGGTTGCAATATTCATAATGTAAGCTTCAACGGCCAGCATCAATCTGTTTTCTTGTCCGCATTTTCAACCGTTGAGGGATGTGCAAAATTAAACATTCAACGGAACATTTAAAAGATGTGCTCCATTGATTTCATAAATCTGTATTTTTGTCGGACAGGCTGAATCCGCTGATTGCTTTTATCCGCTTCTGTTGGCTTGTTTCAGCAGACGCTGGATCCTTGCATCCAGGCCTTCACTGGATAACGTCTGCCGTAAGCTGTCGATTTTGATCGGAAAGCTGAGCGGTGTGAACGTTTTGGCCTGTTTGAGAATGACCCTTGAATTTTCGATCCGCTTAAAAGCCTCCACGAGCCTGGGTTCCTGAAGCTGGATATTAAATACCTCGGTGTAAGCCTGCCGAACCAGGAAATGGTTTGGGTCGTGATCTTCAAGCACTTTAAAAATTAGGCCGGCGGAACTTTGCAGCGATTTGTTTGAACGTTGTTTTCCGGCGTAATTCTGAATGACCATTCCTGAGATAACAGCAATATCCCGGAATTTCCGGCGTGCCATTTCAGCGGCATTGATGCTGGAAATAACATCGGTCATCAGGTTTTCCCGGTTTAAGATCTTGTGGAGGTTATCTTCATTCAACGGGATTTCCTTGTCACTGAAAAGCTCGAATCCATAATCATTCATCGCCATGGAAAATGAAATCGGTGCGAGTTTGGAAATACGGTAGGCAATAAGTGCCGCCATGACTTCATGAACCAGCCGTCCCTCAAAAGGGTACATGAACAGGTGATAGCCTTCCCGGTTTTTAATAAGTTCTACCAGGAATTCATCGCCTTTGGGGATATGGGAGCGCTCTTCCTGTTTTGCGAGTAAAGGATGCAGGAATTTCAGTTCCTTTTCGGAAGCTTTGGGATTGAGTGCTCCGGACAATTTTTCCCTCAGGAACACACTCAGGTTGCAGCTCAGTGGCAGCCGTCCTCCCAGGTAGCTCGGAACCAGGGCTTTTCCGCTGGTGGCACGTACAAAGACCGTCATATCCTTGATCATGGCTACTTCGAGTGTACGCCCGGCAAGGATGAACTTTTCATCTTTCTTCAGCCGGGAAATAAAGTATTCTTCAATCATCCCGATGTAACCGCCGGAAATAAATTTGACTTTCAGCATAGCATCGCTGACAATCACTCCCATATTCATCCGGTGAAGCATGGCGATTTTCCGGGAAGTTACCTTGTACAGCCCTTCATCCGTAATCACCACTTTGTGAAATTCTTCATAGCTTTTAAGGATGCTTCCGCCAATCGTCAGGAAGTCGAGCATGCCCTTCCATTCCTCGTCGTTCATATCCCGGAAAGCAAAAGTCTCTTTCACCCTCTGATAGACTTCATCAGGCTCAAAACCGTCTCCTACGGCAAGCGTCATCAGGAACTGAACGAGCACATCAAAGCACAGCACCTGAGGTTCTCTCGGTTCGATCACTTTCTGTTTTACCGCTTCTTTCAGGGCGGCTACTTCGATCAGTTCCAGGGAGTGGGTAGGAACACAGTAGATCCTTGACGTTTCAAAAGGGGAGTGACCGCTCCGTCCAGCCCGTTGAAGGAACCTGGCCACGCCCTTGGAGGATCCGATCTGGATTACCGTATCTACCGGTTTAAAGTCGATGCCTAAATCCAGGGATGAAGTGGAAACAACCGCTTTCAGCTTTCCGTTGCTGAGGTTTTCCTCGATCCAGATCCGCAGATGCGCATCGATGGAACTGTGGTGAATGGCGAGCTGACCGGCAAAATCCGGATAAGCATCTAACAACAGCTGGTACCACATTTCGCTCTGGCTCCGGGTATTGGTAAATACAATGGTAGATTGTGAATTCAGGATGATCGGAACAATTTTATCTGCCATTTTAGCACCAAGATGACCGGCCCAGGGAAGGATTTCTATTTCATCCGGGAAGACCGGAAGAATGTCGATTTTCTTATGTTCCTTAGCTGTAATTTTTACTTTTTTTATGTCGTAAGGAATAAGGACTTCCATGGCTTCATCCAGATTGCCAATGGTAGCCGTGATTCCCCAGATCCTGAGGTTTCTTACGTATTTCTTCAGCTGGGCAATTCCCAGTTCAATCATAACCCCGCGTTTGGATCCCAGGAGCTCATGCCATTCATCCACAGCAATACAATTCAGATCCTTGAAAAACCGCTCATGATTCTTCTGTGCCAACAGCAAGTGAAGGCTTTCCGGAGTTACCACAAGGATTTCAGGCATGCTTTTTACCTGCTGCTGCCGCACTTTAGGATCCGTATCACCGTTCCGTACACCCACGACCCAGTCCAGGCCGATTTCATCCATTGCTTCCTGCATCGCTTTGGCAATATCTTTCGCCAGTGAACGCAGAGGAGTGACCCAGATCATCTTCAGGCCTTTGCCGTACTGTTCGGGATGGCTTAAGAAATCACTGATGAGCGCCAGGAACACGGAAAATGTTTTTCCGAAACCGGTCGGGGCAACCACCATTCCGCTGTATCCATTACCGAACTTTTTCCAGGTATCCACCTGGAATTTAAACGGGTAATTCCCTTTATCATCCATCCATTGCCGGATGATCCTGTAACCATTGGTATCTTCGAATGCAGCCAAGTTATTATTGTATCAGTTTTTTAATTTCTTCCAGGTCGTCGATTTCATTCACCGTTTTATCTTTCCGCCACCTTAAAATCCTCGGAAAACGTAAAGCTACGCCGCTTTTATGCCGGTTGCTGAATCCGATGCCTTCAAAAGCGATTTCAAAGACAAGCTCTGCTTTCACCGTACGGACAGGACCGAATTTTTCAATGGCATTTTTGTTCACAAACCGGCTTACTTCCATGATTTCCTTATCGGTTAAACCGGAATAGGCTTTGGCAATCGTAACGAGCGAATCGCCGTTTTTAACGGCAAATGTATAATCGGTGTAATAGGCACTTCTCCGGCCGCTTCCTTTTTGTGCATAGATCAGTACGGCATCAATCGTTAACGGATTGATTTTCCATTTCCACCAGTCGCCTTTTTTCCTTCCGGAATGGTAAGGGGAGTCTTTATGCTTCAGCATCAGTCCCTCACTGTTGATGTCCCTGGAGCCTTCGCGGATCAGGTTAAGGTTTTTCCATTCACCGAAATCCACAGTTTGGGAAAGCGTTATATTTCCGGGAGCCTGGTTGAGCAGCAGCTCTTCCAGCATCGCCCGTCTGGCTGAGATCGGTTTTTCCCGGAGGTCATTATTTTCCAGTTCCAGAAGGTCATAAGCAAATACTTCTACCGGGATCTCCGACTGCATTTTTTTGGTCAGGGTTTTACGGTTCAGCCGTTTCTGGAGCTCATTGAAATTTAAGACTTTGCCATTGCTTACGGCAAGGATCTCGCCGTCAATCACAAAATTCCCTTTCATGGCTTTAACAGCCTCTTCAATTTCGGGAAACTGAGGAGTCACAAGTTCTTCTCCGCGCGACCAGATGAATACCTCGTCATTCCTGCGGATGATCTGCCCCCGGATGCCGTCCCATTTGTATTCCACCAGCCATTCATCGGGGTTACCCAGGTCCTGAAGATCCTTTTCCAGCGGATACGCAAGGCAGAACGGATATGGCTTGGAATTGTCGGGATTGATGTTTTCTGCGGAAATCAGTTCACGGAAAGAGGCTTCTTCAGGCTGCCATTTTCCCATCAGGCTGTGCATTAAAGCACTTGATTCCTGACCCGAAAATTTTGTCAGAGCATTGATGAGGGTCTTATCCGATACCCCAATCCTGAAACTGCCGCCTAACAGTTTATTGAAGATCAGGCGTTCGGTATAATCCAGTCCGTCCCATGAGCTCAGTACAAATTCTTTCTTTTCCGCATCCGTTTTCTGTTTTAAATGCAGGATGTCGGTCATCCATTCTGTCAGCGAACGGTCTATCTTCCGGGTTGGAGGCGGGAGGATCAGGGAAATAGTTTCTCCGAGGTCACCTACGGAAGAATAGCTTTCCTGAAACAGCCAGAACGGAAGCCCTGTTATTTCCAGTGCCCATTCTTTCATGTAATTGGTGTTGACATTCCTTTTCGGCCTTTTACCGGTAAATAAAGCAATGAACCATACCTTGTCTTCATCCGGGGCACGTTCCAGGTAATCGATGATGGCATCGATCTTGGCATTGGTTTTATTCGTGCTTTCCAGGGCATTGATGAGATCTGCAAAATGTTTCATGGCTGTTCCTTTTGGGTTTCAGGGATTTCCGCTTCTGCCTCTTCATCATCATTGCCGTATAGGGTTTCTACCACATCAGCTTTGATCCCGATTTCATTGAGGTATTTTGAGAACACTTCCGTCTGTCCGTGGGTGACGTGCACAATTTCTGCTTCCGTTGCCTTGATAGCCTGCAACAGGCCTTTCCAGTCGGCATGGTCACTCATCGGGAAACCTGCATCCGCACTGCGCCACCGTCTGGCTCCGCGCACCTGCATCCATCCGGAACAGATGGCCGTTGCGGCTTCCGGGATTTTTTTGATCACATTACTGTCAAGCAACGCGGGTGGAACGATCACTATTTCGCCCAGGAGATGTTTCACGCTTTCCCGGAAATCAGGGATTTCATATTCGGGAAGGTCAATTCCAACAGTCTCAAAAGCTTCATTAAGCTTACCGATGGAATAGTGGACATGGATTTTGCCTAATTCTTCCACCGCTTTCATGATCCGTTGTGCTTTCCCGAGGGAATAGCCTACAAATACGGAAGTTTTTCCGTTCTCTTTATTTTTCAGGACCCAACTCTGGAGCCTTTTATTAAGGTCATCTACCTCGAGCCAGTTGTATATCGGAAGTCCGAAAGTACTTTCTGAAACAAATTCGTTGCATCGGACGAGCTCAAACGGTGTGCTCAATCCGTCCTCCTGTACTTTATAGTCGCCTGAAACCACACTTACATAACCTTTGTATTCCAGCCTGATCTGTGCTGACCCAATGATATGCCCTGCAGGATGGAAGGAAACTTTTACTCCGTTGATATTGATGACTTCACCGTATTCCACACTCTGACAAACAATATCGGGACTGATGCGCTGATGCAGGATCGGTTTGGTAAAATGATGGCAGAGGTATTTTTTCATTCCCCAACGGGCATGGTCGGCGTGACCATGAGTGATAACGGCAAAATCTACAGGTCTCCATGGATCAATATAGAACTTGCCTCTCGGACAGTAAATGCCTTTATTGGTAAAAGTGATCAGTTTCAAGGTATGGTCGATTTTACTATCATGCTTCAAAAACCTAACCAATCATTAATGGCCACTGAAAATGCCGGTTTTATACCGTAAAATCGAGTATTTCCAAAGAAATTTAAGGTCAAAATAATGCGTATGAAAGATATCCTGAAGTCTTAAAATAGTAAACGGACCTGAATGTCAGATCCGTCATATTAGAGTATGCGTGTACCAGCTTTTATTTCTAAATATGATCAGACTAAAGCTTTTATATCTGATGTATTATGATCTGCATACCTGCTGAAAAACCAGAACAGGCCGGCCAGATAAGCGGAATGCAGCAGCTGTGACTCTATAGCAGTCCAGTTTTCGATGGAACAGCTTCCTAAAATCAGGATGCTCATCAGCATCAAGCCTGAATATATCGTCAGCTTGCTTTTGAATCCTGCTAGCAGCAAAATACCGATCACTGCTTCTGCAACAGGGAGGAAATAGCTGAAAGGAATAATCATTGCATCAGGGATGGCTGATTTTTCCATGGTTTTCACCATCCAGTCACTGAAAGCATGAAGTTTGGGCAGCCGTACGAGTCCGTGGCCCGCCAGTGATACCGCGATGGGAAGGCGCAAAAAGAAATACACTGTTTTAAAATCTTTCATTCTTAATTTATTTCCAAAGTTCAACTAATCCTCCCGCATCTCCCAGTACGGGATCCTTACCAGGAACCGCAACCTGCCGGATGCTCTGTACTGCGGCATCATGGTCAGATGCTTCTGCCCTGATCAGATCCGCACTTTTCCCTTCCGGATAAGCCCCCACGACTGTAAACCCGTAAGTAGATGAAATGCAGCGATGGGCGAGGCCTGCAGGAATGACCAGGATATCTCCAGCTGTAACCGTCATCTTTTTTCCTGCCGGACCGCCAAGGCATATCTCGGCTGAGCCCTCAAAAACACCCAAAACCTCATGGGTATTGCTATGATAATGATGGAAAGGATAGATGGTCCACCTCCAGAAGTTATGCCACCCGTTTTCAGTGAAGCGATGCTCCAGCCAGGCGGCACCCTCATTACCTCGGCCGGAAAAAACATTCCGGTATACCAGAAGCGGATACTTGCTGTTAGGAATGTTTCCGTCGTCTTTAAACAGGTAGGTTTCAGGGAAAATGTTTTCAGAGCTCATATAGGGATGATTTTAGGGGACATATTAAACAGGTATTACTGAAGCGTTTTGAGATAATTGATGATGCCAATCACGTCATCTTTCCCAAAACCGGCATCATGAGCCGACTGATAGGTGCTGATCAGAGATTCTGATAAGGGATAATCGGCCCCTGCTTTACGGGCCAGCAAAATATCCTTCAGCATCAGGTCCAGTGCAAATGCAGGCGGATAATGATCTTCGGTGAGTAAGGGTGTTTTTACTTTCGTTGCTCCGCTTCCGCTGGCACTTTCATTAATAATTTCAAGCATGTCTATGCGGTCAAGGCCCAGACGTTCGGAGAAAAGAACGGTCTCTGCCAGTCCCTGGTAAATAGCCGATATGAAATAATTCACGGATAATTTAGCCGCAATACCCTTCCCGTTTTCACCCAGGTGCTTAATCAGTTTTCCCATCTTTTGGAGATAAGGTTCGGCCCGGGTGATATCTTTTTCTTCACCACCGGCCATGATGATGAGGGTACCTTCCGCTGCGGGTTTTGTGCTTCCTGCTACCGGAGCGTCTATAAAAGAGGCTTCTTTTACAATGATAGCAGCAGCAGTGTGTGCTGTTGCTTCAAGGGATACCGTACTCATATCTACAAAGAGTTTTCCGGTAATATTAAGGGAGAGTATTTCCTCATATACCGATTTCAGCGCATCATCATTGGTGAGCATGGTGAAAATAACATCACTGTTCTCTACCAGGTCTGCAATACGGCTGCAAACTACAGATTGCTCCCTGAATTCCTCAGCTTTTTCCGGTGTCCTGTTGTATACGGACAGCGGAAATCCCGCTTTTTCAAGATTCTTGGCCATAGGATGTCCCATATTGCCCAATCCTATAAATCCTAATTTTTCCATGTTTCATTTTTTAAATCAATTCAAGTTAAAAATTAACGCACAAATGAGCAAGCAGGAAACAAAAATTAGGATTATTTTAATATCTCGGGATATAGGATCACAGAATAGTCCAGCCGTTGATAGCAGAGAAATCAGTTACAATAACAGTCTTGATGTCCGAAAAATGTGGTGATGCTCTTAACCGGGTGGATAATAAATTCCATTTTATCATAAACCTTCGCATCTATCAGGGATCCGGAAAGGCTGGTATCGTTAGAAACAAGCCTTGCATTGAGATGAATTTCTGCCGATGCTCCGTTATGATTGATGCAACCTGAAATTTCCGGAACTTCCATAACATCTTCCGTGACTGCATCGATGGATTTTTTTGAAAACGGATCATTCAGGCGCAGGCGGGCTTCCTTAACGAGCCCCACACCGGAAATACATCCTGAATGAATCTTCTGCCGGGTTATAAAATCCTTGAATGCAGCTAAGATGCTGATATTATCTTTTATACTGAGTATATAAGTACTTTCAATTTTCTGTGCAGTCCAGAAGCTGGTATGTAAGAGGTGAATGTCCATGATGAGTTGTAATTGGTTATCGTTTATTATTAATATAGGTTTGGTGTCATGATTTTCTTTCCCTTATACGGATAACCATCGTCTGACAGAGGATGTTCATCAGAATAAGGTTAGAATTCAATAATAAAGAAATAACTTTTTACAATATTAACCATAAAAAAGCATACCACAAATCTACCACAAAATATGGGGTTATGAATTTTTTCAATACATTTCGTACATATATTTAACAAAATGATAAACATTGATCATAATCATAAAAAATAAACCGATGTTAAATTACATTTGTATAATTAAAAAAATAAACAGCTATCAAACGCTTAAAATCATCAAAATTAAAAAATTGTGAGGTTTCGACAGGACGCGTGGTACCTATGTGGTATTTTAATTTAACAAAATTCTAATCATTTTTTTTTTCTTTGTCTTCATTATAATTCCGGAATTTTCATTCCAGACAGGGCTTAGCTTAAAAAAACAGATAAAGAAACGAATAGTGATAGAGTGTGAAATTAATGTCAGATGAAGAACGTGCCGTCTACCTGTATTCATAAAGAAACAGACATGGTATGAAGAGAAAAGCAGATTTATTCTGTGGTATGAACACTGCAGAAACTAGTAGAGATGAGAAAAACATTATGAAAAACGAAAAACCTGAATTCAGTTTAGAAGATTTAAACCAGAAAAGTTTTGTTCAAGATGAAATTATTACCCTGGCCAAGGAAAATTCCCCACGCCTTTTGAATAAGTTCAGATTGGTTCACCCGGATTTTTTCGAAAGAATATCTGCGATACAGCCTAATCTTAAGAATTCGGAACTGATTTTCTGCATCTACCTGAAGTTAAACTTAACGACAAAGGAAATTGCGACCTATACATTTGTAACCCCGAAAGCCATTCAGAACCGTAAAAACAGGCTTAGAAAAAAACTTTCTATTCCTTCGGAAATGGATATTTACAAATGGTTTAACGATTTATAGTTCATTGCACTTCCGGGATCCTGTCCCGAATGTCTGATAAAGAAGGCAGTATCTATCCTTAATACGGATTTATACTGCCGTTTTCATTTATATCTCTATCATACCATATACAGGCATGAAATAAAAGGACAATAACCTGGAGATGAAGATCTGCATATGATTCGGAGGTCTGGATTTTTTGGGCTAAATTTGATCTCTTAAATAATGATATCATGGCAATGAAAATAGAGATATGGTCGGATGTGATGTGTCCGTTCTGCTATATTGGTAAAAAGAATTTTGAGGCGGCCCTGGAAAAACTGCCCTTCAGGGATGAAGTAGAGGTAGAATGGAAAAGCTTCCAGCTGGACCGGACTCTGGATCCTGCAAAAACCATCAGCACACTGGATTATTTCAAACAGAAAAAAGGATTTCCTGAAGCCCAGGCTGAGCAGATGATCTCACAGGTGACCCATGCAGGTAAGAATGCAGGGATCGACTTTAACTTCAATGATGTTCAGATTACCAATACCTATCCCGCACACAGGCTGTTGCATTTATCAAAAAAATATGATTGCTCATCTCAAACGGAAGAAGCTCTTTTCCAGGCTCATTTTATAGACGGGAAAAATGTTGCGGATACGGAAGTGCTCCTCAGCATTGCCGCATCCGTAGGAATGGACAGGGATACAGCAAAAGTCGCTGTAACATCACATCAATTTGACGAAGAAATCGACCAGGATATGATGGAAGCAGAACATAACAACGTAAGAGGTGTTCCTTTTTTTATTCTGAACGGGAAATATGCCGTTTCCGGAGCCCAGCCAGCTGCCCTGTTTGAGGAGGCTCTCCAGCAGACTTATGACGAAACAGAATCTGCAAGGTTTTCTGCACAGGGTGGTACGTGTGATACGGACGAATGCAGCCTTTAAGATGGAAATGATGATTAGAATAAACAAACACCTTCATTTCCCTGTTTCGGAAACGCTTTTTGTTTTTGCGCTGGATGCTGAAGCCGGAAAGGAATTCGACCATGCCCATAAACTGATTACGGGAATCGGAAAAGTAAATGCGGCCATGGCACTGACACAGCAGATTTACCACAAAAGACCATCGCTCATCGTTAATTTAGGTTCTGCAGGCAGCAAAGGCTTCATCAAAGGTGAGGTGGTTTGCTGTACAAAATTCATCCAGCGGGATATGGATGTAAGAGGGCTGGGTTTTGCACTGTATGAAACACCGCTTTCAGGAATTCCGCCTGTACTGGAGTATGGGCTTCCTGTTGACCACCTTCCTCAGGGAATCTGTGGGAGCGGCGACAGTTTTGAAATGAACCATGCTGAAACGGCTTACAATATCGTCGATATGGAAGCATATCCTCTGGCGCTGATCGCTCAGAAGGCAGACATCCCTTTCGTATGCCTGAAATATATTTCTGATGATGCCGGAAGCGATGCCGCAGCTGACTGGGAAGTTCAGGTACATCTGGCCTCAGTAGCTTTTAAAAAAATATTGTTTGATTAATACCATCTATCATGTCAGTAATGATAACACAGGCCTCTTCCGACGATCTTGAAACCATTCAGCAGACAGGAAGGCAGACCTTTTCCGAAACCTTCTCAGAAAGCAATGAAGAAGAGGAAATGAAGAGATACCTGGACGAAAGTTTCGCTACGGAAAAAGTACAGTCTGAACTCAGTAATCCCGATTCTCTTTTCTTCATTGCCTGGGATGAAGGCCAACCGGTAGGTTACCTGAAACTTAACTCCGGTACTGCCCAGACTGAACTTCAGGATGACACAGCCTTGGAAATTGAACGGATCTATGTGAAAAACAGCCATCAGGGTAAAAAAATCGGACAGCTGTTGTATAACAAAGCCATTACAGTTGCCTGTGAGCTTCAGAAATCTTACCTCTGGCTCGGAGTCTGGGAAGAAAACCATAAAGCACTCAGTTTTTACCGTAAGAACGGCTTTTCCGAATTCGGTAAACATGTTTTCAGGCTCGGTAGCCAGGAACAGACTGATCTCATGATGAAAAAACCATTGGAATAATCTGTTTTTACATTAGATACACCGAGGCTGTCTCAAAAGGTAAACTAATGCTCTGAGAATCTTCTAAACGACTAAATTTGTCAGACAGGAGTCCGAGAGAAGGGGTACTTTTGAGACAGCCTCTTTTTTGGCAGGGTTAGGTCAGGGTTAAAGCCGTATCTATTCAAATCATTGATATCAAACCTGTCGCACAGCCTGAAAGTATTTTCACACTGTTTTCCATTTCCTGCGGATTCAGGTTTCCAAAGCCCAGCCGTAGCGCGGTGAGGTTCCGGTTCTGATATAATAGTGTTTTAGGGATAAACAGATTGTGCTGTGCACAGTGCCGGCTGAGCTGCATCAGGTTAACAGGCGTTTTCCATTCTACCCAGACTGCCAGGCCGCCGGAAGGCGGTTCAAAATGAATATGATTCCCCAGGTATTCCTTCAGCAGAACAGTAAAAGCATCCCGTCTTTCCCGGTATACTTTCACTGATTTTTTCAGGTACCGGTGAATCTCACCCTCTGCGATCATTTCACCCAACACCTGTTCCATCAGGATATCGCCCTGCCGGTCGATGATGCCAAGATACTTACGCATTTCATTCATGAGGTTTTCCGGGGCAACAATAAAGCCCGTACGGAATCCTGGGGCCAGTGACTTTCCAAATGAACCGATATAAATGACCATTCCCGAAGTATCTGCACTTGCTAAAGGCAGGATAGGAGATTTATCGTAATGAAAATCATAATCGTAATCGTCTTCCAGGATGATGAAACCGTAAGCAGCGGCGAGGCGCAACAGCTCCAGTCTTCGCTGTGCACTCAGGGTAACCGTAGTAGGATAGTGGTGGTGCGGCGTAAGATAAAGCATCCGTACTTTCTGCCTGCGACAGATTTCCTGTACGGCTTCCACATCAATGCCATCAAGGTCTACCGGGACACGGCATATATTAACTTTCGACTGCTGGAAAATCATGTTGACCGAGAAATAACTTAATTCTCCCACCAGGACAACATCGCCTTCAGAAAGGAGGATCTGGGAAGCAATATAAATGCTCATTTCCGTACTGCGCGTAATCAGCAGGTTATTTTTACTGATGGGCAACCCTCGGGAAAGGGTAAGGTATCTGGACAGGTTTTCTTTGAAGAATTCACTTCCGTCATGATTGTATTGGTTGATCTTATGGGCTTTGCGTTTGAGGATAGAGCTGTAAATCCTTGAATGCTGGTCAATCTGCGTCAGCCTGATGTCCGGAATGCCGTCATTGAAGATATACTCACATCCCGATTTTTCAAACGGATTATCCAGGATACTTGAGTGTCTGAACGTGAATCCGGTTGTTTTAGGATACTGCTGAAGATCGTTTTTATGAAATTCACGATAAGAATTCTGTACCTCCTTAATGCCTCCGTGAACGAAAGTTCCCTTGTTAGGCAGGCTTTCGATCCATCCCTGTGCCAGTAGCTCGTCATAAGCACTGACAACCGTATTCCGGTGCACTTCCAGGAGCTGGCTCATCGACCGCGTGCCGGGTAATTTTGTACCCGTAGGAAGAACGCCCCGCTGGATGGCATTGATCAGCTGATTACTGACCTGCATGTATACAGGAGTATTCGATTTTCGGTCTATTTTGATAAAACTGGTATAAGGAACGGTAACCGGACTATCCATAATCTTAAAACTGGCACTATACAACCATCCGGCAATATACTACTTTTGGAGCCAAATTAAAATATATGGACGTGTACCGCCTGTTAAAGAATATCATTTCCCATCCGGAATTTCATGCCAGATGGCTCAACACCCTTTCTTTTATGGAAAATGCGGGTGCCAGGAAAATTTCTGCTGCTGAACATGCCTCTGAAGTAAGCCTGATCCAGCTGAAGCACGCCGCGGAAGAACACCGGCATGCGTATTACCTGAAAAAGCAGATCAGTAAACTGAGTCCTGATCTGTGCAGGAGCTACCAGAGTCATGAATTGCTTGCGGCCAGAGCCACCCGGCAGTACCTTCATGCGCTTGATGTAAAAACCTGCCGGTACCTCCGTAATCACTACAGGCTTAGTCAGGATCAATTAAAGTATGCGGCCTATCTTTTTGTCACGTATGCTATAGAAGTCAGGGCAGACCTGCTTTATCCGGTCTATCAGGATATCCTTACGGAAACAGGGTCAAAGATCATGGTAAAATCCATTATTCTGGAAGAAGAAGGCCATCTGGAAGAAATGATCAGCCAGCTATGTGAGTTCTCCCCAAAATGGAAAGACCATGCGGACCGTATTGTAAGCATGGAGGAAGAACTCCATCAGGAATGGCTCAATTCCATCAGCAATGAAATCCGTCATCATGACTATGCTTGATCGATGGCAGAAAGAACTGGATAAAAGAAGCGAAAGCGGCACCTTAAGGAGATTACAACTAGTATCTCAGGGTATTGACTTTTACTCCAACGATTATCTCGGATTTGCGCGCAACAGCGATTTGCAGAATATCATCCTAAATAAGGTTTCAAGACATCCTGAATGGCTATCAGGAACTACAGGGTCCAGGCTGATCAGCGGAAATACGGCTTACATCAACGAAACCGAACAGTACATTGCACAAGAACATGGTTTTCCTGCGGCACTGTTTTTTTCATCCGGATACCAGGCTAATCTTGCACTGTTCTCTGCATTGCCGGGGAGGCAGGATACCATCATTACGGATGAACATATCCATCGTTCCGTTTATGACGGATGCAGGCTTTCGTTTGCAAAAAAACTGAAGTTCAGGCATAATGATATGGACCATCTGGAGCATCTTCTGAAGAAAGAATCCGGGAACTGCCTTATTGCGGTTGAAAGTTTATATTCCATGGAAGGTGATCTTGCTCCATTGGCAAAGATTGCCGGCCTTGCAGCATGTTACGGAGCCGGCCTGATTGTAGATGAAGCTCATGCTTTCGGTGTTTTCGGGCACGGGCTTGTAGACCGTTGCGGATTGCATGATAAGGTGACTGCCGCAGTTATCACGTACGGAAAAGCTTTAGGTATGCATGGTGCGGCCGTATTGAGCAGCCATCTTGTAAAGAATTACCTGATCAATTTCGCTGCACCGCTGATCTATACGACATCATCTCCTGATGTACAATGGTTGAGCATCAGATCCGGTTATGAATTCCTCTCAAAGCATCAACCGGCTCAGAAAGCGTTGCAAAATAACATCAGGATATTCAGGCAACAGGGAATCGTAACACCTTCTGCAATAAATAGTCCAATACAGGCGGTGATTATTCCTGATAAAAACAATTTGAAATCACTGCAAAACCAGCTGGCTGACCTAGGGTTTCAGACCTATGCGGTATACAGCCCTTCGGTGAAGGAAGGGACGGAGAGGCTCAGGATCTGCCTGCACAGCTTTAATACAGAAGAAGAAATCATCAGGCTTTGCCAAATAATACATGAATCAGCATAACAGGATACAATGAAAATTTTTATCACCGGAATCGGTACCGAAATCGGCAAAACCGTTTGCTCTGCTATTCTTACCCACTATTATCAGGCAGCCTACTGGAAGCCTGTGCAGTCGGGAGACCTGCATCATACAGACAGCATGAAAATAAGCGATTGGGCTGGGGAGAATGTAGTCATTTACCCGGAAATATACCGCCTTCAACTCGCGGCATCACCGCATCAGTCTGCGGCAGCCGAAGGACTGACCATCCACCTGGATGATTTCAGGCTCCCGGAAACTCCACATCCTTTGATTATAGAAGGGGCCGGCGGACTTATGGTTCCTCTATCTGACAACGCGCTGATGATTGACCTGATCGAAAAGCTGGATCTGCCGGTAGCGCTGGTGGTCAGAAATTATCTGGGCTGTATTAACCATACGCTGTTGTCATTAATGGCTTTACAGCAGCGCGGACTGTACCTTAAATACCTGATCCTGAACGGATCTTTTCCTCCTGATACAGAACGCATTATTCTTAAGCACACCGATGAAAGAACCGTTATCATAAGAATTCCGGAAATTAAAAACCCGGACAGAGAATCTATAACAACTATGGCAAAAAAAATAAATATTGAAAATCATGAATGACAAATCATTAGTAAGAAACGACTGGACCAAGCAGGAAATAGAAGACATTTACCATTCACCGTTAATGCAGTTGGTGTACCGTGCAGCGACAGTGCACCGGGAATGGCATGATCCGGAAAAGATACAGATGTCAACCCTGTTGTCCATAAAAACCGGCGGATGCCCTGAAGACTGCTCTTACTGCGGACAGGCGGCGAGATACCACACCGATATCAAAGTCCAGGCCTTGCTTTCCACTGAAACTGTTCTGGAACATGCAAGAAAGGCTAAAGACAGTGGTTCATCCCGCTTCTGTATGGCCGCTGCATGGCGGGAAGTACGTAACAACAGGGATTTCGACCGCGTCATCGATATGGTGAAGGGAGTCAATGACCTCGGGATGGAAGTATGCTGTACTCTAGGTATGCTTACCGAAGAACAGGCAGTCAGGCTGCAGGAAGCCGGCTTATATGCCTACAACCATAACCTGGATACTTCTGAACAGTATTATGAAGAGATTATTTCCACCCGGACCTTTGACAACAGGATCAATACGATCAATCACGTGCGGAAAGCCGGAATTACTGTCTGCTCAGGCGGCATCATCGGATTGGGAGAAACCCATGCGGACCGTATTTCCATGCTGCTGACACTGGCTACCATGCCGAAACATCCCGAATCTGTACCGATCAATGCCCTGGCGAGAGTTGCTGGAACACCGCTGGAAGAAAATCCAAAGGTGGATACTTGGGAGATGGTGCGAATGATTGCTGCTGCGCGCATCATCATGCCTTCATCCATGGTGAGGCTCAGTGCCGGAAGGGTAGAGATGACTGAATTTGAACAGGCCTGGTGTTTCATGGCCGGAGCCAATTCCATTTTCACCGGTGAACGGGAAACTTTACTCGTTACTCCGAATCCGGGAGTTTCCGAAGACATGCACCTGCTCAATACGCTTGGCCTGAAACCGATGGAGAGGCGGGAAAAGGTAAGAGTTGAGTAATTTTTAATTTTAAATTATAGATTCTAAATTATATCATTGATCTATTACCCATTACCCATTACTCATTACTCATCATTTATCATCTATGCCTAACCTACAACAAAGAGATGCAGCCATTGTCTGGCATCCGTATACCCAGATGAAAACAGCCAGAACAAGCATTCCCATAACCAGAGGAAGAGGAATTTACCTGTACGACGAAGACGGAAGAGAATATATAGATGCCGTCTCCTCATGGTGGGTGACGCTGCATGGCCATGCCCATCCCTATATTGCCCAAAAAGTATCTGAACAGTTGCATACGCTGGAACAGGTGATTTTTGCCGGTTTCACCCATGAGCCGGCTGTACAACTTGCTGAGAACCTGCTTACGCTGCTGCCTGCCAACCAGAAAAAAGTTTTTTATTCGGATAACGGCTCCACGGCGGTTGAAGTAGCCCTTAAAATGTGCATTCAGTATGCATTCAATTCAGGCAGCCGGAAGAAAAAAATCATGGCATTCCGGAATGCCTATCACGGTGATACTTTCGGCGCCATGTCTGTAAGCGGCAGGAGCACGTGGACAGAACCCTTCGGGGAAATGCTGTTTGAAGTGGTGTTTATCGATACGCCTGAACCCGGAAACATCCGGCATCTCCTCTCCCAGATTGAATCTCTGGCCGAGGATACGGTATGCCTGATCTATGAACCATTAGTCCAGGGCGCAGCGGGAATGCTGATGCATAATCCTGAAGAACTTTCACAGCTGATGGAATGTTGCCGTACGAACGGGATCCTGCTGATCCAGGATGAGGTTTTCACCGGTTTCGGAAGGACGGGAAAGCTCTTCGCGGCAGATCACCTGACGGAAAAGCCGGATATCATATGCTTTTCAAAAGGCTTGACCGGCGGCACGATGCCGATGGGAATTACGAGCTGTTCAGAAGACATCTTTAATGCATTCCTTTCGGACGACCAGCACAGGACATTATTCCACGGACACTCATTTACAGCCAACCCTCTGGCCTGTACTGCGGCATTGGCAAGCATGGAACTGTTGTTACTGGAAGATACTCAGAAACAAATCATGATGATTACAGGAAAGCATACCCAGTTTGCAGAAGTCCTGAAAAATCATCCGCTGGCTGAACAGGTACGGCAGACCGGCACCATTCTGGCGTGGAACCTCGCATCACGGGAGTCGGTTTCTTATTTCAATACAGACCGGCAGAGGATTTATGAAGCTTTTCTGAACAGAGGAATCATTATGCGTCCGCTGGGAAACATCATGTATCTGGTACCGCCGTATTGCATTACCTCAGAAGAACTGGATTTTCTGTACCGGAATATCCTTGAAGTCCTGGATCTTTTCGATGCCTGATCATAATAGCTTTAAGAGAATGAGACGGTGGAAAGGAGCACCTAGTTGGCTTATTTTTTGAAGTTCTGTCCTAAACTTCTTATGCAATCATTACTTCTTCTGCAGATCGACTGGAAAGAACTTTTGCTCGGACAGGAAGACTGGCCGTTCCTGATCGAAATTGTGCTTCGTACAGTGATTATGTTCCTTGCCATCATTCTTGGATTGAGATTGTTGGGAAAAAGAGGGGTTAAGCAGCTTTCGGTTTTTGAACTGGTCGTCATTATCGGGCTGGGATCTGCCGCCGGCGATCCTATGTTCTACAAGGAAGTAGGAATAGTTTCATCCCTTGTGGTCTTCATAGTCATCATATTTTTATACAGTGTCATCACCTTCTTCATCGCAAAGAGCAAGAATTTTGAAAAAGTAGTGGAAGGCAAGCCGATGTGCCTGATCAAAGACGGTGAATTTTCCATCGGGGATTTCAGGAAAGAAAATTTCGGGATCGACGAGTTTTTCGCTGAATTAAGAATCAACAACATTTCCCATCTGGGCCAGGTGGAAGAGGCTATTGTAGAAATTTCCGGTGAGATCAGCATCTTTTTTTATGAGTCTGAGGATACTAAATTTGGTCTTCCTATTATGCCGAATTCATTGGATCATCCCTTTACACGGGTACCGTCGGAAGGTCATTATTCATGCATATTCTGCGGCAATACCAAACTGAAGCCGGCAGAGGATGAAATCCGATGTGATAAGTGCGGAAAGGATGAATGGGTTCTATCCAGCAATAAAAAAAGGATCAGTTAGAATAGTCTTTTAAAAGCTGCCTGTAGCTCATCAGGATTGATGATTTGGAGATAAATCCTATGAACATATTATTGCTGTCCACCACAGGGAGGTTCCACACTCCTGTATTATCAAATACCTGTAAAATTTCCAGTGGCTTGCTGTTCGGGCTTATGAGTGCGGCCGGAGCCCTCATGATCTGACTGATGCTTTTCAGCTGGTCACTGTTACCGAAAAGATATGGCCTGATATCATCTATACTGAAAATACCTTTTAAAATACGTTGTTCATTCACTACCGCAAATATATTACGGTTGCCGTCTTTAAGCTGCTCAAACAATTCGGTTACTGAAATATCTTCTGGTACCGTCTGGGACTGACGGTCTATAAAATCTTCTGTCCTCAGTGAGAAAAGAAGGTTTTTATCATGTTCATTTGTAAATATCTTACCCTGGTCGGCCAGTGATTTCAGTTCCGGGGAGATAGGGGAGAACCATCTCGCAATCAGATAGGAAATAACCGAAACAATCATCAAAGGAATGAACAGGTCGTAGCCGGAGCTGGATTCTGCGATGAGGAAAATCGCGGTCAGCGGGGCATACAATACGCCGCTCATGGCACCGGCCATGCCTACAAGAATCAGATTGGTAACCGGAACTTCCTCAAATCCGATCTTACGGCAAATCACCGCGAATAAAAACCCTACCGTGCCGCCGGCAAAAAGCGACGGGGCAAAATTTCCTCCATTTCCTCCGCTGAAAATGGTAATGGAAGTGGCAAATGCCTTCAACAAAACGATCATCAACAGGAACATGATCACCGTCCAGTCTGTAATATCAAAATATTTGAACAGGCTGTTTTCTATGATAGAGATCGTATCACCATTCGTAAATTCCTTTACCGTTTCGTAGCCTTCCCCAAAGAGTGGCGGAAACAGGACACAAAGCAGCGACAGGACTGCGCCCCCCACCATGGCTCTACGGAGGCGTGACATATTCAGGGCCTTCATAAAATGCTCGACTTTCTGGGAAATGATCACAAAATAACGTGCATAAAGCCCGGTGACAACCCCCAGGATGAGGTAGTAGGGTACATTTTTGTAATTGAACGCCTCCCGGGTATGAAACCTGAACAGGATATCTTCCTGCAATAAGATCCTGGATAACAGACTGCCGCAGACCGCAGCAACCACCAAAGGAATAAAATCGGTGAATACAACACCGGTCAGCAGGATCTCAAAAGCAAACATAATTCCCGCAATAGGTGCATTGAAGGCGGAAGCGATCCCCGCAGTAGCACCTGCTGCCAGAAGAAGCGTACGTTCTTTATAACTCAACCGGTAGGTCTGTGCATAATTGGAGCCAATGGCAGCCCCGGTAACCGCAATCGGGCTTTCCAGTCCGGCGGATCCTCCGAGTCCAACCGTTATAGCACTCTGCACGATCTGGGAGTACATTTTAACTGAAGAAACAATGCTCGAATTCCGCGCAATCTCATACAATATTGCCCCGATTCCCTTTTTATCCTGCCCTTTAAAGATCGTGAGAACTACTAATGTAGTCAGAACAATCCCAAGGAATGGAAAAACGATATAAAACAGGATCTGGTATTCAAAATGGACTTTATTGACAATGAAATAATGGATGTCATGAACCAGCGTTTTCAGCACAACGCCGGCAAGACCGGCGGTACATCCCACAATGATCCCGGAGAGGATCAGGAATTGGTTCCTGCTCAGCCGGTTGCTCAGCCAGTGCAATACAAGCTCATAACTCCGTGCTTTTTCCAGTCCGTACTTTTGAAAATCTCTTTTAAATTTAAGAAAGCTCAGATATTTCTTCCTGTTATGAATGTTCACCTGTGTAGAATTATGGGTAACCGAATTGTTATAATCAGTAAATGTAAGGAATATTATCCTTAGGATAAAAAATATCCCTGGCTTCCAGCATAAAAAAATCCTTTCCCGTACAACCGGGAAAGGATCACACCTAAATATTATGAAAGGATCAGACAATAAATAAAGAGGCTATTGCCTGTGCATCACTTCCAGTGAGTATTTCGTCAAATGATGCTGAACCTGCCGCTGCTCCGAAGGCTGCTGCAGTATTATAGCCCGCCTGGTTGGTATTATCTTCACCACTGTATACAGGATTGGTTGCTGCCGGCATATTTCCTCCGTTGGCAAGCTCGATCCAGCCTTTATTGGCTCTCATTCTTCTTACCTGTGAAGCATGTCTTGCCTCTACGGAATGGATTTGCAACGCTGCTTGCAACACCGCTTTATTGGACATCACATTGCCCGCTTGGCCTTTATACGCTCTTACTCCAGTATCTTCAAATGCCTGTGCAAGGATCAGGAACTGGTTGTAATTTGTAAAAGGAGTAAAATTACCATTGGCGGTAAAATCAAATGTAGGCTTTGCACCCGGTGTTACCCCAAGAGAGGTTAATGTACTTTTCAGGAAAGTAACGTGGGCAGATTCATGTTTGGCAATCTGCATAAAAACCGTCCTGTCAGAATTCGGGATCAGTCCGGCAGTGGAAAGCCCGATGGCATAATATTCATTTTCCAGGTATTCCAGAACCAATGCCAGCTGAAGGGCATCCGTTAAAGCAGATTTCAGGAAAGTGGATGAAGAAGCTGATGCCTCAGTTTCTGCCGCTTTTGCCGGAGTAGACAATAAAGTTCCCAATCCTAGCGGAACTGCAGCTACGGCTGCTTTCTTTCCAAATGAGGATATTTTTGTAATGGTCTGCAATCTGGTAGCTTCTGTAGAAAAAAACTGATCATCAGAAAGCTTATCGAGTAATTTAAGAATGTTCATAATAGTGATTTTTAAGGTGGTTAATTACATGATACCTCTTTCTATCCAGGTAAAAGGAGTTTTTATGAAGCCGCCGGCCGCCGCTACAATGTCTTTCGGTTCTTTTGCAAGGTCAAGCCCGTTGGAATCGATAACATCGTCACCGGAGAACGCTGCTGTTCCCGGATTGATAAGGTCCCTGATCGCTGAGGCATGTCTCGCTTCCACAGAAACAATTTTACCGGCGATTACCAGATAGGCGGCATTGGTTATGTATTTACCAGCTCCGTTATAGGCAGCAACACCTGTATCTTCAAGCGCTTTAGCTGTAGCCAGAACAGAATCCCTGCTGTTGAAATTCACATTAGGATACTGGAATTCAAGCGTAGGCAAAACATTGGATGTAGCCCCGCTGATGGCAGCTTTAAAGAAATCACGGTGGATCACCTCATGATTATACAGATCCGTGAAAACCTGTTTTTCAACACTTGAAATACCGGAATAGAAATTATTCACCACTTTGGTATAGAAATCTGCTTCAAGCTGTTCAAGAGCATAAGCATAGTTCAATACACCTACATCACCGCTTCCAAGGTCGAACACTTTTCCGTTCATATCCTCGAAATCGTCATCGTTACAGCCTACCAGCGTAAGACCTGCCATAGCAAGCCCGATACCGCTGAGCTTTAAAAAGTTTCTTCTGCCTGTATCCAGAGTCGCTCCCTGGTTAGACACACTGATCGTTTTTTTCATAATATTATTTTTTAATGGTTAAGTATGCTGAGATCAGTCCGAATGAAGAGAAGCTGATCCGTACAATTATAAACGATAATGAAAAACAGCATAAATAGGATTATGCTGTTTCAATTAACAAACCACTCTTACGGCATCAACACCGTATCTATTACATGAATTACACCATTGGACTGATTAACATCAGCGATCGTTACTTTAGCGCTGTTACCTTTGGCATCTTTTACATACAGGTCTTTACCTTTTGTCCAGAACGTAAGTTCTTCACCTTCCACAGTCTTCATCATACTCTTTCCGTTTCCTGCTTTAACGGCTGCCCAGATTTGCTTAGCGCTGTATTTTCCGGGAAGTACGTGATAGGTAAGGATTTTAGTCAGCATTTCCTTATTTTCAGGCTTTACCAAAGTCTCAACCGTTCCTTTAGGAAGCTTCGCGAAAGCTGCATCCGTTGGAGCCAGCACAGTGAATGGCCCTGATCCCTGAAGGGTTTCTACCAGACCTGCTGCTTTTACAGCGGCTACCAATGTTTTATGATCTTTGGAATTAACCGCATTTTCAATAATATTCTTGGAAGGGTACATTGGTGCACCGCCTACCATTACTGTTTTTTCTTTTGACATCTGTGCATTTGCATGTCCGCTGAATGCGAATGATAATGCAACCATGGTCAATGCTGTGATTTTTGTTCTTGTGTTCATCTTTATTTAATGTATTAATGTGTTAAACTATTGTTATAGTAAGCTCTTACTGTCATTTACGAGACCGGTTTTCATTCGGATTTACTTTATTGAAAATTTTATTATTATTTTATTTAAAGCATTGATAAACAGAATATTATTTTTTCTTAAACGGAACAAAATCAAGGCAAACGGAATTCATGCAGTAACGTTTTCCTGTAGGTTTAGGCCCGTCATCAAAGCGGTGTCCCAGGTGGGAATCACATCTTCCGCATAAAACTTCCGTTCTTTCCATATTATAGGAAGTATCTTTCCTGTACTTTACACTATTCTTACCCATTGGCTGGTAAAAAGAGGGCCATCCGCACGTGGTGGCAAATTTGGAAGTGGACATGAACAGGGGATTGCCGCAGACGGCACAGTAATAGGTCCCTTTCTCATCAAACTCGCTGTATTTCCCTGTGAATGCCATTTCTGTAGCACCTTCCCGGGCAACCTGGTACAGTTCGGGCTTCAGGATTTTTTTCCATTCACTGTTGCTTACTTTGAGCGGAGTACCGGAAGTTCGTGAGTAATAAGGATTTTTCGTTTTAAAGTGGGCATTCTGTGCAGAACCTGCTGCTGCTATATTCAGGAGGCATATTGCTATGGCTTTGACGAGTATATTTTTCATAACGTTTCAATTAAATTCTATAAAATTTATGTACGATATAAAAGATTGCCCGGTTTTTGCATGGTATGAATTTTATTCACTACATTTGAACGGAAATACTTTACTTATTAAAACAAATTACTATTCGGAAGAGCAGCTTATCCTTCTACTTAAGGATAGAAACGAAAATGGTTATCATTACCTTTATGACCATTATTCGGGCGCTTTATATGGAGTCATCCTCCGGATCGTACAATCCAAAGAGTATACTGAAGAGATCATCCAGGACGTTTTTGTTAAAATATGGAATTCCATTGCCCAATATGACGCGGGCAAGGGAAGGTTCTATACATGGATGATCAATATTGCAAGAAATACAGCGATCGATTATTTAAAATCAAAGTCATTTCAGAATGAACTTAAAAACCAATCGCTTCCGGATTTCGTATATGATTCTGCAGAGCTTTCTGTTCAGGACCATTCCTCTGATCATATCGGATTCAGCAGTATACTCGGGAGTCTTGAAAAAGATAAGCAGCAACTCATAGATATGGCCTATTACCAGGGATATACGCAGAATGAAATCTCCGAAAAACTGAAAATGCCGTTGGGAACTGTAAAAACCAAAATGAGAAGCGCACTGATGAAATTAAAAGACTTGCTAAAAGATTACCAATAAATTGAATACTAAAGAATACATATCATCCGGAATTATAGAATCTTATATTCTAGGTCTTGCTTCTCCTGAAGAAGCAGGTATTTTGGAGTGTGTGATGAAGAACAATGCTGAAGTAAAAGCAGCATTTGAAGAAGCACAGAAAGTATTGGAAGATCTTGCTACAGCCCAGGCCGTAGCACCACCTGCTGATCTGAAATCCAAAATATGGAATAAAATCCAAGAAGAACAGACTATTGAAGTTCCAAAACCTGTTGTTGCCAATGAGGTACAGCCGGAGCCGCATATAAAACCTGTTCATGATATCCGGACAGCTCCTGAAAGGAAAAACGGCTGGAAGACGTATGCAGTTGCTGCAACAGCATTATTCCTTTTGAGTACAGCCGCTAACCTGTTCTGGATGAGCGAGCGTTCTGAAAGTAAAAAGCAGATTGCTCAGCTTGAGGCTCAACAGAAAAATAATGCGCTTGCCCTGCAGAATATGCAGCAGAAATGGACGATGATTTCAAGTCCCGAAATGAAGATGGTGATGCTGAAAGGCGTTGAAAAGCACACAGATTCCAAAGCCATGGTTTTCTGGGATACCAAAACCAAAGAAGTATACCTTTCCGCAGAAACTCTGCCGAAAGCTCCTGAAGGCATGCAGTACCAGCTTTGGGCTATAGAAGGAGGTAAACCGGTGAGTGCAGGAATGTACTCAGAGGATAAGGACGCTAAAATTGCGCTTTCTACGATCCCTCAGGCCCAGGCTTTCGCTATTACCCTTGAAAAGAAAGGTGGCAGTGAAGTTCCTACAATGGAAAATATGTATGTGATGGGGGAAGTCAGTTCATAGGTATTATTCTTATGTTAAAATGAGTATTCATGGTCAATTATGCTAATCCTTATCCGTATTTTTCTTAGGTCTTAAAATAAGCCTGATTGAAGGATTATTCGTTACAAATAAGCGCATCCAATCTAATGCCAAACGTATTTTACTTCCGAAAGTTACCAGTGGAATAATATGGATGAACAGCCAGGTAAGCCAAGCTATAAAGCCTTTGAACGAAAATTTCGGAAGATCCACCACAGCCCTGAATTTTGAAATAATGGCCATACTTCCTTTGTTATGATAGCTGAAAGGCTTGAGTTCTTTATTTTCTTCCATCCGGATCAGGTTTCCTGCCAGGTTTTTACCCTGCTGTATAGCCACCTGAGCAAGCTGCGGATGTCCTTTCGGATATTCCTGATCGGTTAGCTGAAGAGCAATATCCCCAAGCGCATAGACATTTTCTGTTCCTTTTACCTTATTATAAGCATCTGTAAGAATCCTGCGGCCGCGGCCGATACTGTCTTCCGGCAAACCTTTGACCTCTCGTCCTATGACTCCGGAAGTCCAGATCAGGGTCTCTGTTTCTATCGTTCTGCCATCAGAAAGGATGACTTTACAATCTACATAATCTTTTACCGATACATTCAGCAGGATTTTTACCCCCAGTTTGGTGAGTGTTTCATAAGCATCTTCCTGAGCCATTTTGCTCATTGGAGAAAGTAATGTAGGAAGTGCATCAATTAAATAGAGATTGGACAGGCTCATTTTAATTTCCGGGTATTCCTTCTGGGCAATATACTGTCCCATTTCGGCAATCATGCCTGCTAGCTCCACACCGGTAGGGCCTCCACCGGCAATCACAATATTCTGAAGCTTTTCAGCCTTTTTTAAATCTTTATTCCGGGCAGCCTCCTCAAGGGTTAGCAACATATAGTTTCTGAGGTATAGCGCTTCCTCAATGGTCTTCATCGGAAGGGCACAGCGCTGTACATTCTCCATCCCGAAGAAGTTGGTCTCTGTTCCCAGGGCCAGAACCAGATAATCATAACTGATGCTTCCCGTATCTGTATGAAGGAGCTGCGTATTCGTATCTACACTTTCCAGGCTCCCCATATGGAAATGCACATTTTTGTAATTGGCAAACATTTTCCGCAGTGGATAACTGATGTTGGATGACTCTATAAATGACGTGGCTACCTGGTAAATCAGCGGAGGAAAGAAGTGGTAGTTGTTCTTATCGACCAGAGTAATTCTGAACCTGGAATCGTTTTTAAGAGATTTGATCATGTTAATCCCTGCAAAACCTCCGCCTACGATGACGATATGCTTTTTCATATGATTAATATTCTGTGGTGTGTGCCTATTTTCATTCAATAATAAGACCAAACACCCTGTAAAAATCGTGAAATTAAACCTGTGGTATCCGTAGATGTGCACGATGTTTGCACGTCCATAACAGCCAAATTTTTAAATATAAGAATATGAAACCAGAAATTTTAAATGAAAACCACAGGCTCGGCCTGGGAGGAGTCGCCATAGGAACTGCTTTCGCAGATATTACCGATGAACAGGCCAATGAAATATTCTCCAAAGCATGGGATTTGGGCATCAGGTATTATGACACCTCACCATGGTACGGACTTACCAAAAGTGAAAGGAGGTTCGGGGCCTTTTTACAGGATAAAAACAGGGAAGATTTCATACTCTCCACCAAAGTAGGAAGAATCTTTACAGAAGTGCCGGAATCGGATGTGCCTCCAACGATGTGGCAGAACCCGCTGAATTATGATTTCAGGCACGATTATACCGCAGACGCCATTAAAAGATCGATTGAGGAAAGCCTGGAAAGGACCGGACTGGACCGCCTTGATATTGTTTATGTGCATGACCTTTCCGAAGATCAGGTGGGAGACCGGTATCCTTATTTCCTGGAACAGGCCAAAAAAGGAGCCTTCAAAGTTCTTTCGGAATTGCGTGACCAGGGCGTGATCAAAGGCTGGGGAATGGGCGTTAACAAAATAGAACCGATCCTCGACTGTATTGACAATGCCGATCCTGACATCTGCCTGTCTGCCACCCAGTATTCTATCCTCGATCATGATTTTGCCGTTGATGTGCTGCTTCCGGCCGTAAAGAAAGCCGGTGTGAAGCTGGTTTCCGGAGCAGGATACAATTCAGGATTTATTGCCGGCAGGAACCGGTATAATTATAAGGAGCTGATTCCTAAAGGCATGCCTGAAAAACGTGACAGGATTAAGGAAATCGCACAGAAATACAATACCGATATCGTGCATGCAGCCCTTCAGTTTGTCCTGGCTGCGGACGAGTTTGTTTCCATTATACCGGGCGCCAGTACGCCTGAACAGGTACAGGATAATGTGAACGCCCTTCATGCTGAAATTCCTGCGGACTTCTGGAAAGAACTGAAATCAGAAGGACTGATCTATGAAAAAGCACAGGTTCCGGGTGATGATTCTAATGGTAATCAATAAAAAATTATGGAAAAAAGGACCATCAGCCACACAGACATAACAGTAGCGCCGATTAATTTCGGCGGGAATGTATTCGGTTGGACGCTGGATGAAAAGCAGTCGTTTCATATCCTGGACCGATTTGCAGATGCCGGCTTTAATTTTATTGACACTGCAGATACCTATTCCTGGTGGGTCAATGGCAAAGGCGGCCAGTCTGAAGAGATCATTGGAAAATGGATGAAAAGCCGTTCTAACAGAAATGATATGGTTATTGCCACCAAAGTAGGTTCCGAAACCCGTGAACATGATTTTGACATCAGTAAAAAGCATATCCTGAAATCCGTGGATGATTCGCTGAAAAGACTCGGCACCGATTACATAGATCTGTATTATACGCATTTTGATGATGGTAAAACGCCTGTAGAAGAAACCCTGGAAGCCTACGATGAAATTATAAAAGCAGGCAAGGTCCGATATATCGGAGTATCCAACGTCTCACCGGAACGGATCCGACAGTCTTTTGAAGCGGCTGAAAAGAATCATCTGCCAAAGTATGTAGCATTGCAGCCACATTATAATCTTATGGAAAGAGAAGGCTTCGAAAAGAATTATCATCCATTTGTCGAAGAATATGGTTTAAGTGTTTTTCCGTATTTTTCTCTTGCAGGAGGATTTCTCACCGGTAAATACCGTGACGAATCCGACTTCGACAAAAGCGCAAGGGGAGGAGGGATGAAGAAATACCTGGATGACAAAGGCATGACAGTGCTGAAAGCGCTGGACGAAATCAGTGAAAAGCATCAGGCAGGGCAGGCGTCAATAGCATTAGCCTGGCTGCTGGCAAATCCCGCAGTAACAGCTCCCATTGTGAGTGCTACAAGTGACTCCCAGTTGCAGACTCTGTTTAAAGCAGTGGATATAAAGCTGGATGAACAGGATTTAAAGATGCTGAACGATTCCAGTACATAAGATACATAAAAAAAGATCATATCAGCCTGTCCGGTCATACACGGGCAGGCTTTTTTTATTATAATACTGAAAAAAATAGTGTTTTCTTGTGACTGGCATCATATCCATGGCAGGGCATTAATGCCTAAGTTTGAGATCACTTAATTGTAATATTATGAAAAATGTACTGTACATACTTTTATTAGCTGGTGCTGTAACAGCCTGTACCAAATCAGAAACTCAGTATCCCGGTACTCAGAACGAAGGTAAAACCATCAATGATGCTGAGTCTGATACCATACGGAACCTGAATGAAGTATCTGATACGGCAAGACTTGGGAAAGACAGCGTCCATATACAGACCGATAACGAATAATTTCCTCTGATACCTTTATCTTATAAGGTTGCTGAAACCCATTTGTACATGAGAAAAATACTGATACCACTGAATAATATATGGTTCTTTCATTAAAGACAAGAAATCGTAATGCTGCTTTTTTAGACACTGTTCATTGTAGTTCATTCAGAAACAGCTGGAGCTGATCCAGCTGTTTCTTTTATTTCAGTAATTGATGCCGTATTTAACTATCAGATCAGCTTCTGGGCTTACTGACATACCGGTTCCCCCTGACATAAAACCGCCATGGCAATAACGCATCTTCCCTGGCATATGCTACTCCGATTCGCGGACCGGATACGACTTGGTCAGCAGGATAGGAAATTCCATGGTCTTCAATCCAGATTTCATCTCCGGTCAGCTTTTTTCCGTTCAGTGAGCGGTCTATGCCCAATGCTTTTGCTGCCGATCCCGGACCTGATGAAATAGCAGGTTTTGAAACCGGCATATTCCTGCGGTGCTGCATCATTTCCTGTCCAGACAAAGGCTCTATAGCTCTGATCAGCACCGCCTGAGGATCATCTTCCACAGAAGTAACGACATTAAAAAGGTAGTGGATGCCATAACACAGGTAAACATACGCGACACCTCCGTTCAGGTACATGGTTTCGGTCCTGCCGGTACGACGCCCTCCATAGGCATGGGATGCCTGGTCGGATATCCCGCCGTAAGCTTCCGTTTCAACAATGATTCCCGCAGAAATATTTCCGTCTGAACAGGTGTACAGGATTTTTCCTAAAAGGTCTTTGGCAAGGAAAAGAGTATCAGGGTTTGTGTAGTAAGTTTCAGGTAACTTCATAATCATTCATCAATCAGGGTTGCATATGATCCGCTTAACGTGAGAGCAAAAATTATGCACAACAGGCCTGTGGTTATCGTACTGCTGGAATACTTCTTGCGTTTTTACATATTCTATCCTAAAACAGATCTTATGAAAATTGCAACCTATAATGTTAACGGAATCAATGCCAGACTTCCTGTATTGCTGCGATGGCTGGAAGAATCCGGACCGGATGTCGTATGCCTTCAGGAACTGAAAGCACCACAGGACCGTTTTCCGGAAAAGGAGATCCATGCCGCAGGGTATCAGGCGATCTGGAAAGGTCAGAAAAGCTGGAACGGCGTAGCGATGCTCACCAAAGGCCTGGATATTACCAAAGTGCAGGACACCCTGCCCGGGGATCCCGATGATGAACAAAGCCGCTACTTAGAAGCCATTATAGACCAGATGGTAATCTGCTGCCTGTATCTGCCTAATGGAAACCCTTATCCGGGTCCCAAGTTCGAGTACAAGCTGTCCTGGCTTAAGCGCCTGAAAAAAAGGACCGATGAACTGATAAATATGGATCTGCCGGCCATTATTATCGGTGATTTTAACATCATTCCAGAACCCATTGATGTCCATAAACCTGAGCGCTGGGAAAATGATGCGCTGTACAGGACGGAAGTGAGAAAAGCTTATCGGGGCCTGCTCAAAAAAGGATGGCTGGATTCCATCAGAACCCTGTTCCCGGAAGAAAAAATCTACACATTCTGGGATTATATGTACCGATCCTATGACCGGGATGCCGGCATCCGACTGGACCATATCTTACTGAGCCCTTACCTGGAATCTGCACTACAATCCGGTGGCGTAGACCGACATGTACGCGGATGGAAAAAGACAAGCGACCATGCACCGACATGGATCCAGCTAGAAAAATAGAGCGCCAGATATTATCCTTTATTAACCCAGGCTTTCATATATTCCCTGTTCAGCCGGGCAATATTGTCCAGGGAAATGCTCTTCGGGCATTGGATTTCACAGGCACCGATAACAGAGCAGTTCCCGAAACCTTCTTCATCCATCGCCTTTACCATATTCAGGACGCGCCTTTGCGCTTCTACCTGGCCCTGGGGAAGAAGGGCAAAATGGGAAACCTTAGCGCCTACGAACAGCATCGCGGCTCCGTTGGGACAGCAGGCAACACAGGCACCGCAACTGATGCATGCGGCGGCATCCATAGACTTGTCGGCATCATCTTTTTCAACGAGTATGGCGTTTGCATCCAGCGTACTTCCGGAAGTATTAACGGAAATAAAGCCTCCGGACGCCATGATCCGGTCAAAAGCACTCCGGTCTGTCATCAGGTCTTTAATGACCGGGAATGCAACACTGCGCCAGGGTTCAATCACAATCGTTTCTCCATCTGAAAACCGGCGCATATGCAGCTGGCAGGTAGTAATTCCCCGGTCGGGACCGTGCGCTCTTCCATTAATATACATTGAGCACATGCCGCAGATCCCTTCGCGGCAGTCATGATCAAAGGCTATCGGTTCCTTATCATCATTGATCAGCTGTTCATTGAGGACATCCAGCATTTCCAGGAAAGAAGATTCGGTAGAGACATCAGAAAGACTGTAGGTTTCAAAACGGCCTTTCGTATTCCTGTTTTTCTGGCGCCATATTTTCAGGGTCAGATTAAGTTTTTTACGGGTATGCATGAGCTGTGATTTTTATTATGCTGAACTAAAGGTATCCATAATATTCCGGCAGGTTTATGAGTTGCCGCATATCACAGCAATAATTATTGTATTAGACTCCACAGAACATATGAAACAAGAGCAATCAGAAGAGACAGGAATTAAATGAAAAATATTTTACATACCACATCTCCTTACATAAGAATATTTTACTGTAAAATGGTCTTATAATTGTATCATAACCAGCAATCACAATTAATCACCAAAATAGTATTATGGAAACGAAATCATCAGCTAAAAAAGCACCTGCAAAAACCGCATCAAAGACGGCGCCGTCTAAAACAACAGCAGCCAAGAGCAGCGCAAAAACACCTGCTAAAAAAGATGCTGCCAAAGAACTGAAAGATCTTTTCGAAGATTCTTTAAAAGATATTTATTGGGCTGAAAAAGCATTGGTAAAAGCATTACCGAACATGATGAAAAATGCTACCAATGAAAAGCTTAAAAAAGCAATTGAAGATCACCTTGCAGAAACTGAAACCCACGTTGAGCGCCTTGAAGCCTGCTTTGAAGCCTTAGGAAAAAAAGCACAGGCTAAAAAATGCGATGCTATGCAGGGTATCCTGGATGAAGGGAAAAGCATCATTGAAGAAACAGAGCCGGGAGCAGTAAGGGATGCAGGAATCATTGCCGCTGCACAAAAAGTGGAGCACTATGAGATTGCTACCTACGGAACTATTTCTGCTTTTGCCAAAGTCCTGAAAGAAGAGGAGTGCCTTCAACACCTTCTCCAGACATTGAAAGAAGAAAAGAAATGTGACGAGCTTCTGACAAAAGTGGCCGACACCAATCTGAACAGCAAAGCTTTATAACTAATACTGCTGCATATATATTGAGAGATCCGCGAATGCGGATCTCTTTTTATTTATTGTTAATAATACAGGTCGATAAAAAAATATCGATAATCAACAGTTGAGTTTACAACCTAAAATCTCTTTAAAGTGATATATTAATTGTATATTTGCAGACCGTATTTAAACTGGGTCCATGAAATATTTAAAAAGAATCTCAAGAAGCGAGATGAAAAATATACATGCAGAAAAATGTATGGAAGAATCATATCATTGGTGCTGTTGTAACTTTAACGGATGCAGTACACCAATCTATGGCAATGATAAAGATCTGTTCTGTATTGGTACTGGAACCCGTTTGGAAAAATGCTAAAATAAATGGCCCTGATTTTAAATTATATCAGCCTATGAAAAATATACTTCTTTTCTGTCTGTTGTTACCATCCCTGTACTATTCACAGGATTTCAGATTTACTTATAATTACAAATTTGTCGCGGACACCTTAGAAAAAGATACTGTTTCTGAAGAGCTCGTGGTCTTGGATTTTAATAAAAAAGAAAAACACTCTGTTTTTACCGGCCTTAAGCATATCATTTCCGATTCAGCCATGAGAGTATAGGCAGAAAGGGGAGTGATGGCGTTTCCTGATCCTTCCATGAAAGTCAGGTATGTAATAGAAAAATCTTCTGATGGTCCTCTATATTTTTACAGTCCCAATCATGCGCCGGATGCCGTTATGAAAGTTAAGGAACAAAGAGCGCTTACCTGGAAAATATCAGATGAAAAAAGAAACCTGATGGGGTACAACACTCAAAAAGCAACAGCAACATTTGGCGGAAGACAATGGACTGCCTGGTTTACTGCTGAAATTCCTATTTCAGACGGGCCTTACAAATTTCACGGATTGCCGGGACTTATTCTTGAAGTATCTGATCATACCAATACCCATACATTCAGTATCGTATCCATACAGAAAAATAAATCCCATGACCTGGTTTTGAATGATCCTACATATAAAGCGGCGAAAAGTATAACGCTGGAAGAATATGAAAAAATATCACAAGAAAGCCCTTTGGAAAGGTTTAAGAAAAAGGCTTTCACAGGAGATATCATCTTTAATACTGATGAAGAAAAACAGGGGTTTTTAAAAAGTATGGACGCTAAAATAAAGGAAAGTAAAATACATGACAATAATCCTATTGAATTGCTGACTAATTAATTACAATAGGCCAACAGAGCAGTAGTATAAAGATATTTGGTATAGACAAACACGATTGAATCAAGAGAATTTATTTCTGATATCAAATATGGACGAATTTTCAGTCAGGATCAGGATATTGTTTTGATGAACAGACGTTGGGCTCATCACCATTCAATACAAAGATTTATTTCGTCATCCATATATAATCTCTGCTTATATTCGTTGACAGTTTCTGATATGCATCATAATTCGTCGGGATTTTGTAATGATAAAAAATGATCAGACATAGATACTTAGATGATGATTAAACAGACGGCATATAACAATGTAAAAACTTTGCAGAATTTGCTAAATAATTTTGAATAGTATATTGAACCAAATTTTGATAAGATAATAAGGAAATCATTAACAACACATTATAACAGAATAGCACACAGTTTAATTTTAAAGCTTAGCAAACCTAAATAGTCAAAAAATCAATTTCTTGCAGTCCTGAAATATACTCAATTTAACATAATATAAATTATAGGATTTTTATAATTTTACCTTAAAGTATTGTATACGCTGTCAACTTCTGTTATATTTATCCCGTAGTAACCATTATGATATATCTATGCAGAAAAAGAAACTATCTGCCGAAAGGACTTCTGAACTGATTGAAATCCTTTCCCAGCGTTTTACAGGCAATATGCACCGCCATAAAGATCTCGACTGGCAACAAATCATGCTAAAACTTCAACAATATCCCGAAAAACTCTGGTCCCTGGATCAGATGGAAATTTCCGGCGGCGAGCCTGATGTGATCACATATGATCAGGATTCGGCTATGTATCTGTTTGTTGATTGTTCGCCAGAAAGTCCGATGCGCCGAAGCTTATGCTACGACTATAAAGCCTGGGAATCCAGAAAAGCGAACAAACCGGCTGGTAATGCTGTAGACACAGCTTTAGCAATGGGCATTGAAATCCTCAGCGAACAGCAATACCGTGAACTTCAGTTGCTGGGAAAATTCGACGGCAAAACGTCCAGCTGGATCAAAACACCTGATTCCGTGCGGAAGCTTGGTGGAGCTTTATTTTGTGATTTCCGATATAATACGGTTTTTACCTATCATAATGGCGCCGATTCCTATTATGCAGCCAGAGGTTTCAGAGGCTGCCTGCAAATCTGACCCACGCGATGACCATCCTGTTTCTGTACATGAATATCCTATCCTGTTATAAAAATCCTTATCAAACCATTCCATAACTTAACATAATATTATGTAAAATATGTTATTTTTCCTTCATATTGATGGTTGTAATGTTCAGGATGATTATTTTAGCAGGACAATTGAAAATAAGATAAGATATGAGAACATTGGTTTTAATGGGTGCAATAGCGGTTGTTGCATTCAGCTGTAGCAAAAAGGCGGAAGCTCCGGTTCCGGAAGAAAAGCCGGATTCAGCAGCCATGGCAAAGGAGACTGTGGTAGACACATTAGGCCCGAAAACATTCTGCTATATGGGAGTGACGGGAAAGGATACCGTTTTTGCAAGCATCGATGACAACCTGGGAACCATTATCGGGAAATTACGCTATAAAAACGCTGAAAAAGACAGTTCCAAAGGGGATATCACAGGATTCAAATCCGGCGATACACTGAAACTGACTTATGAATTTGCTGCGGAGGGAACCAAGAGCAAGAGCGATATTTATTTCCTGCAGAAAGGGAATACGCTTACGGAAGGTATAGGCGAACATAAAACCGAAAACGGGCAGATGAAATATGCAAGCGATAAGAAAATCAGTTACAAAGACGGCCAGAAATTACAGGCTGCCGACTGTGCCCTTGTAGCTAAAGCATTGAAATAAATCAGCCCGGAGATCATATCAGAATCCCCTGAAATTTTTTTTGACTCCCCTACTTTCTTTAGGCCTGAAAAACCCAAATGAAGCAAAAAGGGGTTAAAAAATACATTAACATGCTGATTTTCAATATATTGAGTCGCCACAACCTATGCATTGCAGAAAAGTTTTCAGGGGGATTTTGCCCTATTTAAACAGCCCTATCGGCTGTTTTTATATTTCAGGCATCTCCTGTTCTATAACCTCTCTAAAACGGCTTACCGCTTCATCACCGGTATTCCAGGAAGTGATCAGGCGTATGGCAGAAGAATGGTCATCTATCTTTTTCCAGACATAAAACTCAAAACTTTCGGATAAGCGTTCAATAAGAGTATTGCTGAGAATCGGAAAAATCTGGTTGGTATATGTATCAGACAGGAACTGCACTCCCCGCTCCTTCAGGAAATTTTTAACCTTCATCGCCTGTCCGTTGGCATGTCTAGCCAGGTCAAAGTATACATCGTCTTTCATCAGTTCCAGAAACTGGATTCCCAGCAGCCTGCCTTTAGCCAGCAATGCGCCTTTCTGCTTGATATTGAATGCAAAATCCTCCTGCAGCAAAGGATTATTGATGACTACCGCCTCTCCTATCAATGCGCCGTTTTTGGTGCCGCCCATATAAAAAACATCGGTCAGCCGGGCTACATCTTCCAGTGTAAGATCACTGGTTTCAGCCGTAAGCCCGTGTCCCAGCCTGGCACCGTCCATAAACAGGTACAGATCATGCAGTGTACAGAACGCGGACAAAGCTTCCAGTTCTCCCCTGTCATACACTGTCCCGAGTTCGGTAGAATTGGAAATATAAACCAGTTTTGGCATTACCTGGTGCGGTACATTGCGATGCGATTCTAAAACAGGAATGATATCGGATGGCTTCAGCTTTCCATCGCTGGTTTCAATGCTTAGTACTTTATGCCCGGTAGCTTCAATGGCTCCCGTTTCATTATTGAGGATATGCCCTGTAGAGGCTGAAATTGCACAATGATACGGACGTAAAACGGAAGATATAACAATCAGGTTGGCCTGCGTCCCTCCTGAGATAAAATAAACATCTGAAGTATGGCTGTTCATACGCGCTCTGATCAGCTCTTTAGCCTGCATGGAATATTGATCCTCTCCATAACCCGCCTGCTGATCCTCATTACATTCCGAAAGTGCCCGTAGGATATTTGGATGGCAGCCTTCAGAATAATCGTTTTTAAATGAAAATTTCATGGTACAAAATTAAAAAAACTTAAAATAGCAAGGGCGCGTTTGAATTATTATTTTGTTAGATTTGTAAGGAAAACCGTCTAACATGCCGAAAATAACCTTAACCGAAGAAAATTACCTGAAAGCCCTGTTTCATGTTGTTGACCCAGAGGGTAAAGTGACCATCAATGAGCTCAGCAAGTTCCTTAACGTGAAAATGCCGAGTGTGAATAATATGATGAAGAAATTCGCTGATAAAGGCTGGGTAGTCTACGAGACGTACAAACCCCTCCTGGTTACTGAAAAAGGACGGCGCGAAGCTGCACTGGTAGTCCGTAAGCACCGCCTTACGGAAATGTTTCTCGTAAAGAATATGAATTTCGGATGGGAGAATGTCCATGAAATTGCCGAGCAGCTGGAACATGTCCATTCCCAGGTTTTCTTTGACAAGATGGACGAGATCCTCAACTATCCGAAATTTGATCCGCACGGTGAACCGATTCCTGATAAAGACGGTAACATCATCGCCCAGGACCTGCAGAAACTTAGCAGCTGTGAAACCGGCGAAACAGTTATTTTCACTTCCGTTACCCTTTCGGATGATGCCTTCCTGAGTTACCTGAATGAGCGCCATCTTCTGTTAGATACCATAATCCGGGTCATCAAAATTGAGAATTTTGATAAATCCATGACCATTGAGATTGAAGGAAAAAAGGAAATCCTCAGCAAAAAAGCCACTGAAAAAATCCTCGTCAGGAAATAACCTGATTCGGTATCTTTCCCTTTGTATAGGGCAAAAAAAATCCCGGCTACAAGACCGGGAAGATGATATAGAAACAAGCTTAATCCAGGACACTCCACCCTCTTTTCGGGTTGTTGTTGGAAGAAACTTCCTGTTCGTTGACGATGATATTTTCTTTTCTCTGCCCGATGTAATCCAGTTCGCTTAATTTGGAGAAAATCGTTTCCAGGCTTCGCAGCATCTGCTGGATGTAGATCAGCGGTTCTCCGCAGTTGTGGTGGTCATAATTCGTTTCCGCCACAATAGAAAGCTGGTTGAGCAGCGTATGCGGCGCGATTTCGCTCCATTCAAGGCTGTAGTTCAGCATTTCTTCCAATTCTGCCGGAACCAGTACCTGTGTGGAATTATACAGGTGAAGGGCCAGTTTGGCAAAACTTTCAATCAGAAACACTGGCGGCTGCCACGGTATGATATTCCTGAACTGGAAATACATGTCCCCGAATGTATTGACCATAGTGGTACATAAAAACTTTACATTCTGGGCCAAAGCCGTATTCTGGTTTTTATGGGAAGCTTTCTGGATGATCTTAAAGGCATACTGCTGTAGGTTACCGATGGATTTGGCAAAACCGTTATAATAGTCCAGCAAAGCCGGATGGCTTTGAATCGAAGTACATGGCGGGATAAATGATGAATCTACCTGGGCGATATTGCCTTTCAGGTCTACCTTACCGATGATCAGGTAATTTCCTCCCGAGAAACTGCTGTTCAGGGAAGTTACCGGAAGCAGTTCAATATGGTAATTCGGCTGTGCATTCGGATGGCGCGGCGGGATTTCTTCCGGGTCAATATCACCGAATGGGACTTTATCAAAAGGATTGACAGAAATCAGGATATAATAGTCCCCGTCTGCCTGTTCTTCGTTCATAGACCGGGCAAGGGATTTCACACTCACCCTCCTGTCGGTAAGCTCAATCCGGTATCCGGCCAGCGTCAGGGCACTACAGCGTTTGATGACCAGCTGAACATCATTGGTTGCCGTATTGTGGACATCAAAGATCGTACGGTCTGTGAATTCATTTGAAATAGGCAGCAAACCGTAATTGTAGGTGGTAATTTCCAGGGAGTTGGAATCCCGGATCATATCCGTCAGGAAATTATCCTGATCATTCAGATGCCGCTGGGAAACCTTCATACCGTCTACCCAGTTGATTGCAAAATGTTTTATTGGCTGTATCATATTAATATCCTTTTAAAATGTGTGATTATAATTTCCTTCCGGCTCCCTCCTCTTCATGCTGGATGACCCTCTTGCAGATCACCACTTCATTTTCCGAAATGCCGTTGGCTGTGATATCTTCATTGAAATTAATGTATTTCCGGAAGCTGAAAAACGATTTTTTGGTGTAAAAGATCCAGTAATACGGTTCTTTCTGCTGATCGGTCAGATGGATGATAGAACCCGGGTTTTTATGGTTATAGTCATCTACCACACGGTAAAACCAGTCACCGAACGTTACCCCTGTAGGCAGTGTTTTGGCTTTTATCCTGAACCGGTTGGCGTCTTCAAGGTTTTTGCTCAGTTCTACATTCAGCACCATCAGACGGTCAAAATCTGCGCCTTCAAAATCAGGAAGCTTCTGATCCGGCGAATACCGCCATGTCTTATAAATATCGAACGGAATACTGATGAACTGTATGTAGCAGTAATAGAAAACCAGCGGTACCAAAAAGACCAGCATGCTGGTTGCCGCCATGGCTGCATATCCGGTCCCTTTGCTCATCCAGTTGAAGATCAGTGTAAACAGATACCCTCCGATGACCAGACAGGTGAGAGAAAGCAGGGATTCGAACAGGATGCTCATGGAAAGAGATTCAATATGCTTTTTAAAATAGTGACCAATCAGATTTACATGGATAATTCCGAAAATCAGGTAAATGATCTGTGCAATAAGGTACCAGTAAGGATTGAAAAGGTTGCCTGCAAAACCGAAAAATCCGGGCAGCGCCAGGCACAGGCCGCATAACAAAACATATACAATGATTACCCTTATCTTGATGGCCGGTTTATTCCTTCTGATAACCCCGAGAACGGTCATCATGATTACCGCCAGTAACGGCATAAGAATATACCTTAAAAAGACTCCTTTTACTGAAGAAATTTCCATGTTTAATTTTTCAAATTTATATTATGTTGGTCAATGTAAATATACTAAAATATTTTACAGGAATGTAGAGTATCCGAGGCGGCTGGCATTTCTTTCATCGTCTTCCAGGGAAAAAGAATAGTCCTGTTTTTCTGTGATGAAATTTTCCTCCACCTCTACCGTTACCGGAAGGAAGTGATCATATAAAGCCCTGAGTACAGTACGGAACGGGCTCCCCTCTATATAATTTTTCATTTCCCTGTATGGAATAGGTCCGATATTCACCACCCAGTTCCGTTCTCCGTCCATATGCCTGCCGCTCGGGATGTACGTTACTCCCAGTCTTGAATTTCCCAGAAGCATAGAATCATCTTCCTGCTCTATCTTATCGATGACATTCGGGGCAAAGGTAACTTCTACCGGCACCTGTAAAAATGCGCTCATGCAGCGCTCGAACCAGGCTTTATCACCTCGGATCTGATGGAAAAAAGGAAGAATATAGATAAAGATGGAAGCGTGATGCCGGTCCAGCATCCGGAGCAGCGGCCAGAGCTCACTAACTGTATTCAGAAGCGTATGGGTATCGCTGGCAATATCGAAATCAAATTCCTTCAGCAGCGCACTGATTTCCGTAAAGAAAATTTCAAGTTCAAAAGGCCGGAAAAATTTCCGGGCATCCTCTTCTACTTTTTTCTGTTTGCGGATCTCCCGGACAATATGGTCTACATTTTTACGGGAAGCGCCCAGCGAAGGCGGATGGAAAAGCCCTTCCGGAAGATAGTCATAAATGCCTTCCCGGTAGGTCTCTATGGTGAATACCTCTTCATCGAATCCCAGGTACTGGCTGGTGATCCTTCTGATATCTTTGAGATAAGCACGGTCATTGATGCCGATGCGTTCTATAAATATATTGCTGACAGCCCTGTGGTATTTCAAAAGATTTACCGCTACTGCCTCCGCCTTAAAATCAGTCTGGAGCTGATTATATTGCAGGGTCGCAACAGAATTTTCATACATCATAGTTTCTGTGATAATTTGGCTGATAAAGGTAATATTTCTCTTTTTACAGAAAAACACTTTTCCTGTATATCATCTTAAAATTAATGATTTTTTATCAATCCTAAAACAATCAGGCAAAAAAACTCCATAAATAATTAACCGGTTCATAATTGCCTTTGACTATAAGAGCATTATATAAGCCTGAAAGACTGATCGCCTACAACATTTCATTAATTTAAAATGTGATCTGCTACATACCTAAAATATTATCTGCGCGTATGTTAATAATTATTATTGCAATAAATTGATTGTACAGAATACTTTATACCGGTGTGAAGCGTATCTTTGCACCTCAAAATGTTACTGAACAATGAAAAGTATGTATTCTAAATTACTGATGCTTGCATTCATCTCCTCTTCGTTATACAGCTATGCGTGGGGACTGACGGGGCACAGGATTATTGCAGAAATTGCAGAAAACCACCTTTCCGGGAAAGCCAGGAGGGAGATCAAAAAAATGATGGGTCGTGAAAGGCTGGCATATTGGGCCAACTGGCCGGATTTTATTAAATCCGATACCACAGGCGCATGGAAACAGGCGTCCGCATGGCATTACGTAAACATTGACCCGCAGACCGACTTTAAAACGTTTGAACAGAAACTTAAGATGCAGGCAGGACCAAGCTTGTATACACAGGTCAATACCCTGTCCAGCCAGATCAAAGACAGCAGGACCTCTGAAAAAGACCGTAAAATTGCTTTGATTTTCCTGATTCATATTATGGGTGACCTTGCTCAGCCTATGCATGTGGGCCGGGCGGAAGATTTAGGTGGAAACAAGATCAATGTTACCTATTTCGGGGAAAAAACCAACCTGCATTCCGTATGGGACGGCAAACTGGTGGATTCGCAGAAATACAGCTATACGGAATATTCCAGGCTTCTGGACATCAAGTCTGATGATGAAGTGAAAAAAATCCAGTCCGGTACCCTGGAAGACTGGCTGTATGATTCCCATACCATTGCCAACAGGATCTATGCCCAGACACCTGACGGTTCAAAACTGTCTTTCGACTATCAGTATAAATTCAATGATACTATGGAAAGACAATTGCTGTACGGAGGACTGAGACTGGCAAAATGGCTGAATGATCTGTTCTAGGAAACGGACAGGATTAATCAGAATTAAAATATCATAAGGTGGAGTGAATGCTTCACCTTTTTTTTTGCAGCAACGCAAAGATCATACCCAGCGCATAAATTACAATATATTTTTAAACCGGCGTCCACAAAAAACAAAATATTTTAAAAGTGGTGTAACCTTTTCATGTTCTCAGGCGTATTATATATACTAACTCTTTTTTGAGGAAAAATAAATGAGACAGTTAAAAATTACTAAGCAGGTAACCAACAGGGAAACTGCTTCATTAGACAAGTATCTGCAGGAGATCGGTAAAGTGGAACTGATTACCGCAGACGAAGAGGTGGAATTGGCACAAAGAATCCGTGCCGGCGACAGAGCCGCATTGGAGAAGCTGATCAAGGCCAACCTTCGTTTCGTGGTTTCCGTATCCAAACAGTACCAGAACCAGGGTCTTTCCCTGCCCGACTTAATTAATGAAGGAAACCTGGGGTTGATGAAAGCGGCCAAGAGGTATGACGAAACCAGAGGTTTCAAATTCATTTCCTATGCCGTGTGGTGGATCCGTCAGTCAATCTTACAGGCTTTGGCAGAACAGTCAAGGATTGTAAGATTACCATTAAATAAAATCGGTTCAATCAACAAGATCAATAAAGCATATGCCCACCTTGAACAGGAAAATGAAAGGCCTCCTTCCCCGGAAGAACTGGCCGAAGTCCTGGACATGAGTGAGGAAGACATCAAGGAATCCATGAAAAACTCCGGAAGGCATTTATCCATGGACGCTCCGTTGGTGGAAGGAGAAGATTCCAACCTGTATGACGTACTGCGTTCAGGAGAATCTCCAAGCCCGGATAAAGACCTGATGCTGGAATCTCTCCAGATTGAGATTGAAAGAGCCCTGAATACCCTTACGCCAAGAGAAGCGGACCTGGTGAGACTGTATTTCGGTCTTAACGGAAAGCATCCGATGACGCTGGAAGAAATCGGGGAAACGTTTGACCTGACTAGGGAACGTGTAAGACAGATCAAAGAAAAAGCAATCAAAAGATTGAAGCACAACACCAGAAGCAAGATCCTTAAATCTTATCTGGGTAAATAAAATACATAACCATTCAGCGGAGCTTGATTTTTTCAGGCTCCGCTTTTTTTATATATTAGCCTCATCTAATCAAATATAAAAAACCGGATATGAAAAAAATAATAATTCCTTCTTTGCTTTTGTTGATGCTTTCGTGCGGAGGCCCTACTAAGGAAAATAAGACGGTAGTAGACCAGGCGATCAACAAATCCGAGTCCGTCGCTTCAATCGACAGTTATTCCCGGAATGTTAACCGTGTGATCAGCATTTACAATGAACTGGTCAAAAAAGACCCGCAACTCCAGGCTCTTGAGAAAAAGGTGGATGCTATAAAAGAAGAAACCTCAGCCGTGACTTCCAAATATACAGACATCATAACCCAGTCCGAAACGTATTATGAAGACGCGCGTGCTCTTGCAAAATCGGTTACCGATTCCGTCTCCAGGCAGGCTATTGAACAGCAGATTTCATCCAGTTCAGAACAGTACAATGTAAGGATAAAGCACATCCGGGACCTGATCAGCAGCATTCAGAATAACACGGCTAAGATCCATGATCAGCACACCCTTTTTATGATCTCAAAAACCCTTCCTGAAATCCGGAAATACCAGGATGCCCATAGCCTGAAACCGGATAGCCTGATCAGTTTCATCAACAAGCAGAATACTTTACTCAATGAACTGAAGAGTATGAAATAGGAGGTGTTAAAATTTGATTTCGTTATCTTTTTGTAGAGTCAATTCCGATGGCTTGTGAATAAATAAAGGTGAATCTGATGCATAGGGAACAAGCCCTGACGGGACAAATTTTGAAGATTCTTTAAGGTGTACATCTTGATCATCAAAGAAAATGTGAGCGCCAAAAGCTTTTAATACTTTATCTTTGGATAGTCCTCCCAGGAAATATGCTTCATCTACATAAACTCCCCAATTCTTTAAGGTTTTAATTACTCTCATATGTGAAGGAGCATTTCTTGCAGTAACTATTGCTAATCTTAAAGGGGACAGTTCTATTGTTGTTGGTAACTCCTCTTGAATTTTAGATAGCTTAATTAATAATTTAGCGAAGGGCCCTTCAGCAAGATCTACATCTTCATTTTCTTGCTCATACTTATGAAATGCATCTATACCCTGAGTTTTATATCTATGTTCGGATTCATCAGAGAAGAGAACAGCATCTGCGTCAAATGCAATTTTAACTCGATTATCTAATGGTTTAAATTCAGTTGGCGGAGCGTAAATAAAAGCGGCAGCACAACTTTTCGAATCTATAACTGCCTGTACATCCTTGTTATCTTTGCTCAAGAATAGGTCAATATTATATGCATCGATGTATGGTGAAAGTGGCTCGCCTCCACTAAAAGCCATTCTGGTAATATCCAATTTGTGTTGACGAAAAGAGTTCATAATTCTAACTCCTGTTTCTGGACTATTTCTTGACATTACCACGACTTCCACTATTCTTTTTTTAGCGTCTGTATTTAAATGCAGTAAACTCTGAACTAAATGAAATGCTGTGCCAGGAAGTAAAACTTTATTTTGGTTTTCTTCCTGATAACTCCTGTAACCAGCTATTCCTTCTTTTTCGAAAATTTCATTTTCCTTCTCGAGATCAAATAGTGCTCTACTTGAAACTCCAACGACTAAGATATCCGATAAATCTAAGGCCATTATTTTATTTATATTAATTTTCAAATATAAACTAATATACACCATTATCATTACGGTATTCCTTAATTTGAACAAGTAATTAGATTAAAAATTTTGCATTGCGCTTATTAAAATATTTGTATTAAATATAAACGTAATCAAAACATATTCATCATTCCTCCATCCAAAGGAATACTGGTTCCGGTGATGTATGATGCATAGTCCGAAGCCAGGAAAGCAACCAGGTGGCCATATTCTTCAGGTTTGCCTAATCTTTTCATCGGGATTTTGTCTTCCCTGGCTTTTCTGATTTCTTCAACACTTTTACCGATTTTTTCAGCTTCGTCATTGATCAGGCTTTCAATCCTCCGGGTATCAAAAGAACCGGTAAGGATATTATTGACTGTAATCTGATGCGCTTCCACTTCAAGGGATAAGGTCTTTGCCCATGCAACGACTGCGGAACGGATAGAATTGGAGAGTGCAAGGTTCGGGATCGGTTCTTTTACGGATGATGAAGATACATTGATGATGCGTCCACTCCCCTGTTTAATCATGCCGGGAATGGCCAGATGAGTCGTTTCACAAACGGTTTTGAATAACAGGTCAAAGGCAGACTGGTAATCTTCAATGCCCAGATCTGAATCCTTGCCGGCTTTCGGACCGTTGGTATTATTGACCAGGATATCTACTTCCGAACCATTAAAATAATCAGCAATAACCTGCCTGAATTTTTCAATATCGGAAAAGTCAGCGACAAGGTAACGATGATGCTGCCCTTCATGAACAACGGGAAGGGAATCCGTAAAATTTTTGAGTTTCTCTTCATTTCGGGCCATGACCGTTACATTGGCTCCGCACCTGGCCAGTTCTGTTGCGATACCGGCTCCAATGCCATCTGTTGCAGCACCCACTAACGCATTCTTTGAGTTCAGTTGTATATTCATGAAAATAATTAATGATTGGTAATAGATGTAACGCAGCAATGCGCATACCATTACAAGCAAAGGCAGGTCAGGAATAAAAAAGACCGCTTCTATTGAAACAGTCTATGTATAGTTGCAGATCAGAAGATCAGAGCACTTCATGCTGATATGGCAAGAGTTTTATTTTTTGATAAAAGGATAAGTCTTGCCGTCAAGTTTTAGAAGATAAGATCCCGCAGGCAATCCCTGAACCGAAATGCTGTTTTTGTACCTGAAAGGATCTTTTTCAAGGTAAATCTGTTTTCCTGAATAATCCAGTACTTCAGCTGTACGGACCGCATCCGTTTTTCCGTTCACGAAAACAGTTTCGGAAACAGGATTAGGATAGAGCTTCAGGTTGTTATTTTCATTGGAAGCAAACAGGATATCGGAAGTCCCTAATACCCCTAAATTCTGGCAGTAATTCGTTCCGTGTACCTCCCATTCGTTGATATCGAATGCAGCAGCAGGCTGGTTAATGCTGCTCTTCCTATATAAGGAAACATTGGCAAGAACTGAGGAATTGTTCTGTCCTGTCACTCCGATGGCATCAACGGTTGTATTGCTTTTATACCTCAGCTCAACATACTGGTTTCCGGAGAAGGTCATCTGGGGAGCTGCCGTTACAAATCTTGCCTGATTAAGGCTGTAGCAGGAGAAATTCGCTCCGGGATTCAGGATAACGGCCGTTTCGTTGTTCTGAAGGATGCCTTCAAGTTCGTAAGGATCCGGATAATAATAGCTGCTGCTGCTTGGCATCTGTATAGAAAGCCTGTAGTCATTCAGGTTAACCGGATGTCCGGTCTTATTGGTAATTTCAAGCGCCTTATTGTTGGAAGTCCCTTCAAGGTATTTTGAGATAAACAGGTCCCTGGCATATGCATCAGATGCTGCCGTAGTCACAGATACTGTATTGCTGTCCGCCGAATACAGATAGCCGTTGTCATACGCTTTTACCGTAAATGTATACGCTGTGGAAGGGTTTAGATGATCTATGCTGATGGAAGTACCTCTCGTAGCGCCTACCAGGTTGCCGTTCTGATAGATTTTATATCCGATGACATCGCTGCTTGTACTGGCAGACCAGCTTAAAGTAGCAAAATAAGCTCCCGTCTGGCTCGCCGATACATTTCCCGGTCCCTGAGGAGCAACGGCATCAGGAGTCTGTCCCCAAATGGCACTGACCCATGCAGGATAATCAATAAAGGGATTCCTGTTGTGCTGAATAGCATATACAGCATTATTCCGGTCAATCTCCCGCTGGGAAACCGGATCCTGGGCATGCCACTGAAGGAGCATGGCAATATAAGCAGGATCAAAAGCCCTTTCTTCTGTGCCGTCAAGCGGGTTGGTATCCGAAGCAGGGCTTACATTGTTATTGAAATTGAAAGTCCCCAATTTCCCTTCATATCTCACCGCAAAATACAAAAGGCTCCTTGCTACATCTCCTTTGAACTCATCGATCGGCTCATAGACACGGCCGGTATATACCCAGTTAGGAATGGCACTCTTCCCTATTTTCGATGAATTGGTAAAGGTATAATAGATATTGGAAGCGGCAGTGGTTGAGATCCCGTACGGATAATTGCTTCTCAGCTGGTTGATCCTGGCATCCGTAGGCACAACATATAAAAGATCCGAATACATAGGATAATTACTGTAGAAGGTACTCTGAGGCATCATGTGCTCCCGGTTCCAGCCCTGTCCCTCCGCACTCGCACTGCCGATGATATTGGCAGTAGTGTATTCGTATGCATCCGGTCCGGAAGGAATTTCAGAATACATATCCAGGAGAATCGTGGTATTGCTGGCTCCATGGTCATAATACCGGTCCAGATCAGTCTGGTTATAGTAATTGGTCAGGTCTCCGTAATTCCAGTTGATATTCCTCGCTGAGACAATATCATGCAGCTTGGACTTTAGCGCATATCCGCTCAGTCCCGCCGTTCCGTCATAGTAACCGGATGGCGCCTGTGCATGCAGCAAAGATGAAAATATAATACCAGGGAGGAGTAGTTTTTTCATGTTATATAATTGGGAGGCTAAAATAGTAAATTAACTGACTCAAAATACTGTATTATTTATTAATAAACCATTAAATATTCACCCTCAAAAAATTGAAAGCTAAAGGCTTATGATCAAAATCCTATAACAGGAATAATTTTCTTTGGCATTTCAGCAATTTAAGTATCTTTGGGAACTAACTATAATCTTTATGAATACAGAGACTATTGACAATATTAAAATGATTGCGGAAACAGCAAAAGAGTTTGCTGAAAAAAACATCAGACCCCATATTATGGAGTGGGATGAAAGCCAGACTTTTCCTAAGGAACTGTTTCATCAGCTGGGAGAAATGGGTTTCATGGGTATTGTAATTCCTGAAGAATATGGCGGTTCCGGTTTGGGGTATCATGAATATGTTGCCATCCTGGATGAAATTTCACAGGTAGATCCTTCAATCGGGCTTTCTGTAGCAGCACACAATTCATTGTGCACCAATCATATCTATGAATTCGGGAATGAAGAGCAGAAAAACAGATGGCTTCCTCAGCTGGCAACGGGAAAAGTAATCGGAGCCTGGGGACTGACCGAACACAATACCGGATCAGATTCAGGGGGAATGTCTACTACTGCGGTAAGAGACGGTGACGACTGGATCATTAACGGAGCCAAGAACTTTATTACCCATGCTATTTCCGGTGATATCGCCGTAGTGATGACCAGAACGGGTGAAAAAGGAGCCAAGAATAATTCCACAGCGTTTGTGCTGGAAAAAGGGATGCCTGGCTTCAGCTCCGGTAAAAAAGAAAATAAACTGGGGATGCGTGCCTCCGAAACTGCAGAGCTAATTTTTGACAATGTACGTGTATCGGATGCCAACCGTTTAGGGGAAGTAGGCGAAGGTTTCAAACAGGCGATGAAAATCCTTGACGGCGGTAGGATATCTATTGCAGCATTGAGTTTAGGAACGGCAAGAGGAGCTTATAAAGCAGCCCTGAAATATGCAAAAGAAAGGCACCAGTTCGGGAAGGCAATTTCAGAATTCCAGGCCATCAACTTTATGCTTGCAGATATGGCAACGGAAATTGATGCCGCTGAATTGCTGATCCAGAGAGCATCCACCCTGAAAAATACCAAGCAGAAAATGACCAAAGAAGGCGCGATGGCCAAGCTGTATGCTTCTGAAGCATGCGTAAGAATTGCAAACAATGCAGTTCAGATCTTTGGAGGCTACGGGTATACCAAAGATTTCCCTGCTGAAAAATTCTACAGGGATTCCAAGTTATGTACCATCGGAGAAGGAACTTCTGAAATCCAGAGGCTTGTCATCGGTCGGGATATTACCAAATAAACGTTAAACATCGTATAAGCAGGTTTTCAGGATCAGGCTTATCTTATATTGATCAACAGCACATGCATCCTGCATGTGCTGTTTCATTTACAGGAAGCGACAACAATCAACAGAACTATTCATAACATAACTATTTAGACGGAATATCCAAATATTTCTTAAAAGAATATATTTTTCATAGTATTAAATTTACTAGATTTGATAATCCATAACCAAAATAGGTATTTTATGAGAAAACAATTATTATTGATTGGAATGCTTGTTATCTCCGGCATTTTATCAGCACAAACCGACCACTTATGGTCAGCTTCTTCCCCAAAAGCATCTTCAGACATCTTTGAAAATAAAACCGGTATTCTCCAGCCGAGAATTTTCAGCCTGGACATTAACGGATTAAAAAACACCCTCGCTAAGGCACCCAAAAGGCTGTCTGCCGGGGAAAAATCAGAAGTAATCATTTCTTTTCCCAATGCAGAGGGCAGAATGGAGAATTTTAAAGTCCGTGAAAACCCCAATTTTGATCCTCAGCTCGCTGCAAAATACCCTGAAATAAAATCTTATGTGGGGGAAGGACTGGAAGATCCCTCTTCTACGGTATATTTCAGTATCTCACCATTGGGACTGTCATCCATGGAAATCTACGGAGACAAATCCGCGGTTTTTATTGAGCCGTATACCAAAGATTTATCTTCTTATGTCGTTTATAAAAAATCTGATAAAAAAGATAACCTGAGCAAATTTGAGTGTACGGTTATCGATGTTGCCCAGAAAGGTGTTGCAGGAAGCAATCTTGCCGCGAGACCCAATGCTGATGATGCCAAACTGAGGACCTTCAGGCTTGCATTATCCTGTACAGGAGAATATGCTTCTTATTTCGGGGGCACAAAAGCCAATGCCCTGGCAGCTATGAATAACACCATGACCCGCGTCAACGGTGTTTTTGAGAAAGATTTTTCTGCGAGGATGGTCCTGATCTCCAATAATGACGCAGTGATCTATACCAATGCTTCTACAGATCCTTATTCGCCGGCTTCCGGCATGAGCAACTGGAATTCCCAGCTTCAGAATACGCTGACTTCCGTGATCGGGGAAGCCAATTACGATATAGGGCACCTTTTCGGAGCTTCAGGCGGTGGTGGAAACGCGGGATGTATCGGTTGTGTATGCGTTAACGGCTCCAAAGGAAGCGGCTATACTTCTCCGGCAGATTCCGTCCCTTCCGGAGACAACTTCGATATCGACTATGTAGCCCATGAAATGGGGCACCAGTTCGGAGGAAACCATACCTTCTCCATGAGCAATGAAGGAACCGGGGTTAATATGGAACCAGGATCCGGATCAACGATTATGGGATACGCCGGGATTACCAGCCAGGACGTACAGCCACATTCCGATGCCTTCTTCCATGCCGTAAGCATTCAGCAGGTTACCGATAATATAAAATCAAAAACATGCCCGGTGAGTACCAGCACAGGAAATTCCATTCCTACTGCGAACGCCGGCGCAGATTATACAGTTCCTAAGGGAACGCCATTTATGCTGACCGGAACGGGAACCGATGCCAACGGAGATGCCCTGACGTATGTATGGGAACAAATGGACAATGCCTCCAACTCCCAGACCGGAGCCAGCTCGGCAGCCAGCGGCACTAAAACTTCCGGGCCTACGTTCAGGTCATGGACGCCTACCGCTTCTCCGGTGCGGTATTTCCCGCGAATGGCTTCTGTCTTAGCAGGATCAACCACTACAGCAGGATCTGAAATTACTGTGGAAGCAGTACCTACCGTAGCCCGTACCTTAAACTTCCGGTTTACGGTCCGCGACAACAGGTCCGGAGGCTCCGGCAATAACTCTGATGATATGGTGGTGACTATTAACGGAACAGCAGGGCCTTTCAGTATAACTTCACAGAATTCCGCCACAACATACAGTGGCGGAACCAGCCAGACCATTACCTGGAACGTAGCGGGAACCACATCCAACGGAGTCAACGCATCCAACGTTGATATTTTATGGTCCACAGATAGCGGAACGACATGGACTACCCTCCTGTCCGGCACCCCTAACGACGGTTCACAGGCAGTGACCATCCCGAATGTATCCACTTCTACCGGAAGAATTATGGTAAAAGGGTCCAATCATATTTTCTTTGACGTTAACAACGCAAATATTACCGTTAATGCAGGATCCGGTACCACAGATACTACAGCGCCTACAGCTCCGGTCCTTTCAGCTTCCGGAACTACGGCAACCAGCACGAATCTTTCATGGTCCGGTGCTACAGATGACACCGGAGTTACCGGATATGATGTATTCCAGGCGGGCAGCTTATTAGGCTCTACCTCTTCTGCATCCTACACCGTTACCGGCCTGAGCCCGTCAACGACCTATAACTTTACCGTAAAAGCTAAAGATGCCGCAGGAAATATTTCATCTTCCAGCAATACCGTATCCGTAACGACCAGTGCAGGAAGTACCGTGACGTACTGTTCTGCCTCGGCCAACAATACGGCTGATGAAAGAATTGGTAATGTGAAGTTCGGATCCATCAACAATTCGTCAACAGGAACAGCAGGATACGAAAACTTCACCTCAGTTTCTACAAATGTAACCAGAGGAACAGCCTATACCATCTCCGTAACCCCGGTATGGACTTCTACAAAATACAATGAAGCCTATGCAGTCTATATTGACTATAACGGAGACGGAGACTTTACCGACAGCGGAGAACTCGCCTGGTCCAAATCCGGATCTACCACCTCTCCTGCGACAGGAAGTATTACGATTCCGTCTACAGCAACCTTGGGATCCACCAGAATGAGGGTCATGATGCAGTACAACTCCGTCCCTTCATCTTCATGCGGAACGTATACGTACGGACAGGTAGAAGACTATACCCTGAATATCGTTTCATCTGGAAGAGGAGAAATCAGTACAGTTGACCTTCTTAGCGACGTTAAGCTTTATCCTAACCCAGTTAAAGATGTCCTGAACATTTCCAATGCCCCTTCCAAAGACTACAGGATTTTTGATATGGGCGGAAAACTGATCCAGTCCGGACAGATCGAACGCGGTGCTGTTAACGTAAGCAGCCTGATCAAGGGTGTCTACACGATCAGTATGGGCGATGTAAGCAAAAGATTTATTAAACAGTAGTTTTTATAACTTAATTGATGTGAGAGGCTGTCCGGAAACGGGCAGTCTTTTTTTTGCTTAAAGATGAGAGATGGAGAGATGAGAGAGAAGATATGAGATGAGAGATAATAGACGGATAGATAATAGATATTGAATTTTAGATTATAAATTTTAAATTTTAGATGATAGATGATAGACAGGATTTAGATTTTAGATATTGAATTTTGACAGATGCTGATTAACAGACTTAAGCTACGACATAGGAAAGAAAGGCGTTAAAAAAAGAAAGGCTGTGAGCGTTAAGAAAATTCTTCTGTCTGAAGCGCGGGAATAAAAAATTCAAAGACAGTGGCAATAGCTGATCCGCGCAAGTTTAGAATTTTTAGTGAACAGGCTTTATTTTTAGCCTTTCTTTCCAGTCTTGAACTTTTGTTTCTTTTGCTTCAAGGCAAAAGAAAAAGCAATGAAAGGATATGATGATTTTAGATTTTAAATTATAGATGAGAGATGATAGACAGTGGGATTTGGATTTTAGGATAGCCTTAAACAACAAACAGCAAAAACTAACCCCAAATTTCTGGTATCTCATTCCTTAAAATTTTATATTTGTCCTTTAATAAACTTACTCATGGATAAAATTGACAGCCTGAACCAAGTAGCGGAATTCCATACTACTTTCAAAGCGCCTATTCTCGAAACCCCTCAGATCCCTTCCAAAGACCGTTGCAACCTCAGGGTAGCCTTATTGCAGGAGGAGCTAAACGAGCTTAAACAGGCAATAGAAGATAACAACCTCGTTGAAATTGCAGATGCCTTATGCGACCTGCAGTATGTACTGAGCGGTGCCGTACTGGAATTTGGGCTTGGCAGCAAATTTGTAACGTTATTCAACGAAGTTCAGCGGTCGAATATGTCGAAAGCGTGTGACAATGAAGAACAGGCACAGGAAACCGTAGCTTTTTACCAGGAAAAAGACGTAGAGTCATTTTATGAAAAGTCAGGAGAAAAATACAATGTTTACCGGAAAGCCGATCACAAAGTGCTAAAGAACAAATACTACTCTCCTGCCGATTTAAAATCAATTATTGAAGATTAGAACCAATATGAAAAAATTCATTACCCATATCCTTTTTGCAGCCGCTTTTGCAGGGTCAATGCAGCAGGTAAGCGCCCAGAAAGTGGTGGTTAACCGTGAGGTAGAAACGCAGAATGACGGCAAAATGCTGCTGGGAGTTCAGATGAAAGACCAGTTCACGAAAGCGCCGTATGCCGATTGGTACACCAAAGAACATGATGAATATGCTCTGGACCAGAAAGCAATCAGCGAGCTCAGAAAGCAGAAGATAAATTCGTATAATTTGATAGTTTTTATGGGGACATGGTGCGAAGACAGCCACAGGGATTTCCCGCGCCTCATGAAAATCCTGGAAGAGCTGAAATATCCGGAAGGAAAAATGACGATCATTGCAGTCAACCGCAAAAAGGAATCGCCTTCAGGGGAAGAAGCCACCTATAACATCCAGAAAGTTCCTACGATTATCGTTCAGAAATACGGAAGAGAGATCGGAAGGATTATCGAAATGCCTACTACAGGCTACATTGAGAGGGACCTGGTGGAAATCCTGAAGAAAGATGACCAGTCTGTTATTAAAGAAATATTTAAATAAGTTTGAAAAAGTATAGATTACCGCTGGCGTTTGTAGCAGGAGCATTGGTCATGCTGATGCTGTTTTTTGGTGTCAGATCATGCCTGAATCTTAGTCCTGTAGAAAAAAAGGAACAGTCGGATTATTACATCCTGACCAACCAGATCTCCAAGATGAATAAAATGGTGGTGATGGAACAGGATGTTTCCAGCATGCAGAAAACCAAGATGAGCTATGAGCTTTTCGGGAAAGAAATGTCCAGCAACAATATCGTCACCTACACCAAAACCAATGCACAGGTCTCCTATGACCTGAACAAAATGAAAATGGTGGTAGATTCAGTAAATAAAAAACTGGTTATCACAGAATTGCCGGAGGCTGATATCAGGATTACACCAAGTGTAGAGGTCCAGTCGTTGGACGATTCTTTTTTCAACAGGATTTCCGAAAAAGACATCAAAAATGTAACGCAGAAGGCTAAAACTACGGCTATCCAGTCTATAGACCAGAACCGGCTGAGAAAAGAAGGCCACCAGCAGCTGCTGGACAACCTCAACCAGATTTTCGTGCTGGCAAAAGCCCTGAACTATACGATTGATGACCAGACCGGAAAAATAGGTATCCTGCCTCTTTAAGGATTTAAAGTATCTTCTTACGAATGATAGTAGAAAATACAATCATGTATATCTTTTATAAAAACTCTCGAAAATATTTTATTAGGATTATTTTAGCCTTTTTAATATATTTGATTTCTAAAAAAAAATGAAGAAATCAGCTCTACTAGCTCTACTAGCTGTTTCAGCTAACAGTATTTTCGGACAAGACTTTCAAAATAATAAAACTGATAGCATATCTTATTATTTCAGAGAAATCAGGGAAGCGACCGCAAAAGGAACAAAGATTTGGAATAAAGATTTATATGGAGAAATATTGCTTGTAGATCCAGAAAGCCGCCAATTTTACAGCAATGAGAAAAGTATAACTTCTGATCCCAACCATTCTGAAGAAATCTTTGGAGGAAAACTACCTGATACTATAAATATAGCAAATACTTCCATTCAATGGAGAGGAAGAAATTGGGCAATGATTATGCTTCCACTTTCTGCAGATAAACATGATCGTATAAATCTTATGGCTCATGAGCTTTTTCATAAAGCACAAAACTCATTGGGGTTTACTCAAAGAAATAAGCAAAGTGATCATTTGGATCAGAGAGATGGAAGGTTTTATTTAAGACTTGAACTTGAAGCATTATTGAAAGCCATTGTTTCAGATTCGTCCAAAGAGCAAAAAAAATATTTAACTGATGCTATTTCTTTTAGAAACTATAGGCACTCCATCTTTCCTAGTTCCGCCTCTATTGAAAATGAACTTGAGCTTAATGAAGGGTTGGCGGAATATACAGGATTTATGATAAGTTCGAGAGATCGAAAGCAGGTCAAAGATCATTTTACAGAAGGCGTGAATACCTTTATCAAAAATCCTACTTATGTACGTTCATTTGCCTATCAAACAATTCCTATGTACGGCTATCTGCTTAACTCAAAAGAACCATACTGGAATCAGCAGATTACCAATGACTCAGACCTTACACAATTTTTCAGCAACCATTTTCAGATTAAGACAAAAACCCTGTTTAAAAAAGACATCGAAAAACTTACTGAAAATTATAATGGCCCTTTAATTTTTAAAGAAGAGCAAATTAGGGCGGATAAAATTAAAAAGCTCATTGATAATTATAAGCTTAAATTCATTGAGAAACCTCACCTGGAAATACATTTTGAGAAAATGTCCGTATCTTTTGATCCTAGAAATATTTTACCGATAGAAGATAAAGGTACAGTATACCCACAAATTAGGGTCACAGATACATGGGGTATTCTTGATGTACATAATGGTGCACTAATGAGTAAGAATTGGGATAAGATCACTATTACAGCACCTTTGAAAATGTATGATCCGAAAATTGAAGGAGATGGTTGGACACTATTGCTTGATAAAGCCTATACTATTAGGAAGGATGATAAAACTGGTAATTTTACTATTTCCAAAAAATAAATTATAGTATCAAAGAATAATCTTTATTATATACAGATCATAATTCAGCCTTTTTGGCAAACGCTTTGAATATATTTAGCTACAACTAAAAATAGCGCGATGGACCCAAAAGAGAAAAATAAGGATCATGAATCTGCGAATTCTGCAGAGACCAAAAAACAAAACGAGGACTTCAGGGGCATTCCTGCGGCATCCGAAAAAACCAATCCGTCTGATGTTGATAAAGAGGATGTAAAGAAATCATCCGAAAACAACGAGTCAGGCAAAACAGACAATACAGAAGAATAATCTTCATACGAAAAGTTCAGGACCAAAGGTCCTGAACTTTTTTAATAACCATCACTTAAATATACTATATTGAATTATACTACTCGTAAGAAAGGTTTTTCCATTACATGTCAGACAATGGTTGACTTCCCTATTTTCACATTTTCAAAATTATAGTAAGACTTTTCGGAATATTTAATATAGTCAGCGATGAAGCTTCCCACCTCAGCCGTTGAACTCGGCTGTTCCGCATTCAGGTCTGCCGTTACATAACGGTTTTCAATGGCATGTTCTACCGATTCCCTTAATTTATCGGCTGCCTGGTCGAGTTGCAGGTAGTCCAGCATCATGGCAGCACTGAGGATGGATGCGATAGGATTGGCAATGCCTTTCCCTTTGGCCTGCGGATAAGATCCGTGGATCGGCTCAAACAGCGCATTTTCTGTACCAACGGAAGCTGAAGGCAACAACCCGATAGAACCGCCGATGACGCTGGCTTCATCAGAAATAATATCCCCGAACATATTTTCGGTCAGGATGACGTCAAACTGCTTCGGATTAAGGATCAGCTGCATCGCCGCATTGTCTACAAACATATAATCCAGTTGCACATCAGGATATTCCGCAGCAATTTCCTGAACGATCTTCCTCCACAGCCTGGAGGTATCCAGCACATTCGCTTTGTCAATCAAAGTCAGCTTCTTGCGCCGTTTCCGGGCTTCTTTAAATGCCATGTGGGTAATCGGGAGGATATCTTCCCTGCTGTACCGGCAGACATCATAAGCATAGGCACCGTTTTCTTCGGTAAATTTTTCTCCGAAATAAATCCCGCTCACCAGTTCCCTGAAAATCTGGATATCGGTTCCTTCTATGATTTCCTTTTTCAGCGGACTTTTCTCAATCAGTGAAGCATAGGTTTTCAAAGGACGGATATTGGCAAAAAGGCCTAATTCCTTACGCAGCTTCAGCAATCCCTGTTCGGGCCTTACTTTAGCATCCGGGTTATTGTCAAAAGCGGGATCACCAATGGCGCCGAAGAGCACTGCATCAGATTCCCGGCAGATGGCCAGAGTTTCATCCGGAAGCGGATGGCCTGTTTTGTAAATGGCATCAGCGCCCATCAATGCATACCGGTACCGGAAAGTATACTGAAAAGCTTCGCCGATGGCATCCAGTATCTTGATGCTTTCCGCAACCACTTCAGGCCCGATTCCGTCTCCCGGTAAAACGGCTATTTTAAAAGTATTATCGCTCATATATGGTTTGTGTTTTAAGTTCAAACTCCTTTATTGCCTCTTTCCTGCTGATCAGGAAATCTATATCGTCGTATCCGTTCAGCAGGCATATTTTTTTATACGAATCCAGTTCAAAGTTTTCCGTGCGTCCATTAAATATTACTGCCTGCTTTTCAACATCAACTTTGATTTCCAGCTGAGGATCATTTGTGATCCCCTCCAGGATCGCTTTAAGGAAATCTTCGGAAACCTTAACGGGAAGCAAGCCGTTATTCAGGGCATTGCCTTTGAAGATATCTGCAAAATAACTGGATACAATGACTTTGAATCCATAATCGGTCAGCGCCCAGGCGGCATGCTCGCGGCTGCTTCCACAACCGAAATTATTTCCGGCCACCAGGATTTCACCGGTGAACTGAGGCTTATTCAATACAAATTCAGGATTCGGTTCACCGGTATGGACGTTAAATCTCCAGTCCCGGAAGAGATTGTTCCCGAAACCTTTCCGGTCTATGCTCTTTAAGAAACGGGCAGGAATAATCTGGTCCGTATCGATATTTTCCGCTGGTAAGGGAATGGCCCTCGACTGTATGGTAATTAATTTCTGCATGGTTTAATTTAAATGTTGAAGGATTGAAATTTTGCCTTCTACGGCTACTTTTGCTGCCGTTAAAGGACTGGCGAGTATTGTTCTGGCTCCCTGTCCCTGCCGGCCTTCAAAATTTCTGTTGGATGTGGAAACACAGTATTCCCCTTCCGGGATTTTATCATCATTCATGGCGAGGCATGCGGAACATCCGGGCTGCCTGATCTCAAAACCGGCTTCTCTAAACACTGCATCCAGGCCTTCTTCATAAATCTGCTTCACCACCTGTTGTGAACCCGGTACAATGAGGGCGTGTACATGTCCGGATCTGCTTTTTCCTTTGATATATTCCGCTACCGAACGGAAATCCTCGATCCTTGCATTGGTGCAGCTGCCGATAAATACATAGTTGACCCGGATATCAGACAGGGACTGCCCCGCCTGTAATCCCATATACTGCAAAGCTTTGGCTTCAGATTCATTCCTAGGTGCAGGGATGCTTTCATGAACGGAAATCCCCATTCCCGGATTGGTGCCGTAAGTAACCATTGGCTGGATCTCGGAAGCATCAAAGGTAAACTCAGCATCAAAGACTGCACCTTCATCTGTTTTCAGGGTTTTCCAGTACGCTATTTTGTCTTCCCAATCCTCTCCTTCCGGTGCAAAAGTCCGGCCTTTAACATAATCAAAGGTAACGTTATCAGGAGCAATCATGCCTCCGCGGGCCCCCATTTCGATACTCATATTACAGACCGTCATCCGACCTTCCATCGACATATTTTCAAATACGTCCCCTGCATATTCGCAGAAGAAACCGGTTCCGCCATCCGTTCCCACTTTGGAAATGATGTATAAAATCACATCCTTTGGCTGAACGTCTTTATTAAGGGTTCCGTTAACTGTGATCCTCATGGATTTTGGTTTGTTCAGCAGCAGGCACTGGCTGGCAAAAACCTGTGCTACCTGGCTGGTCCCTATTCCGAATGCGATGGCTCCGAATGCTCCATGGGTCGAGGTATGGCTGTCTCCGCAGACAATGCTCATCCCTGGCTGGGTGATTCCCAGTTCCGGAGCAATGATATGAACAATGCCTTGATACGGATGCCCTAATCCGAAAAGCTCGATACCGTTTTTCATACAGTTTTCGGTAAGCTGCTCAACCTGATTTCTGGACAGTTCGTCCCGGATCGGCAGTTCCTGGTGTTGGGTAGGAACATTATGATCGGCAGTGGCTACAATCTGTTCGGGCCTGAATACGTTCAGGTTTCGGGCTTCCAGCTCGGCAAAAGCCTGAGGACTCGTCACTTCGTGAATGAGGTGCTTGTCAATATAAATGATTTGCGGTCCGTCCGGGACAGTTTCTACCACATGGGCATCCCAGACTTTATCAAAAAGTGTTTTCTTATTATTGTTCATGTTTTGCAATCTTATCCTATTTTTCTGGCGAAAACTTCCATCATCATATTCAGGTCGTCATTATCGACTTCTTTTTTACGGTCGGCTACTTTCAGGAATTCCTGATACAGGATGTCCAGTTCATTTTTGGTGACTTCAAAGCCGATATGCTTGAAACGATAAGCCAGTGCAGACCTTCCGCTCCTTGCGGTCAGGACAATAGATGATGAACTTACACCCACTTCTTCCGGATCGATGATCTCATAAGTTTCCCTGTTTTTGATAACCCCATCCTGATGGATCCCTGAGCTGTGCGCGAATGCATTGGCACCTACAATAGCTTTGTTAGGCTGTACAGGCATTCCCATCAGTTCAGAAACCAAGGCACTCATCGGATTCAGCATCCTGGAATGTACATGGGTATGCAGATGCAGGTCTTTATGCTGGTTGAAGATCATGACGACTTCTTCCAGTGCGGTATTACCTGCTCGTTCTCCCAGGCCATTGATGGTACATTCAATCTGCCTTGCCCCGTTAATCGCTCCGGCAACTGAATTGGCGGTAGCCAGCCCGAGGTCATTGTGGCAGTGGCAGGAAATAACAGCCTTCTCAATGCCTTTCACATTTTCTTTAAGATACCTGATCTTGGCACCGTACTCTTCCGGAAGACAGTATCCGGTAGTGTCCGGGATATTGATCACGGTAGCGCCCGCCTTGATGACGGCTTCGCAGACCCGCGCCAGGTATTCATTATCAGTCCTCCCTGCATCTTCCGCATAGAATTCTACATCCTCCACAAAGGTTTTGGAATATTTTACCGCTTTTACAGCACGTTCTATGATCTCCTCACGGGTAGAGTTGAATTTATATTTAATATGGGAATCGGAAGTCCCTATTCCGGTATGGATCCTGGGTTTCCTGGCAAATTTCAGGGCCTCGGCAGCCACTTCGATGTCTTTCTGATTGGCTCTTGTCAATCCGCAAACCGTAGCATTCCTTACCAGCTTTGAAATTTCCGATACGGAATGAAAGTCTCCCGGACTGGAAACCGGAAAGCCGGCTTCAATGATGTCAATCCCTAGATCATCAAGCCTTTCGGCAATAATCAGCTTCTGTTCCGTATTGAGTTTACATCCCGGAACCTGTTCCCCATCCCGTAAGGTCGTATCAAAAATTTCAACTTTTTCCGAATTCATAATCGTATTTTTACCTAATTTTGATTCAAAACTATGATTTGCATTTGTGTCTTACCATTCGCTTTTCCTGAAAATTACAATGCTCGACAAATCAAATAAAAGTTTTAACCGTCTAATAATCAAATCTATAAATACCATAAATTTACAATGGCAGAATTGCACAAAGATTTTTTATTTGTCCTGATTAAATCAATGACAACGTCCGAAAAGCGGCAGTTCCGCCTGTTCGTGAACAGGCTCGGCATTAATACGGATGCTAAATTTCTTTTGCTGTTTTCTGAAATGGACAGGATGAAGGAATATGATGAAAACAGCATCCTGACAAAAAAAATTTCTACCAAACAACAGCTTTCCAACCTGAAAGCCCATCTGTATAAGCAAATCCTCGTAAGCCTCAGGATGAACCCGAGCCTCCAGAACAACAGGATACAGCTCCGGGAACAGCTTGATTTTGCCAATATCCTGTATCAGAAAGGGCTGTACAAACAGGCGCTGAAGATTCTGGACAAAACCAAACAGACAGCGCTGGACCTGGATGAGAAAAGCATTGCTATGGAGATTATCGATCTTGAAAAAGTCATTGAATCCCAATACATCACCCGGAGTATTGAGGGCCGGGCAGATGAACTGATCCGTCAGTCTAAAGCCATCAGCAAACAGAACCAGTATACAACGGACCTTTCCAACCTTTCGCTCAAATTATACAGTGAAATGCTGAGCCATGGCTATGTAAAAAATGATGAAGACCGCCTGAAAATCCTAGAGATATTCAGCTCCCAGATTAAGAAAATCAACTTTCATAAGCTGAAATTTACGGAAAAGCTCTGGTATTATAAAGCGCATGTATGGAAAAACCAGCTGTTACAGGAGTATAAATATACCCTTAAATATGCTTATCTGTGGGTGGATCTCTTCCACAAAAACCCTGATATGATCCTTAATCATCCGGTATGGTATATCAAAGGAAATACATATCTTCTGAAAATATTATTCCTTTACGGCAATGTAAATACGCTGGAAGAGCATTTCGGTAATTTTAATGAAAGAGTACATTCCCAGAACTTCCTGCAGAATGAAAACCTTCAGGCACTTATTTTCCTGACCCATTCCAATACCCTGATGAATATTCATTTTATCAAGGGTGAATTTTTCCAGGGAACAAAACTGATCCCTGAGATCGAACTTAAAATGAATAAGTTCCGGGATAAGATTGATGAACACCATTTCATGATCCTTTACCTGAAGATGGCAGCTATGTTTTTCGGAAGTAAAAAGTACGGGGAAGCCATAGAATATGCCATGAAGATTATCGAATCCAAAAAGAACGTTCAGGAGGATTTGCTGTTTCATACCAGGATCCTGATCCTGATGTCCAAACATGAATCCGGCAATGATGAAGATTACGATGAGTTCATTAAGGCAACTTTAAAATTCGCCACGAAAATGAAGAAACCGGAAGCCTTCCACTTTGAAAGTATAGATTTCTTTAAAAACCTTAATGGACTGGTTTTAAACAAACAGCAGGAATCATTTGAAGCATTTGATCAAAAGCTTGAATTATTTTCGGAGAACCAGTATTATAGGAGATCTTTACTCTATATAGATATCCACGGATGGGTAAAATCCAAGGTGCAGCACGTCGACGTTATTGAAATCATTAAAAGAAAAGTCCGGTATACAAGGCGCCTGAAAGATTAGTAGCCATCTCTGCGCAGAAAATCCAGGACATTCTGATGGCTTATCTTTTTCATGATTTCCGGAGAAAAATCTTGTGATAACCTTCTGTTGATCGTATTATACGCCGTTGCATCCTTATACTCATCAAAGAAAAAAGGGACTCTCGACTGGTCGGGATGTTCTTTATCATAAAAGAAATCGCCTCCGTAGGCAATACAATTTTCCGCTCCCAGCGACAATGCATACCGTATATGCTCGTACAACCGCTCAGGATGATGATGGTCTATATAATCCTTAATGAAATTAAGTCCGATCAGTCCCTTTCTCCTGATTACCTCCCGAACCAGCTCATCCGGAAGGTTGCGCTGATTGTCATAGACGCTCCGGTAATTGGAATGGCTGGCCAATATGGGAACAGCATAATTTTTACGGTCAATATAATCCAGGATATCGTACGCAAGTTGATCACTGGTATGGGCCAGGTCGATGGCTATTCTGCGGCCTGCAATATAATCGATCAGGACCTTCCCGTCATCCTTGAGCCCTACATTGCTAAAATTGCCTCCTCCGAAACGGTTTTCTGTATGATGTGTAATTCCGAGATAAAAGATTTTCCCGGTATTCTGAATGATCGTTTCCAGGTTTTTAAATCCCGTATCGAGATCCATGTCTTCCTCACAGAAAGCCGAAGCATTTTCTAGCGCGGCAAGGACACCGATGCGGTCTTTATATTGGGAAGTTTGGATACCCTGTTCATCAAACAGGAAGAAATCAGGTCTGTCCAGGAATTCCTTAAAATAGTCACTCTGCCGGATTCCTTTATCGGTACTCCCGGATGCGGTGGAAGCGTAGATGGCCATTACCTGGAGCCTGACATTGCCTTCCCTGAGATAAGGCAGAGAGCAGCCTGGTTGTCCGTCATCCGCAGAAGTGTTGGGTTTCAGCAGATAAGCAAGCAGGTCACAGTGCATATCGATATTAAATGTATTTTCCATATAAGTGTAAATTGGTCTTAAACTTAATTCTAAGAACTAAAAAATCCAGCTGTACATAACCCTAACGGTCCAGCATATTAAGGAATGATTCCCTGATGCTTGCCACCCGGCATGATTAATTCTTAATTCAAATATACGCTTATATAGCATATTATCTAAAAATTCCGTATTTTTGCTTTTTAAAATTTCTTAGTAAACAATGATAAAAATTACACTTCCAGACAATAGTGTCAGAGAATTCGATCCGGGGGTAACTCCTCTGGACGTGGCAAAATCTATCAGCGAGGGATTGGCTAGAAATACCATCTCCGCAGTTGTAAATGATAAACAGGTAGAGGTAACCACCCCTATCACCACGGATTCTACGGTACAGCTGTTAACCTGGAATGATGATCTCGGAAAGAAAGCATTCTGGCATTCTTCGGCCCACCTTCTGGCGCAGGCCATCCTTGAATTTTATCCTGATGCTAAGCTGACCATAGGACCGGCCATCGAAAGCGGATTCTACTATGATGTTGATTTCGGTGACGAGTCATTGTCTGAAAAAGACTTTGAAAAGATTGAAAAGAAGGTCCTTGAAAATGCAAAGAAAGGCTCAACATTCTCATTATATCCGGTTTCCAAAGAAGAAGCCCTGAAAACGTATGCTGATAACCCTTACAAGGTGGAGCTGATCTCCAATCTTAACGATGGGGAAATCACTTTCGTAACCCATGATAACTTTACCGACCTTTGCCGCGGCGGGCATATCCCGAATACCGGAATCGTAAAGGCCGTAAAGATCCTGAATGCAGCAGGAGCCTATTGGAGAGGAAATGAGAAAAACCCTCAGCTGACCAGGGTATACGGGATTTCTTTCCCTAAACAGAAAGACCTGACCGAATATCTTGAAAGACTGGAGGAAGCGAAAAGAAGAGACCACAGAAAGCTTGGAAAAGAGCTCGGCATTTTTGCCTTCTCTGAAAAAGTGGGTGCCGGACTTCCGTTATGGTTGCCTAAAGGAACCGCTTTGAGAAGAAAGCTGGAAAACTTCCTTACCGATGCTCAGAAGAAAGGAGGCTATGAATTTGTGATGTCCCCGCATATCGGTGCTAAAGAACTGTACGTAACTTCAGGACACTGGGATAAGTATGGTGAAGATAGTTTCCAGCCGATAAAAACCCCGAATGAAGGGGAAGAATTCCTATTGAAGCCAATGAACTGCCCGCACCACTGTGAAATCTACAAGACTTCCCAATGGAGCTACAGGGACCTGCCGAAGAGGTATGCGGAATTCGGGACTGTATACAGATACGAACAATCCGGTGAGCTTCATGGTCTTACCAGGGTACGCGGATTCACTCAGGATGATGCCCACCTTTTCTGTACTCCGGACCAGCTTCTGGAGGAGTTTGAAAGTGTGATCGACCTTGTCCTGTATGTATTCCAGTCGTTAGGTTTTGAAGATTTCGTGACTCAGGTTTCACTAAGGGATCCTGATAACAAACAAAAATACATCGGCTCCGATGAAAACTGGGAAAAAGCTGAAAGCGCAATTATCACAGCAGCAAAGAACAAAGGACTGAGAACTGTGGTAGAGTACGGTGAAGCAGCATTCTACGGACCTAAGCTTGACTTCATGGTGAAAGATGCTTTGGGAAGAAGATGGCAGCTGGGAACGATCCAGGTAGATTATAATCTTCCTGAACGATTTGACCTTCACTATATCGGAAACGATAATGAGAAGCACAGACCGGTAATGATCCACAGGGCACCTTTCGGTTCTATGGAACGGTTCATTGCAATCCTTCTGGAAAATACTGCCGGTGACTTCCCTCTCTGGTTGAGCCCGGAACAGTACATCATCCTTCCGATCAGCGAAAAATATGCAGATTACGCCAAAAAAGTTTCACAATTTTTGGAAAATCACGATATTAGCGGCAAGATTGACAACAGAAATGAGAAGACGGGTAAAAAAATCCGTGACGCCGAATTAAATAAAATACCGTTTATGCTTGTCATCGGGGAAAATGAAGAAAAGGATGGCACAATTTCTGTTAGAAGACGTGGTGAAGGAGACCTTGGGGTCATGAAGATGGACGATTTCGTTACCTACTTTAAACAGGAGGCAGCGATCAAATTTTAAGATTGGAAGATCAAAAAAATTGAAGAAGCGAATAATTGAAAAATTTTAATTTATTAAATCTTTAAATGCTTCAATCTTTCAATTGAACTGAATTAGATATTAACCCATAAAATTATAATACAATAGCACAAAGATTTAACAACAGGGGCCCACAAAGACGTCCTGTACAGGAGGACTTACACTTGATCAACGAAAAAATTCGTGTGAGAGAGCTTCGTTTGGTGGGCGATAACGTAGAGCCGGGAATTTATCCTATCGATAAAGCGAGACAGATCGCTGCAGAACAGGATCTTGACTTAGTTGTAATTTCCGACAAAGCCGAACCGTTTATTGCAAGAGTACTGGAATACAAAAAATTCCTGTATGAGCAAAAAAAGAAACAGAAAGAGCTTAAGGCGAAGCAGGTAAAGGTGGTGGTTAAGGAGATCCGTTTCGGACCTCAGACCGATGAGCACGATTACGAATTCAAAAAGAAGCATGCCGAAAAGTTTTTGGAAGAAGGTTCCAAGCTTAAGACCTACGTATTTTTTAAAGGACGTTCTATTATCTTCAAGGATCAGGGGGAAATCTTACTCCTTAAGCTTGCACAGGATCTTGAACATGTAGGAAAAGTAGACCAGCTTCCTAAACTGGAAGGGAAAAGAATGATCATGATGATGAGTCCTAAAAAACCAGCTAAATAATCAATCAGCAGATTTTACGGAAATCTGACATCCATACAACCTCAAAGCAATTTGAGGTTTTCTGTTTTTTGTAAAGGATGATCTCTAAATACAAAAAGCTTTGACAGATAAGAATCTTTAAGATGGATAGTTTAAAAATAAGAATAACAGACATGATATGGACTTTTTTTTCAAGAGTTGTGTTAAACATTTTTACGGGTTTTTGTTTTACCCCGAACCTTGTCAGGGTTTTGAACCCTGACAAGGTTGATGGACTAGACCTGTGCGATATGACTCATCTAATGAAAAGTTAGTGATAAGAATAGTTTCAATCTCTTATAAAGACTCACAGATACTGAGCTCAGTATGTTTTTCTATTCTATTCATGAAATCCTTTTCAGTCTCAATAATTTTCCGTAATTTTGCAACCTATTATCCTCAGGTATCGTGAGGAGCCAAAACAGATATTGATAACAAAATAATAAAAAAGCAAAACAATGCCAAAATTAAAAACGAAATCAGGTGCTAAAAAGCGTTTTGCTCTTACCGGAACAGGTAAGATCAAAAGAAAAAATGCTTATAAAAGCCACATCTTGACTAAGAAAGAAACCAAGCAGAAGAGAAATCTTACTACTACTTCTTACGTAGCTAAAGTGGATGAAAAAAGCGTTCAGCGTCAATTAGCCATCAAGTAGTTTTTATAAATCTATATCCGGTTTATAAGAATTCAAAATTCAACAATTTAACCCTGAAACGGAGCAGCTAAGCACAATGAAAAAGATTGTCGCCCTTTTCAAAAAAAACAATTTAAATTATGCCAAGATCAGTAAACTCCGTAGCTTCAAGAGCTCGCAGAAAGAAAATTTTTAAGCACGCTAAAGGTTATTTCGGAAGAAGAAAGAACGTTTGGACGGTAGCTAAAAACGCGGTAGAAAAAGCAATGCAATATGCTTACCGTGGTAGAAAAGAGAAAAAGAGAAATTTCAGAGCCCTTTGGATCACCCGTATCAATGCAGGAGCCAGAGAGCATGGAATGTCTTACTCTCAGTTTATGGGAACTCTTAAAAAGAACAACATCGAATTGAACAGAAAAGTTTTAGCTGATTTAGCAATGAATCACCCTGAAGCGTTCAAAGCTGTTGTAGATCAAGTAAAATAATGTAGAATTTTTTGTTATCAATATAGTCCCGGGTTTTGCCCGGGATTTTTTTATTGTTACATTTGCGGGCATATCGTTAATTCTCTTATAAAGAAATACTAAACTAAGTGAAAAGGTGAAAAAATTAAGCACAATCCTTCTGACTGTTGCTGCAGCATACAGCTTGTCTGCACAGTCTTTTATCCAGGCATACCAGAACAGGGCCAACCAGGTTTCGCAGACCAATATTACCGGGAACCTGCAGGAGTTCGGGAACCTCGGTGTAAAGACCACCGGATCCGCTAATAACACCAATGCCCTGAACTGGCTGAAAGCAAAATACCAGTCCTATGGATATTCCGTCAGCCAGATGCAGGAAGATGCATTTACGTATGGTAACAGTACTGCTAAAAACCTGATCATTACCAAAACAGGAACCGTCTACCCTAATGTCTATGTTATCATCTGCGGGCATTATGATACCATTACCGGCCCCGGAGTGAGCGACAACGGAAGCGGTACTTCCATCATCCTGGAAGCGGCACGCATCCTGAAGGATGTCCCCACCGAATACTCCGTTAAGTTCATCCATTTTTCAGGAGAAGAACAAGGATTACTGGGAAGCAGCCATTATGCCAATAATGTTGTTTTCCAGAACGGCGTAAGGCAGCTCAATATTAAGCTGGTATTCAATATAGACCAGGTTGGTGGTAAAATCGGAAATAACAATTCGGCAATCAAATGCGAAAGCGACCAGAGCGGCCAGACCGGAAATAATGCGGCTTCCAGCGCGGTTACCCAGCAACTGGCTACCTGCACTACCCTGTATTCACCTTTGCAGACCGTGATGTCCAATGCTTACTCATCAGATTACATGCCTTTCGAGCAAAATGGTGATGTGATTACAGGTTTCTACGAAAATGTCAGAAGCTTTAATGAACATACGGTGAATGATACATTTGCCAATGTAGACCCGGTATATGTTTACAATGCAGGTAAAGCTGCCGTGGGTGCACTTCAGCATTTTGCCGTAGCCACTTCCACGCTGGCTGTTAAGGAAGCAGATGTGCAGAAGACACTGGAATCTTCCGTAAAAATTTATCCCAACCCGGCGAAAGATATGCTATATATAGACCTTGCGGATCCGGCAGTAAAAAATTTCAGTTTTGAATTGACAGACCTTTCCGGTAAGCTGCTGCTGAAAACGGAAAATGAAAAGAAAATCAATATCTCAGAAATAAGCAACGGAGCCTATCTCGGAACGATGAAAGCCAATGACCAGATCGTCATACGAAAGATTCTGGTAGGAAGGTAATCATTGAGATTATTTAAAATATACTATAAGAAAAAGTCCGGAAATGTTCCGGACTTTTTCTTAGCGCCTTAAGCATTTTATTCTGACCTGTCCATCAGTACTTTTTCGATGTCGTGTATAGACATTCCTTTAGCCTTAAGCAGGATCAGGTAATGGTATAAAAGATCCGCCGCTTCATTTTTGAACAGTTCATCCTGATTGTCCTTGGCTTCAATTACGAGTTCAACAGCCTCCTCGCCCACTTTCTGCGCCATTTTATTGATGCCTTTCTGAAATAATGCGTAGGTATAAGAATTTTCTGCCTTTTCATCAATACGCTGGCTGATGGTTGCTTCCAGTTCATACAGGAACCCCTTGGAATCCTTATCTCCGAAGCAGCTGAAACTTCCGGTATGGCAAACCGTATTATTCGGGACCGCCCGGATCAGGATCGTATCCTGGTCGCAATCGGCGGCAATGCTTTTTACAGCAAGGAAATTTCCGGACTCCTCTCCTTTTGTCCAGAGCCTGTTTTTGGAACGACTGAAAAACGTCACGGTCTTTTCCTTCGATGTCTTTTCCAGCGCTTCGGCGTTCATGTATCCTAACATCAGCACCTGAAGGGTTCTGTCGTCCTGGATAATAACCGGCACCAGTCCGTCATTATTTTTATTAAAATTAATCTTCATCGTACAGCTATATTTTTTAATTGTAATTCTTTTTTAAGATCCTGGATTCCGATTTCTCCGAAGTGGAATATACTAGCGGCCAGAGCTCCCGTGGCCTTCGTTTCGAGAAATACCTGTTCAAAATCCTGGGCTTTTCCGGCCCCTCCGGAGGCAATGACCGGAATACCGATCTGTCCGGCTACCTGTTCCGTAATCCTGATGTCAAACCCGTTTTTAGTCCCGTCGCCATCCATAGAAGTCAGCAGGATTTCCCCGGCGCCGGCTTCTTCAGCCTGACGTACCCAATCGAGTGTGTTCAGCTGAGTGATCTCTCTTCCGCCTTTGATATGAACCCAATCGGCACCGTTAACCCATCGGGTATCTACGGCTACCACGATGCACTGACTGCCAAATTCCCTGGACAATACGGAAATCAGATCCGGATTCCGTACAGCCGATGAATTGATGCTGATCTTATCCGCTCCCGCTTCCAGTAGTAACCTGACATCTTCGGGAGAAGAAATTCCGCCGCCTACCGTAAACGGAATGCTGAGTTCCGCCGCAATGGTACGGACTAATCCGGCAAAGGTCTTCCGTTCTTCTACAGTAGCGGTAATATCCAGAAATACCAGCTCATCGGCACCGTCATGCTCGTATTTCTTCGCCAGCGATACAGGATCACCGGCATTCCGGAGTCCTTCAAAATTAATTCCCTTGACGGTAGTTCCGTCTTTGATATCCAGGCAGGGTATGATTCTTTTTTTTAGCATTTTTAATGTGTTGTTTAAAGCTTTTGTCAGTTTTAGACGTATTAAATCTTTAGTTTTCAGTCTTATTATCTAACATATTACTGAGATTATACAGATTTATAAACCATAAAAACCGAGGTTTTAAAAACTCATGTGTTCTTCTATTTTCAAGGCATCACCTTCATGATTCTTATGTGTTAAAAACTTTTGTGACTGTTGCGGTTGTATTCTCTCGCAGATCGGCAGATCACGCAGATCCTTTTCAAGCATTTAAAAAAATCCTAGATTTTTAAAAACTAATGTGCTCTTCTGTTTTCAAAGCTGTTATCTTCATTATTCTTAGGTGTCAAAAACTTTTGTGACTATTGTGGTTTATATTTTTAATCGTTATTAAAACCACCCCGTCAAAAATTCTCTGAATTTTTGCCACCCCTCCAGGGAGGGGAATTTTGAAGCTGGTATTTCCGTAAGCTCTAAATATTTTACATGCATAAAACCGCAGGTTTTTAAAAACTCATGTGTTCTTATGTTTTCAAAGCTATTCTCTTCTTGAATCTTATGTGTTAAAAACTTTTGTGACTGTTGTGGTTAAATATTAGTTTCTTCAAATTCTATAAAGTCCCGCAGTTCATCCAGGTTTATTCTACCTTCATAAATGGCTTTCCCGATAATGGTTCCCGAACAGCCGATTTCCTTCATTGCATACACATCTTTCATGCAGGAAATACCGCCGCTTGCCGTCAGCTGCACAGATGTACCATCTAAAATTTCTTCATACAAAACGGCTGAAGGCCCTTCCAGCATTCCATCTTTGGCAATATCCGTACAGATCACATGGGTGATGCCTTTTTCCTGATACTGAAGGATAAAATCAATAACATCCAGCTGACTTTCCTCCAGCCAGCCCGAAGTTTTTATTTTACGGCGGTCACAATCGGCACCGAGGATAATCTTTTCCGGGCCGAACTGTCCGATCAGTTTAAAACAGAATTCCGGATCCTGAACGGCAATACTGCCGATGGTAACCTGACTGGCCCCGCAGCTGAAAGCAATTTCAATATCTTCAAGCGTTTTCAGGCCGCCGCCAAAGTCGATCTTTAGATTTGTTCCGGCAGCAATTTTCTCAAGCACTTCCTGATTAACGATGTGCCTTGATTTTGCTCCGTCCAGGTCTACGAGGTGAAGGTAACGAATACCGTGGTCTTCAAAAGCTTTCGCGATTTCTACCGGATTTTCATTGTAGATTTTCTTGGTATCGTAGTCGCCTTTTGACAGCCTTACACATTTTCCGTCTATAATATCTATGGCAGGGATAATTTTCATATGGATCCATTTAAAAAGTTCTTCAGGATTTCGTTGCCGGCTGCCCCGGATTTCTCCGGATGGAACTGAACGGCAAAGAAATTATCTTTCTGTAGTGATGCACTGAATGGCAGGATATAATCGCAGACCGATGTGGTATATTCGGATAGCTCACAATAGTAACTGTGTACAAAATAGCAGTTATTTTCCTCGTCGAGCCCCGTAAAAAGCGCTGATCGGTGGTTGTTTTGAAAGGTATTCCATCCCATATGCGGAACCAGGTCATCGGGAGGGAATCGTTTAACTTCGAGATCGAAGATTCCCATTCCTTTAGTATTGCCTTCTTCATTATGTCCGCACATCAGCTGCATGCCGAGGCATATGCCTAAGACAGGCTGCTGTAAAGTAGGAATGAACTGATCGAGTCCCTTCTCCCTCAACAGCTTCATGGTGGACGATGCTTCGCCTACTCCGGGAAAAATGACTTTATCGGCAGTGCGGATGGTTTCAAAATCATCGGTAACTACGGAATCGGCATTGAGGCGGTTAAGCGCATTCTGTACGGAATTTACATTTCCTCCGTTATATTTTATAATCGCAATCATAGGTTCTATAGGCTTCCTTTGGTTGAAGGAATGTTAAAATTGGCATCAGTTTGCTGAACGGCCATTTTCAGGGCTTTGGCAAACGCTTTGAAAACGGATTCTATCTTGTGGTGTTCATTGTCACCTTCCGCTTTGATGTTCAGGTTGCATCTGGCAGAATCAGTTAAGGATTTAAAAAAGTGAAAGAACATTTCTGACGGGACATCACCTATTTTTTCCCTTTTGAATGCAGCGTCCCATACCAGCCACGGACGTCCTCCGAAGTCTAAGGCTACCTGGGCCAGGCAGTCATCCATCGGTAATAAGAATCCGTACCGCTCAATCCCTTTTTTCTTTCCGAGTGCTTTCAGGATAGCTTCCCCCAGAACAATGCCCGTATCTTCGATGGTATGGTGTTCATCAACATGCAGGTCTCCATTGACTTTAACTGTCAGATCAAGGTTTCCGTGCCTGGAGATCTGTTCCAGCATATGATCAAAGAAATGCAGTCCGGTAGAAATTTCTGATGTTCCTGTTCCATCAAGATTAATTTCTATTTCAATTTCTGTTTCATTGGTTTTCCGGGATACTTTTGCTTTTCTGGGAATCTGTTTCAGGAAACGGTAGATATCTTCCCAGCTTTCGGTGCTTAAGACGGCATCCTGATTTTCAGTAGTACCAATAAAGATAGCCTGTGCGCCTAAATTCCCTGCCAGCTGGACATCCGTAAGGCGGTCTCCGATGACAAAAGAATTTTCCAGGTCATAATCACCGTAAATATATTGGCTGAGCATTCCCACGCCGGGCTTTCGGGTCGGCAGGTTTTCATGTTCAAAACTCCTGTCGATGAGGATATCACGGAATATAATCCCTTCATTCCTGAATGCTGTAAGCATCTTTTCTTGAGGACCGGTAAAATCTTCCAGCGGAAAACTCCCGGTACCTAAACCGTCCTGATTGGTCACCATCACGAGTTCATAATCCAGTTCACGGACAATCCTGGACAGGTTCTGGAATACTCCCGGATAAAACTCCAGCTTTGCCAGGGTATCGATCTGAAAGTCTTCCGGCTCTCTGATCAGTGTACCGTCACGGTCTATCAATAATACTTTCTTCATGACTTCACATTTTTTAAAACATTGATAAGCTTTTGGTTTTCTTCCCGGCTGCCGACATTGATGCGTATGCACTGCGGGATCCGCGGTGTCCTTTTGCTGGTGAAAATATTTTCAGTAAGCAGTGCCTGGTATATGGTTTCCGCATCATTGAATCGGATCAGGAAAAAATTGGCATCGGTAGGATATACGGTATCGATGCATTCCACAGTCATTAATTCCTTTTTCAGCCATTCTTTTTCTTCAAGGATACTTCTTAGATTTTTATTGAAGAGGCTTTCATCCTCAAGCATGTTGATGATCAGTTCCTGGCTGATACTGTTGACATTATACGGAGCCTTGACGGTATTGATCAGGGTAATAATTTCTTCGGAAGCATAGGCAACGCCTACCCTGGCTCCGGCCATTCCCCAGGCTTTTGAAAACGTCTGCAGCACAATCAGGTTTGGGTATTTCCCCAGGAGCCGCAAAGCAGATTCCCTTTCGGAAAATTCAATGTATGCTTCATCCACTACAACAATACCGTTATAGTTGCGGATGAAAAATTCCAGGTCATCTACACTGTTTCCTGTAGGATTGTTAGGCGAACAGATAAAGAATACTTTTGAAGCAGCCTTTTGTGTTGCTGCAATGAAATCGTCTTTCCGTATTTCAAAGTTACGATCCAGGTCCAGCCTGATGACTTCATTTTCATTGATGGCAGCATAAAACCCGTACATGGCAAAAGAAGGGTTCATCACCAGGATTGCATCTTTCTTAGGCTCACAGAAAATCTTGATGATGAGATCGATCAGTTCGTCACTGCCGTTCCCAACGGCGATACATTCCTGAGCTATTTTTTTGTATTCGGCAAGTCTGTTCTTAAGTTTTCTCTGCGTAGAATCCGGATAACGGTTACAGGAACCGAACGGGCTTTCATTGGCATCCAGCAGGACCGGATTTTCGAGGGATATTTGATCCCTGTAGCTTATGTAAGGCTGTATTCTGAGGATATTTTCCCGCACTAAATTATTGATGGTAAATGTTGTCATTGTCATGATTTTAAACGGATGGTTACGGCATTTTTGTGGGCCATCAGTCCTTCGGCTTCTGCCATAAGCTCTATGGTTGGTCCCAGGTTATTCAGCCCTTCTTCCGTAAGGTGCTGAAAAGTGATTTTTTTCACAAAACTGTCGAGCGAAACGCCGCTGTAATTACTGGCAAAACCATTGGTAGGAAGTGTATGGTTGGTTCCGCTGGCATAATCTCCGGCACTTTCACAGGAGTAATTCCCGAGGAATACCGAACCGGCATTCTGGACTTTAGATAGGTACTCTTCAAACTTGTTTACGGCCATAATAAGGTGTTCCGGAGCATAAAGGTTGCTGAATTCAAGGGCTTCTGCTATACTGTCCAGTATGATAAAGTGGCTGTTGGCCAAAGCCTTTGCTGCCAGTTGATTTCTGGGAAGTTCCTTCAGTTGCTTTTCGGTTTCTTCTATCGTCCTGTTAAAGACTTGCTCATTTGTGGTAATGAAAACGACCTGGCTGTCGCTGCCGTGTTCCGCCTGGGAAAGAAGATCAGCCGCACAGAATTCTGGAATGGCACTTTCATCAGCTATCACCAGCACTTCACTGGGACCTGCCGGCATATCCATAGCAACGCCGAAACGCTGGGCATATTCTTTAGCTGCGACTACATATTGGTTGCCAGGCCCGAAGATCTTGTTTACCGAAGGAATGCTTTCTGTTCCGAAAGTCATGGCAGCAACAGCCTGAGCTCCGCCTGCTTTAAAAACCTGGCTGACTCCGCAAAGCTGAGCCGCATACATGATGGCAGGATTGATCGTTCCATTCTGATCAGGCGGCGTACAGAGGATAATTTCACTGCATCCGGCAAGACTTGCAGGAATGGCCAGCATTAAAACCGTAGAGAAAAGGGGCGCTGTTCCGCCGGGAATATAGATGCCTACTTTTTCAATTGCGCGGCTTTCCCTCCAACATACGACTCCTGCGGTAGTTTCAATTTTTTCAATCCTGTTTTGCTGTGCTGCATGGAAGCGTGTAATATTGTCTTTAGCCTGTATAATAGCGGCTTTGAGTTCATGGCTGACCGCTTTTTCTGCGGCTTTGATTTCAGCTTCTGAAACAGCCACAGCTTCAAGACTGGCACGGTCAAACTTCCGGCTGAATTCAAGCAGGGCCTGATCACCGTCGCGCTGTACCTGCTCAAAGATATCCTGAACGAGATCCGAGAGCTCCTCCCTTTGGATTACGGGGCGTCGGGTCATCATTTTCCATGCTGATTTTTCGGGGTATCGGTATGTTTTCATCAGATCACCATTTTATCGATTGGAATGATTAAAATATCCTGGGCTCCTTTTTCTTTGAGTTCGTCAATAACGTCCCAGAAGCGGTCTTCATCAATGACAGAATGGATGCTGCTCCAGCCTTTTTCAGCCAGGGGAATCACCGTCGGGCTTTTCAGGACCGGAAGTACAGAGGAAATTTCCGCAACTTTACCATCCGGTACATTCATCAGGATATATTTTGAATTTTTAGCTTTCAGAACCGCTTTGATCCTGAAGAGGAATTTTTGAAGGATAAGCTCTTTTTCAGCACCCAGACGGGTATTTTTCGCCAGGACGGCTTCAGACTGTAGCAGCGTGATGGTTTCCCTTAATCCGTTTTTAAAGAGGGTGCTGCCTGAGCTGACGATATCACAGATCCCGTCTGCCAGTCCGATATTCGGGGCGATCTCCACGGATCCGGAAATGACGTGGATATCAGCGGTAATTCCCTGTTCATCCAGAAATCTTTTTAAGGTATTGGGATAGGAGGTTGCAATTTTCTTTCCCTGGAAATAGCTCAGTTCGTCAGTGTCCACATCTTTAGGAACAGCTAATGACACGCGGCATTTTGAAAATCCCAGTTTCTGGACAACGCTGCTGCTTCTCTGCTTCTCGGCCAGAAGGTTTTCGCCTACAATAGCCACATCCACTACACCGTCTTCCAGGTATTGCGGAATATCCGAATTGCGCAGGTACATGATTTCCATCGGGAAATTGTTTACGGAAACCTTCAGCTGGTCTTTTCCGTTATTGGTATCAATGCCGCAGTCGCGGAGAAGCTGGAGCGAATCCTCATACAGGCGGCCGCTTTTCTGAATGGCAATTTTTAATATACTCATTTGGATGGTTTTGGGCCTGAGCAAATAAAAACTGGTTGAATTGTAAAGGAAAATTCCCGGAATCGTCAGAAACAAAAAAACCGTCTATTTACTCAGACGGTTTTTAATTATTTTGATTTTTAACATGTAGTATCGATCAATCAATTCCGTCTTAGCAGAGATGATGATGATAATGATGTACTGTTAAAAAATTCGGTTTCATTGTTGGAATTTGTACTGCAAAGGTAATGCATTATTTTTAAGACCTGCAAATTTTTCTTATATTATTTTCTGATACAGGTTCATAAGCTGCTCGGCAATCGGCCTGTCATTGAATTTCTGTACGAACTCAAAACCCTTATCAGCACGGCGTTTACGCTCGGACGCGCTGTTCCATAAAAAAGTAATTTTCGCTTTGAGATCCAGTTCATTTCCGGGATCAATGTAGACAGAATCCGGACCGCCTGCCTCGGGAAGGCAGCTGGTATTGCTGGTAATGACCACGGTTTTTGAGAACAGCGCTTCTATCACAGGAATCCCGAAACCTTCAAAAAAGCTGGGGTACACGAAAATATCAGCAAGCTTGTACAGCACTGCCAGTTCATCCATCGATACACCTTCCAGGAAACATACCTGCTGCTCCATTTTGTTTTTGCGGATAAAGGCTTCTGCTTTTGCGGCATATTTTGTCTTCCTGCCAACCACGACCAGCGGGATAGCCGTATCCTTGATGCTTTTTATAATGCTGAGCAGGTTTTTGCGCTCTTCAATAGTGCCAACATTCAGGATGAACCTTTCAGGAAGGCTGTATTTGTTTTTTACCGATTGGATGAATTCCCCGGACTGCTGCTCTTTGAATGCCTGATGGCAGCCCTGGTACACCACTTCGATTTTATGTTCAGGAACTTGTAAAAACTGAATGATATCCTGTTTGGTCTGCTCGGAAATTGCAATGATCCTGTCTGCTGTATCCGCTGCTTTTTTAAACTTCCATACATGGATCTTACGGTCGAAAAAAGAGTAATACTGAGGATAACGCAGGAAGATCAGGTCATGGATGGTCACCACTTTTTTAATAGGCCGGCTGTTCCATCTTAAGGGCAGCTCACCTGACAGTCCATGGAAAATATCCGCATGCTGATCCTGGGCATCCTTCCCCATTCTAAGCTGTCTGGATAAGCTTCCTTTTGAGGTTTCAACAAACCGGACATCAGGCTGATGAAGGATGTCTTTACCTCTGTCAGACTTATTTTTATTGAGGAGCAGGTATTCATTTTCAGGGAAATACCTGGCCAGTATACGGACCAGGTCGCGGGAATAATTTCCCAAGCCCGAGCTGTTGTGAAAGAACCTTTTGGCATCGTATGCTATCTTCATGATCCGATCTGTTTTTGAAATTCCTGAAAAGTCCCGAAGACATGGTTTTTCTGTTTAAGCCATATGATAAATTCCTCAAATCGTTCCACCATTTCCCTACCCGAATTTTTAACCGTAAATCCAGGCAGTTTATACGCTTCGTCTTTGATTTCAGCAAATTCCCACGGATGGAAATAGACATTGAGATAACGGTCCTTTTTAAGGGTATCTGCAGCCAGTTTTTTATAGAATGACAACGGGAAATTATGGAAACTCAGCCAGAAAAGCGGAATCCTGAAATTCGGGGAAACCGAAGCCGGAACCTGGGTAACATTTCCCTCTTTAAAATAGGTTCTTGATACTTTCAGATTATTATATCTTCCCGGCAGGAATGTAGGATTAATGGATGAGTTGTAGGAATAGCCTGCTTCTTCCACTGCATTTTTGCTCACCGGCATCATCCTGGGCATCCTCAAACCGGTTACCTGCGTAGAAAATAGTTCTTCCAGCCTGTCCTTAGACTCTTTCAGGTGCTTCTCCTCAAACTCGGAATGGAACCAGGTATGTGAGGCCAGTTCGTGCCCTTCCTTCAGCAACCGTTCAATAAGCGGTTTGCTGTGCTCTGCAAAAACCACCGTTGAAAAGAATGTGGCTTTTACCTGATGTTTTTTAAGGAGGTCTAAAATCCTTTCAAGGCCGGTCTGAGAAACGGAAATCTGTTTTCTGAAGGGAATTTCACCCTGATATTCCAATGGCATATCAAATTCTTCGATGTCAAAACTCAATAAAACCATGTTAAAAATTTTTGTTTTTGATGATGTAATTCGGGCGGTCTTTTACCTGTTTGAATATCTTTCCCAAATAGATTCCGATAATCCCTAAAATAATCAGCTGTAATCCACCAAAGAAAACGATGGTCATAATCAATGAGGCCCAACCTGAAATTTCCGTCCTGGCCACAAAGGAATAGATGACATAGAGTACGTAACCGATCACGGAAATCCCGGAAAAAAGAAACCCCAGATAGGCTGCAATATACAAAGGTTTAACGCTGAACGCCGTAATCCCTGTAAAGGCAAAGGTGATCATTTTTTTTAGGTTGTAGCTGCTCTGTCCGGAAAGCCGCTCATTTGCGGTAAATTCAATTCCCGTCTGCTTAAAGCCCATCCAGCTGGTGAGCCCTCTTAAAAACAAGTCGTCTTCATTGAAGCTCCTCATCACTTCCACTGCGTTGGCATCCATCAGCCTGAAATCAGAACCGCCGCCTTTGGTCAGGTCAACATCTGAAAGCCTGGACAGGATTTTGTAGAAGAAATCGGAGGTTTTTCTCTTGAAATAGGAGATTTGTTTTGGGTACGTTCGTATCGTATAGACTACGTCGTAGCCTTCTTCCCATCTTCTGATCATTTGCGGAATAAGCTCCGGCGGATGCTGAAGGTCGCCGTCCATAGAGATGACAGCGTTTCCGTGGGCATGGTCCATCCCTGCTTTTACCGCCGGCTGATGTCCGAAATTCCTTGAAAATTCTATGAACTTCACCTCAGAATGATATTGCCGTGAAAGTTCTTCCAACTGTTCCTGTGTATTATCCCGGCTGCCGTCGTTAACAAATATGATCTCAAAATCATAATTCCTGAGCCCCGAAAATACCTCCTGTATTTTCCGGTGGATCATGGCAACATTTCCCTCTTCGTTGTAGGCAGGAATAACGATGGAAATTTTCTTCATATTACGGGTTCAGACTGTAGTTTTTTCCAAAATCTTTGGTGAGGAGCTCATAGATAACCCTCAGCCAAACGATAATGCAAGGTACAGCTTTTAAAGAATATTTTTTGATATAATTCAGCCTGATATTTTTCGGAAACAGGTCTGAGGTGGAAAAACAGGTAAAAATGATCACAAAAACAACCAGCGCTATAATCCATGGGCTCCGCACCTTCTGAAGGAAAAACCAGATCATTACACCGGTTACGGCGATGATATACGTAGGAGACTCGGAACTTGAGCTGAAAAGCACCAGGAACAACAGGGTTGAAGCCAGGACCATCAATTGGAATGCATAGTGTTTGTACTGGCTGATCCGTATGTACGGTGCGGCAAAAAGCGGTAGCCCGAAAGCGAGGAATACCAGATTGGAAATGGAAGCATCTCCAAGGATCCTTCTGAAAAAGCCCATCAGGGAAATATCCTGCATATTGCCCAAAACCTGGTTTTCATTGTTTTTTTCAACAATGGACTGAAACCAGTCCGCATAGCTCTGGATAACAAACTGCGGGCTTGAGTATACCATCGGCAACACAAAAAACAGTCCGGCAATGACCAGTCCGGCCAGGATAAACCTGATTTTATTTTTAATGAAGAAAAACTGTGACAGCCCTACAATCCCGTAAATTTTAACAAATACCCCGACTAGGATCGCTGTAACCGACTGTACCTCTTTCCTTTCATAAATGAAAATGGCGGAAAGCATGAGCAGGCCGGTAAGCGCTACATTGAACTGCAGGCTTAATGCTGCCGTAATGTATTCTTGGAGACAAAGCAGCGCAAAGAGCGCTTTTTTCGGATCGGAAAGCGGCAGCCTGTGGATGGCATAGACAAAGATGAATGTATTGGCCAGGTTCCAGAGAGATATTCCCAGCCAGTCCGGCATCACGGCAAACGGTGCAATCAGCAGGCTGAAAAAAATGCCGTAATGGTTCAGGTCAAAATACAGATCCGGATAGTGGATAAACAGGTTTTTCTGATGCAGAGTATTCAGAAAAACATTCTTAAAGATCAGGTAGTTATTGATGGCATAATCTCCCCTGAAGTATTTGGAAATAGCGGTAACCACCGATATAATAAGATAAACCCCAAATATATATTTAGGGTTTAGGATTATTTTTAACAATTTCTCTTTCAAGATCGTGGATATTTGTGGGTTGAATTAAACCGCTACATTATTCTCTCTCAGAGCGTCATTCAGAGAAGTCTTTTTATCCGTAGACTCTTTTCTCTGTCCGATGATCAGTGCGCAAGGCACCTGGTATTCTCCGGCAGGATACTGTTTGGTATAGCTTCCCGGGATCACTACGGAACGTGCAGGAACCCTTCCCTTGATTTCAACCGGTTCATCGCCGGTTACATCAATGATTTTTGTAGATGCGGTAAGAACCACATTCGCTCCCAAAACCGCTTCTTTTTCTACATGGACCCCTTCTACCACAATACATCTTGAACCGATGAAACAGTCATCTTCTATGATTACGGGAGCAGCCTGTAAAGGTTCAAGGACACCGCCGATTCCAACCCCACCGCTAAGGTGAACGTTTTTGCCGATCTGTGCACAGCTTCCTACAGTTGCCCAGGTATCTACCATAGTTCCGGAATCCACATAAGCACCGATATTTACATAAGACGGCATCATGATTACTCCCGGAGCAATGTATGCACCTTCCCTGGCTACGGCATGCGGTACAACTCTTACCCCTTTTTCAGCATAGTTCCTCTTCAGAGGCATTTTGTCATGAAATTCAAAAGGGCCTACCTCTATCGTTTCCATCTTCTGGATCGGGAAATACATGACAACTGCTTTTTTCACCCACTCATTCACCTGCCATCCGTTCTCTGTAGGTTCAGCTGTACGAAGTTCTCCTTTATCAACCAGGGCAATAACTTCCCTGATGGCTTTCTGGCTGTCTTCATTCTGTAATAGGTCCCTGTTGTCCCAGATATTTTCAATTGTTTGTTGTAACGACATGTTTCTAGTTTATATTAAAAAATTATGCGCCCAAAGATACAAAAAAGTTCAGCAAAATATTTTCACCGCCGCGGTATTTGGAAACTATGCGATCCTAGAAAACCCTTTGAGCATGCAGATAGGCCTTATTCCAGTATTTTTCGTTCAGGGAAGAAATGATGACTCCTTTGCTGGTAGAAGAATGGATGAATTTTACTTCCCCGTCTCTGCCGATATCATGGACGATCCCCACATGGGAAACCCTGCTTCCTCCGGCGGTAGCAAAAAACAGCAGGTCTCCGGGCTTTACATCACGGATATCGATCTGCTTTCCGGTTTCTGCCTGGTCTGCCGACCTTCTGGGAAGCCTGTAATCATTTTCTTCAAAGACTTTAAGGGCCAGTCCGGAGCAGTCGAATCCTGAGGACGTATCGCCTCCGAATTTATAGGGGGCACCAAGGTACTTTTCTGCATCTTTCAGCAGTTCGGTAACGGACTCGGGAATTTTACCCGTGAAATCTGAATTTAAAACCCTCAGCTCTTCCGACCTCGGTACGTTTACCGTTACTTTTTTTCTTTTTACGGGTATATTTTTAGAACTCCCGCATGAAACAGCCAATACAGATGCAATCATCAGAATGCTTATGTTTTGTATGGCCAATTTTCTGTTACTCCATCTCAATTCCATAGGTGATCTCGTATTTATTCCTGAAACGGTCAGTACAAATATAAAATTTAAATTTGAATTGTGGTACCGGAATCAGATACCGGAAACATTCAGTACCGGATCTACCTTTAAACTCAGCATTAGCCTAAAAGTCGTGTTAAGCATGAAGATTATTCTGCATAAAAAAAGGCCTCATGATCATGAAGCCTTACTATATATAATGATATTATTTATTCTTTTCTCCGATCCAGTCACCGGCCCTGTCCGGGTTGGGTACTGAATTCCTCCAGGTACCGCTTGCCTTTTTATCTCTTCCTAAATTCCCTCTGAATTCTCCGTCTGAAGGCAGTCCTACTGAAGCACTCAGCTCACCGGATTCTGTAAGATGACCTGAAATGTTGTAGTTTTCATTATTCTGATCAGAATGCATGGTTCCGGTTACTTTCCCGTCGGTAGCCACAACAATATTCCAGGTTCCTTTATCATTTCCGGTATAGCTTCCGGACCAGGTTCCTATGAAGTCATAAATTGTATCATCATCCGAGCTGCAGCTGAACAGGGTAAAAGCAGTTAAAAAAAGTAAAAACAGTTTCTTCATAGAGGGTTACATTTTATATTCATGAGCGGTTCTACTTTTATGTTGCGCCCATAATGAGTTCATTGACATTATATTATTTAATTATCGATACTTATCCTGATGGTCAGGCTGATCACAGTCTCAGCAATCATCCCTTATCACCTTAAACGGCGTAAATATAGGGATATTTTTTAATTTGAGAAATTTTATATTAAAACTTATATTCTTTTTCATATTCATATTTTTTCATCCCTGTACGATTATAATCATATAAAAATCCAATAATCTTTTTATAATTTAATTTTATATACAATCTTTTGAAATGATTAGAAATGTCCAAGACAGAAATTAGTAATTCCAATCCATAATTGGAAAAGAATGGGTATCTCCGTTTTCAAAAACCTCTGTCTTTACAAACTGCTCGTCAGATGCCTCTTCAAGAGCCTTATTTTCCATTTCAATGGCCTCCCAGCGATGCCTGATTCTGATTCCTGAAGAGCTTCTATAGCCAGTTTCTGAACATGGAAACGATCGATCACCTGCACTGCAATAGGAAAACATCTTCTGGCAATACGCTTCATGGAGCCTGCCATATCCAAAGTGATCTCTTTTACACTCATCCGTAACTTTCTTTTGATCTTTAAAAGATGCGTAATGACAAAATCACTCTGGGTGCCT
>CAJYLH010000037.1 GCA_913775525.1 uncultured Chryseobacterium sp.
TTTGCTCAGTACTTTGTACAAGGGATGGGATTTTTTTTGGTTTAGCGACACAAATTTCCTAATCCCTTTTTTTATTCCAAAATGTCAACAGCTTTTTATCAAAAGTCAAGACGACTTCTTTATCAAACTTCGTTTCATCATAAACCTTATAGTAAGAATCTAAAATTTAAAATCTCTAATCTATAATCAATTATCTGATCTCTGGTATCTAAAATCTTACTTCCAAAATCCACATTTATCCGTATTTTTGCATAAAATAGACATTCGTGATCAATAACGACCATATAAAAGAAGTTCAGTCCAGGATTGAAGACTTGCATAAATACCTTCAGATCGAAAAGAAGAAGATAGAAATTGCCAATGACGACGAAAAGACTGCTGCGCCTGAATTCTGGGGCAACCCCAAGGAAGCGGAAGCTTTCCTGAAACAGCTGCGTTCCAAAAAGAAATGGGTGGAAGCCTATGATGAGATCAGCGGTCAGTTTGAAGACCTGCAGGTATTGGCGGAGTTTGCTAAAGAAGACCCGGATTCTGAAAAGGAGCTGGATGAAACTTTTCCGAAGCTGGTAGAAAAAATTGAAGACCTGGAATTCAAGAATATGCTTTCCAATGAAGGTGACGAGCTTTCGGCCGTTTTACAGATTACCGCGGGCGCAGGAGGTACGGAAAGCTGCGACTGGGCATCTATGCTGATGAGGATGTATACCATGTGGGCAGAAAAGCAGGACTATAAAATCCGGGAGCTGAATTACCAGGAGGGCGATGTTGCCGGCGTGAAAACCGTAACCCTTGAAATTGAAGGTGAATTTGCCTTCGGCTACCTGAGAGGGGAGAATGGAGTACACAGGCTGGTCAGGATTTCTCCTTTTGATTCCAATGCGAAGCGGCACACAAGCTTTGTCTCGGTGTATGTTTATCCATTGGTGGATGATACCATTGAGATCAATATCAACCCTGCAGATATTTCCTTTGAAACCATGCGGTCTTCCGGAGCCGGGGGCCAGAACGTGAACAAGGTGGAAACAGCCGTACGGCTCCGTCACGCGCCTACCGGGATCATTATTGAAAACTCGGAATCACGTTCCCAGTTGCAGAACAAGGAAAAGGCCATGCAGTTGCTCCGTTCCAGGTTATATGAAATGGAACTTGAAGAACGGATGAGAGCCCGTAATGAAATTGAAGCCAATAAAATGAAGATCGAATGGGGAAGCCAGATCCGGAATTATGTGATGCATCCGTACAAGCTGGTGAAAGATGTGCGCTCCGGTTATGAAACTTCAGATGTGGATGCCGTGATGAACGGGAATATTACGCCGTTCCTGAAAGCTTTCCTTATGGCTGACGGAACAGCGGTTTCTGATGATGATCTTGAGCTCTGATCCTATAAGAATTTTCGTTAAAAATTGATAATTAATTTTCTTATCAGGGTTTTAAAACCTATTTTTGTTACTCAACGATATATATGGAAGATTTCAATAGCTGGAGAGATTTGCTGAACCCCGAATTTTATATAAAATTGGGTGGATTCTGGCTTATTTTGTTTATTATTTTTGCTGAAACAGGACTTTTCATAGGCTTTTTTTTACCTGGTGATTCACTGCTTTTTGTTTCGGGAATTTACGCTGTTGAGATCATTCAACAAACATTCGGATCTACGGGAAGTGATTTCCTCGATACGCTTATCCTGGCTTCCTCTGTTGCCGTAGCAGCTATTATCGGAAATGAAGTTGGATATTACTTTGGAAGGAAAACGGGTTCTGCCCTCTATAAAAAACAGGATACCATGCTTTTCAAGAAAAAATATCTGTACCAGGCCCATGATTTCTTTGAAAAAAACGGTGCCCTGGCGATCATCATGGCCAGGTTTTTACCGGTTGTCAGGACCTTTACCCCGATTGTTGCCGGTATCGTAAAGATGGATAAAAGGGATTTTCTGAGAGACAATGTCATTGGGGCAGTCCTCTGGTCGTTCCTGCTTATTTTCGCCGGACATTACCTCGATAAACTGTTCATCGATCAGTTCGGAATCGATTTGAAAAAGAAGCTTGAGCTGATCATTATTGTTATCGTCCTGATCACCACACTGCCGATCATCATTAAATTCATGTTCGGAAAAAAACAGGACTTCTCAAAATATGAGAACCATAATTTCGACGAAGAGAAATAAAAACTCCGATTTGAAATACAATATACGTGAACCCGCTGATCAGGCGGGTTTACTTTTTTTTATTAGGAATGGTTTTAAAAACGATCATTACATGTTCCAGCCATTTTCATTTCCTGATTTTTAAATGGGTGTGTCGCACATCTGCAATACGCATTACGAGCAATAAAACCTGAAAAAGATGATATTGTCTGGCCACTAATGTGAGCTTAGCTTTTGATCCATTCCAGGATATTGGGATAAATAATGCTGTCCCTTTTGGTCTTGCTGAAAAACCTGGGTGCATGCCCCGTATTTTTCATAAAAATCAGCTTATGCGGAATTTGCCTTGCACTCAGGACAGAGTCCAGGGCTTTAGCCTGTTTCTGGCTGACCAGAACATCCTGATTTCCCTGGAACAGCAGGGTAGGAACATCAGCCACATTGGCTATCGGACTGGCCTGCCTGAACTCATCAGACAGATCCTGGCGGTGGAACTTCGTTCCCACCACTTTCTGGATGGTGGGTGAAGAATATTTGGAATAAAACGAATGCAAATATTCAGGAGAATAAAAATCTGTGGGACCGCTCAGGGAAATGATTTTTTTTATCTGTTCAGGATGCCGGTATCCGTACAGCAAAGCCAGATGGCCGCCTGCACTTTCTCCCAGGAGAATATAATTATCCGGTTGGAGTTCAGCTTTGTGGGCCAGTGCATTGAACTTTTGTATGGCAAGGCCAATATCCTCCAGTTGCTGGCGGTAAGTAACGGTTTTGGATACCAGCCTGTAGTTCATATTGATGCTCGGAATATTATTCCTGAACAGCATTTTCTGAATCTGGATCATGTGCTCTTTCCGTCCATACTTCCAGGCTCCTCCGTGAACGATCAGCACCACCGGGGAGTCTTCAGGATAATCAGAAGGCAGGAATACATCCATTTTCTGCCGTTTATGTTCTCCGTATTTTAAGTTGTAAATCTTCTGGTCATGGTTGGTTCCTACCCATACCCTGAATTTGGTGTTGCAGGAGTTCAGGACAAAACTTACGCATCCCAAAACAAAAAAATGGTATTTCAGGATCAGTTTTTTCATAGTGCTGAATGGATACTTTTGCATTTTTGAATAACAGGAAAATCCCTTTGTAGGATTTGTATGATGGTTCCTGGTGAGAAACACATGTTCCCGATATGCTAAGGTACGAATATTGTTACTACCGCTACGGAAGTACAGGCATAATTATTATTCTGCACGCCATATAAAAACCGAATTAAATAATTATTTTTGTTCTTCATTTAACAAACATTAAAAAAACATTAAAATACTATGGCATCTGGTTTTTTTGCAGTCCTGGATGATATCGCCGCCCTGATGGACGATGTAGCGGTTACAAGTAAAATAGCAACGCAGAAAACAGCGGGGATCCTGGGAGATGACCTTGCCGTGAATGCTGAAAAGGCTACCGGCTTCCTTTCATCACGGGAGTTACCGGTTTTATGGGCTATTACCAAAGGATCTTTTATCAATAAACTGATCATCCTTCCCATTGTATTTTTACTCAATTGGCTTTACGCTCCCGCCATCAATTATGTACTGATCCTCGGAGGGCTGTACCTGTCGTATGAAGGGATGGAAAAAATTATAGAATTTCTTTTTCACCGGGATAAAAAAGGTCATGAAGTGGAAGCTGAAATCGAGCAGGTAGAAAAGAGTCCTGAAGCAATAGAAAAGGAAAAAGTGAAATCGGCTATTACCACAGATTTTATTTTATCCATAGAGATTGTCATCATTGCCCTGGGGACCGTACTGGAAGAAAGCCATCCTTTTATCACCCAGATCCTGGTAACCAGCCTGGTTGCTTTTATTGCCACAGTAGGGGTATACGGAATTGTTGCCCTGATTGTAAGAATGGATGATGCAGGATTTAAACTCATCAAAAAAAGCAACGATAAAGGATTCTTCGGGCAACTTGGCCATCTGTTGGTTAAAGCTTTGCCGATTGTAATTAAAGCGCTTGGCGTAATCGGTACTATTGCCCTGATTATGGTAGCGGGAGGAATCTTTGCCCACAGGATCGATTACTTTCATCATCTGCTTCCTACCTGGCCGAAACTGCTTAAGGAAATGACCTTTGGGATAGCAGGCGGACTCATTGCTGTAGCGGTTGTCACCGCAGGAAAGTGGGTGTATTCCCTTGCTGTTAAAAAATAAAGACTTTATTTATAATAAATGTTTAGAATCCTGCCATTCAATGTGCAGGATTTTTTATAGATGTCACTCAGAAATCAATAACTGCCGCAAAAGTTTCTGATATCTTGATTAAAATAATATAGTGCCGATAAGTAATTGGCCTGATGCTCGGTAAGATGAATTTGTTTCAGAAACCGTGCGTGTAAGAGGTCAAATGCCTGGTCATGACATTGTACAAACTGCATCTGCATTTCAGGTTCAGGATATTTTGATCTGGCAATAGCGTAACAGGAATCATCAATTTCATATTCCCTTTTCATAAAGTTACAGAAACTTAAATGCTGCTTATCCAATACATCCAGGATGGCTGAATATTTTTCCTGATCTTCAGATTTTAAAAAGCTCAAAGCCTTAGTCCTGAATTCATCATTGGATAAGCGGGCCGGTTTGACGGATGCCAGATCATCTTTAATGGAATTTCCTGCTTCTTTTTTTTGACAGGAGATGATCAAGAATACAAGGAGAATAAATAAGTTTTTCATACAGGCTTTACTTAATGCTAAATTAAACCCTGATGATATACATAAAAAAAGGATTCCCGTAAGAATCCTTTTTTTATGATTAGTTGAACAGGTCTTTCACCTTGTCAAAAAATGTTTTCTCTTTTCCGGACGGTTCCGCAACCATTTCTCCGCTGCTCATCTGCTTCTCGAAAAAATCCTTCTGGTCTTTGGTCAGCTTCTGAGGAGTCCAGACATTGATGTGGATGAACATATCGCCTTTTCCATAGCTGTCGATGCTTGGCAGGCCCTTTCCGGCAAGCCTCAGGATTTTTCCGGATTGTGTACCCGGATCAATGGTGATCTTCACCTTTCCACCTACGGTAGATACTTCTTTTTTAGTACCCAAAGCAGCCTCTGCAAAAGAAATGTACAGTTCCTGATGAAGGTTGTCTCCTTCTCTCTTGATGGTCTGGTCCACTTCCTCTTCGATAATCACCAGCAGGTCTCCCGGAATTCCTCCGAAAGGAGCATCATTTCCTTTTCCTCTTACATTAAGCTGGATGCCGTCTCTGGCTCCTGCAGGAATATTGATGGTTACTTCTTCCTCATCTTTGATCAGACCCTGTGCATTGGCACCGGCAGGAATTTTATCGGCTACCTTACCGATTCCCTGGCAGGTTCCGCAGGTAGTCTGGGTCTGCATCTGGCCGAACATCGTGTTCATTACCTTCAGCTGCACCCCTGAACCGCCACAGGTAGGACAGGTTTTTGAAGTGGCTCCTTCGGCCGTCTTCATTTTCTTCACCTTAATGGTCTTTTGAGTTCCGTTCACCATCTCATCAAGATTCAGTTTAATTCTGATTCTCAGGTTGGACCCTTTTACCTGCTGGCGTCCTCCGCCACCGCCGCCAAAACCGCCGAATCCGCCGCCGAAGATATCTCCGAACTGGCTGAATATATCTTCCATATTCATTCCGCCGCCGAAGCCTCCTCCGCCGAAACCACCGTTTCCGCCTACACCGGCGTGACCGAACTGGTCATATCTGGAACGTTTCTGATCATCGCTCAGCACCTCGTACGCTTCTGCAGCTTCCTTGAATTTTTCCTCGGCTTCCTTATCACCCGGATTTTTATCCGGATGGTATTTGATCGCCATTTTACGGTAGGCTTTTTTTATTTCATCGGCCGATGCAGATTTGCTGATCTCCAGAACCTCGTAATAATCTCTTTTTGACATCTTTAATATATGAGTAATTCGTAATGAATAATGAGTAATATCAGAATTGCTTATTACCCGTTACTTATTGCTTATGATTAATTTCCTGTAACTACTTTAGCGAAACGGATGACCTTATCATTCAGGGTATATCCTGTTTCAACCACATCCACGATTTTCCCTTTCAGATCTTCTGAAGGAGCCGGGATCTGGGTAATGGCTTCATGGAAATCCACATTAAAGCTGTCGCCGGCTTTTACTTCCATTGCTTTAAGCCCCTTCTCCGTCAGTTTATTCTTGAATTTCTGATAGATCAGTTCCACACCCTGTATATCCGAAGGATTACCGTTTTTGGCAATCTCTTTCAGTGCCCTTTCAAAATCATCCAGGACGCCCAGCATGGAAACCATCATTTCCTGATTGGCAAACTGGAAGAACTCCATCTTTTCTTTGGTTGTCCTCTTCTTGTAATTTTCAAATTCTGCATACAACCTCATGTAACGGTCTTTCTCCTCTGCCAAAAGTTCCTCGGCAGTTGGTTTAGCTGTCACATTGTCTTCTGAAGACGATGGGTTCTGGGTATTGTTTTCCTCCTGATTATTGATGTTCTCTTCGTTGATATCCTGATTTTCCATAATTCAATATTTATTTTCCATAGGTTTTGACAAACATTCTGCCAAAGGAAAAAATATGGACATTAAGTCAGAAAGGAAATGCCGGAACGAAATAGAAGTTAAAATAGTACTACGTTTAATTGCCTGAAAAAGTCTGGTACAGGAGGTACAGGTTGAGTACAATGATGATGAACGAAATGATCCATACGCAAACCTTCATCCAGGGTTTGTTCACGAATTCCCCCATCTTGGCTTTATCACTGGTAAACATAACAAGGGGAACAACCGCAAAGCTCAGCTGCATAGAGAGGATCACCTGACTCAGCACCAAAAGGTCAGTGGTTCCTTTTTCCCCTGAAATAATTGTAACGATAAGAGCTGGTACAACAGCAATCAGACGGGTGATGAGCCTTCTAAGCCATGGTTTCAGACGGATATTCAGAAAGCCTTCCATAACAATCTGTCCGGCCAACGTCCCTGTAAGCGTAGAATTCTGCCCGGATGCCAGTAAAGCAATCGCGAAGGCGATGCTCGCCATGGACGCACCCAATATAGGTGTAAGCATTTTATAGGCATCATGAATGTCCGCTACATCTTTATTCCCTGAAACATGGAAGGTGGCTGCAGCCAGGATCAATATTGCACCGTTAATGAAAAATGCAAGCATAAGCGAGACCGTACTGTCCAGCGTGGCAAATTTTATGGCTTCCTTTTTTCCTTCTTTGGTGCGTTTATAATCCCTGGTCTGTACAATACTGCTGTGAAGATAGAGGTTATGCGGCATCACCGTTGCGCCGAGGATTCCGATCGCAATGTACAGCATTGAAGGATTCTGGATGATTTCTTTCTGAGGAACCAGTCCACCTAAAATCTCGTTGATATCGGGTCTGGAAATAATAATTTCGTACAGGAAACAAGCCAGGATGATAAAGATAAGGCCACCTACAATGCTTTCGATCCATCTGAACCCTTTGGCCTGCAACAGAAGGATGAATAAAACATCCACTGTTGTAATGACAATGCCCCAGGTCAGCGGAATATGGAACAGCAGATTCAGAGCTATGGCAGAGCCTATGACTTCGGCAAGGTCGCAGGCGGCAATGGCAATTTCACAGAACCCCCAAAGAATAAAATTGGTTGCAGGACTAAAATGGTCCCTACAGGCCTGCGCAAGGTCACGTTCAGCCACTACCCCAAGTTTTACGGAGAGGTGCTGCAATACCATCGCGAAAATATTCGATATCAAGACAACCGAGAGAAGAGTATATCCAAACTGGGCACCGCCTGCAATATCGGTAGCCCAGTTTCCCGGGTCCATATACCCTACGGCTACCATAAGGCCAGGACCGGCAAAGGCAAGGTATTTCTTCCAGAAACCCGCGTTTTCAGGTATTTTTACAGATGAATATACTTCAGGCAAGGAATGGAGCGTCTTGTCTTTTCTCCAGGCATTTTTTAAATTCAGACTCATGATTGTTAGAAATGGCTAACAAATTTAATTAAATAAATATAAATACAAAACTTAAGCCAAAAAAATCCCGGAATATGCTTCCGGGACAGGATTAGTATTTTGATCATTATTTATTTGGCAAACCTCACAGACGTTCTCCGGTCTGTTGCTCTTTCAGCATCTGATGCACTTGCATCCACTTTGGCAAACTGGCTGCCATAGCCTTCTGCGTCCAGTACCTGGGAGGAAACGCCTTGTTTGGACAACCAGTCTTTAATGAAGACTGCTCTGGCTTTTGAAAGCTTCAGGTTTAATGCTTCATTTCCGGTCTTATCCGTATACCCTCCGATTTTTATTTTAGCTTCCGGATACGCCTTTAAGATCGCTACCAGGTTCTGAAGCTGACCTTCGGACCCTGCTTCCAGCTGGTCAGAACTTCCCAGTTTAAAATTAACATGGTCAAAATCATACCAGGTTTCCTTTAATGCCGCATCGTCTTTCGCATCTTTGTAACCTCCGGATTTCAGGAAAGCAATCATTCTGTCTTCCATTCCTCCTTTGTACCCCTTTAATGCAGTTCCGTTCAGGTCGATATCTTCATCGGTCCTGGAAGCTGATGCCGCAGTACTCATGCTGTTTGCTCCGGAAACTGCCGTCATGGTATCGGTCTTTACCGTACCGGAATCCGATACTGTAGTCGTGGTAGTGGTTTCTTTCTTTTCGCACTGCTTCCAGATAAAATAGGCCGCTGCAATCAGAAGCAGGAGAGGAAGAAGCCATTTCCAGATTGATCCTCCGCCGTCATGTGTATTCCTGTCCGGATTTGTTCCTTCGGAAGAGATACTTTTAGTGACTTCTATTTTAGGTTCATGGTGCGGGGTCTTAATCTGGTCTTCGTCATTATCAAACTTATACCTGATATTCCAGTTGTCCATTCCTAATGATGCCAGGGATAATCCTGCAGGCATAAGGGTGGAAACGGTGCTTTTCTGGTCATTCAGCAATGCAGTGATGCCGGAACGGTCAAGGTTCTGGTCAGTAGCATATTTTGCGATGGCTCCTACAGCAGCAGCAGCTACAAGATTCAGGATAGAGTGGGAAGTGTTATTGCTTACGCCGGAATAGGTAGCAATGGTATTCACCAGTCCGTTTACTTTATCCCCGAAAATGGAAGATAAAAGGTCTGAAAGTACAGAATGGCCTGAAGCTTCTCCGGACAGATTGCCCAGCATATTGCCGGAAGCCGGATTGGATAAATGGTCGAGTACTTTGGGATCATCCGAATGGTTGGCCAGTCCGCCTACCACAACTGGCAGGAAACCGCCGATGGCTTTTGAAATACCGGATTCGCTTTCCCCATATTGGGAAGCTGCCTGGGAGACTAATGCAGGACCTAGTTGCCCTTTGATTAGATCAATGACATTTAGAGACATAATAATTTATTTTTGAGATTAATGTTATATAAATTTAAATAAAAAAATCTCTAAATGCCATTTTTTTTCCGATTATTTATACCCGCACCGGTAAGGAACGGGTATAAAATTGGCGGAAATTAGTATGCTTTTGCGAATAATACGCGTCTCTTCGATGGTTTCCCGGAGATAAGGGAGATTCCTTCTTCCACATCATCATCCAAAGGTATGCATCGGATAGTTGCTTTGGTTTCCTCCTTAATCTGTTCCTCTTCTTCCGCAGTACCGTCCCAATGGGCATAGATGAAACCTCCTTTTCCTTCCAGTACCGCTTTGAATTCTTCGTAGGTATCTACCTTGGTTACATGCTCTTTTCTGAAATTGAATGCTTTGTCATAGATATCTTTCTGGATCGTTTTCAGCAATTCTTCAATGTATACATCGATTCCTTCAATGGAGCGGACTTCCTTTGTAAGATTGTCCCTTCGGGCAATCTCCACAGATTTATTTTCAAGGTCCCTTGGTCCCATTGCAATTCTTACAGGAACCCCTTTCAGTTCATATTCTGCAAATTTCCATCCCGGTTTATTCTGGGTATCATGATCAAATTTCACAGAAATACCTTTGGCTCTCAGTTTTGCCTGGATGTCCAGTGCCACTTCACTGATCTGATTCAGCTGTTCTTCACCTTTGAAGATAGGAACAATCACCACCTGGATCGGTGCCAGTGTAGGAGGAAGTACCAGTCCGAAATCATCTGAATGGGTCATGATCAGTGCTCCCATCAGACGGGTGGACGTTCCCCATGATGTAGCCCATGCATGTTCGATCTTTCCTTCTTTATTCGTGAACTTTACATCAAAAGCCTTAGCGAAATTCTGTCCCAGGAAGTGGGAAGTTCCGGCCTGAAGTGCTTTTCCGTCCTGCATTAACGCTTCGATACAGTAGGTTTCATCTGCACCTGCAAATCTTTCTGAAGGGGTTTTTAACCCTTTTACCACTGGTATGGCCATAAAGTTTTCTGAAAAATCTGCATATACATCAATCATCTTTTCAGTTTCCTCAACAGCCTCTTCTTTGGTCGCGTGAGCCGTATGTCCTTCCTGCCAGAGGAATTCAGCCGTCCTGAGGAAAAGTCGGGTCCTCATTTCCCAGCGCACGACATTGGCCCACTGGTTAATCAGGATCGGCAGGTCACGGTAAGACTGGATCCAGTTTTTATACGTATTCCAGATGATGGCTTCGGAAGTAGGACGCACGATAAGTTCTTCTTCAAGCTTGGCATCCGGATCCACGATCAGTTTATGAGGATTGTTCGGATCTGTTTTCAGCCTGTAGTGGGTTACTACTGCACACTCCTTGGCAAATCCTTCGGCATTTTTTTCTTCTGCCTCAAACAAGCTTTTGGGTACGAAGAGCGGGAAGTAAGCGTTAACGTGACCTGTTTCTTTGAACTTCCTGTCCATTTCATCACGCATTTTTTCCCAGATTGCGTATCCGTATGGTTTAATCACCATGCAGCCCCGCACACCTGAATTTTCAGCCAGGTCGGCTTTTACAACCAACTCATTATACCACTTGCTATAATCTTCGCTTCTTGAGGTTAATTTTGCCATTATTTCTTTTTAATTTTTTAACTTTTTTATGTTATTGTTATCTAAAAATAAAAATCTATTTTTGATGGATTTTATTGCCGTTGTTTGGTATATTTTTGGTACCATTTGCAAATATAATTTAAATTGAAAATTTTTTCGTTATCATGAAAGGAAATATACATAAAAAATTGCTTGGCATGCTGAAATCCAAAGGTGTTTTGGCTGTTTCGGGCGCACTGTTGCTGGTTTCCTGCGGAGCACAGATGGGGGGCTACAGTGAGACAGACGGGGTCTATTATGATCCTAATAAAGATACATTGCCGGAAGGTGTGATTATTAACAGTGAAGGCAACAGGGTAGGAGAATATTATGATTACTACCAGGATGATTCCAATGTCATTCAGAATGCAGAGATGAATTCCAAAGCGCAGGACCAGAAATACAATGCCTGGAGCGGTAATTCCTGGAATGGCACTGCTACAGACTCCGACTGGGGCTCATTTGCCGGAACCGAAATGAATTATTACGATAATTCATGGGGCGGCTGGGGCTATCCTTGGGGATGGTACGGTGGCTACAGTCCTTACTGGGGCATGAACAGAGGCTGGGGCTGGGGTATGGGCTTAGGTCTTTCCTGGGGCTGGGGAGGTGCCTGGGGATACAATCCATACTGGAACTTCGGATATTCTCCATTCTGGGGATATGACCCTTATTGGGGCGGAGGATATTATGGCTATGGTTACGGATATCCGTACGGAGGATGGGGTAATGGCTATTGGGGCGGTTACTATAATGCACCTCTTTACAGAAGAAGCGGTTCAGGCGGCAGAGGATTTATTAATGGTGCCAACAGTGGGACAGGATTTAATAAATACGGTGGGGCTTCCGGATTCAGAAGTAATAACGGAGGTTTCAGAAACTCTAATTCCAACAGCGGTTTCAGAAACTCTAACGGAGGATTCAGAAATTCTTCCAATGGTGGATTCAGGAACTCGAATAATATGGGTGGTTTCAGGCAGCAGGGCAATATGAACAGCGGTTTCAGAAACCAGTCTGGTGGTTACAGAAGCAATCCGACTTACAATCAACCTACCTATAGAAATGACGGTGGCTTCCGGTCTAACAGCGGTGGCGGCTTCAATTCAGGAGGCGGCGGCTTCAGAGGCGGCGGTTCCGTTGGCGGCGGCGGTGGATTCAGATCCGGCGGCGGTGGCGGAGGATTCCGAGGTGGCAGATAATCTATCAATAACTATTATAAAAAATAATGTTAAAAAAGTCTTTAATAATAATGAGCGTTTCTGCGGCATTTTTTGCGCAGGCTCAGGACGTTTCTGTAATCAGAAATACGGCAGAAATCTATTCAGGATCTCCTAATATAGGTTCTGCCAAATTTAATGCGATGGCAGGTTCCAATGGAGCCTTGGGAGGTGATGCAAATTCTCTTCTCACTAACCCTGCAGGTTTAGGGGTTGCTATTTCAGGAGAAATTTCAGGAACGTTATCACTCACCAATAATAAAAATACGTCTTCACTGGCAGGTTCCTCATTTGAATACCGCATCAACAAGGGAGACCTGGGAAATGTGGGTGCCGTGATGACCTTCCAGATGAGGCCTGAAAGCCCATGGAAATTTGTTAACCTTGGGGTGAATTTTTCAAGCCAGTCCATAGAAAACTATGTGCAGACTCCCGGAAACAGCAATATCGTTTATGAGTTTGATGCTGCGGGAACCAGAAGTTCATCGTTCGGAGGACATGCGTACGACCGTTACGGTTACCTGACTAAAACCAGCATCGGTGTGGGTGCCAATTACAACCATAACCTTTATCTGGGGATGGGTCTGAATTTCTTTAATGCCAATATTGACCAGTCGGACACGGCTATCTTTAATTCTTTGCAGAATGGATCTTCTGAATATTTCAGCAAACAGAATACGCCGTTCTCGGAAAGAGGAAACGGATTCTCCGCGTCTGTAGGTGTTATCGGGAAAGTAAGCCCGAATTTCCGTCTGGGAGCAGCCATCGAAACCCCTACATTCTGGGATATCGACCGTGGTTACAATTTCTATAATGATGCTCAATACGGAGATGATTCGGCCGTTGAAAACAGAAAATTCACTTCTCCGCTTAAAGCGACATTAAGTGCGGCTTTCATTGCGAGCAAAAGTTTCTCCCTGAATGTAGATTACAGCTTAGGCCTTACTACGCCAAAGTATAAAACTTACGGTGCGGCTGAAGAGGACCTGAATGCTTTCTTCAAAGACAATTACAAGAATGTTTCCGAAGTAAGGGCAGGTGCCGAGTACAGGGTGAAGCAGTTCAGGCTGAGAGGAGGATATGCTTACACATCCAATCCTTTTGATGCACTTACGGTCAATGCATTCAGAAATGACGGTTCTGTGAATACGAATGCGTCTTATGATAATCTGATGCTTAACAACAGAAATGCTTTGTCATTCGGTCTTGGATATGATTTCAGATCATTTTATATTGATGCTTCTTACCAGAATGTGACTTCAAAATATACCAATCCGTTTATGAGAGGTCTGGTTGATGCAACCTATGAGGACGGGTATTATTCATCAAATAACCTGATCGCCAGTGATTCTTATATCGTTTCAGATGTGAAGAATGTGAGGAACAATTTCTTTATCACTTTCGGATGGAAGTTTTAATTTGATTGACCATTAAGCAATATAAAAAAAGTTCCGGATCACTGCTGATCCGGAACTTTTTTATTATAGTAACAATTTTATCTAATGTGCATGATGATGAAACAGGTGCATCATCAATGCCAGGGAAACCCCCAGGATAACCAATCCGATTTTAAGCCAGTCGATATTATGATTTTTATTGCTTTCAAAAATGATCACGGATGAGATATGCAGGAATATACCGCCTACAATAGCCAGAAAATAAGGTTGCAGGTCAGGATTGAAATAATTACCCAACAACATTCCCAGCGGTGAAGCGAGGGCGAACAATGCAATAATCAGTAAAGAAGGATACGATGCGGAACTTCTTGATTCCCCATTCCTGTTAAATAGGAAAGCCCCCAGAATAAATGAGATAGGAATGTTATGGAAAACAATTCCTAACAGATACGGAGAAAAGGTTTCTTCTTCATTCGCCAAAGGAATACCTTCAATAAAAGCATGGATAAAAAGTCCAACCATAAGTGCCACCGGAAGAATATGGTGTTCATTATGATGGTGGAAATGACCGTGTTCAAAACCTTTGGTTAAAGCCTCAAGAATCATCTGAAGCAGCACGCCGGCAATAACGAATATTCCAAGCCCGTTTCCGGCTCCAGAGCTGTACACCTGAGGGAATACTTCGTTCAGGCAGACCGTAATCAGGAAGCCTGCACTTAAAATCAGCAGATTTTTAGCTAACTTCTGCCTCTTTCCGAAATATTTGCCCAGCAGTATGCCTGCGAGCACGCTCATAACCAGTAAAAGAACTGTTATCATCCTTTTTTTCTAAATAAATTAATGCAGCGGGGAGAATTGTCGCTGTTAAATGTGCTCAGCTGGTAATCCCCCCATATTTTAATCCGTTCAAAACCGCATTCCTCAGCATAGAGAAGGATGGTTTCAGGAGTGTGGAGCTTCACTTTCTCAAAAAAATGATACGGATGGCCGTCTGCTTCGAAACGGATATCTTTAATAATATACCTTCCTTCTATTTTTTTCTGAATTCTAAATTCAATATCATCCCGTTTCACAATGGATTCCGGTACCATCGTATTTTTAACAAAGCTTTCGTTCAGGTAATCCAAAACGAAAAAACCACCGGGCTTCAGGACATCATGAACGGATTGAAATACTTTTTTGTCATCACGTTCAGATTCAAAATACCCGAAACTCGTAAAAAGATTGAACACAGCGTCCATTGGATCGGCTTCAATCGGGTTTCGCATATCATGAACATTGAACAGCAATGTCTGGTTCTCAAATTGTTTGTCATGCTCGATACTCTGTCTTGAAAGGTCCAGTCCGAGGACATCATAGCCGAGTTTATTCAGGAATACGGAATGTCTGCCTTTACCGCAGGCAAGGTCGATAATCCTGGATCCGGGCGGAAGTTGAAGCTCCGATGTCAGCGCTTTAATGAAGCTTTCTGCCTCGGTGTAGTCTCTGTTGCTGTATAACAAATGATAATAAGGGGTATCAAACCAAGATTCAAACCATTCCATAATGCAAAAATAACTAAATTTGTGCGGTTAAAGGCAAAGTATTTAAATTATGGAACGCCGGAAGAACTTTCACGGCCGCAGGCTAAAGAGGTAATCTTTTAATTTTTAAATCTTTAAATCCTTTAATTACTTATATATGGATACAGAGAATTTACAGATTCAGATCAAAACGTTTTTCGGGCTTGAGCAGATTTTAGCGGAAGAAATTAAAAAGCTGGGAGGAAGGAAAGTGGAAGTAAAGAACCGGGCAGTCAATTGTGAAGGTGATCTTGGCTTTCTTTATAAAATCAATTATTCTGCGAGAACAGCTTTAAAAATTTTGGTTCCGATTCATGAATTCAAGGCTTTCAACCAGCATCAGTTTTATGACCGGCTGTTTAAATTCAACTGGGAACAGTTTATGGATGTGGAACAGTCATTTGCCATTGATTCAACGGTAAATTCGGAAACGTTCAAACATTCACAGTTTGTAACGCTGAAAATGAAGGATGCTATTGTAGATTATTTCCAGGAAAAATTTAAAAGACGCCCGAATGTGGAAACCAGATATCCGGATATTAAATTCCATCTTCACATCGACCGCGAACTCGTGACCATTTCTCTGGATTCTTCCGGGGATGCCCTGTTTAAAAGAGGTTACCGAAGAGAGCAGGGAGAAGCTCCGATCAATGAAGTGCTTGCGAGCGGGATGCTTCACCTGGCAGGCTGGGACGGAAAAGGCAATTTCCTTGATCCGATGTGCGGTTCGGGAACCCTGCTGATAGAAGCGGCCATGATTGCGATGGACCTTCCGGCACAGATTTTCAGAAGAGGGTTTGCGTTTCAGAACTGGAAAAATTATGATGCCGACCTCTTTGCAAAAATCAAAGAATTCAGGATCAACAGAGTGCGTGAATTTACTGGAAAAATTGTAGGTTATGATATTGATGCCAGAATGCTGAATGCAGCCAGAATGAATATAGAAGCCGCAGAGATGGAAGATGTGATTGAAGTACGTAAACAGAACTTCTTCGACTCCAAAAAAGAACTTTTCCCTTTGCTGATGGTGTTTAACCCACCTTACGATGAACGGATCTCCATTAATGATGATGATTTCTACAAAAAAATAGGAGATACTTTTAAAACCAGCTACCCTAATACACTAGCATGGCTTATCTCATCAGACCTGGAAGCGGTTAAGAAAATCGGCCTCCGGCCTTCAAGGAAAATCAAGCTTTTCAATGGAAAACTGGAAACACGGTTTTTGCAGTATGAGATGTACGAGGGAACGAAGAAAGTTCATAAGCTGGAAAACTGATCATATGGCCTTCCTTCGGGAAGGCCTTTTTATGGACTGAAGTTTATATCAATTCCTCATGGAATATTTTTTTATTTTTGCTGTAAACCCAATGTATGCCTTTTAATCTTTTCGATGCTTTAGGCTTTTTTTCAGACTGCCTGAACCTATTGGATGGTGTTTCATCGTCCGGGCCTGTTCGTGATGAAGAGTATCCAGAGAAAAAACCACGATACTTTAAAGAAATCATGAGCGTACTGTTTATATTGATTTCTGTTGTACTGATTGTTCTGGTGTTTACAGATCCTTCGCCAAAAATATATTCTATCCGGGCATTGGTTATGATCAGTCTGATAGGCATTGCTGTTTCCTGTACGGTGTTTTTTATTCTCTACTTGATGGGGAGATATTATTTTACCAGTGTTTTTCAGTGGTTGCTCTTTAGTGGGTCAATGATGCTATTTTTTATTTCATTGGGATTTTGCCTGTACTTTAAATCGGGTTGGTTTCTGCAGTAACATAGATGGTAATAATCCTGGATTACATTATTTGTGTACTAATTTATCATGCTTCCCGTTTAATTATCATCCTGCATGTTTGCGCATTCATTCATGAATAAGTAATTTTGAAAAATTTTCAGATTTGAAACCTACCCTTTCCGTTATTGTCGCGATTTTCAACCGTAAAGATGAGCTTTTTGAGCTTCTGAATTCATTATCCCATCAGACTGACCATGAGTTTGAGGTAATCATCGTGGACGACGGTTCGTTTATTGATCTGAAGCCTACTGTTTCACGTTTTGAAGAAATGCTTAATATCAGGTATTTCAGGAAAGATAATTCAGGACCCGGATTGTCCAGGAATTACGGTGCGTACAGGGCACAGCATGAATGGCTGGTTTTTGTGGACAGTGACGTTATTGTAGAGCAGGATTATATTGCGAACATTAAGAAAGATATTCAGATCATCCCCTGTGATGCTTTTGGCGGCGCAGATAAGGCACACAAAGGATTCAACCTGATGCAGAAAGCCATTTCCTATTCGATGACCTCGGTATTTACTACCGGCGGGATCCGCGGGAATAAAAAGTCAGTTTCAAAATTCCAGCCCAGGAGTTTTAACATGGGTGTGAAAAAAGAAGTCTATGACGCTGTAGGCGGATTTTCGGAAATGCGGATAGGGGAGGACCCGGACCTTTCTATGACACTTTGGGAACACGGCTACACCACTGCTTTTTTTGATGATATTGCCGTGTACCATAAGCGGAGGGTAGATTTCGGTAAGTTCTCCAAGCAGGTATACCAGTTCGGCTGCGCAAGGCCGATTCTTAATCAAAGGCATCCGGATTATGTGAAAATATCTTTTGCTTTTCCAACCCTGTTTTTATTAGGTTATCTGATGGGTTTTCTGGAATATTTCTTAATGGGAAAAGGAATTATCCTGTCAATGTACGGTTTGTACACATTTATGGTACTGTTTCATGCTCTTTTCGTGACCAGAAATATCAGTATTGCAGGCATGGCGGTAATTTCCACCTATATCCAGATGTTTTCTTACGGATACGGTTTCCTGAAATCGTGGATTTTACTGAATGTCTTAAAAATGAAGCCGGAAGAGGCATTCCCCATCCATTTTCACAAGAAATCCTAACCCGTTGTTTTTTACCTTTCAAATAGACTCTGACTCTTTAAGCTCATGATAAATGCTGTAAAATTGATCATTGGTATCATCAAAAAAAATAAAGCTGTTGCATTCACAACAGCTTTAAAACATAAAATTAGGATATGGAAATGGTTTCATGGCTGAGGACGCCTGTCCTAAACATGCAGTCCTTCATTTTTCGGTATGTACGTTCAATATCATGATCCAGCCCGATGGAGAACCTGATGAGTCCGTCGGAAATTCCCATGGCAATTCTTTCTTCTTCAGGAATCTCGGATGATGTAGAGCTTCCTGAACATGAGAATAAAGTTTTATAAAAGCCTAAGCTTACGGCAAGATAGCCTAAGTTTTCCTGCTGCATCAGTTCCATCAGTTCATTGGCTTTTTCAGTCGTTCCGGCATCTATGGTCAGTAAGCCTCCAAAACCGTATTCCTGCTGCATCATGCTTTTCATAAGCGTATGGTTGCGGTGTGATTCCAGGCCGGGATAAGAAACTTTAACTCCGTCCTGTTCAAACCTTTCTGCCAGGTATAGTGCATTGTAGCTGTGCTGTTTCATTCTGATATGCAGGGTTCTGAGGTTTTTAAGAATACTTGAGGAGCGCAGGCTGTCCATTGTCGGTCCCAGAAGCATGCAGGCTCCGCTGTTGACATTTTTTGTATCATCAATAAATTCCTGTGTCCCGCAATAGACTCCGCCAACGGTATCGCTGCTGCCGTTAATGAACTTGGTGAGGCTATGGATGACGATATCTGCTCCCAGCAGTGTAGGAGAAATGGAAAGCGGTGAAAAAGTATTGTCTACAATGAGTTTTAATCCGTGTTTCTTACAGATTTTTGAAAGCGTCCTCAGGTCTGCTACTTCCAGCAGTGGATTGCTTACACTTTCACAATATATTACTTTGGTGTTGGGTTGTATTGCGTTTTCAATCGCCTCAAAATTGCTGATATCTGCAAACGTAGTCTTTATGCCATAGTCCGGGAAAAAGTTTTTCAGGAATGCATAGGTTCCTCCGTAAATGGTCCTGCTGGAAATGATGTGGTCTCCGTTCTTGCACACCTGCATAAGCACAGAGGTAATGGCACCCATCCCGGAGGCCGTTACATTGGCGGCTTCTGTATTCTCAAGCTTGGCCAGCGCCTGGGAAAGATAGAGATTCATGGGAGACGAATGCCTCGAATAAAGGTAGCATCCTTCCGCATTGCCTTCAAAGGTATCAAACATCGTCTTTGCAGAAAGAAAAGTATAGGTTGAACTGTCTGAAATGGACGGATTCACTCCTCCGAATTCTCCGAAGTATTGCAGATCCTGTATCTCGTTTGCTGCATTGAAATTTTCCATACTTTTTTGTTTTCAAAATTGCAGTATTCCGGCAGATATTACAATGGAAATGTTATAATCCAGAAAATAAAACGGACAAAATTGGATAATGCAGAAAAAATGTTTAATATATTTGAATTATGTAAACTTTAACCTAAAAATTATCTATGAAGTTTGATGATATTGACAGGAACCTGCTTCTTTTTCTGCAGCAGGATTCCAAACAGACCACAAAAGAACTGGCATACAAGCTCGGACTATCGGTTACGGCAGTGTATGAGCGTATCCGTAAACTTGAAAATGCAGGAGTGATTGCAAAATATGTAGCCATTCTGGACCGCCATAAGATCAACCGGGATTTTATTGTTCTTTGCCATGTGAAACTGACGCAGCATATAAAAGAATATGTGCTGCAGTTTGAAAAAGAAATCATGGACCTACAGGAAGTTACGGAATGTTTCCATGTGAGCGGCGATTACGATTATATTTTAAAGATCGGGGTAAAGGATATGGAAGATTACCGCAACTTCATGCTTTCTAAGCTGACCACTCTGAACCATATTGCAAGCACCCACAGTTCATTCATGATTTCTGAGATTAAAAATACAACGGCTATAGTGCTTTAATTATACCAAGACACCGTTCTTTGAAGCAACCGGTTCCGGAAGTTCGGTTTCGCCGGTCATCTGCAGCAGGTCAATTTCTATCGTCCGGCAGATCGAAAGCATAGGGATGTCAAACATAAGCCCTGCAAAAGGATTCTCCGAATAGTCTCCAACCAGTTCCATGATGATGTAAATCCAGCCTACAATAATGCAGAACGGAATACTTACCCAGATCCCCCAGTCGCCAAGTTTGGCAAACTCGCTTACCAGCCCTAAAGGAAGCAGCGTAATGAATAAAATATTGAAGATAAATGCTGTACTGGCAAACTGGCGGGGAGAGGGAAATTTTTTAATCCTTTCAGCCTGTCCCTGAAAACCATAGAATTCATTGAGGCAGGTCTGCAGCTGCATCTGGTTGAAGTCAGACAGGATCCCGTCGTTTTTAAGTTCATTGATGTCTTTTGCCTGTTGGGAAATCAGGTAGGTGGCAAAGTTTTTATAGGTAGACTGTAATCCAGACTCTTCTTCAGACAGGTATTTATTAAGAAAAATGGAAGTCCGGCTGTAATCCGGGAATCCTGCTTTGATCAGCCTGTTCCGCTTGTGGTCTATATTTTTAAAATGATCAGTTTCTTCAGCCTTGATATGTTCCCATTCTGTAGGAGCAAGCAACTGTTCGCGCAAAGCATACAGCCATGCGATATGACGGTATACGATGGTTTTTCTCTTTTTCTCAAGGTCAAACATCCCTATATGTTCCTGTTCAGTATCAAATGCATATACCATTGCAGCAAAAGACCGGCTGGAATTTACGATTCCGCCCCATATTTTCCTCGCCTCCCAAAGCCTGTCATAAGCCTGGTTGTTTTTAAACCCAACGAGAAAAGCTTCTGCTGTACCGATGAGTGCAACAGGTACCCATGGAATGATCATCCATTGCCATTCAAGAAAATAAAAAACAAGGGCAATAAGGGTACACCAGATGGAAATGATGAGCAGTTGGATCCCTGATAAGTTCAGGATCTGCCTGTAATTAACGTATCGTGTTGTAATCATGAATTTGTGTAAACTAGAAGTCAATCAGAAATGAAGCAAAATAGAGACCAACGAATCATCAGGAAGACAAAGGATATTTTGGTAGCAAAGCATAAAAAAGCCTCTGTTCCCAGAGGCTTGTATCATTAATGGTGCAGCATTTCTTCAATTTTCCTGCTGAGCTTTTCAGCATTGGGAAGCATTTCTTTTTCCAGGACGAGATTAATTGGAACTGCCGGAACATCCAGTGCGCCCATGGTTTCCACCGGAGCATCCAGGTGCCTGAAGCAGTTTTTGGTAATTCTGTGTGCGAAAGCCTCTGCAAATGAATTGTTCAGCTGTTCCTCTGTAAGGACGATACATTTTCCATGTTCTTTTGCTCTTTCAAATACCAGTGCTTCATCCAAAGGAATTAGCGTTCTGAGGTCGATCACTTCAACACGGCCTGCGAAATTTTTGGCGGCTTCTTTGGCCCAGTAAACTCCCATTCCGTATGTAACCACCAATATTGTTCTCCCTTTCTCTGTTTCTTCTCGGTCTGCTTGGATCACTACTTTTCCTTTTCCGAACGGAAGGATGTAGTCTTCAGCAGGCTCAATGGTTTTTGCATCTTCGGTTCCCGGGACTTTGCTCCAGTAAAGCCCTTTATGTTCCAGCATAATGACCGGATTAGGATCATAATAAGCTGCTTTCAGGAGGCCCTTGAAATCTGCTGCGTTGCTTGGGTAAGCGATTTTTATTCCTTTGATATTAGCCAGGATACTTTCCACGCTTCCGCTATGGTAAGGTCCGCCACCGCCATAGGCACCAATGGGTACGCGGATAATATTGCTCACCGGAAACTTTCCGTGACTAAGATAATTCGATTTTGAGATTTCAGTAATCAGCTGATTGATTCCCGGGTAGATATAATCGGCAAACTGTACTTCGACGATAGGTTTTAAACCTACAGCACTCATTCCCGCTGTAGAACCGATGATATAGGCTTCCTGGATTGCAGTATTGAAAACCCTGCTTTTCCCGAATTTTTTACCTAAGGTTACCGTCTCACGGAAAACACCGCCGATCCTTTCTCCTACATCCTGTCCGTACAGCAATGCTTCCGGATGTTTCCACATCAGTTCCTGGATGGCGTGGATGGCTGCGTCAACCATCACAATCTTTTCTCCGCCTTCGGGTTCCCGAATTCCTGTTTCCTCAGTTACCGGGGTAGGAGCAAAAACATGCTGCATAACCGTTTCGGGTTTCGGGTCTTCTGCGTTTTTAGCCCTTTCAAAATCTTCTTCTGCTTTTTGTCTGGCTTTGTGAGTGATGCTATTCAGTTGCTCCTGATCAATCCCGGCTTCCAGAAGCTGTCTTCTGAGAATTTCTCCCGGATCTTTAGCTCTGTGCTTGGTAAGGTCTTGTTCATCACGGTAAAATTCTCTTCGGACTCCAGAAGTATGGTGTCCGATTAAAACTGTTTTGGCACAAACCACTACCGGCTTACGTTCTGTTCTCACAAAGTCAACCGCTTTTTTCATGACTTCAAAACTCTCTATAAAATCAGTGCCATCCACGCGCATTCTGCTTAATCCTACAAATCCTGCAACGAAGTCATAAGCATCACAGGTCCTGGCTTCTTCTTTGGTTACAGAAATTCCCCAGTCGTTATCCTGTACAAGGAATATGATGGGAAGCTGATGTAAAGCTGCAAATTGCAGCGCTTCGCTCACTTCACCTTCTGTTACTGAATTATCTCCGAGGCTGCATACCACGACCGGGTTATGATCAAAATTCTGTAATTTGAATTCCTGGATGTATTTTATTCCCTGAGCAACACCGGTAGTAGGAATGGTCTGCATTCCGGTCGCCGAGCTCTGGTGGATCATCTTAGGTTTATTTTCATCCCTGCTGGAAGGGTGGGAATAATACGATCTTCCTCCTGAAAAAGGGTCATCTGATTTTGCCAGCAGCTGAAGCATCAGCTCATAAGGTTCAAATCCGATTCCCAAAAGAATGCTTTCATCCCTGTAATAGGGAGAAACCCAGTCTTCTTTGGTTAGCTGATAGGCAGTAGCCAACTGGATGGCTTCATGGCCTCTTGAAGTACTGTGGACATATTTACAGACATTTCTGTTTTCTTCATAGATATCAGCCATTGCTTTGGCAAGCATCATGTGGTTGTAAGCCTTTAGCAAAATATCCTGAGAAACTTTTTCGTGAAGTGTATTTTCCATAGGAAGCAAATATACATAAAAAAACAAAACACTAACAATTGTTAGTGTTTTGCGTCTTCTATGTGAAAATTTTATTCTTTGATCACCTTTTTGGAAATTACATTGGTACCGGTTTTCACCTCAACAATATAAATTCCTTTGGTATAAGATGCTAGATTGATGCTTTCTTCATCACTATTTATGCTTCCGCTTTGTAATTTTTTCCCTGATAAATCGTACACATTGAAAGTAGACTTTTTAGGGGCTTTCAATACTTTTACAAAGTCTTTGGTCATCGTTGGAGCTATTATGATTCCGCCATCTTTAGAAACATCGACTGTTCCTAATACCTGTTGGGAATAACCCGTTACCATGATAGAATAGTTCTGAGGTGCTGCTGCATTGGAATCATTTACAAGAGTCCCTTTATTGGTTACTTCAATTCTGTAATTCCTTCCTGCTACCGGGGCATCGATAACTACCTGCTCTACGTTATCAACTGTATTGTCTGCTTTGGTAGCAGGCGTCAGAGGGCTGTTTGCATTCAGTTTCCATGGGTAATAAACGGTATTGTTTGTCGTATCAATAATTCTCAGATCGATATCATTGACTAATTTAGATATTCTGTTATTGTAAACATCAGAGACAAATTGGTAATTCGGCGTATATTTCGGATCTAACCAGCTAATGGTAACTTTTAAAGGCTCACTTCCTGATGCTTTAACAGTCTTGCTGTTCTTTACACCACTCGTCAGTGTTTCATCAGTAAATATAACTGTATTGTTAGACTTGCCTACTAACAACTCAGCCCCTTTTTTAGCATTGATAAATCCCCATCCGAACCACGGATCTGGTCCTACATTCCCTGCTTCTGATGCTGAATGAATGGTAAGAACCTTTGCTGAAGAGGCATTCAATAATGCATTATTGAATAATTGCTTATTGATTTGTGTCCAGAGACCGATGATTCCGGTTACTACAGGAGCGGAAAAAGAGGTTCCGCTTCCGCCTGCCCATGAATTGCTCCCTGCAGCGGTTGTTGCGGCATAATATACATTGGTACCAACGGTTGAAATATCCGGTTTGATTCCACCATCATCTCTTGGTCCAGCACTGCTATAGCTAGAATGCACAACGTCAGAAGCATTGGTATAACGGAAGTTGTTCGTAGTGATAATATCTGTAGCACCTACGACAATAATGTTTTTTGCTAAAGAGCCCGTTCCAATACAATCATACCCCTGAGAGCAGTTTTTTGGCGGTAATGCATCATTGGCAGTGAAGAGCACATTTCCATTAGCAGAACTGTAATATTTAGGAACAGTTGAATTAGTCCCTGGCCCCATATTAAAATAATTTCCCGATGACTTGACAACTATGTAAGAAGGATTATTGTATACCAAAAGGTCGTAATTATAATCATTGGTATTATAAGTTCCCTGATAGTCATAGAATGTAGAGCCACTTTTATATCCTTTATAGACATAGGAAGTCAAGGTGCCATTAGCATCATAAGTTTCAGTCCAGCCCGAGTTGACTCCATAAGAATGATTTGAAATATTAGGCTGGGCTAATGCTATCTTTTGAAATACATTGCTCGATGCAGTATTGCCAGGTAAAACAGTGGTATCAAACATATAGCTGTCCATAGTAGAATTGATGGCAACACCTCTGGCATTGCCTACAAGTGTATTACTACTATTGTAAAGTGGCGTATCCCTTCCGCCAATGAAACTCCCTACGCCTGTTGAATGAGCAGAATAATCTTGACTACTATCTTCTTTATTGGTAATTCTTCCTATCGCATTACTGAATGCTGAATGTGCTTCATATATTCTCCCACCATCAAAAACCGTAAACTTGATTCCTTCTCCATTGAAAGAACCGGTTAAACCTGTAATATTTCCCGAAGTATTGAGTAAATCAGAATTAGAGTTCTGAAGCTGTCGTGTATCTTGTTCCTGTAAAAAATAAGGAACGCCAAAATTAAAGCCAGCTAATCTTGAGCGTAATGAATCAATTTCTTTTTGGGTAGAAGCATTACTATATTTACCATAAACTTTAGCAACGTAAGCATCAAACTGCTTATTATTTGCTACTTTTTGCTGTTCAAATTCTCGGATGATTTCATCGTTGCTTTTTTGAGCATTTATCAAGGTAATAGATAAAATACTGACTAAAAGTAAGTGTTTTTTCATAATAAACCGTAAATATTTAATAAAGGATACCACAGCAAATATATTGATTATTCATTAAAATATTGAATTAGGTTAAAGAAAAATGCAAAATTTGATATAAAAAGTTTATAGATGTAGATTTGTACTGACTATTTTTTTATGGAAATTTTAGGTGTATATTATGATTTCATTCATTTCAAAAGAGAAAAAAATAAAGTAACTTTACAAGCTCTTTTAACGAAAAGCCAGAAAATTACATGTATTTAGTTTTTGACACAGAAACCACTGGTTTACCGAAGAATTTCAATGCTCCCCTTTCAGATTCAGAGAACTGGCCAAGAATGGTGCAGATCGCCTGGCAGTTGCATGATGATGATGGGGAATTAATTGAAAATCAGGATTATATAATCAAACCGGAAGGTTATGATATTCCGTTTAACGCGGCAAGGATCCACGGTATCACCACCAAGATTGCCAATGATGAAGGTCGTGACCTGCAGGAAGTGCTTGAAGAGTTTTCAAAAGTTCTCGATAGGGTACGTATTGTATCCGGACATAACGTAGAGTTCGATTACAATATCGTAGGAGCTGAGTTTTTCAGGAAAAACATGAAGGATAACCTTCAGGAAAAGCCTAAGGCGGATACCATGATTCTGGGTACCGACTTCTGCCAGCTCGGTGGCGGAAGGGGAGGCAGATTCAAGCCGCCTAAACTGGAAGAACTGTACGAAAAATTATACGGAAATAAGTTTGATGAAGCGCACAATGCCGCAGCTGACGTTAATGCAACAGCCCAGGTATTTTTTGAAATGATGCGTGTGGGGATTATTCCTGCTGAACTGCTGAAAATTTCCGAAGATCAGTTAAGGTATTTCCAGACGCTTTATCCGGGGCCGATACAGCCTTTCGATATTGTGATCAGAAGGCAGGTTGCCGATTTCCATAATAAAAAGAAGCAGACTGATTTCGGAAGTATTGACGATATTGATCTGGGTAAATATTTCAATTTTGATAATCATAGTGTATTCTCAACGCTAACTGCTACCAGCGGGATTTCTGATCTGATTAAGAAAGCTGTTGATGACAACTTTCCTGCGGTAGGAATGGTGGACCTGGGTAATATGATGGGAGCCTTTAAGTTTGTCTCTGCCGTAGAATCACTGAATTCGGACCGAAACAAAAAGTATAAGGAGTACCTGGCTAAAAAGCAGGAAGCAGAGGAAAGCGGAACGGAATTCAATGAAGCTGAACCTGCAGCCGAACCGCTTATTCCAATTGTAGGCTGTGAGTTTTATATCTCTGACCGCTATGAGCAGAAGCAGTTCACGAAAGATGATCCCGACAGAAGGACCCAGGTGGTGCTCCTGGCCAAAGATTTTAACGGATATAAGAATTTAGCCAAGCTTTCCAGCATCGGTTTTCTTAAAGGATTTTACTTTGGCGTACCGAGGGTCAGCAGGGAACTGATTGCGCAGTATAAAGAAGGGTTGATTGCCCTGACTTCAGGAATTAACGGCGATATCCCGGATGCGATCCTTAATACCGGTGAGCAGAAGGGTGAAGAACTCTTTAAATGGTGGAAAGATACCTTTGAAGATGATTTTTATGTACAGATCCAGAACCACAACCTTCCTGAAGAAGAGCACTTAAACGGTGTACTGCTTTATTTTGCGGATAAATATAACGTGAAGATCCTGGCGCAGAATGAAACGTTCTATACCAATAAGGATGATTCCAATATCCAGGATATCGTAAGCTGTATCAAAGATGGTGAAAAGCTAACAACACCTGTTGGAAAAGGCTTTGGTAAAAGAAGGGGACTGGCAACGCAGGAATACTATATTAAAAACAGGGATGAAATCAAGGAAGCCTTCCTGGCTTACCCTGATGCGTTTGACGCTTACGGGGAGTTCCTGGCGAAATTCAGCCCATATACCCTGAAAAGGGATGTCCTGCTTCCTAAATTTGATATCCCTGAGGAATTTGTGCATCCTGAAGATGATGTGGATGGAGGAAAAAGAGGGGAGATGGCTTACCTTACTCACCTCACTTATGAGGGAGCAAGGAAAAAGTATGCCGAGATTACGGAGGAAATTAAAGAACGTCTTGATTTCGAGCTGGACGTTATTGCCAATACAGGGTATCCGGGATATTTCCTTATTGTACAGGACTTCTGTAATGAAGCCCGGAATATGGGCGTTTGGGTTGGCCCGGGAAGGGGATCGGCAGCAGGATCAGCCGTTGCCTACTGTATCGGAATTACCAATGTCGACCCGATTGCATATGACCTCCTGTTTGAGCGGTTCCTGAATCCGGAAAGGATTTCCATGCCCGATATCGATATTGACTTCGATGATGAAGGACGGGATAAGATTATCAAATGGGTTATTGAGAAGTACGGACAAAGCCAGGTGGCGCAAATTATTACCTATTCAGTACTGGGTGGGAAATCTGCGATTAAAGATGCCGGAAGGGTTCTTGATCTTCCCATTCCGGATACCAATAACATTGCCAAGCTTATTCCATCCACACCGGGGATGAATATTGCCAAAGCCCTGTCGAAATATGATAAACTGAGGCCGGAAGACCAGATGCTGGTTGACGAAATGAGGTTTGTGCTGAATAATCCTGATGATCCGCGTTTCGGAGTACTGGCAAGTGCAAAAAAGATGGAAGGCTGTATCAGGAATACGGGGATTCATGCGTGTGGGGTTATTATTACGCCGGAAGATGTCAGCAACCTCGTTCCGGTAACCATAGCAGCAAAAGACGCTGATATCCTGGTTTCCCAGTTCGATAACTCGGTAGCGGAAAGTGCAGGCCTGCTTAAAATGGATTTTCTGGGGCTCAGGACACTGACCATCATTAAAGATGCGATAAAAATAGTAAAGGAAAAACACGGAATAGATATCAATCCGGATGATATACCTCTGGATGATGCCAAAACTTACCAGCTGTTTAAAGAAGGGAGGACGATCGGGATCTTCCAGTATGAAAGTCCGGGAATGCAGAAATATATGAGGGAGCTGAAGCCAACGGTTTTTGCTGACCTTATCGCCATGAATGCATTATACCGCCCGGGTCCTATCAAGTATATCCCGAATTTCATCAACAGGAAGCACGGTATTGAAGAAATTGTTTATGATTTGCCTGAAACCGAAGAATACCTGAAGGAAACCTATGGTATTACCGTATATCAGGAGCAGGTAATGCTGTTGTCCCAGAAGCTGGCCAACTTTACCAAAGGTGAAGCGGACACGCTGAGAAAGGCGATGGGTAAAAAGCAGATCGATGTTCTGAATAAAATGTATCCGAAATTCATTGAAGGCGGAAAGAAGAACAACCTGGACGAAGAGAAGCTTAATAAGATCTGGAATGACTGGAAAGCCTTTGCCGAATATGCCTTTAACAAATCCCATTCCACCTGCTATGCATTGGTTGCTTATCATACGGCTTACCTTAAAGCCAATTACCCTGCAGAATATATGGCCAGTGTAATGAGCAATAACATCAACAATACGGCCCAGATTACCATGTTTATGGAAGATTGTAAAAGTATGGGAGTCGATGTTCTGGGGCCGGATGTCAATGAATCGCAGTATAAGTTCTCTGTGAACGAAAAAGGACAGATCCGTTTCGGATTAGGAGCAATCAAAGGAATTGGTGAGGGGCCGAGTGAAGCCATTACCCGTGAGCGTGAAAACGGAAGGTTCAGAAATATCTATGACTTCTTCGAGCGTATCCTTCCTTCACAGATGAACAAGAGGGTGGCGGAAAGCTTAGTAGTGGCCGGTGCTTTCGATGAACTGGATTCGTACCACCGGGGCCAGTATTTCGATATTGATTCGGCAGGAAGAACCAACCTGGAAAGACTGATCAGATACGGGCAAAGTTTCCAGGAAAGCAAAAATGAAATGGAGCATTCCCTTTTTGCGGATTTTGCCGAAGAGGTACAGATTGAGCAGCCTAAACTGCCTCCATGTCCGGAATGGCCGAATATGCATAAACTGAATAAGGAAAAGGAGATTATCGGCTTCTACCTTTCGGCTCATCCGCTGGATGAATTCAGGTATCATTTCCAGTTTATGCAGGGACAGCTGTCCAAGAAAAAAGTGCTGGAAAAAGATGATGAAGAGAAAATCACCCAGGATGCACCGCCTGTTCTTGAGCCGGAAGCTCAGTTTGATGCTGTAGATATCACAGAAATTGTTCCGGATGAAATTATTGCCGGTGAAGAAGAAATTATAGAAGAGACCACCAAAAAAGCAGAGCCTAAAGGAACGTTCGGCTTTCTGAACCTGGATGAGGTAGATGCCTACAAAGAGCAGGCTTTTGCCCATAAGCAGGAAGAGCTTTTTGAAGAAAAAAAGAAAGACTGGAAACAGATCCAGAAAGAGCGCGAAAACGGCGGTGGCGGAAAAGAGTATACCGTTGCCGGGCTTATTACCGAATACCGCGTTCAGGATGGCTTCCGGAGCGGGGAAAAAGTGGCCTTCCTAACCCTGGAAGATTATTCGGGCTCCTACTCATTCAGGCTTGGAGACCGGGATTATATGCGGCTGAAAGAAAAACTGGAGGTGCAGAGGTTCGTGATCCTTAAAATTAAATTTGCGCAGGTAAAGGATGGCCGTGTATTTGTGAACGTGAATGAAGTGATTGAGCTTCAGGAGGCATTTGAACGCTTTGCAAAAAGCATCTCTCTGGTGATGGACGTCATGGATTTCCGGCAGGAAGACCTTATATTTTTCCGGAATATAGTGGAAAAAAACAGAGGCGACCAGAAACTGAAATTCTTTATTAAAAATACAGAAGATGAGGTACCGCTGGAAGTACAGTCTATGAAACATTCGGTAAGCCTGAACGGTGATCTGATCAAAGAGATACAGCTCCTCAATAAATATGAATTTTACCTGAATTAGGAGCAGTAAATACAATATACAAAAAGTGGCCATGGCCACTTTTTGTTTTTAACAATGGTTTCTTCAGTTATGAAAATCATATTGTATAGGATAGTGTAATATACTGAATGATTTGTTGGACAGGTACTTCTGATTACAGGTCATTTTTAATTTCATTGTATTATTGATAATTGTATTTTTTGTTAATCGAATTGAAATTTTAATGAAAATTTTTTAATTATAACTCGATATATTTTTTATTTTTGCAGAAAATATAATGATGATGAAAAATTACAGATTTCTATTCCTTATCATGAAATTGCTCCGCAGCTGGCATTGGTTATCGTACTGAAATAATAAAGGGAAATAATAATAATAATACCATCCCTCCAATGATTCCCAACAATATTATTGTTGTTAATGCATGCTCGTTGACCGCTTGCATCATCAATACTATCAAAACTACACATAATTTTATATATTTTAAATTTTACGATTTATGAAGAAACTTTTACTGACGTGTCTGGTGGCTCTAGGTACTGCTGCCTATGCGCAGGTAGGTCCTCCTCAGTCTGTAAGCCCAAACTCTAACAATGGGTACGGATTTACGCAGAGCAGCGGGACATATACTCCTTTGAGTGCCTCAAGAACCATCTGGCAGGCAGGTGCTGCCATAGGTACTAATGCCGTTTCCGGTGAAATTACGATTCCTGCTTTTAAATTTAACGGGAAATCGTATACCTCCCTTTTCATCAGCAATAATGGATTTATAACTTTTGGTAAGGTTCCGCTGGCTGCAACGACTTCGGGTCTTTCAACCAATTCGCCGGTTCCGAATCTTACTGAAGGGGCAGTGGCAGGATTTTCTGCGGACCTGATCAATGCCAATACTTCCACTTCCGAGATTTCTTATGAGACCTCCGGAAATAAATTCACGGTACAATTTACTGATGTAAAGGTGAGTGGCGGATCTTCCGCACAGCTGCTGAACTTTCAGATCCAGCTGGATTTATCGGCAAATACCGTTGCCATTATATATGGAAACTGTGTTTCCGGAACTTCTACAGCTACAGGCCAGTTAGGAGTTAGAGGTAATGACGGTGTTGGAGATGTCAATAACAGGACAGGAACCAACTGGACTTCCACAACAGCGGGTACTTCGAACAGTTCAAGCTGTACTTTAGGAACTACGAACGGAACTACTGTACCTGCTGCCGGCCTTACATTGGTTTACACGCCGGGAACCTGGCTGGCTGCACCTTCTTCTTATGCATCTTTGCCGTTTAATGAAGATTTTTCTACCTGGGCTAATGGGAATTCTACTGCAGATCTTCCTAATGCTTCTTACTGGAGGACATGGCCTTCCCGTGGAAACAACAGCTGGAGGCAAAGTGATATTTCAACCGCTAATGTTAATTTTACCAGTACTTCAGGATGGTATAACAATACAGAAGGGACAACGACGGCTATTGCTGCTCCTGCTGTAGCACCTGCTGCAAGGTTCCATTCCTATTATGCCACTGCCGGCCTCACCGGGAATATGGATCTGTATGTCAATCTTGCTTCCGGAGGTAACGGACTAAGGATTTTATCCTTCGATTACAGGAATAATAGCGGAACTGATAAACTTGACGTTTTATTATCTACTGATGGCGGAGCGACGTTTAGCAGCCTTGGATCGCTGACGACCAATTCTTCCTGGACGAAACCGTCTTATATCATCAATTCCAATGCTTCCAATGCCATCGTAAGGCTTGCGGCAACTTCTGATTACGGCTCAGATGATATTTTTGTAGACAACCTGAATATTTCGGTTTCTACAACACCGCCGCCATGTGTGACAATAACATCTCCTGCCAACGCTGCTACCGGGACATCCCTGACGCCGACTTTAACATGGAATACCTCCGTAGGAGCAGTTTCTTATAAGTTAAGCGTAGGGACAACATCAGGAGCTTCTGATATTATGAATGCTGTTGATGTAGGAAATGTAACCACGTACACCATTCCTGCTGCATCAGCTCTGCTGTACGGAAAGACCTATTATGCAAAGGTATCACCGTCAAACAGCAACGGAACAGCAACGGGCTGTACGGAAACTTCATTTACCACCAAGAATATTGGCTGCCCTACAGTAACCCTGCCGGCTTCCAATGCGATCAATGCATCACTGACGCCTACCATTACCTGGAGCAGTGTTACTGATGCTACAGGTTACCGTTTAACAGTCGGAACAACTCCGGGAGCATCGAATGTGCTCAATAATGTGGATCTTGGAAATGTGACGACTTACACGCTTTCCACTCCGCTGAATTATGCTACTACCTATTATTATACGGTTAATGCCTACACATCAACCAGTAATTCTGCATCGTGCACCGAAAGAATATTTACGACGGTGTGTCAGCCGACCACAGCTCCGTATACGCAGAACTTCGATACTACAGCGGTAGGCTCATCAAGCAATACCAATGCTCCTGCATGTTGGACTTATGTAGAGACATCAGGTTCTGCCGGGTACGGATATGTTTCTTCTACATTACCAGCCTCTGCTCCTAACTGCTATTATCTGTATAATGCCTCAGCTACCACAGGGAATATCATGCTTGTTTCTCCGCAGACGACCAATCTTGCAGACGGAACAAGAAGGGTACGATTTTTAGCCAAAGGAGGTTCTGCCGGATATGTATTACAGGTAGGAACGGTTTCTGATATTTCCAATCCGGCTTCATTTACCGCCATCGGAAATTCTATAACCCTTACCAGCGCATGGGCACAGTATATTGTGAATATTCCTGCCGGAACAGATCAAAACCTGGCATTCAGGCACGGACTGGGAGGTACAACACGATCAATTTATATTGATGATGTCTCCGTTGAAGCTGTACCGGCATGTGTAGAGCCTTCGGCAACATCTGTTGCCTCTGTAACCTACAAAACGGCAGCAATTGCCTGGACTGCATCATCATCTGCTCCCAACGGAAATTACGATCTGTATGTAAGTACATCTGCTACAGCACCTGTTGCAGGCACTATGCCTACAGTAACTAATGTAACAGGTCCTTACACATTATCAGCTCTGAATCCTTCAACAACCTATTATGTCTGGGTAAGATCCAACTGTGTATCTTCCGCAAGTTTGTGGACAGCTGTACCGGTATTTACAACAGCATCTTTCTGTCCTTCCGTTACAACGCCGGCCAATTCTGCTGTAAACGTTTCTCTTACACCTACCATCACGTGGACTGCTATGACGGGTGCTACCGGATATAAAATATCTATGGGGACAGCTCCGGGTGCTACCGATGTCATGAACAATATAGATGTAGGAAACGTTTTAACGTATACCGTTGCGACGCCACTGAATACCAGTACGTCATATTTCTATACCGTTAATGCTTATGATGCACAGGTCACGTCACAGTCTTGTACTGAAAGGACATTCAACACTCTATGTGGTCCGATAACGCCTTCATATACCCAGACTTTTGCATCTTTTCCGGGAGCATGCTGGGTGAATAATGCAACAGGAGGGACGCCGGCTACAGGTTCTACGGGAACCACCACCTCCGCCCTATGGGTTGAAGATGGTTTCCTGAATAACGGGTCGGTAGGTTCAGCCAAGTTCAATGCTTACTCATTAGGAAGAACAGGATGGCTTAAAACCCCTGTCTTCAACCTGTCTGCAGGAGGGTACAGAGTGAAATTCAATTATGGACTCACAAAATATGCGGACATCGCAGCAGGAACTTTAGGTTCTGATGACGTTATTCATCTCCTGGTTTCCCAGGACGGAGGAGCTACATGGACTATTTTGAAAACCTGGAATGCTTCCAATTCGCCTTCCAACACATCAAATGAGTACAGTCTTGACTTGGTAGGCTACACTTCTGCCAATACTATGTTTGCTTTTTATGGAAGTGACGGTACAGTAGATGATGCTGAAGATGTTGATTTCTTTGTAGATAATTTCAAAGTTGAAGCTATACCTACTATGGGAACAATTGAGACTGCGGGCAAAAAAGGAATCCAGGTCTATCCTAATCCTTTTGATGTGACGCTTAATCTATCTGATATTTCAGATGTAAAGTCAGTAGGAATAGTTGATGTTGCCGGAAGATTGGTGAAAACCATTGCCAGTCCTGGTTCTGTTCTTAATCTGGGAGAGCTTAAATCAGGTATGTATATCCTGATGCTTGAAATGAAGGATGGCACAAGGCAAAGCTTAAAAGTCATCAAAAAATAAAATAGTCATGATAATATGATAGCAGCTAAAAATTAGCTGCTATTTTTTTTCAATATAAATAAGAATATTTGATAAGTGATAATGGTGGAGTTGTATTTTTAATTTATTGAAAATCAATAAATTAATTTAAATCATATAAATGAGATAAAATTAATATTATTAAATAATTGTTTAATATTTGATAAATTATATCGTTTTAATAAATTGTATTGATAATTTAAATGATAAATTATTGTGTATGCCTTAAATTTATTTATACATTTGTGGTCTAATATAATTTTTTTACCCGTATGAAACGAATTCTACTCATGTGTATGATGTGGCTGGCTTCCAGCATGTCTGCACAGATTACCCTGGGCTCGGGTACAAGCAATGGGCCCGCTCCGATTAGTACCTATTATGGCTACTCGTATGTACAGCAGATTTTTCCGAAATCTGAGATCAATGCTAATGCTGCCGGTAATATTACCGGGCTGAAGTTTTACTTATCTTCAACAGCTACGCTTACCAATTCCAATGCCTGGGTGGTTTATATCGGCCATACCAGCAAGACGTCTTTCACCTCTGCTTCAGATTGGATTCCCGTAGCGAATCTCACCAAAGTATTTGATGGTACAGTAACCAACAATGCAGGAGTCGTAGAAGTAACATTCAACACACCATTTGCCTACAATAATGTAGATAATCTGGTTATTGCTGCGGAGGAGAATAAGCAGGGATATGATTCCAATGGTTATTCTGAGGCCATGTATGTTTACGCTTCTTCCGCGAATTCAACTTTGTACTACAGGAATGACTCTACCAATCCGGATCCGGCAGGAACACTTCCTGGAGGGACTCAGTATGGGAGCAAATCCATTGTTACCCTTGTAGGCCTTACGGCAAGTGCAACTCCGTCCTGTCCTGTTGTTACAGCTCCTGCTGCAGCTGCTACCGGTGTTTCGGTTACGCCTACCATTTCCTGGGGTACTGTAAACGGTGCAACTGGATATAAGCTGTCTGTGGGAACTACTGCCGGTGGTACAGATATACTGAATAACCAGGATATCACGACTGGAAATTCATATACATTTACTACCCCTTTGCTGTACTCTAAGCAATATTATTATTCTGTTAATGCATACAGTGCCGGAGGAACTTCTGCAGGATGCGCACAGAATAGTTTTACAACGGCAAATATTCCGTGCCCAACGGTAACAGCACCGGTTGCAGGGGCTTTTGGCCTCTCTACAACTCCAACCATTACATGGACCGCTGTAACGGGAGCAACAGGATATAAATTATCTGTAGGAACTACTGCCGGAGGAACCAATGTGTTGAACAACCAGGATTTAGGGAATGTAACTACTTACACGTTCTCATCAGCCTTAACTGCCGGAACAAAATATTATTATACGCTGAATTCATATAATGCCAATTCTACATCTGCATCTTGTACAGAAAGAACATTCTCTACTTTATGTGCATCCGCAACGGTGTTCTCTCAGAATTTCGACAGTGTAACGACACCGGACTGGCCAATGTGCTGGGGTAAAGTAGGCAGTACAGGAAGTGCATATACTCAGGCCAGTACAGCGATGTCTTCCCCGAATAATATGTATATCTATGCATCTTCCACTTCTTCACTGCCTGTAGTTTCAATGCCGCCTGTAAGTACACTGCAGTCTGGTAATTACAGACTTAGATTCAAGGCAAGAGGCAACTCAACGGCTGGAGGTAAAATAGAAGTAGGATATCTGACCAACCCTGCCGATGCTACCACATTTGTTAATTTATCTACTTTTACCACGACAAGCACAACTACAGTTGATAATTTTGTAGTAAGCAATATTACAGCTCCTTCAGGAGTGACTACTTTAGCTTTCAGACATACAGGAAGTCCTGCATACTCTGTTCTTATTGATGATGTGGTTTATGAACTGGTTCCTTCCTGTGATGCTCCGTCTTTATTAGCGGCTTCAGCAGTAACGTCAAACAGCGCCACCATATCCTGGACTGCTCCTTCTGTTGCGCCAGGTAGTGGATATCAGCTGTATTACAGTACGTCTTCAACTGCGCCTACTGCCACTACAACTCCAAGTATTGCCAGTATAACATCCACAACGGCTAACTTACCGGCTACTTTAAGTGCATCTACTCAATATTATGTATGGGTAAGATCCAATTGCGGAAGTTCCCAGAGTGCATGGTCTTCTGTACTGACATTCACCACTGACTGTCTGCCTGTTTCAACATTGCCATGGTCTGAAAACTTTGACGCCATGACGACTGTGGGCGCCAATGTACTTCCAACATGTTGGGCTTCTACAGCAGGAGGATATAGCTCTACGGAAAACTATACATCTGCAACCAGTGCAGGAAATACTTATAACAATCCAAAGTCTGCTCCGAACTATGTAACAATTTATTATCCTAGTACGAATGCTGCTTATCTTTGGACTCCTAAATTTGCCCTTACAGCAGGTCAGTCTTATGACTTTACTTTCTATTGGGTAGGTGACGGCCTTACTGGATGGCAGGGAGATGTAGTGGTAAACGGTACACAATCAGCTACCGGAGCTACTTCACTAAGCACTTTCCTTACGCCTACGCAAACCGCTACCGGAGGTTCTGAAAGTACCAACTATACTAAAGTGAAAGTAACTTTTGTTCCTACTACAACAGGAAACTATACTTTCGGTATTAAATCATTGGCTACAACCTATGCACCGTATTATTTAGGATTTGATGATTTCAACCTGATGCTGTCTCCTGCATGTGCAGAGCCAACAGCATTGAGTGCATCTTCCGTTACCACATCAGGAGCAACCGTATCATGGACAGCACCGGCAACGGCACCTTCAGGATATCAGGTGTATTACAGTACTTCATCAACAGCTCCTACGGCGACTACAACTCCTACCATTACAGGGGTAAGTGCTACAACAGTTTCGTTACCGAATCTGACGCCGGGTACTACGTATTATGTATGGGTAAAATCAAATTGCGGTACATCACAGAGTATCTGGTCTTCATCAGTATCATTTACTACAGCTTGTGTTGCTACTACTGTTCCGTATACCTTGAATTTTGACAATGTAACGGTACCTTCATTACCGGTTTGCGGATCTTCAGTTAATGCAGGATCAGGTAAGCAGTGGGTAACGGCATCTGCTCCAACCGATATTACCGGATTCAATTCCAATGTTCTTAAATACGGATTTGACAGTACCAATGCAGCTAATGCATGGTTCTTTACCCAAGGGCTTACATTAACAGCTGGAACACAATATACAATCTCGTATAAATACGGAAACAATAGTACACTTTATACTGAAAAAATGAAAGTAGCATACGGAACTTCTGCAACAGTTGCCGGAATGACCAGTGTACTGGCAGACTATAGCACGATCAACGATAATACACTTCATACAGAAAGTATTACGTTCACGCCAACAGCTTCAGGAACCTATTATTTTGGATTTAATGCTTACTCTGCTGCCAACCAGTATAACCTTTACGTAGATGATATCAGCATTATCAATAGTGCACTGGGAACTTCTGAAGTAGCCGGTAACAGAAATAATATCAGAGTATATCCTAATCCGTTTACAGATGTACTGCATATTTCTGATATTTCCAAAGTGAAGTCAGCCTCAGTAACTGATGTTGCCGGAAGATTGGTGAAAACCTTTGCTAATCCTTCTGAAACGCTTAATTTAAGTGAACTGAATTCAGGAATGTACCTGGTAACTCTTGAGATGAAAGACGGTTCTAAACAGACGATCAAGGCTATCAAGAAATAATAATCAGATACCATAAAAATGGATAGCGGCAATATTGCCGCTATTTTTTTTGCTCAAACTTTTATTTTATGCATTCAATACAAAAGTTTATTACTAATTTTAATATAAGAATAATTAATTAATAAACCTATGGTAAAACTTTTATTTTCATGCTTGTTAATGATTAGCGTATCATTAACCGCCCAGATTAATCTGGGAACCGGAAGTACGGATGTCGGTGTGGCTCCGGTAAGTACTTATTACGGATACTCTTATGTACAGCAGATTTATACGAAACAGGAAATCAATGCGAATGCAGCAGGAAGTATTACGGGACTGAAGTTCTATTTAGACCCATCCATGTCTTTAACCAACTCATCCGATTGGGTAGTTTATTTAGGGCATACCTCTAAAAATTCCTTCTCGTCAGATACAGACTGGGTACCGGTATCTCAGCTTGCTCAGGTTTTTTCCGGAGCAGTAACCAATAGTAACGGAGTGGTAGAAGTAACTTTTGCTACTCCTTTTGCTTATAATAACACGGATAATCTGGTTATCGCCGCGAAAGAAAATACTCCGGGATATGATACTAACGATTATGATGATGTTTTTTATATATATGATGGTGTATCCGGTTCTTCGCTCTATTATAAGAATGACACAACCATTCCTGATCCTGCCTCTCCGCCTACAGGAAATCTGGTGCCCTATAAATCTGTCATAACCATCACCGGACTTACAGCAAGCAGTCTGCCTGCCTGCCCGGCAATTACATATCCTGCTAATAATGCACTGTCGGTCCCGTTATCACCCAATATTACATGGATCGCTTCACCTAATGCCACAGGGTACAAAGTTTCTATGGGAACTACGCCGGGTGGCACCAATGTAGTGAATCAGCAATCTGTAGCAACCACATCATTTATTCCCTCAACGCCTCTTTCGCCCAATACCAATTATTACCTGAGAGTAACGGCAGTAGGAGCGGGTGGAGAGTCAGCAGGGTGTACAGAATTAATGTTCAAAACATTGCCTCCGCCACCTGCAAATGATGATTGCTCAGGAGCCCTAACCTTAACTGTAAGCCCGAATATGAACTGTACCAATTCAGTACAGGGATCCACTCTGGGAGCTACGGATTCCGGATTGGTTCCGGATCCTTGTTATGGCGAACCGGATGATGATGTCTGGTTTAAATTTGTGGCCACCGCTACTTCACATTATATTTCTCTCAGTAACATTGTTTCAGTGGGAAGTGTTCCTAATGATACCGATACCTATTTTCAGGTCTTCAGTGGAAGCTGTGGTAATCTTTCCAGCATTCTTTGCTCTGACCCTACTGCATCACTTGTTAACAATCTGACTGTAGGAGATACTTATTACATAAGGGTATACAGTTATTTTGATACAGGAAGCAACCAGAGTTTTAATATCTGTGTTAATACTTTACCTTCTGCACCTGTTAATGACAGCTGTTCCGGTGCTTTAGTAGCTTCAGTATTCCCGTATGCATATACACAGTCTGATGCAATAGGCGCTACCAATAATTCAGGATTTATCACAGCATGCAGCAATGAGATGAATGACGGGACGTGGTTTACCTTTACAGGAAACGGAAGTACCTTCACTGTTTCAGTCAATATGCCTGCCGGAAGCAGTTTTGATCCTCAGATTGGGGTGTATACCGGTACATGCGGAAGTCTGGTATGTGAAGGTACGGTAGATGACGGACTGGAAGGCGGTGCGGAAACTATGACCTTTGCGACTACTGCCGGAACTGTTTATTATGTGAATGTAGGGGATTACAGCGGATTTACAGATAACCTGGAAGGTGCCTTTACTATTAATATCACCAATAACAGCCTGGGAACTTCCGAAACGGTAAAATCCAAAAATGATATCCAAGTGTATCCAAACCCTTTCACGGAAGTATTCCATATTTCCAATGCGGATAAAGTAACTTCTGCTTCTATTTCGGATATGTCAGGAAGAGTGGTTAAAACCGTTTCCAATCCGGGAACTGCCATTCATGCAGGAGAATTGAGCTCAGGGATGTATATGGTTACGCTCGAATTGAAAGACGGATCCAAGCAGACGCTGAAAATAATTAAAAAATAATTGATACTGAAGGCGGCCTCTAAAAAAGGCTGCTTTTCTTATTGCTGAAGTTAAAGTAGCTGATTTACAGATAACCGAATGGATAATTTTAGTAAAGAACAGATGATTTAAGGCTACGACAATCTGGGATTACCAGTTGTAACCGGAATCATTTAACGTATAACAGAACACAAACAGGGAAGCTTATGCCTCCCTGTTTTATTTTTAGCTTTATTGAAAAGCATCGTTATATAAATATGCATTACTTATTTGCCGGAACAGGCTGAAGATCACCAGTGTTCAATGTTGAAAAAACGGCAGGGAAAAAAGTAACCAGTATAAAGTAAATGACAATCATTAATACGATTAAAGAGAAAAGAATAACGACTAAAGTATTGGGTTTGTTTTTCTTTGTTGGTTCCATGATTCTGGGGTATTTTGTTAATAGATATTTGATATGGAAACCTAAGCTAATTTCTTGCCACATTGCTTGCAATACCGGGCATCATCATCAATATCCTCATTTCCGCACCGCTCACAAACCTTTTCCAGGTTCTGGCGCTTATTGCGCATCTCGGCAGTTACAATTCCGGTAGGCACGGCAATAATGGAATAACCGGCCAGCATCAGGATAACGGCAAAAAATTTACCGAGCGGAGTAATAGGGGAGACATCTCCGTACCCAACGGTAGTCACGGTAACCACCGCCCAATAAATGGATTGGGGAATGGTTTCAAACCCCGGTCTTCCGCCTTCCACCATAAACATCATGGAGCCTACAATAACCGAGAAGATGATAAGAAACAGCAGGAAAATGTAAATTTTTCTTGAACTGTTTTTCAGGGCCCTTACAATCAGGTAGCCGTCATTCATGAAATCCAGGAGGTTGAAGATCCGGAATATCCTCAGCATCCTGAGCATCCGGAAAATCAGGAAATATTTGGTGACCGGAAAGAAAAAACTGAGGTAAAAAGGGGTAAGTGCCAGGAAATCAATGATGCCGAAAAAACTGAAAATGTAATTCTTTTTGTTTTTTACCACAGCAATTCGCATCCAGTATTCAATGGTGAATAAGATTGAAATGATCCATTCCAGGATAAGGAAAGTATAGTGGTACTGTTTTCCCAGTTTGGGAATGCTTTCCGTCATAATGATGGCGGTGCTCGCAAAAATAAGGGATAACAGGACAATATCGAATAATTTTCCGAGCCGGGTATCCGAACGGTAAATAATTCTGTACAGGAACCTCTTCCACAGCACATCTTCGGGAACAAGGTTGTGTTCTCTTTCCATGTATCGGTTTTTTACTTAGTTAAATTATCCCTATTTTCGTAACAAACATACAGAATAAAATGACAATACGCGATGTAATTTTAAAAATAGAAAGCAGACTTCCTCTGCAGCAGGCTGAAAGTTTTGATAATGTAGGATTGCTGTGCGGACTGCCGGAACGGAATGTAAGCGGAATACTGGTTTGTCATGATGCGCTGGAGTCTGTGGTTGAAGAAGCCATTCAGAGGAACTGCAACCTTATCGTCTGCTTTCATCCTATTATTTTTTCCGGCCTTAAAACTTTAACGGGTAAAAATTATGTGGAAAGGGCAGTGCTGAAAGCCATTGAAAATAAGGTGGCTATTTACGCCGTTCATACAGCTTTCGATAACGACTTGTTTGGAGTTAATGCAGGAATATGTGAAAAGCTGGGATTAAAAAATACCAGAATTCTCCAGCCAAAAAAGAATACCCTGAAGCAGCTTACTGTTTTTGTGCCTTCGGAATACAGCGGTCAGGTAAAAGAAGCCTTGTTTGCTGAAGGTGCAGGAAGCATAGGATTTTATGATGAATGCAGTTTCGCTGTGAACGGGCATGGGACTTTCCGGCCTGTAGAAGGATCAAATCCGTTTTCAGGTCAGCAGAACATTCGTGAGAATGCAGATGAGGACATGGTTTCTGTTATTTTTGAAGCTTACAAGCAAGGGAGGATTATTGCCGCGATGAAGGCGGCCCATCCTTATGAAGAGGTGGCACATCAGGTTTATCAGCTGGACAATGATCATCCATATTGCGGCCTGGGAATGTTCGGAGAGCTGGAGCAGGAAATGGACGAAAATGATTTTATGATGATGGTAAAAGAAACATTCAGCCTTGAGGTGATCAGGCATTCCGCATACACCGGCAGGAAAATCAAGAGGGTAGGAGTACTGGGCGGTTCAGGTGCAGACGGTATCCCTGCAGCGCTTGCTGCAAAATGTGATGCATACCTTACCGGCGACCTTAAATACCACGACTATTTCAAGGCGGAATCCCGGATGCTGATTTGTGATATAGGTCATTATGAATCAGAACAATGGGTTACGCAGCAATTATTTGAAATATTGTCACAAAAATTTAGTACATTTGCAGTCTCAAAATCTAGCGAAAAAACAAACCCAGTAAATTATTTCCTTTAGATATGGCAAAAACCAACGATATTTCAGTTGAAGAAAAATTAAGAGCTTTATATGATTTACAGATCATTGATTCAAGATTGGATGAAATCCGAAATACAAGAGGAGAATTGCCAATTGAAGTAGAAGATCTGGAAATTGAAATTGAAGGACTTGAGAAGAGAGCTGAAAAGTTTCATGCGGATATCAAAGATCAGGATGACCAGATCAAGACCAAGCATGAAGTAATCAACCATGCAAAAACCCTTATTGAAAAATACAAGTCCCAACAGGATAATGTAAGGAACAACAAGGAATTCGAAGCCTTAGGTAAAGAAATGGAGTACCAGGAGCTTGAAATTCAGCTTGCTGAAAAAAGAATCAAAGAATTCGGCGCTAAAATCGCTCACAAAAACGAAACGCTTGATGAACTTAACAGTAAGATTGAGGAACTGAGAAACCACCTGAAGTTCAAGAAAGAAGAACTGGAAGGGCTTATTGCTGAAACTCAGAAAGAAGAAGAATATCTTATTGAGCAGTCTAAGGAATATGCAGGTAAGATTGATGACCGTCTGTTGGCATCTTACAACAGAATCAGAACCAGCTCTGTCAACGGCCTTGCCGTAGTAGGATTGGAAAGAGGTGCTCCGAAAGGATCATTCTTTACCATCCCGCCACAGAAACAGATGGAAATTGCCCAGAGAAAGAAAATTATTATTGATGAGCATTCCGGTAAAATCCTTGTGGACGACGAATTGGTTATGGAAGAAAATGAAAGAATGAAATCTGTAATTAAATTCTAATTATAAGATCTATCCCTGTAAAAAGCTGTTTCAACCATTTGAAACAGCTTTTTTTCTTATACACTAAATATTAATGAAAATATGATCCGCATGTAATCGGATTAAAGACCATAAAAAAGCCGCTACCCTCAGGAGCGGCTTTCGTTTTATTCGTTGTGTCCGTACATCTTATTGTACAGGTCTATGAATTTTTCTTTAACGGCTTTTCTTTTCAGTTTTAAAGTCGGTGTCAGCAGTCCGCTTTCCACCGTCCATATTTCAGGGGTCAGTTCAATTTTCTTGATCTGTTCCCAGTTGCCCAGATGTTCATTGGTGGTATGGATCTCCTTTTCAATCCTGTCTTTCAGTTCCTGGCTTTTCGCAATTTCCTGAGGAGTGGTACCGATGGTGAGGTTGTTTCGCATCGCCCAGCTTTTCGCAAACTCGAAATCAGGCTGCACCAGGGCACATGGCATCTTTTCGCCATCACCTACTACCATGATCTGCTCAATGAATTTAGAAGCTTTTGCTAAGTTTTCTATGGTCTGGGGCGCAATGTATTTTCCACCGGAAGTTTTAAACATCTCTTTTTTCCGGTCGGTGATCTGTAAGAATCCGTCACTGTCTATATGGCCGATGTCTCCCGTCCTGAAATACCCGTCTTCCGTAAAGACCTCCTTTGTCATTTCTTCATTCTTAAAATATCCTTTGAATACGGAAGGTCCCTTCACCGTAATCTCGCCGTCTTCCTGGATTTTTACGCTCAAATTATCTAACGGCAGCCCTACGGTCCCGATTTTCATCTTCTCGTAGCTGTTCACGGAAATCACCGGAGAGGTTTCCGTTAATCCATAACCTTCCAGGATCGGAATTCCGGCATTCTGGAATAATAAGTTCAGCCTTGTGGAAAGGGCGGCAGATCCTGAAACCAGTGTTATGATTTCACCGCCAAGGCCTTCCCTCCATTTTGAAAACACCAGCTTGTCCGCAATGATCTGCTGCAGGCCGGAAGGTTTTGACACTTCTTTCTTTTTGCTGAGCAGGTCCAGCGCCCAGAAGAATATTTTCGACTTCAGGCCTCCAGCGGAAGATCCGGTATGATAAATCTTATCGTATACTTTCTCTACCAGTCTCGGGACTACGCTCATATAATGAGGCTTTACTTCCTTGACATTTTCACCCATCTTATCGATACTTTCGGCGAAATAAATAGAGAATCCGTTGTACTGGAACAGGTAAAACAGCATCCTTTCAAAAATATGGCAGATCGGCAGAAAGCTGAGCACCCGGGTATCTTTGTAATCGAGGCTTTTTTTCTTTGGAATACGCGTTATGGAGCCCAGGACATTGGAAACAATATTATGGTGCGTAAGCATCACCCCTTTAGGCCTGCCCGTAGTTCCGGATGTATAGATGATGGTTGCCAGGTCTTCTGCATGGATGGAGTTAGACAGGTCTTCCACCTCTATTTGTGTGGAGTCATCCTCCCCCAGATCCAGGACTTCCCTCCAGTTAGCTGCTCCCGTAATACTGTCAAAAGTGAAGATCCCCTGAAGTGAAGGGATGTTATTCTTCACTTTAACCACTTTGCTCAGCAGGTCTTTATCTGAAACAAAACAGTATTTGATTTCTGCATTATTAAAGATGAACTCATAATCTTCCGGGGAAATATTAGGGTATACCGGAACGGAAACTACCCCGATCTGGGAAAGCCCGAGATCCATGACAGCCCATTCAGTACGCGAATTGGTTGTGATTAATGCGATTTTATCACCGGGTTTAATGCCCAGTTTTAAAAGCCCCCGGGATATTTTATTGCCCTCACTTACAAACTGCTGTGTGGAAGTCTTCTTCCATTCTCCATTGTATTTCGTAACGAACATATCCGTTTTGGGAAGTTTTTCCAAAGCATAATGAGGAATATCGAATAATCTTTTAATCGTCATGACTTTTTTAGCATTTTTATAGAATTTTAAATATAAGCATTTTTATAAAAACACCGCCAATCTCACGTATTATTTTCAAATGTCATTTATTTTTTCAGATTTGCCCAAAAAGTGTAAATTAGCGACCATCTAATTATTCAATTTTTATGGACTTTAATTTATCAGAAGAACAGCTGATGATTCAGCAGGCAGCAAGGGATTTTGCACAGAACGAACTATTACCGGGGGTCATCGAAAGAGACCGGGACCAGAAGTTCCCTGCAGAACAGGTAAAGAAAATGGGGGAAATGGGCCTTTTGGGGATGATGGTGGACCCTCAGTACGGAGGAGCAGGTATGGACAGTATTTCTTACGTTCTGGCCATGGAGGAGATCGCAAAAGTGGATGCTTCTGCCGCTGTGGTAATGTCCGTAAACAACTCGCTGGTATGCGCAGGGCTTGAAAAGTTTGCTTCTGAAGAGCAGAAAGTAAAATACCTTACCCCTCTGGCAAGCGGTCAGGTAATCGGGGCCTTCGCTTTATCTGAGCCCGAAGCAGGTTCTGATGCCACTTCTCAGAAGACTACTGCAGAAGATAAAGGCGATTACTACCTTCTGAACGGGATCAAAAACTGGATCACCAATGGCGGGACAGCAAGCTATTATATTGTCATTGCCCAAACCGATCCGGAAAAAAAGCATAAAGGAATCAATGCATTTATCGTAGAAAGAGGATGGGAAGGTTTTGATATCGGTCCTAAAGAAGATAAACTGGGGATCAGAGGGAGTGATACGCACTCGCTGATCTTCAATAACGTAAAAATACCTAAAGAGAACAGAATCGGTGAAGACGGTTTCGGGTTTAACTTTGCTATGGCTGTGCTGAACGGAGGAAGGATCGGGATCGCTTCCCAGGCATTGGGAATTGCTTCCGGAGCCTATGAGCTGTCTCTGAAATATGCAAAAACAAGAAAAGCATTCAAAACGGAAATCATCAATCATCAGGCGATCGCTTTTAAACTGGCAGATATGGCTACCCAGATTACAGCAGCAAGAATGCTTTGCTACAAGGCAGCGGCAGAAAAAGATCAGGGTAAAGATATTTCGGAAAGCGGGGCCATGGCTAAGCTGTATTCTTCTCAGGTGGCTATGGATACTACGATTGAAGCCGTACAGATTCACGGAGGCTACGGTTATGTAAAAGAATACCACGTAGAAAGAATGATGAGGGATGCGAAAATCACCCAGATTTATGAAGGAACTTCGGAAATCCAGAAAATCGTGATCTCCAGAAGCATTGCAAAGTAAAAGCTGGTCCTGAGAGATCAGGTCATCCATACACAGTAAAGGCTCTCCGGAAGGAGAGCCTTTACATTTACAACCACAACACTTTAATATATATTGATAGGACAAAATTAAAAACAAACAGTATTGGAATCCGGATTTTTGGCTTAAAATATTATTAAAATTAAATGTTTGGGTCCTTGCCGGTTTCGCCGCTTCTTTTCTTATAAAAATAGTAGCCGGTACCTGCAATAAGGAACAGTGGCCATAAGGGTAATATGAACAGGTACACTGAGGTAATGGCATCCCATCCTGAAGATATGGCAGCCAGTGAGCGGCCTCCCAGAGTTTCAGACTGAGTGGTTTTAACAGGATTCTCTGAGCCATACAGTGTGATATCCACATCGCAAAGGGTATTGCGTACGAAGTCTTTCCCGGAAACTTCTATGCCCTGAGCTTCTACCTTACCAATATTATAGCTTAGGTCATCCATCAGGTAATCGAATTTCTGGATCGGAACCCTGACTTTAAGATAAGCGATTTTCCTGTCATTATTGTTGAGGGAGATGTTTTCGCTTTTTATGATGCCGTCATATTTTTCCACCTGTTCCTTCACGGTTTCCTTTGCAGATTCTGCATTTGGCACGGTAAGTTCCATCGTTCCGGTTTTTACCAGCCGGTCAGCAGCAGCTTTTTCTACAGGCTCTTTTTTAGGCTGATTTTTATAAATAACTTTGGTTTCCCGGATCACTTTCGGAGTCTGAACATTCACTACGATCTTTTCTTCCTTCTTTTTTTCTGCAGAATCTCCTTTTGCGTTTGCCGACTCCAGTTTTACGGATGCGATCTTGCCGGCGAGGGAATCGACGCTTTTTGACTGGGTTTCGATCTTTTCCCTGATCTCACGGCTGGTCTCATCCAATTCCCTGATACGGATTCCGGCCGAGTCAGCTATAGCACCGGTTTCCTTTTGAACACTTTTTATGGTATTAGCAGCGTCTGATACTGCACTATCTGCAGTTGAAACTGAATTTTCCCATGGAGAGGTACCTTCAGCCTTTTTACACATAATACAGGTGCAGGCTATTGCGGCTGATAATAGAAGCTTTTTCATAACGTAATTTTTTTGTTGAAGTAAAATTAGCTGCGATGTCCTGTTTTAGGTTTGTAAAAGGAATGTATTCTCCGGGTAAAGTTTTAATGTGCAATGATTCAGGTGATTATATTTGTTTTACAAAAGATATACAATTATTTTACTGTAAATAAGCCCATATGATTTTCAAAATAAAATAAAAAATCCGTTGAAAACATTCAACGGATGGTATGGTTATAGAAATGTATGTCTTACATTGTTTGGTTATTCCTGAATTCACTGATGAAGTGCAGTTTCACGTTAGGGAATTTTTCCTGCGTCATATGGATGGTAAATGAAGAATCGGCAAGGAACACGAGCTGGTTATACTTATCCCTGGCCAGGAACCTCTGCTTAAGTCTTGAAAACTCTTTGAATTCTTCAGATTTTTCATCCGCTTCCACCCAGCATGCTTTGTGCATGGATAAAGGTTCGTAGGTACATTTAGCGCCATATTCATGCTCCAGGCGGTACTGGATTACTTCGTACTGAAGCGCTCCTACCGTCCCGATGATCTTCCTGTTGTTCATCTCAAGGGTAAACAGCTGGGCAACCCCTTCATCCATCAGCTGGTCAATTCCTTTGGCCAGCTGCTTGGCCTTTAACGGATCTGCATTATTGATGTACCTGAAATGTTCCGGAGAGAAACTCGGAACTCCTTTAAAGCTTAATTTTTCCCCGCTGGTCAGGGTATCGCCGATCCTGAAGCTTCCCGTATCGTGAAGCCCGACAATATCTCCCGGGAAACTTTCGTCCACTACTTCTTTCTTATCTGCAAAGAAAGCATTTGGCGAGGAGAATTTCATCTTTTTGCCTTCGCGTACCAGCAGGTAATTTTCATTTCTTTTGAATGTTCCGGAAACGATTTTCACGAATGCCAGCCTGTCGCGGTGTTTAGGATCCATGTTTGCGTGGATCTTGAATACAAACCCGGTAAAGATGTTTTCTTCAGGCTTTACAACCCTGAGGTCACTTTCTTTAGGCTGTGGCATCGGCGCAATTTCAATGAATGCATTCAGAAGTTCTCGAACCCCGAAATTATTCAGTGCTGATCCGAAAAATACCGGCTGGAGTTCCCCTTTCATATAATCTTCACGGTTAAATTCAGGGTAAACGGACTGCACCAGTTCCAGTTCGTCACGCAGGGTCTGCGCAGCCTTGGAACCTATCGCCTCATCAATAGAGGTGTCATTGATATTGTCAAAGGTGATGGATTCACCTACTTTCTGTTTTCTTTCTTCCAGGAATAGCTGGATGTTGTTTTCCCAGATATTATAGATGCCCTGGAAATCACTTCCCATACCGATAGGAAGGGACAGAGGAACTACATTCAGCCCTAATTTCTGTTCCACTTCATCCAGCAGGTCAAAAGCATCCTTACCTTCACGGTCAAGTTTATTGATGAAGACCAGCATCGGGATGTTTCTCATACGGCACACCTGAACCAGTTTTTCAGTCTGTTCCTCAACCCCTTTGGCGACGTCGATCACTACAATCACCGAATCTACCGCGGTTAACGTCCGGTAAGTATCTTCGGCAAAATCCTTGTGACCCGGCGTATCGAGGATATTGATCTTATGGTCTTTATACTCAAAAGCAAGTACAGACGTGGCTACAGAGATCCCTCTCTGACGTTCAATCTCCATAAAGTCGGAAGTGGCCCCCTTTTTTATTTTATTGGATTTTACGGCACCCGCTTCCTGGATTGCCCCCCCGAATAACAGGAGTTTTTCCGTAAGCGTGGTCTTACCGGCATCCGGGTGGGAGATGATTCCGAACGTTTTTCTTTTCTGTATTTCTTTGATTAAGTCTGACATAGCATATTTTGAGTTTGCAAAAATCGTGATTTTTAATTGAATTTGAAAATCAATTTCAGCTACACGGGAATTTTAAGCCTATTTTTCCATATGTTTTATCCATTAAATGGAGTCTTAAATTAAAAAGCATCGGTTGATGGCACGGCTGCCGGTAATTCGTAAGCCTCAAATTACTTATCTTTGCTTTCAATAAATTTTCGCACCAAGCATGGAAAACAGCAGATATCCTACATTTACTTTTACCTGGATCGGAGGACTGGCTTTGTTGATAGGGTTCTTTACAGGAACACTGTTTATTTCCGTATTGAATGAGGTCTGGATGTTTGCATTTAAAACCAGCCTGCAGTATAAAGAGTGGTTTCTTATGCTGACGAATGCAGCCGGGTTCGTTACGGCTATTGCCTTTTTCGATTTTTTTATCGTAAGGCCATCTACAAAGAAAAAGCTGAACTTCAATTTTTCACCTGCCAATTTTTATACGTATCTCCTGATCTTTCCGATGATGATGGGCATGATGTTTATCGGGGAATTCGTGACGTCACAGATTCCGGTTACCGGTCCTTTTTTCGGGGAATACTACGAATTTTTCAACCAGCTGATGGACCAGCTGACAGATGATCCGGCGGCGATGCTCCTGATGACGGTGGTCATGGCTCCGGTATTCGAAGAAATTATTTTCAGGGGGATTATCCAGAAAGGCCTCATGAACAAAGGGGTGAAACCGTGGAAGGCAATTATGTATGCATCACTGATCTTCGGCATTGTACATGGGAATCCGTGGCAATTTGCAGGAGCGGTTCTTCTGGGAAGTGTCCTGGGACTGGTTTATTTCAAAACCAAATCATTGCTTCTGCCGATGCTGTTGCATGGTTTTAATAATCTGTGTTCATGCATCCTGATCATGTATACCGACAGCGAAAGTTTTTCACAGGCACTGCATGTCTCCGAATGGGTTGTCCTGGCTGCAGGGACTGTCCTGTTTACGGTCTTCTGTTACCTTTTTGTGAAAAAGTATAAAGTGCATTACACTGAAATTTAGAAATAATGAGCCAGAGGTTCACCGGATGGAAGCGCATTCGTGAATATCCATGGCAGGATAATAGATTAAAAAATAGATATGGAATTATTGGTTGCAACGCATAACCAGCATAAAAAAGAGGAAATCCAGCAGATACTGGGACATGATTTTGTGGTTAAAAGCCTCACGGATTACGGTATTCATGAGGAAATAGTGGAAGACGGCGATTCCTTTAATGCCAATGCCCTGATCAAGGCGAAATACTGCTTTGAAATAACCGGAATTCCGAGCCTGGGAGATGACAGCGGACTCGTTGTGGAATCCCTTGACGGACGACCGGGTATTTTTTCTGCCCGCTATGCCGGAGACCATGATTTTGCCAAAAATATCGCCAGAGTTCTGGGTGAAATGGAAGGTGTTGAAAACAGGAAAGCCTATTTTATCACGGTTTTATGTTATTATGATGATCAGGGAGCGAGGTATTTTGAAGGCAGGGTTCACGGAAACCTTCTTCTGGAAAATAAAGGATTCAAAGGATTCGGCTATGATCCTATTTTCGTTCCGGACGGATACGGAATGACTTTTGCGGAAATGAATCCTGAAGACAAAAACAGGATCAGCCACCGTAAACAGGCCTTGGACCTGTTTCTGGACTTCCTGAGATCTGACAACAGCAATTTGTAAAACAATTCGGTGACATCAGCAGATTCCTATCTGCAGGGTTACTGATCATAAATTATTGATTTGAGTACGTATTTAACCATATTAGGCTTTAATTCGGCCATTCCCACGATTAATTCATCACCAACCGCTCAGCTGCTGGAGATGGAGGAACGGCATTTCCTGATCGACTGCGGGGAAGGAACCCAGGTACAGCTTAGGAAGGCCAAAGCTAAGTTTTCAAGGATCAACCATATTTTTATTTCCCATCTTCACGGCGACCATTGCTTCGGGCTTCCGGGCCTTATTGCATCATTCCGTTTGCTGGGAAGGGAAACTCCGCTCCACGTATACGGTCCCAAAGGCATCAAAAAAATGCTGGAGACCATCTTTACGATTACGGAAACCCACCGGGGTTTTGAGGTGGTGTATCATGAGCTGGACAAAGACTATTCTGAGAAAATCTATGAAGACAACAAGGTAGAAGTTTATACTATTCCTCTGGATCACAGGATTTACTGTAACGGCTATCTTTTTAAGGAAAAACCCAGGGAAAGACACCTTAATATGGAGGAAATAGCCAAGTATAGCGAAATTGAAGTCTGTGATTACCATAACCTTAAAGCAGGAAAAGATTTTGTGCTGAGTGATGGGTACGTCCTCAAAAATGAAGTGCTTACAACGCCTCCGGCACCCCCGGTTTCTTATGCTTTTTGCAGCGATACAAGGTATCTGGAAAGCATCATTCCGATTGTTGAGGGAGTAACTGTGATGTATCATGAGTCTACCTTTTTACATGACCTTAAGGAAATGGCAGACTACACCGGACATTCAACAGCGCTGGAAGCAGCTACTGTGGCAAAGAAGGCCCAGGTTGAGAAACTGATCCTGGGACATTTCTCCAACCGGTATGCAGACCTTACCGTTTTCACGGATGAAGCCAGGAATGTTTTTCCGAATACGTATCTGCCCAAAGCCCTTGAATGTGTGAAAATTTAATGATGGTAATGAACTTTGAAGAACTGAAAAACTTCCTTGACGAAAAGGCAGACCGCTACAATAATGCGGATTTCATTAATGATGATCCAGTACAGATCCCGCACAGGTTTTCTGTGAAACAGGATGTTGAGATTGCGGGATTCCTGGCCGCAACCATTTCATGGGGCAACAGAAAAGCTATTTTGCGTTCTTCGGATAAGATGCTGGATATTATGGGATACTCTCCTTATGATTTTGTGATGAACCATTCGGATAAAGATCTGACGGACATCCATGGGAAAAGCATTCACAGAACATTCAACGGAGAAGATTTTGCCTACTTTATAAGACAGTTCAATAAGATTTATAAAGAATACGAAAGCCTGGAAAATCTCTTTTTAGTTAATGAAGACGAATCCAATTTCCTTCATTCCATCGAGCGCTTCAGGACTGGCTTTTTGGATTCTGAAAAACACCGGAGCCACAAACATGTGAGTTCGCCCTATAAAAATTCGTCTGCCAAAAGAATCATCATGTTTCTCAGGTGGATGGTGCGCAAAGACAAAAGGGGAGTGGATCTTGGGATCTGGCAGCAGATTGATCCCCGGCATCTATCCATACCGCTGGATGTGCATACTGGAAATGTTTCCAGGAAACTGGGCCTGATTCTCCGTACACAGAACGACTGGAAAACAGTAGAAGAGCTTGACCGTATGGTGCGGCAGTTTGATCAAAATGATCCTGCGAAATATGATTTTGCCCTGTTCGGACTTGGAGTGACCAAAGAATTGCTATAAAACGATAAAGATGAAAGATAATACAGAAAACAAGCAAGTGCTTGAAAAAATAGCCAATGGAATCACCTGGTGGATCGGTTCTATACCGTCCCTTATTGCCCATACCTTATTTTTTATCATTTCTTTCCTGCTGCCTTTGCTGGGACTTGTGGAATTTGATAAAATGCTTCTGATCCTCACAACGGTAGTTTCTCTGGAAGCTATTTATCTGGCTATCTTTATCCAGATGTCCGTTAATAAAAGCCATGAAAAGATAGAGGACATCCAGGAAGATATTGAAGAGATCAGCGAAGATATCGAAGATATCCAGGAAGACATTGAGGAAATCAGTGAAGATATCGAGGAAATTAACGAGGATATTGAAGACATTCAGGAAGACATTGAAGAAATCAATGAAGAGGAAGAAGATGATGATCATAATGAACGGGCTAAGAATGTGATCCTGAGGAGCAATGTCAATTCCAATAAAAATGAGATCAAGGCCCTTAAGGATAAGATTCAGGAACTCCAGGATATGATTGATGACCTGAAGAAAGACTCGAAGGATGATCTTTAGAAAAGTAGTCCTCTGCTCCCCCTAAGATTCTTTTTTTTTGATGTTTCAATTCTCCGTAACAGGCTGGAAACCTTAGAACATTAAATAATTTTATACAAAGAGTAGATAATTTTTACTGCTTCACAAGCATTCCTGTAGAATTTTTATTTTAACAAAATTACAAAGGATAGTGTAGCTGTCTTTGTTAATCATATAATTTATTATGGTTTTGAATAAATATTAAATAAAAATATAGTATTTTTGACCAAACTGTAATAAAATGATAGATTATAGAGTGAAAAACTATCTTTTCCTTTTCGTATTGCTTTTTTCCTGTACAGCTGTGCTGGCACAGAAAGCACAGAGAAAACCACAGAAAGAAAAATCAACTTCTGAAAGTATGAAAGCAGGCGCCTTTATTGACGTCAATGTTGCACCCTATGCAGCTTCCAATTATACTCCGGAACAACTTGTCAAGAACATCCTCATTAACGGCGGAACCAACTGTACTACAGCGAATGTGACCAATGTTACGGTTTCTCCGAATCAGCCGGTAACGGATAACAACAGGTTTTGGGGGTATTTTAACAAAGGGACCACCAGCTTTCCCTTTAACGATGGGATCGTTTTAACGACAGGATATGCAAGACAGGCGGGAAATACTTTGGAAACAGGTACATTGGGCGGACAGATTGGTTTGAATCAGAGTGATCCTGACCTTGTTGCTGCTACCAATCCATCCAAGCCTCTTCATGATGCCGTAGCGCTTGAATTTGATTTCGTTCCGAACTCAACCCAGGTAAAATTCAATTATATTTTTGCTTCGGAGGAATATACAGCAGGTTTCCCATGTTCAGGGTATTCCGATGCTTTTGCTTTATTGCTTAAACCCGCCGGAAGTACTACATATACCAATCTTGCTGTTCTTCCGGGAGGAGCCGGACCGGTAAGTGTAACGAATATTGTACCTGCGGGACCGGGATTTTCATGCGGGCCGATCAATGCCCAGTATTTTGCAGGATTAAATTCCGGCAATATAGAGACCAACTATAACGGCAGGACGATCCCTTTGACGGCTATTGCAGATGTGACGCCCGGGATTACCTATCATTTCAAACTGGTTCTGGCAGATGCCGGAGATCAGGGGTATGATTCTGCGGTTTTCCTTCAGGGAGGATCTTTTGACCTTGGAATAAAGATCGTAGATGCCAACGGAGCAATTCTGCCGAATACCGTTAATATGTGTGACAATACCCCGCAGAACCTGACGGCTCAGGTTGCTACCGTTCCGGGTATGACCTTCCAGTGGTATAAGGACGGAGCTCCTATCAGCGGAGCTACAAGTGTAACCTACATGGCCAACCAGCCAGGAGTATATGAGGTGAAAGTTTCTGTGCCGGGAAACCAGTGCCCGAGTTCAGCATCCATTACTATTGTTGGGGGTACGACCCCGGCCGCACAAGATGCCACACTGAAGATCTGTACGACACCGAATAACCTCAACTTTAACCTTAATAATGCCATTCCTCTGATTACAACCACTCAGGGAGCAGTCGTACGTTTCTATGTAAGCCAGGCAGATGCAGTGGCTCAGAACAACAACTACCTTACCACTGCTAACGTAGCCAGTTACAACGGTACCGATGGACAGGTGCTTTACGTGGTGGTTTCCAACGGGGGATTCTGCAGCAAAAGGGTAACCCTTACATTAAGAAAAGAGGCAACTCCTATTGCCCAGCTTGTTTCAACAAAATTAAAAATCTGTGCCGGGGAATCCGTGACCCTTACGGCTGCCGGAGGTGCTACGTACCAATGGAGCAACAGTACTACCGTGACCGGAGCTACCCAGACTTTAAGCCCTACCCAGACTACAACCTATACGGTGTATGCTATCGGGGTACAGGGATGTAAATCTGCACAGCCAGCTACTGTGACTGTAGAAGTCGTTCCTGCCATTACTTCAAACCTTTCAGGCGGAATGATCTGTGCCGGTGATCAGATTACACTGGATGCAGGAGCGGGACCCAATTATACCTATTCATGGAATACAGGTTCTACAACCCGTACCATTACGGTAGCAACACCGGGAACCTATACGGTGACCATCAGTAACGGAGTCTGCAGTAAAGTATATACGACTCAGGTACTACTGGCCATCCCTCCATCCATCATCAAAGTGGATTACAGCGAGAAAGGGGATATGACCATTACTACCGCTAATCCAAGCAACGGACCATTGGAATACTCTGTTGACAACGGACTAACATGGCAGGATTCCAACAGGTTTACAAATATTCCTAGGAACAAAGTGATCTCCATCAGGGTACGTGTGAAGAAAACAAGTTGTGTAGGCTTCCTGGAATATTTCACGTTCGTTATGCAGAACGTTATTACGCCGAATGGTGATAACATCAATGATATCATTGATTTCAGGGGAATCATCCAGTACAATAACTTTAAAGGAAGTATATTTGACCGCTACGGAAAAGAAGTATACAAAGCAGAAAAGATCAGGCCGTACTGGGATGGTTATTTCCAGGGTAAGCGTCTGCCTACTTCTTCCTACTGGTATCAGGTAGCATTTGAAGATCCGGCCAGCAAGCAGATCAGGGTGCATACCGGATGGATCCTGTTGAAGAACATGGAGTAAAAAATACAAAAAGATCGACCTTTAGGTTGGTCTTTTTTGTTTTGTGAAAGTAGCAGATTTGTACCTCTATTCTGATTCGGATGATCATACAAATTGTCTGAAATTCAATTTCAATCAAAAAAAATAGTATTTTTGTTTAAAACAATATAAAAATGTTAAACAGAAGAACAGGAAGTCTGCTTTTAGCTTTATTTTTAGTTCTTACGGGTCATCTTGCCTTTTCACAGATAAGGCAAAACCGTACGATTCAGCCTACGGCTTCCGCCATGAAAGCCGGAGCGTTTATAGACGTTAATACACCCAACTATCCGGAATCTTCCTTTAATATTACCCAACTGGTAAAAGATGTTTTGATCACCGGCGGATCTACCTGTTCTACAGCCAATGTGAGCAACGTTAATGTTTCTCCTAATCTAGCTGCTGATAACCCGACCAGAAGCTGGGGTTTTTTCAATAAAGGAACCACCGGTTTCCCCTTTGAAAAAGGGATTGTCCTGATTACAGGACAGGCCAGAAAAGCAGGGAATACATTTCAGTCGGGAAACCTTGGCGATGCTTTGCCTACCACAGGAGATCCGGATCTTGCAGCAGCATTGAATGTCCCGAACAGCAGCTTAAGGGATGCCACCTATATCGAATTTGATTTCGTTCCTACTTCCACTGAAGTTTCCTTTCGGTATATCTTCGCCTCCGAGGAATATGACAGTAATTTCCCGTGTACCATTTCGGATGGTTTTGCACTTTTATTAAGACCGGTTTCAGGAGGTGCCTATACCAATCTTGCTGTTTTACCTAACGGTGCCGGACCGGTAAGTGTAACCAACATTATTCCTGCCACGTATTCCTGCGGCCCTAAGAATGCACAGTACTTTGGCGGACAAAATACCGCTAATATAGAAACCAATTTCAGCGGACGTACCATTCCTCTTACAGCAAAAGCAACCGTTACTCCCGGTGTTGCCTATCATTTTAAAATGGTGTTGGCAGACTATCAGGATTCCAATTATGATTCCGGGGTTTTCCTGGAGGCAGGTTCTTTTAATATCGGTGTTCAGCTGTTGGATGCTGCGGGTGTCCAACTGCCTTCGTCCATCAATGTATGCGATAACACTCCACAGACATTCACCGCTTCCACTCAGGTGCCGAATGCTACCTACCAATGGTTTCTCGGAACAAATCCTATACCGGGTGCAACCAATCCTAGCTATACCGCAACACAACCTGGCCAATATACAGTTCAGGTGTTTATTCCGGGAAATTCATGTCCCGGAACGGCAAGCATTACTATTGTTGGCGGGACTTCACCAACGGTTCAGAATGCGACCCTGACATCCTGCTATGTCCAGGGAAATGCCACATTCAACCTGACGACGGCGCAATCCTCCATCAGTACAACCCCTGGTGCGACATTCACCTATTATATCAACCAGGCAGATGCCAATGCCGGAAATGCTAACACCATCGCCAATCCTGCTGCATTTCAGAGTGCAGGACAGACAGTATATGTTTCGGTGAAAAACGGCTTCTGCGCAAAAGTAGCAGAGCTTACACTGGTAAAAGCACCGCAGATTACCGCTACTATTGCTGCCCCGGGCGTGCTCACGTGCACCAATCAGCAAGTCACTTTAAATGCTTCTGCCTCTGTGTATCCTTCCGGATCTGTATTTAACTGGACCACTACCGGTGGAAATATTGTTTCAGGCGGAAATACGCTGAATCCGGTTGTTAGTGCTGCTGGAACCTATACGTTAACGATTTCCAATACATATCAGCCAGGTAATACAACCTGTACAGGTTCGGCAAGTGTCACGGTTACAGGAGACAGTGCGCCTCCAGTGACGACCGTCACCGCGTCAAAGACAACCATCTGTGCCGGAGAAACGGTAACTTTAACCGCTTCAGGAGGAACAACGTATACCTGGGCAGGTTTACCTGGAAATGGGGCTACCCAAACGGTAACGCCTACCGCAACGACTACCTATACCGTAACAGCATTGGGCGCCAATGGATGTGCATCCCAGAATCCGGCTACGATTACCATTGAGGTTTCCCAGCCGATAACCGTTCAGAATGCCGTTCTTCTTCAGTGTTATCAGCCGGGGCCAATCAATTACAACCTCACCTCGGCCCAGCCACAGATTACAACAGCTACAGGAGTTACTTTTGCTTATTATATCAATCAGGCAGACGCGAATGCAGGAAACGCGAATACGATTACCAATCCTAATGCATTTTCAAGTGCCGGTAACCAGACCATCTATGTATTGGTTAAAAACGGCGGCTGTAGTTATGTGGTGAGTTTACAGCTTCTAAAAACCGCAGCAACGACACTTACAATAGCCGCTCCGCAAACTATTACCTGTACAACATCCCAGATTACCCTTGATGCCTCTGCTTCCGTAATTCCTTCGGGTTCTACCATAGCATGGACTACTGCCGGCGGAAATATCGTTTCGGGAGCCAGTACCCTAACTCCTGTAGTAAACGCAGGAGGGACTTATACACTGACGGTATCCAATGTATCTCAGCCCGGTAACCTGAATTGTACCTACACTGCGAGCGTGACGGTGACAGAAAACAAAGTACTTCCGGTAGCTGCAGTTACCTCTTCAGCAGTACAGATATGTGCTGGTGAATCGGTTACTTTAACAGCATCGGGAGGGGTTTCCTATAACTGGGCAACACTTCCGGGCAACGGCAGCACTCAGGTAGTTTCACCAACAACTACCACAGTATATTCCGTCTATGCTGTAGGAGCTAACGGATGTATTTCTGCCAATCCTGCTACAGTAACTGTTATCGTAGGGCCACCTACAGTAACGGTTTCAGCTTCGCCAACGAAAATCTGTGCGGGTGACTCGGTTACCTTGACGGCTTCCGGAGGAGTGACGTACAATTGGGTAGGGCTTACAGGAAACGGGAATACTCAGGTGGTGACCCCTACCATAACAACAACCTATACAGTATATGCCTTAGGCGGAAACGGATGTGTCTCCGTCAATCCTGCTACCATCAAGATCGAGGTGGTGCCGGCAATCAGTTCGTCCTTACAGAATGTGTACGTTTGTAAAGGAGATACGGGAGTATTGGATGCAGGATCAGGAACGGGTTATACATACCTTTGGAATACAGGTGCAACCACCCAGACCATTTCTACCAATGTACCCGGAACCTATACGGTGACCATCAACAATGGAACGTGTTCAAAAACTTTTTCGGCTCAGCTGATTAACCCGACGCTGCCTCAGTTTACGAACATTACCTATGAGAATCATACCATGACCTTATCAGCAACAAATCCTACCGGCGGAGTACTGGAATATTCCGTTGACGGAGGCGTGACATGGCAGTCATCCAATATCTTTTACAATCTGCTGAACAATACCAATTACACGATCCTGGTAAGAGTAAAAGACGCGGAGTGCAGCACGGTACTGGAGTATTTCACATTTGTTATTTCCAATGCCATTACGCCTAATGACGACGGTAAAAATGATTTTGTGGACTTCGCCGGGATCAGTAAATACAATAATTTCGCTGCTTCTGTCTTCAATAGGTACGGGCAGGAAATTTTCAAAGCTACTAAAGCCGAAACCGCCTGGCGGGGAAATGTACGGGGTATAAGCCAGCCTACCGGTACTTACTGGTACCGGGTACAGTGGGAAAATCCTGCCAGTAAAAAACTGGAACTTAGGACTGGTTGGATTTTATTGAAGAATAGAAACTAATTAGAATGAATTTTTAAAATCTCCTCAATTGAGGAGATTTTTTATTTTTATAGATAAAAATGTTAAATGTGCATGGGATATTTATAAAAAAAATTAAATTTGTTGAAACAAAAATATTATGAAGAGACATCTACTGTTATTTTTCCTTTTTATAATTTCAACAAACTTTTTTTATTCGCAAAATGTCTTTCCGCGAAAACCTCAGAAAGAGCAGAAGTCTGCACTAACCATGAAAGCGGGTGCATTCATTGACGTTAATGCTGCTTCTTACAATGAAAGCAATTATACAATTACACAATTGGTTAAAGATGTCCTGATTTCATCAGGTACGAATTCCTGTGTAACTCCTAACGTTTCCAACGTACAGGTAAGTCCTAACTTAGCTGCCAGCAGTGCCAATCGCTCCTGGGGTTATTTCAATAAAGCCACCACAGCATTTCCTTTCAAAGACGGTATTATTCTCTCTACCGGTTATGCCAATAAAGGTGGGAATTCCTTTATCAGCAGTACATTGAGTGACAATGTAGGAACCGGAAGTGATCCTGATCTTGTCGCTGCGACCAATCCTACCCAGACGCTTAACGACGCTGTAATCCTTGAATTTGACTTTGTACCTACGTCATCGCAGGTAAAGTTCAACTATCTTTTTGCCTCTGAAGAATATACCGGATCTTTCCCGTGCAGCTACTCGGATGCTTTTGCACTTCTGCTAAAGCCTGTGGGCAGTACGGCTCCGTATGTTAACATGGCGGTACTTCCGGGCGGTGCAGGACCGGTAAGTGTAACCAATATTCACCCGGCTATTTCAGGCGTGTGCGGTGAGGTTAATGCCAACTTCTTCGGGGGATATAATACATCTAATATCGAAACCAACTTCAATGGACGTACCATTCCGCTAACTGCAAGTGCTACAGTAGTTCCGGGGCAGGCGTATCACTTTAAAATGGTCCTGGCTGATGCCGGAGATACCGCTTATGACTCTGCCGTTTTCCTTGAAGGAGGATCATTCAACATCGGAGTAGAGCTTCTGGATCCTTCAGGTGCCACTTTGCCGGAAGAAATCAATGTATGTGACAATGTGCCGCAGGTAATCACTGCTTCTGTAAACGACCCTAACCTTGCTTATCAGTGGTATTTTAACGGTACTCCTGTAGCCGGAGCAACGACGAATACCATTACAGCAGTACAGCCGGGTGTCTACACCATTGAAGTAAGTGTTCCCGGTAATCCTTGTCCGGGTAAAGCGACTATAAAAATTAACGGCGGAACAACTCCAGTAGCCAACGATGCTACACTACTGCTCTGTACTACACCGGATATCACTACTTTTGATCTCAGTACTATTTTGCCTGCCATCAGTACAACACCGGGTGCGGTATTCCGTATCTATGTGAATCAGGCAGATGCAATGGCTCAAAATAACAACTACCTTACGAATATCCTGAATTATAACGGTACGGATGGCCAGATCCTGTATGTAGTAGTTTCCAATGGAGGATTCTGCAGCAAAATGGTGCAGCTTAACCTTCGTAAAGAGGCAACACCTACAGCGAGTGTGGTCGCCACTAAACTTAAAATTTGTCCTGGTGATACCGTGAATCTGACGGCAACCGGAGGAACAACGTATGAATGGAGCAATTTCCAGGGTACCGGAAATACGCAAAGTGTTACTTTATTCAATACCACTACGTTCACCGTGTACGCTATCGGTGCCAAGGGATGCCGCTCCCTGAAGCCTGCGACTGTTACTGTAGAAGTAATTCCGGAAATGACTTCGCCGCTGATGGATGTGGAAATGTGCATGGGAGACCGTGTTGTCCTGGATGCAGGAGCAGGAGCTAACTATACCTATCTGTGGAGTACCGGTGCAACGACCCAGACGATCAATGTAGATCAGTTGGGAGTATATACGGTAGCCGTTAACAACGGATATTGTACAAGAACATTTACTTCACATGTTATGGCCGCTGCATCACCGTTTATTTCAGGCCTGGATTACGGTAATAATACCCTTACCATTACTGCTGTAGGGCCAATGATCAATAATATGCCGACTACATTGGAATATTCAGCCGACGGAGGGATCTCATGGCAGGCATCCAATGTGTTCACCAACTTACAGAATAATACCAATTACAATCTTCAGGTGAGAACTGTTGGAACCCATTGTGTCGGGGCGCTTGATTTCTTCACATTGCAGATCAGCAATATCATTACTCCGAATCAGGATGGAATCAATGATGTCCTTGACCTGAGCGCTTTAGGAAATTTCAAAAACTTTACCGGATCAGTGTATGACCGTTATGGTTCTGAGATCTTCAGGTTCACCAAACAGAATCCGGTATGGAATGGTACCGTAGGAGGGAAAAGGCTTCCGACTGCCACATACTGGTATAAATTCAACTACGAATATCCGAAATCCAAAGCCCAGATGAACTGGTCAGGATGGATCATGCTTAAGAACAGAGAGTAATAAGATACTTTGATAATGCATAAAAAAACCGGGACAGTACATTGTCCCGGTTTTTTTATTTTCTGATCTCGTCAATCGAATCTTTTACACATGTTCTTTCCAAAGCTTTGTGAACATGATGAAATCCTCAACGCTCAGTTCTTCGGCCCTCTGATCCATAAATGGATGAGACTTAAGTGCTTCAGGGATATTCAGCGGTTTCAACGCATTGGAGAGCTTTTTTCTCCGCTGGTTAAACCCGGTTTTTACAATCTGTTTAAAAAGAACTTCATTTCCTGCAAGGCCTTCCTTTGGATTCCTGGTTAAACGGATGACCCCGGATTTTACTTTTGGGGGCGGATTAAATACGTTCTCATGGACCGTGAACATATACTTGACATCATAATAAGCCTGGATAAGAACCGTAAGGATACCATAGTCTTTTGTTCTAGGGACACCAGCGGTCCTTTCCGCTACCTCTTTCTGGAACATGCCCACCATTTCAGGGATCAGGGTATAATGATCCACAATCTGAAACAGGATCTGTGAGGAAATATTGTAGGGGAAATTACCGATGATGGCCATCTGCTCACCATTATTAAAGCTGAAATCCTGTTTCAGGAAATCCCCTACAAAAGTGCTATCACTTACCTGGGCAAAATTGTTTTTCAGATACTCAATAGATTCGGTATCTATTTCTGCAAGGTAGATTTGCTGTTCTTTTTCAAGCAGGTATTTGGTGAGGACGCCCATTCCCGGTCCCACTTCCATGACGGTTTTGTAGCCATCAAAGCTCAGGCCTTCTACAATTTTTCTTGCGATATTTTCATCCGTCAGGAAATGCTGTCCGAGATGTTTTTTTGCTTTTACACTCAATACTTTTATGATTTTATTAACAATGATTTTTCCTTCTCCGGCCCCAAATTTCGGAAGTTTTTTTCTATTTTAGCCAAAAATTTTAATATTAATGGCTAAATCTGTAGAAGAGTTTAACAAGAAAAGGCTTAGGTCCAGCAATATTACGGTAGTGATCAGTATTGCCTTGGTATTATTTTTATTGGGATTGATGGGGCTTATTCTGATTAATGCTCAGAAATATTCCGATTATATCAAAGAACAGCTGGTGGTTAATGCTTATTTTGATGAAAATTTTGATGCTAAGGACTCTGTAAAGATTGCTAAGATGGAGGAGGAAACGTTTAAGGAAATCCAGACCTTAGCTCCCGTTAAAAAAGCGACTTATATTTCCAGGGAAATGGCTGCCAAAGAAGCTAAAGCCAGTATGGGAATAGACAGCGATGCCCTTTTTGAAGAAAATATTTTCCCGTCTTCTGTAGAGATTGCCCTTAAACCGGAGTACGTTGATCCGGCTAAAATCGATGAAGCCATTAAAGTCATCAAATCCGTTCCCGGAATTGTAGATGTGAAAAATGACAGCACGCTGATGGTGGATGTTTACAATAATCTCAGCAGGATCCTCAAATGGATTTTCGGTTTTTCCATGCTGTTCCTGATTCTTGCCGTAGTACTGATTAACAACTCCATCCGTTTAAAAATATTCTCCAAAAGATTTATCATTAAAACCATGCAGCTGGTAGGGGCGAAAAGGAGGTTTATCCTTAAGCCGTTTATCATTGAAGCGGTTATTCTAGGAGTCATTGGTTCTGTAATCGGTCTGATGGCCCTTTGCGGTGTATGGTATTATTTTACAAGCCAGATCGGTTCAGCATTCGTACAGGACAACAACCAGTATTTCTGGCTGGCATTGCTGGTATTGGGAATCGGGATTTTTATTACCGTCCTGAGCACCGTAGTGGCAACATGGAGATTCCTGAGAACAAGCGTTGACGATTTATATTACTCTTAACAATGAGCAAAAAAACAAATAAGTTTTCCGCTGCCTCTTATGGCAAAGAAACTGAAACCCCGAAGGAAAGTCCGTTTTACTTCGGACCCCAAAACTTTAAATGGATGCTGATAGGCCTTGCCTTTATTGTCGTTGGTTTCCTTCTGATGATGGGTGCTGATGCCAATACGGTAGACGGAAAATATGATCCGAATTCATGGAATGACGGAATTTTTTCGATCCGGAGAATACGGATCGCGCCGCTATTTGTAGTGATAGGCTTTGTTATTGAAGGCTATGCTATTCTGAAGAGAAAATAGAAATAAACTTTTATTTTGAGATTGAGAAATTGAGAAATTCAGAATACCTTGTCTGAATTTCTGAGTTTCTTAATCTTTTAATTTTTTACATACATTATGGATATAATTAATGCAATAATCATTGCCATTATTGAGGGACTTACAGAATATCTTCCGATTTCATCTACAGCCCATATGGGTTTTACAGCCAGCCTGATGGGACTTCCGGAAGATGAATTTTTAAAAATGTTTCAGGTATCCATTCAGTTCGGGGCTATTTTATCGGTGGTAGTAGCTTATTGGAAAAAGTTCTTTGATTTCAGCAACCTCAGGTTTTATATTAAGCTGGGTTTTGCTGTCATTCCGGCTCTGGTATTAGGGTATCTGTTTGATGATAAGATAGAAGCTGTTCTTGGCAACCAGATAGCTATATCATCTGTGCTGGTCTTAGGCGGGGTTGTCCTGCTTTTTGCCGACCGGTGGTTCAAGAATCCGAAAATTACAAACGAAAAAGATATCAGCATTAAAACTGCAGTTACGATAGGATTCTGGCAATGCCTGGCCATGATGCCCGGCACCAGCAGAAGCGCCGCTTCCATTATCGGAGGAATGACGCAGGTACTGACAAGGAAAGCCGCCGCAGAATTTTCTTTCTTCCTGGCGGTTCCTACCATGCTGGCGGTGACTGTGTATTCCGTTTTTGTGAAAACGTGGGGAAAAGAAACGGCTACCCCGCAAAAAGGGTATGAAATGATCATGGCTTCACAGGACCACATGATCATCTTTATCATAGGAAATGTAGTGGCGTTCATTGTAGCCCTCATTGCTATCAAAGCATTTATCGGCGTACTGAATAAATATGGCTTCAAGCCGTGGGGATGGTACCGTATTTTCGTTGGTGTTGCATTGCTGATCTATTTTTATTGGTTTAAATAATACGGTTAAAAAATAATCAGATAAATGCTCATATTCATTTAGCTGAATGATTTTTCTGAATCGCATTGAGATGATCAACATCGCTAATAAATACATATCAACATAATGAAACTGCATATTTTCGGAGCATCAGGAAGCGGAGTCACGACATTGGGGCGTGCTTTATCAGCAGAGACCGGATTACCCTATTTTGACAGTGATGGATATTTCTGGATCAAAACAGAAACACCTTTTACCGAAAAGCGAAATCCTGAGGAGAGAAACCGCATGATCATTGAAGACCTTCATAAAGCGGGAAACTGGATATTGGGCGGATCTACTTTTACATGGGGAAATAATCTCTTCCCGGATTTTGACCTGGTAGTTTTTTTATATGTACCAGCCGGGATAAGGATGGAAAGACTGAAGAAAAGAGAATGGGAGAGGTACGGAGATGTCATCTTCAAAGATGAAGAAAGATCAAGGCTGCATCAGGAGTTTATCATCTGGGCAGAAGGCTACGATTACAAGACTGAATTGCATAACAGAACCCTCAAGGCGCATGAAGCATGGCTGGAACAATTGAAATGCCCTGTCTTAAAAATAATGGGCACTCAATCGGTAGAGGAAACAGTACAGCTGGTTTTAGAAAAGATGTCAGTATTATAGGAGGCTTTGTTCTATACAGTCTGATCACAAAGAAATTAAATTTAATCCGAAAAGTATCATAGACGATAAGATGACCGCAGAAGATTTACAGTCAGGACATATATTTTTATTGGACAAGCCGTTGGACTGGACATCTTTCCAGGCAGTCAATAAACTGAAATACAAACTTAAAAGGGAATTTAACCTACCGAAAAAATTTAAGATCGGTCATGCCGGCACACTGGATCCCAGAGCCACCGGGCTTTTGATTGTCTGCTGCGGGAAATTCACTAAGAATATCCCTGAAATACAGGATGCACCGAAGGAATACTGGACCGAGATTAAAATAGGGGTTCAGACCGAGTCATATGATACTGAGAAGCCTGAAATCCTACATGAGGATATTTCTGATATTTCCGAAGAGCAGATTAGGACTGCACTGGAAAAATTTGTAGGAGAGATCCAGCAGAAGCCGCCAGTCTTTTCAGCCATAAAAATTGACGGGAAGAGAGCTTATAATCTGGCCAGGGCCGGTGAAGAAGTGGAAATGAAATCACGGGCAACGACCATTTTATACATCAATGAAATTAAAATTGAACTTCCGTTCGTCCGTTTTACGGTAGGATGCTCGAAAGGGACTTACATCCGCAGCCTTGCCCATGATATCGGGCAGGAATTAGGAGTAGGCGCCTATCTGACCCAGCTGAGAAGGACCAAGATAGGAGATTATTCCGTAGAACAGGCAAACAGCCGTTTCCTGGAGAATGATTTTAGATTTAACGATACCGAATATATAAGCGATGCAGGAAAAAACGCGGATCAATAAGTATTTATCGGAAATTGGCTACTGTTCAAGACGGGCCGCAGATAAACTTCTGGAAGAAGGAAGGATTAAGGTAAACGGAAAAGTGCCCGAGCTGGGAACGAAAATTTCAGATGAAGATGTTGTAGAAGTTGACGGAAAGCCTGTACGCGAGTCTCAGGAGAAACCGGTATACATTGCATTCAACAAACCCGTAGGCATTGTCTGTACCACAGATACCAGGCGCGAACAGAATAATATCATAGACTATATCAGCCATCCCCAGAGGATTTTTCCGATCGGAAGGCTGGATAAGCCGAGCGAAGGACTGATCCTGCTGACGAGTGACGGCGATATTGTCAACAAAATACTAAGGGCGCGAAACAATCACGAAAAAGAATATATTGTACGGGTAGATAAGCCTATTACACCGAGGTTCCTGGATAAAATGCGCAACGGAGTTCCTATCCTGGATACGGTGACCAAAAAATGTGAAGTAGAGAAGATTGATGAAATGAATTTCAGGATTGTACTTACCCAAGGGCTCAACCGGCAGATCCGCAGGATGTGTGAATATCTTGGCTATGAAGTGAAGAAACTGAAACGCATCCGCATTATGAATATCATGTTAGACCTTCCGGTAGGTAAATGGAGGGACCTTACGGAACATGAGTTTTCAGCTCTGAATGCCCTTCTTGAAGATTCAAGCAAGACAGCAGACTAACTTTGATAGAGCTACAGATTATGGATGATACGATATCTTTACGGCTTATTTAAGATACCACTTCATCCTTTCTTCATATTCCGGCTTGAGTTTAAGAAATTTCCAGATTTTCTTGTCATTAGGTTCGCTGATACGGTAGTAAATGATTTTATCTGCGGAATATTTAAAATAGGGATGGTTCTTCAGCCACTCCTCCGGAGCTTCGGCAAGAGTGTATTTAGGAACATCAGATGTATTCAGTGGGGCAATGTTGATCAGTTTCTGCACCAGTTCCCGGTCAATATTATAGGTCTGGAGGATCTGTTGCTTATTCATGAAGCCGCCGAGTTTTTTCCTGAACCCGATGATGGACCCGGCACTTCTTTCATCAAGGCCAAATTCCAGGAGCTGCCTGAATGTTATGGTATTCAGGTCTGTTTTCGAAAAATCCGTTTTTTCCTGTTGCGGAATTTTGTATACCATTTTATCTTTTGAATCCGCTGTTACTGGATTCAGCCTGATGTACGGTTTCAGCTCCTCAAATTTTTCAGGTGACACCACGAAACATTTTTTAAGATCTTCAGTGGTCCTGAACTGGCCTTTCAGGACCTTATCACGGTAACTGATGATGGCCTGTGCCTGTTTTTCAGAAAATCCCAGACGCTGCCAGTCGTCTGCTGAAGCGGCATTAGGGTCAAAAGAAAAATACCGGATTGCTGCTTTCTGATTGTTGAAAGTTTTGGCTGATGCAGGTGTTTTTTCCGGCAGTATAATGTAGGGCGCAAGCTTTTGATAATTTTCGTCACTGATGATGAAACATTCCCTGAACTTTTCTTTGCTCAAGAAGCTGCCTCCGAGGTATTGTTTGTATTTCAGGATGGCCGCGGCCTGTTTTTCAGAGAATCCCATAGTTTGCCACTCCTGGCGGGAAAGATGATCGGGATTAAAAGCTCCCTGTACTGAAAGGATTCTTTTCTCAGCTTTCCTGTAGCTGTTATAGGTGTCTGCTCCTTTTTCCGGAAGAAGGATGTATTTTTCCAGCCTTGAGAATTGGTCTTCAGAAATGGCAAAACACTTTTTCAGCTGCTGCCGGGATGTAAAATGGCCGCCCACGACTTTTTTATACTTCAGGATCACGGCTGCCTGCGACGCTGAAAACCCGAGCTTCTGCCACTGCTTTACATCCAGATCGTTAGGATCAAATTCCGAGAATTTCGCCGGAATCGTATTTTTTGATATAAAGGTGACGCCGGAAAAATCTGCTTTTTCCCTCCCGGTATATTCCTGGAAGATCAGCAGGGCCATCAGGATAATCCCCAATACGCCCAGTTTTTGGTAATCATTTTTTTTCATCCTGATAAACTTAGAACTTTATCGTCAGAATATCAAAAAAACAATCTTAAAATTTTGATATACAGGATATTTGGGTAGGATATGCGTGGTTTTTATTGACTGATTACATCAAAAAAAGAGCAAAAGCAAATATTTTAAAGGTGCTATTCTGTGTCCTTTTCTACCAGGGATTCCTTTAGCTTCAGAAGCTCAGCCTTTACAAATTCAAGCCGGTCGATCAGCGTAATGGTTTCGGAAATTCTGCTGTTGGTGGTCAGTGCTATCTTGGCTCCGTCCAGCGTATATCCTTTTTCCTTCACCAGGTGATAGATGATCTGAAGATTCTTAATATCTTCCGGGGTAAAGTACCGGTTTCCTTTTTTGTTTTTTTTAGGCTTGATAATCGGAAATTCCTGCTCCCAATAGCGTATAAGGGAAGTGTTTACGTCAAATGCCTTAGCCACTTCACCAATGGAATAATACAGTTTATCCGGGAGATTTATCTTCATTGTAGGATCGTAATGTTCAAAGATAAATATTTTTTGATTTTCATAAAGAATATATAGAGTGAAATGTTAGTCTTTTGCGGGCTCCCGGGAAAAAGTCAGTGATGTTATTGAAACAATTGCTTTTGTTTTTGTTATTTTTGAATGCAAAGAATAAACACGGTGGATTCCATTTCAGTACTTAACATCAATCTGTTCCAGGGCGGGAAAAATACCTCCGACTTTTATTTCAGCACCCTGGAGAATCATCTGATCGTAGGCCACCGCCATCTTGAAAAGCCGCACCGCCACGATTTTTATGCAACCATTCTGTTCACGGGCGGAACCGGCATCCATGAAATTGATTTCCAGAAATATGACGTTGCCAGGGGCAGCCTCTTTTTTATGTCACCCGGACAGATCCATAGCTGGGAACTTTCCCCGGATATAGAAGGATATATTTTCTTCTGTTCGCAGGATTTTTATGAGATGCATTACGTGAGCCAGAAACTGAGGAACTTCCCTTTCTTCGGATCTGTACATTTCCCGCGGAAACTTCATCTGGACGATGATCATCTTAAACAGTACCTTGATAAAATCGTGGAACTGGAACATGAGTACAGGGCTCAGGACCTTATGAAAACCGGCCTCATATTATCTATATTATCACATATTTTTATTCTCTCGTCCAGGCTTTTTTCAAAAGATCTGGATTACCGGTCTCCATCTGCCGGTCTTTCTTATTTTAAGCATTACCAGGATTTTGAAGACCTTGTGGAAGAGCATTTTGCCCGTGAGAAATCCGTGGCCTTTTATGCAGCAAAACTGAATGTCTCGGCGAAGCACCTGAACCGCATTATCCAGACTGTTGTTCAGAAAACGGCAACTGAGGTCATTACGGATAGGGTAGTCCTGGAAGCCAAAAGGATGCTGATCCATCTGGATGAAAGCCTGGGTGAAATTTCCTTCCGGCTGGGATATGATGAATATTCTTACTTTGTAAGGGTTTTCCGGAAATCTTCCGGTATGACGCCGACACAGTTTATCCGGAAGTACAAATCCTAGGATCACAGGGCAAGGGTAAAAGGACCCTCAAAAACCGTCTCGAAAGTGTCCAGGAGTTTTCCTTTTTCATCATAGACTCCGATAGCGAGGTTCTGTTTGGAAAACCTGATCTCGTTTTCCGGGAATGAAATATTGATGTTGCCTTTCAGGATCTGATCCCCTTTCAGAATAATTTTTTCGGATCCGAAAAATTCTATCCGTGCATGATCCGCATTAAGTACCTTTACCGTAAGTGTTTTTTGTTCGTTGGATTTATTCAGGAATGTGTAAATGAAGGTATTGCTGATTCTTCCGTCTTTAATAAAATACGTTGATCCCGCAGGTTTGATGAATTTTGCCTCCAGCGAACCTCTGTCGTACATCAGGAATCCCAGGAATCCGATCAGCATAATCAGGATCAAGCTGGTAGCTTTCATCCGTGAAGTAAACCTGAATTTTTCACGGTTTTCTATCTCGGCCTCCGTAGCATAGCGGATCAGGCCTTTGGGAAGGCCTACTTTTTCCATGACTTCATCACAGGCATCGATGCAGGCGGTACAATTGACGCATTCCAGCTGCTGGCCGTTTCTGATATCGATTCCGGTAGGGCATACCACCACGCATTGCTGGCATTCGATACAATCTCCTTTGCCTACTGCTTTTCTGTCTTCCTGATTCCTCCATTTGGAACGGTTTTCCCCTCTCCGGAAATCATAATATACATTGATGGTATTTTTGTCAATCAATACCCCCTGAAGCCTTCCGTACGGGCAAACGAGCGTACATACCTGCTCGCGGAGCCATGCAAATACAAAATAAAACGTACCTGCAAAAGCTATCATTCCCAGGAACTTCAAAGGGTTTTCCACAGGTCCCCGGGCAATAATGCTGAAAACTTTTTCATATCCTACAATATACATGAACATGAAGTTGGTAATGACTACTGAGAGAACAGCAAATATAAACCATTTCAAAAGCCTTTTCCTCAGCTTTTCAGCGTTCCAATCCTGTCTGTCGAGCTTCATCTGCTTATTGCGGTCACCTTCAATCCAGAATTCCACTTTCCTGAAAACACTTTCCATAAAAATCGTCTGCGGACAAAGCCAGCCACAGAAGATCCTGCCGAAAACGACCGTAAAAAGCATGACAAAAATTACAGACGTTACCGCTCCCAAAGCAAGGATGAAAAAATCCTGCAGGTAAAACGGCTGACCAAAAATGAAGAACGCCCGGTCAATCACATTAAACAGCAGGAAAGGATTGCCGTTAACCTTAACGAAGGGCAATCCGAAGAAAAGAGCAAGCAGCAGATAACTGGTGTAATTCCGGTAATTGGTAAATGTACCTTTAGGCTTGCGGGGATACACCCATTTTCTCTTACCGGTTTCATCCATTGTTCCTACTGAATTTCTGAAATGGTGGGTATCTTGTGGACGGGCCTGAAAATTGTCGGGTTGCATATTCATCGTTTTTGCATCAATTAAGTAAGGGAAACTGTACGCCTTACGGTTAGTGCAAAGCTCATCAATATTGGTTTTTGTTGCTAATATCATCTTCGCTTTAAATAGGACTATTCGGACATTGTATTATCGGGTTTTATGATTATTTAATGAGAAAATAACTTTTGAACCTGACATTACAAATCGTAAATTGTACCCATCAAAATTTATGAAGCAATGAAGAATATCTGGCGTGCCGGTTCGGTTGGTTTGGTTTTAGCATTAGTCAGTTGCAAATCACTAAATACTAATGCTATGTTTTATGAAGACATTCAGCCGGAAAAAGTTTCGGACCAGTTTACGTTTACGGAAGGCCCATCTTCCGACAGCGAAGGAAATGTATATTTTACGGATCAGCCCAATGATAAGATCTATTACTGGGACTGGAAAACAAATAAGGTAAACCATTTCATGGATCAGGCGGGAAGGGCGAACGGAACGCATTTCGACAAACATGATAACCTGATCACCTGCTCAGACCATAAAGGTGAAATCTGGAAAATATCAAAAGATAAAAAGGTGGAAATCCTCGTGAACCATTTTGAAGGCAAAAGGCTGAACGGTCCCAATGATCTCTGGAATGATGCCTTTGGCGGAATGTATTTTACCGATCCTTTGTATGAAAGGGATTACTGGGTGGATTTTAAACAGGAAATTCCTCACAAAAGTCTTTATTACCGGGATAAAGCAGGAAATGTAACCAAAATCGAGACATTTACACAGCCTAACGGTATTGTAGGGAGCGAGAAATTTAAAAAACTATATGTTTCCGATATTGATGCCGGCAAAACCTATGAATATGATATTCTGGGTGAAGGAAAGCTGTCTGAAAAGAAGCTGTTCTGTGAAATGGGCTCTGATGGGATGACGATAGACAAGCACGGCAATCTTTATCTGACCGGCGATGGTGTTCATGTGTTCAATCGGGAAGGAAAGAAAATCTATCACATCCCGATCAAGGAAGACTGGACATCCAACGTTACCTTTGCAGGAAAGCATAACGACATCCTGTTTATTACCGCTACGAAATCAGTTTATACCTTACCTACAAAAGTGAAAGGAGTAAAATAGCCATACATCAAAAGAAAAAAGCCACAAAAATCAAACAGATTTTTGTGGCTTTTAAATTTTAAACCGGTAAATGGATTTCACCGGACATGAATATAGCAGCATTGCTCCTTATGACGGTTAGGTCATCCTGCAACTCAACCTCCATGCTTCCCGTCCTTTCAGAACACTGGAATGCATTGAGTACTTTTTTATTGAGCTTTAAAGTCCAGTATTTACACAGGAAACTCTGTACGCCTCCGGTTACCGGGTCTTCATCAGATCCTGACCATGGCCAGAAGTAGCGGTATTCAAAATCATAACCTTCTCTTTCCGAGCGGGCAGTGACCAAAACACCATTGATATCGGTATTAATGTTTTTCAGACGGTTAAAGTCAGGCTTCAGGGCCTGAAGGTCTGTGCTGCTGCCGATTTCTGCCAGTACGATGTTATGGTATTCGTTATAGGCACAGTCCAGTAGGTCTGTAATTCCAATAGCGTCGCTTATTTTCTCCGGAAGTACATACTGCTGTGTATCGTGTACAGGAAAGAACATTTCAATGCGGTCGGCATTTTTCAGTTCCAGGACAGTACCGGAATATGTTTCAAAGGTAATGGCCTTCATTTCCGGATGTTCTGCAAACAGCACTTTTGCAGAGGCCATAGTCGCATGGCCGCACAACGGGATTTCCATCACCGGAGAGAAGTACCGGATCGCATAGCGGTTATGGTCTTTTTTGGTTACAAATGCCGTTTCAGAGAATCCGAACTCTTTCGCAATCAGAATCATGTTTTCCTCAGAAACCGGGGTTTCCAGGATACAGACACCGGCCTGGTTGCCTTTGAATAATTCGTCCGTAAAAGCATCTGCAATAAATGTTTTAACCTTCATCCTCTCTGTATTTTAGTAAGCGACTTCCATTTTCACCTTTTTACCTTTCAGTTTTTCGCTGCTCAGTTTTTTTAATACTGTATTGACTTGAGTTCTGGCGACGGCTGCATAAGAGGTGGTATCTTTGACTTCGATCAGGCCGATATCCTCCTTCTGAAGTTCTCCTTTTTTAATTAGGTATCCAACAATATCTACCTTATTCACCTTATCCTTTTTGCCTGCACTGATGTAAATGGTCTGGAATGGTGTTTTTTCGGGAACTTTATGGAAGCCTTGTACACTTTCCTCCGGAGTATCCTGTTTAATGAAAGGGAAATTTTCATCTTCCGTCATGATCAGATAGGCAAAGCCTTTGGCATTCATTCTCGCCGTCCGTCCATTCCTGTGGATAAATGCATCCTCTTTCGGCGGCAGCTGGTAATGCACGATGGACTCTACTTCAGGAACATCCAGGCCTCTTGCAGCCAGGTCGGTCGTGATCAGAATCCGGGCTGAATCATTCCTGAATTTCAGCAGGGCACGTTCCCTCTCATCCTGTTCCATGCCACCGTGGAACGTTTCACGGTCAATACCTTTTTCTCTTAAAAGCTCAGAAATACGGTCCACTGCATCCCTGTGGTTGCAAAAGATAAGCGTTCTTTTATTCCCGATTTTACAGATCAGGCTGAAAAGGGTATCCAGCTTTTCCTCAGATATGGTCATTACTTTTCTGAGCTGGATATCAGGTTTTGCTTCATTGAGCTTCAGGAAGCTGACTGTTTTTTCATTTTTAAGCCCTGTAAATGCAGGGATCTCATCCATGGCGGTAGCGGACGTGAGGATTCTCTGGCTTAAGCCTTTCAGGGAATTGGAAATGAATTCCATATCATCATGAAATCCAAGTTCCAGGGCTTTGTCAAATTCATCAAGCACCAATGTCCGGATGCTTTTGGGGTCAAAATTATTGTTCCTCAAATGATACACCACCCTTCCCGGTGTACCAATCAGGACGGCGGGAGCTTCTGTTAAATTATTAACTTCAATCTTTTTATCATGGCCTCCGTAACAGACCGACACTTTGAAATCTGTGCCCATAGATTTAAATACCTGCTCGATCTGAAGGGCCAGTTCTCTTGCCGGCACCAGAATAATAGCCTGGATTCCCTGGGCATCCTTTGAAAGATTTCTCAGGACCGGAAATAAAAAAGCCAGCGTCTTACCGGAGCCCGTAGGAGAAAGCAACACAATGTCCTGCCCGTTTTCCGTTGCCTTATAAGCCGATTTCTGCATCTGATTCATATCCTGAATCTGGAGTTTCTGATAAATAGATTGTAGTTCCATGATGCAAAGGTAGGTGATTTTGTTTTTTCAGATACATTTCCGCTCCCTATTTAGACATACTCATCACCTTATTGTAAATTAAAATAATTGTACTTGTGATAATTTTTTCGTAGTTTTGCACCGCTTTTTGTGGCGAAAGGTTTGAAAAGCAAATAACTAACAATTAATTACTTCCGTATTTTTTAATCCGCATTGATTCGAACCGTTAAGAAAGAAGGAATACAAATTTTATTAGAATTATGTCAAAAGAGACAAATTCAGCAGAATTATTATTAAACCAAAACGTAGCACCTGAACAATTTGACTGGGATTCTTTCGAATCTGGTCTTGATGCTGATGCTAGAAAAGAAAAAAGCGATCTTGAGGAAATCTACAACGGATCTTTGAACAACCTTGACGATAACGACGTATTGGTTGGGAAAGTAGTTAGATTAACGGACAAAGAAGCTATCGTAGACATCAACTTCAAATCTGAAGGTGTTATTTCTCTTAACGAATTCCGTTACAACCAAGGCCTTAAAGTAGGGGACGAGGTAGAAGTAATGGTAGACAGGAGAGAAGACAAAACCGGACAGCTACAGTTATCTCACAAAAAAGCAAGAACGCTTAAGGCATGGGATAAAGTAAACGAGCTTCACGAAACAGGTGAAATCGTAAACGGTTTTGTTAAGTCTAGAACTAAAGGAGGTATGATCGTTGACGTACACGGAATCGAAGCATTCTTACCAGGTTCTCAGATTGATGTTAAGCCAATTAAAGATTACGATCAGTTTGTTGGTAAGACTATGGAGTTCAAAGTTGTAAAAATCAACCCTGAGTTCAAAAACGTAGTAGTATCACACAAAGCTCTGATCGAAGCAGATATCGAAGGTCAGAAAAAAGAAATCATCGCTCAGCTTGAAAAAGGTCAGGTTCTTGAAGGTACTGTTAAGAATATTACTTCTTACGGTGTGTTCATCGACTTAGGAGGCGTAGACGGATTGATCCACATTACAGACCTTTCTTGGTCTAGAGTGAACCATCCATCTGAAATCCTTGAAGACGGACAGACTGTGAAAGTGGTTATCCTTGACTTTGATGATGAGAAGACAAGAATCCAGTTAGGTATGAAGCAATTAGAAGCTCATCCTTGGGATGCTCTTTCTGCTGACTTAAAAGTTGGTGATAAAGTAAAAGGAAAAGTAGTAGTTCTTGCTGACTATGGTGCATTCGTAGAAATCGCTCCTGGTGTAGAAGGATTAATTCACGTTTCTGAAATGTCTTGGTCTACACACCTGAGATCTGCAGGTGATTTTGTAAAAGTAGGTGATGAAGTGGAAGCTGAAGTACTTACTTTAGACAGAGAGGACAGAAAAATTTCTCTTGGTATCAAGCAATTAAGCAAAGATCCATGGGAAAATATCGAAGCTAAGTATCCGGTAGGATCTAAGCATGTAGGAACGGTAAGAAACTTCACCAACTTCGGAGTATTCGTAGAATTGGAAGAAGGGATCGACGGATTAATCTACATTTCTGATCTTTCTTGGACTAAGAAAATCAAGCACCCGTCTGAATTCTGTGCAGTTGGTGATAAATTAGATGTTGTAGTTCTTGAACTGGACATCCAAGCCAGAAGATTATCTCTAGGTCACAAACAATTGACTGACAATCCTTGGGATGCATTCGAAACTAAATATGCTGAAGGAACCATTCATGCAGGTAAAGCTGTAGACGTTCACGATAAGGGAGCTTCTGTACAGTTTGAAGATGCTGAGGTTGAGGCATTCTGTCCTTCAAGATTATTAGAGAAAGAAGATGGATCTAAAATCAAGAAAGGAGAAGAAGCTGATTTCAAAGTAATTGAGTTCAACAAAGAATTCAAGAGAGTTGTAGTTTCCCACACAGGAATTTTCAGAGATGAAGAGAAGAAAAACGTAAGAGAGTCTTCTAACAACAGATCAAACAATGTTTCATCATCTTCAAATGAAGAGAGATCTACTCTTGGAGATATCGATGCATTAGCTGAACTTAAAAGAAAAATGGAAGAAGGTAAATAATCTTTAACCATTCTTAATATTAAGAGCTGTTTCTGAATGAAACAGCTCTTTTTTATTTTTTTCCTTAATACAGGTTAAATTTTTTCGCTAAATTTTTATAGAGTAGATATATCATAAAGTGGTGTTTTTTATGGATATTATTGCTTTATACTTTTATAGATATAAAATTTAAAATATTTATCGTTTTGATATTAAATATTTGTAATTTAGCGCCCTTATTAATGGATATGAAGAAATTAGTTTTACCTGTTTTATTTGCTGTTTTTTCAGCATTTCCTTCTTCTTTGCGTGCTCAGGATAGTGAAAAGCTGATCAAGCAATATATTTCTCAACATACAATCAGAGATTATAAAAAATCGGATCTTACCGGTTTCATTATTGATAACGTAGATCCATCTTCATCTATGAATGGAGATGTCATCAAGATCCAGCAGACATATAAAGGCCTTCCTGTGTATGCTTCGGTAGGAACAGCTTTAGTCAAAGATGGCAGGGTTGCTTACTATACGGATAATTTTGTAAAAGATTATACGTCTGTATCTCCTGCTTCAGCGGGGATTACATCAGAAACGGCATTGCATAAAATAGCAGATGAATTGGGCAGGCCTGAGATTTCTCAAATGTCTGTGATGGCTTTTTTTGAAAAAGGCTTACATAAAAATTCTGCTGCTAAGCAGAGGCTTGTGTATACAAAAGATGCAGATAATAATTTGAAGCTGGCCTATGAGTATCTTTTGCATGAACCTAAAACGTCAAATCACTGGAATATTCTTGTGGATGCTTCTACCGGAAAAATTTTAGAAAAACTAAACCTGAATCTTTCCTGCAACTTTGGTGATGGTGCTTATTCCCATGGTGAAAATACCGTAGCTTCTCTGCCACAAAACGAGGAATTCTACCAACCAGACCACAGCAATGCCAATTTTATCGCTTTAGCGCCGGATAATGCAACATACAATGTGTTCCCTCTGCCTCTCGAAGCGCCTACATTCGGATCCAGATCAATAGTGAGCAATCCATGGATTCTTGCCTCATCACCCGAAGGATGGCATTCTAATGTAACCAATCATTACACTATTACTAGAGGGAATAATGTCTATGCATACGACGATAAGGATGATGATGAAGATACATTCGGAACTTCTCCAAATGGTGGAACAGCAAGAAATTTTGATTTTGCATACAATCCATCTGGTTTAACATATCTCAATCTGCCGGCTGCTACGACTAACTTATTCTACATAAGCAATATGGTGCATGATATTTTCTATAAATTCGGTTTTACCGAATCTGCAAGAAATTTTCAGAGCAACAATTTTAACAATGGCGGATTGGATGATGACGAAGTTTTCGCAGAATCTCAGGATGGCGGAGGTTTTAATAATGCCAATTTTGCCTCGTATCCCGATAATTATAATCCCGTTATGCAGATGTATTTATGGCTGGGATCAAACCGCAAGGTATTTTACAATGCCCCTTCTGATGCTGTAGGAAGAATAGTGAATGCAGGGGCAGCTCAGTTTGGTTCAACTTTAAATGACATTGGAATTACGGGAGATGTGAAATTAGCAAGTGCTATTACCGGATGTACCGCATTGCCTGCAGGTGAAATGACAGGCAAAATCGGTCTGATTGAAAGAGGAGGAGCATCAAGCTGTACCTTTACGGTTAAAGTTAAGAATGCACAGAATGCAGGAGCTATAGGTGTTATCATTTATAATAATACGGCCAATGGTTCTACATTAGGCAATATGAGTGGGACGGATAATACCATTACGATTCCTTCTGTTTTGATTACCAATGCGGAAGGAGAGTACATTAAATCGAAACTTGCTGCATCTATACCTGTAAACTTATCGCTGAGAGCCGATACTAAATATGATGGAAGTTTTGATAACGGTATTGTAACACATGAGTATGGCCATGGAATTTCCAATAGGTTAACAGGCACAGGGTATAACTGTCTTAATTCCGGAGCGGATAAGGAACAAATGGGAGAAGGCTGGTCTGACTTTTTCGCTTTAATGCTGACTAATAAACCTGGAGATAATGCTTCGGTAGCCAGAGGAATGGGTACCTATCCTATAGGCCAGGCAACGAGCGGAGGGGGAATAAGACCTGCAAAGTACTCGCCTGATTTTTCTATTAATGGCTTTACTTATGATGATACTAACGGCATGGAATATACTGCTGCAAATGGAGCAATTGTTCCGGATGTACACTCTATAGGATTTGTATGGGCTTCAATGCTATGGGATCTGCATTGGCAGTATGTCGCGAAATATGGTTATGCTTCAAATGTTACTTCCAATACAACTAATGGTAGTTCAAGAGTATTACAATTGGTAACTAATGCACTTAAATTACAGGTTTGTAATCCGACTTTTATTGACGGAAGAGAGGCTATTCTTACGGCTGATCAAAATACAACAGGAGGAGCTGACAGATGCATGATCTGGAGAACTTTTGCCAAAAGAGGATTAGGTGTAGGTGCCAGTGCAGGAAGCAAAACAAATATCAACGACCAGATTGCAAGTTTTGCAGTTCCTTCAGACTGTGTACTGGCTACGGATGAAGTAAAGGCAGTGAAAAGCAATATTTCAATTTACCCGAATCCGGCAAGAAATGAATTCTTTATCAATTTCCCATCCAATACATTAGGAAAAGTAAGTGTGGAGATTTATGATATGTCAGGGAAATTGGTTTCGTCAGAAGATAAAATTTCTCCTGATGCCAAAAAGTCCATTGCTACAGATAAGCTGGTAAGCGGAACTTACCTTGTGAAAATCAAAGGGCTAAACGTTGATTCAACGTCTAAAGTGATCATTAAAAAATAAACGGATCAACTCCTTTATCTATAAAAATACTCCGGCTTGTCCGGAGTTTTTTTGTGAAATACCATTTCTTTTCAATGTCATATCTTTGCGGGGTTAAAAAAACAATCGAGATGAAAAAGAAAAGTATTTTAAAGGGAGTCCTTTTTGTAGGACTGGGAGCCAGTATATACGGTATGCTGGCTACGTTTGTTAAGATGGCTTATCATGAAGGGTACACAACGTCGGAAGTTACTACATCACAATTTGCACTGGGGATAATCGGGCTTCTGATCCTCAATGTAATTCAGACTGCTGCGTCGAAAAAAGATTTACCGAAACCGAATTCCAGGGAAATAGGAAAGCTATTGCTGGCGGGTACTTCTCTAGGGTGTACAAGCCTGTTTTATTACATTGCAGTGCAATATATCAATGTTTCCATAGCTATTGTACTGCTCATGCAGTCGGTATGGTTCAGTGTGGTTGTGGAAAGTGTGATTACGAAAACTCTGCCGAATGTCAGAAAAGTTATTGCTACCATCATAGTCCTTGTGGGGACAGTCCTGGCAACCAATCTGATCCATGCGGATATTGATCTGGACTGGCACGGGATATTCTGGGGGCTTATGGCAGCAGCGTCATATACTTTAACGATGTTTACATCTAATACCATAGCTACCCATCTTCCGGTATTCAGGAAGAGTATCATCATGCTTTGCGGAGGATCGGTTATCATCCTCTTATTCCTGTTTTTTGCTCAGATCGGCCCTCTGCACTCTGAGGTATTGAGATCATTCTACATGAATTTTACGGAAAATACCAGTCATATAAGAGCTTTTGACTATTCCATATTCTGGAAATATGGTTTTATTCTGGCCTTATTCGGAACCATTATTCCTCCGATCCTGTTCAATATCGGCTTTCCCGAGGCGGGACTGGGTTTAGGAAGCATTGTCTCCTCACTTGAATTGCCCGTATCTGTGACCATGGCTTTCGTACTGCTGGGTGAAAAAGTCCTCCTGATACAATGGATAGGAATCATCCTCATCCTCTTTGCTATCGTGTTGATGAACCTGCCCGCAAAAAAAGATCTTCGTATCGCTGATGAACAGGTGTCGTAACACTGAGAAAATAATCAAAGCCGTTTCTTTTGGAACGGTTTTTTTATAACCATAATAAATTAAAAAAGATGATTCAATCCTTTAAACTTGCTGCCATTAGAATTTTTCTGTGCGCTGCACCTGTATGGAGTTTTTCCCAGGTAAAGCCGTTGGATGCGATGCTGACTGAATACCAGTATCCTTTTCAGGTAGAGTATATGCAGCTCAATTCCCAAAACAGCCTTCTTAAAATGGCTTACATGGACGTAAGGCCGAAAAAACCTAACGGGAAAACTATAATGCTTCTTCATGGCAAGAATTTTAACGGAGCGTATTGGAAACAGACTGCAAAAGACCTTTCTTCAAAAGGGTTCCGGGTGATCATACCGGATCAGATCGGTTTCGGAAAATCCTCAAAACCTCAGAGCTATCAGTTTTCCTTCTCACAGCTGGCGGAAAACACAAAGCTGATTTTAGACCAGCTAAATATTGATAAGGTTATTGTACTCGGACATTCCATGGGAGGCATGGTAGCGACGCGATTTGTACTGCAATATCCGGAAAGGGTTCAGAAACTGATCCTGGAAAATCCTATCGGACTGGAAGATTATAAAACCTTTTCTTCCTATCAGGACATAGATAAAGCCTACCAGTCTGAACTTAAAAATACTGCGGAAACGTATAAGGCTTATCAGATGAAATTTTATTATGATAATCAATGGAAGACAGAATACCAGCCATGGCTGGATTTGATTGCAGGCTGGACTCTGCATCCCGACTATCCTAAAATTGCCTGGGATGCTGCACTTACTTCAGATATGATTTATAACCAGCCGGTATGCTACGAGTTCAGAAACATTAGAGTCCCTGCACTGCTTATTATCGGAACGAGAGACAGGACAGCCATTGGGAAAGACAGGGCACCGAAAGAACTTCAGGAGAAAATGGGGCAGTACCAGGAATTGGGTAAAAAAACACAGAAGGAAATACCGGGATCAAAGCTTGTGGAGCTTGACAATGTAGGGCATCTTCCCCATATTGAGGCCTATAACCGGTTCTGGAATGCTCTGTATGATTTTATAAAATAGAAGTAATCTGAGAATGCTGCATTCATTTTCTAAAAACACAGCAAAAAGTAAAAGAGACTGTCCGGATGGAACAGTCTCTTTTGGTATGTATTGTTGTCTGAATTATTTCTTTTTGTAAGCAGCGTCTTTGATTCTTGCTTTCTTACCTCTAAGATCTCTGAAGTAGTAGATTCTTGATCTTCTAACTCTACCTTTTCTGTCAACTTCAATTTTCTGAAGTGCAGGCATGTTGATCGGGAATACTCTTTCAACACCTACATCACCACTCATTTTTCTGATGGTAAATGTTTTTGTAGAACCTGTACCTCTTAATTGGATAACGGTTCCTTTGAAGAACTGAGTTCTTGTTTTCTGTCCTTCTTTAATCTCGTAATACACAGTGATGGTATCACCGGCTTTGAATTCAGGGAATTCTTTTTTTGTAATGTACTTGTCTTGTACGTACTTTAATAAATCCATTATTAATAAAAATAAATGTTTAAAAGCTAAGCAACTTACACGGGTATCGTCAGAGGTTGAATAACAGGTTGCAAATGTACAAAATACTTTTCAGATATTCCAAATAATTATTTCCAAATATCAATAATTATTCTTTTGTATAAAGTCCTGATAATTAATGGTTCATCATCAAATAATATTACTGCATACTACAGATCGCCAAATAGTTTCTTATAAGAATAAGCTTATTAATATGCATAAAGGCTGTTTTTAGAATACGCTTGAGATCAGGAACAGATCTTTAGCAGATATTAATGATACAATGAGTACATGCGCATCTTAATATTCTGACTGAAGTAAACCGCAATTCTGATTTTTCACTCTCAGCGAAAAACCTTATTTTTGCATATCTAAAAGTAATAAGAAAGAATGAATTCCTACAAAAATCCATTGGAAGAGCGCTACTCCAGTGAAGAAATGTTATTTAATTTCTCACATAATAACAAATTCCGCACCTGGAGACAACTTTGGATCGCGCTTGCTGAAATCGAAAAAGATTTAGGCCTTGAGATTACCGATGAACAGATTGCAGAGCTGAAAGCCAATGCCGAGAATATCGATTACGACAAAGCAGCAGAGTATGAGAAAAAGTTCCGTCATGATGTGATGGCACACGTTCATACCTATGGTGATGTAGCTCCTTCGGCCAAAGGAATCATCCACCTTGGAGCAACTTCCGCATTTGTAGGAGATAATACAGATTTGATCCAGATCCGTGACGGACTTTTAATCCTGAAGAAAAAGCTCGTTAACGTCATGAAGAATTTGGCGGATTTCGCTATTCAGTATAAAAACCTGCCTACATTAGGTTTTACGCACTTCCAGCCGGCTCAGCTGACAACCGTTGGAAAAAGGGCCACACTGTGGCTTCAGAGCCTGGTGCTGGACATTGAAGAGCTGGATTTCTTCCTGGAAACTTTACGCTTCAGAGGAGTGAAAGGAACTACAGGAACGGCGGCCAGTTTCCTGGAGCTGTTCAACGGGGATTATTCAAAAGTGAAGCATCTGGATAAGGAGTTATCAAAGAGATTCGGCTTCGAAAAGGTGTTCGGGGTTTCCGGACAGACCTACGACCGTAAAATAGATGCTAAAGTAGTGGCTTTACTGGGAAATATCGCCCAGTCTGCCCATAAATTTACGAATGATTTACGTCTGCTTCAGAACCTGAAGGAAATTGAGGAACCATTTGAGAAAAACCAGATCGGTTCATCGGCAATGGCGTATAAGCGTAATCCGATGAGAAGCGAAAGGATCGGAGCGCTCGCTAAATATGTGATGTCTCTCACGACCAGCTCTGCCATGGTAGCTTCAACCCAGTGGTTCGAAAGGACACTGGATGATTCCGCTAATAAAAGGTTAACCATTCCTCAGGCATTTTTGGCTGTTGATGCCATCCTGTTGATCTGGAATAATATTATGAACGGAATCGTAGTCTATCCGAACAGGATCAACAAACATATCATGGACGAGCTTCCTTTCATGGCTACAGAATACATTATCATGGAAGAAGTGAAGGCCGGAGGAGACCGTCAGGAAATCCATGAGGTTATTAGGGTGCATTCGATGGAAGCTTCCAAGCAGGTAAAAGTAGAAGGTAAGGAAAACGACCTGATCGAAAGAATCCTGAACGATGATTCGTTAAAACTGGATAAATCCAAACTGAAAGAAGTGCTGGATCCTAAGAACTTCATCGGTTTTGCTCCGGTACAGACGGAAGAATTTATTAAGAATGAAGTACAGCCGATCATTGATCAGAATAAAGACCTGATCGGGCTCGAGGCTGATCTTAAAGTATAAAGCAGTATGCAGTCTTTCGGGCTGCATATTTTATTTGTAAGCATTTCAGGATATAAAGATTTTTGTGTCATCATAAAATCCAGCAAAATGAAAAAAATACTTATCGCCACATTACTGATCCCGATAATTACTTTTTCACAGAAGAAAGAGGTTCTGAATTATTTTAAGACCAAGGATTCTTTAGTGGGTGTTAGAAATTCCGCCGGTAAGATTATTGTTCCGGCACAGTTCAAAATTTTTTCCGATCTGAAAGACGGCGAACCGGTACAAGGAGAGACCATCTATTTTGACGGCCCGAAAAAGAATGAAGTACCTGAGAAAAATGCATGGGGATATGTCTATGATAGAAAAGGAAGCTTCCTGTACAGGCCTTTCTTTTATGATAATGGTGCTGATTATTTTTCTGAAGGCGTCAGAAGATTCGTTAAGAATGGGAAGATAGGTTTTGCAGACAGAAACGGAAAAATGATCATACAGCCTGAACATGATTTCGTATCGCCGTTCAGGTATGGTTATGCTGCTTATTGTGACGGCTGCGACTGGGAAAAGACAGAAGAAGAGCATAAAGCCATTGTAGGCGGAACCTGGGGGGTCATGAATTTCAAAGGAGAAACCGTGCAGCCGGTAGCCAAATCCGAGAATACCATAGAAGTTAACGGAAATCATTATCCTTATCCGTTTTCATACAGCAACAGAGAAAAGCAGATTCTGCAGTTTTTTGAAAAGCAAAATAGAAAAATATCGGATCTCTATTACGTCAACTACTATGAGAAATTACCCGATGCCGACAAAAAACTATATTTTGAAATCGTAGAACGCCCAAAAGAAGACTTTTCTTTTTATCAGGTGAACGCTTATGACTACAGGAAAATAGAAGCCGGTTTGTCCGGGATGAGGTTTCTGGTTTCGGAGGATGGTAAAAAAGTCTTTGCACTGGAGTATGATGATGAACAAATCCCTTTTGAACAATGGCTGCAACATCAGAGAGAGCAGGCTGAGAAATTTCAGGAGGAACATCCGGATCATCCGAATAAGTTAAGGGAGTGATCTAATAATATACATAATTTTATTAGATTTATTTTGAATAATAGTAACTTTACAGAGTTTTAAAATAGATGCTTGCAATTGTCCATGTCTGAAAGTGAAGCCACATATAAGAAACTGATTGATACCATAGGATTCACCCTGTTACAGGCAAGAGAAAATGCTGTGAATGCAATTAATCAGGAACTTGTAAAAGCCAACTGGGAAATTGGAAAACATATTGTGGAGTTTGAGCAGAAAGGAAAGGAGAAAGCACAATATGGCAGTTCTCTTCTAAACCATCTTTCCAAAGATTTGAAGAGGCAATATGGAAAAGGATTCGGAAAGAGCAATATTTATTTGTGCCGGCAGTTTTATCTGAAGTATCCAATTTTCCAGACAGTGTCCGGAAAATTGTCCTGGAGTCATTACTCTGAATTACTGACTATTTCAGACCATAACGCAAGGGAATTTTATGAGAGCCAGGCAAAAAATGAGAACTGGAGCATCAGGGAAATGAAGAGGCAGATTAATTCTTCTCTTTTTGAACGGCTTGCATTGAGTAAAGATAAAGAGACAATTCTGAATTTAGCAAAGAAAGGGCAGGGAATTACAGAGGCAAAAGACATCATAAAGGATCCTTATATTTTCGAATTTCTAGGTATTCCTGAACAAAGTATCATTAAAGAACGCCAGTTGGAGAAAAAGCTGATTGATAATTTGCAGCATTTTTTACTTGAATTAGGAAAAGGATTTTCATTTGTTGCAAGACAATTTAAAATAACAGTTGATAATCAGCATTTTTACATTGACCTGGTATTTTACCACAGAATCCTGAAATGTTTTGTACTGATTGATCTGAAGACGAAAAAGGTTAAACATCAGGATATAGGACAAATGAATCTATATCTTAATTATTTCAAAGAAGAAGAAAATACGGAAGGTGATGGTGAGCCTATAGGAATAATTATAGCCAAAGATAAACATGAGTTTTTGGTTAAATATGCTACAGGAGGGCTCTCAAACAAAATTTTCGTTTCTAAATATCAACTCTATTTACCGGATCAGAAAGTCCTTGAAAATAAAGTGAAAGAAATTATAAATCAGGAATGAAGGCAAATACAAGGTAAATGGTTCCGTTTAAATAAAAATAAGTCTAATAATATATAATATCTGACATCTAATGTCTCAAAACAAAAGAATTTTCGTAGAAAAAAGAGGAATTTTCGATGTGGAAAGTCCAAAAATTTTTGATGAAGTAAAAGCGGTTGTTCCATCGGTAAAAAGCGTAAAAGTATACAACGTATACGATATCTTCGGATTGAATGAAAGTGAGTTTGAAAAAGTAGTCAACAGTACTTTCGTAGATCCGGTTACGGATATCCTGCACACCGGTAATCCTGCACAGGGAATGCATTTCGCGATGGAATTTTTACCGGGTCAGTATGACCAGCGTGCAGATTCTGCGCAGCAGTGTATAGCTTTGCTGACCGAAAATGAGAAATCCAAAGTAAGGAGCGGAAAACTCATTGAATTGGATGGGGTATCTGAGGATGAACTGTCTGCGATCAAGGACCTGCTCATCAATAAAGTGGAGTCACAGGAAAAAGACCTGTCTATCCTGAATATTCCGGCAGAGGAAGCGCCGTCAAAAGTGATTATCCATGACAATTTCATCAGCTTCGATGATGCACAGCTGGAAAATTTCTACAACAACCATGGCTTTGCCTTAGGACTGGACGATCTGAAATTCATTCAGGAATATTTTAAGTCTGAACAGAGAAATCCTACCGAGACCGAACTGAAAGTTCTGGACACTTATTGGAGCGACCATTGCCGCCACACGACATTTGAAACAGAATTATCAAACATTGAATTTGACGGACAGTTTAAACATACGCTGGAAACCATCTTCAATGACTATATCGAAAAAAGAAAATTCTTAGGCCGCGAGCTGAAGCCGATTTCCTTAATGGATCTTGCTACGGTTTGCGCCAGGTATTTCCATAAAACAGGCAATCTGGAAAATCTGGTGGTCTCTGATGAGATCAATGCCTGTACCATTCAGATTGAAGCGGAATACGACGGTAAAAAAGAGCCGTGGTATTTACTGTTTAAGAATGAAACCCACAACCACCCGACGGAAATTGAACCCTTTGGAGGCGCTTCAACATGCCTTGGAGGGGCTATCCGAGACCCTTTGTCAGGACGTTCTTTCGTATTCCAGGCCATGAGATTAACCGGTGCTGCCGATGTATTGGAGCCGGTGGATAAGACATTACCGGGGAAACTGCCTCAGAAAACGATTACCAGACAGGCTGCTAACGGATACTCTTCTTACGGGAACCAGATTGGCCTGGCCACGACTATGGTCTCTGAAATCTATGACGAAGGCTACAAGGCCAAGAGAATGGAAGTCGGTTTCGTTGCCGGTGCCGTTCCGGTAGACTGGGTAAGGCGTGAAAAGCCGGCCAATGGAGATTCGATCATCATTTTAGGAGGCGCTACAGGGCGTGACGGTGTTGGAGGTGCCAGCGGAAGCTCAAAAGAGCAGGATGAAACCTCTATCCATACCATGAGTTCTGAAGTGCAGAAAGGAAATGCCGTTGAAGAACGTAAAATCCAGCGTTTATTCAGGAATCCTGAAGTAACGAAGCTGATCAAGAAATCAAATGACTTTGGCGCAGGAGGTGTTTCCGTAGCTATTGGTGAAATTGCAGATTCTCTTGAAGTAAACCTGGATGTATTGCCTTTAAAATATGAAGGACTGAACGGGACCGAGCTTGCTATTTCTGAATCTCAGGAAAGAATGGCTGTGGTGGTAGATCCTCAGGATAAAGAAGCCTTCATCAGGTTCTGTGAAGCAGAAAATATTGTTGCCGTTGAAGTGGCCAGAGTAACCGATTCCGGAAGGATGCAGATGTTTTGGAAAGGCGATAAAATTGTTGATCTTTCAAGGGCTTTCTTGGACACCAATGGATGTTCCAAAACACAGGAGGTGAAAATCACCCATCTTGATGAAGTTAAAGAAGATACACAGGCTTTCAGCGAAGAAAACTTCCTGAAGATATTAGGCGATAAAAATGTGGCTTCCCAGAAAGGCTTGCTGGAAATGTTTGATTCTTCCATTGGAGCTACTACCGTAGCAATGCCTTTGGGTGGAAAATACCAGCAGACTCTGATGGAAGGCAGTGTTCAGACCCTTCCGGTTCTGGGCGCAAAAGATATTGAAACCGTTTCCCTGGCCAGCTGGGGCTTTGATGCGGAGATCTCCAAACAGAACTCATTGTTGGGTGCTTCTTATGCCGTACTGGAAAGTGTAGCGAAAATTGTAGCGATGGGCGGCGATTACAGGAATATCAGGTTGAGCTTCCAGGAGTACTTTGAGAAACTTGGGCAGAACCCTGAGAAATGGGGTAAACCGCTGGCTTCCTTATTAGGGGCATATGATGCGCAGATGAATCTCGGTCTCGCGGCCATCGGAGGAAAAGATTCCATGAGCGGTACGTACCAGGACCTGAATGTTCCGCCAACATTGATTTCATTCGCATGCGCTAATGGAGAAAAGAAAAACATTATTTCTCCTGAATTTAAACAGGCAGGAAATAAAATTTATCTGTTCAGCCACAAGGCACAGGAAAACGGACTGCCGGATTATAATACGCTTAAATCTGTTTTTGAATTCATCTTTGAAAATATCAAAGCCGGAAAAATCATTTCCGTAAAAACAATAAAAGAAGGTGGAGTAGCCGTGGCTTTGGCAAAAATGAGCTTTGGAAACCGTTTGGGGGCAGACATTACGGCTGATGAAAATATATTGCTGACTAAAAATATCGGCAGCTTTATAGTTGAATCTACACAAGAATTGGGCTTTGCAGAACTTAAGCTTATCGGATCAGTCAATGATTCAAAAAATCTCAAGATCAACGGTTCTGAATTTACCATTGAGAAATTGCTCGCTGCAAATACCCATACTTTTGAGAACCTTTTCCCGACGGCTGAAAAAGAAAAAATAACGGTAGAACTGGACGGAAAACTGAATTCAGTCAATCCGAGGAATATCATCATTAAAAAACATGGAATCGCGCAGCCGAAAGTATTCGCTCCGGTATTTCCCGGAACCAACTGCGAGTATGATACGCTGAATGCATTTGCAAAAGAAGGAGCCGCCATAAGCAGCCTGCCGCTCATCAATATCAATCACCAGCTGTTGGAGGAGAGTATTGATGCCTGGGTAAAGGAGATTAACACCTCACAGATTTTAGCCTTCTCAGGAGGATTCTCTGCCGGTGATGAACCCGATGGGTCAGCAAAATTCATCGTGAATGTGCTGAAAAATGAAAAGATGAAAAATGCCGTTCACGAACTGCTGGAGAGAGACGGGATGATTATCGGGATCTGCAACGGATTCCAGGCGTTAGTGAAGTCAGGATTGCTCCCATACGGAAGGGTTAAAGATCTGGATGAGCATTCTCCGACACTGGCTCATAATGCAATCAGAAGGCATATTTCCCAGATGGTGAATGTAAAAGTTGTCAATGATGAATCGCCTTGGTTAAAAGGAATGAAAGACCAGGTATTTACCATCCCGATTTCCCATGGGGAAGGCCGTTTCATAGCCTCCGAAGAAGAAATTCAGAAGCTGTATGAAAATGGACAGATTGCTACACAATACCTGGATCTGGAAGGAAATATTGCCCACGGAATGCCATTCAATCCTAACAATTCACTGTTCGGTATTGAAGGAATCACCAGTACCTGTGGTAAAATCTTCGGAAGGATGGGCCATCCGGAGCGTTTTGCAGAAGGATTGATGAAAAACATTCCTACCGCAAACTACCATAACATATTCAGGAATGGGGTTGAATATTTCAAATAAATTTTTATAAATTTGTTAGTATAAACCACTCATAATATGAACGTTTCAGGAATAAAAATAGAAAAAAACTCAAATGGGACATTGAAGACGGTCACTTTTGATTTAGAAAAATACGGCAAGATTTTACAGCCTATTTTGGAAGATCTAGGCGTATGGGAAGATAGCCGGCTTCAAAAAAAGTTTTATTCTTTAGATGAAGCAAAAACTGAAACAAAAAGGCGCTTGACTGAAATATGCAGGAAAGACAAACTATCGTAGTTAGTGAAGACGTTTTAGATTATTTGGCTGAACTCTCATATGTGTTGTTTAAAAATGGTTACTTTGACTACTTTGAAAATGCTTTACAATATGCGGATGGTATTTATGATGACATATTTAAATACATTTATGTTGCAAAACATATTAAAGTACCTGTAAAACACAAAGATTTTGGAGACTTTTATTTTGTAATAAAAGCAAACAGACGTACTGCGTGGCATGTTTATTTTATTGAGAAAAGTAACAAATATTATATCACTAAAATATTGAATAACCATTTGGAAACGGCAAGGTTCCTGAATATATAACAAAATAAATCTATGTTTATTCTTAGAAAATGGCTGTCATGTATGACAGCCATTTTTGTGATCTGTCTCTAAACCTAACGGGTTTACAAAACCCGTTAGGTTTGATTATTGTATCATCATTCATCATCTAAAATTACTGTTGATGAATGTAAATAACAATAATACCAACAACAAAATAATTGTCATCCAGGGCAGTCATTTTAGTGATCTGCAGGGGTTTTATGAAGAGGCCTCAAAGATCTTCATGAAAGATGCCGGCTGGAAAATCGGGACACTGGACGGTTTTGATGATATCCTGTATGGTGGTTTTGGTGTTGTTGAGAACGGGGAGCATGTGACTGTTATCTGGAAAGAGGCCCGTAAATCAGAACAGGATCTGGGTATGGAAGCTACAAAAGCGTTTTACGAACATAAAATCCATCAGGGAAAGCCTTTTAATACACAGTTGATCCAACAGAAACTGGATGATCTGATCAATGGAAAAGGACAGACTTTATTTGAAATTTTGGTTGAGATTATAGAATCCCATCAAAATATTACCTTAATTTTGAACTGAAAATATACTATGGCTGATGACCACAAGGCCAGAACGATTACATTTAAAACAATGAAGAAAATGAGGTATGGATTATTCTTTGGAGACAGCATCACTTATGGGGAATATGATGGCGTATTCGGGGGCTGGGTGGATATTCTGAAGCGGTATGCCTTGCAGAAATACAATGAAGGAAGCCATGAGCTGATCCTGTTTAACCTGGGAATCGGTGGCGAGACAACCGAAGGCCTTGTAAAGCGGATTTCCTATGAAATGGATGCCAGGAATGCGGCAGACGGAAATATTGTTTTTATCGGTTATGGCGCCAATGACCTTGCCGTAAAGAATGGGAATCAGATGGTAAATCCGGAACTATTTGAACAGAATATATTGTCTGCTGTTCAGAAAGCCAGACAGTATGCTGAAGATATTTACCTCATAAACATCATTCCGTTTTCACAACGTGTAGATGGAGTCGTAGTGGCTTCAGGAAAGCTGAGAACGAATGATGAAGCGGTAAGATACAACATGATCTTGAAAAAGATAGCCCTTGAAAGGGAAGGCCTTCACTACATTGATTTTTATGCTGCATTTGAACAGGATAAGGAACTCCTTCTTTCTCCGGACGGGGTGCATCCTAATGAAAAAGGGTATGGCATGATGGCTGAAATGATGATCCCTGTCATTGAGCACTATCTCTGAATATGAATTCACTTACAACAGTGGCATAAAGATCCGGTCTTGGATAAACCCAAGTATTAAAAGATATTGGCGATATACTTTCCGTAAACTATGATTCCCACCACCACAGAAGCCATGGCCATCAGAAGCACAGCACCTGCGGCAACATCTTTGATAAACCCGATTCTTTTATCGAATTCAGGATGAACCATATCACACATCTTCTCAATAGACGTGTTGATCATTTCTGTAGCCAGAACTGCAAAAGACACGAGAAGGATGATCGCGGTATCGTATAATGAAAGTCGGAAATAAAAAATCAGTACAATATTCACGGCAAAAGCAAGAAGTTCAATCCGGAAATTCCGTTCACTTTTCATGATGAGGAAAACACCCCGGAAAGCATTCAGGAAACTCTTATGGACAGGAGGTTTTCGCATCGGGTGATTTTTTTCACAAATATAGAATAAGTATTCCGAGATTGTCCTGCTTATCAGTTATCTTTGGGAATGATAATTGAAATCCATGAAAAAAAATCTGTTAGCCTTATTGCTGGTCCTGCTGTCCACAGCAGCATTTTCGCAGGACTACAAAGCTAAGATCGGTCAATCGGCCTGTGAATGTTTTAAAAAAGTGAAAGCAGAAAACCCCGACCCGGGAACACTTGAAACGAAGCTGGGATTCTGTATCATCAATGCTGCGGAACCTTATGCCAAGCAGCTCAAAAACGACTATAACCTGGATATCCTGCGCGATGAGTCTTCAGAAAGCGGAAAGCTGATTGCTACCTTGATCCTGAAAGAGTGTCCTGACCTCTTTATGGAAATGGTGGAAAATGAAAAAAAGGATGATACCTCGGAAAAGTCCGCTGAACGATCAGTCAGCGGTACCGTTACCCGGATAGAGAAAGACGGTTTTATTGCATTTCATATCCTGGGAGAAGACGGCAATCTGACAAAGCTGTACTGGGTAACCTCTGTACAGTCGGGGTTAGACCTGCCAAAAGAATATCCATCGCTGCTGCATAAAAAAGTTACGGCGAGATATTACAGGACTGAAATATTTGATTCCGGATTAAATGCTTACAGAAATCTGAATATAATCTCTGCAATGAAAAAAGATTAACGGTCTTTGTGAAAAACTCCTTTGATTATTTTTTTTAATCTGTTTTCTATTTGTTATATTTGTAAAAATTTATTTTTAAATCTATGAAATTTATTATTTCAAGTGGTGAACTTCAGAAGGCTTTACAAACTGTAAGTGGCGTAATATCAAGTTCTCAGTCGAGACCGATTTTAGAAAACTATCTTTTTGAATTAGACGGAAACAACGTTACCATTACAGCATCTGATGGCGAAACGACTCTGGTGACTTCCCTTGAGGTAAGGTCTGATGATTCGGGTAAATTTGCTGTACCGGCCAAAATCTTTCAGGATTTTATCAAGACCTACGGCGAGCAGCCTCTTACATTGTCTGTGAAAGACAATGCAGAAGGTACCGGGAGCCAGCTTGAAATTTTAGATGAAAAAGACAACTTTGCCGTGGCACTGGATAACGCAGATGATTATCCGGAACTTCCGGAATTCGATGCTTCACAGAGTGTGACCATGTCAGCCGGAGTTTTGTCTGAAGCATTAACCAACACCCTTTTTGCAACCAGCAACGATTCCCTTCGTCCGGTAATGACAGGAGTATTGTTCCAGTTTGGAGAAAACGAGACCAACTTTGTATCTACAGACTCCCACCGACTGGTCGTATATAAGAGAATTGACCTGATGAATGCCGAACCTATGGAATTCATCATGCCTAAAAAGCCGCTGAATATCTTTAAAAATATCCTTGCCAGCTCTAACGATGACGTAACCATTGATTTCAATGAGAATATGGCACGTTTCACTTTTGGAAAGCATACCTGGATCTGTAGGCTCATCGACGGGAAATACCCGAACTATACTGCGGTAATTCCAAAAGAGAACCCGAACGTCCTTACGATCAACAGGAATCTTCTTTTGGGCGCTATTAAAAGAGCCTCCATCATGTCCAATAAATCAACCAATCAGGTAAGATTCAAGCTTTCAGGGAATATTCTTCACCTTCATGCAGAAGACACAGAATATGCAAACAAAGCGGATATGCAGATCCCTTGTGATTATAACGGTGAAGATATCAACATCGGTTTCAGTTCCAAGTTTTTAACGGAGATGTTAACCATCCTGGGTTCAGACGATATTACGATGAAAATGTCTCAGCCTAACAGACCGGGAATCATTGAACCTCTGGACGGTCTTGAAGAAAATGAAAATATCCTGATGTTATCTATGCCGGTAATCGGATTGTAACAGGACAAGGTTTTAATATACAAGAGGTTTTGAATTCAAAGCCTCTTTTTTTATGTCTGCGGGTATAATGAGATGAAATGGGTATGATAATTACTTGTATGAAGAATTAAAAAACACCCTGGTCTCAAATCATTTTCAGGTAAGGAAATCATTATAAAAAATCAATATTCATGATCTGAAACAGCCGGATAAATTTCGCTGTTTCTCAAAAAAACACGACATTTGTAGGCGGAAAATACCTGCTGGTATCGGTACAAAATTCAAACAAAAATTTTCAAAATATAAAAATGAAAATATCAAACAACTGGCTGAAAGACTTTATCAAAACGGAACTGAAGACGGAAAGAATAGGAGAGTTCCTTACCGATATCGGTCTTGAAGTGGAAGGTATAGACAAATTTGAAAGCGTAAAAGGAAGTCTTGAAGGTATTGTCGTAGGAAAAGTCCTTACCTGCGAAAAGCATCCCAATGCAGATAAACTTAAAAAAACAACCGTTGACGTAGGCAGCGGAAAAGTACTGCATATTGTTTGCGGTGCACCAAATGTAGAAGCGGGACAAACTGTTCCTGTAGCAGTAGTCGGAACAAAAATCTACGATAAGTCCGGAAGCTTTTTTGAAATCAAGGAAGCTAAAATAAGGGGAGAGGTTTCCCAGGGAATGATCTGTGCAGAAGATGAATTGGGATTAAGCGATGATCATGGCGGCATTATGGTGCTGGATGAAGATAAATATGAAGTGGGGAAAAACTTTGCCGATTATTTCGAGCTTTCCAATGATGAGGTATTTGAAATCGGCCTGACTCCGAACAGGACGGATGCCATGTCACATTACGGGGTTGCCCGTGACCTGCATGCCTACCTTTCCACCAATCAGCAGAAATCCCAGTTTGAAAAACTGTCTTCCGAAAGCCTGCAGAGTGAAGACTCCCATGAATTTACCTCGGAAGTGGAAAATGCGGAATTATGTCCGAGGTATATCGGAGCCGTAATCAGGGATGTTAAAGTTGCCGATTCTCCGGACTGGCTGAAAAACAGGCTTAAAGCCATTGGTTTGAGCCCGATCAACAATATCGTGGATATTACCAACTATATCCTTCATGGCTATGGCCAGCCGCTTCATGCCTTTGATGCCGATAAAATTGCAGATCAGAAAGTGAAAGTCGGAGTTGTTAAGGAAGGAACCAAATTCACGACCCTGGATGGAGTGGAAAGGACATTGAACGGTTCTGAGATCATGATCAAGGACGGGAAAGACCAGCCGATGTGCATTGCCGGAGTCTTCGGAGGTGCCTATTCCGGTGTTTCCGCAGAAACGGTTAATATTTTCCTGGAAAGTGCCTATTTCAACCCGGTAGCGGTACGGAAGGCAGCTAAAGCCCACGGACTGAATACCGATGCATCATTCAGGTTTGAAAGAGGTGTGGACCCGAATATTACCAGAACCGCCATTACCCATGCCATTAAATTGATCCAGGAACTGGCAGAAGGAAAGCTGACGGGAGAATTGCTGGAACAATACCCGAAAAAAATAGAAGACAGCTACGTGATTTTGCGTTTTTCTAAAATTGAACAGATCTTAGGAACAAAAATTCACCGTGAAAAAGTAAAGGAAATATTGAAAGCGCTGGATATCCAGGTGCTGAATGAAATCCAGAACGGATTCGAAGTATCTGTACCGGCTTACCGGGCAGATGTTACCCGTGAAATTGATGTTATTGAGGAAATTCTGAGGATTTACGGATACAATAAAATTGATGCCCCGCAGAAAATATCGTTCACGCCGGTGAAACTGAACGCCAAAGATCAGGATGAGCTGGAAAATAACTGGGCAAGAAGCCTTCAGGCATTAGGCTTTAATGAAGTGATGAATAACTCGCTTACTTCAGTAAAAGATGAGACCGATGCCGTTAAGCTTTTGAATCCGTTGAGCGGTGACCTGGCATTTATGCGGAAATCATTGCTGGAAGGCCTTCTTCAGAATGCAGTGTACAATATCAACCGTAAAAATGCGGATATTAAATTCTTTGAATTCGGTAAGATTTACCATAAGAAAGAAAAATACCTGGAGCGGAAACAACTTGCCATGCTGGTAACCGGCAGGGAAGTGGCAGAAAACTGGCTGCAGCCTAAATCTGCAGTAAGCTTTTACAACCTGAAGGCGTATGTTAAGGTATTGCTGGAAAAACTACAGGCAGATTACACGGAAACAGCATTGTCAGACGAAAGGTTCTCAGACGCTCTGTCCTATGAAGTAAAGGGTAAAACCCTGGTAAGGATAGGAAAAGTGTCTCCAGCATTGCTGAAGGAATACGATATCGACCAGGATTGTTTCTATGCTGAAATCGAGCTGGAATACGCACAGGAACTGAGGTCAGGAAATGAACTGAAATTTATGGATATTCCTAAGTTCAATACCATCAGGAGAGATCTTGCACTGCTGATCGATAAAAACATCAGTTATCAGGACCTTTACCGTACAGCAAAAAACAACAAGTCCCGTTTTATTAAAAACATTAATCTGTTTGATGTATACGAAGGGAAAAATCTTCCGGAAGGCAAGAAATCTTATGCCATGAGTTTTGAACTCCTGAACGAAGAGAAAACCCTGGAAGAAAAAGAAATATCCGCTGTGATGGATAGTCTGATCAAATCTTTCCAGAAAGAATTCAATGCGGAACTGAGATCCTAAAAGATTCTTCAGTATTTATAAAACAGAACGGGCCTTTGGCCCGTTTTTTATTGTATGCCTATAGCAATGGCATCAGAGTAGATCGTGCTTCTGTCAGCCGTTCCCGCAAATAAAATAAAATTTCCGTACATTTGATAAGATCTAAAAAAGAAACCAATGAAAAACCTTTTTTTAAGTATATGTGCAGCTGCCGTTCTGGCATCCTGCGGAAGCATGACAAGTGCCTCTGCTTCTAAAGTAGGCAAATCCCAGCCGTCGCTGGCCAACACGAAATGGACACTGGCAGATAATGTAAAAGGCAAAGTTCCTACCCTTAATATTGAAGGAGAAAGAGTAAATGGGAATGCCGGATGCAACAGTTATTTCGGAACAGCAAGACTCGATGCCTCCAGCGGAAGTTTTTCTGCATCCCAGATTGGATCTACAAAAATGATGTGCGATAACATCAGTGTGGAGAAAAATTTCCTGGATATGATGGCCAAAGCCAATAAATATGTCGTTTCAGGAAATACACTTGAACTGTACCAGGACAACCTTTTATTGCTAAAATTCAACAAATCTGAATAAAACATGAAAGGCCCGGATGAATAAACATCCGGGCCTTTCATGTTTTAATATTTATATTGTTTATCCATTATCATGCAGGACGGGAATGCCGGCAATACAATTTCAATTCCATACGATATCGACAGGCGTAAACAATAAAAGGAACCCGTTTGAGTCCCTTTTGTATGTTGAATAAAGATTTTCTTATTCTTCGTCTTCTTCGTCATCGTATTTAGCCAGCTCTTCATCGCACCATTTGAATGCAGCTTCTACTACTTTAGTCGCTTCATCTGCCATAGTTTCTTCATCGTCCCCTTCCAGATCATCCAGCCATTCTACTTCTTCCTCTTCCACATTCAGGATAAACCTTGGATATTCAGTATGTACAACGAATAAATCTTCTGGAAATTCCGAATTATCTGCTAATAAAAACTTTGGTAATTTCATTTTTTTAATGTTTTAACGTTAAACCAAAGATAATAAAATTATTGATATTTGTTCTTGTGGATTTTAATTTTTTGAAAAACTTTATAATGTGTTAATGTAGTTCTTTTAAGCGTGTCTTCCGGTGTTTTTACTACTGTAATTCTGGGATTTACCGTACTGATGAGCTCGGCCGTCTGGCCGCCTTCCATATCATCCGGGCCATTGACGTAAAACTTGAGTACAGCAGTTTCCAGCTTTTCAGATTGTAGGTACCGGCTTATTTCTTTTCTGTTCTCCAGGTAATTGCCCCGTGAAAGCCAGGTGAAAATACCTCCGGTCATGAGGCTTAATGCTCCTATCACATAGACTTTGAGCGAAAAAATGTTGAACAGCTTCCGGAAGTAGATGATCCATACAGGAAAGCTGAACGGTGCCAGAAGCCTGTAATCCAGCGGATCCATCGGATAAAAAAACTGGACCAGGAACGTGCAGACTATGCCTGTACCACCAATGAAAATGAAGTACCACTCGGTCTGATTCAGCCTGTACCTGATGAAAAGCGAAATCATAAAAAGAATATTGACACAGCCTAAACCATAAATCCCATAATTGACGATACCGCCACCCGGACTGGCAATATGGATGAACGGATTAAAAGCAGTGCATAAGCCCTGGAAAAGTTCCGTTAAAAGCTCGGGAATATTCTGAGAGCCATCTTGCAGTACATTTTTAATATAATCCCGGGTAAAATAATCAATGAAAAGAAACTTGTACGCTACAACATATACACAGGCTAAGGCAGCCGATACGGTAAAGGCAGCCGAATAATTTTTACGCCGGCTAATTAGACCGAAAAGCCCCGATGCCCCGATAATAAATAATGCATTATAACGGATCGTATACATCAGGATCAATAAAAAGGAAAGATAGAAGACTGCTTTCCGCAAGGATAGTTTTTCCCGTAAAACCAGGTCCGAAACATACAGAAAGATAAAAATAAACGGAAGAATGAACGCTTCGCTCAGCGTAAAGGAAAAGATAGATACGAAGCTGAACAATGAACCGGTTATCAGTACCTCCCGAAAATAAAACTTCTTTTTCCATGCAAAAAAGAAGATACCCAAAAGCGATACGATCCCGATGATTTTACTGCTCCAGAATTCATCCGTCCCTAAAAAAGTGAATAGCCTGATGGCTGCGGGATAGCCGGGTGGGGCAATGGTATTGTCTATGGCCGGCAGGCGGCTGGCAAAGCGCATAAAACGAATAGAGTCCGGGGTAATCCTGCCTTTTTCATTCAGCAGAAAACGCAAAATGGTCATCATTACCGTAATGATGACCAATGCTGCCTGAATATATTTTTCTTTGAATTTAATCACGGTTCTCCGTTATCATGTTCCAGGAAACTTTATAGATTTGGTAATGCAGCGGGAGTATATGCCACATTATTTTAAAAACATTTTAGACACTTTTTCCGCCTTTTTGCTCTCAGCATAATCATAGAATCCCTCCCCAGATTTTACACCCAGTTTTCCCGCCATGACCATGTTGACCAGCAATGGGTTCGGAGCATATTTTGGATTTTTGAAACCGTCATACATAACGTTCAGGATAGCCAGGCAAACATCCAGCCCGATAAAATCTGCCAGCTGAAGCGGTCCCATCGGATGGGCCATGCCCAGTTTCATTACCGTATCGATTTCCTCAACGCCTGCAACACCGTTGTACAACGTTTCAATAGACTCATTGATCATCGGCATTAAAATCCTGTTGGCTACAAATCCTGGATAGTCATTTACCTCTACAGGCACTTTCCCTAAGGTTTTGCTCATGTCATACACCGCATCAAACGTTTCTTTTGAAGTAGAGTATCCTTTGATGATTTCCACCAGCTTCATGATAGGAACAGGATTCATAAAATGCATCCCGATTACCTTGTCCGCTCTTTTGGTAGCCGCAGCAATTTTAGTGATGGAAATAGAGGATGTATTGGTTGCCAGAATACAGTGCTCCGGAGCGAATTCATCCATCTGCCCGAAGATTTTCAGTTTCAGGTCCTGGTTTTCCGTAGCCGCTTCCACAATCAGGTCAGCATTTCCTGCTGCTTCCTGAAGCGCTGTAAAAGTGGTGATATTGCCTAATGTTTCTGCTTTCTGTTCTTCGGTAAGGTTTCCCTTTGCAATTATTCTGTCAAGATTGGTGGTAATCGTTTTCAGGCCTCTGTCCAAAGCTTCCTGGGATACATCTACCAGATTAACTTTAAAACCGCTTTGCGCAAAGGTATGTGCAATACCGTTCCCCATAGTTCCTGCACCGATAACTACAATGTTTTGAATCATTTTTCCTTATTTAATTAAAATTATTTTTTATAGACCGTTAGGTTTCTTGCTCTGGAAAGATCTGCTTTTTTTATGGTCTCACTGCCATTAAAATTAACCATCCCGTCGCTTTCTTTTTTCCTTGAATTGTTCTGGGCATCAATGGCCGCTTTCAAGCCTTTCATCAGGTTCGTTTTCTGCGTTCCGGACAGCCTGTCGGTATCAATATATAGGTTATATTCTCCTTCACGCCCCAGTCCGCTTTGCTTGAGGATTTCCAGGGTGCTTACCTTGTTCTTTTTCTTAAAGCTGTTCAGGTAATCCATCACAGGTTTTTCAGATGGCGTTCCGCAGCAGACGCTGGCATAGCCGACCTGAAGGTAATTTTCGCTTTTCTGTGCAAAGATAGTTGCGAAGCTGAATATGCAGGATAATATCAATAGCTTTTTCATAACAGGATTTGTTTTAGGTGATTTCGTGTGCTTAAAATTAAGCTTTAAATTTTACTTATTCAAATCATCCCAGACGGCTTTGGAAATATCTGAGATTATCCGGCAGTTCACCGCGTCAGATTCCGTTGAATTGCTTACCAGTACAGCAATTGCATAATGGTTTCCATTTGGTAAAGTGACAATGGCAATTTCATTTTCAGCTCCGGTTAATCCCGCATTGTTTTTTCCTGAAGCTCCCGTTTTTCTGGCCACAGGTGTATTTTTCGGGAGCTGCTCTACTATTTTATTCATCCCTGTTGAGGTGGAAAGCATTATTTTCATCAGGTAAGCGGTGGATTTTTCAGACAGAAGTTTTCCGTCATAAAACTTTTTAAGAACATCAGCAGCAGATTTTGCTGTAGTATAATTAGAGTACTGGGCATTCCAGTCTTTGTGCATTTGCGCTTCGCTATAACGGATCTGAAAGTCTTTCACACCTTTGGAATCCATGAACTTCTGAACATGTTCTGTTCCTCCCAGGAGATTCAGCAGGATATCGCAGCCATTATTGTCGCTTTTGGCTACAGTCATTTCCAGGATTTCACTCACCGGAACACCCGGATTTCCATCCGGATACAGGTCTCTGAGCGGGGACCAGGTATTTTTAAGCAGATTGGAGGCATTAAGCGGAATTTTCTGATCCAGTGACAGCTTCCCCTGATCTACAAGATCCAGGACTGTCGCTGCAATATGAAACTTGAAAACACTCTGCATGGGTAGTTTTCGATCTGCATTTTTATGGTAGGTAAACCCGTTTTCAATACCCAGGACAGAAATGCCCACGGTGGCTTTTTTATTGCCGATAATGGATTGTATTTTCTGGTTCAGAACGGTTTGCTGACCGAATGTACATATAGAGACCAGAAGCGAAAGGATGCATAATTTTTTCATAGGGTAATAATAAAAAAAATCCTTCTGAAAAGAAGGATTTAGATGTAAAATAATATGTTTTATCTGATATTGCCCATGCCGGCAATTCCCATAAACATGCCTGCAATAATGGCTAAGATGTAAAGCCCGACCATGATAATGGTGAGGATGCCGATAAACTTATAATGCGATTTCAGGTACTCAAATGCCTGGGTAAGGCTTGCCTGGTTATTGGAATTGACAGCCGTTTTCATATGGGAACCGAACCTGTACAGGTAATTGACCGGAATGAAATATAAGGCTGCAATAACCAGGTAGATCAGTGAAAAAACCAGTCCGCCTCCCATAGGCATCACGCTGTTGTAAGAGCTCATAGAGGCACCTACAAACATCATGAATACAGCAGCCAGGATCATAAACCCGATGCCGATGTACCCTAATATGGCTAGAAAAGTAGTCCACTTTGCTGCTTCAGCAAGAAAAAGTTTTGATGAAGCATCAATTCTGAGCTCATCAAACTGTTCAAAAGGTGATTGATTGTCCATGTTAATTTTTTTTAGTTATTATATTACCAAAATACTTAATTATCTGAAACTTGGCAATAGTCTCCGATATTATTTTTCCTCCGGGGCCAAAACCTTCGGAGGATTTTTACTATTCAAAATTATATTTTCAATGACACAAAATGATCTGGATCTTTTTCCGGTTCCTGTTTCCTATTGAAATACACATTTATAAAGGGTAAAAATATACATCAGCAGACCGGTGGATCAGTATTATTTCAGCTCAAAATAATTCAGGTTGAGTCCGTTGTTCTCAAAAACAATCCTGATCTTATTTTCTCCTTTCTTCAGATGGATACTCTTTACGGTAAAGCTTTTCCATTTTTCGTTGCCTCCTGTTGGTGGCAGAGAAACAGAGGCCAGCTTATTTCCGGTGCTGTCTTCAATCCTGATTTTTGCATTATTTGGCGATGCATAACGGATTTCAGCCGTATAATTTCTATCGGATGCAGACTGAATGGTATACTGCATCCATTCACCGGTCTCCGTTTTGCCTACATAATACCGGTTGGTTATCTGATCATGGCAGGAATAAATATCCACACCATCGTTCCTCATCTGGTTTCCTGAGTTCCATTCCGATCTTTTGGCAGGATCGCTCACCCAGAGGTTAATATAGTCCTTGTCCAGGTAGGCAGAACCCATTCTTCCAAGGTCATATTCTGATGCGAAAATCCTTCCGGGAGCCTGATGGTTTGTAAACGGCAGGGTAGAGGCATCTGTAGTCTGCCTGAACATCGCATCAATCACATCTTTTTTAATTTCCACGCGTTCGAATTGGTAGCCTTCTGCAATGTCCATCAGTGCTTTGGTGGCAAATTCCCTTGACGGTTTTTTACCCCCGTTCTTCCAGTAATCAAGAAGTGTCTGATATTCAGGCGTCATTTTTACATTGGTGATGCCGGCAATATTATCAATCTTTTTCATAGGCCAGAACGCATAGCCGATATTGTGTTGATCCAGCAACTGGATCAGTTCCGTAAACCAGACATTGGAATTTTCACCGGTTTCTCCCAGCCAGATCGGTGCATTATGCTTATTTCTGAGGTCGAGCGCAAACTTAAGCGTTGCATCGTCATTGTTATTCCAGTATTTATGGAAGCTGAATACCATATTGTTGTCCCATAGCTGGGGAAGCCCGTTATAATTATTTCCCCATCCGTTCCCTTCAATGATGATGATGTGTTTTTTATCAGCTTCACGAATGGCTTGTGTGATTTCCTTCTGAAGTTTCCAGAGCGGTGCATTGGACATTTCATCTGTTCCGTTCGGGTTTTTGCCCGTAAAATTAATATTCGGCTCGTTAATCAGGTCATAGCCACCGATCCAGGGTTCATCCTTGTACCTTTCGGCCAGCTTCTTCCACAGCGCTATAGTTTTTCTTTGGTTTTCAGGGCTTTCCCACAGGGACGGTTTGGATTTGTCATTATCGGAAATATTGACGTCATTCCCCTGGCCGCCAGGAGCGGCATGAAGGTCCAGGATCAGGTACATCTTATTTTCTGCACACCATTTCAGAAGGTCATCCGTCATCCTGAAGCCTTCCTCAAGCCAGGTATCCTTGCCTTTTACCAGTTCCTGTTCTATAGGAAACGTGTACAGGTTATAGTGCATAGGCAACCTGATGGAATTGAATCCTGCCTGCTTTAAAAAGTCGATATCTTTTTTGGTAATGCCATTTTTCAGGTATGCCTGATAGAACTTCTTCATTCCGTCTTCACCGGTAAGTTCTGCAATTTTTTCTTTGATCTTATATTGTGGGCCTGCAAAATCAGCGGTTTTCAGCATGTAACCTTCCTGGAGCATCCATCCACCAGGCCCTAAGCCCCTAAGCTGAATATTTTCACCTTTGTCGTTCACAATTTTCTGGCCGCTCGTTTTTAAAAGCTGTGATGTCCCAAATTGAGACAATAATAAAGCGGATAATGCGATAGCTCTTTTCATAATGGTTTGATTATTTAATATGAGGAGATTTGTTTAAAGAAATTTAATTATTGCAGACAAATATATTTAAAAATTATTCATCACCTGATCATTTTAATCAGAAAATCAATGTAAGTGGTAGAATATATATTTTATACTGCATTAAATTGGTTCAATTGCTGTTTTGAGATATATAATTTACTATTTTCTGATCTATACTCCTGATTTACTGCAAAAAAAATATATATAAATGATAATTGTTTATATATTTACGCGCTGAAAATGCACTGCAAAAACTGAATAAGAATGAAAAATGAATTCTCTGATCAGCTGATCCGAATGGCAGCCTGTGATCAATCAGTACGGGAACGACTCCTGAAAGAGAATGCACTACGAGGAGGCTACCATCCGGAAATGGAAAGCGTTCACCGCGAAAATACTGGCAGATTAAAAGCAATCATTGCTGAAATCGGATTTCCTACCATCTCAAAAGTTGGAGAAGAGGCCGCTGACGCCGCATGGCTGATTGTTCAGCATTCCATCGGAGACCCGGATTTTATGAAAGATTCATACCGGGAAATGCTGGACAGCCGGATGGACATTAATCCCGCCAATCTGGCTTTTCTGTTTGACCGCATTCAGTATTTTCAGGGGGAACCTCAGAAATACGGTACGCAGCTCAACGCAGATGGAAGCATCTATCCGGTTGTGGATAAAGATCAGCTCAATACTTTAAGACTGGAAAATAACCTTCCGGCTTTACCGCAGGACAGGGTCGCTGATATCCTCCCGGCAGATCAGATAGAACAGCTGGAAAATCAAAATCCGGATTATATACTCTGGAGAAAGGATGCTGGCTGGAAATAATCTAATCTTCTGATATGCTGGAACAATTCGGATCTTTTTCAGAAGCTGAGGCCCAGCTTTTCCATACGATGCTCATAAAGAAATCTGTGAAAAAAAATGAAATGCTGGTAATGCATGGTGAAATTTCAAAGTCCATATTCTTTGTCAGAAAAGGCTCCTTCTACCAGTCTTACTTCAGTGAAGATTGTGAACAGGCCATGATTACGGATCTGTATACGGAAAATGAATGGCTTTTTAATGCGGACAGCCTGATCAACCAGACCCCTTCAAGATCAGACATTACCTGTTTTGCTGATGCTGAGGTTGCTGAACTGACGCTGGAAAAACTGCATCAGCTGATTGCTTTTTCCCCCAATTTTCTGTTGCTGAATAAAATATTTAATGCATTAAGTTCTAAAATAGGTTTTTACGACGAAAATATGAACCCTGCCAGGAAGTATAATTATATACTTTCTTCAAGACCTCAGCTGTTACAGGCATTTCCCTTGTCTATGATCGCTTCTTATCTTAAAATAAGGCCTGAAACATTGAGCAGGGTAAGGGCAAACATCAGTATTTGATTTCAGTCAAGTGACGGTATGGCAAATTATGGTGATATTTGATCAAAAAAATATGATCGAAAGTATAATCCCAAAACTGCCGATGCGTCAGAAGGCAATTACAGAAAAGTTCTATACTGACTTAGGGTTTGAAACCTCACAGGGCGGATTCCCGCATTACCTGATGATGAAAAACGGAACTGTAGAAATTCATTTCTTTGAATTTAAGGATCTTGTTCCGGAACAGAATTACGGTCAGATTTATCTCCGCTGTTCCGGTTTGGAAAAGCTCTATACCCTTTATATGGAGCGTGGAATTAAAATTCATCCGGCAGGAAGCCTAAGCAGTAAACCATGGGGACAGAAAGAATTTTCCATCCTTGACCCTGATAATAATCTGATTACATTAGGTGAGGCGACAGATTTTTAATGCGGATAAAGCACAAGGTTCAATATCAACCACAAACCCTCCGGTCAGGAGGGTTTAATGTATATTTAGGATCTGTTAAAGATGATCAATGTAATACTCCTATTTTGAGGATGGAGAAATAAGTTTCATGATTTCCAGCGCAACTTTCAGGGCTTCGGTACCGTCTTCCAGCGAAACTTCCACATTTTTGTTATTGACGATGGCATCAGCGAAAGAATTCAGTTCGTCCAGAATCGCGTTGTTGGCCTGGATGTTTGGGTATTCAAATAAAATCTGGTTTTTCTCGCCGTCTGAATTTTCGATGATCATATCAAATGGAGTAGGCTGTTCCGGAGCCTCTTTCATACGGATTACTTCTGCTTTCTTCTCCAGGAAATCTACGGAAATATAGGCGTCTTTCTGGAAGAAGCGGCTTTTCCTCATGGCCTTCATGGATATTCTGGATGTGGTAAGGTTGGCTACGCATCCGTTTTCAAATTCAATTCTCGCATTGGCTATATCCGGGGTCTTGCTTACAACGCAAACGCCACTGGCATGAATGCTCTTTACCTTTGATTTTACAAGGCTCAGCAGGATATCCAGGTCATGGATCATCAGGTCGAGTACCACAGAAACATCTGTTCCGCGCGGATTAAATTCTGCCAGACGGTGGATTTCTATGAACATCGGATCCTTAATGTATTCTTTTGTCGCCATGAATGCAGGGTTATACCGCTCTACATGGCCTACCTGTGCCTTAATGCCGTTTTCATGGCACATCCTGAGGATTTCTTCTGCTTCCTGCAGGGTTTGTGTTACTGGTTTTTCGATAAAGAAATGAAGCCCCTTACGGATGGCCTGTAAAGCATAGTCGTAATGATAAATAGTAGGGGTTACGATGTCCAGCATATCGATCTGGTCCAGAAGATCATCAAAATGCTCAAAATACCGGTATCCGAATTCAGCTTCCAGCTTCCTGCCGTTTTCGGCATCTTTGTCGTGAAACCCAACCAGTTCATATTGTTCCGACTGGTTCAGAAGCCGTAAATGTATTTTGCCCAGGTGTCCGGCACCTACCAAACCTGCTTTTAACATAGTCCTTTAAAATTTCGGTAAAGATAATCATTTTATAAATCCGGAGAGCAGTACAAGGCTTTTAAGGTTGATCCGTACCGATTGTTTTACTACTTTTGTGCCTTACTATTGTGATTCCAAACTATGACCCCATGATGCATGATTCGTTTGTCCATAAAGGAAAAAGAAAGATTTTGGTTGACTATCTCCGGCATAGGATCGGAATTTCCGATGAAAACGTGCTTTCAGCCATGAATGACGTTCCCCGGCACCTGTTCATTGAAAGTATCTTTGAAGATTATGCTTATGAAGACCGTGCATTCCCTATTCTGGCCCATCAGACCATTTCCCATCCCTCAACCGTAGCGGAGCAGACGGAGCTCCTGCAGGTGAAGTCCGGTGAGAAAATCCTGGAAATCGGGACAGGCTGCGGGTACCAGACTGCCGTTCTTCTGGCTATGAAAGCTCAGGTATATACTGTGGAGAGACAGAAAGACCTGTTTGATTTTTCAAAGAAAAAACTGAGGGAACTAGGAATGTACCCGAAATTCCAGAGTTTTGGGGATGGCTTTGCAGGGCTCCCGACTTTTGCCCCGTTTGACAAGATTATTGTTACCTGTGGTGCGTCCGTTCTTCCTACCGAATTGCTGAAACAGCTCAAAGTGGGCGGCACCATGGTCATTCCGTTAGGTCCTACCGATGAACAGGTGCTATACCGCTTTACCAAAGTGTCGCAGACCGAGTTTGAAAAAGAAGAGTTCGGGGCATACAAATTTGTGCCTATGCTTGGTAATACCAATCAGTAATTATCATTTTACATAAAAAACAGATCAGGACTTAAATTTTTAAGTCCTGATCTGTTTTAGCTGGTGATGAACGGCTTTCAGGAAAAAAATCCAGAGAATTTATTTATAAATTGTACCAGAGCAGATATCTTGGGTCATAGTTTGCTTATACTATTTTTTCAGGTTCATCCTGATGATAAAAAATACCATAATGAAAGTATTCATCACTAAAAAAATTCCTGAAATAGGGATGAAGATGCTGGAAGAGGCGGGGATGGAAATCATTCTTCCGGAAAATCGAGATCTTACCCGTCATGAATGGCTGGAATATTGCCGCGAAGCGGATGCCGTTCTGAATGTCGGTAGCGGGTTCCGGTATGACAGGGCTTTCTTTGAGCGTTGCCCGAATGTTCAGGCTATTGCTTTGTATTCTGTGGGCTTTGACCATGTGGATGTGTGGGAAGCGAACCGCAAAAATGTTCCGGTAGGAAATACGCCTGATGTACTGAGCAGGGCTACTTCGGATGTCGCCTTTTTACTTATGCAGTCTGTTGCAAGGAGGGCCAGCTATAATTTTGAGAAAGTAAGGGCGGGTAACTGGACAGATTTCGATCCCATGCATGCTCTGGGACAGGAATTATATGGTAAAACCCTTGGGGTTTTCGGGCTGGGCAGGATCGGCTTTGAGATGGCACTTAAAGCACAGCGGGCTTTTGATATGAAGATCGTTTATCATAACCGTCACCGCAATGAAAAGTCAGAGAAGCTTCTTGATGCCCATTATGTCTCTTTCGATGAGCTGGTTGAAGTTTCGGATGTGCTTAGTATCCATGCTAATTTTAATCCTGATCACAAAGGTATTTTCAATCATTCCGTCTTTGAAAGAATGAAGCCCGGATCAATATTCATCAATACGGCGCGGGGAGGATTTCATCAGCAGGAAGACCTGTATGAAGCCCTGGTTTCAGGACAGATCTGGGGGGCGGGCCTTGATGTTACCGATCCTGAACCTATGGTACCGGATGATCCTTTGCTGCAGCACTCAAGAGTGTGCGTGCTTCCGCATATTGGCTCAGCTACACGCGAAGCGCGGAATGGCATGGCACGTATTGCCGCCCTGAATATCATTGCATATTCGCATGGGGAGATAATGCCGTATTGCGTGAATCCTGAAATTTATTCCCGAAGATAGCAGAAGCTTGGAACTATTTTTGATTTTAACAGTATACACTAAATAACAATCTTATGATATCAGAAAACAGCCCTGAAGAACAGGAAAGAAAACTAGAGCAGATGGATTACAGTCCGGGAGAAGATATTTTTAATCAGGAAGAACATATTCCGATTGACGGTGACGGAAATCCTATTCCGGATGAGGTGGCCGATGAGGACGAGATAGACAAAGGACTGGATATCCCCGGTACTGAAGATGACGAAGTTGTCGATAACAATGGCCTTGATGATGAGGAAAATGACTACTGGAGCATCAGTGACAATGATGATAACCATGAAGAAGAAAATACAGACTTGATCCGTTAACCTTACTGAATTCAGTAAGGTTTTTTATATTTCACCATATTGGGTATTTATTTGTGTTTATTTCATTCATATTAATTTATTTTTAAATAGAAAAAAATAATAATTGAGTATGATTATGAATAATAAAAAATATCTATTTTTATTTCTGTTTAGAGATAGTTTTTATATATGGTTAGATTTATACATTTTATTTTAGTGTGTATTGGAATATCGGTATGTGCGCAAACTCAGACCCATGTTAAAGTTAAAGATGCTTCAGGCAATGAAAGTTTTAACGTAACCTGCACCAATACGCTCGATTCTAACGGATGCCTGCCACTTCACGTGGAGTATCCAGTTCTTAAGGAAACAACAGGCTACCAGGTAAGCCAGGAAACCTATAATCCAGCAACTGCATTCAACCAGGGGACGGCCCTGAATGCCAATTACGATGATGTCTTTGCCAAAAAACTGGATCTGCCTTTCAAATTCTGCTTTTACAATCAGTATTATGAATCTCTGGTTGTAGGATCCAACGGTATGATTACTTTTGATCTCAGTCAGTTGGGTCAAATCAATTATCCGAATGTTCAGGGACAGAATCCGAATGTCAACCTTCCTAAAAATGCCGTTTTCGGAGTGTATCATGATATGGTATTTTCTGCCTCGGATCCTTCTGAAATTTATTATTCTATTACAGGGACGGCACCGTACAGGAAATTTATCATCAGTTTCTATGAAGGAAGAATCGCAGGATGTACTGACCGTTCTTCTTCACAGATTGTCCTTAATGAAACCACCAATGTCATCGATGTTTTTGTGGATAAGAAACCACTTCCATGCCCGACAAGGAAATTTGAAAATGCACTGATCGGAATTATCAACAGCAGCGGTACGGAAGGGATCTCGCCGGCTTCCAGGAATACAGGAAATTGGCAGGCTTCACAGGAAGCATGGAGGTTTACCCCCACCGGAAATGTCATTCAGCCTCAGGTAACATGGACCAATGCTGCGGGACAGACCGTAGCTACCGGAATCCAGACTACAGTGTGTCCATCTCAGAATGAAATATACACCGCTAATGTAGTGTTCAACAGCTGCGGAAATGGTACACTCACCTTAACGGATGATTTTCCGGTGACATTTGATGCAACATACCCAGCTGCAAAAAACTTTACCCAGAATATTTGTGGCAACACTCCGGTCAACGTCAGCCTGAACAGTTTTCAGCAGAACCTGACTTCCCAGAACCCGGCGAACTTTAATTTCAGCTTTTATACGACTTTGCAGAATGCGCAGACCGGTCAGAACTCATTGGCAAATAACTACACGGTCAGTTCAAACACGGTCCTGTATGTGCGGATACAGAATCCTGCCGTCCCGGGCTGTTTCAGGACAGCAGTACTCACCCTGAATTTCCTGACCAGGAACCTTCTCAAAAACACTGTGGAAATCTGTGATACCAATAATGACGGTACAGAAACAGGATATGACCTTTCCTCTATAGCAGGAGAACTCTTTCCGCCGGGGACTTCCGGCTATTCCTACCATCTAAGCCAGTCTGATGCACAGAATAATAGCAATGCGGTCACTGCCGCTATCATTACCGCCAATACCAATCTTTGGGTGAGGCTTCAGGATGGTTCATGTACGTATATTCTGGGACCTGTCCATTTCCAGTTCAGGCCCGGTGCTAATATTAATACACCGATTACCTATCCGTATACGACCTGTGATATCAATGCGGATAATAAGGAGCCTTTTGATTTTGCAGTTAATATCGGACCGTTGATCAGCAGTCAGCAGGGCGTAACATTCAGCGCTTACGAGACTTATGCTGCTGCAATTGCAGGCTCAGCACCGGCGCTGGGAAGCATCAAAGAGGGGCAATATCCTGTTTTCATAAGGGTTCAGACCCCGAACGGGTGTTTTGCCATAGCGCAGGTAAATATGAATGTCACTTTTACGAAAATAGAGGCTAATGAAAAGAATGAATACATCTGTTTCAACGGGACCGATGACATCAGTGTTAACCTGAATACCCTTTCAGCCGGTATGCTTATTTCACCGGCAACAGTGCCCGTCACTGAATTTTATGCAGGTTACAATGAAGCCATGGCCGGGACGACTCCTGTCAGCCCGAACCAGACCATCACCACGAATGGAAATTTTGTTACCCAAACCTATTATGTACGGTTTGAAATTTCAGACCAGTGTTTTACCGTGAGGCCGATCAATATCAATCTTGTCCATCCTGTTGCCGTACAGTCCAGCTTTACCGTATGCGATATCAACAATAATAATTCTGAAAATATTCAGCTGAACCAGTTTTCTGCAGCCATTATCGGAACACAGAATGCTTCTGCGGTGTTCTACCTCACACAAGGCAATGCCCAGAACGGAACCAATCCTGTTAATGCCATTACCCTGAACGGTACCCAGCAGGTCTTTGTTAAGGTCACTTCGTACAACTGTTCGCAGGTATATCCGATAACGGTGGGTCTGGTATCGACTCCGGCAGTGAACTCACCAGTGACGGTTACGCTCAGCAACATCTGCGACAATAATAATGACGGTACGGAAGTCTACAATCTTACACTGGCTCAGCCACAGATATACAGCGGATCTAACGTTACATTTACTTATTACACTTCATATAATCCTTCTACCCAGACTTTTTCGGGTGAAATTACCAATCCTTCTCAATTTCCGGTGCAGGGAAATGCTACGGTATATGTAAAGGTTAAATTCAACAACAACGAATGTTTTTCTGCCGCCCAGCTGAACATCCAGATGACGTTCCTTCCGCCGGTAGTGCTGAACAATGCCGTCCTCAGCATCTGTGATGCGAACTTTGACCTGAATGAAACTTTCCAGCTGAATACTGCCACAACACAGCTATTTATAGCTTCACAGAATACACAGCCCGTATCCAATATGACCATTACGTACTATAATACGGCTGCTGATGCCAATGCGGGAAGTGCTTCTGCGCAGATTGGCAGTTCGGTTACGACCAATGTGTCTACAGTGACGGTCTGGGCAAGGTTCCAGTCCAAAACCACAGGTTGTTACTCTGTAGCATCTATTCAGCTGAATACGTATTTTCCGCCAAAAGCAATTAATTCAACCATTACGGTCTGTGATGAAAACCTGGACGGAAGCTATGAAGTCAACCTGCTGAACTATACCAGCCAGATGGTAGACCTGCCTAATGTAACGAACACATTTGCTTTTTATCTTACCCAGCAGGATGCACAGAACAATACCAATCCTATTGCCAACCCGCAAAACTTTTCCGCACAGCCGTTCCCGGCTCAGGTATGGGTGAAAGTCCAGAATCTGCCCGGCTGTAGCGATATTGCCAGTGTAAGTTTTGTGTTCGGAAATAAGGTGGTCCTTCAGAATGCAGGGCCTTTCCAGCTGAATAATGTGTGTGATGCAGGCAATGACGGGATTGAAAATATGAATCTTAAGCAGTTTGAAAGCCAGATGTATACAGGATCTAATGCGACATTCACGTATTATGCTTCACTGGCTGATCTTAATGCCGGCACCAATGTCATTGCCAATCCCGATGCCTATCCGTTTAATCAGAATACGGGACCTAACACGATCTACATCAAAGTAAGTGTGCCGGGATTGTGTCCGGAAAAAGCATTGATCAACCTGTCGCTTAAACCAACGCCTGTATTTGATATTCCGGATCAGTATATTTGCCCGGATGGCTCGCTTACCTATACACTTAATGTAGAAAATTATGTCATTACAGGCTATACCTGGACCAATCCTTCCGGTCAGGTTGTCTCTACAACCAATACTTTGTCAGGGGTTAATGCGACGGGGACATATACTGTTACGGTAACGGCATCTAACGGATGTTCCCACACCGATACTTTTGCCCTGAAGTATTATGATGTTCCGGTCATCGAAAAGCTGGTTGCAGACGGTAATGCCTTTACTGTTTTTGCTACCGGGTCCCAGCCGATCCTCTATTCTATAGACGGACTCACCTGGCAGACCGGAAATGTATTTTACAACCTTCCTACCGGAATTACCACATTCTATGTGAAATATGCAGAAGGAAAATGCATCATCAAGCAGGACGGAGTCATCCTGGATATCAAAAATGCCATTACCCCTAACGGTGACGGTAAAAATGACCAATGGGTCGTTAAAAACCTACATGTTTTCGGAAGCAAAATGACGAATGTTAAAGTCTTCGACCGTTACCAGGCGCTGATCTTCGAGCAGAATACCAATACGCAGATCGTGTGGGACGGTACCATACAGGGAAGGGCTATTCCTACGTCCAGCTACTGGTATGTGATCACATTACCGGATGGAAGGACGTTTACGGGATGGATTCTGGTGAAGAACAATAATTAAGGCTTAACATCATACCAGATGTCTTTCGCGCGGCAACGAAGTTGCCGCGCGAAAGACATTTTTAAGGTTTGGTGATTCATCATGTTTTAGAAGATAAGAGTTGAAAATCAGCATATTATGATTTGGATAGTAAGTGCAGCGTATGCAGAGATCATTCTGCTTCTGTTGGCTTTTCCATTTTGAAGGAATTTTCAGGCTTTTGTTTGCTTGGTATTTTCTAATTTGAATATCTTTAAAACCTTGAATTTAAAATCACAGACTTTGAATACGACCATCACATTCCAGGAACAGATCCGGCAGGGCATACCGGCAGAACTGCCCCAGCCGAAACCATACGATACTACCATCAACCATGCCCCGAAAAGGAAAGAAATTTTAGGTGAAGAGGAGAAAAAACTCGCTTTAAAAAATGCGTTACGGTATTTTGAGCCTGAATTCCATGCTGAGCTGTTGCCTGAATTCAGGGCGGAGCTGGAACAGTATGGCAGGATTTATATGTACCGCTTCCGTCCGGACTATGAGATGAAGGCAAGGCCGGTTTCAGAATATCCGGGAAAATCTGAGCAGGCGAAAGCGATCATGCTGATGATCCAGAACAACCTGGATTACGCCGTTGCGCAGCATCCGCATGAGCTGATTACGTACGGTGGAAACGGAGCCGTATTTTCCAACTGGGCCCAGTACCTCCTGACGATGAAGTACCTTTCGGAAATGAGCGATGAACAGACGCTTGTGATGTATTCAGGCCATCCGATGGGACTGTTTCCATCCCATAAGGATGCACCGAGGGTGGTGGTGACCAATGGAATGGTGATCCCGAATTATTCAAAGCCTGATGACTGGGAGAAATTCAATGCATTAGGCGTATCGCAGTATGGGCAGATGACCGCAGGAAGCTATATGTACATCGGCCCGCAGGGCATTGTTCATGGAACCACGATCACGGTGCTGAATGCCTTCAGGAAAATTAAAAAAGAACCGAAAGGCGGACTGTTTGTAACGTCAGGATTAGGCGGAATGAGCGGTGCACAGCCTAAAGCCGGCACTATTGCCGGATGTGTGACGGTGTGTGCGGAAGTCAATCCTAAAATTACTAAAATCCGTCATGACCAGAAATGGGTCAATGAAATCTATGATAACCTGGAAGAATTGACACAAAGAGTCAGAAAAGCACAGCAGCAGAAAGAAACTGTTTCCCTTGCGTATTTAGGGAATATTGTTGAGGTGTGGGAAAAATTTGACCAGGAAGATTTACGCATCGATATCGGTTCAGACCAGACCTCGCTTCATAACCCTTGGGCAGGCGGATATTATCCTGCGGGCCAGAGTTTTGAAGAATCCAATGCGATGATGGCTGAAAATCCAGAGCTGTTTAAGGAAAATGTTCAGGAAAGCCTGAGAAGGCATGGCGAAGCCATTAATAAACACACGGCAAAAGGAACCTACTTTTTCGATTATGGGAATGCCTTCCTGCTGGAAGCATCCAGGGCAGGGGCAGATGTTATGGCAGAGCGTCCTTCGCTTGGTCGGGAATTCAGGTATCCGAGTTATGTACAGGACATTATGGGGCCGATGTGCTTTGATTACGGCTTCGGGCCGTTCCGTTGGGTATGTGCAAGCGGAAAGCCGGAAGATTTGCAGAAAACCGATGAAATCGCCTGCCGTGTGCTGGAAGAAATTCAGCAGCATTCTCCTGAAGAGATCCAGCAGCAGATGAAAGACAACATCCAGTGGATCAAAGGGGCGCAGGAAAACAACCTTGTTGTAGGTTCCCAGGCAAGAATCCTGTATGCCGATGCGGAAGGAAGGATGAAAATTGCGGAAGCATTCAATAAGGCGATCAGGAATGGGGAAATAGGACCGGTAGTGTTAGGGCGTGACCATCATGATGTTTCCGGAACGGATTCTCCTTACAGGGAAACCTCCAATATCTATGACGGGTCAAGGTTTACCGCCGATATGGCCATCCATAACGTCATCGGCGACAGTTTCCGTGGCGCAACCTGGGTGTCCATCCATAATGGCGGCGGCGTAGGCTGGGGCGAAGTGATCAACGGAGGTTTCGGGATGCTGATGGATGGCAGCGATGATGCGGACCGCAGACTGAAATCCATGCTGTTCTGGGATGTAAACAATGGGATCTCCAGAAGAAGCTGGGCGAGGAATGAAGGCGCTATTTTCGCGATTAAAAGAGCGATGGAAGCCGAACCCAACTTAAAAGTGACGCTTCCGAATTTCGTGGACGAAAACCTTCTGTCCTAAACAGGAGATTTACTGCCGTGTATTCAAAACTGAAACCTGCGGGATTGTTGCTGCTGTTTGTGCTGATGGCTTTTTACAGCCTTCAGGATATTCAGCTTGTTTATCCTTCCTATTTCCCTGTTCCGGCTTATGATTTCAAAGCCCGTCCGTTACAACGTGCGGTCATACAGCTGGGCAGGAAACTGTTTTACGATCCTGTGTTGTCGCGGAGCAATACCGTTTCCTGTTCTTCCTGCCATCAGCAGGAGCATGCTTTCTCCGATGCCGGCAACCGCCTGAGCAAAGGTATTGAAGACGGAATAGGAGACCGCAATTCGCCGGCGATTTTTAATTTGGCGTGGCAAAAGACATTCATGTGGGACGGTTCGGTGGGAAATATCGATGTGCAGGCTTTGGCGCCTATTAACCATCCTAAAGAAATGGGGGAGGACATCAATGTAGTAGTCCGTAAGCTGAATGCCTCCAAAGCCTACAGGACATTGTTCTACAGGAGTTTCGGAGATAGTCTGGCTACTGCGGAACGGGCGATGAAAGCCCTTTCTCAGTTTCAGCTTACCATTGTGTCTGCCAATTCAAAATATGACCGGGTAAAGCAGGGAAAGACAACGTTCACCAAAAAGGAAATAAAGGGGTATGAACTGTTCCGCAAAAACTGCAATGCCTGCCATACCGAACCGCTGTTTGCAGGGTATGGTTTCGCCAATAACGGACTTCCTGTAAATCCTGATCTCAAAGATTACGGCAAATGGAACAAAACCATGGAACCTCAGGACCGGCTGATGTTCAAGATTCCCAGCCTGAGAAACCTGGCGTATACCTACCCGTATATGCATGACGGCCGCTTCGGGACATTGCATGAGGTTCTGGAGCATTATGAAAAAGGAATCATAAAAAGCCCTGGGTTAGCGAAGGAACTTCAGCAGTTGATTGTATTCAACGCAGAAGAAAAAGAAGCCCTGCTGGCTTTTCTGGCCACCCTGAATGATTCCACTCTGGTTTCAGACAGCAGTTTCCGGAAGCCTGAATAGTCCTCATATGCTTACATCAGTTTTATATTACTGAACCTAATTTAAATTAGTGATCATTGAAAACAAAACGGACTGTAATGGAAAAGCAGGCTTATCGCAGACGATTATCTTTTTGTTTATCAATCACCAGTTCAAAATATATTATCTTCCCTGCAGTAGTGGGATGAAAACAAAATCTGCTGAAGCTTTAAAACGATTTTGCTTTAAATCTGAAGTTCGGATTCGGGAACAATAAAAAAATAGATGTCCATTTTTCGGTTGTAAACTCCCTTAGCATCTTTCTAATTTTGAACAAAAAAATTATGATCAGCTTTAAACAGTTACATTATGGTGAAGAACCATTACTTTTGGGCAATGTTTGGAATGTGGAAAGTGCAAAAGCATACGAAAAACTAGGGTATAAGGCATTGGCAACATCCAGTATGGCAGTGGCACTTAGTTTGGGATATGAGGATGGAGAGCGGATGACCTTTGAAGAATATTTTTATATCATTAAGAGGATCAAGGCTTCTGTATCAATTCCGCTTTCAGTAGATCTGGAATCCGGGTACGGGTTTGAAAATGATACAGTTGTTTCCAACATCATTAAGCTTACAGAGGCGGGAGTATCGGGAATTAATATTGAAGATACAAAGGTTATTGATGGAACACGAAGATTAACAGACAGAAATACTTTGTACGAAAAACTGAATGATATTTTTATACAACTGGGAGAATACAGGGACCGGGTATTTATCAATATCCGTACAGATCCTTTTTTACTGAATCTTGAAAACGCGTTGGAAGAAACGTTAGCAAGAATACCCTTGTTTGAAAAGCTTAATGCTGATGGCATTTTTGTTCCGGGAATAACTTCTGAAAATGACATCCGAACAGTTACGGCATCTACCTCCCTTCCGGTGAATGTGATGGGTATGCGTGATCTCCCGGATTTTGATCACCTTAAAGAATTAGGAGTGAAAAGGATTACGTCAGGTGCTTTTATGTACGCACATATTTACCGGGAAATGGAAAAGGCAGGCCGGGCCATTACAGATGAGAAAAACTTTTCAAAACTCTTTATATAATCATGGAGCTCACGGAAAAAATAATGTATGAGGCTTCTTATACCAAAGACGTTTCATTTGAAGGAATATTCTGGATGGGGGTCAAAACCACGGGAATATTCTGTAGACCTACCTGCACAGCAAGGAAGCCAAAATTTGAAAATGTAGAGTTTTTTTTCAATACCAAAGAGGCAATGCTAAAAGGGTATCGCCCGTGTAAAGTGTGCCGACCTTTGGAAAACCTTGATGCAACAACGCAGTATATCAAAGAATTGCTTAAAGAAATTACGGATGACCCAACACTGAAGCTTAAAAATTATGATCTTGTACAAAGAGGCCTGGAACCGGCTACCGTCCGCAGATGGTTTTTGAAACACCATGGAATCACGTTTCATGCTTTCCAGAGGATGTCAAAACTCAATACGGCTTTCAAAAAGCTTCGTCAGGGAGAATCCGTTACAGAAGTAGCCTTTGATATGGGATATGATAGCCTGAGCGGTTTTAACGAGGGGTTTAAAAATATTTTTGGGGTATCTCCTAAAAATACTCCCATGGAAAAGGTCATTGACCTTAAGAGAATAGAAACCATGCTGGGAACCATGATCGCCTGCGCCGATGAGCACGGAATCTGCCTTCTGGAGTTTTCAGACAGGAAAGCGCTTCCCACAGAGCTGAAAAGTATTGCAGAATATTTTAAGGCGAATATTATCCAGGGAGAAAATCCTCACTTTATCACTCTGGAAGAAGAACTGAAAGAGTATTTCGAAGGAAGGAGAACCCAGTTCTCCGTTCCGCTTTCTCCCGTAGGAACCGATTTCCAGAAAGAGGTATGGACGGTTCTGCAGGAAATTCCTTACGGAACAACAAGGACGTACCAAGAACAGGCCAATATTCTGGGAAATCGCAAATCTGTACGGGCCGTAGCCAATGCCAACGGACTGAATAAAATATCCATTATCATACCCTGTCACCGCGTAATCGGGAGTAACGGACATTTAACCGGTTATGGAGGAGGAATCTGGAGGAAACAAAAGCTGCTGGAACTGGAAAAGGCTATTTTATTCTAGAACTAAGTAAATTAAAAATTTTTGCTTTAAATAGATATGTTACTACCGTTGGTGTGTGCATCTTGTCCGTACCATTTTAAGAATTAATATTTAAGTGTTGTAAGAAAGAACGAGCTTTGAAACTCGCGCCAACGGAGAGAGCATGGATCATCTTTTAAAACTTTTTTTCGCCAGATTCGGTAAATCTTCAAACCGCCCTTCTATAAGTGCAGTCTTTTTCGCCTGTGACCATTTTTTAATTTTCTTTTCAAATAGAATGGCCTGACTGATATCGGTAAAAGCACAGTAGTAAACCAGTTGTAGAGGTCTTCTTGTAGAGGTATATGAGCCGAAGTATTTTCCGTCCTGGTGTTCATCAAACCGTTTATAAACATTTTCTGTAACGCCTGTATAATAGGTATTATCTGAACACAGCAATATATAAACAAAGGAAGTTTGCATTGCATAAAAATAGCGAATATCTTGATGGGATTATACTATTGGCATGTGTTTAAATACATTTATATATGCTTTAAACAATTACAATTAGAAAAATATTTTTCCGTCCGTTCAAGTACGAAAAGAAATGGAGTGTATCGAGAACTTGTTGAAAAGGATCACACTTTTGTTTGTTAATCACCGGTTCTCGATACATTTTTCTCCGCGTTGCTGCGAAAAAAACTCGAACTGACGGGGCCGCAGTGTTTGTCAGGGATAGATTTCCGTTGTTGTCTGTTCTAGTATGCAACGAAGTGGAGTGTATCGAGAACTTGTTCAAAAGGATTATGTTTTGTCTGCAATTCACTGGTTCTCGATACATTTTTCTCCGCGTTGCTGCAAAAAAAACTCGAACTGACGGTGCCGCAGTGTTTGTCAGGGATCTATTTCCGTCGTCGTCAGTTCGAGTGCGCAACGAAGTGGAGCGTATCGAGAACTTGTTGAAAAGGATCACACTTTTGTTTGTCAATCACCGGTTCTCGATACATTTTTCTCCGCTTTGCTGCGAAAAACACTCGAACTGACGGGGCCGCAGTGTCTGTCAGGGATAGATTTCCGCAGCCGTCAGTTCGAGTACGCAACGAAGTGGAGCGTATCGAGAACTTGTTGAAAAGGATCACACTTTTGTTTGTCAATCACCGGTTCTCGATACATTTTTCTCCGCGATGCTGCGAAAAAAACTCGAACTGACGGGGCCGCAGTGTTTGTCAGGGATAGATTTCCGCAGCCGTCAGTTCGAGTGCGCAACGCAGTGGAGTGTATCGAGAACTTGTTGAAAAGAAGTGCTGATCTGCCTGTTACACACCGGTTCTGGATACATTTTTCTCCGCTTTGCTGAGAAAACACTCAAACGGACGGAGCAGAAATTATTATTATATGATTGATTTATCGACTGTTCATAACAAAAAAAGCCCGGAAAATCCGGGCTTTACTATATTAAATGATTAATAATGATATTAGTCCTTAGATATGGATCACCTCACCGTAAGCAGCAGCGGCAGCTTCCATAATCGCTTCGGAAACGGTCGGGTGCGGGTGGATAGACTTGATGATCTCATGGCCTGTGGTCTCCAGTTTCCTGGCTACTACAGCTTCTGCAACCATATCGGTAACACCGTCACCGATCATGTGGCAACCTAACCACTCTCCGTATTTGGCATCGAAAATTACTTTGATGAAACCGTCGGTATTTCCATTGGCTGTTGCTTTTCCGCTGGCAGAAAGAGGGAACTTCCCTACTTTGATTTCATACCCTTTTTCTTTAGCCTGCTTTTCAGTAAGGCCTACGGAAGCTACTTCCGGATGGCAATATGTACATCCTGGGATGTTGCCGTAGTCGATTTTTTCTACGTGCATTCCCTTGATCTTTTCCACACAGGTGATTCCTTCTGCGGAAGCAACGTGTGCCAGGGCCTGGGTAGGGATGATATCCCCGATCGCATAATATCCCGGTACGGAAGTTTCATACCATTCGTTGACCAGTACCCTTCCTTTGTCTGTCTGGATGCCCACTTCTTCAAGGCCAATATTCTCGATGTTCGCAGCAATTCCTACCGCAGACAATAAGATATCCGCTTCCAGAGTGATGTTGCCTTTAGCTGTTTTCACAGTCGCCTTCACTCCTTCTCCGCTTGTATCCACACTTTCTACAGATGCATTGGTCATGATCTCAATTCCGGTCTTCTTAAGGGACTTCTCTAAATGTTTAGAGATTTCCTCATCTTCCACAGGAACGATGTTCGGCATGAATTCAACCACAGTTACTTTAGTCCCCATCGTGTTATAGAAATCGGCAAACTCAACTCCGATAGCTCCGGAACCTACTACGATCATAGATTTCGGTTGTTCAGGTAAAGACAATGCCTGTCGGTATCCGATTACTTTTTTACCGTCCTGAGGCAGGTTCGGTAATTCTCTGGAACGGGCTCCCGTAGCGATGATGATATGGGTACCGGTATATTCCGTTACTTTACCTTCCTGATCGGTTACAGAAACTTTTTTGCCCTTCTGAACTTTCGCTGTTCCCAGAATGACATCGATTTTATTTTTTTTCATCAGGAATTCAATCCCTTTGCTCATTTTGTTCGCTACACCACGGCTTCTCTGAATAACATTCGGGAATTCAAAGCTTCCTTCTACTTTATTCAGTCCGTAATCTTCAGCATGGTTGATATAATGAAATACCTGAGCCGATTTCAGCAAAGCTTTAGTAGGAATACATCCCCAGTTCAGGCAGATCCCTCCAAGGTTTTCTTTTTCGATGATCGCAGTCTTGAAACCCAGCTGTGCCGCTCTGATTGCTGTAACGTATCCACCAGGACCACTTCCGATGACAATAATATCGTAGTTCATTAGTATAAAATTTTTATGCGAATTTAAGGAAAAAATATCGGATAAGAAATGAAAAAGCAACCGGTAAAGGCTGCTTCTGTGTTTTGAATTTATTTTTTGCTGTAGGAGACCCTCCATACGATTCCGCTTACATCGTCTGCTACCAGTAACGATCCGTCAGCAAGCTGCAGCACGCCTACAGGACGTCCGTACACATCACCTTTTTCCTTATCCGCTATAAAGCCTGTTAAAAACGGCTCATAGGATCCGGAAGCCTTTCCATTGGCAAACGGCACAAATGCAACCTGATACCCGGCCAGTGAAGATCGGTTCCACGATCCGTGCTGCCCGATGAAAGCCCCGTTTTTATACTTCTGTGGGAATTGGGTTCCTGTATAAAAAGCTAGTCCAAGCGATGCGGTGTGGGCACCCAGCGGCACATCAGGAACAATAGTCTTGGCCACCAGATCAGGTCTCTCGCCTTTTCTTCTCGGGTCTTCATGATTTCCGAAATAGGCATACGGCCAGCCGTAAAATGCTCCTTTCTTAACGCTGGTCAGGTAATCCGGAACCAGTTCGTCGCCCAGCTCATCTCTTTCATTCACTACGGTCCACAATGCTCCTGTTGCCGGATTCCAGCTCATCCCCACCGGATTCCTGAGTCCTGAGGCAAAGATCACTTCCCCGCTTCCGTCAGGATTTATTTCCAGTATATTGGCTCTCCGTACTTCGTTTTCCATTCCGTTTTCGCCTACATTACTTCCCGAGCCTACCGAAACATAGATTTTCGACTGGTCTTTATTGGCAATTAAATTTCGTGTCCAGTGATTGTTATAGCCTCCGGCCGGAAGGTTCAGGATTTTCTTTCCCGGCTGGGATATTTTCAGCTCTCCCTGTTGGTAAGGATACATCCAAAGCCCGTCTGTATTGGCAACATAGAATTTATCCTTGATGATCAGCATCCCGTAAGGCTGGTTGAGATTGTCCAGGAAAACGGAAGATGTTTCCGGAATACCGTCTTTATCAGCATCCCTGTATACCAATATCCTGTTGGCCGATTTACCGTTCACTTCCGCACCGCTCTTTCCGCTGATGTCATTTTTAACTTTCTCTGTAGCGGACCGTTCAGAGTTGGATAACACCACAAAGACATCTCCATTAGGTGCCTGAATCATGTTCCTCGGACTTTTGATATTTTCCGCAAAGCGGGTAACGGTAAAGCCTTCAGGAGCCGTCGGAGCTTTTCCTGCCGGCCATCCGATCACATTGCTGAATTTATTTTTGGCCCCTTTTTCATCGGGCGCCGGAAGTTTCAGGGTATCGGTCTGGGTAGCCACTTCACTTTTGGATGTGGTATCCTGCTTTTTCTGGTCTTTACAGCCAGCCAGCAAAACCATAACAGATGGTAGAAGGTATTTTTTCATAGGTAAAAGTAATTTTTAATCGGTGGATAGAATATTTCCTATCTCTGTTACAAAAACCATTCCCTGTTTTGGAAAGAAAGAAATGCGGTGGTTTGATCAGCTAAAGGCAAAAATTGATACATTCACCATTCACCCTTTTAATTTTCGCGCGGCCTCCGGCCGAAAATTAAAAGGAATTCAAAATATCCCATTTACATTATTGTATAACAGCATGTACAATACTCTTCCTGTTCCACGTATACGAGATATGAATTGTCCCGTCAGACGCCTGGATCACAGAAGGATAGGAATATTCATCACCGTCTTTGCCGTTTTCCAGCACCAGCACATCTTTCCATTGCTGACCGTCTTTTGAAATGGCCACATTGAGTTTCGTCCGTCCTTCCCACCAGTTTTTCCCGCTGATCTCAGGATTATACACGATGAGCAGCCAGTTATTCTTTAGCCGGATGGCATCAGTCCCCGAATTGGGATTGGCAAGGCTGGTTTCTTCCCAAAGCGTCCACTGCTTTCCGTGGTCATAGGAAAACGAAGTCATCACTTTGTTGTTCTGGCTCCGGGCAAGGAGCTGAAGTGTGCCGTTCCTGTGCTCAATAATGCTGGGCTGGATGACCTGCACATCTTTCTGGCTGTAGTTAACGGGAATAATTTTCCAGGTTTTTCCCCGGTCAGTACTCCACTCGAGATGGACTTTCCAGTTCTTTTCGGTAAATTCCTTGCTGGAGGGTGAAACAAGGTCTCCGTTACGAAGCATCAGCGGACGGTTCTTCACCGGCCCTATCAGGCCTTTCAGTTCCTGAGCTTCCGACCAGCTTTTTCCGTTATCAGCTGAGGTTTTGAACCACCCGCTCCAAGCCCTTGGATTGGGTCCTGCTTTATAAAACAAAAGTACCGAATCTGTTTTTGGGAGGGTATATAATACAGGATTCCACGCAGGATAAATCGTATTATCGGTTACTTTCCCATCGGCAACAGCTTCGGGAACAGACCAGTTCCGATGATTCCATCCGGACAGCCAGATTTTTACTGAAGGGTCTCCTTCATGATCACCTCCGAACCACGAACAGAGGATGTTCCCATCTTTTGTTTCCGTTAATGTGGACGCATGGCACTGACGGAATCCCGCCGTGTTTTCCGTAAATATTTTTTCCCTGGACACTAAGACCGGCTGATAGCTCGTACAGGAAGCCAATAGAAAAAATAAACATATTAAAATCCAGGTTTTCATCAGTAGACCGTTATATTCTGCTTCAGAGGCAGGTTTTTCGACGAATTGCCTACCATAATCCGGTAGGTTCCTTTTTCCACCGCCCAGTTCATCTTTTCATTAAGGAACTGCAGCTGCTGTACGGGAAGTTCGATCATTACCTGTCTGGATTCTCCCGGTTGTAAATGGACTTTTTGAAAGCCTTTCAGCTCAATAACCGGCCGGGAAACCGAAGCCAGGAGGTCTTTAACATACAGCTGGACAACTTCGCTGCCTGCTTTTGACCCCGTATTTTTTACCGTTACCTGTGCCTGTATGGTGTCAGACTGAGCATATCCTGACCGGTTAAGCTTCAGGTCAGAGATTTCAAATGTGGTATAACTTAATCCGAAACCGAACGGATACAAAGGCTCGCCGCTCAGGTCATAATAATCGTTTCCTCTTCCGGTAGGATGATGGTTGTAGCTCAGCGGAAGCTGTCCTTCCTCAACCGGGAAGGTCAACGGAAGCTTGCCTGAAGGGTTCTCTGCTCCGAAAAGTATTTTAGCAACGGCATTCCCCCCTTCTTCGCCGGGATACCATACATCCAAAATAGCCCCGACCCTGTCTTTCCAGGAAGTTGTCTTAATGGCTGAACCTCCTATCAATACTACGGTTACCGGCTTATTCAGCTTGGAAACTTCGCTGATGAATGCTTCCTGGTTACCCGGCAGGCTCAACGAGGACCTGTCCTGGAATTCCCCTTCATGAATGCCTGCCGCAATGATGATGTAATCAGCATTTTCAGCCATTTTCAGGGCATCGTTAAAATCTTTCTGATAGTTTTTAAGCCCGTAATTCCATACCAGTTCTATATTGGCTTCACCACGGTCTTCCCGGAACTCAACCGTCAGATCATACTTTTGGCCTTTTACGAAATCAACCTCAACGGTTTTGGTGGAATAGCTCAGCTTTTCCCATTGATCGATCATCAGCTTTCCGTTCAGGTACATCCTGAAACCGTCGTTTCCACGAAGGCCTACCTGGTATTTTCCTGTTTCCGGTGCTTCGAGCTGTCCTTTCCAGCGTACGCTGTATTGGTCGGGCTGAAGCTTTTCAGGATTCGGGGAATACAAAGTCCATTTAAAATTCAGCTGCTGATCCAGCCTTTCAAAAGCAGGACTGCCGCTCAGATCCGTATCTTCAAAATAACTTCCTTTCAATCCTTTCAGGGTATTAACGGATAAGAATTTTGCCGGAACGGTAGTCAGGGTTTTTACATCCCAATCAATTCCTCTGGAATAATCGATTGTCATATTTTTGTTTGCCGTAAATTTTTTAATGCCTTCCAGGATGCTGGTTTTTCCGTTTCCGGGACCTGAATATCCGCCTAGCCTTGCATCTTCCGCATCAGCACCGACGACCAGTATATGCTTAACGTTTTCCGGAACCGGAAGGGTATGGTTGTTATTCTGCAGCAGGACAAATGATTCCACGGCGGCTTTTTCAGCAACAGGCTTGTGATTCAGCAGTTTCAACTGCCTGATCTCTTTATCAGAAATATAGGGATTTTCAAACAGTCCCAGTTCAAATTTAGCTCTCAGAACACGGGAAACGGCATCATCGATCCGTTGCTGACTGATCCTTCCGTCCAGAAACGGCGGAATAAAAAGTTTGTAGTGCTGGTATTCGGTCTGGAAAATCACATCCAGTCCGGCATTAATCGCCTGTGCAGAGGCATCATCATAATCTTTGGCTGTAAAATGTAGGACATTGGCCCCTCCAACCGCGCTGGCATCGCTAATTACAAATCCTTTAAAGTTCCATTCCTTTTTCAGTTTTTCAGTCAGCAGCCACTCATTTGCCGTGGAAGGCCTTCCGTCCAGCAGGTTATAAGAAGTCATCACCGAACGGCTTCCTCCCTGGGTAAAGGCCTGATGAAAAGGGACCAAATGGGTTTCTTCCAAATACCTGCGGCTCCAATGGATCGGGTAAGAATCCCTTCCGCCCTCGCCTACATTAGCTAAAAAGTGTTTTGGCGTGGTAATGATTCCTGCCTGTTCAAAAGGAGTGACAAAGTTTACGCCCATCACCGAAGTAAGAAACGGATCCTCGCCATAGGTCTCTTCCGTCCTTCCCCAACGGACATCACTGGCTAAGTTCACCACCGGTGTCAGGATCTGGCGGATTCCTCTCAGCCGGGATTCCCGGGCAATGGCAGAAGCGACTTCTTTCATCAGCTCCGGATTAAAGGAGGCGGAAAGCCCGATCGCCTGCGGAAAAGCCGTGGCTCCTTCCCTGACCAATCCGTGTAAAGCCTCATCAAACGGGATGACAGGAATGCCCAGCCTTGATTTTTCCACAAAGTATTTCTGGATCGCATTGATTTTAGCAGCCAGGTGTTCTGCATTCTCATTGGCATTGTATTTCAGCATCTGCCCGGCAGCACCTCCACCGTTATTGGCAGCGCTGACCTGCAATCCGAAAATGCCGTGGCTGTACTGGCCTTCAGGAACACGGTCCAGGTCTCCGGGAATCATGAAGCATTGCCAGAATTTCTCTTCCGGTGTCATCCTGCCCAACAGGTCTCTGACCCGGACTTCTACCGGCTGCTTCGGGTCTTTGTATAAGGGTTTTTGTGCCTGGACCAACACAACCTGAAACAGGATTAAAATTGCTGTTGTCTTGAAACGGTACCTTCTCATCATTCTGTCATTTGAATTACGGTTGAATAGGTAAGTTTTGCGTCTTTAGGAATCATAACTTTCACTGTATTGCCGGACTGTTTCCACCGGATTTTTGAGGAAGTCCCCAATACGTTCAGTTTTTTGGGTCTATACTGTTCAGGAAGGGTAAAGCTGATGGTTGATGGAGCTGTATAATCTGTAGATTCACTAATATGGAAAACATTCACAGTTTTGCTGTCTTTGCTCCGGGTAAAATACACCTGCCCTTCATGATACGGTGCAATACTTCTGGTGCCGAATACCGCCGATCCATTGACGTCCATCCACGCGGCAATTTCCTTCAGCCTTTCATAGACCACCGGATCATAATCTCCATTGGGACCGGGAGCAATATTCATCAGGTAGTTGCCTCCCCTGGAAATGATCTTAATAAGGGTTTCAATGATTTTCTGTGAGGATTTATAACGGTCGTTCGGGACATACGAGAAGGAATCGCCCATCGTGATACAGCTTTCCCACGGAATAGACAGGGCGTTTTCGGGAACAGCCTGTTCGGGTGTCACATAGTTTTCCCACTTTCCAGTAACAGTCCGGTCTACGATGATAATTCCAGGCTGGTTCCTGCGTGCCATGGTCCCGATTTTATCCATATCGATATCCTGCTCTACTTTGATGGTCCGCTGCCACTCCACTTTGGGGTCTATGGTGTTAAATGGGCGCACCCAGCCTCCATCCAGCCAAAGGATATCGACTTTTCCGTATTTTGAAGTAATCTCATTCAGCTGATTGAAGGTGAATTTTTTGAATTTTTCCCAGCGTTCGGGATATTTTTTAGGATCGTAATTCACATTCCGGTCTTTAGGCGGAAAATAGGGCCACCAGTAATCATCGGAATGCCAGTCGGGTTTTGAGAAGTAAGCCCCGATTTTAAACCCTTCCGTCCTGAATGTATTGAAAATGGCTCTGGTTACATCCGCTTTCGGGTTTTTTGAAAACGGGGTTTTCTGGGAAGTGATCTTATAATCGGATTCCTGGGTATCAAACATGGCAAAACCGTCATGGTGCTTGGTGGTAAATACCACATACTTCATTCCTGCCTTTTTCGCTGCGTCCGCCCATTTCTTCGGGTTGAACTGAACGGGATTGAAGGTCGTCTGGAGATTTTCGTAATTTGTCACATAATCGTTATAGGTTGCCCCGTGTTCCGGCTTGCGCTGCGTCCAGGATTCATCTTCCGGGCACAGGCTCCAGCTTTCAACGATTCCCCACTGGCTGTAGGTGCCCCAATGCATGAACAATCCGAACTTCAGATCCTGCCACTCTTCCAGGTTCTGCACCACCAACGGATCATCCGGCTTCTGATATCCTTCAGACACATTATGCGCCTGAGAAAACAGTGCTGAAGAGCCCATTAACAAAGAAAAAAACAAAGTTGCAGTTTTGCACTTCCCGATCATACAGTATACTTTTCGCTAAAGTAATCATCCTGCGATAATCTCACAACTGTAGGGATTGGAATGTCTTGAAAGAAATGGGAAGATTATATTATATGGAAGATCTAATTGGTTATAATTTTATCTGAACGTTTTTAATATTTGCATGATCCGTGGATCTTATCAATAGATTTATTGAATCAAATCCTCCAGAGCAGTCTCCAGATCCGGATAAGCAAAACTGAACCCACTGTGCAACAGTTTTTCAGGATACACATTCCGGCTTTTCAGCAGGAGTTCGGTTTCAGTCCGCAGAAAGAAGGAAGCGATTTTCAGTTGCCATACCGCAGCATTTAGTCCGAATGGTATCTTCATCCGCTTCCTGAGATTATTCATCATTTCTGCATTGGTCAGCGGTTTTGGTGCGGTAATATTGATCACTCCTGAGATTTCTTCATGATCGATGATCCACGCTACAGCCCTGCAGAAGTCACCGATATGGATCCAGCTTACTTTCTGCCGGCCGCTCCCCTGCTTTCCGCCCAGGAAAAGTTTCGTAACGGCTTTTAGTTTAGGAAATGCGCCTCCGCTGTTCCCCATCACGATGGAAGTCCGTAAAGCCACTTTCCTGGTTTCCGGGTTTTCTGCCCTGAAAAATTCAGCTTCCCAGCTTTTGCAGATGTTCATGGAAAAATCATCCCCGATGATGCCGTCTGCTTCCGTATTCAGATGCTGTTCCGAATGGTCATAAATCGTTGCCGAACTGGCATTCAGCCATATTTTGGGTGGATGGACACAGTGCTCGACAGCCTCCTGTAAAATCCTTGTACTGTCAATCCTTGAAGTATAGATTTCCTGTTTGTTCTGTTCGGTATACCGGCAGTCGACGGACTTTCCGGTAAGGTTGATCAGCACATCCGCTCCCTCAAGGCAGTCTTTCCAGTCTCCCAGGGTGCGGGCATCCCAATAGATTTCATGTTCCTGGCCAGGTTGACGGGTCAGGATGAATACGCTATACACCTTTGCTTCAAAAAACTTTTTCAGGCTGTTTCCAAGGAATCCGGTTCCGCCGGCAATGATGATTTTCATGATGTTTTGTATGTATTCATGTACAATGTATTAATATATCGGTAGGTTCAGTTGATGGTCTGATCAAAGGTAAAGAATGTATCAATGCTGTTGATCTTATTATGGATCTATTCATTACTCTCCATGATTAACCAAGCCGGATCTGTTAGGCCACATATTTTTTGACCTTTACTTCCACCGGCGAACCTTCTGCGAGCATGACGGAGAGAGGTTGCTGTTCATCCAGGCAGGCAAAGCCGGGTCCGTACATTTTCTGGAAATTGAGGTGCAGCTGATGGTCTTTAACCGGGTACCAGTTCCACTTCGGATGGCACACCTCATATTCCGAAGTCCGGTTTTTCATTTTGGTAAAACCGTAATAATGTTCCGTAATAAATTCAAATTCCGAATCTGAGTCCATCGGTAGTGCCCTGCTTTCAGCAGTCACTTCCATAGAATGCCAGCTTTCGTCTTTCCAGGAATACTGGATCTGCAATTCGTTTCCGTTTTCCTGCATCATATGGTTCATGGGCAGGGTCTGATAATGCTCCTTATATACGGAATTGGCGACCAGGCTTAAAGCAGGCTTAGGTACAATCTCTTTGATGAAAACCACTTCTCTCTTCCAGCTGCTGCCCTCTTTTTTCTTCACATAAAACCGGAGGTTGACTTCTTCACAATTCCGGTGGAAAGGAATCGTTAGCCCAAGCAGCCTGGTATTCATAAACATAAATCCGATCAGGCTGACATAACAGGTACCCCGGTAAAAATCCAGCTCAGTACCTGCCGGCAGATAAGGGATTAAAATTTCAGGATCGATTTCGTAATTGAAGATGGCTAATTTGCGCCATTCTGCTTTGAGGAAATTCATTTTTTGTGTATTAATGTATTTACGTATTAATGTATAATGTATTAATCTATAGTATTTAACATGAATCTATAATCTATAATCTATAATCTATAATCTATAATCTATATATCTTATTCTCGCTTACCTTCCGGTAATCCCGATAGCAGATCAGGTAATACGTAAGGGCAAGAGGCGGTGTACCGAAAATGCCGAACGCAAACATGACATACATAAAACCGACTATTGAATCCTGGAGTTTTACAACACAGGCAACGATGAGGATCAGGAACAGCAGCATAAAAACCATGCTGATCCTATAATAGATTTTGAATGCAGTGGATTGAACATATTCTTTGTCAAACCATTTTTTGGTAGAGCTTATAATATGTGCGAGGGCTATCGCAAAATATACCATGACCGATGCTGCTGAATGTAATACGGCGATATCTATGACGAGGATAACAATAAAAGCCAGGATAAGGTATGACTGGATATTGAAATCCAAAACAATAAACTTTTTCATAGCACAATGTTTTTAAAGTTGCTTTTACTACCGGCGGGGATTTAAAAATTCAGGAAATCCCCGCGGGTTCTTTTGTTCTCAAGTTTGAATGTAACGTACATCCAGATTTTAAAAAGTATATTTTTCATTTTTTATGGATTGGTTTTATGGGAAGCATGTCTGCGGCCTTTGAGAAATAACAGGAGGTTCAGGAACATCATGATACCGAGGTAAATGGAAAACTTGCCGATCTTTTCGCTCAGGCTGACGACCAGGCTTTCTACGGTTTCAATACGGTACAGTTCGATGATGCAGAGCGCAAATCCGATGTTCAGGAGGTAGAAACCGATTTTAAACAGGGAATTGGTCGCCATCGCAATGTCCTGCTTCTGGTGGAAAATATCCATCATGAATGTTTTGGAGTTTTTAAAAAGAAACTGTGAAACCGTAACGGTAAGGATGAGCACTACCGGAAGGTAAATCATGTACGCTGAAAAGTTGTACGTTGCGGTGGTTAAGATGGTTGCTGTCATGATGATTTATTTTAGGATTATTTTTTTTCTTAAAAAATACAGGGCAAACAGGTTGATGTAATGCAGGACGCAGAGGATGAGCACCATATTCCCTACACGCACTGCTGTTACTGAAGTCAGCTGTTCCGCAGAAGCTATGGGTGTCCAGGTGGTGAGGCTGATGGCAATATACCCGAGATTGATCAGGTAATAACAACCCAGCAGAATCCTGTTAATGGTCAGGCAAAGCTCGGGATCATGGATCAGGTAATTCAGGTAATAGGTTCCGGCATGGTAACACCTTCTTCCCACATCCACCGTGATGTATGAGCTGACCGCAAGGAATATGACGTATGAGACAATATTGAACATCTTATAAATATTATACTTTCAATAATTTTTGAAAATAAAAACGAAATAAAAAAAGGATAAGATATCCTTTCTATTTCAACAGGTTGGTAATTTTACCTACCAGCCAGTGGTCGTCGCTCTTGATGGCCAGGTCCATGATGTTGTTGATCTTTCCGGTTACAGAGCTGAAATCCTCCATCAGCCGGATAAACTCTCTGGCTTCATCGGAATCCTTGTCATCGATATTTTTCAGCTCTTCAAGGAAGCCGATCACCGGTTCTATTTCCCTTTTCCTTCTTTCTTTGGTAATCTGCTTGAACAGGAACCAGATGTCTTTCTCTGCCACAAAATACTCCTTCCGGTCGCCTTTCACAAATTCCTTGCGTACGATTCCCCAGTCCATGAGGGCACGCAGGTTCATATTGGCATTCCCTCTTGAAATTTCCAGCTGCTCCATCACCTCATCGGTAGAAAGCGGCTTTACTGAAGAGATCAGCAGGGCATGCACCTGGGCCATCGTCCGGTTGATCCCCCAGTTGGTCGCAAAGGTTCCCCAGGTCTGAATATATTTTTCTTTGGCTTCTGAAAGTTTCATCTTCTTCTTTTTCTTTTGAACGTTAACCAGCCATTATCCAGTTGGTATCCGTTTCAATTTCTTTTACAAATATAATTATATTTTTTGAACTTTCAATAATAATTGAAAATTAAATTATCTTTTTTTTATTGTTCGTCCTTAAACAGTCCGGGGCAGCTATAAACTTTTACCGATCATTGCATCCAGGATGGAGATATTCAGATCCCCGGAATACAATACGATGCCTTGTTTATCAATAAGAATGATTTGTGGGAATGCAGAAACCCCGTAGTTTTCATTAACCGATGCGTCGCCATTCAGGGTATCATAATGAACTTTATGCCGGTCTACAAACTGATGGATAGCCTGTTGGCTGTCCATGGTATTAATGGCCAGTACCTTCAGGCCGGAAACTCCGTAGCGGGTATTCAATGTATTGAGGTCAGGAACGGCTTTAATGCAGTAACTGCAGTTCCTGATCCAGAACTCCAGCAAAACGGGATGTCCCCGGAACTGCTGTAAACTCACTTTTTCGCCGGTCTCATTTCGGACCAGATTGAAATCAGGAGCGACCTGACCCGCATCAATCAGTTTTACAGATTCCCTTTTTTTCTCCTTGTATTCTTTCAGGTATGTTGAGTAATACCAGCTGTTCTCTTTAGGCTCTGCGGGGTTGAGAACAATACGAGAGAAGTCTGTCCGGTTCACATCCCTGCTTCCTTTTTTAAGCTGGATATAGCTTACCGGCAAAAAACTTTTCCGGTCAACGATTATTGTATTGTAAAACCTTATTTTTTCTGTGGTTAACGTAAAGTTTTTCCCAAGGTAATCCGGATACCGGTCCTGGGTTTGGAAATTCAGAAGATAGTACTGTTTCTTACCGATCAAAGTATCCTTAACCTGCTTCACAATGCTTTGGTCACTGATAACAGCCGGCAAAATATTCCTGAGCGTAATGATTGAGTTATACAACGGTGAAAGACCTTCAAAATCTGCAGGCGTAACTTTACTTTTGACCTGAATAGTCCTGTCTTCTGCAGAAGTTTCGAAAAGCTCAGCATTGTTGAATACAGAAAATCCTGTTGCATCTCTGTACTGATACCGGAATCCCGCCAGGTCATTTTCCTTGCTGAAATCTATATACATTTCACCTTCGGATTTGCTGTGATAATCCTCCGCAGGATACGTAAATTCCCTTGTATAATGATAGGCAATAGTTTTTACGGATTGTAGTTTTCCTGAAAGTTTCCTGAAGATATTCAGCTCATTGTCAGGGGTACCGGCACTAAGCCCTGTGCTTATTACTACGGATAACAATAGTATGAGCCTGAATGGATAAGAGAGGTTTTTCATGATCTATTTTTAATGCACCTAAAAATACACAAATTTGCTTCCCGGCGGAGAAAAATCTTAAATTCAGATTGTCTGATGATTAAACGATCACAATTCCTTAGGCATAAAAAAGCTGCCTCCTTCCGGAGACAGCTCAACCACTACTTCTGAATTCCCCTGTAAGCATCTACAAGTCTTATCAATTCCGATCTGTAGCCTTCATCATCTCTGTTTTTACCTTCCCGGGCCAATGCCCCGACCGCTTTGAGGTCTTTATTTTTAATCAGTTGAGAATCCCTGAGGATCAGCCCGAACCATGCAACAGCAGAGGCGAATCTGAAATCGGGACCCGACTCTTCTATGGTTACCGGCGCGTTCTTCACCACTTTCACGATTTCGCTGCTCTGGTCACCGTCCGGCTTTTTGTATCGGAATTTAATGGTGGCCAGTTCATTGCCGAAGTTCAGGTTTTTCCGAGATGCCGAATACTTCAGTGTGTTTTCTTTGGGAAGGAATTCCGAATGGGCACCGGCCGGAATTACCTCATACAGGGCGGTTACGGTATGCCCGCTTCCCAGTTCGCCGGCATCAATGGCATCATTGGTAAAGTCTTCGTTCCTCAGCTTCCTGTTCTCGTACCCGATCAGCCGGTAGGATTTGACGAATTTAGGATTGAACTCGATCTGGATCTTCACATCTTTGGCGATCGCATACATGCTTCCGGCAAACTCTTTTCCGAGGAATTTATTAGCTTCCTGAAGGTTATCGATATAGGCGTAATTTCCGTTGCCTTTATCAGCGAGGGTTTCCAGGCGGTTATCCTTATAATTACCCATCCCGAAACCGATGCAGGTGAGGAAAATCCCGGTCTTTCTTTTTCCTTCAATCAGTTGTTCCAGACCCTTTTCTGAGGAAACGCCTACGTTGAAATCACCATCTGTAGCCAGTACTACCCTGTTGTTTCCGCCTTTGATGAAGTTTTCCCCGGCCAGCTTATACGCCAGTTCTATCCCTTCGCCGCCGGCAGTACTTCCGCCGGCCTGGAGTCTGTCCAGCGCCCTCAGGATGGCTTCCTTGTCTTTTGCAGAAGTCGGGGGCAGCACAACGCCGGCACTTCCGGCATATACCACAATGCCTACCTTATCCTGAGGCCTCAGCTGATCGAGCAAAACCCTGAAAGAGGATTTCAGCAACGGAAGCTTGTTCTCATCGCTCATGGAACCGGAAACGTCGATGAGGAAGGTAATATTGGAAGCAGGAAGGTTATCAAGGGGCACTTTTTTACCCTGAAGCCCGATTTTCAGCAGTTGACTGCCTGGATTCCATGGTGCATCGCTGTATTCTGTACTGATGGAAAAAGGGGCTTTCCCTTCAGGCTGAGGGTAATCATATTTAAAATAATTGATCATTTCCTCAACCCTTACGGCATCCCGATCTACAGGAGACCCATAATTGATCATCCTCCGGATATTGGAATAGGAAGCATTGTCCACATCAATGGAAAAAGTGGACAACGGCTGGTTTCTCGTCAGTTCAAAAGGATTCTCTACCCATCTATTGTATTCTTCGTCATTGACTTCCGGCTGGATTCTCGACGGATTTTTTCCTTTTTGTTTTACGGCAGCTTTTTTAATATAAGCCCTGTTGGATGCAGCACTGATCTTCAGTCCACGTGTATATCCCATAACCGATGACTCATTAACTGATATCTCAGAAGCCGTCACCGCCTTGGGTTTCGGGCAGCCGTTGTATTCCGGCATTCCGGGAACAGTCGGGCAGGCATCATCTTTATCCAGGATACCGTCTCTATCTGTGTCGGGCCACGGACAACCGTTATTTTCAGGCGGACCGGCAACAGCAGGGCATGCGTCATCCTTATCAATAGTTCCGTCGCCATCCGTATCCGGCCATGGGCAGCCGTTGTTCTCAATAGGACCTGGCTGTTCCGGGCACTGGTCGTCTTTATTCGGGATACCATCCTGGTCGTGGTCCTTCCGGATGCTCAGAGCGGGCTTACCGTCTGCTGAGGGAGTTGTTTTCGTTTTGCAGCTGATCATAAAGGCCAGTACTGCAAGGGTTGTACAGGTTTTTTTCATTGTAGTTAGGTTTAATTATGGGTTTAAATATGGGCAAAGGATATCCTGCTCTCCAATATGGAAAGCTTGTTCTGAAGCAATGAATAGGTGAGGCTGAAAGAAATCTTATCTATTTTCCGAAGAATCTTTTTTCAATGCTTTCCTGACCTTTTTCACTTCTCCGGAGAAGAAATTTTTGGTTTCCGTGATGACTATTCCGCGGGAAGCTTTTTTACCATACATCGATATGGCTTTCTTACCTGTAAGAACGGTAACGGATCTGATATTTCCGGCATTCAGTGTCCTGAACCTTTCGATGCCGGCCGTTTCATTATCAATGACATACAGGCAGTCTTCCGCTGAAAATGCAGGATCTGAACCCTGAATGGTAAGCGTACCGCCCTGCGCAGCCGGAGCTACCCTGATGCTGATGCCGGGAGATAAGATCTGTACGAAAGCCGGCTTATCCGGATCCTGCGTAATGCTCTCTGACGGAGAAGGTGCAGCATCTGCAAGGGAACCTCTACGGGAAATCCCATCCGCTGAACCTGAAAGATTATTAAAATCAGAGGTTGCAACTTTAGCTTTCATATTCTGCACCCCAACTTCGTCACCTGCCGTACGCTCTTTTTCATATGCTTGCTGATCTTTCACATTTACAGCCATAGACTGCCGGAACATCGTATCATCATCTTCAACCCGTACAGCCGATTCGGCAGATGTACGTACAGTTTTATTTTGCACCACAGGTCCTGAAAGAGGTGAAGGAACGATCCCATCCCTGGTTATTGTATTTCCGGAACCCCTGTCAGCATTGTTTTCCCGGACCGTTGACGGAAACGTAACCTCTGACGGCTGACTATTCCGGGAGCCTGGTACTCCGATTTTTGAAGGCTGAGACGGAGTTTGAGCCACTACCGTTTTTGCCTGCTGATTATCTGCCTGGTCTTTACCGGTCAGGAAAAAAATCCCGCTTCCGATCATAATACTTGCTGCAATCCCGTACGGAATCCAGGACGGCACTTTTTTAGGTGCCGGTTGCAGGTACTGGTCCAATTGCCTGTCCACTTGATCCCAGACTTTTTCAAAACCCGGAAAAGTGACCGGTTCCCCGGAAGCTTTGGAAGCTTCACTGAATGCAGTATCGATATCGTTTTGGTTGTCCATTGTTGTAAAAGTTTAAATGTTCCTGCTGGTTAAAAGTTCCTGCAATTTTTTCCTGGCGAAATTCAGCTGTGACTTGGAAGTCCCTTCGCTGATGGAGAGCATGACGGCAATTTCTTTATGGGGATACCCCTCGATCGCAAAAAGGTTGAAGATAGCCCTGCATCCTTCGGGAAGGAAATGCAGCAGTCCGAGGATATCTTTTTCAAAAGAGGCTTCTTCATAAGATTCGTCAGCAATCATCTGGTTATCTTCCAGGGAAACATGGAGCTTTTTATTGGCCCTGAGTTTCTGTAAGCATTCATTCACCGCAATTTTTTTTGCCCAGGCCTCAAAGGTTTCCAGATCCTGAAGCTGGTCCATTTTCGTGAATATTTTAAAAAACGTATCGGCAAGGGCTTCTTCGATATCTTCACCGTTTTTAAGATACCGCCTGCAGACTGCATACAGTTTTCCTGCAAGTTTTTCATAGACCTGCCGCTGCGCATTCCGGCTGTTGCGCCGGCATTCCATCAGGAGTTCTTTATCCATACATCGGGGCTTATACTACTATAGATGCAGGAAGTTTCAGAAAGGTTGGAAACATGGCTGACTTTTTTTCAAAATAACGAAAAAAAATAACACCGGGCCTCTTAGCTTCAGGATATACATTTAAATCCAACCTGAACACATTTAACTTTACCGGCTGTAACGAATCTCAGATAGGAACGACTATTCATAATATAATTTTTACAGTAATGAAAAACACTAAATTTATCTCATTACTTTTTGTTTTGTCTGCAGGAAGTATGATGTTTGCACAGGATGACCTGATCAACAAGCTGAAAAGCAACCAATCCCAGAATGCCAATTTCCAGTTTACCACCCTTAAGGATGTAGGGGCCACGTCGGTGAAGAACCAGGGTTCATCGGGAACCTGCTGGAGCTATTCCGGGAATTCGTTCCTGGAATCTGAAATGCAGCGTATGGGCAAAAAGCCGGTAGACCTGGCAGAAATCTTTACGGCAAGGAACTCTTACCACGATAAAGCAAAATTGTATGTCCTGAACAGCGGAGCCATCAACTGGGGCGACGGCGGGGAGCTGCACGATGTCATCAATATGTATAAAAAATACGGTGCCGTACCTCAGGAAGCGTATAGCGGACTGAAAGCCGGACAGACCACCAACAATTTCTCGGAGATGCAGTCAAAACTTAAGCCGGTACTGGACAGCCTGGTTCAGGCATCACAGAAAGGCAGGCTTACCGACAACTGGATGTCTTCCGTAGATGCTGTGCTGGATGAATACCTGGGCAAAGTCCCTGCTAATTTTACGTACGAAGGAAAATCCTATACCCCAAAAACCTTTGCCAAGGAAGTGGTAGGCATCAATCCTGAAGATTATGTTGAATTATCATCCTACAAAGATTACCCGTACTTCCAGAAATTCGTAGTGCCGATCCCGGATAACTGGAGCCACGATTCCGACTGGAACGTGCCGATGAAAGACCTGACGGCCATTGTAGACAATGCCGTTAAAAAAGGATATTCCGTAGGCTGGGCCACCGATGTTTCCGAACCGTATTTCTCGTATAAAAACGGAGTTGCCTATGTTCCGGATGTCAACCTGGACCAAACAATGACCCCGGAAATGAAAAAGGAACTGTTCACAGAGCCTAAAGCAGATAAAACCATTACGGAAGACATGCGCCAGAAAGCCCTTAACGACCTTTCGACTACCGATGACCACGGAATGCACATTGTAGGCCTTGCAAAAGACCAGACCGGAAAGGAATATTATATGGTTAAAAATTCATGGGGGGTAACCAATGATTTCAAAGGTTATATCTATGTAACCAAACCGTATGTGGAATATAAATCAACCGCTATCCTCGTCCACAAAAATGCAATTCCGAAAAACATCCTGAAACAGCTGAAGCCTAATACAGGGATCGGTCTGTAATACTGAACATTCAACCATTTTAATATATTTAACTGTAAAATCCCCGCTACGTAACCGTAAGCGGGGATTTTCAATAAAATGAATAGATAGGTAAATTATGCTAATATAAAGTTGACATGCTTGCCGGTGAAAAATCCGACAGTTCTTCCATTCTGCCTTCTTTTACTTTTTGTACCCATTCCGGATCCTGTAATAAAGCTCTTCCCACGGCTACCAGGTCAAAGTCGCCTCTTTCCAGCCTGCGGGTCAGTTCCGACAGATCAGTGGTACCGGTTCCTTCGCCGGCAAATGCAGCCATGAAATCCCCTTCCAGTCCTACCGAGCCAACAGTAATGGTCGGCTGTCCGGTAATTTTTTTAGCCCAGCCCGCGAAATTCAGGTCGGAGCCTTCAAATTCAGCTTCCCAGAACCGGCGCTGTGAGCAGTGGAAAATATCTACACCGGCTTCTTTCAGAGGCAGCAGCCATTCTTCCATTTCTTCAGGAGTCTGAGCCAGCTTTACGGAATAATCCTGCTGTTTCCATTGGGACAACCGGATGATGATGGTAAAGCCCTCTCCTACTGCAGACCGGATTGCTTTTACGATGTCTACGGCAAAGCGGCTTCTTTCTTTCAGGGTTTTGCCTCCATATTCGTCGGTCCTGGTATTGGTTACCTCCCAGAAAAATTGGTCGATCAGGTATCCGTGTGCTCCGTGGATTTCCAGGCAATCGAAACCGAGGTCTTTCGCAGACTTAGCCGAAGCGGCAAATTGCGCAATAGTATCCCGGATGTCTTCCGATGTCATATCCGATGCTTTTTCCATCGGTACCAACGGATAATCATCTGAACTTCTCGTATCGCCTACATGCCAGATCTGAGGACCCATTTTACCGCCGCTGGCATGAACGGAATCAATGACATTCTGCCATCCGTCCAGCGCTTCGGTTCCGTAAAAATCAGGGATATTCTGCATATTCTTGGATGCCGGCCTGTTGATTACCGTTCCTTCTGAAATGATCAGGCCAACCCCTGCTGCAGCCCTTCTGGAATAGTAGTCGGCAATCTGCTGTGTCGGGACACCATTATCTGATTGTGCCCTAGTCATAGGAGCCATAACAATCCTGTTTTCAAGGGATAAATTTTTATAATGAAAAGGTTTGAATAATGATTCTGTACTCATTGGTATACGTTCTGATTTGTAATTGTTACACAAAGTAACTAATAATAGTTCTTATTTGTATCTCATATATCAAAAAAACTGGTAACTTTGCAGTAACCGATGATAGTAACATTGAAGTAACGGTGAAGATATATACCTGATTGTGTGCTCGGTCAACTCAAAAACCTCTCCTATGAAGAAAAACGAATTAATGGAATACAGCTGCCCTTTAGGCAAAGCTATGTCAGCATTAGGCAGCAAATGGAAACCGATCATCGTGCTGGTGATCAAAGACCGGAAATTGCGTTTCGGAGAGCTTGCCGTACGGATCCAAGTTATTTCCAGAAAGGTGCTCACCGACCAGCTCCGGGAAATGGAAGCCGACGGACTGGTAATCCGGGAAGAATTCAAAGAACTTCCGCCCAGAGTGGAATATTCTTTAACGGAAAAAGGGCTTGCCCTGCTGCCGATTCTGTACCTGCTGGAAGAATGGGAGCAGAAATACCAGGTGAAGGGGAAAGATGGCGGTAAGAGCTGTACTGTTTTAAATGCGGAGGTAACAAGCATTCTTTAGCATAAATGTCCCGGCTTTAAAATTACCTATTCCTTATTTCAACAAAAAAACCGCCTCCCAAAGAAAGCGGTTCAAAATTTATCTAAGTTTCCTAAAATATCGCAGGATATTTATGAGGATTGGTTTCATTGAACATGGCGTAGATCCTTTCTACCATATCATCTGCCGATGGCTTGCTGAAATAATCTCCGTCACTAGCATAGGCAGGTCTGTGGTCGTTCGCAGCAATGGTTAACGGATCGGAATCCAGGTATCGGAACGCTTTTTGTTTTTCCAGGATCTGTTGCAGGATGAACGCTGAAGTTCCGCCTTCCACATCTTCATCAATAACCACCAATCGGTTGGTTTTCTTCACGCTTTCAGCAATCTCATGGGACAAGTCGAAAGGAATCAATGACTGAACATCGATCACTTCTGCAGAAATACCGAGTTTTTCAAGTTCCTTGGCTGCATCCATAACAATTCTCCAGGTAGAACCATAGGTTACCAGAGTAACATCGCTTCCTTCTTTCGTCACTTCAATCTGACCTACCGGAACGGTGAATTCCCCTATATTGTCCGGCTGCTTTTCTTTCAAACGGTAACCGTTCAGGCATTCCACAATGACTGCCGGCTCATCAGCCTGAAGCATGGTATTATAGAACCCGGCAGCTTTGGTCAGGTTCCTCGGTACCAGCACTAAAATTCCTTTGGAAAGGTTTAATATTCCGGCCATCGGAGATCCGGAATGCCAGATGCCTTCCAGCCTGTGGCCACGTGTCCTGATGATTAAAGGTGCTTTCTGGCCGCCTTTTGTCCTGTACTGGACGGTAGCCAGGTCATCGCTCATTCCCTGCAGGCAATAAAGGATATAATCTAAATACTGGATTTCAGCAATCGGCCTTAAACCTCTCATGGCCATCCCGATTCCCTGTCCGAGGATGGTTGCCTCGCGGATCCCGGTATCGGCAACACGCAGTTCGCCGTATTTTTCCTGCATTCCTTCCAGTCCCTGGTTTACGTCACCGATATTTCCGGCATCTTCGCCGAAGACAAGTGTTTGAGGATATTTTTCAAAAATTTTATCGAAATTGTTTCTTACCACTACCCTGCCGTCTACGTCTTCAGAGCTGTCCGAATACACGGGCTTAATCTCTTTAACATTCGTTGCCTTCCATTCGGATTGTGAGTATAAATGGGAAGAATAATTGTCTTTTTCTGTTTCGAATACTTCGTAGTATTTCTGCATCAGCTGATTTCTCTCTGCAGAATTGGTTCCCCTGGTTGCCAGCAAAGCTTTTCTCGCCAGATGGAATACATCTTTCTTAGCTTTGGATACCAGTTTGCTGAACTGGCTGACATAGGCTTCAATCTCTGTGTTCTGTGCCTTAAGGTTTTCCACTAAAGGCAATACAGACTGCGTCAGCTCCCGGATGGCATTCTGGTAATTTTCCCAGGCGGTTTTCTGACCTGCTTTCACCATCTTTTTGGCCTCTTCATCAATGGCATCTAATTCTTCGGCAGAAGCAATGATCTCTTCTTGTCCGTCAATTTCAATGGAGTAGTTGGAGATCCATTCCCTGAATTTCACTAAACCATCAAACGAAGCTTCCCAGGCCAGTCTTTCTTCATTTTTATATCGTTCGTGCGATCCTGAGGTAGAATGTCCCTGAGGCTGGGTGACTTCAATCACGTGCACCACTACCGGCACGCTTTCCATCCTGGCAAACTGTTCTGCCCTTGCGTAGGCATCCAGCAGTGCCGGATAATCCCAGGCTTTTACCTGTATGATCTCACAGCCCTGGAATTCGCCTTCTTTTCTCTGGAAACCGCTCAGCATCTCAGCGATATCCGCTTTTGCCCTTTGCTTCATGGTAGGAACGGAAATCCCGTACCCGTCATCCCAGATGGATACGATCATAGGTACCTGAAGCGCACAGGCTGCATTCAGAGTTTCCCAAAAATGGCCTTCCGCAGTGGAAGCATCACCAATGGTCCCGAAAGCTACTTCATTGCCGCCGTTTGAAAATTTTTCAGAACCTTCAAAACTAACGCTTTTATATATTTTGGAAGCCTGCGCCAATCCCAGTAACCTCGGCATCTGCCCGGCTGTAGGGGAAATATCGGATGAGATATTTTTCTGGGCCGTCAGGTCTTTCCAGCTGCCGTCCTCATTAAGGCTCCGGGTAGCAAAATGCCCGTTCATCTGTCTTCCGGCAGAAGCAGGTTCCCTTTCTACGCTTGTATCTGCATACAATTGCGCGAAGAAGCTTTCTACCGTTAAAGCATCTACAGCCAATGCAAAAGTCTGATCCCGGTAATATCCGGAACGGAAATCCCCGTTTTTGAATACTTTGGCCATGGCCAGCTGGGGGAGCTCTTTCCCATCCCCGAAAATTCCGAATTTAGCTTTCCCTGTCAGCACTTCCCTTCTTCCCAGATATGACATTTCACGGGAAATCCTTCCCAATTTATAGTCTTCAAGTATCTGATTTTTAAAGTCCTGAAAAGAAATCTGCTGTGTTTCAATATAGGTTGTCTGCATAGCCCAATATAAAATTTTTACGTTCTTGAAGTATTTTGCTAATATACACTTTTTAAATTAATTTTAATTTTTAATAATCTTTTTTAAAAATTTGATAATAAGGAAAATTGTGCTTTATTTTGAAAAAAATTGTACGCCGTGGAAAAGAAGTCGCCGCACATCCTCAATGCTTCCAGTAACCTGCTCGGATTTTCACTGGTGATTATTACCTCCCTTAAGATCAGCAAAATAAGCCAGACGACCCATCTGGATGAGTTTGCCGGCATTGCATGCCTGTTTTTTGCCTTCAGCTGCTTTTTTTCGTTTCTGTCGATCCGTACTGCCAGGGAAATCCGGAACATCCAGTTTGAGAAAATTGCAGATTATTTATTTTTAATTGCGTTATTATGCATCGTCTTATCAGTTCTGATCCTGATCGTAAAAATAATGTAATCAATTTACATAATCCTTAAAAATAACACACTTTACCAACAATACCAGCAATAAAAAAACCGGAACAAAAGTCCGGTTATATGCAGTTTAAAATTTCCTTTCAATGACGTAATCCAGCATGCTGTGCAGGGATTTCCTGGCCTCCGAATCCGGGAACTCATTGAGGATGTCCTTTGCTTTCTGCTGAAAATCCTTCATTACCGTAATGGCATAATCCAGTCCGCCGGAACTCTTGACAAAAGCAATCAGTTCCTTGACTCTTTTCTGGTCATTATTGTATCGCTTAATGGTCGTAAAGAAATACTTCTTATTTTTCTCATCTGCTTTTTCCAGGCTGTGGATCAGCGGAAGGGTCATTTTCTGTTCCTTGATATCGATTCCTACCGGCTTTCCGATGACATTGGAACTCAGGTAGTCGAATAAGTCATCTTTAATCTGGAATGCCATCCCGGTATAAGTTCCGAAATCCATCATTTTTTTTGCTAAAGCTTCATCTGCACCGTTGGACAATACCCCGATCTCACAACAGGCCGCAATCAAAGTGGCGGTTTTCTGGCGGATGATCTCATAGTAGACGTCTTCTGTGATATCCAGTTTCCTCGCTTTTTCCAGCTGGAGCAGCTCACCTTCGGACATTTCACGGATGGTGCGGGAAATTACGCTCAGCAGATCGTAATCCTTATGGTCTGTAGACAGTAAAACAGATTTGGATAACAGGTAATCTCCAACCAGAACGGCAATTTTATTTTTCCATAAAGCATTGATGGAAAAAAAATTACGCCTTTTGAAGCTCTCATCCACCACATCATCATGAACCAGGGTCGCCGTATGGATCAGTTCGATCATGGAGGCCCCGCGGTAGGTTTTCTCGTTCACGTCACCGATCAGTCTGGCACACAGAAATACAAACATGGGACGCATCTGCTTTCCTTTGGTGGTTACGATAAAACGGGTGACTTTGTCCAGCAACGGAACTTTGCTTTGCATGGATTCATAAAACTTCTGCTCGAAAAGCTTCATTTCCTCGTTAATCGGTCGCTTGATTTCTTCTACAATATTGGCCACAATCGGTGAATAATGGGTAAAGAGTTATTAATTCACAAAGATAATTTTTTTCATTCAATTTAAAGACAAAATTAATCTTTAAGCTTTTCTTTGGGAATGAAATACAAACTCTGTGCTGCATGGCCTATGGAAACCTTGAATTTTTCACCGGAAATGTAGATTCCCGCTGCATCCACGGCAATACCTTCAATCTGCCCTATGGACAAAGCACTTCCCAGGTAATATTTCTGTGGAGTTTCACTGAAGAATACGCCGGGCTGTGTTTCTTTAAAAATTTCCAGGAAAACTTCCGTTTTTTTGGTATATCCAACCAGATACAGCCGCTGGCCAAAATACGCGGCATCGGTTACCATGAATCCTGTCCTGAAAGATTCCTTCCTTTGTGCTTCCTGAATTCCGGAAATCTCCGGATCAATCTCATAATGGGAAGTTGCTTTGGAGCCCCATTCCTTGGTAAAAAGATGCAGCTTACCGTTAAGGTAGATCATGGCTTCGGCGTCGAAATCCGTTCGGCCATAATCCGGCACAAATTCATTCTGTTCAGGGTAGTAAAACTGAATGGTTTCAGGGGCATTCGTATTCAGATTTTCTTCACTGAACGGAAACTTATAAATGCTGAGGTCTTTTCTGGTCCCTGCATTATTGCCGAAATCGCCGATATAGAAATTCCTGCCGTCATTCGCGAGTGCTTCCCAGTCTTTATTCTCTGCCTTTACCGGCAACTTGCGGAGGATGCTTCCTGAAATCCGGTCAATCCGGTAGAGGTCGGGCGTATTGCCGCTGTCATTGAAGGTATACAGCTGTCCGTTCATAAGGTCGAGCCCTGAAGTTTCCTTAAGCTGCTCATCCAGACGGCTGACCCTGTATTTCCCGATTTTCAGGAAATCAGTTGTTTGTGCATAGGCCTGAAGCTGGATGAGCAACAGGAAAGCCGGAATCATCTTTTTCATTCTGTAAATGTAAAAATTTATTCAGAAACAGGTGCTTCCTATGATGTCCTTACCGGACTGCAAAGCAGCAGGCTCCTGCTACCAGCCGTTTTTCATAAAAGCAAAAAACTTCTCCTTATTGGACCTTGAAACAGGAATATGGGTGTTATCAGCCATATGCACCATGCCTTCTTTGGAATAACTCGCAATGTAATTGATATTAATGAGATGGGATTGATGTACCCTGAAGAATACCGGGGTTGACAGCAGCTCCTCATAATACTTAAGCGATTTGGAGACCATGATTTTTTTCTGGTCAGCAAGAAAAAACAGCGTATAAGAGCCGGAAGACTCGCAACGGATGATATTTTCTATTTTTACCACATGCATAGCTTCCTGGGTAGGAATAATAATGGTATTCTGAATTTTACCGGTCGACTCAGCGAGCTGTCTAAGCTGAATATCCTGCATAAAACTCTCTCTTTCTGAAACACGGTTTATAGCCAATTTCAGTTCTGTGATATCCACCGGCTTGAGGAGGTAATCAATCGCATTGAATTTAAAGGCCCGTATAGCGTGAGATTCATAGGCTGTGGTGAATATCAGATGGAAATCCTTATGCTGTATTTTTTCAAGGACATCGAAGCCGCTGCCGCCATTGAGCATGACATCCATAAAAATAAGATCAGGCTTCTGATCGTCTATCAGGGAAACTGCATTCCGGACTTCACCGGCATATCCTGTAACTTCAACTGTATCGGGTGCAACGGATTGCAGCATGATAGACAGTCCTTTCTGCAGATGGTGTTCATCTTCAACAATAATGGTCTTGTACATAACTAAGAAAAAATAGGAATTATGATGGTAGCGGTGCATCCGCCTTCTGCATTTTCTCTGATGCTGAACCCGATATGCGGATTTTCCAGAGACATTACAGCAAGCCTTTCATGGGTAATGGTATTGGCGAGAGAAACATGGCTGTCCCGGTTCTTCCGTCGTTTTGACTCGGCAAGGCCTATGCCGTTATCCGTAACAGCACATATGATTATATGTTTTTGATTATCCTGACTGAAACTGATGCTTAAAAGGCCTTGCCGCTCAGAAATGACCGGCTTCAGACCATGTTCTATGGCATTTTCAATGGAGGGCTGTATCAGCATGGAGGGAATAAGCGAATGGACCTCCACATCTTTTTCACAATGTATGTCATAATCGAAGGCATCATTAAAACGGACCCTTTGCAATTCAATATAATCTTTCAGGGTAAGGATTTCTTCTTCAAGGGTAATAAACTCATGGCGGGAATGTTCCAGGACCTGGCGGGTAAGCCGCGCAAACTTACCGAGATAAGACACTGCATTGTTCTGGTCATTCTGCAGAATCATTCCCTGGATATTCCCAAGGGCATTAAAAATAAAATGAGGATCCATCTGGGATTGCAGCAGCCTTCTTTCGAGGGAAAGCTTTTCCGTAAGGCTTTCAAGGCTTTCTTTTTCAAGCAGCTTAAGCTTAAGTTCGCTGTTAGTCTGTGCCTGTCTTAAATGATCTTCTGTTTTCCGGAAATACTGTCGCCTGTAATAAAAAGAAAGATACAGAAGAATCAGTACTATGAGTAAAATCCCGGCAATGGCAAATCCCAGCAGGGTATTTTTTTTCTGAAGCTGATTTTCTTTTTTCAGCTGCAGGATCTGATTTTTCTTTTTTTCCGTTTCAAACTTTACGTCTGCATACTGAATCATCTTTTGTGCCTTATCGTTATATTCTGCCTTGAAATAGGGAATAAAAAGCGTATCATAATGATAATACGATTTAAAATCGCCTCTTTTTACAGACAGGTTTTTCAGGCTCCGGTAAAACTCTGACATCAGATCATTATCCTTATAAGGCAGTTTGGCTGCTTCCACCAATCCTCTGTTATAGAACTCTTCTGCATCATCATACCTGCCTTTTTTCTGATAATACTCCCCCTGCAGGCCCATCAGATTCCGGTAGATGGATTTCATTTTATATTTCCTGGATATATCTGTTGCTTTCTGTATATGGTAAAAAAAAACGTTTTCCGGAACAGAATGAAGCCTGTTAATTTCAAGAGTCGCCAGATTCAGGTAGGCGATGGCAATATTGCTTTTAATCGTAATCTGGCTTTCATGATCTTCCGCTATCCTTATTGTTTCTTCATAATAGGATACCGCCTGCTGCCCATACTTATGATCCGCATTGGACAGCTCTAAAAGATAACTGCCGACAGCAAGCCTTGCATGGAGGATATTGTCCGGGACAGCACTTAATTTGGCATACCGAAGGGCTTCATAAGCATACTTCCTGCATTTGACCATATCATGTGGCGAAAACAGATAAGATACATCCGAGAGGATCCTGGCACAGACTCCGTATTCCTTCAGCCGGTCAAATAGCCGGTAGGCAGTGAGGAAATAGTTCAATGCAACTCCTTCCGTGGAATTGTCAATATAGGTATTCAGGTAACCCATCACCATATTAGCATAAGCGAGTGCACGATGATCTCTTGTGATGCTGGCTGTTTCATAAGACATTTCCGAGTAACGTCTGAATCTGTCAAGATCAGAAAAACGCCTGTAGGCCAATGCGGTGAGAGCGTAATTTATGGCCTCATCCTTTTTGCTCACCTGCTCTTTTGCCAGGACGGCTGCTGTTTCCAATATGCGAAAACATTGTGCACTATCCCTGAAACGAAGATCATATCCCTTCCAGGACATGCTTTCAACTGCCGATCTTTTCTGAGCAACAGCAAAAGATGCTAAAAAACAGCATACCAGCAATACAAAAGATTTGTACGCATTTCGTCCCGGAACTGCTGCATAATATTTCATGGGAAAATATAATTTCCTGGCAAATGTAACTAATTTACAACTACTTTGTGAATAAATTTAAGATGCAAAGCCATAAGCCCAATATATCAATATAAGACAATATACTATAGTTACCGAAAGGATAACAATTGATATTCACCATTGGTCAATCAGAAGCTGCCATTTAAAAAGTAAGGCGGCTCAGTCTTTAACAAAAATCTGTAATTTAGTATAAAATAGTCTTATGAATTACCTGATGCCTAAAGCAAAAATGATCGCAGCTGCTGTTTTTATACTGGCCTTATCCAATGCGTACCATGCACAGGAAGCGGCAGAGGCTTCCAAGAAAATCGAATTCACGATCAGCAACGGAACAAAGACGCTGGCCACTCCCCTGAGATCAGCTTCCATGCAATATTATCCATCGGTGGGAACAGCCCAGGCCAGTTCCAAAACGGAAACGAAGCCTGCACAGTATTTTTATATTACGATGGAAACCGAACAACTGAAACCTGACTTCCTGAAACTCCTTAACCAGAGCAGATCTAATTTTACTGCCACGATCAGCATTTCCGGAACATCAGATAGGAAATCTGAAAGAATCATCCAATGCCAGGAAGCTTCCCTGGATACACTGAGTGAACAATACACCGGTGATTATGACAGCTCTATGATCACTGTCACCTGTCGTAAAATGAGTGTTGACGGAATACAAATGAATTAAATTATGGAACAGCAATTTCGTTATTTTATCAAAGAAGGGAATACCTATCGCCTTAAGAGACAGTACGGATTTTCAGGAATTATTATTGTAGGCCTTGCTGTTGTTGCCATTATAGGATTTACAGCGCACCTCCCTGCCCTGGGATGGATTGCAGGTATTTTTTCCCTGCTCTGCCTGGTATCAGTAATGAATGAAAAAGTAGTGATCGATATGAACTCACGGCAAATGCTGGTAAAGAAAGGCCTTGTAAAACCTGCTGCCGCAATTCCTCTGGACTCCGATCTCAGCTTTGAAATCTCACGTCTGATCTACATTTTTATCCCGGTTAATACCGCACTGAACTTATGGTATCGGTCCGAAGGGAAGGAAAATGCCGTGATGATTTCTCAGGGATTCTCCAAAAAGTCAATGCAGGAGCTCCTGAATGAAATTGAAGCCATTACCGGATAATACCGATGTCTGTAAGAAATAAATATGCTGTTTCCGAAACCCGGGAACAGCTGAGTTTCTTTCCTGACCGACCGTTGGTCAAAAAGTACTTTTGGCTGCTATCCTATACGGTTTTGGCTATCATTGGCGTATGCATTTTTTACACACAACTGAGTGAAGGCATCCGTGTCCTGGCATGGATATTCCTCACGTATTTTTTCCTCATGAGTATGTATATACTGGTATACCGCTGCAACATCTGTATCATATTTGATAAGCAACAGAAAATAATCCTTCGGAAAACCCGTTTTTTCAGGCCACGAAAACTGATGCATTTTAATGAAGCGGTTATTATTGTCAAAAGCAATACAGGATCAATACATTATGCATTAGGCGCAAAAAAGACTGAATTGGCCAAAAACTACCGCATCAGTGAGGATTTCAGCACGCTCAGCACAGAATCAAAAGCTCATCAGCTCTATAAAGCTGAAATTTTAAATGCTGTGGTTAACCTTATAGGACAACAGAATCCCTGAAATGAGATAAATCAGGCTGACTTTTTATTAAGGGGCTGTTTCTTAGCCACTTTTTTAGCCAGGTAGTCCTTCTGAAACTGCCGTACTGTTTTTCCGGTTCCGTCATGACGCCATCCCGGTGAATTGAAAATATAATTGATCCGGTCTGAAAATTTCAGTCCGGGCTGCCTGATGTCTTTCCAGATTTTCCTCCATTCATACAGGAGGACGGTATCCGGCCTGTTATCCGGCATTTTTGGATAGATGCCATATTTTATGGGAACATTAGGATCTTCTTTTTCGAAAGTGCCGAACATTTTGTCCCAGATGATCAGGCACATGCCCATATTGCGGTCCAGGTATTTGATGTTGCAGGCGTGATGCACCCTGTGATGGGAAGGAGTCACCAGGATATACTCAAGGATCCCCATGCTTTTTATGGCCTGCGTGTGTACCCAGGTTCCATACACCTGTCCTATGGCATATACTACCATGATATGCCACGGATTAAAACCGAGGAATGCCAGTGGCGAAAAATAAAGGTATCTATATAACGGCTGAAGTACCGGGCTTCTGAATCCTGTGGTCAGGTTAAAAAATTCCGAACTGTGGTGGGTAATATGAACGGCCCAGAATGCCCTGGAATGATGGTCAATATAATGGAGCACATAGTAAGCAAAATCGGTTACGACAAAGCAGATCAGCCAGTACCAGATATTGAATTCCCAGGAAAAAAACCTGTGGTTGAAAAAGAAAAACATAACGCCCATGGCGAAAGCTTTCATGATAAAGTCCAGCCCGAAATTCAGCAGGGCAAGGTAAACATTGGTTGCCACATCTTTGCCACTGTAGAGTTTGGCCTCCGAAACATGACTGTAAATCATTTCGGCAAGAATAACGGTCGCGTGAATGGGAATAGACCAGGAATAAATGTGTTCCAATCCGTCTTCCCCCCAAAAGTAATCCATCATCTTATGCAGATTTTATACCTGCAAAGGTATGATTTTAAGATTCTTTTAAGAAAAATTTCGGTTGTTTTTAATGAAAATTTAATCCGTTGTCTTATTGGCAAGCTGTCCGCAGGCTGCATCAATATCGCCGCCGCGGCTTCGCCTTACCATAACGGTAATTCCGGAATTTTCCAGCTGACGGATATAGTTTTCTTCCGCCTGTTTATTGCACTGGTCATATTTTCCGTCACCGATAGGATTGTATTGGATCAGGTTAACTTTGGAAGGCACCTGTTTACAGTATCTGATCAGTGCTTTGATATCCTCATCCCCATCATTGATATTTTTCCAGACACAGTATTCAAAGGTAATCACAGAACCTGTTTTCTGGTACCAGTACTGGAGGGCCTCCATAATGTCCGTCAAAGGAAACTTATCGGAAAACGGCATGATCTCATTACGCTTGGATTCGATGGCGGAATGCAGGGAGAGTGCGAGCTTTACTTTCAGTTCTTCGTCAGCCAGCATTTTGATCATCTTCGGAATTCCGGAAGTGGAAACGGTAATCCGTCTCGGGGACATGCCCAATCCTTCCGGCTGGGTGATCTTGCGGATAGCTTCCACCACATTTTTGTAGTTCATCATCGGCTCGCCCATACCCATGAAAACGATGTTGGACAGCGGCCGGTCAAAATACATTTTGCTCTGGCTGTCGATCAGGGCTACCTGATCTACGATTTCCGCAACTTCCAGGTTCCTCATTCTTTTGAGCCTTGCCGTAGCACAGAATTCGCAGTTCAGCGAGCATCCTACCTGGGAAGATACACAGGCTGTAGTCCTTGTTTCCGTAGGAATGAGGACAGATTCCACCAACAGGCCGTCATGGAGCTTTACGCCGTTTTTAATGGTTCCGTCCGTGCTTTTCTGGAGCTGGTCCACAGAAACGGGATTGATGGTATATTCCTCTGCAATGCGTTCACGGAGCGGCTTCGAAAGATTGGTCATCTCATCAATCGAGTGAAGGTTTTTACTCCACAGCCAGTCGTAGACCTGTTTCGCACGAAACGGCTTTTCCCCCAGGGAGACAAAATAGTCTTTCAGCTGGTCGAGTGATAAGGTACGGATATCTTTCAAGCTAATATGAATTATAGATTTTAGATTATAAATTTTAGATTACAATCCTTTACAGAAGTTAGGGACATAATCTAAAATTTATAATCTATCATTTAAAATTAAATGTATTACAAAATAAGCATCGCGTCTCCGTAAGAGTAGAATTTGTATTTCTCTTTTACGGCTTCTTCGTATGCGTGCATGATGAAGTCTTTTCCGGCAAATGCAGCAATCATCATGATCAGTGTGGATTTCGGTGTATGGAAGTTGGTGATCATGCAGTTAGCTACGCCGAATTCGTGTGGCGGGTAGATGAACTTATTCGTCCAGCCGTGGAAAGCTGAAATTTTCTTATTGGAGGAAACGGAAGTCTCAAGCGTCCTCATCGTGGTGGTTCCTACAGCACACACCTTTTTATGGGCATCAACGGCGTTGTTGATGATCTGGGCATTCTTTTCATCGATGAAAATCTCTTCAGATTCCATTTTATGCTTGGAAAGGTCCTCTACTTCAATCGGGTTGAAGGTTCCCAATCCTACATGAAGCGTAACTTCGGCAAAATCGATCCCTTTGATCTCCAGCCTTTTCATCAGGTGCCTGGAGAAGTGAAGACCTGCTGTAGGGGCTGCTACGGCGCCTTCTACTTTAGCATAGATGGTCTGGTATCTTTCTGCATCTTCCGGTTCCACGTCTCTTTTGATGTATTTAGGAAGCGGAGTTTCACCCAGCTCTTTTAATTTTGCCCTGAATTCTTCATAAGAACCGTCAAATAAAAACCTCAGCGTCCTTCCTCTGGATGTGGTGTTGTCTATAACTTCAGCAACCAAAGATTCGTCTTCAGTAAAGAACAGTTTGTTTCCGATTCTGATTTTCCTTGCAGGGTCTACCAGGACATCCCAAACACGGGTTTCTTTATCCAGCTCCCTTAAAAGGAAGACCTCGATTTTAGCTCCTGTCTTTTCCTTGTTCCCATACAGACGGGCCGGGAAAACTTTGGTATTGTTGAAGATAAAAAGATCCCCCTCATCGAAATAGTCTACGACATCTTTGAACAGCTTGTGCTCAATGGTTTGTGTTTTTCTGTCCAAAACCATGAGTCTCGCATCATCTCTGTGCTCAGACGGGTGTTCTGCCAATAATTCCGCAGGAAGATCAAAATTAAAATCTGATGTTTTCATTTTTTAAATTACGGTTTAAAAATTTATCAAAATTACAGCGTGTAATTTTCGGACTGCAAATATACGACATAGGATACCCCTTTGTCAAGTTTTATTTAAATGATTCACAAAAAACTGCCTGCAGGGATTTTAAAAACAGAAAAAAGGAGTATTTTTAAAGAAAAAAATTACACTATGAGCAAATATTCGTTAGAAGCATTCGTTAATGAAACCAAGGAAAATCCGCAGGAACGGGATTATTTTGAACTGGAAAAACCTCAGCTGCTGGAAATTAACCTGAATAACCAGTCGGTATGGACCAAAGCAGGCAGTATGGTAGGTTACGTAGGCAATGTCAGTTTCGAAAGGCAGGGCATGTTCTCCGGCGGCTTGGGGAACCTGCTTAAAAAGGCCATCAGCGGAGAAGGTGCAAAGCTGATGAAGGCTGAAGGTACAGGAAAACTGTATGTGGCAGATTCCGGCAAGAAGGTGCGCATCCTTTACCTGGACAATGAATCGGTATGCGTGAATGGAAACGATGTTTTAGCTCATGAAAATAATATTAAAAGCGACATTACCATGCTGAAAAGCATTGCAGGGGTGATGTCCGGCGGATTATTCCAGGTCAGGCTTTCCGGGACCGGTCACATCGCCATTACCACGCACGGCGATCCGCTGACACTGATGGTCACCCCTGATGCACCGGTATATACGGACCCCAATGCTACGGTTGCATGGTCGGGAAACCTCAGTCCCGAGCTTAAAACGAATGTTTCGTTTAAAAGCCTGATCGGAAGAGGAAGCGGAGAAGAATTTCAGATGAAGTTTTCCGGAAACGGATGGGTGCTGATCCAGCCGTATGAGGAAGTGTATGTGCTGGAGAAGTAGTGAGTATGATCAATGATCAATGAGTAATGAGCAATGGGTAATAGGTGATGGATGGCATACTATCGAACAGGATGTTATAGGAGATTTAATCTATTGGGCATTTAAATAAAAGCTGTTTCAGTGAGTTGAAACAGCTTTTTTTATTCCATACAATCCGGAGGGATGTATCTTTTCATTGAATTAATCAAGGTATTCTATAATCTTTTTCCAGCTTTCGAGTTTCTGTTCCAGTGAAACGGTATGCAACGGACTGGTGGAAGGCAACAGGAATACCGGCAGCCTGTAGTCTTTCCCCAGCATCTTCTGTACGTTTTTGTAAGATTTACCGCCGTTACAAAAAACGGCTTTGATATTTGGATGGCCATTCAATAGCTCATCAACGCGGTTGGCTTCTTCATTACGGATCTCAGAATCCAGGCTGCCCTTCCTTTCGCAGGAATCAATGACATCCCACAAAGCAATATGGTGTTTCTTTAACACAGCGATCCTCTGGGTATAATTTTCTGTAGGTTCTTCATTCAGCAGCTCAAATATAATTTTCCAGAATTTATTCTGGGGATGGGCATAATACTGTTGCTTCTCCAGGGATCTCACTCCGGGCACGGAACCCAGGATTAAAATCTCTGAGTTTTCATCAACAATGGGCGCAAAGGACGATATTCTGTTCTGCATTTTCCTGGTTCTGTACTTTGGTAAACTTTTAATGCTGTTAAAAGCAAAAAACGGACAATAGCTGTCCGTTTTGATTATTATTTATTGTTCAGTCTGAACATTCTGTCAAAAAATGATTGAATATCTTCAACTTACCCAAAGCAAACCTGTTTAAAGCGTTTCCTTAAGCCAGTCGAAGAACTCTCTCTGCCAAACCAGTCCGTTCTGCGGATGCAGTACCCAGTGGTTTTCGTTCGGGAAATAGACTAATTTGGATTTCAGTCCTCTCAGCTGTGCAGCCTGGAAAGCTTCCTGCCCCTGCTCGTAAGGCACCCGGTAGTCGATTCCGCCCTGGACGATCATAATCGGTTTATTCCACCGATCCACGAAATTGCTAGGATTGAATTCTGTATACGCCTTTGGAAGCGGTTTTTCCCATGGTGTTCCCAGGTCCCAGTTGGCAAACCATAACTCTTCCGTGGTCAGGTACCATGATTTCATATCAAATAATCCGTCGTGGGCGATAAAGGTTTTGAAACGGTTGTTATGGATTCCTGCCAGCATAAATACGCTGTATCCACCGTAGCTTGCTCCTACTGCCGCTACCCTGTCTCCATCAACGTATGGCAGTGTTTTAGCATAATCGGTCGCCGCAAGGTAGTCCCTCATCGGCTGGCCTCCCCAGTCGCGGGAGATTTCCTCGTTCCATTTTGTTCCCCATCCCGGCATTCCCCTTCTGTTCGGAGCTACAACGATATAGCCGTTGGCGGCCATCAGGGCAAAGTTCCAACGGGTGCTGAAGAACTGGGTAAGCGCAGATTGCGGGCCTCCCTGACAGTACACCAGCGTAGGATATTTTTTATTGGGATCAAAATTCGGCGGATAATGGAACCATACGCCCATTTCTTTGCCGTCTGATGTTTTAACCATTTTCAGCTCAGATTTCCCCTGTGCCATGGAAGCGTAGATATCTTTATTGGCATCGGTCACCTGCTTCATATCACCGTTCTTTACGTTGACTGTAAAAAGCTCGGAAGCATGGTTGATGTCGGTTCTGGATACGAGCAGTGCATTTTTGTTATCCGTGTAAATTTCATTCACGTCAAAATCACCGCGGGTAATCTGCTGCACTCTGGAATTTTTAGGATCCAGCGAGAACAGCTGTTTGGTTCCCCGGAATGCTGCCGTAAAATAAATGGTTTTGGAGTCTGCACCCCAGAATACCTCTCCTGAAACGCTTTCATCCCAGTTTTTGGTCAGGTTTTCCGTTTTACCGGATTTCCAGTCCATGATCTTGATGTCATTTTTATCCGCTTCAAACCCGTCCCTTGCCATGCTCTGCCACACCAGGGATTTCCCGTCCGGGCTGAATTTAGGATTTACGTCGTACCCCTTATTGGATTCGGTCAGGTTTCTTGTTGCTGCTGAAGCCAGGTCATAGGCAAAAATATCTGTGTTAGTGCTGGTCGCATAGTCTTTACCGCTTTTAGGCTTGGTCACATACAGCAGTTGGGAAGAATCCGGGCTCCAGATGAAATCTTCAGCTCCTCCGAAAGGCCTTTGCGGAGAGTCCCACATTTTGCCTTCCAGCAGGTCTTTGGCTGCCTCCGCTTTTTCAGAAGTCTGGACAACAAAAACATGGTTATACTTCCCTTCATTGAAGTAATCCCAGTGCCTGTGATTCAGGTCAGTGTAGACCTGAGCTGTTGTTTTCGGCGTATCGGCATATTTGTCTTTCCCCATTACTTTTTCTACCAGAACCTGCCTGCTGAAAGCAATTTTCTTTCCATCCGGAGAAATCACAATATTATCTGCGTCTCCTATCGTATAAAAGTCCGTCCATGTTTTCCCGTTGTCTTTGGAAAGCAGGATCTTGTCGCCTTCCTGGGCGTACATTCCATTCTTATCCCACTGGATGATTGCTTTTTTCCCGAAATCCGTTTTTACGGACTGATGGTTAATCGCATTGAGGAAATAACTTTCATTTTTGGTCTTTTCCGTTTTCAGATCTACCTGTCCTACTTTATAAATAAGTGAAGACTGATCCGGTGACACCGCCTGCACTCCTACTTTTTTTAAAGTCCAGAGGATTTCAGGGGTCATTACTTGTTGTGCGTTCATTAAAAGCGGTGCTGCCAGAGCCAGCAGACTGTTCTTAAGTTTCATAAATTCCTTTTTAGTCAAAGATGGCCAAAGGTACTTAATTTTGATGAAATGGGGACCTCTTGGCGGAGAAGGAGCAATTGGAATCTGAAAATGAGTTAATTTGGAATTCCGATAATGGATAATGATAAGGAATACCTGTTTCTTTCTATAATTTGAGCCTGCAATGGATTTCATTTCCTTTTCCGCTCCATTGGAGCTCTTATTTCATTCTTATATAGGCATTAAAAAATCCGCCAATGAAATTGACGGATCTGTATGCTCATTTTTTTTTAGTGTATTTCACTAATCTTTATCCGAAAATAAGGAGTTGGCCAGTGAAGTGATCACCGATAACAGGATACTGAAGAGGAATGCCCACCAGAAGCCGTCTACCGTCATGCTGTCAATAAAATAATCAGCAATAAGAATGATCACGGCATTGATTACCAAAGTGAATAACCCTAAGGTAATAATGGTCAAAGGTAGTCCTAAAATATTCAGGACAGGCTTAACAATTAAATTCAGCAATGCCAATACAATGGCAAAAATAACAGCAGCGGAGAATCCTGTGAAGTGAACTCCCGGCAGAATTTTAGTCAGCAGAAATGCGACGATAGCTGTAATCAGAAGGCGGATAATTAAGTTCATATTATTTTTTTAGTTTATGGATCTTGATGTACAAAATACATTCCAACAGCTCCGGGCAACCGGCACGGATCTTTATCTGATTTTCATCATCGTTACCAGGGAAGTCGCTACATGGCTTTCGGAACCGCCGTTCTCATCCACCGTATAAATCTCGGTCCGGATCACGCTGATTTTCGCACCGCCTTTAATTACGTAAGACTTTGACACCAATGCTTCACCTATGGCCGGCCTGAGGTAGTTAACTTTTAACTCTACGGTCACTACATAGCAGTCTTCTTCATAATGGCTTACTGCAGCATAGCCGGAAGAAACATCCACCAGAGAAGCTATCATAGCGCCGTTAAACATTCCTGCTTTCCTGGTCATCAGGTCCATTTTCGGGATTTTCATGGAGATGAAATCCGTTTCGGCTTCCAGCAGCTCAGCATGATAGAAACGAAGGGTTTCGGAACGGTTGAAACTATCGGTAATCAGCTGTCTTTTTTCAGGTGTCATTGTTCTGGGTTTGATACAAAAGTACTGCAACAAAAGAGAAAATAAAAGCTTTTGGCACCGAAATGATGTACAGGAAGAATGATTCCGAATCTTCACCATTGACTCCAATTGCAGATCAGGTAATACAATATCCTGTACTGAACCATACCACATCACGGCAGGTTATGTCATTCTTTTACAACAGGACTGTTATACTTCTTCTTTATGAATTGCAGCACGTCTTTATTGAGCTCTTCGGCTCTTTCTATCGGGACACCGTGGGAAGCGCCTTTATAGATTTTGATCTCCGAACCCGGGATTTCTTTGGCAATATATTCGGTATGGGAAGGCAGGATCATGTCGTTCTCGCCGGCTACTACCAATACCTTTGCGCGGATGTTGTTCAGCTGTTCTTTTGTGATTTTAGGCTCATCAATCATCAGCTGTACGAGCCGGATTTCAGATTCAGGTTTATGCTGGGCTACTTTTGCAGCCACTTCATTTTTCATATTCTGCACCTCTTGATCTCCAAGTCCTTCCGGAACGACATTGGCACCGCTGGTAATGATTTTGTTTACACGATCCGGGTATTTGATGGCAAACTCAAGCCCGGTATTCCCGCCGTCGCTCCAGCCCAGAATATTGATCTTCTTCATGCCCAGCTGATCTGCCAGAGCTTTTACGTCATCAGCAAATTGTATGTAGGTCAACGGTCCGGTAGTAGCATCCGTACTTTTACCCTGTCCGCGGGTATCCATGGCAATCACCCTGAAATGCCCGGACAACTCCGGAATCTCTTTTGAGAAATCACTGATGCTGCCACCGTTTCCATGCAGCAGGAACAAAGGTTCTCCTTTGCCATATGACTCATAATAAATATCGGCATCATTCAGATGGAGCACTTTTCCAGCTGTTGCATTGCTGCCGAAATCACTGCTTTCGTCACTTTCGTTTTTCGCCGTCTTATCCACTTTAACATCTATATTGATCGCCGGTGCTGCAATCGATACTTTTTCCCAATCGCCGTAAAACTGCCTCAGATAGCCGGTTTTGAACAACGCTGCACTCAATCTTACATTTCCGTCAAATGCCTTCAGGAACTGGATCCCAACATAAAATTTACCCTGGACCCAGATATTCCTGTCGTTAACTTCCAGAGAGAATACGCCGTCTTTGATCTGGTCTGCGGTGAGTTCTGCCGTTATATCTTCCTGCAGGATGCTTTTCCCGGGGAGGCTGTTGTCATCACTGTAAATGGAATACCGCATCGCAACCGGTTCTTTAGCATTGAACTGGGCCACATTCAGGTTGATGCGCTTGATCTTTGCTCTTTTTTTGGAGGTAAACTGTAAAGCGGTTTCCCCCAAAAAGTTTTCTTTGTTAAATTCCGGATTCACAATATAATTGACGCTTTTGCTTTTCGTATTAACGCCCCAGTTTTTGTCGACGAGTTTCTTTGGGCTGAGTTTTACTTCTTTGATGTGGGTTACTTTTTCCTTCAGCACAATCTGATGCGGATTTTGCCTGATGAAATCCGCTAAGTTCATTGAAAAAGGTTCATAACCGGCCAGTTCGACCCGGATATTTTTATGTTGGTCCACAGCCGTTACATCCAGCACAAATTTCCCTGAAGCATCGGAAACGGTTCCGACACGGTCCTTTTCTACCCCTATATTGGCATACGGTACCGGTTTGTTTTCCTCTTTGGACCATACGGTTCCTGTAATGACCTGAGCATTCATGGTTATAGAACCGGTAAGCACTGCCATAAGAAAGGCAAGTTTTTTCATAGCTTTTATTTTTACCGCAAACTTCTGAAAATTTCCTTTCAGAGCATCTCAAAGAAAGGTTAAATGCAGGGATGGTTTAGTTAAATTTTTCAAAACAAATATTGTGGTAGACTGATTATAATTAACCACAAAAATCACAAAAGCTTTTTAACACATTAGAATCATGAAGAAAACAGCTTTGAAAACAGAAGAACACATGAGTTTCAAAAACCTACGGTTTTTATGTGGACGTAAAATCTTTGCAACTTGCGGAGATACCAGCTGCAAAATTCCCCTCCTCCGGAGGGGTGGCGAAAATTCAGAGAATTTTTGACGGGGTGGTGTTAATAAGGATTAAAGTGGTGTGATCCATTTGGGAAAAATAATCTGCTAATCCACGAGACATTAAGAAACCACAACAGTCACAAAAGTTTTTAACACTTTAGAATCTTGAGGAAAACAGCCTTGAGAACAGAAGAACACAGAAGTTTTAAAAACCTATGGTTTTTATGTGGACGTAAAATCTTTGCAGCTTGCGGAGATACCAGCTGCAAAATTCCCCTCCCTCGGAGGGGTGGCAAAAATTCAAAGAATTTTTGACGGGGTGGTCTAATAACGATTAAAGTCGTATGATCTACTTGGGAAAAAGAATCTGATAATCCACGAGAGATTAAAAAAACACAATAGTTACAAAAGTTTTTTTAACCCATTAGAATCTTGAAGAAAACAGCTTTGAAAACAGGATGAGCACAGAAGTTTTAAAAACCTACGGTTTTTATGTGCGTAAGAAATGGCTAAAAATTAGCGTGCCGGGAGGGTGCATCAATTGTTCCTATACAAATTCAGGAAAACATTAAGCGAGGCTGACGTTAAAATTTTCATCTATAGACAGGACTCCTTCCGTTATTGCATCCGGATGGTCATTAAATCCTTTCAGCTTTGAGGTTTTGCCTTTGACCACAAGGTCCATCAACTGTTTATCGGATAATTTTTTGCCGAATATTTCAAACGTTACTTTGAAACCGCAGTTTTTGAAATCTGAACACCCGATGGCAGTTTTTCCTTTGATCAGATGACGCGCTTTGCATTTCGGGCATTGAGTCTCTTCCCAGGTGGGCAGTTCTTTTTTTACGGACGGTTCCCTTTTCTTCTTTTCCTTTATTTCCGGTTCTTCCTGAAGGGTAATGACTTTGGCTTTACCATCCACCACTTTTTTAGTCAGTGTGGTAACCATTTGGATGAGCTCTTCCTTGAACAGGTTAGCTTCATATTCCCCGCTTTCGATCTTACGCAGTTTGGATTCCCATTCGCCGGTGAGCTCCGGGCTTTTCAGCAGTTCATCTTCAATGGTATCGATCAGCTGGATCCCGGTCTGGGTGGCAATCAGATTTTTTCTTTTTTTCTCAATGTACTTGCGCTTAAACAGGGTTTCGATGATGTTGGCACGGGTAGAAGGCCTTCCGATCCCGTTGTTTTTCAGCATTTCACGCAGTTCCTCATCTTCCACCTGCCGGCCCGCGGTTTCCATAGCTCTAAGGAGCGTGGCTTCGGTGTACGGTTTCGGCGGTGAAGTCTTTCCCTGGTGGATCATCGGGTCATGCGGTCCGCTCTCCCCTACTTTGAATTCGGGAATGGTCTGCTCCTCTTCTTTCTCTTTTTCCTTATCCGCAGGTTCTTCTTTGGGTTCTTTGGCATAAACGGCCCTCCATCCCGGTTCCAGGATCTGCTTTCCGCTGGTCTTGAACGGAATAGTGCCTACTTTCCCTTCAACGAGTGTATTTGAAATCTTACATTCCGGATAAAACACAGCAATGAAGCGCTTGGCCACCAGGTCGTAAATAAGCTTTTCCTCACGGGTGAGGTTCTGTGAAGGCGGTATTTCCGTTGGGATAATGGCATGGTGATCCGTTACTTTGGCATCATCAAAGACGGCTTTGGATTTCGGTATCGGCTGTTCCAGGAGCGGCGAGATCCATTCCTGATAGAAGGTCATGCTCTTTAAAATCCCTCCGATCTTCGGATACAGGCTTTCGGAAAGGTAGGTAGTATCTACACGCGGATAGGTGACGTGTTTTTTCTCGTACAGGCTCTGGATGTAGTTCAGGGTATTTTCCGCAGAATATCCATATTTTTTATTGGCTTCCACCTGAAGCCCGGTGAGGTCAAAAAGCCTCGGATTCTTTTCTTTCCCTTCTTTAATTTCAAATGAAACAATTTCAAAAGGGTTCTGTTTCAGGTATTCCAGACCTTTTTCTGCCCGATCAAGCGTCTTTAAACGGTCGATGGCCGCGTTGAAAATAACGTCACGGTACCTGGTTTTGAGTTCCCAGTATTCTTCCACCGTAAAGGCATCAATCTCTTTCTGCCGCTGCACGAGCATGGCTAATGTAGGGGTCTGAACCCTTCCGATGGACAATACCGCTTTATTGCCTCCGAATTTTTTGGTAAAAAGACGTGTTGCATTGATTCCCAACAGCCAGTCCCCGATCGCCCTTGCATTACCGGCCAGGTACAGGTTCCTGTATTCTTCTGCGGGTTTCAGGTTGGAAAATCCTTCTTTTATGGCCTCTTCGGTCAGGGAAGAAATCCACAGACGCTTAACAGGCTTATCGCACTTTGCCTTCTGAAGGACCCAGCGCTGGATGAGCTCTCCTTCCTGTCCGGCATCCCCGCAGTTGATGACTTCTTCACATTCGCCGACCAGTCTTTCAATGACTTTGAACTGGTTCTCCACGCCTTTGTTCGGAATCAGCTTGATCCCGAAGTTACCGGGAATGATCGGCAGCAGAAAGAGGTTCCACGATTTGTATTGCGGACCGTAATCATGAGGCTCCTTAAGGGTACAAAGGTGCCCGAACGTCCAGGTTACACAGTAGCCGTTTCCTTCCATATAGCCCTGTTTGGGCATGGTAGCGCCCAGGACTTTGGCAATATCTCTGGCAACACTCGGTTTTTCGGCAATACAAAGTTTCATGAACGGGTCGGGATTTTTTGAAGAAGACAAAAATCGGGATTTTTTTTGACTTAAAAAAAGGTCAGCAATAATCCCGGTAATTCAGCACGGAAATCTCAGTGAAAAATCTATGATCAGCCTGATCCGTCACCACGCCATAGGCACTTCCATCAGAAGGATCCCTGTATTTTCTGATGTTGACTTAATTGATATGTCATCAATACCATAAATTCCGAATCCATCCCTTCTGTCCAGCTTCTGTCCATCGATTTCTGCACTTCCTTCAATAATGAAAGCATACACACCGTTTCCTTTTTTCCTGATCTGATACCGGGTCTCGACAGCATCATCAAAATGCCCCAGCTGGAACCATGCATCCTGATAGATCCATACACCGTCATCCTCAGGATCGGGAGAAAGGATCTGCTGGAAGGTGTTGTGGCTTTTCGCAAGGTCGAGGGTGATCTGGTCATACCTCGGGGTAACGTTTCTTTGTTTCGGATACACCCAGATCTGGAGAAACTTCCCGAAACCGCCTTCATCCTTGCTGAATTCACTGTGCATAACGCCTGTTCCTGCGCTCATCACCTGTATATCACCCGGGTTAATTTCCGTTTTGTTTCCCAGGTTATCCTCATGGATCAAGGTGCCTTCCAGCGCGATACTGATGATTTCCATATTATCGTGCGGATGCGTGCCGAAACCTTTCCCTGATTGTATGGTATCGTCATTCAGTACCCTCAAGGCGCCAAACTGGATGCGTTCCGGATGATAAAAGTCGCCGAAGCTGAAGGTTTTCCCCCCGGAAAGCCAGTCAAGTGCTGTCTTTTCCCTGGAGTCTGCCTTATGAAGGACCCGGTTTGCTGGTTTTTGAGGTTCTGAAAAACAAGCCTCGACTTCGCTCAGCAAAAGCCCGCTTCCGCCACCGTAATGTTCGATCACTTTTATGTTCTGATCAGGTTCATGGCAGAAAGCTTTGATATCCCGTTCAAATGTATCCTGCAATCCGGAGCTCAGCAAAACGATATCAGGTCGATGTGACCTGACTGCATCATAGCTCAGGTTCTCATCACTGACGAGAATTGCTTTCCAGCCTTCATTTTTTTCAATAATCCTCTTTAAGGTATTCAGAATTACCTGGTCTTTTCCAATTATTAAGAATTTCAGTTGTTTCATTGTGAGTGCAATTTTAAAATTTAATGCGGTCTAATCAGAATGCCGGTTATAATTTTTCTTTTAGCCACACATCATTATATTGTTCCGGATGACGTTTGAACTGGGCATGAACATAAGGACACAACGGGACAATCTTGAGGTGATTTTCCCTGGCATAGGAAACCAGTTTTTCCAGCAGTATTTTGGCAAAGCCCCTGCCTTCATATTCTTTATTGACTTCAGTATGATAAACTGTCAGCTTTTCACCGATTACGGAAATATCCATTTTCCCGACTTTCTGATCATCAGAAAAAAGCTGGATTTCCCCTTTTACGTTTGCTAAGAGCACTTCTGTTCTTTCCATATTTTTAGATTTTAGATTTTAGATTTTAGATTTTAGATTTTAGATTTTAGATTTTAGATTTTAGATTTTAGATTTTAGATTTTAGATTTTAGATTTTAGATTTTAGATTTTAGATTTTAGATAAAATTAAGGACTTCAGAACGGCTGGCTCATGATCTATGATAATTTCGGTTACAATTTCTGCTTCTGATGTCTCCGGCATCTTCTTTTATTTCCCTATCTAAAAAAACAGAAATTAAACTTTGGTTATCAATCATTTAAAATTAATTTCAAAAAATTATTTAAAAAGTCTACTTAATTTATGGACTAATAAAAATATATGTCCTATCTTTGCCCCCGTAATCAGGTAAGGAAATGAAAGCAGGATCACAGTTCAGATATAATTCAATGAAGAAGATGACCATCAATCATATGATGGTGTATTGCTGTATGCCTTTGTATAGGAATTTTCGGAGTTGACCTTACTTTATGATGACCTATTTCTAAAGGCTTTACTCCACAGTAAAGCCTTTTTTATTGAAAAATATGATTAACATTCCATGATAGAGATTAAAAATATTTCAAAGACCTTCCACCGGAAGAAGCAGTCGTTCAAGGCACTGGATGATGTCAGCCTGAACGTGAGCGAAGGTGATATTGTCGGGATCATCGGATTTTCCGGAGCCGGGAAAAGCACACTGATCCGTACGGTCAATCTGCTGGAAAGGCCTGACAGCGGCCAGGTGGTGATCAACGGTACGGATTTCACACAGCTGAAGCCCGGCCCATTGGCCAGGGAACGCAAAAAGATCGGGATGATCTTTCAGCATTTCAACCTTTTATCGTCCCGGACAGTCTTTGACAATGTTGCATTGCCTCTGGAACTGGACCACGCCCGTGCTTCAGATATCCGTGAAAAAGTCAATGGGCTCCTGAAGATTGTAGGGCTGGAAGATAAGGCGAATGAGTATCCCAAAAGCCTTTCCGGAGGGCAGAAACAGAGGGTGGCCATTGCCAGGGCCCTGGCCAATGATCCTTATCTCCTGCTTTGCGACGAAGCGACCAGTGCACTGGATCCGGCGACCACGCAATCCATCCTCCAGCTCCTGAAAGATATCAATCAGCGACTCGGCATTACGATCCTGCTCATTACCCATGAAATGGAAGTGATCAAATTCATCTGTAACCATGTGGCGGTGATTGACCAGGGGAAACTTATTGCAAAAGGGACTTTAAGCGAAATTATTACGGACCGGAACCATCCGGTAATCAGACAATTCATTAATTCAGATATCATGACTATTCCACAGGAATTCAGTAAAATATTACAAAAAGAGCCCCGGGAGGGTTTGTACCCCCTGGTAGAAATAGAACTCAACGAACAGATCAGCGTAGAAGAACTGCTTTCAGTGATCTACCATGATTACCATATTCCCTATAAGCTCCTCAAAGCAGATGTGGAGTATTTCGGAGATGCCAATGTAGGAAAGCTGCTGCTCCAGCTTCAGGGCAAGGAAGAGGAAAATGAAAAGGCCATTTATTATTTCAACCGGAATAAAATTCTAAATACAGTACTCGGATATGCTTAGTGATACAGTGGTTTCCCTGTTGCTTAAGGGGATATGGGAAACGGTTTACATGACTTTTGTTTCTGGATTTTTCGGTTTTGCCATCGGGTTGCCGGTTGGGATTTCTCTCTTCCTGACCAGGAAAGGGCAGCTGCTGGAACATGTTGCTTACAATAGGATTTTATCGGTACTTGTCAATATCTTCCGGTCTATCCCGTTCATTATCCTGATTGTCTGGATGATCCCTTTTACCAGAATATTGGTAGGGACTTCCATAGGGATGAATGCAGCCCTGGTCCCGCTGAGCATCGGTGCCGCACCGTTTATCGCCCGACTGGTGGAAAACAGCCTTATTGAAATTCCTCACGGACTGATTGAAACGGCCAGGGCCATAGGCGCCACTCCTTTCCAAATCATCCGGAAAGTACTGCTGCCTGAAGCTTTGCCTTCCCTCATTAACAATGCGACCATTACGCTGATTACCCTGGTGGGCTATTCCGCCATGGGCGGTGCCGTGGGAGCCGGCGGATTGGGACAGATCGGCTATCAGTACGGTTATATCGGCTATGATGCCGTGATCATGAATGTGGTGCTCATCCTGTTGGTTGCGCTGGTATTCATCATCCAGATTTCCGGTGACCGTCTAGCGAAAAGGTTTGACCATCGATGAATTTGTGTCGAAGGGTTTAGGGTTGGAGAGTTGTAGGGTTGGAGAGTAAGAGTGAGAGGGTTTTAGGTGCTATCTTCTTTAAGAATGTCGTTTAGTTTAAGATCACTGTAATGGATTTCGTTAAGTGCCGTTTTGATTTATGGTTTACAGATAGATAAAAATTAATAATGAAAAAAATAATGATTTTAATGGCTTTAACAGCCATACTGACCGGAATTACTTCCTGTCGTTCCCCAAAGAATGATGATCCGAACTTTATCAGGGTCGGTATTACATTCGGACCGGAACAGGAAATTGCCGAAACGGCTAAAAAGGTAGCCAAAGAAAAGTACAATCTCGATGTGGAGCTGATCTCGTTCAATGATTATGTTGTGCCCAATGAAGCGCTGAACAATTCGGATATTGATGCCAATGCTTTTCAGCATGTCCCCTATCTTAATGAGCAATCGAAGCAGAGAGGCTATCATCTTGCAGTCGTGGGCAACACTTTCGTCTACCCTATAGTTGCCTACTCAAAAAAAATCCGCAACATCAGCCAGCTGCAGAATGGCAGCACCATTGCCATTCCCAATGACCCGACCAATGGCGGAAGGTCTTTACTGCTGCTCCAGAGCAACGGACTGCTGAAATTGAAGAAAGGGACCGGCCTGCTCCCGAAAGTAACTGATATTGCAGATAATCCCAGACAGCTGGATATCATAGAAATTGAAGCACCACAGCTGCCAAGGGTACTGGATGACCAGAAAGTCGTGGTAGCCGTTATCAACAATAATTTTGCTGCCCAGGCAGGACTGGATATCAACCGCTACGGGATCCTGAAAGAAGATAAGAATTCTCCCTATGTCAACACCATCGTTACCCGCCAGGACAATAAAAATGCTGAAAATGTAAGAAAATTCATCAAGGCATACCAGTCGGATGAAGTGGACAGGAAGGCCCAGGAGGTTTTTAAAGGAGGTGCGGTGAAGGGATGGTAGGATGAAGATTGGTAATGAGTAATGAGTAATGAGTAATGAGTAATGGGCGATGAGTTAATGAATGATGAATGATAATTGATAAATGATGATTGATGCGTTTGGGTTTTAAAATTGAAGCGGATTTGCCTGAATTACATTTTCTCAATTTGAGATAATAAAAATTTCCTTATTTTTGCTGTTCATCAATAAAAATAAGGTTTTTATGTTTAAGAAAACTGTTGTCATAAGTTTAATCACTCTATTTTCTGCTTCTTCCATGGCTCAAAATACTGCCCTGCCGGTTTATCTGGATGATTCCAAGCCCGTTGAACAGCGCATTCAGGATGCCCTGTCGCGGATGACGCTGGAAGAAAAAATTGCTATGATCCACGCACAATCCAAATTCAGCTCTGCAGGCGTTCCGAGATTGGGAATTCCTGAATTCTGGACTACAGACGGCCCGCATGGGGTACGTCCGGAAGTGTTGTGGGATGAATGGAACCAGGCAGGCTGGACCAATGACTCCATCATCGCTTATCCTGCCCTGACGGCTTTATCTGCCACCTGGAATAAAAAAATGTCCTGGAATTACGGAAAAGCATTGGGTGAGGAAGCACGTTACAGAAAGAAAGATATCATCCTCGGCCCCGGCGTGAATATTTACCGTACGCCGCTGAATGGAAGAAACTTCGAATATATGGGCGAAGACCCGTACCTGACGTCTAAAATGGTGGTTCCATACATCCAGGGCGTTCAGTCTAATGGTGTGGCCACTTCCGTAAAACATTTTGCCCTGAACAATCAGGAAATGTTCCGTCACACCAGCAACGTAAATATAGACGACCGTGCCCTGTACGAGATTTACCTTCCGCCTTTTAAAGCAGCTGTAACAGAAGGTGACTCATGGACAATCATGGGAGCTTATGACATGTATAAAAACCAATACGCCAGCCAGAACAAATACCTTCTGAACGACATCCTGAAAGGGGAATGGAAATACAAAGGGGTTGTGGTTTCCGACTGGGGTGCGGTCAACAATACGGAACAGGCGATCCACAACGGCCTTGACCTTGAATTCGGAAGCTGGACCAACGGGCTTTCTGCCGGTAAATCCAATGCCTACGACAATTACTACCTTGCTGACCCTTATCTTCAGCTGATCAAATCCGGTAAGGTTGGCACCAAAGAGCTCGATGACAAGGTAACGCGACTTCTCCGCCTGGCGTATAAAACGACGATGAATAAGAACAAGCCTTTCGGGAATATCGCTTCCGAAGAGCACAAAGCCATAGCTAAGGAAATCGGTGAAGAAGGAATCGTCTTGCTGAAAAATCAGGGAAACATCCTGCCCATCGATCTTAATAAAACCAAGAAAATAGCCGTAATCGGTGAAAATGCCATTAAGATCATGACCGTGGGCGGAGGTTCCTCTTCCCTTAAAGTAAAGTACGAAACGCTGCCGCTGGAAGGGATCAAAAACCGTTTCGGTAAACAGTCAGATGTACAGTATGCAAGAGGATATGTTGGTGATGTAGGCGGGGAATACAACGGGGTAAAATCCGGACAGGACCTGAAAGACAACCGTTCTGCATCCGAGCTGATGAATGAAGCCGTAGAGCTGGCTAAAAAATCTGATTTTGTTATTTTCGTAGGGGGACTGAATAAAAGTGACTTCCAGGACAGTGAAGGCAATGACCGGAAAAGTTACGGGCTTCCGTACAATCAGGACCAGCTGATCACTGCACTGGCTAAAGCCAATAAAAACCTTGCGGTGGTCATGGTGACCGGTAATGCCGTAGCCATGCCGTGGATCAAGGAAGTCCCTGCTGTTGTTCAGGGATGGTATTTAGGCTCTGAAGCAGGAAATGCCCTGGCCGCTGTTCTGGCAGGAGATGCCAATCCTTCCGGAAAACTGCCGTTTACGTTCCCGGTAAAGCTGGAGGACAATGCTGCCCACCAGTTGGGTGAATATCCGGGCAATAAAGAGGAACTTGCCGCAGGAAAAGGAAAAGATCAGCAGCACCCGATCAACATTACGTACAACGAAGGTATTTTCGTAGGGTACAGATGGCATGATACCAAAAAAATCAAACCTCTGTTCAGCTTCGGGCATGGACTAAGTTATACGACCTTTGAATTCGGAAAAGCCAAGGCTGATAAAACGAAAATCGGTCAGGACGATACCATTACCTTTACGGTAACCGTTAAAAACACTGGTAAAAAGGCAGGTGCTGAAGTAGCCCAGCTGTATATCAGCGATCTTAAATCTTCGGTTCCAAGGCCTGCCAAAGAACTGAAAAGCTTTGAGAAAGTTTACCTGAATCCCGGAGAATCCAAAGAAGTAAGCTTTACCGTTGACAAAACAGCGTTGAGCTATTTTGATGCCGGGAAACATGACTGGGTGGCAGAACCGGGAGACTTTGAAGCGCAGATCGGAAATTCTTCCGATGCCATCAAAACAAAAGTGAAGTTTACTTTGCAATAAACCTATATCATCTATTCTACGAAAGAGCCTGCTGAAGGCTCTTTTTTTATGTATACCTCCGAAAACCGGGTTCAGATTTCTATAATAAGTTCCCTGTCAAAACCGGTATCAGGCTCGCTGATGTAGCCATGTGGATTGCAGATTACTTCAGTTCCGCCTATGGTGTACCTGCAAGGTGTATGGATATGTCCGTGGATCCAATATGCAGGGCTGTATGTAAGAATAAGTTCTTCAAGATTGGAAGCATAAGCAGCCGTAACCGGATCATGAAGGTACTTTTCGGGCACCGAACGGATAGACGGAGCATGATGGGTGACCACTACGCTGGTTAATCCTGAAGCCTTTGAAAGGCTTTCTTCCAGCCAGATTTTTGACAGCTGGTGAATCTTAAATGTATCCAATGTCCTCATTTTTGAATAGGAAGGATCTCGGCGGATCATTTTATAATCGTTCATTTTCGACTGGCAGAGCATCCCGTACTGCACGGGATTTCCGAAAATGGAAAAGTCCGTCCATAAAGTGGCCCCGTGAAATCGGATTCCGTCGATATCCACCGTATTGTTTTCCAGAACATGAACATTCGATCCACATGCAGCCTCTTTGATCTTGTTGAGTGTCTTAGGATAAGCCCCTTTATAATACTCATGGTTTCCCAGCACATAGATCACAGGCCGGTCCGGAATTTTATTTTTGATCCACTCAATCCCCTTGATCCCGATATTGATATCTCCTGCTAGGATTACAGCATCTACCGAATCGAAGCAAAGATCCGCATGTCCGAATTCCTGGTGCAAATCACTGATGACCTGTATTTTCATGTTGCTAAAGTAAAAAAATCATATTGAATACCACAGCACAACATCATAGAATCAGTCCAGGCTTACCGCAACAGCAGGTTTTCCTGATTTTGAATGCCTGAGAGCAAAATAAGTCAGAAGGAAGATGATACTTATAGCATACAGCATAAGGATGATGAAATTCAGGTCCCCCACAGCATGGTCAGAGAGAAAAATCTGATTGAGGAGAGACATCAATGACAGTCCTAAACCGGCACCCAGGAAATAGCTGGTAGAGCCCATTCCCGAAGCCACGCCATAATGCGTAGGTTCTACATCACGGATCCCAAGTACGGATAAGGCAGTAAAACAAAAGGTCATCCCGATTCCTGAAATACAGGCAGCTCCCATAAGGACAATGGTTAAAGGGTAATTAAAATGGCCTGATACAAGCAATAATCCAGCTCCTGCCAGCATAAAACTCCATCCCATAAGCCCCATCTGTCCTGAATTCAGTCTTCTGGATACCACAGGCAACACGAATTTAGCCAGCAAAGCAGACATGATGCTGAACGGTACCAGCAATAAACCTGAAGCTGCTGCTGTATATCCCATATCCTTCTGAAGCATCAGGGATATCAGGAACAGGAAACCTATGAAGAATGCTCCCAGAGCGAAAAAAGCAATGTTAGAAACATTGAGGGACCTGTGTTTTAAGATCCTGAGATCAATAAGAGGCTGCGCTGAATGCCTTAGCCGGAAAACCACAGCAGATAACAGCAATATGGAAGCAAGCAAAGATCCGCCGACCGGAAATGGCTGCTCAGTGATATGGATAAACTCGTGCGTGCCATAGGTAAGGCTTAATAAACCTGCCACAAGCAATATCCCGGAAAGGACATCCGTTTTGGCCGGTTGTTCCCCTTTATCATCCGAAGGAAGGTATTTCAATGCAAAAATAATGGTGATGAGAAGAACAGGAACATTGATCAGAAATACCCAATGCCAGCTCAGGTAAGTACTGATAATCCCTCCCAATGAAAGGCCGCTTCCAGATCCGATTGCTGCAAATGAACTGAAAATTCCCACAGCCCGGTTTCTTTCCTGTGTTTCCGTAAAGGTATGGGTAACAATGGACAAGGCAGAAGGCATAATGAATGCGGCCCCTAATCCCTGCAGTGCACGGAAAATAGCCAGGGTACTGAAATCAGCTGAAAAGCCCGCTCCTAAAGACGTCAGCATAAAGATGGCAGAACCGATCAGAAAGATTCTTTTCCTTCCGATCTGGTCAGAAAGCTTACCTCCTATAATCAAAAATCCCCCGAAAAACAATACATATAAGGTCTGCAGCCACTGTACGGTTTCTGCACCAATGTTGAACTGCTCCTGGATCGAAGGGATTGTCAGGTTGATTATGGCGATATCCAACGCCTCTACAAATGTTCCTACTGATGCAAGTATTAAAATCAGATTTTTCTTTGTTTTCATACCATATAAATTCACTGCAAAATTAGTTTTTACAGTACAGGTATAAAAATAATACCCTAAATTTGGAACATAAGTTAATATAAAGAGATTTCAAAAGAACAAATATTCTTTTACGTACTTATTCAATCATAAAAACAGAACAGATGTCAACAGAACATTACAGTCCGGATAACAAAGACCTGTCTATTCTCAGGTTGCTGCAAAAAGACGCAAAACTGAGTGTCCGGGATATTGCGGCACGGATCAACCTGAGTGCAACACCTACCCATGAACGCATCAAACGCCTGGAACGCCTGGGAATTATTAAGGAATATACTACGGTCGTAGACCGAAAAAAAGTTGGTAAAGGCATGATGGTGATCTGTATGATTGCCCTGAATGCGCACAATAAAAAAACTGCAACCCGCTTTATTGAGGAGGTCACCCAATGTAAAGAAGTGGTGGAATTCTACAATATCAGCGGCGATTTTGATTTTATGCTCAAAATCCTGGCGCCTAACATGGATGAATTCCACGAATTCTTCGTCAATAAACTCTCTGAAATCGAAGGCATCGGGCAGACGAAAAGTATTTTTGTGATGAACAGTATCAAGGAGAGTGGGAGGATTTTGTGAGGAGGTTTTTGAGTTTTAGCGCTTTAGATTTTGAGAGTTCTAGAGTTTTAGGGTTATGAGTTTGGTGCTGAGGATATTATTTGGAAGATATGATAATATCAATTGGTGGTTATAATGATGACTGAGTAGTGCCTAAGTAATGCCTGATGCCTAATGCTTTGTCATCTGCTGGCTGACTTTCTGATCCTTTATTATAATTATATGTAAGATGTAATCTCTTCGCTTTAGCATGCCTGATGTCTGATATCTGTTATCTTAAGTCTGAAGTCTGGTCTATTCTCTATCCGTCTATGCTC
>CAJYLH010000038.1 GCA_913775525.1 uncultured Chryseobacterium sp.
TCAAACCCTATTTCTACATACGCGTAATCTGAGACCGGGTTTGGGTAGATCCTGATGTCCTGCTTCTCGATCAGCTGATCAATCTGGCTGTCGCCAAGCTTTACGATCTTCCAGTTTTCTTTACCCAGTTCCTCTGCGCTGGTTCCAGCCAGGATGATGGAGCCGTCACGGTTCAGCTTAATATCCGATAACCGTTCTTCCTTTTTGCTGGATTCTCCCTTCACATGCTTCCGCCACTGCTCATTGCCATTCTGGTCCAGGTACAGCATCCAGAACTTCTCATCATCGGATTCTATCCTTCCTTCTGCCTGCGTGTAACCGCCTAATAAAATCCCTTTAGTAGTATCCTGCCCATCTTGATTCCTGGCTCCTGACTCCTGGTTCTTGGTTCTTGGCTCCTGGCTCTTACTCACCACACTCATCCCCATCAGTATATCCCTGTTTTTAAAATTGTAGGATTTCTGCCAGCTTTCTTCTCCTTTTTCATTCAACGCTATAAGCCATAGATCGGTCCCTTCTTCTATGCCTACCGTTTTATTGCCTGATCTTTCCGATCTGGATTCACCGCCAATCAGATAGCCGGTAGAAGTGAGAGCCAATGTCCTCAAATGATCATCACCTTTGCCACCGAAGTTCTTTTCCCACTCGACCCTGCCTTCTTTCGACAGCTTAACGATCCAATAATCGCCTTCGCCATAGTTTTCAACCGATTTAGCATAATTGATGAGTGATGATTGATGAGTGATTTTATCATTCATCAATGATCGATGATCATTCATAGAAATGCTTCCGCTTCTGGAGTAGATCCCTAATAAGGCACCGCCGTCTTTCGTCGGGATTATCTTTTCCACTTCATCTAAGCCTCTGCCACCTAAGATCAATTGGGAGATTTCCTTGCCGTTTTTATCCAGCCTGATGATCCAGGCATCTTTGGAACCGTAGCCTTTTTCTGAGTTCTGTATGTTCCCTGCAACAAAGAATCCTAAGTCCGTGGTCTGGATCACCGACCTGGCTTCTTCATCCGAAGCAGTGCCTAAAGTCTTCTGCCATAGCTCATCCCCGAACTCATTGATCCGAACCAACCAAAGATCTGATCCTCCTTTGGAATCCTCCTTCTTATCCAGGCCTTTGCCGGAAAAACTCGTCCCTGCAATAAGATATCCTCCCTCTTGTGTATTGACCGTAGCCGAAAGAAAATCATGGTTTTGCCCTGAAAAGTATTTTTGCCAAACGATCTGGCCTTCGTTATTTAAACTTACCAAATGGTAGTCGTACCCATTGTTTTGGGTTTTTCCACCGGAAAGCTTGTCTGATTGGATTGAACTACCGGTAATTAAGTACTGCTGGTCAATGGTGGTGGTTACCTGGGACAGGAAATCCTGTGAGGATGACTCAATGTCTTTTTGCCAGAGGACATTCTGGGCAGATACACCCAGAACTGCGCATAAGAAATAAGCGCCGGTGTAGAATTTCTTCATACTCGTGTTTATTTTTTGTTTTAATGTTATTATTTTTTTTAATTCCGCGGCTAAAATACTCCTTTTGCTTCAGCTGTAAAAGGTGATAGCCATAATTTAACATACCGGTGATCATGATGATGAATTTACCTGCAGCAAAGGTATACCGCAAAGGCGACAAAACATGTCGTATTAAAATGAACAGGCCGGGAATTTTTAAATAGCCTATAGGAATCAGGTAATAAGGAGAATTTCATCATTTGCTGTTTTTATCTATCAGCAAAAATAGCACAGCTATAGATACAAAACAACCCGGGATTTTACGGAAAAAGGCCTCCGGGAAAATACGGAGGGCAATCGCTTTTATCTTGCTCAATGTAAATGTTTACGGGCCTCATCATGCCGTTTCACCAAACCAGGCCGTTAAGGGATATATCGGAAAAGAACGTTGCTGACCCATTACAGGCTTCAGCTGGCATACGACAAATAGGAACTGAGCTTAATAGGCCTGCAATTGAGAACCATGTAAAAATCTCCGACGTTTAAAATTGACGGATGAACATTTAGGAGGGTGCCTGCTTCCATTGTAATCATAATGAAGGTTTACAGGGCATCCAAACTCGGATTTCTATACAGAATCGCATGATCCTGTAAAAGAATTGCTGAAAATATAAAATATCCTGGGAATAGTATTATTTACAGAATATGACATTTTTGGTTAAACCAAAAAAAGAGACTCATACAATGAATCTCTTTTAAGTAGCCCGTAGGGGAATCGAACCCCTCTTACCAGAATGAAAATCTGAGGTCCTAACCGATAGACGAACGGGCCAGCTATCTTCCACCTGTTACGGTGTGTTAGTTTTTTGTTTTTATAAGTGTCAACTCTTACAACAATCACCCGGTTAGTGAAGTGATGTGTTTAGTAGCCCGTAGGGGAATCGAACCCCTCTTACCAGAATGAAAATCTGAGGTCCTAACCGATAGACGAACGGGCCAACTATGCTTATTAAGCCAGTTTATTAACGTGCTTAGTTAATTTGCTTTTTAAGTTAGCTGCTTTGTTTTTGTGGATGATGTTTTTCTTCGCTAATCGATCCAACAAAGAGATTACTTTTGGCAATTGTTCTGCTGCAGCAGCTTTATCCTCTTCATTTCTTAACGCCTTCAGGGCTGTTCTAGCAGTCTTGTGGTAGTATCTGTTACGAAGTCTTCTTACTTCGTTTTGTCTGATTCTTTTTAATGCTGATTTATGATTTGCCATATCGTTCAAATGTGAGTGCAAAAGTATAAACTATTTTTTTAACTACCAAATTTATCTTTAAAAAATTTTAATTTTTTCTGACAAATAGCGTCGGAGTTTATCTGTTGCCTGTTATGTTTTTAAATTATCTTCTTCTCTTATTGATTTCCTGATCATACTTTCCAGCCTGACCATTATTTTTCATTTCCTGCTGTGTCGTGAAGGTAAACCATCAGTTTAACTTCAAAAGCGACCATTTCTGGGTCCTGTACTCAGTAAGCTTACTTAATCACTTCTGCCATTAAAGCTATAATATCGGGTTAGGATACAATTTCAGCTCTTAACTTCGCATCCGGCAGGATATAAAATTTGGTAGCCTATAGGGGAATCGAACCCCTGTTGCAAGAATGAAAATCTTGAGTCCTGACCACTAGACGAATAGGCCAAATTTTGAGGCGCAAAAGTAAGTATTAACTTTTTAACTTCAAAATTTATCGGTCGGTTATTTATAAACTTTTTGAATTACCGTATTTCTGATGCCTTTGGCTTCAATCTCTTTCTGCAATTTTACGGCATCTTCCAGGGTATAGACCTTTCCGTATGTATAATAGAATACCCCGTTTTCTTTATTCCTTTCGGCATTTTTATAAGCCAGCAGGATAGGGGAGTTGCCGTTCAGTTTTTCACCCGCATGCAGTTCAATGGTATAGTATCCGCTGCTCAGCTTCTGGTTCGGCATAAATCCTACGGCAAATGCATTCCTGAATCCTGCATCTTTTGCGGTTTTCAGGTTGATATCCCTTACGGAGGCCATATTGGTTACGCCATAATAGTATTTGTACTGTCCGTTTTCCTTGATTTCAAGAATATAGTTCAGGCCTTTCAAGGCAGGATCGCCGTCATTGAACTTTGTCGGGGAACTCATCAGCAAGATCCTGAAATCATTTTTCAGAGGAACTTCGGCAGGTTTCTCAGGTTCAGGCTTTCTTACGGCTATTGGCCCGCCGGATTTTCGGTCTACCGCTTTTTTATAACTGATGATCGCATCATAGATACTGGATGCGATCTCTTCCTGCCCTTTATCCGAAGCCAGGTAATGGCTCTCTTCCGGGTGGTTGATGAATCCCGTTTCAATCAACACGGAAGGCATGGCATTCATCCGGAGCACGTGTAAGTTTTTCTGGAATACTCCTCTGGAAAACCTTTTGTCTTTATTGACGAAATTGTTTTCCACAAACCCTCCCAGCAATAAACTGGATTCAAGGTATTTGCTCTGCTGGAGCTTCAGGGCAATCAGGGATTCCGGAGACCCGGGATCGTAGGACCCGAAGGTCTGCTTATCCTTTTCATCCAGATAGATTACATCGTTCTCTCTTTTTGCCACTTCAAGATTGGTGTCATTCTGGTCCGGTCCCTGTACATAAGTTTCTGTTCCGTAAGGTCCGGACCTGCCGGAAGCATTACAATGGACAGATACAAATAAGTCTGCTTTGCTCCTGTTGGCAAGGTTGGTCCTGTCCGACAAAGATGGGTATTCATCGATTTTCCGCGTATAGATTACTTTAAAATCCTTGTTTTTTTCAAGCATGTTTCCCAGCTTCAGGACAATGGCAAGGGTAATGTCTTTTTCAGCGACCCGCCCGATGTCATTATAGGACCTGTTGGCCCCGTAATCGCTTCCTCCGTGTCCTGCATCAAGAACGATAGTGAATTTTTTTTGTGAAAAAATAAAGTTGCTGAGGAGTATAAGGAGAAATGATAAAATTATTTTAAAATTTTGTTTGTGCATCTTACAGTTTTAAAAATTATAGTAATTTTGGGCCTGAAATATAAAGAATACAATTGGCCAAAACCGTTTTCAAAAATATACTACAAATTTTAATTATCCTAATTTTTAACAATTTTTTAGCACAGGAAAACTCCGGAAAATTGTCTGAAAATGCGGCTAATGATACTATTCCGAAGAGAGATACGATCGCTGTGAAAAAGGAGGCTCTGGAAGATGTGCTCAGAACGAAGGCAGACGATCAGAGAAGGGATGTTCCCAAGAAAATGACCTTCCTGAATAAGAACGCGCAGGTGAAATATCAGGACATGCAGATTGATGCGGACTACATCTCCATTGATGATAATAAAAACCTGATTTATGCACGGGGTAAGCAGGACTCTCTGGGCAAGATTATCGAGCCTGTGATTACTACCCAGGCAGGGAAAAAATATGAAACCGATCAGTTCAGCTATAACACCAAAACCAGGCAGGCCATTGCCTACAATGCCAGGACAGAGGAAAGCCAGGGGGTGATTATTGCGAATAAAACAAAGAAATACAATGATTCTGTATTTGCCATGCGGCATGCATTGTATACCACAGACGAATATTTCCTGAAGAAAAAAGATACTGCTGCGGATTACCACCTTTTGGCATCCAATATCAAGCTCGTCAAGACCAAACAAAAATCACAGATCATCACCGGTCCTATACAGATGTATATAGAGCAGGTTCCTACGCCGCTCATCATGCCTTTTGCTATTCTTCCGTTTTCAGACAAAAGGTCTGCCGGGATCCTGATTCCGAGTTTCGGGGAACGGCAGGATGTAGGGTTCTTTCTGAATGGGTTAGGATATTATCAGCCTATCGGAGAACATTTTGACCTGAAAGTGCTTGCCGATATTTATACAAAAGGGAGCTGGAACCTGAGGCCCGAAATGAACTACGTTAAAAAATACAGGTACTCAGGGAACTTTACTGCAGATATCGGAAATACGGTTCGGGGGATTAAGGGACTGGATAATTACAGCAAAAGCAGTACCTACCGGATCGCCTGGAGGCATACCCAGGATACCAAGGCGAACCCGTTTCTTACCTTCTCCGCATCGGTGGATATCGTGAGCAACAAGTTTTACAACAATACCGTCAATAACAACTATATATTCAACCAGAATGTTCTGAATACCCAGCAGAACTCTACGGTAACCGTTACCAAAAGATTTCTGACGCTTCCTGTAACCATCACGGGAACGGCTTCGTATTCTCAGAATTTCGCCACCGGTAATTCAGACCTCCGCCTTCCGCAAATGAACGTGGCCATCAATCAGTTTTACCTTTTCAGATCCAGGACCGGAGTAAGGAGAGGACTTATTGAAAACATTACGGTGAATACGGGCTTCAACCTCACCAATTATGTGCAGACCAATGAAGGAGAACTGTTCACCCAGGCGATGTGGGACAAGCTGCAGACCGGCCTTAAAAATAATATAGCATTAGGGACTAATACCAGCTTTGCCAAATATTTTACATTCAGTCTTGCGGCTAATATCGATAATGCTTTAACGACAAAGACGACAAGAAAGTATTATGATCCTTTGAAGAACGTTACGGTTAATGAAGTAGAAAAGGGCATTTCCGGATATTCAACATTCTCTACTACAGCCAGTGTGCAGACTACACTATACGGGATGCTTAAGTTCAAAAAGGGGTCTGCTATTGAAGCGATCAGGCATATGATGACGCCGAGCATCGGATTTACTTACTCACCGGATTTCGGAGGGTCCAATTTCGGCTATTACAGGAATTATTATGATGCCAACGGGGCATTGACGCCATATTCTATTTTTGACGGAGGAATTGTGGGAAGCCCTACCAGCGGAATGGTAGGCGCCCTAGGATTCAATATCGGAAACAATATTGAAATGAAGGTTAGGTCTAAAAAAGATTCTACCGGGATTAAGAAAATGAAGCTTTTTGAATCCCTTAACCTTTCCGGTAACTATAACTTTGCTGCAAAGACGCATCCATGGTCTGTGCTTACCATAAACGGGCAGTCGTCTTTCTTCAATAATAAACTGAGCGTAAACACATCCTTATCCATAGATCCGTACCGCATTATTTACATCCCGGGTCAGGATGCCGGAATCAGGACTGAAAACTTCGGGCATTTCAGCATCCAGGGATTCAATGTCCAGATGTCTTATCCGTTAAGCAACGAAATTTTCGGAGAGAAAACGGATTATGCCAAGAAGTATAAGACCAAAGGAGAGATCCGGAATGAAAACTATTATTTCGATGACGACAATTATGCGCACTTCGAGCAGGCCTGGACATTGAATATCAATGCCAATTACGCGTTCACCAGGACACTGGCTTCCCGTACGCCTAACAGGATCGCCTCTGTGGGTCTGGACGGAAGCATTAAGCTTACGCCATATTGGAATATCAACGGCAGTACCCATTATGATATGATTACCCAGCAGCTTGCGTACACGAGGATCGGGTTTGCCAGGGACCAGCGGAGTTTTACGATTAACTTCAACTGGGTACCTTTCGGGCAGTACAAAGTATACGATTTCTTCATCGGGATCAAAGCCAATATCCTGAGCGATGCACTGAAGTATAAAGACAGGAGTTTTACCCAGCCGAACGCTCCTTTCTAATTGGATTGATATTTGTAAATATAAATTTTATATTTGCACCCAAAATAAACTCTAATGAAACAAGTAATCAATACAGTGAATGCGCCTGCAGCGATCGGGCCTTATTCCCAGGCGAACATGGCCAACGGTGTTTTATATATTTCAGGGCAGATCCCTGTAGATCCGTCTACGGGTAAACTGGTGGAAGGAATCGAAAAAGAGACCCATCAGGTGATGAAAAACCTGGAAGCGATCCTTACAGAAGCAGGAATGACTTTTAAAAATGTGGTAAAAGCTACCATTTTCCTTAAAAGTATGGATGATTTTGCTGTAATGAATGATATTTACGCTTCTTACCTGGATGCAGACAGCTATCCGGCAAGGGAAACCGTGCAGGTGTCATGCCTTCCTAAAAATGTGGATATTGAAATCTCTATGATTGCCCATCAGGACTAATTCATGAGCTTTATAAGAAATACATTTGCGATCCTGGTAGGCCTTGGCATAGCAGCGCTTACCATTACCCTTGGAATAAGGGTGTTTCCGCAATGGGTTACTTTTGATGCATTTGCACCTTTTGAGCACTGGCAGCATTTTCTTGAAAGCATGCAGGGCGAAGATGCATTTTTCGGTTTCCTGCTGTTTATTTCGGGACTAGGCACTACCATCGGAGGAGTGGCAACGGCTATCATCGTTAAATATGCAAAAGTAGCTTACGCTATTCTTATTGGTTTCATCATGCTGTTCATTGCTATGCTGGATGTGATTATTTTTCCTTATCATCCTACATTCTATAAGATTTCTATTTTCCTTACGTTCTTTCCGTTTTCATGGATCGGCGGAAAGATCGTGGAAGTCATTTACGAGAAGAAAAAACGGAGAATGCTTGCTGAAAAGATCATTAAACGACAATAAAAGAACGCTGCTCAATGAGCAGCGTTCTTTGTTATAAAAGTGAATGGTCTGAAATTCCTATGGCATCCTGAATCCTTTGGTATAGATCCTTCCGTATTCATCCACAAATTTCACCTGAACATTCCCCTGGTACCGGTCCAGGATTTTTTCCACGTCTTTCTGTGAATTGACCGGTTTGCCGTTGATTTCTACAATAATGTAATTATCCACAATCCCGATCTTGGCCATTTCTCCTCCTTCCATAACGTTTTTGGCAACCACACCGCTGTTCAGTCCGTAATCCGTTTTGAAACGGTCGCTGAGAATATCAAATTCTGCCCCGATTTTTTCGGTCACGCTCAGGTCTGCCTTGGTTCTGGTAGAAGTACCGCCTTTCTGGTCTTTCAAGGTTACGGTAGTCGTATATTCTTTACCGTTTCTCATATAAGTAACCATTACTTTATCTCCGGGACGTTTGCTTCCGATGGACACGGAAAGGTCAGAGAAATCCGTAATAGGATAGTTGTCCACCTTCGTGATAATATCCCCTGCTTTAAGTCCTGCATCTTCAGCCCCGCTGCTTTCTCCGAAACCGGTTACATACACTCCCGAACCTGCTTTAATGTTGGTTTTCTTCTGCTTGTTATAAGCCGCAACCTGCATTTCATCGGAAAGGTCTAAAGACGTTACCCCAAGGAATCCTCTCTGTACGATACCGAATTTCTTGATGTCCTCAATAATTTTCCGTGCCAGGTTAGACGGAACGGCAAATCCGTATCCCTGGTAATATCCTGTTGTTGACTGGATGGCGGAATTGATCCCGATCAGGTCTCCGTTGGTATTCACCAATGCACCTCCTGAGTTACCAGGATTAATGGCCGCATCGGTCTGGATGAAGCTCTCGATAGGATTTGCGGCTTTGCCCTGTGAACCTAAAATTCCGATCCCTCTTCCTTTAGCAGAAATGATTCCGGCGGTAACCGTTGAATTAAGTCCGAGCGGGTTTCCTACAGCCAGTACCCATTGGCCCACTTCAATATTGTCAGAATTGGCAAAGTTCAGATAAGGAAGTCCTTTTTCTTCGATTTTAAGAAGGGAAATGTCCGTATTAGGATCTGTGCCCACCAAAGTGGCGATGTATGATTTTTTATTGCTTAATACAACTTCCAGTTTGTTGGCTCCGGCTACCACGTGGTTATTGGAAATGATATATCCGTCCGGCGAGATGATAACTCCTGATCCCATTCCTGATGGCATATTGTCCGGTGCCTGTTGCTGCTGTCTCTGCCTTTGCTGTCCTCTTCCGTTTCCTCCGAAAGGATCCCCGAAGAAGAAATCAAAAAGATCCTGTTCAGAGGCCCTGCTCGTAGACCTGCTCTGGTAGTTTTTAATGGTTACCACAGCCGGAACGGTTGTTTTGGCCGCTTTTACGAAGTCATCGCCTACCGCTGCGCTGTTCATGCCGGCAAATGATGTATTCGCGGACTTGGTAAAATAGGACTGGTCCTCCGTATTGGAATGGTGATCTAGAAATTGTAATGCTCCCACTGTAGTGGCTCCTGATAAAACTCCTACTACAGCAAATGGTAATAGTTTTTTCAAAGTACTCTTCATTTGTATATCTTTCTTTGTTATTTTATGATACTGATTTTTCATTTAATCTAAAACAAATTTAATGCTAAATAAGTAAGCACTTGGTATGTAATGTTTCAATTTTAACTAAAATTTAACGGGAATAGGAAAGCTTTATGCATTTTGTCATAATTTTAGAAACGGGATTAACACATCTTAAAATATTATTAAGGACAAAATGTCATAGTACGACAGTTGGATGCTGAAAGGATGTTGAAAGTTAAATCGGACAATGATTTTAAGGTTAACCTCAGATATGCAATGTGAATTGATATTTCCGGTATGGCGTTTCCGGAAATAGGAAAATCCATTAAAATCGTTATCTTTGCAAAAATTTTTTCTCACTTAAAACGTTTATAGCATGCAACTGTATAACACCTTAAGCGCAGAAGAAAGAGCTCAGCTTATTGATGAAGCCGGTAAGGAACGCCTTACGTTGTCTTTCTATGCGTATGCCAAAATTCAAGACCCCAAACAATTTCGCGACGAATTATTTATAGCCTGGAATGCCCTGGATGCATTGGGCCGTATCTATGTTGCCCATGAAGGAATCAATGCTCAGATGAGTGTTCCTGCAGATCAGTTTGAGGCATTCCGCACTACGCTCGAAGCTTATGATTTTATGAAAGGCATCCGTCTGAACGTAGCCGTTGAGCAGGATAATCATTCGTTCCTTAAACTAACCATAAAAGTCAGGAACAAAATTGTTGCTGACGGCCTGAATGATGAAACGTTTGATGTAACCAACAAAGGAATTCATTTAAAGGCTAAGGAATTCAATGAACTGCTGGAAGATCCCAATACCATTGTGGTGGATTTCAGGAATCATTACGAAAGCGAAGTCGGCCATTTTGAAGGAGCCATCACGCCGGATGTGGAAAACTTCAGGGAAAGTTTGCCGATCATCAATAATCAGTTGCAGGATTTTAAAGAAGATAAAAACCTGCTGATGTACTGTACCGGGGGAATCCGCTGCGAAAAAGCCAGCGCCTATTTTAAACACCAGGGTTTTAAAAACGTATACCAGCTGGAAGGAGGTATCATTGAATATACCCGCCAGATCAAAGAAGAAAACATACCCAGCAAATTCATCGGGAAAAACTTTGTATTTGATCACCGTCTGGGAGAAAGGATCACGGACGATATTATTGCACAGTGCCACCAGTGCGGCAAGCCGTGTGACAACCATACCAACTGCGCGAATGACGCCTGCCACCTGTTGTTTATCCAGTGTGATGAGTGCAAAGCAGCCATGGAAAACTGCTGTTCCACAGAATGCCTGGAAACGATCCACCTGCCTTGGGAGCAACAGGTCGCTTTGAGGAAGGGACTGCAGGTAGGTAATAAAGTGTTCAGGAAAGGGAAATCCGAAGCCCTGAAATTCAAACATTCCGGAGATCTGAAGACCCAGACCCTGGCAAAAGCGACAAAAGCCGAAACAAAAGACATCCGCCAGAAAATAAAGATTAAAAAGACCCTGATCGGAAAAGCCGAACACTATTATTCAAAATCTAAGATTGCCCAGTTTTTAATTGAGAACAACGGGCTTTCCGTGGGTGATAAAGTGTTGATTTCAGGTCCGACTACAGGTGATCAGGAAATTACCGTTACACAGATTTTTGTGAACGGAAATTTCAGCGATACGGCTGCAGCAGGGGATCAGATTACTTTTGAGCTTCCGTTCAGAGTTCGTCTATCGGATAAATTATATAAAATCACAGGTACTGAAAACGCATAACAGTGATGTTAAAAGCCGAACTCAGGAAAAAATACATGCAGAAAAGACAAGCCTTATCCATGGATGAGGCTTTCCTGTTTTCCGAAGCGGTTTTCAGGAATTTTGTCGATTATTTTAATCCTGTTCCAGGTCAGGCAGTGCATATTTATATTCCGATCGGGAAATTCAGGGAAATGGATACGAGGCCATTCATTGAGTATTGCCTGAGCAGGAATATCCGGGTCTTCGTGCCTAAAGTTGAAGGTGCCAGGATGATTTCCGTTGAAATAACAAATGATACGGTATTTGCCGTTAACCACTGGGGGATTTCAGAACCTGTTTCTGATCAGGATGCCGGACGTTCACATTTTGATTACATCATTACCCCGCTGCTGTACTGTGATAAGCAGGGAAATAGGGTAGGATATGGAAAAGGATTCTATGACGGCCTTTTCAGCAGCCTTTCCGGGGAATCAAAAAAAATCGGGATCAATTATTTTAATCCCGATGAGCTGATAGAGGATGTCTGGGAATATGATATCCCTCTGGATTATCTGGTGACGCCTACCGAAGTACTGTCTTTCTTAAGCGGCGGCGAATAAAAGTTCAGGAAGTAAAATTTAAATTCCTTTTTGAACTGGATGGGCTTGGACACCAGGATATACTGGGCATTTTTTTCATAATTTCCCAACGACCTGTTTTTATCATCGAAATATTCAACATCGAACCGTGCGAAATCCAGCGTATCCTCCTTATAATACTCTTTATAGACTTCCAGGCTCTTCACCTTTGCCGTTTTTACCTTCAGGCTGTCCAGCTCACGGAAAAGCCTGTTAAACGTAAGGCTGTCCGGTTTGTGGAAGTAGCTTTCCATCTGGGAATAGATAACACTGTCGATCTCAGTTTTCCTGTTTCCTGATAAGTATAACGTAGAAAGATCAAGCAGTTCCTGTACCTTCTGCCGGGTAATAAAGTTTATCGCCTGTGCGCTGTCCATCTGTACGGCAGGGTAGCTGGCTTTATTGTTGCTGTTTCGCAGCTTATCAAGATCGCTCACTTCTGTAGTTTTCTTATTACACGCAAGCAGGGAGCATACTAATATTGCAAAAAGTAGAAAGTTATTGTTTATTTTCATTTGTACTTGCAATTTTAAATTTAATGGATACTATTTTTCCTTTGTCTTTTTTCATCTCGATCACGCTCAGGTTTTTCAGGGAAGTGGTTGGAGTCGTGACCAGGGTAATGTATTTTTGTTTGTCCAGGGTTTCGATGCCGTAGGTGGCATTGTCATATACCTGATAAATAATGGCACGGTCACTGATGAGGTTTTCCAGCTGCCTGCGCTTTTGTTTCAGGAGTTCAGGGTTGCCGTTGGCGTCTTTTACGGAGAAATAATTGACGGCCATTTTATAATCATCAGGTTTCAGTTCAATCATTTCTTTGTCTGGAGCGGTCTCCAGGTTCCTGCTGACATCAAGAGTCTCATAAAAAGGAGCGCTGATCTGCATTTTCAGGATCTTATCTTTAGTTGAGTATTCAAAACATTCCCCGGGTTTTATCTTATAGAGCATGGGAGACTCATTTTCTTTGATGACTTTAATCTCCAGCGTGTTGATGACATTCACTCCCCGGTCTGCATCCGTAAAACAAAAGGTGTAATTTTTAGAAAAAAGTTCATCCTTAAAACTCAGTACCCCGGAAATCATAACCAAAACAGCCGTAAGCATGATCCAGGCATTTTTCCTGAAGAAATTTTTCGGCTCAGAAACCGCAGTGGGTTCGTTCGCAGTCGATACACGGGTTGGGATGTTAACCGTTTGGTTTTCAGTATCCGATTTTTGTAAATTAGAAATTTCAGGCTCTTTCTGAGCTGTTTTTTCAGGGTTTTGATCGGTTTTGGGAAAGTCAGGAGCAATTTCAGTAAAATGTTCCAGTTCTTTTATCTCCTCTTCACTGAGTTCTTCATCCTGCTGCAATAGTTCACCGGTAAAAAGATGCTGTTTCTTGAACTCGTACCATGAGTCGTAACCCGCATAAATACTCAATAAATTAAGCATGTCAATCCTGGGCAGTTTGGTAACCGGCGAATTTTTGAAATAGGTATAAAAAGACTTTTCGCTGATGTTCCCTTTGGCTTTTTTGCGCAAGTCTTCCTGAAAATATATGATATCAATCCCTTTCCACTTTGAAATATCATCATGAGAAGGGGTGTATTCTTCCAGATATTGAGCCTGAACCTCTTTTTTCAGCTGCTCAAAATGTAGTAGGTCTAAATCAGTCAATCCTTTAAATATAATTAATTAATTGATTATCAGTTGTATTTATTTGTAAAACTGTTTTACAAAGGTATTACAATTATTTTTCCTAAACAAGTTTGATAACTGCTCTACCTTTGTCTTGTTCAAATAACCGAACAGAGAAATAGTTTTTAAAAACAATATTAACAAAATTAAATTTAATTTATTATGAAAAAGTCATTATTCGTAGCTGCTATCGCTGCAATCTCTTTAGTTGCTTGTAAAAAAACTGAATCTACTGAAACAGGAAACACTGCTGATTCTGCTGCTGTTGCTACTGCTGACTCTGCTGCTGTTGTAGCTGATTCTGCTGCTACTGTTGTTGATTCTGCTGCTTCTGCTACTGTAGACGCTACTAAAGATGCTGCTTCTGCTACTACTGCTGCTGGTGCTGACGCTGCTAAAGATGCTGCTAAGAACGCTGGTGAAGCTGCTAAAGGAGCTGCTGATGCTGCTAAAGATGCTGCAAAAGACGCTAAAAACGCTGTAGACGCTGCTAAAAAATAATTAGTACCATACTAATAATAAGAACCGCTTCACCCTGTGAAGCGGTTTTTTTATGTTCATTACGGGTCAATCTATTTTTCATCTATGCCTACGGGTTCAGAGCATTCCATGGATCATTGCTTACTGATAATGCCTTTTGCAGATCCTGTAACGGATCAGGTACAAAAGTTGGGGACTATGCAAAAAGTTTAGTCAATCTGAATAAGAAGAAAGTTCGGTCTTTCACTCCGCGGAGCTGCAATCTGAAGTTTTTGATTTTGGCATTAAAGGATTCAGCAGCTGCATTGGTACTTCTCTGATCAAAAT
>CAJYLH010000039.1 GCA_913775525.1 uncultured Chryseobacterium sp.
CGTCGGTATTTAGGGAGAGTTGGCAGAGTGGTCGATTGCGGCAGTCTTGAAAACTGTTGACTGTAACAGGTCCGGGGGTTCGAATCCCTCACTCTCCGCCAGTTGGGAAACCAAAATAAGCTAAAACGCTGTAAACATTGATGTTCACAGCGTTTTTTGTTTTAGCGCAGTATCAAAAAAAAACAAAAAAGGTCAAGATTTATATGGGATTAATATGTTCTATTTTATGTACATTTTTAAATTTCACAAATGGGATACGAAAGCACACAAGGTATGAAGATTGGCGTTAATGGCAATCAATGGAATTTTTACCTGTCTTAAAAACATCGGACCTCAATAAGAGTCCCATTATTGCCTTTGACTTAGGAGCTGATTTTTAAAATATGAGAATCATACGCAATTCGTCAATTCAGATGTCCTTTTTCCTGTTCTCAGCAATCAGAAAATGAATTCGTATCTGAAAGAAATTGCCAATGTATGTGGCATCAATAAAGATTTGACGTTTCATATTGCAAGACATACTTTTGCTACTACTGTAACATTGTCCAACGGTGTTCCGATTGAAAGTGTAAGTAAGATGCTTGGGCATACTAATATTAAAGCTACTCAGCATTATGCGAAGATTCTGGATAAGAAAGTGAGTGAGGATATGGCGGTGTTACGAAATAGGCTTAAGACTAAATAATAGATAAGGGTAGCTGAATTAGTTAACACTTAATCTGTTTTAAAGTTATTCAATTCGATTGTAACTGTCATATTAAGTATTAACTAATTTACTAAAACATTTCCTTTTTCTTCGCTTGTCTGAGTTTTTGAAAAAAAGGATTGCGGAAATATTAAAAAATATCTTTTTATAGTTCTTCCAATATTTCTTCATCACTTCCGCTCTTATCTGCATTTACTAAATCTAACATCATATCTAAGAAACCAGTATTTTTATAAAAATAATTAGGATTATCTTTTAATTTTTCTTCTACTGTATAAAAACCATAGTTAGCATATTGTTCCATAGTATCAATTAGATAATCAACAGCTTTTCTTTCTGTCACTTCTCCCTTTTCAAGAGCAATTAAATCTAGGTCGTTAGTTTTTGCTATTAATGCAGTAAAGATATAATCCCTTAATTTTGGATAGGCTTTTCTAAACTTCTTAGAATCTAAGTTTCCCCAAAACTGAATAGGTTGTCCTAATACTTTTGTCTCGCCAGTTAATTCTTTTCGCTTATCAGCATATAAACCAATAAAAAAAGCGTATATGTAGAGCTCATAACCAGAACCAAATATTTTTCCTTTGCTTGACATTGATTCTACCGAACCTCCGCCATACTCAGTAAATTGTCGTAAAAGTATATCCTCAAAATGAGTTTCAAATTGTGGATTTCTTCTTGCCCACACATCGTATAAATTCTCTTTTGCCATAATTAATCTTTTATTAGAGTTAATTTAGTTTGAATAGTTGACAAATCTAAATTATTGAACGGACGTAGTTTTTCCATTCTATAAATTGTACAACTTTGGGCATCAATTTTATTGTTATCTAAAATTCCATTTTCTGTTAAGAAACTTTTTGTAAATATTATACATTGTTTGTTAATGTCTGAAATAACCTTAAAAAAGTCACTTTCCTTTTGTGGAGAGAAAGAACTTGTAGGAGCATCAAAAATTAATGGATAATCATTCTCTCTTTTTAATGCAGTTAGATCTGATACAGCAAATAAAACCGACATGTACATTGTGGTTTTTAGAGCTTGATTAGGACTAGAAATAAAGACATCATTTTTGTCTTGTAAAGCTATTCTTGCAGTTCCATCAGGCGCTTTAATTATTCTTAATATTCCGTAAAAACCATCAATATTAAGTTTTTCAAGATATTGATTAGCCTTATCTTCTAGTAGTGTTAAGAAATCTTGAGCATTTTTCTCTTTTGCATTTTTGAAAGCATTTTTAATTTTGTCCAATGCACTATGAATTTTACTATATGTAGCCGCGACAGAAGTTTTAGCCAAATTATTGTAAGCTTCTTGCTGTTTTTCTAAATCTTTCAGTATTTCACTTTCTTCTTTTTCAAGAAGAACAATTTGTTTTTCTGCTTGGCTTCTATAATCCCACCAGTTTTTGATATTTTCATAAGCGTTTTGGAGTTGCTCTTCTGTTAACCCATCATTTTGAGCTAATAATTTCTTTTTATTTTCCTCTTCTATATCAATACTTTCCTGAATTTTATTTGCTTCGGCCTTTCTTGCTTCATTAAACTCAATAGTATCTCTTATTGTGTTTATTAATCCATTTATTTCTGCTTGATTGTATTCTAAGTTATTACTTTTTTGTTCTAATTCTCGTAAAAAATTATTTGGGAAAAGTTGTTTTTCTTCTACTTTTTCTTCTGGTTGCTGACTGTTTATTAGGTCACTAAGCTTATTAACCATAAATTTATATGGGTCTGTTCCCTCTTTTGCTTCTCGACCACAAACCTTGCAAAATTCATCTTTAATCATCTCTTGCATAGAGATTTTATCAGGAATATTAGGAGATAAAGGAATAATACCTTCGGCTATTTCTTTAGCTAATTCTTGTTTACCTTTTAGTTTATACTCTTCACGTTCTAGTTTTCTTCTCTCCTTACTGAACAGAGAAACTTTTTGTTGAAACTCATCAAATACAGAAGAAAATCCACTGAGAATCCACATATCATCAAGAAGTTTTATAGAATATTCTTCGTTAATATGCTTTTCTGTTTGGTTCTTTTTATCTCTTAATGATTTTAAACGTTCATTTATATCCCTTAATAATTCACTCGCTTCTTTACTATTTTCAATTTCATTGAGTTTTGTTGAATAATTAGTTGCGTTTTCTCTATTGCTTCTCAATCTCTGTCGAACGTCACTTAAATCTCTTCTTAGGGAATCTAATTTTGAACTTAATTCTCTTTCTTGCTCAGAGTTCTGTTTGTCAGATTTCATCGCTTTTTCAAATGCTTTTCGAGAGTGGTATTCAGCATAATCAGTAAAACCATAACTATCATCCTCTCCACTATAGTAAGGTTCGAATTGTCTTATGTTTGAGAAGGTTTCAATCAGATAATTTAAAGCTTCAGGATTATTGAAAACATTAAGATTTTCTTCTCCTTTGAAAAGACAATACTTACGTATAGCTGCTTCAAAGCAGCGGTCTAATAATTTTCCTCCCTGAATTGGAATTCTTTCAGCTCCTTCATTTTCAAAGCCTTTGAATTGAAAATCATTTGTTTTTATTTCATTATTAGCATCTTTTGAAAACGAAAATGATTTTTCCACAATTTTTTCACCATCGTGATCAAAAATCATAGAAACACGTAGAATTTCACTTTCAAATTCAGGTAATTCTGATATTTTCTTTTCTGAGATTAGGCGATAATCAAGATTTTGTCTTGAAGTATCAAACAACCATTCCAACGCCTCAAAAAAAGTAGTTTTTCCATCGCCATTATCTCCAATGAAAATCATTAATCCATCATCAAATTTAATGGTATTTACGCCGTAATAACTTCTAAAGTTTTCTATTGTGATTTCTTTGATAATCATAATATATTCTGATTTAGATAGTTAATTACTTCATTATAGGTTTCCTTAAAAACACCTTTATCAAAACTTCCAACAACTCCCTCAATAATTTTTGCGACAGCTACAACAATTGGATTTTCAGAATTTAAGGCATCTTCTACGGTAGGAAAGTCCTTCGCATCAAATTCATAAAAAGAACTTAGTTTTTCGTCAGAAAGAACTAATTGTAACATTTTATCTTTATTATTCATTATGGTAAAGATTTAGATTATAATAATTCATAGTATCTAAAAGTATATTGATTGTATGAGAGCTATTTTCTGAAAGCAAAGCAAAATTATTGACTCTTTCCAACTCCTTTTTTAACATACTTCTTTCCATCTTGTAGCTTTCACTGTTGGGATTTATTTCAGGAATCACAACCAAATCGTGTATATATGCAAACTGCTTATCAGGATGTTTCCTAAGTATACGACCACGACGTTGTATAAATTGTCTTGGATTACCAGTGCTTGCACAAAAAATAGCTAATTCAGAACGCGGTACATCAACTCCTTCATCCAAACATTTCATTGAAGTAAGTACGTCAATTTCTCCATTAGCAAATTGTTCTAAAACATATTCTTTAGCATTAGTTCCTGAAATAAACTGCTTAATTGTTGTTCGTTTATCAATATTCTTTACTACTTCAGTAAAAACATCAATTAAATTTATAGCATCATTATCATTTTCTATTTCATCGTTATCTGAAAAATAATCTGTTTCAAAATATTCGTTCGGGTCGTTACCTTCAGGAACATAAACCAATGTATATTTTAAGTTGCCTTTCTTTTTATATTGTTCTTTTAGAATATCATTAAATACAGATATTTTATTAGATGCTTTATGTATAATTCGTTTCCTCACTAATAATAATGCTGTTAAAATGGAATTTTTACTAAAACTGTCAGATTCACTTTTATAGAATTTTGATATTTTTAGTGATAACTCCATATAATCTCTCATTTCAGATTCTGTAAGAGTAACTATATGAGGGTAATAATAGTAACGGCATAATACACCTTTATTTATGGCTTCTTCCATTGAATACTCATAAGTGTATTCATTTTCACTATTGAAAAATGAGAACAACTTTTTGTTTCCTTCTTCGTCAAATTGCCGTTCGGGTGTTGCAGAAAGACCAATTCTTCGTCTGCAATTAATTTTCGGTAAGAGTTTTAGTAAAGAACCTGACCCCATATTATGACATTCGTCCGCAATAAGCAAGGTTTTGGCTGGCAACTGATTCAGCTCAGTAAAAATATTTTCTCTTGCAAAAGAAGAATACGTTGAAATTACAATATATGAAACTTGCTCTGTTGGAGAAAGTCGTTCTCGCGTCAAGATAGACGCAAAATCGTTTTTCCAACGACTTTTTGAACAAACCTTTACAATATTCGTAAAACTGAATTTTTTACATTCGTTTTCCCATTGATTAACCAATGTAATTGTCGGTACAAGAATTAATGCTTTATAATAGCCTGTTTTTTTATAAACCTCAAGCAAGCAATTTAAGGATGTAATGGTTTTTCCTGTACCTGTTGCCATTGCAAACAATCCTTGTTGATTGTTATTTTTCCAATTATTAAAAGCTATATTTTGATATTCTCTTGGACCTTCTGCATACGGAAACTTTGGTTTTCTCGAATTTTTGTCAATAGCATCGTAAAGCTTAACAATAGTTTGTTTTAGCTTGTTATTTTTAATAAGACCTCTTTTCTTTTCAAATAGCTGTTCTTCTTGAACAATTAACTCATCAATACTTTTATTATCAAACTTATCTCTGATTGCAACTTCTATTTCATTTGCTGACAAATATTCAACATCTTCGTCTTGTTCAGAAAAATAACTATCAATTGCCTTTAGTTGTTTTTTGACTAGTTTATTTGACCTCTCATCTTCCCAATCTAAAAACGCTTCTAATTCTTCCAAATTTTCAGACAAACCGAATAATGTAAAATTACAAGAAGCTTTATATCCTACAGAATTTTCTCCATCGCTAAAAACTCCTGATTTATAATGGGCAATTCCTCTATTTTTTTTAGGTTTTATTACTTTGATTTCAATTCGTTTTTCAGCAATCAGATATGCCAAACATTCAAAGAAATGGGCATCGTATTCATCAAGTACTTTTTCAAGAGAAACGACATCTGATAAATCAAATACATTATTCAGATTATCCGAGTTTTGTCCTTTTTCAAAAGCGTCTTTGTCTTTTTCAGACAGCAAATGATTGATAACCATCCGCATTTTCCCGCCTTTGCTTATGAATGTAGCAAAACCAACAGACAGCAAATTAATAGCTGCTGAACTAAAATAGCCTAACAACAAATGAAATTCAGAACTGTTAGCTAAACCATCTAAATAAAATTGCAGAGGCTCATTTTCAGTTCCAGTCTTATAATCTCTATCTATTGACCAGTCACAATCTTTAAGCATTTCCTACCATCGTTTTAGTTAATTCAGAAATCGTTTTAGCAACTATCTTTATTTCTTCCTCTGTATTGAATTTTCCTAATGAAAATCTAAGTGAAGCAAAAGCATCATCATCACTTAATCCCATTGAAGTCAAAACGTGTGAAGGTTCAACAATTGCAGACGTACAAGCCGAGCCATTTGAAACAGCGATGTTTTTCATTCTGCCAATCATCACATTGGCATCTTGATGCTTAAAACAAATATTGCTAACATTATAAATTCTATTTTCACTACTTCCATTTACAAACGTATCAGGAATTTTAAGTAATTCTTTTTCTAATTCATTCCGTAATTTAGCAACTTTATCAGCATCTTGTTTCATTTCTTGCTCAGCAATTTCACAAGCCTTTCCAAGTGCTATAATACTTGGAACATTTAATGTTCCACTTCGCAAACCATTTTCGTGTCCACCTCCGTGTGTAAATGCAGGAAGTTTAATTCCTTTTTTTATATACAAAGCCCCAATTCCTTTAGGTGCATACATTTTATGTCCGCTTAAACATAAAATGTCAATACCAAAATCATCTACACTGATTTCAATTTTTCCAACAGCTTGTGTTGCATCAGTCATAAACACTGCCCCAAATTCGTGTGTAAGTGAAGCAATTTCTTGTATCGGTTGAATAACACCTGTTTCGTTGTTTACAAACATTATACAAACCAACATTGTATCTGAACGAAACGACTTTTTCAATTCATTCAAATCAATCAATCCGTTTTGTTGAACCGATAAGTAAGTTACTTCGTAACCTTTATTTTCAAGATTTTTGCAAGTATCAAGAACTGCTTTATGTTCTGTTGAAACAGTTATTATATGTTTTCCTTTATCTGAGTGATTTTCTGCAATTCCTTTCAAAGCAATGTTGATTGCTTCTGTTGAACCACTTGTAAAAATAATTTCTTTCTCATCTGCATTGATTAAATCTGCAACTTGTTTTCTTGCAGATTGTACTGCATTATTTATGATTGTTCCAAAATAGTGTGTGCTACTTGGATTGGCAAAATTTTCTTTTAGAAATGGAAGCATTGTATCCAACACTCGTGGGTCTATTGGAGTGGTGGCGTTGTAATCAAGATATATAAATTCCATATGAATTAAGATTTTAAAACGAGAATTTTTTTAAATACTTAATACCATCAGTTAAATTATCTAATATTACTCCTGATGGTTTATGGAGGATTTTAAAATATTTTGCAAAAGTCTTTTCCTCCTTTGATTTTTCATCGATTAAAATAATTGTTTTATTTAAAGAATAGGCAACACCTAGCTCGAATGCTAATCCGTATCCAGAGGGATTTGTAGTTTCCATATAAGCAAAGAAAATATCACACTCCTTTACAAAATGAATATCCCACGTTGTATAGAAATCTGAATGCTCAAGATTATGTTCTCTCGGATTGAAAAAAGTAAATTGTTCATTAAGTTCTTCAATGACTTTTGATTGCCAATTACTTTTAAATCCACCAGATAGAAAAACTTTGGGTCTATAGGTCATAATTAAGTTGATTTTGCTGTATAGATTGAAAATGGCAATCCCAATGATATTTCATAAAATTTATTTCGTGTTTGTCTTAATAAAATATAATTAAAAATTAAACAAAAATAAATTATATAAAATGCTTTCCCCGTATTAAATAAATCTAAAGAAAAGGGCTTTAAGATAGAAAAAACTAAAGCTGAAACACCTAATATTATTGAAGTATTTCCAATTTGATTAGAAAGATCGGCTCTAAATGTAAAAGTATAAACTTTCTGATCCTGTTCTGGCATAAAGCCCATAACAATGCTTCTCATTTCTCTTAAGTTTGTGCTACTTAAGTCATCAGAGACATCTTTGGCACTAAGATATTTTGATAATAGTTCTTTTGAAAGTGAAAATGTTCTTCGGTTTTTTACTTTTTCTTCAATTTTCTTTATGTAAGAATACTCTCCTAAAATATTTTCCTTCATAACTCCCAATCCATAGATAGCGTAGCCCAATATATATGATACAACTATAAAAATAAATGGATAGAAATCATCTGAATTTGTTCCTATTGTAGGATAAACAAAATAATCTTTTTTTATAATTATTGATAATACTATTAATAGATAACTTCCGGGCAGTAAATATCCAATAATATCCCAAACAAATTCTTTAAATGAATCAAAAAAACTTTTTATATTTTCCATTATTATATATTTATATAAAACAACTTGCACATCCAATTCCTTCTTCATCACTTAATATATCTATTAAGTAAGGAGATTGACTTTTAGAAGTTTTCCGTTCCATTCTTTTAATATATTCAGTTTTAATTTTTTCCATTCTTATAGGCTGAATTAGATCTTCTAAACTTTCTCCCTGGATCCAAGTATAACCATCTTTTTCATATTCCATTGCTTTCTTATACATATCGGGATGTTGCTCATATAACCAGACCCATTCTATTTTTTGCTGAAAGAAACAGAAATAACAACCGGAACGACTTCTTGCATATTGACCAGTTTTACCATTTATTTCAAAATCTATTTTATTATAGTAAGCAGGAACACCAACACCGCTTTCTTTTAAAATTCTGAAAATATCATCTCGCACTAAAACATCTTCATTGTCAAGTAGTGGAAAGGATTGTTCATTTGCCAATGGATAGTCTGTTGTTTTCAAAAATTCAAAAACCAAATGATTGAAGCCTTTAACATCAGTTTCTAATAAAGCATTTAATTTTTGTGCCTGTGTAAAAGAAGTATCTATTTTTCTTGAAACAATTTGTAATGCTTTATCTTGAAATCTTCCAAAATCAATATTTTTAGCGTACCCCTCAATCATTTCGATATTTGGATTAGACAACAATTTAGATACGACATCTTCACTCCAAATATTCTTTCGAAATGGAAAAATAGACTGTATATTTTTCTTAGTAGATATATATCCTTCTCTTTCTTCATCTCCTCTAATACCTACATAAGAAACAACAGGATCAGTTCCCACATATTTTTCAAATGGGTCGAGCTTTAATTTTTTGGTGCACCAACGAGAATTTGAGGAGGGCAAAAAACCTCCATACATTTTCAAAAAATGGTCAAAGGGGTCTTCTGAACTGTTTTCCGCAGCTTTCAGAATATTTATTTTTATACCAAGATAAACTTCAAGATTTTGGATTAGCTGGTAAGTCTCATCAAGCTCTTTTCCTGTATCACTTGAATAAAAATCCAATTCCAACTCTGGATATTTAGTCTTTACATAAATAGCCAAAGCTGCACTATCCTTGCCTCCCGAAATTCCTAAAACGTGTCTTGTTTTACTCATTGCATTAGTTCTTTTAATAAATTCAACACTGCTGCAATATTAGAAGTCTTATCTTTTCCAAGTTGAATTTTTAATACATTTTTCAAATCTTCAATTTCTTGGCTCTTACTTTTGGGTACTCTTACAACTTTAGGGTCTATTTTGCTAAAGAATGAATCAATTTTAACCCCAATCACTTCTTCATTAACCTCATCAATATCTGCTTTTGAGATATTTGTCAAGCTATCCAATTCCAAAATAACCGCTTTGAATTTTTCGTATAGCAAAATCTCGTCTTCATCAGTAAATACTTCAAGCGTCCTACCTGTAACTGATTGTGCAATGGAATTTAGCCACGCCTTTTTATCTTCTAAAGCTGAATCAATACGTTGAACAAAAGTCTTCTGATTAGCTAATAACAAATGTTTCTTGAGTTTTTTGAAACGCCTCTGTAAATATTCTTTGTATTCTTCGAAATCAACTGTTCTTCCTACAAACTCGTCACAAATAAACTCTTCAAATCTTTTTATCAACTCATCGTATGAAGTCCGTAACTCTCGAACTGCATTTTGCAAATTTAAAGCGTAGCTTTGCAATTTAGACTTGTCCTTTTGTAATGTACTCAGCGATAAGCCCAAAGCACTCGGAAAAGCTTTAAAGAATGTTTCTTCGGGGTCTTTGCTTGTAGCTATTGCTTTACGAATTTTTAATGCTGATGAAGATAATCTTTTTGTTTGTTTAGAATATTCTGGTAATTGTTTATAAAAAACAATAAAAGGTTTTATAGTTTCTATAAATGAAGTATTATCAAATTTTTCTTCAACAGACTGATTTAAAAAAGTTCTGTAACTATTAAAGATGTCCAATTTTACACCTTCAATATCAAATGCCTTAATTGTATAATCTTGTGGATATTTAGCTATCAATTCAAGGTTTTCTTCTGACAAATATGGAATATAACTATCCTCATTGAAAATAGCAAAATCATCACGTTTTAAAAACAGAAATGTGGGAATCCAAAAATCAATCAATCCCTGCTTTAGTTTGAATGGTCGTTTACTCAATACTTTAACAAAATCAGAAATTCTTTTCTGCTCGAATTTAGCATCTTCTATAAAGTTTTCGGAAGCTTTCCATAGTTGATAAAATGACGAATTTTTATCAATAGAAATAACATCAATAGAATTTTCTCGAATAGGAGAAATACCGTTTCGTTTTAAAAGTGATAAATAGATGGTTTTTTCAGGTGGAAATTTCGCATCTTCAAAACCCAAATTCTCCCTATCCCAATTCGTTGCTAATGCTTTGAAATAATTCTTTTTAGCAGTATGAATAGAAGATGATATTCTATGTCTGTTTACCAATTCATTTATGAAAACAGGAGTTGCATTATATACCGTACTGCAAACTTGCGAAAGTAGTTTAATGAAATCCTTTTTATTGGAAATTGTTTTTTCATCTCCTTTGAAAAACCATTTTACGTCTTTGCTTCCTGTATAAATACTATCAGCTATATAGTGGTTTAGTAGTCGTTTTTGAGAATCAGAGATGTTTTCTAATTCACGTTTGGCAACCTTATCATCCTTATTTTCGTCAATTACCTTTTGAATTTTCTCAATTTCAAAAAGTAAATTTTTTATTTCACTTGAATTTTCAAAGAAACAATAAATAATAGCTTCTTTTTGAAGAATTGATACTTCTCTAATATCTTTTGAAGTTAATTTACTATTAAAAACAAGATTGATATAACCATCTACTTCTCCATCTGGAATATCTTTTTTTAGAGGGTATTCCGAAATCTTAAATTGGAAAAATCTTGGTGTACCTGTTTCATAAGTATAAAGTTTAGCAAATACTGGCGAAAAATTAAAATACTTATTTAGTAATGTAGTAACATCACTTACCTCTGAAATTTTATTTCCTGCTTCAATTAATGCTGTTTGAATGTCTAAATCTGTACCTTCAAAAAGAATATATCGTTTGCTGTGTGTGCGAAAACGTATAATATTCTTGGAATCAAGATTTTTAATGATCATTTCACTATCTGAGATACCGCAGGCAACTTCAATGTAATTACTTAAAAAGTCTTCGTCTAAAATCGCCCCATTTGCTGCAAAAATATTCAGCAGTCCTATTGTTTTGACAACTTTAATATACTCATTTATGAGTGAGTCAAATGTTCGCTCTATGTTTTCTATTGCAGAACGGATAGAACTCCAAGCAGAAAAATCGGGATTATATCTAGATGTGAGAAATGAATAAAAATTAAAATTCAGATAATCATAAACACAACTCAAATTATAAAATGGATTTTCTCGTTTATTGAATTTTTCCAGTCCCGTATGGTCTGTTGATTCAAGGAAAGTAAACAAAGATCTTTCGTTCTGTCCGTAACGTTGCAGTGCAAGTGTCAGTGTATTCGCAGCAATTATATCAAGCGGATATAATTTTGACGCTATTTCTCCTAAAAAATCATTATTGAAATTAAACGCCTTTGTTTCAACCGATAACCTCAAACATTCTTCTACTGTTGATTTAGAATATTTATTTTCAAAATTCTCAGCAATATGCTCAGAAGCTAAATACAAAAGTTGTTCTACTGGTTCATTAAACGTAATCTCGCGAAAACGCCCCTTGACTTTTGTCCATTCTTGTTTATGAGTATTACTTAGTGAATAGGCATAAGACTCAAAACTTTGATGAACAGTAGTTATTAATACGATATTGTAATTTGGATTGTTACAAAATTCTGCTAATTGTTGAATAAAATATAATTCGTTTTCAGGATTATGTTTACTCGCATATTCTAAAAATTTACCAAATTCATCTAACAACAAAAACAACAGGCCATTGTTTCCTAATGAATGATAACGATTAAATATCTCTGATAATATATTTTCGTGCTTGTTTTTATCAGTATTTACTCCAAATATATGTGTAAATTCTTCTATAATGGAATTGTAAGTTCCAATGATTTTAATGAAATCAACATTTGAGTTTTTGACGAAATTTGTTTCAAAATATCGTTTTTTCCCTTTAATACTCTGCTCAAGTGCTAATAGAAATGATGATTTTCCTGTTCCATATGTTCCCACAATATTAAAAGAGCGAATACTCTTTTTGAAATCGTTTACAATTTGGCTCACGACTTGCCCCGCATTGGGCGTAGGAATATAATTGAAATCTCTTTCAGTATCTCTAATTATATTTACTGATGTAGTGAAATTATTTGCCATAATATTTACCTAAAACTGAATATGCATCAGGTTTATTTTTAAATTGAAGTTCTTTGATTCCTGCGTGGTCAGTGAATGTAATGTTGTTATTACCACTAACAATATCAGAAATTTTATTTACTAATCCTGAACGGTTTAATGCAAAGATTGACCCCGGACTATCAGCATTAAATTCTAACGAATTTAAACTAATTGAGTTTCCAAAATTAGAATTATCCAAAATTGAGAAAAGCACCACAGCATCAGGTAAACTATCTCTTTCGTTATTTTCAATTTGGAATTGTTCTTCTTTACCCTTTCCAATTTGCTTAAGTAATCCAAGCTCTGAAAGGATTCCCGAAAAACTATCTTCTACATCAATATTCTCATTATCATTTTTATACATATTCAAAAAGACCGTAAAATCTTTTGCAACTGTATTTTCATTAAAGATTAATTCAGGATTTACTTCTTGAATCCGTTTTAGATAATTTAAAAAGGTCTCTTTTGTAAAAAAAAGTTTTTCCTTTCTAAATTCATTAAAAATGATAGTGTATATAGAGGCAAGTCCTGTTTTTATAAGCTGATAATGTAACAACCATATACTCGCCTCATCTTCTAAGAATGGGTCATATCCATTTTCTGTATCAAAGATTTTTATTCCAAATTCTGTTACACTGTCTTTACTATCTATAATATTAAATGCTCTCATCCAGAAGCGAATCGCAGAGACCATATTCTTGCCGACACCCAACTTTACAACCGCATCTTCCTCATTAAATGATTTTCCTTCTTTAACAAAATCATAACCTTTTTTCAGCCACAGTTGCCTACACTGAAAAGAATCGTGTCCTGAAAATGTATATTTTAATAAATCGTCCTTACTTACTGTCATTACTCATTTTGTGAAAATATTTTGTATCTGTAAAGGTAAATAAAATTAAACGTTAAAAATTATGGAAATCCGTAACAATTATTTTTATTGAAAATTTCCATATCTATATATAAGATATGAAGGAAGATTTTTATCTTCATTGTTTAAGTCATAATTTTTCAAACAATAATTTTTTTTCGCTTTGATTAATTATTAAAATTAACTTATATCTAGTATTCTTAATTAGACAGATTTTTGTCAATAACTTGTAAAAGAAATTTAATAAAACTATTAAAATCATTACCTTTTTGAATGATATCTTGTGGTATGATACCTCTATAGTCTGTTAGGAATACAAATTGATCTTGATTCTTTTCCGCTTCTAAGTTCTCTTTAATAAGTGATTTTATTGGATTTCCTATGTCCATTACAAATTTTGTAATTGGTAAAATTTCATCTATTGAAAGTTTATATCTATCTGTTTCTCCTTTATAACGTGTAATATCCACTGCACACAAAGCATAACGCTCAAATTCTTCAACCGCACGCTGTAACTGCAGTTTACTCATTGAAATAGATTTTTGATTATCCCATCGTGATTTGACTTCGATGAAATAGATTGGTTTATTATCTAGTAGGATTATAATATCTTGCCCACCCTGAGTATTTGTCACCTCAGTTTTCTGGTTATCAAATGTGACTCTTATTTTTAACTCGGATGATAATTTTTCTCTAATAAGATTTTCAATATAAATTCCGATTTCATATTTATGACGAAAGTCCGTTTTATCATATTGCTGTTGTTGAAGTATTAGATCCGCTGCGTTTAATATTGCGGAAAAATTTTCTTTTTGAGCTAATTTTGCAAGCTCTTTTAAGTCTGATTCTTCTAACGTCATAATATAAATGACATCTGGATTTTTCAATAAAGCTATTTTTGTTGAGTCTATATTAGATAGGTCTTCAACAGATAATTGACCATCTCTATCTTTTTGCAAAAGGTCAGTTATATGCTTTATCTTGCTCTCACTTGCTGTTTTGTAAAGCAAAGTTTCTACTCTAATACCTTTGAAATGTTCTTTTGCTTTATAAGGATTTTCGTAAAGCCAATTTAATAATAATGAAAAGACATTACGGTGCTCGTTTGAAAGATTTTCTTCTTTCAATAAATCTTTAACAGTCTCAGAAATTGTTGTTCCAACTAAAGCAAGCGTTTTCGTTCTTATGGCAGGAAGTTCAAGAAATATTCCTTCTTCAAGCATATCGTCGCGCCAATCAGTAATCCCTGTCTTTAATCTTGATATGTCTGCAAGAATTTCTTTTAATTCTGTTCCAATAGTACCGTCGTCAAGAAAAAGCTCATCTCTCTTTTTAAATATTCCAAATTGGTTTGGAAGAATTACGGTATCTTTTTCATTCAATAAAGCCGGTTTCTCTTTGTTTACGAAGGAAACAACATCATTGAGCCAGCTTACAGTTTCATCTTTTGATGTTGAAAGAAAAACTTGCAAGCCTTGAATCGATTTGAACGATGAAATATATTTTGTAAAAGAAATAATATCCATCTTTGGGCAATCGTCCCAAATAACACTATACCAATTTGTAGATTCAAGTTTCTTAGCGATGTTGTTAGGAAACAAAGTTTTCATAAAATCCCAAAGTTGCAGACGAATTTCTTCTTTGAACTCTGATGGAAAATATATCTTTTCATTATTGAAATAAATTGGCAAACGCTCATCAGTATCAGTGTCAACTAATGGGACTTGAGTTATAAAATTCTTAATTGGTGTTTGAATTTTATCGGCAAACCATTTTGAATTGAGATCTGCTATTTCCAAGTTTTCCTTTAGTGATTTTAATAGTAAATAGGTGTTTTTCCAATTTTGAGTTGAAACAAATGTTACTAAAGACTCAAATAATGGTAGAGCTTTTTCAAAAATATTTTGATTTGTTTTTCCTTCAATAGTATCTGCTAACCAAATTCCATCTCTTTCTTCTTTCGGCAAGAACGAGGTGTTGTTTACTATTAGCGGAAACTTAAAATCAGTACCACCTATTAAAGGAAATGGGCAAAATAAAAGAGGCTGATGATTTGCAAATTCTTTTATAAAGATTTGTCCATTTAAACTGTATGTTTCGATGGCAATATCTATTATATTGTCAGAACAAATTACTACGTTTATACTTTCAGTTTTTGTTTTTTCGTTTTCGGCTGTTTTTTTCTCAATGCATATTTGCTTTATATTATCTGTAAGTTGTTTGGTAAGCGCATCAATTTTCTGGTAAGTAATTATGGAATTACTATGTTGATCTATTATATGAACAGATTCTATTTTGGGTATAAATGCTAGCACAAAAGGTAATGAAACGCTAAAATCTATAATGGATTGATTGGTTAAATTCAAATCTTCAGCATCCAATTCATATTTGAAAGATGTTTCAAAATTTGAAGTGTTGTATTGATAGTTAGGAAGTATTAAACTATTATCTTTGAACTCTTGCCAAGTTTTACTAATGCTTTGAGCAAGTTCAAGCTTGGTGCTCTCTGAACGGTCTAGGGTAAAACTGAAGTTGAAAGCTTGGTTATTTTCCGCCTTTAAGTAAATACCTGTGACTTTTATTTTCTTTGATAAAATATGTGTTGCTAAAAAACCAGTTCCAAATCGTCCTGATTTGTCTGAATTTTCTTCTTCTCCCTTATCAGAATAAGGGAATATCAAATTTTTTGCATCTTGATAACGAAAAGGATTCCCATTATGTTGGAAATCTACAAATTCTTGTCCATTTTCCGAACCTATTATTAATTTGACAGAAACTCTTTCGCCAGCTTTAACAGCATCTTTTGCATTTTGTAATAATTCCCAAAACCATCTTTTCTGCGCAATCTCTGGTCGGTTACGCACTTTGATTAATTTATCGTTTATATCTTTGGCGGAAAGTTTAAATACAACATCAAATAGTTCTTTGACCTCTTCTTCGTTATATGTCATTTATTAATTTAGTATATTGAAAAAATATTAGAAGTTTTATTCTTAACAAAAATAAGATTAATAGAAAAAATCAAATCAGTACTTTTACTGAATTTCTATTGCAATTGAAAAAAATCTACTCTGTGCTGTAGACGAAAAAATCCAAACTTTCATTATAGTTTTCTCTTTACTTCAATCTCTTTTATAAAATCATATTTTTTTTGCGGAAAGGTTCATTTATAAAGAAATCCTTAATTGAACATCCAAGAGCAATAGCTATTAAATTTTAATATTATATTTTGCTGTTTTTGATTGAGCATCTATATCTAAAAATATAACTTGTGTTTTCTATAGCTTTCTCAAAAAAACTACAGAAAACACATATTAATAAAGATGTAGAGAGCTTACTTCCTTCACTCTTTGCAAATAAATAAGAGCAAAACCTGTAATGTAAAATGCAGGTTCTTGCTTTTATTGAAATATCTAATTTTTTTACAAATTCTTAATTTTTGTAGCCAATATTCTCTAAGTTGTATCATTATGTATTTGACCGTATAGTATTAAAAGATCTCATAAATTTGGGAACCTTTAATGCTTTTTCGCAGCAGAACTACAGTTAGCCACATTGCAAAATACAGTGAAATCTAATCAACAAAATTATTAAAAACTAACAGCTTCCCAAATTATATTCTCTCTCAGATTACATGGATAAATAGAATCACACAGATCTTAATGTAAAAAAAACCTGTAAATTCTGGAACACTAAAATAAAATATCAGGCTATGATATATTTACGTATATTTAGATATCCCGGAAATATCCGGATAGGTAAAACAAACTAATACAACAACCCATGAAAAACCTGACAAAACCATCAAAAAAGCTTACCAAAAACGACCTGAAAACAATCGTTGCAGGTAACGGTCCTGATTTATCACATCCTATGTGTAAACCTAAATAATGCGAAACTTTGGATGCCAACTGCGATTACCGTAGCTGCCCTCCTCTATTTCCTGATCCGGAATAAAAAATGGGTCACAGAAATCCTGTAGGGATCTATTCTTAGAAAGGGTCACATCAGACGTTTCAGACTCAAAATACAGGAGAAAGATTCACTTAAAAATTTAAAGAATCAATCAGGAATTGAAAATATATTTGAATCCTTAATCGGCGTCAACCGTTCTCTCAATCAGATCCCATAAATTACCGTATAAATCTTTAAATACGGCTACGGTTCCATACGATTCAACGATGGGCTCACGGACGAATGAAATTCCATTCGCCAGCATGGACCGATAGGATTGATCAAAGTTCTCCGTTTCGAGAAACAGGAATACCCTGCCCCCACTTTGATTGCCCACAGCGGACAGCTGTTGCTCATCCGCTGCCTTAGCCAACAGGAGGCAGCATCCGGAGGAACCGGGAGGCTTAATCAGCACCCATCGTTTGGTTTCTGAAAGGCGGGTATCTTCCACCAGATCAAAGCCTAATTTTTGAAGGTAAAAGTCAAGCGCTTCATCGTAGTCCCTGACCAGAAGTGCAATATGAATGATGGACTGTTTCATGTTTTATACTGAATATAACGGAATTGACGTTTGCTCCCGGAAAACTTCCTTTTACGCATGCTTTCAGATCACTGATTTTTTAATCCTGATAATTAAAAGTCAAATAACGAGCGACAGAAGTTACTTTTTTAAATATTTGACAGAAATACCCAGCTGCCCCATGTGGTACAGGTCGTGATGGATAAGCCCCTGTACAAAATACCGGAAGTCTTTCCCATAATCGGCTGAAATGGTATCGAGATAGGTATCGTCTTGACCGTTCAGGATGTCGATGATTTCCTGTTTGCTTTGATACAGCTCTTTTTTAAGCGCTTCCCATCCGGCCGGACGCAATTCATCATTGGTTTTCCAATTGGAAGGGTCATCCAGTTCCAGACGAACAACGGCCCCCTTCAATCGGCCCATAACGGCCCTGCGCCAGACAATAAGATGTGAGATTAGTTCTGCGGGACTGTGCAGATCAGGAAGCGGCCGGGTAAACGCATCCGTTTCACTGATCTGTTCAAATTTCTTTGCAAAAGTTTCGTCAAGCCATACCTCGCCATCATGGAGATCATTGATTTGACTGATAATATCTTTGATAAGGGTTGTTGCCATAATTTATTATTAACCGATAAAATACGGAAAAATTTGAAAAAGGTATCCGGTTTCTGTCAGTTTTCTCAGGATGGCGGACGAAATATACCTTACTTAAGCTGAATTCAACCCAAGTTAATTGCATGATCATACCCATACTTTCCCATGACTCATTTTACGGTTTCGGCCTCCTGACTAATTGCGCTTTACCGGCTTTAAGCATTATAACTGATCTCGCACACCACCTCAATAATACCCTATCGTTAACATTCATTTCCTGAAAAAGAAAATAGCGGATCAGAAAAAGGATCGATAAATCTGAAGGGCTTAATCAAAAAAAAGACCGATTGTTTTATTTTTTTATTTACCTTTGTCACAGATTAGAATTTCTGCTGCATGAAAACTGCAAAATCCGAGAATACCAAGCGCCTGATTATTGAGAAAACCGCATCCGTATTTAACACGAAAGGCTATGCGGGCACATCGATAAATGATTTAATGAATGCCACAGGGCTTTCAAAAGGCTGCATTTACGGTAATTTCGAGAACAAGGACGAGATCGCACTGAGCGTGTTTGACCATAATTTCGCCACGATCACTCAGCACATGAAAGAACGCATACTCGCTACGGAGCATTCAATAGAACGGTTACTGGTTTATCCGCAGACGTATAAAAATTATTTCAGGTATCCTTACCTTCAGGCAGGCTGCCCGATTTTAAACACAGCTACAGAAGCAGATGACACGCATCCTAAACTGAAAGAAAGCGCACAGAAAGCACTGGGCTTCTGGAAAACATCTATTGAAAACCAGATAAAGCGAGGCATAGAAAGGAATGAAATCAAGGCAGATACCGATCCAACTGAAATGGCGGTGATCATGATTTCAATGATCGAAGGGGCATTTATGCAGGCGAAGGTCAACAGTCATATGGCAGAGCTTACTATAGCCATGTCATTTTTAGAAAAACTGATTAAAAGCATTGAGGCATAATTTTTTTGCTTTAAAAAAGACCGATCGGTTTATTATGGATACAATTTTAGATCAATATAATGGAAGAATTTGATATTACCGTTATCGGCTCAGGTCCCGGCGGATATGTAGCTGCGATCAGGAGCGCTCAATTAGGTTATAAAACAGCTTTGGTTGAAAAATACAATACCCTGGGAGGCACCTGTACGAACGTTGGCTGCATTCCTACCAAAGCATTGCTGGACAGCACACATCATTATGCAGAAGCGGCAAAGAGTTTTAATGCGCATGGAATTGAGTTTTCCGACCTCGGGCTCAATTTTGAACAGATGCACAGCCGAAAAAAAGAGGTAGTGGCTAAAAATACACAGGGCCTTGATTTCTTAATGCGGAAAAACAGGATCAAAGTTTTACAGGGCTCGGGATCTTTCCTCAACAATAATTCCCTGAAGATATTACATAATGATCAGACAGAAACTATAATAAAGTCACAGAAATTCATTATTGCTACCGAATCAAAACCTGCCACCATTCCCGGGGTTACCATTGATAAAAACAGGATCATTACTTCTACCGAAGCCCTGGCTCTGAAGGAAAGGCCTGAGCGCATTGTGATCATCGGCGGAGGCGTGATCGGCGTGGAAATGGCTTCCATATTCAATAGAATTGGCACAAAAGTGACGGTTATAGAATATGCTGATACTCTGATCGCCAATATGGATCGTGAACTGGGAATAACCTTAGCAAAAATACTATCCAGAGAAGGCGTAGAAATACAATGCGGGGAGGCAGTCTACCAAGCCGAAAACCTCGGCAATGCAGCTAAGGTTTATTTCAGAAACAGACGAGGTGAAGAACAGGAACTTACCGCCGATTATATCCTCGTTGCTGTCGGCAGAAAGCCTTATGTGAATGGTCTGGGGCTGGAAAATACCGATGTGGAATTCAATGCCAACGGTACAATTAAAGTCAATGAACTGCTTCAGACAACCGCTTTAAATATTTTTGCTATCGGAGATGTGATCGGCGGCGCTATGCTGGCCCATAAAGCAGAGGAGGAAGCGGTATTTGTGGTGGAAAGAATCAATGGTCAGAAACCTCATATCAATTATGGCCATATTCCTTCGGTAGTGTACACCTGGCCGGAAGTTGCTTCTGTAGGGGCTACCGAAGAAGAATTAAAGAAACAGGGACTGGAATATACGATTGGTAAATTTCCATTTGCCGTAAATGCCAGAGCAAGGGCGGGTATGGAACCTGACGGTTTTGTAAAGGTGCTTTCCGATCCGAAATATGGAGAACTTTTAGGAGTACACATTATCGGTGCCCGGGCGGCGGACCTGATTGCACAGGCAGTTGTAGGCCTGGAATATGAAGTAACAGCAAGCGATATGGCTTCCCTCTGCTATGCCCACCCGACCTATTCGGAAGTGCTGAAAGAAGCCTATACCATCGCAGCCGGAAAACCATCTTTGAATATTTAAACATACCATCAATTTTTAGTATTATGGCACAACAAATCAGGCTCGCAACCTTTGACGATTATCCCAGAATAATGGAAATATGGGAATCTGCGGTACGGGCAACGCATGACTTTCTCAAGGAAGAGGATTTGATCCATTTCAAAAAAGCAATCCCGGCAGATTACCTGCCCAACCTTGATGTATTCCTGCTTATCGAAGAAAGCGTTCCCATCGGATTCTCAGCTGCCTCCGAAGGAAACCTTGAAATGCTTTTTATCCATGACGGAAAGCGTGGAAAGGGCTACGGGAAGAAGCTATTTCATTTTATGAAGGAGACGCAGGATGTTACCCGGGTGGATGTGAATGAACAAAACCAACAGGCTGTAGGCTTTTATGAGCAACTGGGCTTCAGAAAAGCAGGCAGGTCGGAGAACGATGGCTCAGGGAAAAATTATCCCATTATCCACATGCTTCTCTATAATAACAAAACATAACCTATTTTAGTATTTTTAAAAGCGGAACCCGGATCAGATGCATATTGCCGGACTGCTCAAAATTAACGGTGGCTAAAGATGATATGTAATATATCCGGATAAGTCATCCAATTTTTACTCATAAATATATAAAAATGATCGAAGGACTCTATGAAACGCATGTTCAGGTAAAAAACCTGGAAAAAGCAGTACAATTTTACACTGAAGTGCTGGGACTCGCATTGGCGCATTATGATGAAACGAGACCGATCGCCTTTCTCTGGATCGGGGAAAATAAAAAAGCAATGCTTGGACTTTGGGAACAGCCTGGGAATGTACAGAAAAGGCATTTCGCTTTCAGCTGTTCCAAAGATTTTATCTTACATACAGCGAATGCTTTCCTGGAAAACAACGGTTTGCAGGCATATAATTTCCTTAAGAATGGTACCCAGGCGCCAATGGTCTTTGCCTGGATGCCGGCTCTTGCGCTGTATTTTGATGATCCGGACGGAAACCAATTGGAATTCATCCACATCCTGGAAGGTGAAGGCAGGCCGGAACTGGGTGTCGTAAGCTATGAAGACTGGATCAAAATCAATTCAACCCATCAGAATAAATCATGAATATCGGGGATAACTACATAGACATCAACCGGAGATCATGGAATGACCGCACAGAAACCCATATCAAATCCGGTTTTTATGATGTGGACGGTTTTTTAAAGGGCAAAAATTCGCTAAAAGATATCGAACTGAATATACTGGGAGATCTTTCCAATACCTCTGTCCTGCATTTACAATGTCATTTCGGGCAGGACAGCATATCGTTAAGCCTTCTAGGAGCCGAAGTAATGGGTGTTGATCTCTCGGATGTGGCGATTGCGCAGGCCCGGGAACTGGCAAAACAGGCCCACTCCACTGCATCGTTTATCTGCAGCGACGTTTACGACCTGCCCAATCATCTGGACCGTCAGTTTGACATTGTTTTTACGAGTTATGGGACCATCGGCTGGCTTCCCGACCTGGATCGGTGGGCGAAGGTCATTTCAAAGTTCCTGAAACCCGGCGGTAGGTTTATTTTCGTGGAGTTTCATCCAGTGGTGTGGATGTTTGATGCCCGGTTTGAAAAAATCGAATACAGGTATTTTAATTCCGGTGCCATTATAGAAACGGAGAAAGGAACCTACGCAGATAAAGAGGCGGAAATTGAAGTAAAAACAATTGGCTGGAACCACAGCTTAAGCGAGGTAATCAGCAGCCTGATACAAAACGGCCTCGACATAACATATTTTGAAGAGTTTGACTATTCACCATATAGTAACTTTGATCATTCGGTAGAATCTGAGCCCGGTAAGTTCAGAATTGCTCATCTTGAAGACAAAATCCCGATGGTCTATGCGCTGTCTGCAATAAAGACCAATATATCACAACACTGATTGATAAGTACATAAAATGATCTGATGCAGAATCTGTTATTTTTATGGGTATTGTTTTTTTCATGGAATATCAATGCTCAGAAGTCTTCCGGAAAGGAATACGTATTTTTTTTGCATAATAAGTTTTTGGAGGAGCATAGACTGGATGAACTGCACCCTAAATACGGATTAGCGGCCTATTTAGCAATCGTACATAAACTTCAAGAGAAAAATACCCTGATACTCTCTGAAAAGAGAAAGCCCGATACGGACCCTACCGTGTATGCAAAAAAAATTGTCCTTAAAATTGACAGCTTACATGCCCACGGAGTTCCTTATGACCATATTTCCATTGTGGGGGCTTCGCAGGGAGGCTATATTGCACAGTATATTTCGTATTATGCTAAAAATCCAGATTTGAAATTTGTTTTTATCGGCGCAAGCTTTAAAAATGATTCGATGAATAAAGATCGGGAGCTCAAACTTTACGGCAAGGTTTTATCAATTAATGAAAAAACAGATGCCGGCGCAGAGTTATTATCAAGGCAACTTAGATTTAAAAATTCTGATTTAAAGTCTTTTAAAGAAATCACCCTTGACACAGGTTTGGAGCACGGCTTCCTGTTCAGGGCATTAGACGAATGGATAGTCCCCACCAAGGAGTGGATACAACAAAGAAAAATACGCTAATCATCAGGGCGCCATGTATGTAGGATTGTTTTGCAAATTGGCAAACACCGCTATCGAGACTGCTCAGTCGCCCCTCATCAGGAAGGCTAAACTTTTACATCCCTGGAATGGAAAATCAATTCTTACAGACCGGTTGTCAATAATGGACTTGCGGGAAAAAACTTAAACCTCATCAAAGGATATTTTTCCGCAGTGATGGAAGAAAAGCCACTATAGTAACCTGTATTGTTATGACCTTAAGAGGTGCTCAAGCGAAAGAGCATTAATATAATTCTTATTATACAGAAATATTTATGAATAAAGCAGTCTTTAAAAGCCCTGAAGGGAAAAATAAAATTATCCGCGCCTACGAAGATGCGGTAACGAATTCATCATTGAATCTGAAAACCAATAGGTTGAAAACAGCTTATGGAGACACCTATTTTTTGGAGGCCGGCAGTCAACAGCAAGAAGTTTTAATTTTACTGCACGGCGCGTCCTCTAATGCGACGTCATGGATATCAGACATTGCCGAATATTCAAAACAATATAAAGTCATAGCAATAGATATTATCGGAGAAGCGGGAAAAAGCGCAGAAACCAGACCTTCTTACCAAACAAGAGATTTTGCGGAATGGCTAAAAGAAATTTTCGACATGCTCGGTATCCGTAAAGCAAGTATAATCGGATTATCGCAAGGGGGTTGGCTGGCATTACGTTTTGCAGTAAGCTATCCTGACCAAGTCGACCGGCTGATTTTGCTGACCCCCGCAGGGGTGATTCCTACCAAAACATCATTCATCATAAAAGCCCTGTTTTATTCCCTCTTGGGAACAACAGGACGTATCAGGATTAATAGCCTAGTTCTGGGAAAGCAGCGTGTGGATAGTAAGATTATCTCATTTATGGATTTAATACAAACCAATTTTAACGCAAGGATAGAAAAAGAATACATTTTTTCGGATGATGAACTCAGCCGTTTAACGATGCCTGTTTTACTTATAGGCGGAGATCAAGATGTAATCCGATCGAATCAGGCAATTGCCGCCCGATTGCAAAATATTGTCAAGGATATTACCGTAAACATCATTCCTAAGACGGGGCATGTCTTGGTTGGATTAACATCACCAATATTAGCCTTTTTAAACACGACAAAAAGCTGATAAATCGCAGTACTCTCATGAATACGTCAACCACCAACAGTAATCTCAGGGTTCCATTTGATAGATTGAAAATCTACATTCTTTCCGATGGATTTTTTGATACTGTGCATATCAGCCCGTTATCACAACTGATGCAGCACCTATAGAGCTTTAATAGGAGCTCAAGTGACTGCATTTGACTGCTGATATTTACGAAGTTCCTTTTTAATGCTATGCTTATCCGAAAAAATGAAAATTAATACTGGCAGATACTTGCTGGAAAAGTCTTTTAGGATAAAAAAATGTCGAGAAGTTACTATATAGCCCCGAAAGTACAGGATTCAGAGCCGGTGATATTCGGATGTGCTTATTACGATTGCTCACATTGATCACATTGTGCAGCTATAAAATTTGAAATATCCTGCACCAATGATGGAAACAGTTCCTCCGATATCGCGTGCCCCATCCCTTTTTTGATGATAAGCTGACAGCCGATTATATTGTTTTTTAAATCCATCGCATGTTCCATACTGAACAATGGATCTTCGTCCCCATGTATAACCAGTGCAGGTACCTGAATATCTGTGAGAAGGCCTGGATTAAATACATAACTGATGAGGGCAATGATCTGCCGATAAGGCCTGACTGCAGAAGATTGCCGGAATTGATCTTCAATAATTAATGTCCGCTCTTTTTTTTCATTGAGAATATATCTGCTGCCGTAAATAGCTTTCATAAAGTCTATTCTTTCTTTCAGGTATGCTTCCAGGTTATCTTCAAAATTTACAGATGAGCTGGTCATTTTTCTTACCAGTGCATCATCAGGTTTCGGAAGAGCCGGATTAAAGCTTGAAGACATCAATAACGTCAGTGTCTGGGTCATTGCCGGATACCGTGATGCAAATAACTGCGCAATGATCCCTCCCATGGATCGCCCGACAATGTGCGCCTTTTCAATATTCAGCGATTGCAACAGATCCCTGATGTCATCTGCCATATCATATAAAGAATAAGCAGGAGGATATTTTTCGGGTTCCTGTAAAAAACTGTTCAGCGAAAAATTGCACGTATCGCTATGGCGATCTGTTGTAAACGTACTTTTTCCGCAGTCCCTGTTATCAAAACAGATAACCAGGAACCCTTCGTCGGCAAGCATCTTAACGAATGTTGCTTCCCAACGGGTCATCTGCGTATTCAGACCGCTGACCAATACAATGGTGTCCTTATTTTCAGCACCGTATATCTGATAATATATAGCAGCATTTCTTAGCTCAGCATACCCCATCTGTTATTTAAAATGACAGCATTTCCAAGGGCAAAAGTCTGGAATCCAATACAGAAGCCGAACGATGCCCCGTAATTTTCATATAATCCGGGTTCTGCTCGAAAGCGAAAAAATCTGATACACTTTTTTGTTTGATCAGCATACAGATATCCCACTGCTCATTTTCCGGGCCGATAAGAAACTGGTCTCCCCTTCCTACCAAAAGTATTTCTCCTCCCCCCTGCTCCACAAATGGTTTGGCGAGTTGTATGTAGCTCATAAAGGCGTCATACCCGGAAATCGCTGTTTCCGGAGCTATATCGGGAAAATCGGAATAATCTGCGAATTCTTTTAACCGGATCAGGTTCAGGTTCACAATGGAACCCTGGATTTTCTTTAACGCCAAATGCCTTCCGGCTTCATACGTGGGGTAAGTATAGGTCTTGTTTTGCATATCAGTATATATCTATCGTTTTACTCAGCTTTTCCTTCATGTCGTTTCCCGCTTTTTGGATCTGTCTTTTATAGTCAATCATTTTATTCTCCTCGGGTACAATGATGACGGGATGATCAAAAACGAAATTCCCTTCACCAAGCCGTTTCCAGTCTTCCTGTAAAGTCAGGTTGTTAAATTGCCCGCTGTTCAACGTAAATTTTATCTTATTGGAAAGAGCGGCTACATGCATGCTTCCGGCAACGTATATCTTATTTTCTGCGGTATTGAGGATGGTTAAAACTCCCATCAAAGGCTTACTTTCCAGAAACCTGGCTTTCAGCTGTTTTTTATAATTTTTATCCATGTGCTTGTTTTAATATTAGAGGTCTCCTCCCAACCCTTTCAATTGAGAAGCGAAAGCTTTTAGTTCATCGTTGGATATTCCGGCTAACAGGTTTTTAGAAATGTGGGCCGCTGTAATTGTTGCTTCCTTAAACACACGCTCGCCGGCAGAGGTGAGCTTCACATAACTGACTCTGGCATCTCTTTCGTTTGCTTCTTTTACAACAAGCCCCATCTTTTCCATAGGTAAAATAATCCGGGTAATGCCGGATGCCGTTAAACCAATGCCTTCTGCCAGATCAATTCTCTTTAAGCGATTGCCGGGAACACTGCTTAGGATATGCAGGATCATAAAATCTGTAAGGCTTATTCCATGAAGGCTCAGGCCATCAAATTTCTTTGTGATAAGAGACTGAACTTTCAGTAGGTTTAATATAATATTGACTTCCATATTTTAATTTGCATAATACTTGATTAATCAAGTATTATGCAAATATAAAAAATTTTATTGAATGATGAAATAAAATTATAAAATCAGCCTCGCCTCTGGAAACTCAAGAAATAGAATAATGAAGATCAGTATGGGATAAAGCATCGTTTTACCAGCAGAATTCAGTTTTAAATCCAGCAGTTGAAAATCCGCATCCGGCGCAATGAGATCGTATTTTAAGCTGCCCTGGTAACGAAAACATGAAACTATACCCTTCTGTGTAGACAAATTACAGCCCGCTGTCGATCATTTGTTCTCAGCCGTATATGCCAGTCTGGGTTTAGATAAATTTTCTGATGCCCATCATGTAGCCTAAATGCAGCCCTTCATGGAAATTATTGCATTGAAAGGCATCATCAACAGAAGCCAGATGAAAGCCTATGCCTGTTATCCGCTCATTGTAATGGTTGAAAATACCTTTGTTGAAATCAAGGATGGTGGGCTCAATCTGAGCAATCAGCAATTCCTTCAGTGTATCCGCTTCTTCCTGTGTAACGGGTAATGCAGGAAATGTACCGGATTGGTACCGGTTAAACACTTGATCGGAAAGATATCCTTTCAGCCCCGAACCCTGGTAAATCAATTTGTGCTGCGTGGCGATAATGTGCCCGATATTCCAGATCAGGTTATTGTTAAATCCTTCAGGAATTTTATTCAGCTGTTCCAGGGAATAGTTTTCAAAGAACGTCAGGTACATTCTTCGGCTCGTTTTCCACGTTTTAAAAACCGCATCCATCTTCATTGGTCCTTTTTTTAAAGATTAAAAATATTTCTCTGTGTTTTTACAGCATAACCCATGCCTCATTGCAGTCTGATCCTGGAAAATTAATAAAAAACATACGCAGAATCAGAAAAGATGAGATCAAATAGATATACTTTTAATCCTGAGATATAGAAAATCAGACAATTCCATGTCTAAAATTACATCAGCAGATACCCGCCATCTACCAGATACGAAGACCCGGTAATAAAACTGGCTTCATCAGACAGTAAGAATAGCGCCAGTGCTGCCGCTTCCTCCGGTTCACCGATGCGTTTCAGCAGAAGCGTTTCGGCCAGATGGTCTTCCAGTTCCTTTTTCATTTCAGGAGGAAGCCCGGCCCGGAGGTTGGATTTAATAGGGCCCGGAACCAAGGTATTGACCCTGATATTCCTCGGGGCAAGCTCGGAGGCCCAGCTTCTTGCAGCCGATAAAATAGCTCCTTTCGTTGCGCTGTACAAGGATACGCCGGCCAGGCCTTCATACACTGCCGTTGACGAAGTGACCAGAACAGCACTTCCTGTTTTCAGGAAAGGGGAAAGTGTTGCCAGCTGAAGCATCGGGGCAAAAACATTCACCTTGAACATCCCGGTAATGGTTTCCATATCCAGCGCCTGCAGCTCTCCTCCGGAGGCGATACCGGCATTCAGCCAAAGGCCGTCGAGGCCGCCCACTTTTTCCACCACCGGAACGATTCTTTCCGCAGACTTACCGTCTGCAAGATCATCTTCAATAACAATGGTATTGCTGCCCAGAAACTGCTCAGCCTCAGCTAAGCGTTCTTTGTTTCTACCGGTGATTACTACCGTTGCCCCCTCTTCGATCAGCCGTTTTGCTCCAGCCAGGCCAATGCCGCTGTTTCCTCCTGTAATCAGGATCTTTTTGTTTTCGAAACGCTTGTTCATCACTTTGATTTTTAACTTTATATACTTGTATCTTATCCTTCTAAATTAGAAATTATCCGGATCAGTCGTCATATAGAATTCAAACAGAAATTTATAAAATTCAAACAGGCGGCTTCCGGCAGGGTTCAGATCATTATGCAAAATAACTTTATCGGAAGTGCAGAACAGACCTAAAATATCCGGGTTTTTACGGATGGTATCCTATGATTATCTGTGTTATCTTTGCAGCATCACGAATTCATTCCGTGGTTTATTTTAAAGTTTAAGTTATTACTACCCTCCTGCGTGGAGGGTTTTGTGTTGATTGAAGCCGGCTGGTTGTGGGTTGAAGATAAGATAAAGCCTGATTAATTTTTTCGATGCTAATTTTTATATCTTATATTTGATTGAGTCTTGAGGAATACCATACTGCTCGTTAACAGGGCAAGAATTACATTAACGACTTTGTATAAGTTTGATCTTTATTGAATTCAGATAGCACACCTACGGCGTGCTTGTCATCAGACCAGTGCCTGTCGCTACAAAGATGCTACTCCGTCCGGAGTATGGTCCTGTATAATTTTTCAATAATCGTATATCAGATATTTTTTTGTTCCGTAAGAGTATATGTGTGTAGTATGAATAGAATCCGGATTGTTTCAGGAAGAGAACTCCGTAGGAGTTCTATCTTTATTAAGTTCGGATGACATATCTACGACGTGCCTGTGACGAGGCCAGTGTTGCTGTTGAAATATTCTGACTGTATAGTTTATCCACCAAGACTGTACAGAGATTTCTCTTTAGTGTAAGGTGTATGGACCAGCTTTACTTTGTGGCACGTTAAATGTGTGAAATAGGATTTCTGTCCGGTTTGGGGTTCTTCAAAAATTTCAGATTCCCATTTGGTCCAGACTATAATATCATCCCATTTCCGAAACTTATGCAGGTAAGGTTCAAAGTGACACCGCACTTCAAAATGCTGCTGTTTTACATCATCCCGGAATCTTACGAATTCAGGTTTTGAAACTATAATTGGGTGTAGAAATTATTATCGACAAACAAAACATTTAAAATATTACTATCAAATTTCTGGAGAATTCGAAACAAGAGTGTCATATCGTGGATTTATATTACCACGTTCTAATTCACCAATTGTCTTTTTCGCATGCCCAGTTCTTCCTGAGAAATCTGTTTATTGGTCTCTGGATTTATAACCTTCTTTCTCAATTCAGAAATCCTATAACCAAGAGCTTTTTTACAGTTATTAAGTACTCTTTCGTTTTCAAAGCATTTCATCTGTCAAAATTATTTATATATTCTTATAGATAGTACTCAATTTTTTTTTACTTTTAATTGCTTCATCAATTTCTTCATCAGTAATGTTCCTAACTATCTTAAAAAAATTATCGATTTCAATTTCAAAATAACTACAGATAACATACAAATTTTCTAAGGTCGTATTGGGCAATGTTTCTTCTCTTGCTGAATTCCAGGATTTATTGTATTTTTCAGAAATATCATCATTTAAATATTGCTGAGTCATAGGCTTTTTATCAATCAGAATTTCTGTTCTTAATTTCTTCAAAGCTAATCCTACAGCCACTTTGTATCTAAATATTTCTTGATGAAACTTCATATGGTAAAATAATCTATAAAAGATTACACACTCAACGACGTACGTGTCGTTATTTTTATTATATTTGTATTATAAGTTATAGTAAATGTAACTTTGCGATACTTCAACGATTATTATTAGAAGCTATTGCTTAGAATCTCAACTTGAAAACTGGTACTTTAAAGCAACGAGACGATAAGCAGGAAGCTCACGACCTAGGCGTGGGCTCTCTTATCTGTTGCGCGGTATACCAGTACCTCAAGTTAGATATTGTAGAGCTCTACGCCGTTTTTATTCCATGCAGTCCGCTGCCTCTACAAAATTTCTAAGCCAATCCTTCTCACCGATAAAGTGTTATGTAAGTGTGAGTGTTTTTTTGGGATGTACCGGACATGATATCCGTGTATGTCTTCTGCTTTCCGGTGCCCGGCGGCCAATACTTTGATCCTTTTTGGTTACCCGGTTCTTTTCCCCGCCAAAGGGCACCTGGAAAGCGTTTTAAAAACACTAAAACCTTGCTTTTAAGCTTGCCAGTAAATTAGGACAGTCAACAAACAAACTGTTCCGGGAACCTGTAGGTTCAACCGGAACCTCATCAACACAAAAAAACATCCGTATGAAAAAAGAAACCATCAACGTAAGACACCGGCTGAAACCCGGCCACAAAAAGCAGTCCAGCCTGAAGATGCTGGACACATTCTTCCGGTTCAACTACCTGACCACCGCCAAAGATATGCTGAACACCATCATGCAGTATGCCGTACAGAAAAGAGGCTGGATAGACGAAGATTTTTCTGCCATTGTCCAGTTCCACCAGTCGATGCGGTCATTCATCCGCGCCGGATATTTTCTCCGCATGAAGAGCAAAAAATGGATGCTCGCCACCTCAACTGAAACCATTTCACCTTTAATGCAAGGCTCCCTTTCCGATGAAGAATACCACAATCCCCTTCTGGTTTTCCACACCGCTTTTTCAGCTTACACCATAAAGGAATTTGATTATTTCCTTAGCGGGATGGTCTATTTTTCCCTCGGTGCCTACCGCTGCGGACCGGAAAAGAATATGGTAAGCCCATATATTTATCTGACGAAAATGTTGGATGCAGGGTTTGTTATTCTGGAACGGAGGAAGGAAGCGCTTCTGGAAAGCGAAAATGGTAAAGAGAACGAAACAAGCTGATCAAGCGAACGGTGAAGATTTTCAGATTGAAATTATCTTTCACTTCATCTTTACAGGCTTGTGTTACAGTTAAAAACCTAACGGGTTTTGGAAACCCGTTAGGTTTAGAAACAGATGATCTCTGATAGAAACCTTCAAGGTTTTAAAAACCTTGAAGGTTTGGAAGTGGGAAAAAGATTCTCAGATGGAATACTGATCCAGTATTTGATCTTGCACACGCTTATTTTGCGCTGAGAAAAACCTCATAGGTTTTGAAAACCTATGAGGTTTAGAATCATGATAAGGGCTTTATTTTTTCCTACAAAAAAGACTGCTTTTAAAAAGCAGCCTGTATTAGGATTCAGAGAAGGTCTTATTCCAGTTCTCCAAGGTATTTTTCAGCATCCATGGCCGCCATACATCCGCTTCCGGCTGCCGTAATGGCCTGTCTGTAAATGTGGTCCTGAACGTCTCCCGCAGCAAATACGCCCGGAAGATTGGTTTTTGCAGTTCCTTTTTCCGTCAGGATATATCCGTTTTCATCCAGGTTGATCTGTCCGGCGAAAACATCGGTATTCGGTTTGTGCCCGATGGCGATAAAGATACCGTCAACACTTACGGTAGACACCTGCTGCGTCTGGTTGTTGATCACAATGGCTCTTTCCACCAGGTTATTCTCTCCTTCAATCCCGATCAGCTCATGGTTGAATTTCACCTCAATATTCGGAGTGTTTTCAACACGGTGGATCATGGTTTTTGAAGCCCTGAACACATCTTTCCTCACCAGCATCGTTACTTTATTACACAGTTTGGACAGGTACGTCGCTTCTTCTGCGGCCGTATCTCCTGCACCCACTACCACCACATCTTTTCCTTTGTAGAAAAATCCGTCGCAGGTAGCACAAGCGGAAACCCCGCCTCCTGCATATTTCTTTTCGTCGTCCAGTCCCAGGTATTTGGCTGTAGCCCCGGTAGAGATGATTACCGTTCTGGCCAGGATTTCTTTGTTTCCTGCATATACCTTGTGGATCCCTCCTACTTCGTTGGAGAATTCCGCCCTGGTAATCATTTCATAATGTATTTTGGTATCAAATCTTTCTGCCTGCTTCTGCAAATCCATCATCATTTCAGGGCCGGTAATGCCGGTTGGGTATCCCGGGAAATTTTCAACTTCTGTAGTGGTGGTCAGCTGTCCGCCCGGTTCCAGGCCAGTATATAATTCAGGTTTCAGGTCTGCTCTTGCCGCATAAATGGCTGCTGTAAAACCGGAAGGTCCCGATCCGATGATCACACAATCTAAAATGTTTTGCTCCATAATTTCTTTGTCAAAAAGATTTAAATTCAGGCTGCTAATTTCGGAATTTTTATCCTTTATTTAAAGTTATTTTAATGATAGTTGTCAATATGTGATATGTTTGCTGTCGATGGAGATGGAGAGCTTGGATTTTAGATTTTAGATGGGATGGGAGATAATAGATGAGAGACGGATAGATGATAGACAGGAAACGCTGAATTTTAGATTATAAATTTTAGATTTTAGATTAAGATGCTAGACTGATTTTAAATTTGACTACTATTGATTAACAGACTTTAGACTATGACTTAAGGAAAGAAAGGCGTTAAGAAAATGAAGGCTGTGAGCGTTAAGAAAGCTCTTCTGTCCGAAGCGCGGGCGCAAAAATTTCAAATACAGTGCCCATAGCTGATCCGCGCAAGTTTAGAATTTTTAGTGAACAGGCTTTATTTTTAGTCTTTCTTTCCAGTCTTGAACTTTTGTTTCTTTTGTTTGACTACGTCGAATCTTCAATTTCAAGGCAAAAGAAAAAGGAAGTGATAAATTTTAGATTTTAGATGATAGATGATAGACAAGAAACACTGAATTTTAGATTATAAATTTTAGATTTTAGATTAAGATGGTAGACTGATTTTAAATTTGACTACTATTGATTAACAGATTTTAGACAATAACTTAAGGAAAGAAAGGCGTTAAGAAAATAAAGGCTGTGAACATTAAGAGAACTCTTCTGTCCGAAGCGCGAGGCACGTTGAATTTTCAGTTTCGAGACAAAAAAACAGGAAAATAATATGATTTTGAATTAATATCTAAGATGTAAAATGAATCTACGTTTAAAGATCTGACATCTATTATCTATTATCTCTCATCTAAAATCTAAAATCTAAAATTTATAATCTAAAATCTTGACTCTTGACTCTTGACTCTCGACTCTTGATTCTTGGCTCTTGAATCTCAATCCTTCCCTTCTACACTTTCATTTTAATCTTATCCACATGAATAATCTTATACACCAATTCCTTGATGAGTTCCGCTTCCGTCATATTGACGGCACCAAGTCCTTTTCCTTTCATATCGAACTCGCGTAAGATAGAGATGACCCTCGTAGCATGTTTCAGCGGGTACAGCCTGGCCGATTCTGCATAATCCTTAAGGAAATAAGGATGGACGCCCATCTGGGAGGCGATGGCCTGCTGTGGCTGGCCGGTCATGGTCTGGTAAATGATGACATTGGAAAAATAATTGTACAGGCTGGACAGCATCATCACGAAAGGATTGTTTTTCGGGTTTTTCCCCATAAAATAAGCAATCCGGAATGCTGCGTTGGCATTTTTGGTACCCAATGCTTTCTGAAGCTCGAAAATATTGTATTCCTTACTGATCCCGATATGGTTTTCGATGATAGTACCGTCCAGCACCTGACCTTCTTTCAGGATGATCTTCATTTTATTTAGCTCATTGGCGATCCTGGAGAGGTTGTTCCCCATATATTCAGCAAGGAGATGAGCAATATTCGGAGCGGTTTTTATGCTGAGCTTTGCACATTCGTCGGCGATCCATTTTGGAAGGTTGTTTTCTTTAACCGATTCGCTGAGGAAGAGTACCTTGGCTTTGTCCAGCGCTTTTGCTGCTTTTTTACGGCTGTCGAGTTTTTTATGCTTGTGGGCGAATACGAGTACGGTGGAAGGAACGGGGTTTTCTACATAGGCTTCCAGGATCCTGTTCTCCTCATCATTAAGCCGCAGGTCCTGGGCTTCCTTTATAATGATCACCTGTTTATCCCCCATCATGGGAAACTGGCGGGCCAGTGAAAGGATGTCCTGGTAGGAAGTATCTTTTCCGTAGACGACGGTCTGGTTAAAGGCTTTTTCATCTTCGGTAAGAAAGTCGTGTTCCAGGGCTTTCACAGCGACATCAATAAAGTAAGGCTCTTCTCCGTGAAAAAAATAAATCGGTAAAACTTCTTTATTTTTAATATTTTTGAGGATTAAATCTAATTCTTTCATCGTATTAATGGAACTTCCAAAACTGAATTTTCAGGAAACTTTTGATTTTAAATTCAAGCAGGACAAAGATAAGTTTTTTATTTATGATCCCATCCGGAAAACCTACCTTTTGCTAACGCCTGAAGAATGGGTGCGGCAGCACTGGATCCATTATTACATTACGGTGAAATCCTATGCCGCATCAGCCCTGATCACAGAGAAAAAGATTGTATTGAACGGGCTTACCAAAAGAATTGACCTGATGGTAACCGAAAAAACACTGCCTAAAATCCTGGTGGAATGCAAAGCACCGCAAGTAAAATTAACGGAAAAAACTTTTGAGCAGACTGCCCGGTACAATTCGATCATCGGAGCGGAAGAAATTATACTTACCAACGGGCTGCACCATATCCATGCGCGGTATGAAGACGGGCAGTACCGGTTTTATCAACAATAAAAAAACACAACAGATTATATTAAACAATTATGGCAATCAAAAACATTATTTTCGATTTCGGAGGAGTCCTGATGGACTGGAACCCAAGGTATTTTTTCAAGACGTATTTCAATGATGATGAAAGGATGGAATATTTCCTGGAAAATATCGCGCAGACAGAATGGAATGAGGAACAGGACCGGGGAAGAAAACTTGCCGAGGGAACGGAAATCCAGATTAAGAAATTCCCGGAATGGGAAAAAGAAATCCGGGCTTATTACGATAACTGGCCGGTGATGCTGAAAAGCGACATCCCCCACAATGTAGCAGTACTGAAAAAACTCGGGAATACCAATTATGAGCTGTTCGGGCTGACTAACTGGTCTGATGAGACGTTTCCCTATGCGCTGGAGAACTACGATTTTTTTAAGCTTTTTAAGGGTAAGATTGTAGTTTCCGGAACAGAAAAACTCATCAAGCCGGACCCGAAAATATGGCACCTGCTTCTGGACCGCTATCAGATCAGCGCAGAGGAGTCCGTATTCATTGATGATAATATCAAAAACATTGAAATGGCACAGTCACTGGGTTTCCATACGGTGCATATCACACCTGAAACAGACCTTGAAAAAGAACTGATAGATTTAGGCGTAAAATTTGATCAGTAGGAATACAATCAACACACAAATTATAGTATGATACGTTCAATATTATTAGCCGGAATTTTAATGGCTTCCGGAACCGCATTCAGCCAGAAGCTCAAAACAGTAAGCTACCAGGACGGCACGCAGAAACTCAGTGGACTGGTTACTTCCAATGCCGGAAAAAAGCTTCCGGGTGTCCTTATCCTTCCTGCCTGGAAAGGCATTGATGATGAGGCAAGAAATGCAGCAGCAGAGCTGGAGAAAGAAGGCTATGTTGCTTTTGTTGCAGATATTTACGGTATAGGAAACGTCCCGGCCGACAATGCTGCAGCAGCAAAAATGTCAGGGTATTACAAACAGAATTATGAAGCGTATCAGAAAAGGATCAGTTTAGCATTGGAACAGCTGAAGAAAAACGGAGCCATTCCCGAAAAAATTGCTGTCATCGGTTATTGCTTCGGCGGAACCGGTGCCCTGGAATCTGCAAGGGGGAAACTTCCTGTTGCAGGTGCCGTTTCCATTCACGGAAGCCTGGCTAAAGACCAGTCCAGAACCAATGGTCCTTTAGCTGCAAAAATCCTGGTGGAGCACCCGGCAGATGATCAGAGTGTTTCCAGGGAAGATTATGACAACCTGGTAAAAGAGATGAATGAAGGAAATGCCGACTGGCAGATTATTACCTATGCCCACTCCAAGCACACATTTACGGATCCAAAGTCACCTGACTACAATCCGGTTATGGCCAAAAGAGCCTGGAACCATACGCTGATGTTCCTGAAGGAAATCCTTAAATAATGTAACAATGAATCAATGTAGCAGTGTAATAATATATCAATTTTTATGATTGGTATACTGTTACACTGCTATATTCTTACATTGACTATTGTTTTGCTTGCAGCTCTGCGGTATAGGCTTTAGGAGAATATTTGGTCAGTGATCCTGTAGCAGCATCAATACCTACACCTATGGCGCCACCTAAAACGATATTAACCAGGGTCACAGGATTAAATGTTTTGGTAAGCTTCATTTCTTTGCTGGTGTAACCTTCTTTTTCAAAAGTCACCATCTGCTTGCTCAGCGATCTTGGGATTTCAGCTGTACACGGCGTCGTACATTTTTCAATGCCTTTGTGGATCACTTTGGCACCTTCAGGAGTTGAAGTGAAAGATATTTTATCTTTGGTACCGGTAATAATAGTCGCACAAGAAGTGAAAGATACAGCAACGCCCAATAAAAGCGCAACGGGTAAAATGTTTTTCATAAAGAATTAATTGTCAGTTTTTCAGCCGCGAACATACAAAATAATTCACAGCCCTGAAACATAATTTTTTAAAAAACATTTATCCATTATCTATTCAACTGAATTCCCGCTCATTAAAAACCATTTTTTATCTAAAAAAAGTGATTTAAATAGATATTGATTGCTTTAAATCTAGTCTACTCCTTCTTCCTCCCTGTGCACCGCTTCCATCGAAAATGCAGGAAGGCATACCGACAGGTATTCACATTCTTCAGGAAAGGGGTTGCTGTACCTCACCCTGGCACCTTTACCGATCCTGATGCTCTGCCCTTTCTCCAGCACAATGGTCTCTCCATCGATCTCAAACTGTTTTTTACCGGAAATAATGAAGGTAAATTCATCAAATTCCGGAGTCTGGTGCGGTTCGCTCCATCCGGCTGGCGCAACCATATGGGCAATGGATACTTCCGGATTTTCCGTTGAATTCCCCCAGTGTTCTTCGATCAGCTTACCGTCTGTAGTTGGGACTACAAAAGGATTCTGCTGGACAGTATACTTCTTCATAGCCAATTTTCTTTTTTGATTTGATAAACAATATTCGTTCTTGACGGTTCACTGAAGTAAGCCACTTCCTGTTCCCCGGTATTTTCTGCGCCTAACCTTTCCATTGCGGTCCGGGAACGCATATTATCTTTTCCCACATGGAAATTAACCTTATCCACAAACCGGAAGATATAATCGAGCATCAGCTTCTTGATCTGCGGGTTGATCCCTTTTCCCCATGATTCGGTCCCGTAAAATGTATAGCCTACAAAGATGCTGTTATCCTCTTCGTTATAATCATAATAACGGCTGCTTCCAATCACATTTCCGGTTGCTTTCTCCAAAATTTTAAATGTTCCTTTGCTTTCCATTGCTCCAACAAAGAAATTCTGAAAAACTTCCCGCTTGTAACGGTCCTTGTTCGGGTGCTGTTCCCAGACCCTGGGATCTGAAGCTACTTTGTATAAGGATTCAAAATCCCCTTGCTGTAAGGGGATTAACTGATAGTCCTGATTTTCCAGGATAGTCTGAACTGAAAATTTCATCTGTATGTGTTGTTTTTTTGTACTGATACCTAGCCTTTTGTTTTGGCTGCATCAGATTCGATTTTTTTAATTTCTTTCAGTTTATCGGCAATTTTAGTCACTGCTTCAGGTTTTGCCGGCTTAATAGGAACTTCCGCTACTGCCATATCCCATTTGATCACCAGGTTTCCTGAATTTTCATCGGTAGGATTCAGGGTAATTTCAAACCACTCCTGCTTGTCTGCCAGTTTATTTACCGGGACCGATATATCAACCACATCCTGTTTAGGATCGTAGGTATAGGCACCCCACTGCTGGAAGTCTTTGTTAAGGATCACTTTCCATTCTTTTTCAGTCGGCACAATGAATAATCCGTACGTTCCCGCCTGAACGATTTTACCGCCGAAGTTCACCGACTGCCCGAACGTAATTTTCGTAGATGAGTTGGCTCCCGCTCTCCAAACCTGTCCGTAAGGCACCAGTTCCCCAAAGATCTTTCTTCCTTTTACACCCGGCCTTCCGTAATCCACCGTAATCTTGGACATGGAAAACTGCTGCTCCACTTTCTGGCGCGGGCTTGCCGCCGGTACCGAATAATCCTGAGCAAAACTTAATGCAAATGCTGATATGCAAAATGCGAATACTAACTTCTTCACGTGATAAATTTTTGTTTAAAAATACGAATTCAAAAAAGAATATGGATGCTGTAACAGCAGTAATTTTACATTTCAAGATTCAAAATCCAAAATTTAAAACCTATAATCTAAAACTACCACTCAACATCTATCATCTATCCGTCTATCATCTCTCATCTAATCTAAAATCATCATATTCTTTCTCCGCTTTTTCTTTTGCCTTGAAATCGAAGATTCGACGTAGTCAAACAAAAGAAACAAAAATTCAAGACTGGAAAGAAAAGCTAAAAATAAAGCCTGTTCACTAAAAATTCTAAACTTGCGCGGATTAACTATGGCCACTGTCTTTGAGGTTCTTGTACCGCGCTTCGGACAGAAGAATTTTCTTAACGTTCACAGCCTTTATTTTCTTAACGCCTTTCTTTCCTAGGTCGTAGTTTAAGTCTATTAATCAATAGTAGTCAAATTTAAATCCGTCTACCATCTTAATCTAAAATCTAAAATTTATAATCTAAAATTCAGATTTTCCTGTCTATCATCTATCCGTCTATTATCTCTTATCTTAATACAGTTCACCCCCTTTCTCACACAAAAAGCACCATCAGACTGACAGTGCTTTAATATGATATTCAGGATAGTATTTACATGGTCTCCATTTTAAAGCTCATGCTTTCGATCACCTTCAGGATGGCTTCTACAGTATCCATAGAGGTCAGACAAGGAACGCCGTTTTCAACGCTCATCCTCCTGATCTGGAATCCGTCTCTTTCGGCCCGTTTTCCTTTCGTCATGGTATTGACTACATATTGAACTTTTCCTTTCTGGATCAGGTCGATCAGATTAACGTCTTCTTCTCCGATCTTGTATCCTATTTTGCAAGGAATCCCTTTTTCTTCAAAGAATTTGGCAGTCCCTTCCGTTGCCCAGATCCTGAAGCCTACTTCATGGAACCTGGCCGCCAGATCAGCTGCTTCCTGCTTATGTTTATCCGCTACCGTGAACAGGATGGAGCCATGCATCGGTACTTTTCTTCCTGCTGCTACCAGTCCTTTGTAAAGGGCTTTTTCCAGGGTTGTATCTTTACCCATCACCTCTCCGGTCGATTTCATTTCAGGGCCTAAAGAGATATCTACTTTCGTCAGTTTTGAGAAAGAGAATACCGGAACTTTTACGAAAACGCCTTCTTTATTCGGAACCAGGCCGCTTTCGTAGCCGAGATCTTTCAGTTTCTGGCCCAGAATGGCTTTGGTAGCCAGGTTAGCCATCGGAACCTCCGTGATTTTAGATAAGAAAGGAACGGTTCTGGATGAACGCGGGTTGACTTCGATGACAAAGACGTTTCCTTCAAACAGGACATACTGGATGTTCATCAGCCCTACTACATTAAGTCCTTTAGCCAGCCTTTTCGTATAATCTACCAGCGTGTCAATTTCCCCCTGCGAAATATTCTGCGGAGGATATACTGCGATGGAGTCTCCGGAGTGAACCCCTGCCCTCTCGATGTGCTCCATAATTCCCGGAATCACTACCGTTTCACCGTCGCAGATGGCGTCTACCTCAACTTCTTTTCCAACCATATATTTATCGACCAATACCGGATGTTCAGGGCTCGCTTCCACTGCATTTTCCATGTAATGGGCCAGCTCTGTTTCCGTGTACACGATTTCCATGGCTCGGCCTCCCAGTACATAGCTCGGTCGAACTAATACCGGATATCCGATTTCATTGGCAATCTTGATCGCTTCTTCTTTAGAAACGGATGTTTTCCCGAGCGGCTGAGGGATCTGCATTTCCTGAAGCGCTTTTTCAAACTTATCTCTGTTTTCTGCTCTGTCCAGGTCTTCCAGGGTCGTCCCTAAAATCTGAACACCGTGTGAAGCCAGTTTATCAGCCAGGTTAATCGCGGTCTGGCCACCGAACTGAACGACAACCCCTTTCGGTTTTTCGAGTTCGATAATGTTCATGACATCTTCTTCTGTCAGCGGCTCGAAATAGAGTTTGTCTGAGATGGAGAAATCGGTGGAAACCGTTTCCGGGTTGTTGTTGATGATGATGGCTTCGTAGCCCATTTCTTTGATTGCCCAAACCGAATGAACCGTTGCGTAATCAAACTCAACTCCCTGTCCGATCCTGATCGGTCCGGACCCCAGCACGATGATTTTCTCTTTGTCTGAAACCACGCTTTCGTTTTCTTCTTCGTATGTTCCGTAGAAATATGGGGTTTCAGATTCAAATTCAGCGGCGCAGGTATCCACCATTTTGTATACCGGCATGATTCCGTTTTCTTTTCTGAAATTGAATACTTCTCTTTGGGTCACCTCCCAAAGATGAGCAATATTTAGATCCGCAAAGCCTAATTTCTTAGCTTCAATTAATGTTTCTTTGTCAAATTTATTGTCAGCAATCGTTTGTTCGAAATCGACCAGCTTTTTCAGTTTCCAGATGAAGAACTTGTCGATCTTGCTCCATTCCACGATCTGTTCCCAGTCGTATCCTTTTCGTAAAGCATCGCCGATAATGAATAGCCTTTCATCATCACATACCCTGATCCTTCTTTCGATTTCTTCCGCCGTCAAAGCCAGGGCTTGCTTTGTTTTCAGTCCTAAATGCCTGATGCCGGTTTCGAGGGAACGGATGGCTTTCTGTAAAGACTCCTCGAAGTTCCTTCCGATGGCCATTACTTCACCGGTTGCTTTCATCTGGGTAGACAATCTCCTGTCTGCCGTTTCAAATTTATCGAACGGGAACCTTGGGAATTTCGTTACCACATAGTCCAGAGCCGGTTCGAAGCAGGCGTATGTTTTCCCGGTTACCGGGTTCATAATTTCGTCAAGGGTAAGTCCTACCGCGATTTTCGCAGCAATCTTTGCGATGGGATACCCTGTTGCTTTTGATGCCAAAGCGGAGGAACGGGAAACCCTTGGGTTTACCTCGATGATGTAATAGTCAAATGAATGCGGGTCTAAAGCCAGCTGTACGTTACATCCTCCTTCAATTCCCAGTGCCCTGATGATTTTTAACGAAGCGTTTCTCAGCAGTTGGTATTCCCTGTCAGAAAGTGTCTGGGAAGGCGCAACTACGATAGAATCTCCCGTATGCACGCCCACCGGGTCGATATTTTCCATATTACACACCACAATCGCATTATCGTTGGCATCACGCATAACCTCATATTCAATTTCCTTGAAGCCTGCGATTGACCGCTCAATCAGACACTGCGTTACCGGGCTGTGCTTCAATCCTAATTCCGCAATTTCTTTCAGTTCTGTTTCATTGGAAGCGATTCCGCCACCTGTTCCCCCCATCGTGAAGGCAGGTCGGACAATTACAGGATACCCTATTTCTTCTGCAAAACTTAAGGCTCCTTCTACGGTATTCACGATATCCGATTCAGGAACAGGTTCATTCAGTTCTCTCATCAGTTCACGGAACAGATCCCTGTCTTCCGCCCTGTTGATGGCCGATAATTTTGTTCCCAATACTTCCACTTTACATTCTTCAAGGATACCGGATTTTTCCAGCTCTACCGCCATGTTCAGTCCGGTCTGTCCGCCAAGAGTTGGTAAAAGTGCATCCGGACGCTCTTTTCTGATGATGTGGCTTACAAACTGCAGGGAAATCGGCTCAATATATACTTTATCTGCGATTTCCACATCTGTCATGATGGTTGCCGGGTTGGAGTTGATCAGGATTACTTTATAGCCTTCTTCTTTCAAAGATAAACAGGCCTGTGTTCCCGCATAATCGAATTCTGCCGCCTGACCAATGATGATAGGCCCGGAACCGATTACTAAAATTGTTTTTATATCTGTACGTTTTGCCATTTTTATTTTTATTAGAGAGTCAAGATTCAAGAACCAGGAGCCAAGATCTTAGACTTTTTATTTTAAATTATTTTTAAATGAATAAATCATTCGTTGAATTTCAGCAATATCACCTAATAGAGTATTGACTACGTCTCCAGGTAAAAGATTCAACTCTTTAGTCAGTATCAACTGTGTCTGCAATTCAAATGCAGAGCCTAAAGCAATTGCCAGAAAATGATTAAATTCTTTATCACTATTTCTGCCTGAACCTTCAGCAATATTCGATGGAATAGATACAACAGACCTTTTAATTTGAGAAATCAATCCAAATTTTTCATCATTATGAATTCTTTGGCAGGCTAAATAAATATTTTTCGCTAATACCATCGATTTCTGCCAAAACAATAATTTTTCAAAATGATGCATTGTAAATCTGTTAATCTTGATTCTTGTGTCTAGCTTCTTGGTTCTTTGCTTACTTTTTAAAATCTTCCATCATCTGAATAAAATCATCAAAGAGGTAATTCGCATCTTCCGGGCCCGGGCTTGCTTCCGGGTGGTATTGTACGGAGAAGCAAGGATGGATTTTGTGTTTTAATCCTTCGTTGGTTCTGTCGTTCAGGGCAATGTGGGTTTCAATTAAATCTGTTCCTGTTAAACTCTCCTGATCTACCGCGTATCCGTGGTTCTGGGAAGTGATGGCCACTTTGTTTTTTTCCAAATCTAAAACAGGATGGTTTCCTCCTCTGTGTCCGAATTTCAGCTTGAATGTTTTTGCACCGCAGGCCAAACCGATCAGCTGGTGACCTAAGCAGATTCCAAAGATCGGAACTTTACCCAAGAGTCCGCGGATCATTTCCAGGGCATGTTGGTTGTCTTCAGGGTCGCCGGGACCGTTGGACAGCATCACTCCATCCGGATCCATCAATAAGATTTCTTCTGCCGTTACATCCTGTGAGACCACTGTGATGTCGCAGTTTCTCTGGGAGAGTTCGCGGATGATCCCCAATTTGGAACCGAAATCCACCAAAACTACTTTCAGGCCTCTTCCCGGGTTAGCATAAGAGGTTTTGGTAGACACCATTTCCACCTGGTTGGTAGGGAATGTGGTTGATGCCAGTTCTGCAACCACTGCATGTTCATCGGCATCGGCATTCACAATCTTACATTTTACCACTCCGTGGTTACGGAGTACTCTTGTCAGCCTTCTGGTGTCGATGCCTGAGATTCCGGAAAGGTTCTTCTTTTTAAACAGTTCATCAAGTGTAATCTGAGTACGGAAATTGGATGGGAAATCGCAGAGTTCCTTTACGATCAGCCCTTTGATAGCCGGCTCAATACTCTCATAATCGTCCCGGTTAATACCATAATTACCGATCAGCGGATACGTCATGCAGACGATCTGTCCGCAGTAGGAAGGGTCGGAAATAAGTTCCTGATACCCTGTCATTCCGGTATTGAAAACCACTTCTCCAGCCGTTTCCAACTCTGCTCCGAAACCTTTTCCATGAAACACTTCACCGGACTCCAGTATTAATTTTTTCTTCATTGTAAACTTTTATCTCTTATTATTTTATTTTTATTTCATTTCTGTTCAACACCCGTCAAAATTCTTTCAATTTCACTAAGGAAATTTTGTAGTGGTTATGAACAGGCCGCCCCTACGGGGCTTCGATTATCATTTCTGCTACCTTCCATGGGTTTCACCCATCGCTATGAGCAGGCCATCCTTACAGGACTGATCATTTTCATGATATACTCTAAGCCTTTAATGCCTTTTTATTTTTCTTTAAGACTCAGAACCTTTTGACTTCTTTTCTTTTTACCTGGCTCTTGCTTACTTGGCTCTTATTTAAACGTATACCCCTTTTTCTCCAGGGCCTCTTTTAAAATGGCCATTCTGGCGAAGACGCCGTTCTGCATTTGCCTGAAAACTCTTGACCGTTCGCATTCCACCAGGTCGGAATCAATTTCCACTCCCCGGTTGATCGGTGCAGGATGCATGATGATCGCTTCTTTTTTCATGGCCTTCTCTCTTTCTTTCGTCAATCCGTATTTTCTGTGGTATTCGGCAGCGGAGAAACTCATTTTGGCATCGTGCCTTTCGTGCTGTATCCTCAGCAGCATCAGCACATCCACTTCATGAATCATCTCATCAACGCTTAAATAAGTTCCGTTGATCAGTGCTCCTTCATCAAACCACTGTTCCGGACCTGAAAAGTATACTTTTGCACCCAGCCTTCTCAGGGCTTCTGCATTGGAATTGGCTACCCTGCTGTGTTTTACATCGCCTACGATGCCTACTTTAAGGCCTTCGAACTTCCCGAATTCCTGATAGATGGTCATCAGGTCAAGCATACACTGTGAAGGGTGGTTCCCGGTTCCGTCTCCTCCGTTGATTACAGGGATCCTGATGTTTTTCAGCTCATCAAAGTACCGGTCTTTTTTATCTCTGATCACAACCAGGTTGATCCCAAGGCTTTCAAGCGTTTTTACCGTATCATATAAGCTTTCTCCTTTGTTTACCGAACTGTTGGCAGCATCAAACGGAACCACCTGTAAGCCTAGTTTCCTTTCGGCAATATCAAAGCTGGTCTTGGTCCTGGTGCTGTCTTCAAAGAATAGGTTGGAACAGAAAACCTCGCCTTCAATCCTGGCGGTCTTCCCTTCCGCAAATGCCAGTGCTTCTTTCACTATACGGTTGATCCTCTCTGTACTTAGTTCTGTAATCGTAAACATAATTTCTAAATTTTTTACAAAAAAAAAGCGAAGAAAATATCTTCGCTTAAAATAAATAAATATCGTAAAGGGCGTCTTCGCCCGGTAATCCTAATGATATAAATACTGTGTTATTCATTAGATGCAAAGATACAATAAACAGCGAAAACTGCAAAATCATATGACAATAATTTAAAGAAATTTATCAATTTTATTTCATTTTTTCTTAATACTTTTGTTGCCACCCCTTGTTATTCTTAATTTATGGACTTAAAAGACAAAATGATCCTCAGCATCATCCAGAATGATTCTACCCTATCTGTTAAAGAAATCTCCGAAAAAATAGGCCTCACGTTCACCCCTACCTACGAGCGCATCAAGCAGCTTGAAAAGCAGGGCATCATAGAAAAATATGTCGGGCTACTTAACCGCGAAAAACTGGGCCTGAATATCGTTGTCTACTGTAATGTACGCCTGAAAGAGCAGTCTAAAAAAGTCCTTGAAACCTTTGAAAAAAACATCGGAAAATACGACGAGGTACAGGAGATCATAAGTCTTTCCGGTGAATATGATTATATGCTGAAGATTATTGCCAAAGACATCAATTCCTATAATGACTTTGCCGTAAACATCATTTCCAACATCCCGAATATCGGCCAGTACCACAGTTCCATCGTGCTGCACGAGGTGAAAAAATCCACCAAGTTTAAAATCGATTTAGAATAATTGTAAAGTTCAGTTTATATAATAAGGTCAAAGGCTGCTGAAAAAAACAACTGGATTTCATCTGGGCTATAGCCTTTATATCATACGATAGCTGATCATCCCAACAATTTATTCTTCACTTTATTGAACTGGTATTCAATTTTATCCAGGCACAGATTCCCGATGCTTCCCTGATGGGTATGGGTCAATTGCTTTGCCTCAAAATCGAATGCATTGTTCTCAATCTCCTGTCCGACCTTAATGTAGGCGTCCCGGAATGAACTTCCGTTTTTCACTTCTTCATTGATCTTTTCCACACTGAACAGGTATGTATACTTTTCATCCTCCAGGATCCCGTCTTTCACCTGGATATTCGGCAATGTATAGTTCAGGATTTCCAGGCATTCTTTTAATGAGTCAATGGCCGGGAAAAGGATCTCTTTGGTCAGCTGCATATCACGGTGGTATCCTGAAGGCAGGTTGTTGGTCAGCAGGATAAACTCGTTCGGAAGAGATTGTATTCTGTTGCACCGTGCTCGAACCAGTTCAAAGATGTCCGGGTTTTTCTTGTGCGGCATAATGCTGCTTCCGGTGGTAAACTCTTTCGGAAAACTGATGAAATCAAAATTCTGGCTCAAATACAGGCAGACATCATAGGCGAATTTCCCCAGCGTCCCAGCCATGGCTGCCATAGCCATAGCCAGTAATTTCTCAGTTTTGCCCCGGGTCATCTGGGCATAGACAGAATTGTAATTCATGGATAGAAACCCCAGATGATAGGTTGTACTCTCGCGGTCAATCGGGAATGAAGAACCATATCCTGCTGCAGATCCCAAAGGGTTTTTACTGATGATATTTTTTACCGAAAACAGCAGTTCAGCATCATCCAGCAGAGCCTCCGCGTACGCCCCGAACCAAAGCCCGAAAGAGGAAGGCATCGCAATCTGCAGATGGGTATAGCCCGGCAGCAATACATTTTTATGCTGCTCAGCCAGCCGAATCAGCAACTGAAAAAACTCATCGGTCATCGCCGCAATCTCGCGGATTTCATCCAGTATATAAAGCTTGATATCCAGCAAAACCTGGTCATTGCGTGATCTTGCCGTGTGTATTTTCTTTCCCGTATCACCTAATTTTTCAATTAAAACAGATTCTATCTGAGAGTGGATGTCTTCTGCACGCGGATCTATCTCAAATGTCCCGGATTCGATATCCTGTAAAATCTCTTCCAGCACGGCAAGCATCTGTTGGGATTCTTCGGGAGAGATGATGCCGACCTCAGCCAGCATGGTACAGTGGGCCATAGAACCTTTAACATCGTATTTTGCCAGCCGCTCATCAAACTCAAGGTCTTTGCCTACTGTAAATGTACTGACGAGCTTATTGGTGGCCGCATCGTCTTTCTGCCATATCTTTTTCATATTCTTTTAATTTAGGGGGTTAGATTCCGGAACTCAAATACCGGATTACAGTCCTGGTACTTTCTGCTCTGCGCGTTACAGAACTTTTTCCAAAATCCTGATGTAAATATCGATCCCTTCTGCAATTTCATCGATGAAAACAAATTCATCCGCAGTATGGGAGCGGGTGCTGTCTCCGGGCCCGAGCTTTACCGATGTACAGGGAATGATCGCCTGGTCGGATGATGTCGGGGAACCATAGGTCGTCCTCCCGATTTCCAGTCCTGCCTGCACAAAAGGATGGTCCATGGAGATCTTTGACGAATTAAGCCTGAACGACCGCGCCGTTAAAGCGGATTCCATCTGCGACTGGATGATCTCAAATGCTTCCCGGTTGGAATATTCATCGGTCACCCTTACATCAAGCGTAAACGAACAGGATTCCGGAACCACATTGTGCTGCACACCGGCATGGATTCCGGACAGGGTAATTTTTACCTCTCCCAGATATTCAGACACCTTCGGAAACCTGAAATCCAGGATCTGCTGCAAGTCCTTCATGCATTTTACGATTGAGTTATCCGGATTGGGATGTGCGGCATGGGAAGCAGTTCCCTTCATTTCACCGTCAATCACCAGGAGTCCTTTTTCAGCAATCGCAAGGTTCATTTGCGTAGGCTCTCCCACAATGGCCAGTTCAATATTCGGAAGTTGCGGATACAGTGCTTCTATTCCGTCAAAACCTGAAATCTCTTCTTCAGCGGTGAGGGCAATGACCAGATTGTATGCAAGGTTCTCCTGTTCATAAAAATGCAGGAAAACCTGCGCCATCGAAACCAGGCAAGCACCAGCATCATTGCTCCCAAGCCCGAACAGCTTACCGTCTTTCTCTACCGGTATAAAAGGATCCATCGTATATGCCTTGTTAGGCTTTACCGTATCATGATGGGTATTCAGCAGTATAGAAGGTTTGAAAACATCAAAGTTTTTGTTGACTGCCCAGATGTTGTTTTTAAAACGTTTGGTGGGAATATGGTGTCTTGCAAAAAAACTTTCAATCTCTACAGAGGTATTGAATTCATCTTTGCTGAAAGATGGGATTTCGATCAGTTTTTTCAGTAATTCAACAGCGTTATTCAGCAATTCTTCTTTGCTATAGACAGATTTCAGTTCCTGCATGATGGGTTTCTATATGGTTTTTAAGTTCAGTTTCTTTAATGAGGAATACTTTCGTTACATTATTCTTAACTGCTCCAAGGGCGTTTTCCAGTTTAGGCAGAATCCCTTTATGAAGCTTCCCTTCATTTTTAAGGGCGGAAAATTCCTCTTCAGATATATTTTTTATAACGGACTCAGGATTATTGACATCTTCTAAAACGCCTTCTTTATCAAAGCAGTATAATAACTCCACATCATACTTTATAGACAGGGCCTGGGCAAGCACTGACGCAATCGTATCCGCATTGGTATTGAAAAGATGGCCTTTTTTATCATGGGTGATAGCCGAAAATACAGGCACAAGCTCAAGCTTAAGCAATTTTGAGATGATCTTCCTGTTGACACTTTTTTCAGTGATATCCCCCACAAACCCGAAATCAATTTCTGCATGCTCTCTTTTCTTGGCTTTAATTAGATTTGCATCCGCCCCTGAAAAGCCTATTGCCTTGCATTTTTTTTGCTGAAGTTTTGCGACAATATTTTTATTGATGCTTCCGGCATACACCATGGCAACAATATCCAGCGTATCTTTATCGGTAATCCTCCTGCCATTGACCATTTTCTGCTCTACACCCAGTTTATCCGCCAGTGTATTCGCCAGCTTTCCGCCTCCGTGAACCAGGATTTTTTTCTCCCGGATTCCGGAGAACTGCTCCAGGAATTGTTCCAGCAACTCTTCATCGTCAATGAGAGCGCCGCCTATTTTGATGATGTACAATTTTTCTTTCATTACTGATGCTTTACATGTCTCTTAATATCCTTGTCAAGGGTTAGAACCTTGACAAGGATTATTTCAATTCACATTTGGATGTACAGGAAACTATTTGGAATCAAGCCCATCCAATATCTCAGAAAACACAGCCTGAGCTGAAAATATCCGGTTTTTGGCCTGCTGGTAAATAATGGAATTTTCTCCGTCCATTACCTCATCGCTCAATTCCACATTCCGGCGGACCGGAAGGCAGTGCATGACTTTAGCATTGTTAGTAACAGAAAGCTTCTCATTGGTCAGCATCCAGCTATCTTTTACTTCAGGCATGGCGGCATACTCATCAAATGACGACCAGTTTTTCACATAGACAAAATCTGCATCTTTCAATGCTTCTTCCTGATTGTGGATCACTTTTATATCTTTGGTAAAGTTCTTATCCAGATCATAGCCCTGCGGATTGGCGATGACAAAATCCACCTCCATTTCCTGCATCCATTCTGCAAATGAATTTCCGACCGCCTGAGCAATGGGTTTGATATGCGGCGCCCAGGTAAGAACGACTTTCGGCTTTCGTTCCTCGGTCCAGTGTTCTGTAATCGTGATGCAATCTGCCAGGCTCTGTAAAGGATGCCGCGTGGCAGATTCCAGGGAAATGACCGGAACTTTAGCATGTTTTTCAAACTGGCTTAAAATGCTTTCATTAACATCATCTTCCTTGCTTTTCATTCCGGCAAAACACCGTACGGCAATGATATCGCAATACTGGTTCAGTACTTCAATGGCATCTTTGATGTGCTCCACCGTATCTCCGTTCATAATGGCTCCGTCCGCAAATTCCAGATTCCAGGCTTCCTGCGCGGCATTCAGAGTCAGCACATTCAGGCCCAGGTTCTGCGCTGCAATCTGGCTGCTGAGGCGGGTCCTCAGACTGGAGTTCAGAAATACCAGCCCTATGGTTTTGCCTTTTCCTTTTTCAGTTTCCGAAAGAGGATTTTCTTTGATCTGTAACGCTTTTTTTATAATTTCCTGTAAGTTTTCAACATCACTTACAGCCGTGAATTTTTTCATTGTAATAGGTTTTATGAGCTTTGGTTATCAGGTTTTACGTTTAAATAAAGGTATTTTGCCATGCTTTAGGCTATTGTAAATTTGTGGTTGAATTATTTCAACAAATAATACAAATGGCCGCACTGCACACTCTTTATCTGATATTAAAAACGGTTCTTAATGTGTCAATGCTTTTGTAGCTTCCGTGGTTAAACCTTCCAAAACGGTTTTCAAAGCACCGATAAACAAATCCGCTTCTCCCTTTTTGATATTGAGTGCCGGAAGAATCCTTAAGACTGCCTTATCATTAGAGTTTCCTGTGAAAATGTAATGGTCATAAAGAAGCCTGCTCCTCACTTCCGCACAATCCCTGTCGAGTTCAATTCCGATCATGAGACCTTTGCGCCTGATGGAACGGATATGCGGCAACATATTGATTTTCTCTTCGATATAATCACCCATGATGCTTGCATTTTCCATCAGGTTTTCATCCTCCATCACATCCAGGACCGCAATGGCTGCTGCACAGGCCAGGTGGTTCCCTCCGAAGGTAGTTCCCAGCAATCCATTGGTAGCCTGGAATTTCGGGTGGATCAGAACACCACCGATCGGGAAACCATTGCCCATCCCTTTTGCTGTTGTAATCAGATCCGGCTGAACCCCATATTCCTTATGGGCAAAGAAATAGCCGCTCCTTCCATAGCCTGACTGTACTTCATCCAGAATCAGCACAGCACCATAATGTTCACACAATTCTCTGATCCGGGTTAAAAATGCGGCATCAGGAATCATCACTCCGCCTACTCCCTGGATTCCTTCAATGATCACGGATGAAATTTCAGTTCCCTCCTTTTCAAAAACATCTTCAAGCTGTTCGATATTATTCCATTCAGATCTGATGAATCTTTCATCATAATTCACCGGAGCTACGATTTTCGGATTATCAGTTACGGAAACTGCTGCTGAAGTCCTTCCATGGAAAGAGCCTGAAAAATACAGGACTTTGCTTTTACCATTATGAAATGAAGCAAGCTTCAGTGCATTTTCATTGGCTTCCGCACCGGAATTGCAGAGAAAGAGGCTGTAATCTTCATACCCTGATATCCGGCCCAGTTTTTCAGCCAGCTCAGTCTGCAGTCCGTTCTGTACCGAATTGGAGTAAAATGAAATTTTACCCAATTGTTCCTTGAGTGCATTCTGATAATGCGGATGGTTATGCCCGATGGAGATTACGGCATGCCCTCCGTAAAAGTCAAGGTATTGTTGTCCTTGATCATCCCAGAGGAATGATCCCTGGGCTTTTACAGGATTGATGCTGAATAATGGATATACGTTGAATAAATTCATGTTTTGTTATAAATAATGATTGATGATTGATGAATGATACAGTTCACTACTGACGTATTGACCATTCATCTAAATATTGACCATCACCTAAAATACTACTGCTTTCAGGTTCAGTCCAAGGTTTTCTTCCCAGCCCATGGCAATGTTCATGTTCTGCACCGCCTGTCCAGAAGCGCCTTTCAGCAGATTGTCAATCGCTGAGTGGATCACCAAAACATTTCCACTCATTTCCATATGAACCACACAGCGATTGGTATTGACAACCTGTTTGAGATCAATTGCTTTTTCGCTCACCTTTACAAAAGGTTCTCCCTCATAAAATTCCTTAAACAACTGCTCGATATAGGGACGTCCTGCTTCCGTTTTTACGGTAGAACTGGTAAAAATACCTCTGGTAAAATCTCCCCTCCAAGGAACGAAATTAAGCTGTACATCCTGATCATTAATTGTGTCCAGCTGCTGCACGATTTCATCCACATGCTGATGGGTCAATGTTTTGTAAGCAGAAATATTATCATTCCTCCAGGTAAAATGTGTCGTCGACTGCAAGGACTGGCCTGCACCCGTAGAACCGGTAATTCCTGTGGTGTATACTTCTTTTAATAATCCTTTGGCGGCCAGTGGCAGCAATGCAAGCTGGATCGCCGTGGCAAAACATCCCGGATTGGCAATGCTTTTGGCTCCTGCAAGTTGTTTTCTATTAATTTCTGGCAAGCCATAGATAAAATTTCTGTTCCCCAATTTGGCATCGAGGCGGAAGTCATTCCCCAGATCTATGATCAGCACTTCATCTCCCACGGGATTCTGACTGAGCCAGTTCCTGCTTTCCTTGTGCGGAAGGCACAGAAAAAGGACATCCACCTCTTCGGGCTTATCCGTCAGCTCCATATCGCAGACCTCAGCAAGATCCGGGTAAAAATCGGATATTCTGGTTCCGGGATGGGAACGGCTGTATAAAAAACGCAATGATACCTGCGGATGAAAAGCCAGAAGGCGGATCAGCTCACTGCCCGTATAGCCGTTAGCCCCTATAATTCCTGCTGTTTTCATGTATTTAAAATGATCATTTTATGTACAGAATCAGATTCTGTATCTGTAAATTTTATTTTTAAACCCATCTATATCCTGATCAGTGATTACCTTATTGATCTGGTGATAGATGTTCAGCGAATTGCTGAGTATTTTGGTGTATCCTTTCACATCATCACCGGTCCAAGCCCTGTTAGCCTCTCCATAGCTTCCAAATTGATCGGACATCAGGTCATGGTCAGACTCTATTCCGTTCAGGATGAAGCGGTACGGATGGAGGGTTACAAATACTTTTCCGCTGACTGTTTTTTGAGAGTCCGTCAGGAAACATTCGATGTTCCGCATCACCGGATCCAGGAAAAGGGCTTCATGGAGCCAGTTCCCGTACCAGTCGGACAGCTGCGATTTCATCATCTGCTGGTATTTGGAAAGCGTATGCTTTTCCAATAAATGATGCGCTTTGATAATGACCGCAGCCGCAGCCGCTTCAAAGCCTACCCTTCCTTTGATCCCGACAATGGTATCCCCTACATGAATATCGCGTCCGATGCCATATGCCGAAGCCAGTTTCTCGATGGCCTGGATCGCATATACAGGATGTTCAAAGTGCTGCCCGTTAACTGCCGTAATTTCCCCATCCTTAAATTCAATGTCCATTTCCGAAGGTTCCGTCCGGATAATTTGCGATGGAAAAGCTTCTTCCGGCAGGTAATTCCTGGAAGTCAGTGTTTCCTTGCCCCCCACAGAAGTTCCCCAAAGCCCTTTGTTGACAGAGTACTGCGCTTTTGCAAATTCCGTCTCATAACCATGCTCTTTCAAAAATTCAATTTCCGCTTCACGGGACAAGGCCATATCACGGATCGGCGTAATGATTTCCACATCGGGACACATCACCTGGAAGATCAGATCAAAGCGGACCTGGTCGTTGCCAGCGCCCGTGCTGCCGTGAGCAATGGCATCCGCTCCGGTTTCAATGGCATATTCCGCAATTTTCTGTGCCTGGATGGTCCGTTCTGCACTTACGGATAGCGGATAGGTATTGTTCTTCAGAACATTTCCGAAAATCAGGTATTTTACGCATGAATGATAATAATCTTCCTGAGCATCAATGCACCTGTACTGCCTTACCCCTAAATTCAGGGCTTTCTGTTCCAGTTCCTTTTCCTCTTCTCTGGAAAAACCTCCGGTATTCACGGTAACGGCATACACATCATATCCCAGAGTTTCGCTGAGATATTTGGCGCAATACGAGGTATCTAAACCTCCGCTAAATGCTAAGACGACTTTTTTCTTCATTATATTCATTTTTGGGCTGAATTTTTTCAGCAGCTTTCGTTGTATGTATTTCCGGAACAAACAGCATGGCAGTACAGAGGCAGTTTTTACGTTCCTTTTTCATTAAAATGTCATAGTTCACACAGCTTTTGCAGCCATTCCAGAAATCTTCATCCTGGGTCAGTTCAGAGTAAATGACCGGCCTGTAGCCCAGCTCACTGTTGATTTTCATTACAGCAAGCCCTGTAGTCAGTCCGAATATTTTCGCATCCGGATATTTTTCCCTGGACAGTTTAAATACCTTTCTCTTGATTAGAGTAGCTACACCGCCATTCCTGAATTCAGGAGAGACAATCAGGCCGGAATTCGCAACAAACTGTCCGTGAGACCAGGTTTCTATATAACAGAACCCGGCCCACTTCCCATTCTGGGTAGCGACTACGGCATTGCCTTCCGAGATCTTCTTGCTCAAATATTCCAGGGAACGCTTGGCAATTCCTGTTCCTCTCCGCTGCGCGGAGTCATACATTTCCTGCTGTATTTCATGTACATACACCAGATGCTTGCATGAGGAAATTTCTATTTGCATGTATTTATCTGAATTTTTCGGCAAATTTAAAATATAATTACTTTAAAAAGCAAATAATAAAGATATTTTTTAGCTTAAAATATTATTAAAAAGTTAATTTATCTTTACGTTAAATTAATATATTGCTAGATTATTATATATTTGCTAAAAAGGTATAGGTTATGGAAAATAAATGCCCGAAATGTGAAAGCAGCAATACCGTAAAAAGCGGTATTATCAACGATAAACAGAGGTTCCACTGCAAAAACTGCAGGTATTATTTCACGGTCAGAAAACTTGGAAAACAGATTGATGATTATTATGTAACCAAAGCATTACAGCTGTACCTCGAAGGTTTGAGCTACCGGGAAATAGAGCGCATTCTCGGGGTTTCCCATGTAACGATTAGTTCGTGGATCAAGAAATACAATATCACCAGGCCACCCCATTCCGAATTCCATCCGGTCTATAAAATCCTGAAACAGAATGAGCTCACCGAATACATTTCCAAAGAAGAAAACCTTCACAATGCAGGATTGATCATTACGCAGTTTGCTGATAAGTATATGCTGATCAAGTGGGAAAGATTTAAAAGATGAGTAATGGGCTATGAGTAATGAGTAATGAGTAATGAGTAATAATTGATGATTGATGATTGATGATTGATATTGTTAACATTATAATTACAATAATTGCTGACTCCCTGTAATACTATATAAATTTGAAATACAAAACACATCATTACTCATTACTCACGATCTACCTATACCCTTACCACTAATATATATTGAATTTTCATAACTAAATTATTAATTACAATTTGGCTTTCACAAAAAACAAGGCCAAATAACAATAATTTATGAAGAAAATACTCACTTGCATAGGATTAGCTGTAATCAGCAGTTCCCTATATGCACAAGGTTCTCCTGATTATGGCAGCGGACTGAAACTCAACCTGAATCAGCAGGGTGACAAATACGTCCGGTTTATTTTATGGGACCAGTTCTGGTTGAGAAATACCGAAATGAACCCCGGAAGTATGGTGGGCGGCGAACCTACGGACAATTCCTGGAATGTAGGAAACCGCAGGTTGAGGGCACTGGCGTACGCACAGATTTCAAAAAGATACATGATTCTCCTGCATTTCGGGATCAATAACCAGACTTTTATTAACGGAGGCGCACCGGGAACCACAGGAACCGGCGGAAACGGAAACGGGAAAAAGACCCAGCTGTTTTTCCATGATGCCTGGAATGAATATGCCGTTATCATGCCTGGAGAAGCCGGAAAATTCAGTTTATCTTTAGGAGCCGGACTGCATTATTATATGGGGCTTTCGCGGATGACCATGGCATCTACACTGAATTTCCTAACCCTGGACTCACCGGTTTTCAGCTGGCCACTGATTGACAGTTCGGACCAGTTCGCCAGGCAGTTGGGTTTTTTCGCCAAAGGAAAGTACGGAAAACTGGAATACCGCTTCAGCCTGAACAAACCTTTTGCAACAGACCTCACCCCGGTCAATGCAATAGATCCGGCGCGAGCAGTAGCCGTTGATAACAATGGCAATCCGAGTTTTTCAAAAGCGGGTTACGTAGAGTACCAGTTCCTGGATGAAGAATCCAACACGTTACCGTTTAAAGTCGGGTCTTACCTCGGAACTAAAAAGGTGTTTAACCTGGGTGCCGGATTCTACCATCAGGCGGACGGAACCCGGACTTCTGTAAATTCCAATATTGAAAAGCATGACATCACCCTGGTGGCTGTAGACGCCTTTGCCGATATCCCGTTGGGAAATGCCAAAAACAAAATGGCGGTTTCCGCTTATGCCGGATATTATAATTATCAGTTCGGACCGAATTACATCCGGAATCTCGGAACGATGAATATAGCGTCTTCCGATCCTAACTTTGTAGGGAACCGGGCTATTGCCGGCCCCGGAAACCTTCAGCCGACGATCGGGACAGGGAATATTATCTACGCACAGGCAGGTTTGCTGTTACCGAGCCAGGCAGAAAAACCTAAAATCAGGATTCAGCCTTTTGCAGCATTTACCCACAAGAATTTTGAAGCGTTTACCAAATCTTCTTCTCAGTTTGATGTCGGGGCCAACTGGTTTATCGACGGTCACCACGCGAAAATCACCACACAGTATTCAACCCGGCCGGTGTACACCAGCCCAACGGAAAACCCTACTTCCAAAGGGGAGTTCATTGTTCAGTTTCAGATCTACTTATAATATTTCAGGATAATCCTATCATTTATTAACTAAACAAAATCAAGCACTATGAGCGAAAAGCACTATGAAAGCTACGAAAATATGACCGAGAAGCAGAAGAACCGCACCATCTGGAGCGTGATCACAGCCTCATCACTCGGTACGCTGATCGAATGGTATGACTTTTATATCTTCGGAAGCCTGGCTGTAGTCCTGGCCACTAAATTTTTCCCGGCAGACAACCCTACTGCCGCTTTTCTATCGACCCTGGCCACTTTTGCGGCTGGATTTGTGGTAAGGCCTTTCGGAGCCTTATTTTTCGGGCGGCTGGGCGACCTGATTGGAAGAAAGTATACCTTTTTGGTGACCTTACTGATCATGGGATTCTCCACCTTCCTCATCGGATGCATCCCGAGTTATGAAACCATCGGCTTTCTGGCTCCTGTCCTGGTCTTGGTCCTGAGATTACTCCAGGGACTGGCTTTAGGGGGTGAATACGGCGGTGCTGCTACCTATGTGGCGGAATATGCACAACCTCACCGGCGTGGGTACTGGACATCATGGATCCAGACTACTGCTACCGCCGGACTTTTCATCTCCCTGATTGTGATTCTGATCACTAAAACCACGCTTTCAGCGGAAGAGTTCGACGGCTGGGGCTGGAGAATTCCGTTCTGGATTTCTATCCTGATGGTGGGCGTTTCCTATATTATCAGGAAAAACATGAAGGAATCTCCGCTTTTTGCAAAGGCTAAAAGTGAAGGAAAAACTTCCAAAAACCCGTTAAAAGAAAGTTTCGGCAATAAATTCAATTTCAAATTTGTCCTGCTGGCCCTGTTCGGAGCAGCCATGGGACAAGGGGTAATCTGGTATACCGGCCAATTCTATGCGATGAGCTTCCTCCAGAAAGTAATGAACGTAGAATCTGCACAGGTGGATTCCCTGATGGCGATTGCTTTGCTGATGGGAACGCCGTTTTTTGTATTTTTCGGATGGCTTTCGGATAAAATCGGCAGGAAAGCCGTGATGATGACCGGAATGCTGATTGCCATTTTAGCCTACCGCCCGATTTACGATGCCATGTACAAAAGTGTCAGCGTCGAAAATAAAATGGTAGAAAGCAACGGTATTACAGAAAGCAGGACGGTAAAAGTACATGACAAAATAGCCACTGACAGCCTGATTACTTTTCATAAGGAAACCCTCTACACCGACGGTACCCTGATTAAAAAAGACAGCATTTACCATTGGTCTCCGGCCGGGCCTGTAATGAAAGACGGCAAAGCTGAGGAGCCTAAAATCACCCAGTCGGTAAGGCTGAACCCTGATACGAAATGGTATCTGATCTTCCTGGTATTCATCCAGGTGATCTTTGTAACGATGGTCTACGGCCCGATTGCAGCTTTCCTGGTTGAGATGTTCCCGGTGAGAATACGCTATACATCCATGTCTTTGCCTTACCACATCGGAAACGGGGTATTCGGCGGACTGCTTCCTGCCGTGGCAACGTATCTGGTAACGACAGGAAAAGAAGCGGGACATTCCAGCTGGTACCTTGAAGGCCTCTGGTATCCGATTGGTGTTGCAACGGTCTGCCTGGTGATAGGAGTTTTCTACCTGAAAAATAAAAACAACAATATTCACGAATAGCCGTGATTTCAATCAAATTTTTATTAATTTTAAATGTATTACAATGAACGGAATCAAAAAAATATTAGGTTTAGTGTGGATCGGCATTGCGCTGGTGGTCGGATATTTCGGCATTACCGTGTTGGGCATTCCAAAGATCAGTTCAGGGAAGCAGGAAGACCTGGTTTTCGGGATCATCATCCTTTTTGTACTGATGCCTATTATATCGGGCGGAATGGCAATTTTCGGATATTATGCCCTGACCGGAGAGTATTCTGACGGGAAAGAATAAATTTATAAACGATTAATGATGATTGATCATTGATGGGTTAAAATAGCTCAAGATTATCAATCATCATTAATCACTCATCAATCATGAATCATCACCTATGAAAAAGAGACATGAACAGAAACTGATTTTACTGAGCATCGGACTGATGGTCGCTTTCAGCATTCCTGTCTCTTTACTTTTCAACAGTGAGCAGGAAGTATTGGGCTACCCTATGCTGTTGGTGTATTTTTTCGCCTTATGGATGGCGTCCATCATCACAGCTTTCATAATCGTAAAAAAATATGAGTAGTTTCGCACTGTTCTCCGTCGTATTGGTATATCTGGCGCTTCTGTTCCTTGTAGCCTACCTGGCAGAAAAGAAGAAAAGTAAGCTATGGATCAATAATCCGTATATCTATGCGCTTTCCCTCGCAGTATATTGTACGGCCTGGACGTACTACGGAAGCATTGGCGTGGCGGCGACCAGCGGACTCAGCTATCTGACCATATACATCGGGCCTGTTATGGTTATTCCGGCCTGGATTTATATCAACACGAGGATCGTCAGGATCTCCAGGATCAACAAAATCAGCAGCCTGGCTGATTTCATTGCCCTTAGGTATGGCAACAGCAGGAGCTTAAGCGCCATCATCACCATAGTATGCCTTTTTGCGATCATTCCTTATATAGGATTGCAGATCAAAGCCATTTCCGAAACATTTCATCTGGTAACCGAAACGCCAGTATCAAAAAATATACTTACGGATAGCGCCACTTTTGTGGTCGTGCTGATCGCGGTGTTTTCTTCATACTACGGAACGCGGTATGTAGATGCTTCAGAAAAGCGCCTGGGAATCATATCAGCGATTGCCCTGGAAAGCTTTCTGAAATTGTTTTTCATCATTATCCTCGGGCTGTTCGTCATCTATTTTGTGTTTGATGGATTTTCTGATATTTATGAGAAAGCCAGCCGTTTCAGTGATTTTAAAGCTAAAAACACCCTTAACGGGGTTGAAGGGGCCCTGAACTGGATGGTACTGTGCATGATTTCAGGTACAGCCATCTGTATTTTGCCAAGGCAGTTCCACACGGCGATCATTGAAAACAGACAGGAAAAACATATCAAGACCGCACTCTGGTTTTTCCCGCTGTACCTGTTGGTCTTTACGCTTTTTATATTCCCGATTGCCTGGGGAGGAAGGCTGATCTTTAACGGTCAGAATGTCAATCCGGAATTTTATTCCATCCTTATCCCGCAGTATTTTAACAATATAACGGTTACGGTACTGGTATTTCTGGGAGGGTTAAGTTCCAGTATCTCCATGATCATCATTTCGTCCATTACACTGTCTATCATGCTTTCCAACAACATGATCATTCCGTATGGGCTGTTGGGAAAGTTCAAGGCAGAAAATGAGGTCAATAATACCCGTATTATCACACGCATCAGGAAATTCAGCATTTTCGGACTAGTCATCATGGCTTTTGCGTTTTATAAGTACTTCATCCTGAAAACGTCACTGGATTCCGTCGGGCTGATTTCATTTGTGATCATTGCCCAATTGGCACCCGGCTATTTCGGTGCTATTTTCTGGAGGCGCGGAAGCTACAGAGGCGTACTGACCGGACTGGTGGCCGGATTGGTCATCTGCTATTTCGGACTGATCATTCCGCAATATTATTTTTCTTACAATCAGGAATTCAAAGGCGTTTTAAGAAGCATGTACGATGCTTTCAGCTTTTTCGACATCCCTTATCTCGGCAGGATCCCGGAGGTTTTTTTCTGGTCGCTGCTGGTGAATGCCGGACTTTTTGCCATGATCTCCGTAAGCATGAAAGGCAATTATCGGGAGCGCAATTTCGCAGAACTGTATGTGGACATTGATCAATACATCCAGAACCATGAGAATGCATTCATCTGGCGGGGAACAGCCTATGTATCGGATATCCGGAATATCCTCGTGCGTTTTTTAGGCCAGAAGAAAACCGAACAGGCGATGCGTATCTTTAACCTGAAGTACAATATCGATTCGGAAGCCGAGACAGCTGACTCCAGGTTTATTAAATTTTCAGAAAACCTTTTGGCAGGAAGAATCGGGACAGCCTCAGCTAAAATCCTTATTGAAGGGGTGACGAAGGAAGACAAAATTTCTCTCAGAGAAGTGCTGAATATCCTGGAAGAATCCAAAGAAAATATTATTTTAAACAAAAAACTGACGGAACAATCGCAGGAGCTGAAGAAGCTGTCTGATGACCTTCAAAATGCCAATGAAAACCTGATCGTTAAAGACCGGCAGAAAGATGACTTCCTGGATTCCGTCGCCCATGAACTGCGGACCCCTATTACCGCTATCCGTTCCGCCGGGGAAATCCTCGCCGATGATGATGACATACCGCCTGACATCAAAAAGGAATTTTTAAACAATATCATTACGGAATCTGACCGCCTCAGCGAAATCATCAATGACATTTTGTACCTTGATAAACTGGAGCATGGGCAAGTTGCCCTGAACGTGCGGGAAAATAACATCCTCGAAACCTACAGGAAAGCGCTAAATCCCCTACTGCACCTTATTCAGCAGAAAAATATCCATATCAGTGAGGTCAATCTATTAAATCATTTTATCTTTGAATATGATGAAGCCAGGATGATCCAGCTGTTCCAGAATATTCTGGGCAATGCGTTAAAGTTTACCGATGGACAAGGCACCATACAAACCAAGTTTTTCATCCGTGAACAGAAGCTGGTCATGACCATCTTCAACACGGGAAAACATATTCCGGAAGAAGACCTGGAACTGATTTTCGACAAGTTTTATCAGTCGAAAAACCAGAATATTTTAAAACAGGCCGGAAGCGGGCTCGGACTGGCCATCTGCCGGAAGATCATCCAGAACCATGGTGGAACGATCCGGGCAGAGAACAGCGGGTTGGGTGTGACCTTTACCTTTACTTTGTCTGTTAAAGATGATATTGAGGAAACAGGAACCCGAGGGGTTCAACAACTATAGCTGTAGATGATATGGAGCTGCTCAGGGAACAAGGTTTAGAAATGGAATGATGTTTTTAATCCGTTGAACCCATTTCACGGGTTGTTTTTACAAGCCCATACATGAATCACAGGTTTCACCTGGGGCTATGAAAATTGAACCCTCCGGGTTTTTATTTAATAAAGAAAAAGAAAACATGAAAAGGATTATTATTGCCGATGATGAACACAAAATACTAATGTCGCTGGAATACAGCTTCAGGAAAAACGGTTATGATGTTTATATTGCCAGAGACGGAACGGAAGTACTTGAATTTTTAAAAACGATGGTTCCGGATGTGATATTGCTGGATATCATGATGCCGAACCTGGATGGATACAGTACCCTGGAAATAATCCGCGAGGATGAACGGCTGAAAAATACAAAAGTAATTTTCTTAAGTGCCAAGAACAATCCCACAGACATTGAAAAAGGCCTTGAGATGGGTGCGGATGCATATATTACAAAACCGTACTCCATTAAGCGGCTGATGCAGCAGATTGAGGAAATGAATAATGAGTAATGAGTAATGAGTAATGAGTAATGAAAGATAGATATTTGGAAATGAAATTTTACGGTTTCGTTTGCGGGTCATCTGAAAATTAATCATACCGAAAGACACCTGAAACACAAAATCTATATGGATATGGAAGATTTGTTTAAAGAAAGCATAGAATATAAAGAGGAATTCTGGAAAAAGCAGGCCAGTCAGATCCGATGGACGAAATTTCCGGAACAAATTCTGTCAGAAAGCGACAACGGATATCCGCAGTGGTTTGCTGATGGTCAACTGAATATATGCCACCTCTGTATTGATCAGCACATCGAAGACGGTTTTGGCGACCAGGTAGCCATTATTTATGATTCTCCGGTGACCGGCCAGAAGAAAACGTATACGTTCAGCCAAGCCGGGGAGGAAATTTCAAAATTAGCCGGTGGCCTCGTTTCTCTTGGCTTACAGAAAGGTGATACCGCGGTCATTTACATGCCGATGATTCCACAGACGCTCTTTGCGATGCTGGCCTGTGCGCGGATCGGCGTGATCCACAATGTGGTTTTCGGAGGCTTTGCGCCTCATGAACTGGTGGTACGGATTGACGACTGCAAGCCCAAAGCCCTGATTACCGCCACCGCAGGTATTGAAATCGCCAGAAGGATCCCTTACTTACCCTTGGTGGAAAAAGCTATTGAACTGGCACAGGATAAAGTGGAGCACATCATTGTCTACAACAGGAAACTTGCTGATAACAGCCATGAAATGTTTGACGGAATCATAGATTATGAAGAACTCGTCCAACAATCAGAGCCGGCAGGCTGTCTTGCAGTGGAATCCACTCACCCACTCTATCTGCTGTATACTTCCGGAACTACCGGGAAGCCGAAAGGCATTGTCCGCGATACCGGCGGTTATGCCACTGCCCTGAAATTTTCCATGAAATATATATACGGTGTTGAACCCGGTGAAACCTATTGGGCAGCTTCGGATTTCGGTTGGGCGGTTGGGCACAGCTTTTCCGTTTACGGCCCTCTGATCAACCGCAATACCACGATTATTTTTGAAGGAAAACCTGTCATGACGCCTGATGCAGGTACTTTCTGGAGGATTATTTCGGACTACAAAGTATCCGTCATGTTTACGGCTCCTACGGCGATCCGTGCCATTAAAAAAGAAGATCCCGACGGTGAGCTGGTAAAAAAATATGACCTGAGCCATTTCAGGAAACAGTTCCTCGCCGGGGAACGTTGTGATGTGGCGACTCTGGACTGGTTTGAAAAACATATCGGAGTTCCTGCTATTGACCACTGGTGGCAAACAGAATCCGGCTGGCCTATGCTGGGACTTCTTACCGCTGATGATCAGTACAGGATTAAAAGAGCGTCCGCAGGAAAACCCATACCTGGATACGACATCAAAATATTTGATGAAAACGGTTATGAACTGGATGCCCATCATGAAGGATACCTCGTCATTAAACTCCCTCTTCCGCCAGGCGCATTGCTCGGGATCTGGAATGACCACGAACGTTTTGTCAACAGCTATCTGTCTCAGTATAAAGGCTATTATTTCTCCGGAGACGGAGCGATCAGGGATGAAGACGGCTATGTCTTCATTACCGGAAGAGTGGACGATGTGATTAATGTGGCCGGGCACCGGCTGTCCACCTCAGAAATGGAGGAAATCGTTTCATCCCACCCCGAAGTTGCCGAATGTGCCGTTGTAGGCATTGATGATGAACTGAAAGGTCAGGTTCCTTTTGCCGCCGCTGTTATGAAAAACGGTTCCGTACTGACGGAGGAAGCTTTGGAAAAAGATATTGTACGGATGGTCCGGGAAAAAATCGGGGCAGTAGCCTGCCTAAAAAATGTAATGACCGTTAAAAGGCTTCCTAAAACACGTTCCGGAAAAATCCTGAGGAAACTGATCCGGACGTTGCTGGATGGAAAGGAGTTCCAGGTTCCGTCTACCATTGATGATGAAAAAATTATTGAGGAAATCCAGGAAAAAATTCAGTTATACAGAACTAGATAAGAAATTACATATATATAACAAACATTCAAAAAAACAAACGGGATATGAGAAATTACCTGATAGAAGATTTACCGCATTACTTTGAAGAATATAAGAAATCCATTAAAAACCCTAAAAAATTCTGGGACAAAATTGCTGACCAGAACTTTGTCTGGTACCAGCGATGGAGCAAGGTGGTAAAATATGATATGAACGAAGCCAAGATCACCTGGTTTAAAGGGGCTAAACTGAACATCATCAAAAACTGCCTGGACCGCCATCTTTCCGTACGCGGAGAAAAAACAGCTATCATCTGGGAACCCAATGACCCGAAAGAGGAAGCACAGCACATCACTTATAATGAATTGTATACAAGGGTGAATAAAACGGCCAATGTGCTCCGGGACATGGGCATTGAGAAAGGCGACCGGGTGTGTATATACCTTCCGATGATCCCTGAACTTGCGATAACCATGCTGGCCTGTGCAAAACTGGGTGCCGTGCATTCAGTTATTTTTGCCGGCTTTTCAGCCTCCGCTGTTTCTTCCAGAGTGAATGACTGCGGCGCTAAGATGGTCATCACTTCTGATGGGAGTTACAGAGGCAACAAAGTGCTGGACCTGAAAAGCATTGTGGATGAAGCCCTTGAAAAAACACCGACTGTAGAAAAACTTCTCGTAGTAAGACGAACACATAACGACGTTAAAATGAAAGAAGGCAGGGATTTCTGGATGGAAGATCTGTACGAAAAAGCCTCCCCTGACTTCGTTACCGTGATCATGGATGCGGAAGATCCGTTATTTATCCTGTATACGTCCGGCTCCACAGGAAAACCGAAAGGCATGCTCCATACCTGTGCCGGATATATGGTGTATACGGCCTATACCTTTAAGAATGTATTCAATTATAAAGAAAACGACATCTACTGGTGTACGGCAGATATCGGATGGATCACGGGACACTCTTATATCCTGTACGGACCGTTGCTGAACGGCGCAACCACCGTTATTTTTGAGGGGGTCCCGACTTATCCTGAACCCGACCGTTTCTGGGAAGTCATCGAAAAACATAAAGTAACACAGTTTTATACTGCTCCTACTGCCATCCGTTCCCTTGCGAAGGAGAGCTCGGAATGGGTGGATAAACATGACCTCAGTACACTGAAAGTTATTGGTTCCGTAGGTGAGCCGATCAATGATGAAGCATGGCACTGGTTCAATGACCATGTCGGAAAGAAAAAATGCCCGATCGTCGATACGTGGTGGCAAACGGAAACCGGAGGAATCATGATTTCCCCGCTTCCCTTCGTAACGCCTACCAAACCTACTTATGCTACGCTTCCTCTGCCGGGAATACAACCTGTATTGATGGATGACAAACGTAATGAAATCATGGGGAACCAGGTGACCGGAAACCTGTGCATCCGTTTTCCGTGGCCGGGAATTGCACGTACGATCTGGGGTGACCATCAGCGATACAAGGAAACTTATTTCACTGCTTTCCCTGGGAAATATTTTACCGGGGACGGTGCTTTGCGGGATGAAGTCGGGTATTACCGGATTACCGGCCGTGTAGACGATGTGATCATTGTTTCAGGGCATAACTTAGGCACTGCTCCGATAGAAGACAGCATCAATGAGCATCCTGCCGTAGCAGAATCTGCCATTGTAGGGTATCCTCATGATATCAAAGGTAACGCATTGTACGGATTCGTGATCCTGAAAGAAACGGGTGAAGGCCGTCAGAAGGAGAACCTTAAGAAAGAGATCAACCAGCTCATCTCCGAGCAGATCGGGCCTATTGCCAAGCTGGATAAGATCCAGTTTGTATCCGGGCTTCCGAAAACGCGTTCCGGAAAGATCATGCGCCGGATTTTGAGGAAAATTGCGGAGGGTGATTTCAGTAATTTCGGAGATATCACTACCCTGCTGAATCCTGAGATTGTGGAAGAAATTAAAAATGAGAGAATTGATTAGTAAAAAACGGGCTTAGGCCCGTTTTTCTTTACAATCGTTTTCAGGAATTATCTGCCGCATGGCACATGATGCACTTTACAGATGCTGAAATAGTAGTATGAGGAATAAGTTTCTCGGCACGTTTAGGTAGGCTCCGTTTCATACGGGATCAGAACGGACATAACAAAAAGCAAAACCTGATATTAAATTCACAATTATTAAACAACAGTTTGATAGACTCCATCAAATATCACGGTTATATTGTATAGAAATTATAATTAATACGATTAATTATTGAAAAAACATAAAAATTATATCTACAATTTTGTACCTTTAGATAGAAATTATTAAATCCTTTAGCCATGTCCAATATAGTAGCCGGGTTATTTGCACCCAACAGCGATTACAAAAAACTTGAGTCAGACCTTGAAAGTTCAGGATTCGGAAGTTCTGATTATATCGTTTACCTTGACGATAACCATATGCAGTCACAATACATGGCCAGTGTGGCGGTACAGGACCTGGAGCAGGCCGAAAATGCCAGATACATTTTCAGCCGTAATGAAGCGATCAAAACCTATACTTTCGAAAACATGAATATTGAGCAAGCCCATTACAACACTATTAAAGGGTATATTGATGCCAGGAACAAAGCTGAGATCCATAACAGTCCTGATATTAAGATCAAAGGAAACAGCCACGGCATGGATTCTGAAGTGAAATTTTAAATTATTGTTTATCTCATCTATATAATCCATAAGTGTTCTTACGGATTTTGTTATTTGAAAAGTCTGGAAAATTTCGTATTTTCGTTAGAATATAGGCTTTGATACCGATGAGTTACGACTTAGAACAGGAAAATAAAGAGATTCTTGCCAGATATAAAGATCTGATCTCGAATACATACCGGACTTTGGATGAGGAAAATAACAAACTTATCCGGAAGGCATTTGATATTGCGTTGGATGCGCACAAAGATCAGAGAAGAAAAACCGGCGAACCTTACATTTACCATCCCATTGCCGTTGCCAAGATCGTTGCAACCGAAATCGGATTAGGAGCCACCTCTATTGCATGTGCTTTATTGCATGATGTTATTGAAGACTCGGATTATACGTATGACGACCTGAAAAAGATTTTCGGGGCAAAGATTGCGGATATCGTCAATGGTCTTACCAAGATCTCCATCATGAACCATCAGAATATTTCGGTGCAGTCTGAAAATTACAGAAAGCTGCTTCTGACACTGTCCGAAGATTTCCGGGTGATCCTGATCAAAATTGCAGACAGGCTGCATAATATGCGTACGCTCCAAAGCATGGCTCCGGATAAGCAGAAGAAAATTGCTTCTGAAACGGTATATATTTATGCACCCCTGGCTCACCGCCTCGGTCTCTATAACATCAAATCCGAGCTGGAGGACCTTTCCCTGAAATACAATAATCCCGAAGTTTACAATGAAATTACTTCAAAGCTGGAGCTGGCGAAGGAAAACCGTGAACGGTATATTGAGGAATTCAAGAAAGAGGTATCGGAAAAACTGAAGGAAGAAGGGCTCAACTTTACCATAAAAGGCCGCGCCAAAGCCATATCATCCATTTACAGGAAGATGCTTAAACAAGGAGTTTCCTTTGAAGAAGTATTCGATAACTATGCAATACGGATCATCTATAAGTCGGATGCGAAGAATGAAAAGTTCCTGGCCTGGAAAATTTATTCTATCGTAACGGATGTGTACCACAGCAATCCTTCAAGGATGCGGGACTGGATTACCCAGCCGCGCTCTACCGGATATGAAAGTTTGCACCTGACGGTACTTGGCCCTGATAAAAAATGGATCGAAGTACAGATCCGTTCCGAAAGAATGGACGAAATTGCTGAAAAAGGCGTTGCCGCCCATTATAAATATAAAGAAGGCTATAAACAAAGTTCGGAAGACCGTAATTTTGAGAAATGGGTCACGGAAATCCGGGAAGTGCTGGAACAGCAACAGAACCTGACGACCTCCGAGCTTCTGGATAATATCAAACTTAACCTGTACTCCAAAGAGGTATTTGTATTTACTCCAAAAGGGGAAATCAAGATCCTTCCTACAAATGCAACCGCACTGGATTTTGCTTTTTCCGTGCACTCAGACCTGGGTATGAAATGCCTGGGTGCCAAAATCAACGGCAAGCTGGTTCCTATTTCCTATAAGTTGCAGAACGGAGACCAGGTGGAAATCCTTTCTTCGCAAAATCAGAAGCCAAAATCCGACTGGCTGGAATTTGTAGTAACTTCAAAAGCGAAGTCTAAAATCAAAAGCTACTTAAATTCCCAGAAGAACCAGCTGGTGGATGACGGAAAAGAGATCCTGCAACGGAAACTCCGCCATGCCAAGATCAACTTTAATGATGAAGAGGTCAATAAGCTGCAGAAATTCTTTAACCTGAAAACGTCTCAGGAGCTGTTTTTAAAATTCCAGAGCAATGAGCTGGATGCCAGCAGCCTGAGAAAGTATATTGAGAGCAAGAACGTATTCAACAACCTACTTTCACGGTTCAGGAAATCTCCTGCTAAGGCACAGCATATCGAAGAGCCGAAACAACAGAACCTTGATATGATTGTTTTCGGGAAGGATGAAGAAAAGCTGAATTATACTTATGCCAAATGCTGTACAGTAATTCCGGGTGATAAAATCTTCGGCTTCATTACCATTTCAGAAGGGATCAAGGTGCACAGCGACAACTGCCCGAATGCCATCAATCTCCGGGCACAATATGACTACCGGGTAATCCCAGCCAAATGGGTGAACGAGGAGAGCTTTAAAAACAGGGTTAAAATCGAAATTGAAGGACTCGACCGTATGGGAATGATCAATGACATTACGACGGTAATAAGCGGTTCTATGGGAATGGATATGAAGAGCATGTCTATAGAATCCAATGACGGAGTTTTTACCGGAAGCATTAATCTGGAAGTAAAAAATAAAAGCCAGCTGGAACAGACCTTTAAAAAGCTGAAAGATATTAACGGCGTTTCAAGGGTAAGAAGACTTCAATCATAATCATGCAATTATCGACTTATTTTACTAATTTTTTCAATAACAGCCGTTCTTCCGGAATCCTGCTGATTCTCTGCGTCATCATTTCACTGGGTATTGCCAATACCGCTCTGAAAGATAGTTTTCAGGCATTTCTTGATCTTCAGGCAGGAACGGATTTTTTACACATGAACTATTCTGTAAGTACCTGGATTAATGACGGTCTGATGGCCGTATTTTTCCTGCTGGTAGGCCTTGAAATCAAACGGGAAATCATAGAAGGGGAACTTTCTTCTTTTAAAAATGCCTCCCTGCCTATTTTTGCAGCTTTGGGAGGAATGATTGTTCCTGCAGTAATTTACAGCCTGCTGAATACAGGAACGCAATACAGCAACGGATGGGGCATCCCAATGGCTACCGATATTGCCTTTTCGCTGGCTATCGTCTCGCTTCTCGGGACTAAAGTTCCGCCGTCCATCAAAATTTTTCTTGCCGCACTGGCTATCGTAGATGACCTGGGAGCTATTCTGGTGATTGCTGTTTTTTATACGGAACAGATCCACTGGACCTACCTGCTCCTGTCCGCAGGGGTAGCCTTGCTCTTGTTTATCCTCAATTTCCTGAAGGTAAAAAGAATTTTTTTCTATATCATTCCCGGGCTTGCTTTATGGTATTTCCTCCATCATTCCGGGATTCATGCAACCATTGCGGGTGTTGTACTGGCATTTTCCATTCCTACCAATACCTCAGATGTAATCATCTCCCCGCTTGAAAAGCTGGAACACCAGCTCCATAAACCGGTGAATTTCCTGATTATGCCAGTCTTTGCACTGGCCAACACCAACATTACCTTCAGCAGCGGCATGGCATCCAGCTTCACCAGCAGCCTTGGAATCGGCATTATTGCAGGACTGGTGCTGGGAAAACTGATTGGCATCAACCTGTTTTCATGGCTGGCAATCCGCTTAAAACTAAGTGCTTTGCCCCAGAACAGTTCGTGGATTCAGATGGCCGGAACAGGTCTTCTTGCAGGAATCGGTTTTACAATGTCTATTTTTATTGCCCTTCTATCCTTTAAGAATGATATTGAAATTCAGAATGATGCCAAGTTTGCGATCCTGATTGCATCAGTACTCGCCGGATCCTTAGGTTTCCTGATATTGAAAACAAGTTCAGACAAAAAATCCGAGCAGGAAATCCAGTGATCTCTTTACGAGTATCACTGAAGATTATCATCAGCTTGCTTTAAAATACCTATTGGTCCTCCCGGGCGATGGCCTCCTCCTTTTTAAGCTGGTCTGATAAAATTTTCTCTGTCCTCAGCTTTCTTATGGCAAGGTTAAGCTCATTCCCGAACAGCAGCAGGTAAACATTCACATTGATCCAGATCATTAAAAGGATCATACTTCCGATGGATCCATACAGAACGTTGTAACGGGCAATATTTTTAACATACAAAGCGAACAGGTATGTAGTAAGGACAAATAAAACCGTTGTCAGGATTGCTCCCGGAACAGCCTGCCTGAAACGGGCAATCTTCACCGTTCCCAGCCAGTAAAACATCGCAAGGAGAATAAAGTAGAACAGTGGAAAAGAGACAAACCCGATGATTTTGGAAAGGTTTTTTACAAGCCAGGAAATATCATAGGAAGGGGTAAATAATTTCAGCACTACTTCAGAATAGTAGATTCCGAAGATGGCCAGAAATATAATGGTGATAAAGCCGATGGTAATAAAAAACGAAAGAATAAACTCTTTTACATCCGGGAGCTTCTCTTCTGAATTTTCATTGAATCCGTTGATGAGGGAAAATGTCCCGTTGGTAGCAAAGACGAGCGCCAGAATGATGGTGAGGTTGCTGAGTCCCTTCATATTGGGAATAATACTGTCTTCAATATACCCTTTCACATCACTTTCCATATTCGTAGGAATTACATTATGCAGCAGGACTTCAAAAATATAAAACTGAAGCTTATCATAATGCGGCATATACGGCAATACCGACAACAGGAACAGGATCATTGGGAAAAGACTGATGGTAAAACTCCATGAAATAGCTGCTGCCTTACGTCCTATCTTATCTTTAAAGACACCCTTAAAGTAAATGCGGAACATTTCCAGAAGGGATATCCCCAGAAGAGGGATATGGATGTCGTCGAAAAAGTCTTGAATTTTCAAGATAAATTTAGGAAGTTTTATACCCATAAAGTATATTTGTGCTTAGCAAATATAAGAAATGCAGATTAATTTACTTTGCATCGGCAAAACCGACGATAAGGAGATCACTTCACTCATCAGCTATTACCTTAAGCGCATGCCGAAACACTGGAACTTTAACATCATTGAAATCCCAGATGTGAAAAATGCCCGGAACCTGTCGCCGGAGCTCCTGAAAAAGGAAGAAGCCAAACTATTCCTGTCCCATACCGATAAGAATGATCTTATGATTCTCCTGGATGAAAAAGGCAAACAATATACCAGCAGGGAATGGGCACAGAAAATAGATTCATGGATGGGTTCTTCCCTAAAAAAGATCCATATCCTTATCGGGGGTGCTTATGGCTTTTCTGAGGACATTTATACCCGGGCCAATGAAAAGATTTCCCTGTCTAAAATGACTTTTACCCATCAGATGATCCGACTCTTTATTGTTGAACAGGTCTACAGGGCAGACCAGATTTTACAGGGAAAGCCGTATCATAATGACTGAGGTAAGATATAGTGTAAAATGTATTAATGATATTAAAAAGGCCGCCTTACAATATTGAGACAGCCTGTGTTTATGTTCTGAAAGCTTGGAAATAGCTTGTATTTTCTTATTTGGATTTCACAGCGCATTTAGCGTAATAGTCAGCAAGGACTGCTTTTTCATAACCCAGGCTAACCGCTTTATCCAGAGTGGTGCAGGCCTCTTTGGTTTTAGCAGCGTCGAACAGAATCATAGCTTTGGTCACGTAAGATTGTGCAAATTTAGGATCTATCGCAATAGCCTTGTTGATATCCGTAAGTGCTTCTTTGGACTTTTTCATCTTCAGATAGATATCCGCTCTTCCGTTATACAACAGCGATTCCGGTTTTTCAGAGATCAGCTGATTGTAATCTTTCAGCGCGCCTTCAAGGTCGCCACTGTTTTTTTTAAGATTGGCCAGTCCGGTCCTGGCATAGATATTATCCGGGGCGAAAGTCAGCACCTGATTGAGGTCTTTCATGGCCAACTCTTTCTTTCCCTGGCTGTCATAAATTTTAGACCGGGTAAGGTACATGTCAGCATTTTCCGGATCTACTTTCAGTCCCTGAACAATATACTGCAACGCTTTTTCCTTGCTTCCTTTCTGGCTGTGCAGGGAAGCTAAATTAGCATATACCGGTGCAGACACCGGATTGGCTTTCAGCGCATATTCATAGGATTTAAAAGCCTGGGTGGTTTTACCAAGCCTTCTCTGAGCTGTTCCGAGGTTATTGTAATACTCCGACTGGAATTTCTGGATGTGTTCTTTTTCGGCCAGCTGTGAATACTGCTGTTCGGCACACTGATAATCTGCCTTTTTAAAGCATTCTTCTGCTTTCTTGGCATCCTGGGCAAAGCTGTACCAGGATACGGATACAAGAGCTAGAGATAATAGATGTTTTTTCATTCGGTTATGGTTTGTTTGTGGATAACTTTTCCGGCCAGCGCAGCAAATACACCCCCCAATAAAAGTCCAACAAACGCCCCCACCAAAATATCTATCGGGAAATGCACGCCTAAATAAATCCGGCTGTAAGCAACTGCCGCTGCCCATACAAATATAGCATAAGGAAACCATTTAAGCTTCTTTTTCAACAGAATACTTAAATAAGTAGCCAAGAAAAATGTATTGGAAGCATGGGCGGAATAGAAACCGTACTGCCCGCCGCATTTTACAATCCTCATGTGGTGTTCCAGCGTGGGATCGTGGCAGGGCCTTAACCTCGCCACACCATATTTGAAAACTCCTGCAAGCTGGTCTGATACCACAGTACCTATAGCTACAAAAACAAGAATGAACACGAGTGCTCTCAGCTTGTAATTCTTATACAGGAAATAAAGGAATATGATGTATAACGGGACCCAGATCCACGTACCGGAAATCATCATCCAGAACTGGTCAAACGATGAATCTCCCAGATTATTGAGAAATAAAAAGACTTTTTTGTCTTCCTGGATAATCTCTTCCATGAGGTTATCTGCTTACAGGACCTTCATACGTTTCGTCTTCTGAAGGCTTGGGTTTCTCAGGCTCAGTAGCAGCCGGCGTTTCATGTGCTGCATTATTCTGCAGCTCATGCATAGGATTGTACTCTTTCGCGGCATCTTTTACCTTTTCGATCTCACGCTTGATCTCAGATACAGGATTATCTGTCTCTTTCATGATTTCGGTTTTGATATCTTCAACGGCACCACGCATTTTTCTCACTCCTGCCCCAAGGTCGCGTGCGATCTGCGGGAGCTTGTCCGGCCCGAATAAGACTACGATTGCAATGGCAATCAGTGCCATTTCTCCAAAACTTAGTTCCATGAAGTAAAATTACGAAAGATTATACATATAATTTCATTAATCTTATATTTTAAAGAAATTTTAAGACTGCGCCTCATGATACTCATATACAATGAGTCCAATATCTATGAAAATGAAATTTAACAGATCAGATTTTCTTCTCTTTATTGAAAGCATAGTACGTCATCACTACACTTACCGCCATCAGAATGAATGCCAGGAAGAATGGTGCCCCTGAAAACTCAAAGGGTGCATCTTCATGGGTAAAATAGTAAAAGAGATTTGTCATCATCGGCGGTCCGATAATGGAAGTAGCACTCATCAGGCTGGTCAGTGCCCCTTGTAATTCGCCCTGCTCATTGGAAGGAACACTTTTGGTAATCACCGACTGGAGTGCAGGACCACATATCCCACCAAGGCAATACGGGATCAAAAATACGAACATCATCCAACCCTGCGAAGCAAAAGCGAATAAAAGCATTCCTATGGCATACAGGGTAAGTCCGTAATAAATGCTTTTCTGTTCTCCCAGTTTCGGAGTGGTCCACCGGATCAGCCCTCCCTGTACCAGTCCCACCAACAGCCCTACGACACCGAGTGAAATCCCGACCATCCTTTCAGTCCAGTTGAATTTGTACATGGTAAAGAAACTCCAGTTGCTCTGTACGGCATGGCCGGCGATATAGATCAGGATCAGTGCTGCAATCAGTCCTGAAATTTCTGGGTGTTTCCCTAAAAATTTAAATGAGCCTACAGGATTAGCCCTTTTCCAGCTGAATTCCCTTCTTTTATCTTTGTCAAGACTTTCCGGAAGGATAAAGTATCCATACAGGAAATTAAGCAGGCATAATCCTGCCGCCGCGTAGAAAGGAACCCTGGCACCATAATGCCCCAGAACCCCACCCAGAACCGGGCCTATGATAAAGCCAAGCCCGAAAGCGGCTCCTATCAGTCCGAAATTTTTAGCCCGGTCTTCATCTGTGGAAATATCCGCAATATAGGCACTGGCCGTTGTAACACTGGCTCCCGTAATCCCGGCGATAACCCTTCCCAGGAACAACCACCAGATGGTAGGGGCAAGTGCCAGGAAGATATAATCTACAGCAAATCCGAACAGTGAGATCAGAATGATGGGCCTCCGTCCGTACTTATCACTAAGGTTTCCTACCAAAGGAGAAAATATAAACTGGGTGAATGCATAAGCGAACCCAAGCCAGCCGCCATATTTTGCGGCTTCGCTGATGTCGGCATGAATCAGTTCTTCGATTAGTTTGGGAACAACGGGGATGATGATTCCCCAGCCGGTAATATCAATCAGCAAGGTAATAAATATGAAGCCGATGGCTGCTTTCTTCTTTGTGTTATCCATAATGATGCAAAAATAATAAATTTGGAGATATAGGGATGAGTTATGAGTTAGAAGTTAGTAGTGATGAGTTTTGTACGCAGTCGTTTCAGCTATTATAAGCAAGAATTGAAATTGTTGTTTATCAGCCAATCTATAATCTATAATCTATAATCTATAATCTATAATCTATAATCTATAATCTATAATCTAAAAAAAAACAGACCACCTTTTCAGGCAGTCTGTCTTATCTTATTTAGTGTAGTTCTTATTTTGAAGCAAGGACTTCTTTACTGGATGTTGATTTACCGTGTACATCTTCTTCTTTTCCTGTCTTCAGGAAATCGTAGGCAATAGCCGAAGCGATGAAGATGGATGAATAGGTACCGAACGCGATACCGATCAGCATGGCAAACATAAATCCTCTCAGGTTATCGCCACCGAAGATAAAGATGGCAAGGATAACAAGGATCGTTGTGAATGAAGTGTTGAAGGTTCTTCCCAGCGTACTGGAGATGGAGTCATCAAACAATCCTGCCAACGTCAGGGATTTTTTCTCTTTCAGGTATTCACGGATACGGTCAAAGATAATTACCGTATCGTTGATGGAATATCCTAATACCGTAAGGATGGCCGCAACGAAATCCTGGTTGATCTCCATATTGAACGGCATAAACTTATGAAGCAGTGAGTAAGCACCCAGGATGATCACTGCATCGTGGAACAATGCTGCAACGGCACCCAGGGAGAACTGCCATTTTCTGAATCGTACAAGGATGTAGATAAAGATCCCTGCCAATGCAGCTACAACCGCTAAGATACCGTGTTTCTGAATGTCATCTGCTACGGTAGGACCTACTTTCTCAGAAGAAATGATTCCCGCGTGATCTTTATCTGCAGATTTGAAATCAGCCAGTGTCATATTAGCCGGTAAGCTGGACTTCAGTCCTGTGAACAATTTCTGCTCTACGGTCTGGTCAGCTTTTAAAGATTCGTCACCAATCAGGTAATCAGTAGAAATTTTAAGTTGCTTATCGTTTCCGAAAGTCTTGGCTTCCACAGAAGAGTTTTTACCGTCTTCCGTCTGGAATACTTTAACCAGGTTACCTTCGATATCTTCAGCATTCACCGCTTTATCGAATCTCACTACATAGTTCCGGCCTCCCGTAAAGTCGATCCCGTATTTAAATCCGTGGATGGCGATAGAAGCAATACTGATCACTGTTAAAATCGCAGAAATGATATATGCATATTTTCTTTTTCCGATAAAATCGATCCAGGTATTTCGGAACATATTTTTCGTAGGAGCCGTCCATACGGAAAGATGTTTTCCTTTGTTCAGCCTGGAGAAAATCATTACTCGGGAAATCAATACTGAAGTAAAGAACGTCATTAAGATACCGATTCCCAAAGTAAGGGCAAATCCTTTGATAGGTCCGGTTCCGAAAAGGAAAAGAACACCAGCCGTTAGTAATGTCGTTAAGTGACCGTCAACAATAGCACTTAAAGCGTGTTTGAAACCGTCTTTATACGCTTCAAGAATGCTTTTTCCGGCGAAAAGCTCTTCTTTGGTTCTTTCATAAATAATTACGTTCGTATCCACTGCCATGGCCATCGTCAGTACAATACCTGCAATACCAGGAAGAGTAAGAGTGGCATCTACGGAATCCATAATTCCGAAGATATAGAACAGGTTGATCATCATAGCAATCACCGCATATACTCCGGCTCCGCCATAATAAAAAATAATATAGGCAATGATGATTAAGAACGCGATGGCAAAAGACAGCATCCCCGCATCAATCGACTCCTGACCCAATGACGGACCTACCTGAGTCGCCTGAACTACTTTAGCTCCTGCCGGAAGTTTGCCGGCTCCCAGAACGTCTACCAGTTCTTTGGCTTCTTCCTGCGAGAAGTTCCCGGAAATCTGGGTTCTTCCGTTCGGAATGGCATTAACTACATTCGGAGCAGTATACACTCTGTTATCCAGGGTTACAGCAACCGGCTTCCCAACGTTTTTCTCGGTTAAGGTTTTCCATTCTTTCGCTCCTTTGGAATCCATCTGCATGTCTACCACTACCCTTCCCAGCTCGTCATAACTGATGTTGGCACTTTCAACAGCACCGTCTACCGGAGCTTTCTGATTGATATTGCTTCTGATGGCATACAAAACCAGGCTTTCCGAATCGTTAGCTTCAGGTTTGTATCCCCACATGAATTGGGTATATTTAATATTGGCCGGACGTAAAGACTGGGCTACTTTGCTGTTCAGGATTTTATTCACTGCAGCAGTATCAGACAATTTAACATTAGCTACACCATTGGTTCTCAGCTTATCGATGTGCAGAAGATTCATAAAGTTGGTATTCTTCGCAACTCCCATCGAATCTGCTTTGGCAGCTACCATGGTCCCCAGAGTCTGGAAATAAGGCGCTACCTCAGGAACCTGCTGTACTTCCCAGAACTGAAGCTTTGCTGAAGTCTGGAGCATTTTCTTTACTTTATCAATGTCCTTCATCCCCGGCATTTCCACAGAAATCCTGGCAGTACCCGGAACCCTCTGAACGTTAGGCTGCACGGCACCCATCTTGTCGATCCTTGTCCTGATTACCTCAAAAGCGGTTCCTACAGAAAGGTCGATTCTTCTTTTGATGATGCTTTTTACCTGCTCATCTGTGGTGTTATACTTGATCTCGGAAAGGTTCGTATTCCCGAAAAGCTCAGGATCAGCCAGTTTCAGGTTGGTTCCTTTTGCTTTGTTAATCGCATCGAACTCATCAAAAAAGTTATCGATATACGATTTAGTGGAATTTTTCTGTACTTCATCTGTCTTGTTCAAAGCTTCGATAAGAACAGGATTGGTAGAATAATTGGTTAAATCATTCACCAGGTCTCTCTGGTTGATCTCCAAAAGAACGTTGATCCCTCCCTTAAGGTCAAGACCCAGTTTCATTTCCTTGTCTTTTGCTTTGGTGTAATACAGTTGGGTAAACCATAAGTTCAGTGTATCCTTGGAAAGCCTTGCAATCTCTTTCTGATACTTTTCCGGATTGTCTCCTGCGACAGCAGCTGCCTGCTTTTCAATTTTGCTTGCGTACCAGGTGGGTAACAGCTCATTTAAGCAAATTAGCCCCAGTACAATAGCAACAATTGTAATAAGTCCTTTTCCTTGCATTTTGTTATAAACTACGTTAAATTAAGTCGGCAAATATAATGATTTTCTTGATAGTTTATGAATTTTTAACAGCAGAAATGGTTTATTTCCAGATATATCGGTCTTTTCACCCATATTAGATATTTATTAAATATTCAGCTTTATTTTCATCGATTTTTCAATTTCACTTGGTATGGATTTTTCATATATAATTTCAAACCATTAACTATCAAAATATTATGAAAAAACTACTTTTTGCGGGGAGCATCTTTTGTTCTCTTATTTTTAATGCGCAGACCATCAGTCTGCAGGAGTTTGCTACCGGGCTCACCAGTCCTGTAGAGATCACCCATGCGAATGACAGCCGTCTTTTCGTAGTACAACAGAACGGAATCATTAAAATTGTACAGCCGAGCGGAGCCGTTAATGCTGCCAATTTTTTAAATATTAGCTCAAAAGTTACTTTTGGCGGTGAGCGCGGACTTTTAGGACTGGCATTCCATCCGCAATACGCTACGAACGGATACTTTTTTGTGTATTACAATGATACTTCCGGTAACCTTACCGTATCCAGATTCACAGTAAGCAGCTCTGATCCTAATGTCGCTGATCCTTCAACAGAGAAAATCCTGCTTAATATCCCCAAACCATTCGACAACCATAACGGAGGCAGCATCCATTTCGGATCAGATGGTTATTTATGGATCGTTACTGGTGACGGCGGCAGCGGCGGAGACCCTAACAACAATGCCCAGAATAAGAACTCATTGTTAGGAAAAATGCTCAGGATTGATGTGAATACCACTACCGCGCCGTATTCCATACCGCCGACCAATCCTTTTGTGGGTGTGGACGGAGCCGATGAAGTCTGGGCGTACGGACTCAGAAATGCCTGGAAGTTCTCTTTTGATCCGGTAACAGGAAATGCAATGATTGCTGATGTGGGACAGGGCCAGATTGAGGAGATCAACAGGGTTCCCGTAACACAGGCAGGCATTAACTTCGGCTGGAGATGTTATGAAGGAAATAATGCGTACAACACATCAGGATGTGCGGCTGCATCTACCATGATGTTCCCGGTAGCCGTATATGACCATTCGGGAAACAGGTGTTCGATTACCGGAGGATATGTATACCGCGGACCTGCCTATCCTGCCCTGAGCGGAAAATATTTTTTTGCAGATTACTGCTCTACCCAGATCGGTATGCTGAATGCTGATAATACGATCACCTGGACACCGGCTTTCAGTGGCAATAATTTTTCGACATTCGGGATCAACAATCAGAATGAGCTATTTGTAGCCGCTGTAAACAATGGGAAAATTTATCGTATTACCACAGGAACTCTTGCCACTCAGGATAACGGAGGCTTTGCCACACCAGTAAGGATATATCCTATTCCGGCTTCCGAGAGGATCTTTATTGACGGATTTTATGGTACCGATATGACGGCTGACATTACCACTATTGAAGGAAGAAAAGTACTGGATTCTGCCAAGGTGGAAAATGACTATAGTGTTAATATCACCGGAATCCCTGCCGGAACTTATTTTATCAATGTTAAATCCGGAGATCTCAGATCATACAGTCAGAAAATTATCATTAAATAACTTTATTTTTTAATACTTTCATGCACGCCCCTGCCATTGATAGCCGGGGCTTGTTTGTTTAAATAAAATACCGCTGCCAGCACAGGCAGGATCAGGGCCAGCCTTAGAGGAATGGAAAATCTTTCGCTGGCACCGTCAAACAGGAAGTTGGGAATCAGCGTGACCAGTAAAAATGAAGCGGTAAAAAAAACTTTTTCAGCAAAAGATAAACAGTCGCTGTCGGTCGCTAAAGTTCTGGTTGGTGAATCAGCTGCATACCATCCCAGGAAAAGCAGCATAAAAGGAAATGCCCAGATCCTGAAGGTATCCCAGGCAATGGCATGCAGCAGCAACGGAAAGACAGAAACTGCAACAATAAGGACCGGAATAATTGTATTGACTTTCCTGAACATCTTAAAGAGCATCAGCATCATAAATAGAATCGGGAGACCATACCAGATGCTGCATCGCGAAACAAATATCCTTTGAAAAAAATGTCTGCTCTCATCGGCAAAATAGTAGCTGAAACTTTTGGTGTACGCAGAGGCCACAGAGTCTGCATACCGCTGGGTAACAAATCCGGTATGGGAAAGGTAGTGATAAATGAGCGGATACATATTCCGTCCATTGGCTTCCTGAAATGCGTAGACACACATAACGGTTAATACAGGCAGGATCAAAAAAAGTACAGTCCGTTTTAAAGCACCATTGCTCCGCAAATAGCTTAAGGATAGATTCCCATTCGACAGAAAGGGCATGAGCAGCGCTAAAATACTCACAGGCAACATAATAAAAAAAGAAATCTCGTGAATCAGTATGCTTATCGATGCCAGGATGGATGGCAACAGGACCTTTTCTAGTCTGATCAGGTACAGGACAAGAATAGCGATCAGGAAAATTATATGATCCAGGTATCCGATAAGATGGGCTGAAAAAACCATGTACTGCGACAGGAAAAAAATCAGGCAGAATGCAACACTGTGTATGCTGCAGTTCTGCCTGTATGTTTCTTTTATGGCGATAAGGAATATAAGAAGGTACAGAAGCCCGATCATCGCAACTGAAAGGATCCCTATACTGAATTCATTCTTCGTAAAAAGCAATCCGAAAATTTCTCCTGCCAACCCTCTCTTGATAAATCCGAAGCGGTAATCCAGCATCCAGTGGGAAACTGCCCACTCATTCGGCAAGCGTACGGTTTTCAGTACGCTGAATGCAAGGGCGTACAGATACAGCAGTGGAATAAGGACCTTCCTGCTCATACAATCTAAATGGTCATGGAGAAAATCCTTGTCTCAGGCTTATTCCTCATCATCCTGAGGTCAAAAACCATGGCAACATTCCTGGTGAATGCCCTTCCTTTTTCGGTGATTTTTATTTGATGGTCATGGAGTTCCACCAGTTCATCTTTTTCCATTTCTTTCAGCATATCCAGTGCATTGCTCAGTTCAGGGAAAGCATTCTGAAGGTCCCATGACGTCTCCAGCTGGCACATGAGGTTCAGGATGTGCCTTCTTACAATCAGGTCTTCCTCATTCAGGATATGGCCTTTAACCACAGGGATTTTTCCCTGCTCTACGAGAGCCTGGTACTCTTCAACGGTTTTTACATTCTGGGCAAAAGCATACCATGAATCTGAAATAGCAGACATGCCCAAACCTACCATTAACTGGGTTTTGCTGGAGGTGTAGCCCATAAAATTCCGATGGAGGTTTTTATGGATAAGCGACTGGTACAGATCATCATGCTCAAGGGCGAAGTGATCCATTCCTACTTCTATGTATCCCAGTTCCTGCAGCAATCTTTTACCGTCTTCATACAGCCTGCGTTTTTCTTCTCCGCTTGGAAGATCGTTTTCATCAAAGCCTCTCTGCCCGACACCTTTTACCCACGGAACATGTGCATAAGAATAAAAAGCCAGCCGGTCCGGCTTCAGCTCCATAGTTTTTCGGATGGTATATTCCATTGCGTCCCAATGCTGGTGCGGCAATCCGAAAACCAGGTCATGGCTGATTCCTGTATATCCGATTTCACGCGCCCATTCGGTTACCTGCTGTACATTTTCAAAAGGCTGGATCCTGTTGATGGCCTTCTGCACTTTAAGGTCATAGTCCTGTACTCCGAAGCTTACCCTTCTGAACCCTAAATCATACAAGGTCTGAAGATGGTCTCTGGTGGTATTATTAGGGTGTCCTTCAAAGGAAAATTCAGGATGGTCTGCTATGTCTACTCCGGCAAAAATGCCTTCCAGCAATGTTTTTAGATTTTTAGGTGAAAAGAACGTCGGTGTTCCGCCTCCCAGGTGCAGCTCTTTCAGCTTCGGCTTTTCATCGAAAAGGTTCAGGTACAGTTTCCACTCTTTCAGAACGCTTTCCAGATACGGAACTTCTACGCTGTGCTGCTTGGTGATTCTTTTGTGGCAGGCACAGAAAGTACATAAAGCTTCACAGAAAGGAAGGTGGATATAAATGGATATACCTTCTTCCGCATTGCTCTCCCGGAATGACCTGATTACCGTTTCTTCCCATTTCTGAGGTGAGAAACTGCTTTCATCCCAATACGGAACCGTTGGATAAGACGTGTAACGGGGCCCGGGAATATTATATTTATCTATTAAAGAATTCATTGTCAGTTAAAATTTAAATCCCGTTTGAATGCATTCGGAATCCATTGTGCAAAATTAACCATTACTGATGAATTTTGAACAGTGAAATGCCGGAGACTTCATTGAAAAAGTAAAATATCATGATTGGCTGTTATGAATCATTCTATGGAACTCATTAAAAAGCCTTTCAGAGTCCGAACTCTAAAAGGCTTTTAAGATTAAGTTATCCTGCAAAGTCTTTACGGGTGCTGTTCAAAAATGATCATAAGCCTGTGGAGCTCTTCTGCAAAATTTTTCCCCAGATCAATATATCCGGCACTGTCATAATGCCATGGATCATTTCCGTAATTGTATTTTTTGGTTGTACGGATGATGGCTGCATGCCCGTCTTTTGCTGCAAATTTTTCCTGTGCATACTGCACCAGTTCACCCATCGGCCATACCTTTCCGGCTTCATTTTTTCCTGAATCTGAAATTTTTCCGATGACTACGGGAAGATCATCAGTTAATAAAGCGGCCCTCATTTGATTCATCAGCGTTTTAAGGTGTGTGTAATAGTGGCCAGCGATTTCTTCGGTATAACTGGCATCACCTTCACCCTGCATCCAGACGATCCCGGAAGGAATAAGATCATCTTTCTTTCCATTTTTATCAATATCGGTTTCATACAGGGCATTTTTTAATGTCTTCAGAAAATGGTCATACTGATTGAGTCCGTTTTTCCCTTTAAAATCAGCGTCCCAGCATCCGAAGCCTGCCGCAGCCAGGCTGTCTATAGATGTTCCTTCACGGGCGTATTTAATCAGGGCAATTTTTTCGCCGGGAAAAAGTTCTTTCATCTTTTGGGCAAAAGATAATTCCGGCCCGAAACGGTCTGAAAGCATATTGGTTTTACCGTCCGTCTTGAAACCCGTGCCATTACCAGGCCTAAGCAGGTCCCACTTTCCTCTTCCGCCGCCAGAATCCCCGTCCGGAACAGAGTTGCCCTGAAAGATGTACACATCCTGAAAGGCCTTCAGATCTTCCGGAAGATCTTTATTATAACCAAATCCATTCATATTGGATTGCCCGGCCAGAATAAAAACCCTGATTTTCTGGCTGTATACGAATACCGGAAAGATCATTAAAATAAAAAATGCTTTATTTTTCATGTGTATTTTTATTTAAATTTAAATATTCCGGGCGAAAAACCGATCATACTCATGAAGAATACATGCTGAATCTGTTTTTAAAACGTCAGCTCTAACACTGCTATCCTGTCTTTTCCGGCAAGTGCTACCGTATTTTTACCGGTCCACTCACAGACATACAAATTCTTTTCATCAGAAATCTTCGTCCAGCTCTTTCCGTAATCTGAAGAATAGCTGATATGCCGGTCACCGACTGCAATCATCTCTTTTCCTCCGGAGCCAGGCCTGATCCTCACACAAGTCATATATCCTGCATTTTTACCGGATGCCTGAATCTGCCAGCTTCTTCCTCCGTCATGGGTTGTGGCGATGTTATTGATGTTAGCCTCCTGAAGGGTATAATCTCCGCCGACAGCAATTCCGAAGTGATCACCAGCAAAATCTATGGAATACATACCCTGGGAAGATGTCCCCTGAATGAAAGGTGTCTCAAATACTTCATGCTGGCCGTTTTTCAGATTTATTCTGATGATCCTGGAAGATTTGCCTCCCGTGGCAATCCACAGATATTTTTTTGTAGATGCTATATTGGTATTGCTGGCCGCAAAAGCTGCTTCACCTTCATTTAACTCCAGATTATTCTTCAAGATCTGCCATTTCCCATCTTTTAAAACCGCCAGTTTTAAACGGTTGTCCTTATCTGAATCACTCAATGCATAAGCAAGCCGATGATTCACAAAATGCAATGCATCGTAAAATGCCGTTTTGGCCGTATCCCTGAAAACAACTTCATATTTCCAATCTTTTTTACCGATCTTAAAAAACTCAGCAGGGCTTTCGATATTGATGGCATAAAACGCATTCTTGTCCTGTCCTAATGTACGGAACTGTAATTTCTTGTCGGAAAGCCTGATCTGCTTCCGGTTCTTGGGGTCCTTTAAGTCTACAAAACCAAACTTGGCATCGGTTCCGCTGTACCAGACTTTATGATCATCAATTTCTAAAGCACGGATGCTTATTTGATCATTCAAAATGGTTTTGAAACTTTTTACCTGTTGTGAAGATACAGTCATTGCTAAGAATGAACCTATAATGGTGAAGATATTTTTCATAGAGTCCAAAAATAAAAAATCCACAGCATTTGCCGTGGATTTCAAAGTATATTTTATAAATCTAAATCTGTTTTCTGAAGCGGTTCCTGCTCTGCTTTGAACGTTTCCCCGTATCCTGTTTTATGAAGCTTACTGTTTCTTAAGCTGTAGGTGAAATAAATGATCACTCCCAGGAACAGCCATGCCATGGATAAAAGTTTCGCTTCATGGCTCAGGTTCCAGATGAGGTACACATTGATGCAGATTCCCAATGTTGCAATCACCGGCAATGCAGGAACCTTAAAGTTCCTTGGCAACTGAGGTTCTTTCTTTCTGAGGATCCATACAGCTACACACACCATCGTGAAGGCGAACAGTGTTCCGAAACTTGTCATATCCGCCAGCTTACTGATTGGCGTGAAGGCAGCTACGGTAGCAATAACAATCCCCAGCATCATCAGGCTTTTTGCCGGTGTTTTTCTTACCGGATGCACATCGCTGAATACTTTAGGGATCAATCCGTCTTTCGACATCCCCAGGAAAATCCTGGATTGTCCCATGATCATTACCATTAATACGGAAATCAACCCAACTGTTGCAGCAATGGTAATAATGTATCCGGCCCATCCCTGTCCTGCAATTTCAAATGCATAGGCTACCGGTGCCTTGATGGCATCAGGATATTTACCGTGAGGATCAAAATTACTGTAATTCATCATTCCCGTCAATACTAATGATACAAGAATGTAAAGGGCTGTACACACCAGAAGTGATACGATAATGGCAAAAGGAACATCTTTTTTAGGATTGATGGCTTCCCCCGCCTGCGTAGATACGGCATCAAAACCGATGTAGGCAAAGAATATGGCAGCTGCGCCGGAAACGATTCCCTGAACGCCATAAGCTTCCTTCATCTGATCTCCTTCCATCACCATTCTCTGTGCGGGTATAAAAGGATCCCAGTTGGCTATATTGATGAAGAATACTCCGGCAATAATAACAAACAGTACGGCAGATACTTTCATCAGTACGATAAGGTTGTTCGCTTTCGCTGCTTCTTTAGTCCCTTTAATCAAAAGCCCGATCACCACAAGAACAATAACGAATGCCGGAAGGTTCATGGAAAATCCGGATCCGCTGTAGCTTGCAGGGTCTGAAGTAAGGTATTCCGGCAGATGCAGGCCGAACATCTTTAGCATCTTATTGAAATATCCGGACCAGGATACTGCAACCGTCATAGATCCCATAGCGTATTCCAGGATGAGTCCCCACCCGATGATCCAGGCGAAAATTTCCCCTACGGTTCCGTAAGCATAGGCATAGGCAGATCCTTCTACCGGCAGGATAGAGGCAAACTCAGAATAGCACAGCGCTGCGAAAATACAGGCAATACCGGCGATAATGAAAGAAATCGCCAGTGCAGGTCCCGCATGGTAGTACGCGCCCGTACCTGTCAGTACAAAAATTCCTCCTCCGATAATCGCTCCGATCCCGATCGCTGTAAGACTCCATTTACCGAGTACCCTTTTGAGCTGACTGCTTTTCATATCGTTTTCGAAAGCGCTCATGGGTTTTTTGGTCCATATTTTAGACATATTCAATTTTTTAAAGATTTACGAAAATATAAAAATTTTAGAAACCTTAACGTTTATTGACAAAATTTAAATATTATTTTTAGATTCCGAGAATTAAATCACTGTGTTCCATGATATTTAAGCCATTTCCAGATGTGCTATTTTTTCATTATTTTTGAACACATGAATTTATACGATCTATTCGTAAAACCCTATGAGGGATACCACACAGGACAGATCCTTCTGGAAATTGCCGGAACCTTGTTCGGAATCCTGAGTGTCTATTTTTCCATAAAAAAAAATATCTGGGTCTATCCCACCGGTATTATTTCTACCTTGATTTATGTTTATCTGCTGTTCCAGTTCGGGCTTTTAGGAGACTGTATGATCAATGTGTATTACACGGCCATGAGCATCTACGGCTGGGTATTATGGGCAAAAAGCTCACAGGATAACGTCCATGTGGATGTAAGCTGGGCCATGGCAAAAGAATGGTTTACCGCAGGTTTTCTGTTTGTTATCAGCCTGATCCTAGTTACCGTTATCTATTATTACAAACCTTTCATTGACCATCAATTTTCTATGGAAGGGGTCAGCTTAGGCCTGTACCATCTGGACTGGGCGAACTGGATGGACGTATTGACCACATCGATTTTTCTGGCAGGCATGTGGCTGATGGCTAAAAGAAAGATCGAAAACTGGATATTCTGGATCATCGGAGACCTGATCTGCATTCCTATGATGATTTTTAAAGGACTGGGAATCACTTCGGTTCAATATTTGGTATTTACCATTATGGCGGTCTCAGGATACGTCAACTGGAAAAAAAGTTTTAAAGAAAAAAATGTTGTAACATTATGAAAAGTGTATTAAGAATAGCATTCAGTATTTTCACTATAGCTAGCTTAACATCCTGCGCGATGTACCCAGACAGCGGATACTCTTACGGAGATCCCTACTATAACGACGGATATTATTACGCACCCCAGAATTATTATGGCGGTGGCGGATATTGGGGTAATGACGGATATTATTACCGGAATGACATCAACTATTATTATGACAATGGTATTCCCTATTATTTCTACAATAACGGAAACGACAGAAGAAGAGTTTATGTAGAAAGAAGAGGAAACGGTAATTCATCCCAGAGACCTAACGGTTTCAGAGGATCAACCGGTAACGGCAGCGGTTTCAATAATGGAAACTATATTAACAGAAACTACAATAACGGGAATAACAGCCGCAGAAACAACAGCGGAGGATTCAGGAACCAGAATTCCGGTAATTCTACCAACCAGAATAGCGGATTCAGAAATACCACCCCTCAGCAGACGGCTCCAAGACAGGACAACAGCGGAGGATTCAGAAATACGAATCCCGGAAATAGCAATTCCAACTCAGGAAGCGGTTTCAGGGATACGCCGCAGAACAACTCTTCCAACCAGGGAAGCGGATTCAGGAGATAATTATTCTAAATAAGCGAAAACGAACAGCTCAGCCTGTTCGTTTTTGTTTTAAATGCAGTAATTTTGCAGCTTCATTATTACATTAATTGGTATGGAATTTTATAAATATCAGGGTACAGGAAATGATTTTGTCATGATTGATAACCGTTCGGGAGAATGGGATGGTCTTGAAATTTCAGATATAGCGAAACTTTGTGACCGGAGGTTCGGCATCGGTGCAGACGGATTGATCAAAATCAATATCGCAGAAGGATATGATTTTGAAGTGGATTACTATAATTCCGACGGCTCCAAAAGCTTTTGCGGAAACGGTGCCCGTTGTTCTGTAGCCTTTGCATTCTTCCTTGATATGTTTGAAGGCAGCTGCAGGTTTATGGCCATAGACGGGCCCCATGAAGCAGAAATCCATAACGGCATTATCAAACTTAAGATGAGCGATGTGGAAATGATTTCCATGGATGGAGAGGATTCCGTACTGGATACCGGTTCACCGCACTATGTGAAGTATGTGGAAGATCTGATCAGTTATGATGTTTTTGCCGAAGGAAAAAGCATCCGGAATTCTGAAAATTACAGGGAGAAAGGCATCAATGTCAACTTTGTAGAAAAAAACGGGCAGGATGGAATTTTTGTAAGAACCTATGAACGAGGGGTTGAGGATGAAACATACAGTTGCGGAACGGGAGTTACGGCGGCAGCTTTAACTTTTATGCAAAAAAACAATCTAATTTCCGTAACAGTGAAAACCCTGGGAGGAAATCTTGCCGTACAGGCCGAACAAGACGGAAGCTCTTTCCGGAACATCTGGCTTGAAGGCCCTGCCAAACAGGTTTTCAAAGGAAAAATTGACCTCATTTAATTATATATACGTTGACATCATCGCTTATGAAAAAAACTATTCCCGTTATTATCCTGATTGTTTTTGTGGCAGGTGGATTTTTCGGTTTCAGATTTTATGCGAAATACTACAAAAACAATATTGCAAAAGACGGATATGTATTGATCTCAGGTAAAGCAGATTTTAGCAAGATCCTTGATTCCGCTGCAAAATATGTGGATAACAGAGCATCTTTTGAGACTGTGGCCAGGGAGAAAGATCTTGAAAAGTACTTCAAGCCGGGACGGTACCATTTTCAGAAAGGCATGGGAAACTCGGAACTGGTGAATATGATCAAAGCAGGTAACCAGGCTGAAAACAGTTTCAGGATCGGGGATTTTGGCGATGTATACCAGATGCTGGGAAAAGTAACTAAAAAAACGGAACTGGATTCTCTGCAGTTTGTGAATGACCTGAATAAAATTGCTTTAAAAAAAGGCTACAGCAATGCTGAAGACCTTAAAAAATATTTTTTCATAGATACCTATAATTTCTTCTGGACGGTTACTCCCGAGGATTTTTTCAGCAAATTCGAAAAGCAGTACAATGAATTCTGGAACAGTGAAAGAACAGCAAAGGAAAAGCAATCCGGGCTCACCAGGGATCAGACTTATGCATTAGCTTCCATCGTCTATAAGGAATCAGGAGGAAAACCTGATGAGATGAAAAGAATTGCCGGCTTATATCTTAACCGGTACAGGAAAGGGATGAAACTTCAGTCTGATCCTACCGTAATTTATGCGGTAAATAAAGAAACGAATTTTAAACAACCTATTAAAAGGGTTTTTTACAAATACCTGTCAACCCCGTCTCCTTATAATACCTATGCCAATAAGGGAATTCCTCCGGGGCCAATCTGCATCGTTGATAAAAATTCTGTGGATGCAGTATTAAACGCTGAAAACAATAACTATATATTCATGTGTGCGGATCCTTCAAGATTCGGATACCACAAATTCACAGATAATGCTGAAGAGCATGCCATTAATGCCAAGGCTTATCAGGATTGGCTGAATTCTAAAAATATAAAATAAACGTTTATTTTAACTTTATTTTAACAATTCAGCAATTAACATTTTAAGTTTTAAAGCGACATATCTCTTTAGGATAATAAAATTATCTTAATCTTTTAGAAAATAGAATATTATTAATTTCTTAAGATTAAGAAGGAACTTTTCACGATTTTACACAAACAATACCCTTATGAATCAGACGGAAATCATTAACATTTTTACAAAAAAAACCTTAGGGCTTACTTTTGTACTTTCGGCAGCGGCGCTGGCGTTCGGACAGGAGAAAGTAGGTATTTCCGGGACGGTGGTCAACAAAAGCAACCAGCCTGTACCTTACGCATCGGTTACCTTCAGCAACAAGGCAAATAAATTACTGAGTGATGCCACACTCACTGATGAAAAAGGCCAGTATAAACTTGAGATTACGCCTGGGAATTATGATATCAGCATAGAAGCTATTGACTATAAGAAAAATATGGTCAACAAACAGATTACAGCCGCAGGAAATATCGGTGCTTTTTCCATTGAGCCAGAAGCCAGCGCAACCAATCTTAAGACACAGGATATTCAGGGCGTTGTTATTACAGCACCATCCACAAAGCCTTATAAAGTTGAACTTGATAAAAGGACGTATGACCCGTCGCAGGATATTGTGAGCAGGGGAGGAAATCTCCAGGACGTCCTTTCCAATGTACCTTCAGTGTCTGTAGATACGGATGGTACCGTATCCATGAGAGGAAGCTCCAATGTAAGGTTCCTGATCAACGGCAAACCTTCTGCCCTGCTCGGAATTGATGACGGAGCCAATGCCCTTCAGAGTATCCCTGCGGACCAGATTGAAAGGATTGAAGTCATTACCAACCCTTCTTCAAAATTTGAGGCCAGCGGAACAGCAGGTATCCTGAATATCATTTTAAAGAAAAGCAAGAAAACAGGATTCAACGGAAGTGTGACCGGAACGGTAGGATATCTGCCCCAAACCAATCTTAATACGAATTTAAGCTGGAGGAAAGGAGGCCTTACCTGGTTCCTGAACGGCGGCGGCGGATACCGGGAATCTAAGAACACCAACCGTAACAATGCCACTTACCTGAGAGCATCTGCTCCATTAGACCGGACCCAGGCGGATCAGGAATCCATTTCTAAAAATAAGAACAACAACTATAATGCTTCCGCAGGACTGGTTTATGACCTTTCCGATAAAACTTCCGTGAATGCTTCCGGAACCGTAAGGACATTTGACAGTGAAAATACCGGTAATATTTTTTATGATTACCGTTACCTGAACGGAACTTTTTCTTCTACCTTAAGAAATAATAACGGTTCAAATAATAATCTGGCATTCCAGGGAGATTTCGGGCTAGACCATAAGTTTGATGACAAAGGACAGAACCTTTCCGTATCATTAAGCCTTCAGAGAAACAGATCTTATAATGATACCGATGTCCTGCAGACAGATAACGGAGCATTCGGCCTTCAGAATGCCATTGACCAGACTACCAAGAACAACACACTGATCGGGAAAGCCGATTACGAACTTCCTATCGGAGAAAATTCCAAACTTGAAGCCGGATACAGGATAGACATCAATAAAAACCTGTATGATAATGATGTATTGCAGCGGTATTCTCCGTTATCGGATTATTTCTTCCTGACCGACTTTACCTATAATGCCAAGTATAAGGAGATGTTCAATGCTGCTTATGTACAGTTCAGGAGTAAAATAGGGAAACTCGGGTATCAGTTAGGATTGAGAAATGAATACTCCAACATCGATATTAAATATCAGAATATGAACGCATCTTCTGAAAATATTGATAAAACGAAGAACTACAATAACCTGTTTCCAAGTGTTTTCCTAAGCTACGAAATTGCCAAGGACAACCAGTTTTTACTGAATTACTCCAGGAGGATCGACCGTCCGAGATCATTCTTCCTGATCCCGAATCCAAGTTATACGGATAACCAGAATATATTCAAAGGAAATATCGACCTCAATCCGTCATACGTAGACTCGTACGAAGTAGGATACAGCATTTCCAAGAATAAATTCACCATCAATCCTACCCTGTATTTCAGACATTCTACAGATGATGTGAAAATGTTGGTATACACAGACGGTGAAGCTTTCAATACGAAACCGATCAACCTGGGCACAGATGACCGTTACGGATTGGATCTAAATTTCAGCCTTGATGCCACCAAATGGCTGAAACTGTTAGGAAACGTAGATGTATTCGGATATAAAACCACCGGGGTTTACTTTGACCAGTCCATCATGTCTGAACCGATGTCTTTTGAAGGTTCCGGATTATCTACCAGAGCAAGGCTTACCACTACCTTTAAAATTGATAAGACCTTTAACTTCCAGTTCCAGGGATTCTACCGAGGTGGCCAGAAGTCTCAGAACATGGATAGAAAAGATATGTATGCCATCAATTTCGGAGCCTCTAAAACGGTGCTTGACGGTAACGGAACGATCAGTTTCAATATCCAGGACATCTTCAATACGCGTGCAATGAGAAGCCTTACTAAGAATTCAGATTTCATCAGGGATTCTTATATGCAGTGGCAGCCAAGGCAGTTTGCTCTTTCCTTTACCTACAGGTTTAAGCAGGGTGAAAAAATTGACCAGCCGAAACGAAAAAAGGACATCAATTCCAATGCAGCGGGCGACGACCAGCAGGCACCGATGTAAGACAAATACAAAAAAATGAATCCGTCTCACAACTAAAAAGTGGGGCGGATTTTTATTTGAATAGATTTTAGTGTGTTATTAAAAAGAGAAAAAAGTTGTCTTCTCAGGCAACTTTCTTTCTTAGGTTGTGTGCTAAAGCATGTA
>CAJYLH010000040.1 GCA_913775525.1 uncultured Chryseobacterium sp.
ATAGCTTCAGATCAATACTTAACAGGTTTGACACTTCAATAACAAGCTGGACAGGGTTTAATTATTTAGCGTTCATGGTGATTGCTTTGAGAAAATTTCAAAAAATAAAGTCGAGATGAGTTCAATAATAATCTTTCACCAAAATCAAGACTCGTTTCTCGATTCGATTCTTATTTAGGACAGTCTGTTTTCGTATTCTCCTACCAGGATTACAGGTTTGATGGTTTTCCCGGATTCGGAATCTTCAATGGCTTGGTTGATGTCTTCAAATGCATATTTTTTAATCAGTTTATCAAAAGCAAACTGCCCGTTCAGGTACATCCTGACCATCGCCGGAATAAACTCGGAAGGAATGCTGTCGCCTTCAACAATGCCCTTCAGGCGGATGCCTCTAGCTACGAAGGCATTCATTTCAATTTCCAGCGGTTTTACGGCTACGCCCACAATCCCCATTTCCCCGAAGGACTTGAGGCAGGCAATGGTGTTGTTGATGACATCATTTCTTCCTGTAGTATCAAATCCGTAATCAAACCCTTTAGGTGAAATCCTGTTCAGGGATTCTATGACATTTTCATTTCTGCTGTTGACGGTATGGGTTGCGCCCAGCTCTTTAGCCAGCTGCAAGCGGTCATCGTTGATGTCCACAGCAACAATTGTCCCGGCGGAACACGCTTTCGCTCCCAGAACACCGGAAAGCCCTACTGCACCCGCTCCTGAAATGACAATGGATTGTCCCGGAGATACTGCCAGTGAATTGATAACAGCCCCCGCACCGGTCTGGATGCCGCAGCCCAATGGTCCCAGGATTTCCAGCGGAGCTTCCTCAGGAACTTTTATCACATTATTTTTATGGGCAATGGAATAGGTGGCAAATGATGACTGGGAGAAGAAATTATCAAAAACCTCGTAGCGGTCGCTGTGATGGCTGTGGCTTCCGTCCAGCCTGCATCCTGCGAAATTAAGGGCCATAAAGTTTTCGCAGTACGCAGGTTTCCCTTTTCTGCAATTGTCGCACTCCCCGCAGAAGCCGAAGGTGAGCACTACATGGTCTCCGGGCTGCAGGTGAACAACGTTCTTCCCTACTTTTTCTACCACGCCCGAGCCTTCATGGCCCAGTACAAAAGGGAATGGCGTATCGCCAATCTGCTGGTCACGGACTGCCATATCCGTATGGCATGTTCCCGTAGCGACAATCCTTACAAGCACTTCATCCGGTTTCGGATCATCAAGGCGGATTTTTTCCAATTCGAAATGTCCTCCTTTTTCTTTTACTAAAGCTGCTGTGATTTCCATTATTTATATTTTTTTGGTTTGATCAAAGGTACTCAATGTAAAATGGTATGAACCTGACTGAAGTTATAAAGTTACGGTATTCTTTTGATTATAAAAAAGTTCCGGGGCAGAAAGCTTCGCTTTCCAGCCCCGGAACCAACAATTTCAATTTAGTATTTTCTTTTATGCTTCGGTAAGCTGATCTTTATGATCTTCCATCCTGCAGCATTTCGATGCAAATTCTTTCCTGAATTTCCCTTTCAGTTCCTGATACTGATCGTCATTCATTTCACGGATCTTATCAGCGAGCCCGAAAGGCGATCTTTCCTTAATCCCGTATTCCTCAAAAATACTTTTTACAAATCTTTTTCTTTTGGCTGCTTTTTTAACGATCAAAGCAACGCCTGCTACGGCTAACGCTCCCAGAGCTCCTTTTACGACTGAATTTTTCATTGTTCAAAATTTTAAATTTTACTACTTCTAATTATTTAGACGGGTTGGTACGGATATTTACTTTACTACTTCTGAAATTCCGCTTATTCCCTGTTGGTTCTGTTCCTGCCGAAGAATCCGTTTTCGCACCGGCTCTTCCAGACCTCTTTGAATTTTTCTCTTTCTTCCGGGGAAAGATTCATCATTTTCTGTCTCATCTTTCGGTCTTTAAAGTCTCTCATTCCTTTTCCGAAATGAAATCCCCCGAAAAGGATCTTGCTTAAGACCAGTATTCCCATGGCCTGCCAGAACGTAATGGCCTTAACGCCGATGATATCCGGGAGAAGAGCATTCCATAATGCCATGACGATCCAGGTAACACCCAGGAAAATCAATGGCGGGCAAAGAAATAAAAAGATCCATCCTTTTTTATGTTTATGATTCATATCTGTTGTTTTTCTAACTGTTTAAATCTTCGTATAATTTTCTTAACCGGTTCCTCAGGTGCTTTACAGCGTAATTTTTCCTGCTGATGATGGTTTTGATATTTTCTCCCTGCTCATCTGCAATCTGTTGCAGTGTTTTATCGTTCAGTTCATTTTCTACATAGACCAGCTTCTGTTTCTCCGGAAGTTCGTCCAGGGCCTCAAAAAGTTTCTTCCAGATCTCATCCTGGAACATCTTTATTTCGGGTCCGGCACTTTCATCCATCAGCAGGATATCTTTAATGGAAAAATCACCGTCTTCATCCTCGTACACAAAGTCTTCCAGGTTTTCCGTTTTCTTTTTGCGGTACTTATCGGTAATTTTATTGGCGGTTACGCGATAGAGCCATCCTCCTACATTCACAATTTCCGAGAGGTTGGTGAGACTGCTGAACTGATACCAGACTTCCTGCAGAATATCTTCCGCGTCTTCGGTATTTTTCACTTTGGGACGGATGTATGACATCAGTTTGCCTCCGTATTTGGATACGGTCTGCGAAATGATATTTTCCTTTTCCTTCTGTGGCATTGTTATTTTTTCGACAACCTCCATATGGGTAAGACGGTTATTTTTTTTGTTTTACTTTAATGAATGTAAAATATTTTTCCTGAAGTATCTGCGTTTTGCTGTTTAATTTTACTCCTGCATGAACACATTAAGCTACATATACATCATGATTCAACAATAAATATCTGAATACCAAATTTTTATACAAGTTTAAAATAAATTTGATGCTGATCAAACCAAGCTCAACAATTCCGCTGAATCTATCAATATACATGTGCATCCAAAACAAATCCGGACCATTAAGTCCGGATCTGTATGTTATATATCTTTCTTTTAATATATTTTGGTCATATCTGAAGGAATGATGAGATTGAATGTGGTCGGTACGTAGTCTTTTTCAGGGATTTTAAGGTCCGGAGAGTCGGATTCGAAAACTGAGATTACCGCCATCTTCAGGTCAGGCCTTTTCTGCCTGATGTACCAGTAAATACCCCCGAATTCTTTGGAGTGGTAATTCCCATTGTAATGCATGAATGTTTTTCCCGGCTTCAGGTTCTTGACTACGGATTCTGCCATGGTGGCATCCTTGATTGCCTGTGCGGAAATAAAGTTCATCACTCTGGTACCTTCCGCATGCTCTCCCATCATGCTTTTCATCTCTGTATATCCCGGAGTGTCGAGCGTCACTTTTACGGGCAGTTCTGCAATATAGGTTTTTTCTTCAGCCGTAAGGGCATTCAGTGATTCCATGCCTTCCTTAGCGGTTTTAGAAGCATACCTCCTTGGAATATTGGTTGCTATGAACGGGAGTTTCTTTGTTTTGGCAAAATCGAGCAAAGGTTGGTAATCGGTAGCATAATTGTTCCAGAGCCGCACCGAATCTTTCAGGTTTTTAGGCTCTATCTTACCGGCCAGGTATTCATCAAGCTGAGGCTGGTTATCCCGTTCAAACATTTCAGCACCCAGGATGACCTGCCCGTTTCTTCTTTGGTATAAAGCTTCGGTAACCTTCAGCTGCAGCCAGTGGATGATTGAGCTGTTGTGATTTTCACCGAAAAAGACGACATCATAATCCGCCAGCTCCCTGACAAGCTTATCCGTATTGACTTTCTGTCCTTTCTGGTTATAAAACTGATACGCTTTAAAGTCCTGGGCACCTACCAGGCAGAACCCAGAAAGCAATATGATGGTTAGTATATTTTTCATTCTTATTTTATTAAACACAAGTTACAGAACTATCTTTGAATAGCATCTATTTTCATGTACTTTCCTTAAGCAGTATGTTAAAAAAGCCGCCTTGCACAATACAAGACGGCTTCATTCAAATCATCTAACTACTATCTTTCAAGATCTGCTACGAGGTCTTTCCATTCCTGTAATTCAGGGATTCCCGGCTTTCTTTTTCCGAAAAACTGAACGATAAAATCTCCCTGTTTATTGAACACTTCAATAGCCGTCACCTCGCCGTCCTCCGTTGGTTTTTTGACGATCCAGGCTTCGGCAATTTTGGTGACGTCCAGATGCAGGTTAAAATCCGGATCCATTACGTTGAACCACTGCTGGTGCCACAGCGTTTTCTTCACCAGCCCGGTGTGGATCTGGATGATCCCTCTGTTGCCGACGAAGATCATGATCGGAAGATTCTTTTCAGAGGCATCTTCCAGAACATTAACTACTCTTGCGTTTTCTATTTTCCTGGCAAATCCTTCCGGAGCCAGCCTTAATGCCTGCGTCCTGCTTACGCCGTATTTTCTGGTCATCATGAAGAAATCGTGGGTATCTTTCAGGTCTTTCCATGCTTTTTGGAATCCTTCCACGTCTATCTCTTCATCTGATTTCTCAGGAGCTTTTGCCGCTACTTTTTCAAACTCAAAATTGAGGGTCTGGTCATCCGCCTTATATTGTGCTACAAGGGTATCGAATGCCTCTTCAGAGCTGTCTTTGGTAAGGTATATTTTATGAAGGGCCAGTCCGTCCTTCCCGAAGAACTGCAGGCTTTTCTTGTCTCCTTCCACCACGGCAAATGCCAGTTTCCAGTGGTTAAGGAAGATCCTCAGGTCGATATCTTCCCCTACGAACAGCTGAGCGTGCGGACTGCTGAAGTCAGGATTCTGATAGATTCCTTTTCTCTCATGCACACATTCGTCATTACGGGTGAGCGCCATTACTTTTCCAAGCTGTTCCGCATCTGTCAAAATAGACTGAAATTCCGGCTTCAGGACCGTCACCCCTTCACCGATATTGGTAGCCAGCAGTTCCGCTTCGCTGACCCCCAGCTGTGCTGCTGCATTTCTTATTCTCATATGTGGATTTTCCGCTTTCAGCGCTTCCCATTTTTCTTTCAGATCGTTCACTAATGTGCTCATTTATTTATTTTTTTATGGTTAAAACTGTGTATGTTCTCGTTATGGTCTTTTGGTTGGTTTTACTGGATACCTGCTCTTCTTTTTCAGAAATTTTCATCCTCTTGAACGGACTGCCGGAAATCAGTTCTTCCATCTCATCGTTGCTGTATAAGGTGAAACCATATTCTGTGAACGGAAGCTGCTCCATGGAATGTCTTTGCCCATAAGTGAGGACAAAAGTTCCGTGTTTTTTCAGGACCCGGTAAATCTCCTTAAGGAATGTTGCAGGCTGTTTCCAGAAATAAACGGTGTTGACTGTACATATTTTATCAAAAGTTTTGTCTTCAAACGGCAAACGGTTTCCATCATAGAGGATAAACTGCGCCTGATCGCCAAACTTTGCATTCTTGCTTTTGGCTTCATCATGCATAGTTGCCGATATGTCAATCCCGGTATATCGTACATCCTGCGCTTTGTCCAGGATATGCTCTACGTGTGCCGCATTTCCATGACCGATTTCCAGGATGTGCTCATGATCCTCAATCAGAAGGGCACAGATGCTCTCCATCGTCATGCCTATGTTTGTCCGGTGCATCATTTCACCGATTTCAATGCCGGTTTCCCCTTCAGGCCTGGCCAGGTTCTGCGCCAGTTTTTTTAGTTCTACCTGTTCCATCTCAGCCGAAAATAATCATAGGGTTATGGTGTATAGGATGCGGACATATGGTGCATGGAAAATTGTAGGCATCCGTGATGTGCTCTGCAGTAAATACTTCACCCGGTGTCCCATACGCAGCCGTCTTACCGGATTTCATCAGCAGTACTTTATCTGCATACTGTGCAGCAAGATTGAGGTCATGCAATACGACTACTGCACTGTTGCCTTTACGGGTAAAGTTTTTTATGATTTCCAACGCCTTGTACTGATGTTTTACATCCAGGTTATTCAGCGGTTCATCCAGAAAAATCAGCTTGTGTGCAATAGGATTCTGAAGCTGGGCCATCACCCTGGACAGGTGCACCCGCTGCTTTTCACCTCCGGAAAGGGTGTTGTATTCCCGGTCTTTCAGGTGGATCACATCCGTTTCCTGCATCATCCTGTCTGAAGCAGTATAATCTTCTTCACGCGGCTGTGCATCAAAATAAGGATACCTTCCCATCATGACTACATCTTTTACTTCCAGCGGAATATCATTGCTGTTATGCTGGGAAAATTTAGCTTTATGCATGGACAGTTCCGAAATCTTCCAGTCGTGAACCGGCTTATTTTTAAACAGGATGTCCCTGTTGTCAGATTTCACCTCGTTGGCCAGGATACTGAGCAAACTTGACTTTCCTGCTCCGTTGGGTCCGACAATGGCTAGAAATTCACCGTATTCCAGAGAAAGATCTATGTTTTTCAGGATATGAAAATCCTTATGCCTGTAGTTGATCTGATGGGCTGTGATCATGACAATGATTTTTTGGATTTAATCAGTATGGCAATAAAGATAGGCCCTCCCATTAATGCTGTGAGAATACCGATCGGAAGTTCTGAAGGAGCTACAATGCTCCTGCTGAACGTATCTGCCGTCAGGAGCAAAATGCTTCCGCAGACAGCGGATAACGGCAGTATAAATACATAATCCGACTTAAAAAGCAATCTGAGGATGTAGGGAACAATCAGTCCCACAAACCCTATGGTTCCGGAAAATGCGACGCAGGTCCCGATCATCAGTGCTGTAACTACAATAATCTGTTTTTTAAGTTTTTCTACCTGGACTCCCAGGTGCTGCGCATCTTTTTCACCCAGCATCATCGCATTCAGGGCTTTTCCCTGCGGGAGGATAATGAGGTAGGAAATGCACAGGACCACCGCCAGAATGCCATTCTTGATCCAGGTGGCTGCGGCAAGGCTGCCCAGGTTCCAGAAGGTAAGGTCCCTCAGCTGCTCATCTTTGGAAATATAAATCAGGAAACCGGTCACGGAAAAGCCGATGGCCGTAATGGCAACCCCGGTAAGCAACATCATGACTACATTGGTTTTTCCTCCGCTGGTAGAAATCCTGTACACCAGCATCATGGATAAAAAGGCCCCTACAAAAGCAGAAATACCGACCAGTGAAAATTGTACTGTTTCAGGAAGGTAGTGTTTAAAATACCCTCCTAAAACAATGGCAATAGCAGCCAGTAATGTTGCTCCTGAAGTGAGCCCGATCAGGTCGCCGGTAGCCAGAGGATTTTTGAACATTCCCTGCAGGCCTGTTCCTGAAACGGCGAGCATGCTTCCGATAAGGATGGCCATGACAATCCTGGCCGCTCTTACATCCCAGATCACATATTTATGGCTCAGAGACAATGCAGGATCGCCCTTGATATACTGCCACAATGTGCTGAACGCAGAATTCCCTCCGAAATCATACACCCCGGTATTAAGTGCCGCTACTGCGATCAGGATCAGCAGTACGGCACTTAAAGTGAGATACAGGTACAGTTTATTTTGTGTTTTCAACTAAAAGCTTGTTTAATGCTACTGCGGCTTCTCCTAACCTTGGACCGAATGCAGAAACCAGTCCTCCGTCCATGGCAATAATCTTCTTATTTTTTCCGGCATTGGTCTGTGCCACACCCGGCATTTTTAGGACTCCTTCATTGCCTCCTGCTCCCTGCAGTCCCGTAGTGAAGAAAAACAATATATCAGGATTGGCTTTAACAACGGCTTCGGGAGTCAGTGGCTTGAAATCTTCAAAGTCATTGACTGCATTTTCACCGCCAGCTAACTGTATTAATGAGGCCATTGGTGTATTCTTTCCGGAAACCATCAGCATATTGCCTCTTGCATAGATGAAGAGTACCTTCGGTTTTTTAGAGAGGGGCTGGATCTGCTTCAGGTCAGCATCAATTTTGTCATTCAGCTTCTGATAGTCTGTATTGCCCAATGCTTTGGCAACATCAGCAATTAATTTTTTAGTCCCGTCAACGGTAAATTCCTGTTTGAAAATTTCCGTTTTGATTCCAGAAGACTTGATTTTACCCATCAATTCAGGGTTGATATCTTTATCAGATGCCAAAATAAGGGTTGGGTTTACAGCCATAATCGGTTCAATCGTCATGGATCTTACATGCCCCAGATCCTTAGCTGTGGCTTTCAGGGATTCCGGATACGTACTGGTTACATCGGTTCCCACGATCTCTTTTTCGTGACCCAATGCACTTACAATTTCCGTAATACCTCCGTTCAGGGTAACGATTTTATTGGTGGATTTCGGGCTTTCCGAAACAGATTCAGTTGTATTTTCCTGTGCAGTACCTTGTTCTTTTTTGCATGAATATACAGCAACCAGCACAGAAGCGGCAAGAATGAATTTTTTCATGATATACGTATTATTTGATTGATTTATAAAGGAGCGAATTCAAAATTAGGATAGCCGCGCACCCCATTCTGGGTCATGGCATTGAACCGTATTTTGTAGTAAAACCCTTCTGCATCTTTCAGGACGAAAAACCGGTCACTGTAGGTCTGAGGGCCATTTGCTCCTGTTGTCGTTCTCCATTTGTCCCCCAGTGCCCTCTGGTCGTTAAAGATGAATTTGGACTGGCTGACATCATTCAGCTTAAATTCTCCGTAGATCTGATCCAGTGTTTTTCCGGCCGGGACATCTACCTGGTATACGCCTACACCGCTTACGGTATTGGTGATGATAAAGTCTGCATAGAAATAGCTTCCGGCACTTTGCCCGGGCCCCATAAAGACTTCGTTGGTAAAGGTCGTGAATGCCATGTCCCAGTTGTGCTTCTGTGGCTGGATCTGGATCTGCTGGCCATTCTGAAGGCTGAAGAAATTAAAGTTATAATCCGGATTCTTGGTAATAATCTGTTCTTTGTATTGATTATCATTCAGGTCTGCGTACCTCAGCTTATATCCGTTGGCAGATCTCAGGAGCTGGATTTTTTTCCATCCTCTGGAATCTCCGGTCAATGAAACGGAACCAGGAGCCACCGTAGCGGTAGAAAGTGCTTTGCCCATGTTCACCAGGTAAACCGCATTATCAGCATCATTGGCTTTTATTTCTGCGATTCCGGTAGTCTGGGTGAGAAAATTCCCGTTGGGGTTGTCGATATATTGAAGATTACTTGCGGTAAAGGTACCGATCTGTACCACACCCATCAGAGAAGAAACATCTGCCGTTTTTACGGTATTGATATTCGTAGCGCCGGGAATTTTAGCCACCGCCATTCCAATGGATCCGTTGATGATCACGCGGAATTCATCACCGTTATAAAATCCTAATTCCCAGTCCGTCCTCAGGTTGGTTTTTTGCCTCGGTTCTTTCGTTACCGGATCAATATCACTTAAATCGATCCACACCTGGTTAGGCTGATTGGCTCCCCCAACCGCAGGCTTGGCCGTGGCTCCCGTCATAGGCGGCACAGCTACAGGATCTTCATCTGCTGAAAGACAGGATTGTGCTGCAATGATTAAACCGATAGATAATAATTTTAAATATTTCATGCTGTAGTTTTATTAGAATTGATACATTAATCTTGCAAAATAGCTCCTTCCGTAATACAGATTAACGCGGTCCGTAGCTGCATTATGCCCGGTTGCCGTACTGTTGGTACTGTTGATGGTCGTTACATCGAATATATTTTTGATCCCGACTGAAAGTTCGAGACGGTCTTTCCAGAACGGCTGACTAACAATAAAGTCCATCATATGGAACCCGTCTGTCTTTGCCAGCCGGAAACTTTCGTTTTCTATCACATACAGCCTTGCCGGCCCTGTATATTTGTAATACAGGTTGAATGCGGTATTGGAACCGGCTATTTTGTACCCTGCATTAGCTCCCGCCTGGAAATTATACTGGAAGTCTTCCGGGGTCCTTACATCCATTTCCTGCTTGGAAACTGATATCCCATTCAGTGAGGTACGTACTCCCAGTGAGAACTGGTCTTTGACAATATTCGCATTTGCACCAAACAGAAGGCTTCTGTACTTATCCAGGTTCATGTATTTGTAGGTGGAGGGACGGACAATCATAACGTTTTCAATCTTGTCATTGAGGTCTACATACAACGCTTCCAGGTTATAATTGAATTTCCACCCATTTCCCAAGCCGAAGCCCTGGTCCCAGAATAACCCTGCTGAGTAGCCTGTTTCAGGCTTCAGGTCCGGATTTCCCTGAATATCGTGGTTGACATTAACAAAGTAGGTAAACAGCTCATCGTAAGTCGGATAACGGTTAGCCGTACCAAACACTCCTCTTAAATTGGAGTTTTCAGATGTCTTATACCTTGCAGAAAGTGAATAGTTGAACTGATTGTTGAACCTGTTGCTCACAGAAAACCTTGTTCCCGGCCTCAGTGAAAATTTATCGGAGATATTCCATTCTGCGGAAAGGAACGTTCCGTAGGTGAAAATTTTCCTGCTGATGTTGTTCCCGTTAAATTCTCCGGCAATCAGCGCGGCATAGCCGTCGGTATGGTCAAGTTCATATCCTAATTGAAAATCGAATGTTTTATTATCCAGGAAATTACTGAACATCCCCCTGGAATAGATCACATCCGTTTTATAATACGACTGTTCATTATAGTTAGGATCTTTTTTCCTGTTGGGGATATCGTAATTATAGTCGTAGAATTTCCTGTTCTGATTCTGATAGGAAAAATCTCCCATATACCTTATCTGCCCCAGATGGGTCTGGATATTGAACTGATGGATCCAGCGCTCCGTATTGTAATTACGGTCCAGGCTTTTATAGACAACACCTCCGGCACCGTCATTCAACGGAATCCTGTCTACTTTCGGATTGTAGTAATTGAACGTCTCATTCAGATAAGAGGCTTTATAATACAATGAAGTTTTATTTTTGGAATACCGGATCAGTGCGTTCGCTTCGTACTGGTCTTTTGGATTCCAGTCGTACCCCCGCCGGTTGTCCTGCTCAAAATATTTGTATCCTTTTTTCTCTCCTTCGTAGCCCATAAACTGGTTATGGTTGAAACTGATATTCGTAAACCAGTGGTCATTGAAGTTATATCCGATATTCAGGTTCTGGATGTGTCTGCCCTGGCCTTTTTTCCTGAGATTGTAGCTGTCACGTACCGTTTCTTCCTGAAGGCCTGCCCGGATGCTCAGCTTTTTGGAGCTGCTTTTCTTAGTGATGATATTGATAACACCGGCGAGAGCTCCGTTACCGTATTCTACCCCCATGCTGCCTTTCACGATTTCAATCCGTTCTATATTGGTAAGGCTAAGCTTTGTCAGGTCAATATTGCTTCCCAGTCCGGTATCACCTACTACGGGAATATTATCGATCAGGATTTTAACATACTGTCCTCCCAGACCTAAAATATTCGCCGTAGAATTTCCTGAATTGGTGTCCGGCGTAATCTGGATGTTCAGCGACTGGTTCAGGACTTCAGCCACATTGGTAACAGCCATGTTTTTAATCTGCTGTGCATCAATCACCTCAACTTTATAAATCGATTTGTTGATGGACTGCTGCATGTATTGTCCGGTGATGACCACCTCTTCTATTTTCTTCTGGCCGAGAGAATCTTTTTCCTGTGCATTCATCCATAGAACAACGGATACGGATAGAATGGAAAGCACTTTCTTCTTCATAGATTCAAAAAATTTCCGACAAATATAATGCTTTATTTAGAACAGTTAAAAATAAATATGTAATTTTGTGTAATAATTCTAATTAAAAATAATATTATGAAACTAAGACTACTTATTGGAACTATGATGTTTACGGCTTTTACAGCGCATGCACAGGTAGCTTCTATCAACGAGAATTTCAATAACTTCACTTTAGGCCAGGGCCAGGGAGTTTTTCCACAAAATCAATGGACAACTATTTTTCCAGCCGCAGCCGGAAATCCCGCTCCAATGATGAATGTGGTTGCCAATGGTACTACAGATCGTTTCATACAATCCTACTCAGGTGCGAATCAGAATACCCCGCAATACTTGATTTCGCCAATGATCGTTGCACCGACAGGTGATAAGACTATCACATTCAAAGCCAGAAGAAATACAGGATCTGCACCCGGATCCGTTCAGGTTGGTCTTGCCTCTAGTCCTACTGATATGAGTACATTTGTTGCACTTGGCAATGCCGCTTTTCTTTCAAGTGATGTTTTTCAGACCCTATCAGTTCCTGTAACGGCATCCTCATCCCAGTATATAGTTTTTAAATTTGTTGGCCCATTGGCTCCTCATACTGTTTTGGAAATTGATGATGTGGTATACACTACAGCAGCAAACCTTTCCGTTGCGGATGAAAACAAGGCTTATAATGATGTTAAGTTTGCCGTTAATGCAGACCACACAGCATTACATTTTGTAAGCAGCAAAGATCCGAGGAATATTAAGGTGTATTCAGCGTCAGGTCAGAAAGTGAGTGAAGGAAAGCTTTCCAATAAAAATTATGATATCAGCGCACTCCAGACTGGAATGTACTATATCCTTATTGAAACGGCAGAAGGCCAGGCGGTACCATCGAAGTTTATCAAGAAATAATTGATCAGATCACCTACGTGAGACGGCCGTGATTTTCGCGGGCTGTTTTTCTTTACATGAATCGAATACTTAATTCCGGACCTTTGTCCCTGATTCAAAGTGAAGAATTTTGAACATCACTACCAGGTATAAAATTTAAAAACACGACAAAAATCATATTTTTATTTAGAACTATTAAAAATAATTATTTAGTTTTGTAGAATAATTCTAAATAGTAAATTAACAAACAGATTATGAAAACAAAATTACTTCTGACCGCCATGCTGGCTCTGGGCATACAGCAGACCACAATGGCTCAGGCAGATGCCAACGGTTACACAACTGTAAATATGACCATGGGACCAAGTTATCAGAACCGTGTATTCTTTGACCTGAGTGCCAATGCTACCGTTTCTCAACCTGCCAACACGTGGGATATTGCTTTTTACAGAAATTCCAACATGAGCTTTGGAACGAGGATCAATGATGCCCAAAATATTGAAGTGTATCAGGCGTCCACTAATCCGGCCGACTGGAATTCCATTACCTCAAACTCCGTAGCTACTTACGGTTCACCACTCTATAATCCGGATAACAGTACTGCCCTTCAGAAAGGGGCTTTTGAACAGGGAACAGCAACCTACGGGTGGGGAGAATACAATTCAATGAACCACCACATAGAAGGAAAAGTGATCTTTATCCTGAAATATGCTACCGGGGATTATTATAAATTCATGATTGATGATTATTTCGGAGGCTATACCTTTAAATATGCCAAATGGAACACGGCTACTTCTGCCTGGGATACTACACAGACCAAGACCATTGCGAACGGTACCGATGATGCGTATTTCAACTACTTCTCATTTGCCACCAATGATAAGGTAAGCAATATGGAACCGCCGAAAGCCAATTGGGATCTGATGTTTACCCGTTACTGGACGTTCTACGCCAACACCATGATGTACAGGATGGCAGGCGTTATTCAGGGACCTAATGTTTCCGTAGCCAGAGTACAGCCGGAAACCCAGGAAACAGCGGCTTCTACCCTTCCTGCATCAACAGCATTTTCCTCTGTTATTACAACCATTGGACACTCCTGGAAACCGACCAGCGGGGTATATTCGGATGTGGTGTATTATGTAAAGCAGGGATCGGATTACTACAGGATGTATTTTATTTCCAACGGAGGAACAAGTACAGGGAATATGTATTTCAAATATAAAAATATTACTTCCACATTAGGCATTACGGAAATAGGTAAGAAAGCATCTTTCGGTGTGTATCCTAATCCTGTAACAGCCGATAGGAAAGTAACCGTCCTGTTTGATATCAAGGAAAAAACCGGGAATAAAGGAAGCGTTGAAGTGTATGACCTGACCGGGAAAAAAGTGTATGCTTCGGAACTGACCAATCAATCCGGCTTCTATAAGCAGGACCTGAATTTATCCCATCTTCCTTCCGGAAATTACCTCCTCAAAATATCTTACGGAGGACAAACAGAAACCAAAAAGCTGATTGTAAAATAAGCCACATCCGCAGTTCATTTAAATTATAATACTTTCTATTTTTCTATAAAGGCTGTTTATCGTAGGATAGGCAGCCTTTTTAAGATGGTAGATATCAGATGCTAGATTTCAGATTTCAGACTTCAGATTTCAGACACAAAATATCTGTGGATTAATAGATTCTGAAACCTTTGTAGACCTGTATGGAGCTTTCCAGGATTCTTGAGGCATCGCGTCTGAAATTCAGCAGGTGATCCTGACCGTTATGCCGGTTATGGTGCTCTACGGTTTCCCAAAGTTCGATCAGGAAAAAAGTCCCTTTATTATCCTTATCCTCGATAAGGTCGTACTGGAGGCAGCCTTCTTCTTTTCTCGTTTCTTTTACCAGGTTCTGGAACAGTTCCACCGCTTCCATAAGATCACTTTCATTAAATTTAAAAAGCGCCACGATATGTAAATTCATTGTTAAATTTTTGTGCTGTAAAAGTAGAATATTTTCAGGCAGAAAATGATCTTAACCCGGTATTTTTATGCAATCAAAATAGTACTTAACTGAAGACTGATTTATAGATGGTTATTGAACTCATGACAATAACCAGAGTCCCGATAATGATAAACATTTTCTTCACCGGCAATTTAGCTGTCAGCATCGCAGAAAACGGTGCGGTAATAATTCCGCCGATCAGCAGACCGAGGATGATGTTCCAGTGCTGGACACCCAACGTAATGAAAAAGGTTATGGCAGCCGTAAGGGTAAGAATGAATTTGGCCACTGTAGAACTTCCTACGGCGAACCTTGGGGTAAAAGCATTCTTAATCAGGGTTCCGGTAACCAGAGGTCCCCATCCGCCACCGGCAAAAGAGTCGATAAAACCTCCGATCACGCCCAGCCGGGTAAGGTTGGTTTTCCGTTTCAGTTTTTTGCTCTGCTTTTCTTTGAAAGCATTGGAAAGGATCTGAAAGCCAAGGTAGAGTGTGTAAAAGGCAATGATCGTTTTAGTAAGCCTGGCATAATACTCACCCAGATAAGTGAGGCACACCGCACCGATAACAGCACCGATCACCGCAGGGATCGCCAGTTTTTTCACCAGACTTTTGCTGACGTTTTTAAGCCTGACATGACTGATGCTTCCTGCCGCCGTTGTAAAACTCTCCGCAGAGTGGATGCTTGCACTCACAACATGCGGCGGGATATTAAGGAACAGCAACGTTGTAGTACAGATGACCCCATACCCCATTCCCATAGATCCTGCGACAATCTCAGCGAGGAAACCTACCAGCATCATCCAATAGAAAATATAGTGGTCCTTAGCGAGCAGAGTACCCAGCTGATCCAGATATCCTGTTTCATACAGGATAAAAACCGTGAGGGATAAAATGGCGAGGGTAACAAAAAGTATGTTCAGCCTGATCTGTATTTTTCTTGAGACCACCATCTTATACAATCATTACGGCACCCACAGTAGCATGGCTGGTTTCATCAATAAGAATGGCGTTTCCCGTAGCTTTACTATCCCCGAAACGGTCAAAAACCAACGGAGAAGCAGTTTTCAGGCGCAGCTTTACCACTTCGTTCAGGCGGATACCCGCTTCTGCCGGAGTCTGTTCCAGGGTATTGACATCAATCTGATAGTCAATTTCCTTAACTACAGCTTTTATCACTTTGCTTTTATGCTGGAGGTAATATTTGTTACCTTCCGTCAGTTCCTTTTTATCCAGCCAGCACACGATGGCTTCCACCTCCTGGCTGACTTCCGGCAGGTCATCTGAATGCACAAGGAAATCCCCGCGGCTGATATCAATATCATCCTCAACATGAATGACAGCCGGCTGGTTGGCCAATACTGAATCCGTTTCTTTTCCGCCGGTCTCGATTTTTGAAATCCGGGTTGTTATATTCTGTGGAAGCACGGTAATCGGGTCTCCTTTACGATAAACCCCTGAAATGACCTGTCCGGCATATCCCCTGTAATCATGCAGTTCCTCCGTCTGAGGACGGATGACATACTGTACCTGGAATCTGGCTTTTCCGGAATCTGCCTGCTGATGGATAGGGACATGTTCAAGATAACCCAGGAGCGTTGTTCCTTTATACCAGTTCATATTTTCGGAATGTTCAACAATATTGTCCCCCTCAAATGCCGAGATGGGGAAATACACCACTTCAGGCAATCCGAGCTTCTCCGCAACCAGTTCATACTGGGCTTTAATATCATTGAACACTTCTTCAGAATAGCTGACGAGATCCATTTTATTCACTGCTACCACCACATGCTGCATTTTCAGCAACGATGCAATAATCGAATGCCTCCTGGTCTGCTCGATGACTCCCTGTCTTGCATCAATCAGGATGACGATCAGCTGGGAGTTGGATGCTCCGGTAATCATATTTCTCGTGTACTGAATATGCCCGGGAGCATCGGCAATGATAAATTTCCTTTTCGGGGTTGAAAAGTAGCGGTAGGCGACATCAATGGTAATTCCCTGTTCCCTTTCTGCCCGTAATCCGTCGGTTAAAATGGCCAGGTCTATCCCGTTCGCATTTTTGTTTTTCGATTGCTTTTCCAGCGCTTCAAGCTGATCAATCAGTATATTTTTGGTGTCATACAGGAGCCTTCCGATCAGGGTACTCTTCCCGTCGTCTACGCTTCCCGCAGTAATAAATCGTAGTATATCCATGTTGTTGTTTGTTATAAGTAATAGGTAATGGGTTATGAGTTATGAGTTATGAGTTATGAGTTATGAGTTAGGAAAGGTAACAGATCCATGATAAGTGAGATTCAAAATTTAAAATTTATAATCAAAATTTAAAATCCATGATCTCTGTCTCTCATCTATCCGTCTATGATCTCTCATCTAAAATCTAAAATTTATGATCTAAAATTTAAAGTTCCCCGTCTATCATCTATCCGTCTATCATCTCTCATCTAAAATTTAAAATCTATAATCTAAAATTCAATACGCCTTGTCTCTCATCTATCCATCTCTCATCTCTCATCTAAAATTCAATACATCTCTTTCTCTCAAAAGTACCCGCCTTTTTTCCGGTCTTCCATAGCAGCTTCCGTCACGCGGTCGTCAATTCTGGTTTCACCGCGTTCTGAAATCCTGGAAGCAATGATTTCACTGACTACCTCATCGATAGTTTCTGCCGTACTTTCCACGGCTGCCGTACAGGTCATATCGCCCACGGTTCTGTACCGTACCTTTTTACGGATGATTTCATCAGTTTCGTCAATGCGGATAAAATCTGAGACGGCAATGAGCTGTCCGTCGTATTCAATCACTTCGCGGTCATGGGCAAAATAAATTGGCGGAAGCGGAATCTGTTCTTTCCTGATGTAATTCCATACATCCAGTTCCGTCCAGTTGGAAATGGGGAATACACGCACATTTTCCCCTTTATTGATCCTGCCGTTGTAGATGTCCCATAATTCAGGCCGCTGAAGTTTCGGGTCCCATTGCCCGAATTCATCCCGTACCGAGAAGAAACGCTCTTTAGCCCGCGCTTTTTCTTCATCCCTTCTTGCTCCGCCAATGCACGCATCAAACTGGAACTCTTCAATAGTATCCAGTAAGGTATGGGTCTGCAGCCAGTTCCTGGAAGCAAATTTTCCTTTAGGCTCGGTCAGTTTTTTATTCCTGATGGTATCTTCCACGTTTCTTACGATAAGTTCGGCACCGATACGCTCAGCGAGCTGATCTCTGAACTGCAATGCCTCCGGAAAATTGTGCCCGGTATCGATATGGACCAATGGAAACGGAATTTTCATCGGTGCAAAAGCTTTGATAGCAAGATGGACGAGGGTAATGGAATCTTTCCCTCCGCTGAACAGCAAAGCAGGTTTTTCAAACTGTGCTGCGACTTCCCGCATAATGTAAATGCTTTCAGCCTCTAGCTGTTCCAGGTAATTAAGTTGGTCGTTCATAATTTGAGGGTTGTTTATCCGTTAACTGTGCAATCCGCATTCTTTCTGTGAGGTTTCCCACCACCACCGGCCGGCCCGGGGATTTTCCCCTTCTGCGATGGCTCGGGTACACGGCTGGCAGCCGACGCTGATGAATCCTTTTTTATGAAGGGAAAGTTCCTGCACACGGTGATTTTGAAGATAATCCAGCACATCCTGATAGCTCCAGTGCATGAGCGGATTGTATTTATAGAGCTGCCGTTCTTCATCCCATTCCAGGACAGGCATGTGGCCGCGGTTTTCCGACTGTTCCGCGCGAAGGCCGGTAATCCATACTGTGGCGCTTTCCAGAGCCCTGTTCAGGGGTTTTACTTTACGGATGTAGCAGCACTCTTTTCTGTGCTCCATGGAATGGTAAAATGCGTTGATGCCTTTTTCATTCACAAACTTCTCTACATCCGAGGGTTCCGGAAAATAGACCTGCGTCCTGGTTTTGTATTTTGAATTGTTATTGGCAAGAAGTTCATAATGCTCATAAAAAAGCCTTCCGGTATCTAGTGTAAAGACTTGTATGGGAAGCTGGTTTTTAAAGATCATATCCGTGATCACCTGGTCTTCCTGTCCCAGTGAGGTAGAGAAAACCACTCCGGAAGGAAACTTTGAAGCGATAAACTCCAATCCTTCCTCCGGCGGAAGCTCCTTCAATATGTCTGCATCTTCTGTTGAAATCATTGATATCTGTTTAGACTTACACAAATATCTGATAAAATAATTATCCTACCAAACAAGTAGACTAATTATTGATAAAAAAGGATTTAAATCAGTCGATCAAATCCATCAGTGTTTTTTTCTCCAGAATATTGAGCGAGGCATCGCGAACCTCGATCAGCACGTCATGCAACCCGCAGTGATCTTCATTGCAGTCATCACATTTTTCGTAAAAATTAAGGCTTACACACGGAAGCAGGGCAATAGGTCCGTTCACCAGCCTGATGATTTTTGCCAGCTTCACATTTTCCGGGTTTTCCCTGAAAAAATATCCGCCTCCTTTCCCTTTTTTACTGTCGAGGATATCCGCTTTTTTAAGTTCAAGCAGGATATTCTCCAGGAATTTCAGAGGAATTTTTTTGTGCTCTGCAATTTCTGAGATCAGGATAGGGCCTTCATTCCTCTTTTCAACAAGGTATGAAAGTGCCTTAAAAGCATATTGGGATTTTTTAGACAGCATTACAGCAAAAATAAGAAATTTGTTTTGATGGAGCAACGGGAGAATCTTACAAATTTGGAAGTCCAAATGATTAAGGCGGTCAGGAGAAAGGAAGAAAGCACTATTCTTTACCATCGCTGATCTTTTCCTCATAATATAAGCGGTCTCATTTGCTCCTTTGTTTTTCTCCCCTCAAATCACTAAGTTTGTTTTATGTTCAGCAAACAGGAAGCACAGCAGTTAAAAAAGGAGTTTTGGACGGCTTTCGGAAAGTCTTTCCCAAGGAAATGGATCTTGTATGACACCAAGATCAAGGATATGTCGTTTAAGTTTTACGCAGACAATAAAAAGGCCGAAGTTTCGCTGGATATCGAAATGAAAGATGAGGTTTTCCGTAATGCTTACTATGAAAAAATCTGGTCCTTGGAAGATATTTTAAAAGATTTCATCGGTGATTTCCACAAAGAAGAATATTTTACGATGGAAAACGGAAAGGTCATCAGCAAAATCTGGATCGAGCTTCATGGTGTTTCCATTTTCAATAAAAATACATGGCAACAGATCTTCGAATTCTTTGTGGACAAGATGGATGGCTTTGAAAGGTTCTACTATGAATATGAAGATTTCATCAAGGATGTTTAGCTATGGAAATTATTGTTGAGTTGCTGATTCATATGGCTGCCGGAATCCTCAGGTTTCTTACAGAGGTTATTGCTCAGGTAGTCATAGAATGTGCCTTCCGCTCGTTATGGGATGCCATTCAAAAGGTGTATCATAAATTTTAATCCTGCTTACTATCTTTTTTACCAAATGGCAAAAGCCGGTCTCTTGTCTTTCTCTAAATTGCACGCATGAAAGAATTATTTGATTTTATCCTGACCTTTGGAAACCTCAATCAGCAGCAAATGGATTTTATTGCAGAAAAATCGAAAGAAATCCATCTCTCCAAAGATGCATATTTTTCTGAAGCCGGAAAAGTAGCCCGCCGAATCGGATTTATTTATGAAGGCATCCTTCGCGTATGCTATTACAATAACACGGGTGACGAAATCACAAAGTATTTTATTGATGAAAACAATCTCGTTGTAGACCTGGAAAGCTTCGATCATGAAATCTGTTCCAGTGCCTACGTACAGGCCGTTACCGACTGCAAGATGATTGTTTTTTCAAAAAAAGACTGGACGGAACTTCTGCAGACCATTGTTGGTTTTGATGCTACAGTGCACAAGATCATTTCAAAAGCACTGATGCAAAAAGTAGAGCGGCGCAGTCCATTGGTTTCTGAAGATGCCACAACCCGCTACCTGAAATTCCTTGACGTATATCCCAATGCAGTCAATCGCATTCCGCTTTCCTATGTCGCTTCATACCTGGGTATTACCCAGTCTTCTTTGAGCAGGATCAGGAAAGGGGTACGATGAATCGGGCAGGTTTAGAGAGTTGAAGGGTGTTTGAGTTTTAGAGTTGTGGATCTTTTGTTCTTTTTGTCAAATGGCAAATGCCGGCTCGGAAAATTGGCGGAATTTTGCTTCAACATTAATTAAAAATTAAAAAAGACATGCAAACCGTACTGATTACCGGAGCCAACAGAAGCATCGGGCTCGAAACCGCAAAACAGCTTTCCAAAAAAGGATTATTGGTCTATTTAGGAAGCCGCGACCTTGCCAAAGGAGAAGAGATTGTAGAAGATCTTACCGAAAAAGGATTTCAGAATATTAAGGCTATTGAAATAGACGTTACCCATCCGGTATCTGTTCTCAAAGCCAAAGAGCAAATTGAAGATGAGCAGGGAAAACTGGATATCCTGATCAACAATGCCGGCATTTTAGGGGTTATTCCACAAACTGCAGAAAGTACGGCTGTTGAAGACATCAAAAACGTTTTCGAAACCAATTTCTTCGGCGTGATCAATGTTACCCAAACGTTCCTGGAACTTTTGAAGAAATCTGACCAGCCGAGAATCAGCAATATCACTTCCGGGTTAGGATCCCTTACCCTGCACAGCGATCCTTCATGGAAATACTATCACGTAAAAAATGCGGCCTATGGTCCTTCCAAATCCGCTTTGAATGCCTACACTATTGTCCTTGCCTACGAACTTCGGGATCTCCCTTTCAAGGTGAATGTTATTGATCCCGGATATACGGCAACGGATTTCAATCATCACAACGGGCCGGGATCCGTAGAAAGTGCAGCATCCTTCATCGTTAAACATACCCTGACTGATGAACATGGCCCTACCGGACAGTATTTCAGCAATGATATTGAAGATGAGGATGGAATCAGTCCTTGGTAATGGGGTTTGGTATTGATGCACCATTTCCTATTTCAATAGGGATTATAATATATAAGATGCGTTTATTTAAGCGCATCTTTTTTGATACCGTGCTTCCGAAGAAGGAATTTTCCTAATACTCGCAGCGTTTATTTTTTTTAACGCCTTTCTTTCCCAGGTCGATTTTATATGTCTGTTAATAATCTTTCACAATTTAAAATTTAAAATCTATAATTTAAAATGCAATATCCATCGTCTATTATCTATCCGTCTATTATCTCTCATCTGAATCTATAATTTAAAATCTAAAATTCAAATTCCCCCTGTCTCTCATCTATCCGTCTATTATCTCTCATCTAAAATCATTTCCCCCGCTTTTTCTTTTGCCTTGAAGCAAAAGAAACAAAAGTTCAAGACTGGAAAGAAAGGCTAAAAATAAACGCTGTGCTCTAAAAATTCTAAACTTGTGCAGATCAGCTATGGCATTGTCTTTGAAGTTCTTGTGCCGCGCTTCGGACAGAAGAATTTTCTTAACGTTCACAGCCTTTATTTTCTTAACGCCTTTCTTTCCCAGGTCGTTTTTATATGTCTGTTAATCATCATCTGCTAAAATTCAATGTCTATTATCTATCCGTCTATTATCTTTCATCTAAAATCTAAAATTTAAAATTTATAATCTAAAATCAATATATGGTCTCTCATCTAAAATCTGTAATCTAAAATCATCATATCATTTCCTCCTCTTCACGATTCGGTTACATCACCGGTGGATTGGGTTAGTTTTTCTGTGCTGCCGCTGCTGATCTTTGTACCATCATTTAAAATAAATATTAGCAAATGGAAACAAACAAAGTATGGTTCGTTACAGGAGCCTCAAAAGGATTAGGATTTGAGCTGGTTAAAAAATTATTATCGGAGGGATTTCGGGTGGCGGCTACAAGCCGCAGTGTAGATTCTTTGATTTCTTCTTTCGGGGAAGCGTCAGAAAGTTTCTTGCCATTAGGCATGGATATTACGGATAATTCCGATGTGAAATCTTCCGTTACCAAAACCGTTGAACATTTCGGGAACCTGGATGTCATTGTCAATAATGCCGGTTACGGCCAGTTGGGAACGTTGGAAGAACTTACGGATGAAGAAGCCAAAGCGAATTTCGACGTTAATGTTTTCGGGAGCCTGAATGTGATCCGGAATGCGATGCCATATCTTCGGGAACAGAGATCAGGAAATATCTTCAACATCTCCTCTATTGGCGGTTTTGCAGGAAATTTTCCGGGTTGGGGAATTTATTGTTCCACTAAATTTGCTGTAGCCGGATTTACGGAAGCTCTGGCGGAAGAAATCCGACCGTTCGGGGTTCATGCAACCGTAGTGTATCCCGGATATTTCCGTACCGATTTTTTAACCCAGGAATCCGCAAAAACGCCTGCCCATTCGATCGAGGCGTATGAATCGGCAAGGAATTCCGAACAGGCGCACCTGAATGAGATCAACGGAAACCAACCGAATGATCCTGTGAAAGCTGCGGAGGCATTGATTGCATTAAGCAAAGAAGCTCATCCGCCGGTACATTTCCTGCTGGGCATCGAAACCCAGGAGTTCCTGAATAACAAGATTGAAGCGATTACGAAAGATGCGAAGGCCTGGGAAAACCTGACGGTATCTACGGCTATTTAATATTCTTTTGTCTTAAAATCGAAAATTCGATATTGTCAAACAGAAGAAATAAGATTGCCTCCGTAAAGTCGGTGAATTTCACTTCAAGACCAGAGAGAAAGGCTAAAAGTAAACGTTGTGCTTTAAAAATTCTAAACTTGCGCGGATCAGCTATGGTCACTGTCTTTGAAATTTTTGTGCCGCGCTTCGGACAGAAGAATTTTCTTAACGCTCACAGCCTTTATTTTCTTAACGCCTTTCTTTCCTAGGTCGATTTTATATGTCTGTTGATCATCATCTGTCAAAATTCAATGTCTATTATCTTTCATTTAAAATTTAAAGTCCTCTGTCTATTATCTATCCGTCTATCATCTTTCATCTAAAATTTAAAATCTATAATTTAAAATTCAAAGTCCTCTGTCTCTCATCTATCCGTCTATAATCTCTCATCTAAAATCTATAATTTAAAATTTAAAATCAATATATGGTCTCTCTTCAAATCCAGATTTCACATCCAAAATAAAAGAATGCGTTCATTTTAATTTAATTAAATAACTTAGTGTTTATGAAAGAGACGTTCCGTTTTAACTCGATTTCGGATTTCCATGCATTCTGTGGCCTGCCGAAGCCTGAACACCCGCTGATCAGCCTCATTGATTACAGCAAGGTGCAGTATCCGGTCAATGATGACGAAATGAAATGGATCCAGAACTATTATTCCATCGGACTGAAAAGGAATGTGAATGCGCGGTTCAATTACGGGCAGCAGGAATATGATTTTGATTCCGGCGTGCTGTGCTTTGTTTCACCGCTCCAGTTTCTGCGGATTGAAATGAAGCCGGATGTGGAAGTGTCTCCAACCGGATACCTGCTGTTAATACACCCCGATTTTCTCTGGGGATCGTCCCTGATCAGGAAAATGAAATCCTATGAATTTTTCAGCTACCGGATCAATGAAGCACTGTTTCTGTCAGAAAAAGAAGAGAATATCATCGTTGACCTGTTTAAAAATATTGAAAAGGAATACCGGAACAACATCGATAAGTTTACCCAGGAACTGATAGTTGCCCAGCTGGAACTGTTCATGATCTATTCCGAACGGTTTTATGAACGGCAGTTCCTTACCCGGAAAAAATCCAGCCATGAACTGCTTGACAAATTTGAAGAAGTACTTTCTGAATATTTCGAAAGCGGAAAACTCCTCGAAAACGGCATTCCCTCCGTCACTGCCATTGCCGAGCAACTGAATATTTCCCCTAATTACCTCGGCAGCCTGCTGCGCATCCATACGCAGCAGAACACGCAGCAACATATCCAGAACAAGCTGATCGATTATGCCAGGGAACGCCTGAGCACTACGAATTTATCCGTAAGCGAAATCGCTTATGAACTGGGATTTGAGCATCCGCAGTCGTTCAGCAAGCTTTTTAAGCAGAAAACCCATCAATCGCCGCTGGAGTTCAGGAAATTGTTTCACTGAATTTTAGGATCAGCATGGCTTGCAAAATACCAAACGAAATAATATAGTCCAGTTGAAGATTCCTGACAATTACAGGCATCCGTTTTATATAAACACAATTTTCTCTATATTTGTACAAAGCACGAATACTACAACTATGGAAAAGCTAAAAAATCTAAGAAAACAGAGAGGGATCTCTCAGGAAAAGCTGGCAAGTATTATCTCAACAGATCCATCCAACTACTCCCGGAAAGAAAGAGGCGAAGTAAGAATGTACGACGATGAATGGGAAAAACTGGCCAAAGCCCTGGAGGTAGAAGTGGATGATATTAGGGAGGAAAAACCAATTTCCATTGTTCATAATAATCATGACAATACTACTTTCAATGACAATGCAGGCAGTTATTTCAACCAGTCTTACAGTATTCCAACATCAGTGGTAGAAGACCTACAGGATTATATCAAGCTTTTGAAGGAGCAAAATGAAGCTTTAAAACAGGAAAATGAAAGGCTGAAAAATAGTTAGATACACGGAGAGACCATTTAGGTTTCTCTTTTTTATTGACAAAGCTCAAAACGTCACTGAAAGAAGCTAAAGCCTTGATATCCTATTGATAAAAACTATTTCACATTAAATATTACATTAAGAATTCATTTGTACTTTTGATTAAAAGATATTAGTTATGGATCTTCAGACAAGAAAATTACATTTAATCACTTACCTTGCTCAATTGCAGGATGAGCTGTTTTTTGATAAAATTGAAAAATATGTTTTTTCAAAATCAGAGAAAGAAGATTGTTCTGAGCTTGCGCCTTTTACCATTGAGAACTTAATCAGCCGTATTGAAAGATCTGAAGAAGATTTTAAAAATGGCCAATTTAAGACTCAGGAGGATTTAGAAAATTTATCTGCAAATTGGTAATCGATGAAAATTGTATGGACAGATTTTGCAATTGAAATTTAAAAAGCATTTTTCATTACTATACCATTAAAGCCAATAGAAGGATTGCCCACAAAATCAGAAAACAAATTCTAGATTCAACAAGACAATTTGTTCTTAATCCAAAATCCGGTCAACTTGAATTATATCTTGAAAAACTTCATGAACAACATCGATATATTTTAAGCAGTAATTTTAAAATTATTTATAAAATTGATGGCGACTATATTGTTATTAAAGATATTTTTGATACAAGACAAGATTCATTTAACATGATCGACGAAAAACGAAATACAAAATAAAAAAGAGAAGCTTACAGTCTTCTCTCTTTCTATATCATTTATTTATCCAAACTTCTTTTTCCTCAGCCAGAAGAACAGTCCTCCCAGCAGCCCGATGATGGCAAGCGGCAGCAGTAAATTCAGCCATTGCCAGTTGGCTTTCTCTTCGGTAATCCTCTGCCGGTCGAGAAGCCTTTCTTCGATGTTGCGGTTTCTCAGCTCCATCAGGTTGCTGTCATCCAACAGGAAATCCAGGGCATTTCTCAGGAACTGTTCGTTTCCGAACTGTTCGTTGGTAAGCATATCCACGCCTAACGGCAGCGGCTGTCCTTTGATGACTTTATTCCTTCCTACATCACCGTCCGCAATCACGATCATTTTATTCTCCGGACTCACCGCTTTAAAATTGGGATACGATTTCCTTTCAATCCTGGATGCATAGGCAGACGTAAATTTCCCTTCAAGGGATACGGCATATATTTTCGGCGTGCTCGGTTTTTCCATTTGTCCTAAACTGTCTACGCTGGCGATTTCCTTCAGGTCTACATAATTCGGAACCTGTTTCAGCAGGGTTCGTTCGCTGGATTCGAAAAGTACATTGGTTTTGATGTTTTTCCTTCCAAGTGTATCAATGGAAGTCGGGAACTCAAATTTTACCGGATTGATATTCTTGGTTACCGGATTGTCTTTTTCGGCGATTCCCAATGGGAAATACGGCCAGGGAAGACTGGTATACTGAGGGTTCCCTCCTACTTCACCGGTAACCAGCCTCAACAGGGCGAATTTCTTCACATCTTTCACCAGGGCAGGGTTGATCCTGATCCCGTAATTAAAGAAGAAATCGGTCATATTGAGGTCTACCGGGAACGGCATTACTTTTTTGGACCTGGTAAGGGTATCCATTTCGGCATTCACGGCATCGATCATCCATAGAGTTCTACCACCGTTCATGATGTACTGGTCCAGGATCACCTTTTCATTATCGGTAAAGGCTTTTCTCGGCTTGGCGATAACCAGTGCGCTCATCTGCTTCAGCAGAGGGACATCGGCAAGGCTCAGTTCTTTCTGGTTTTTCGGGATGATGGGTCCGGCATCATAATTTTCCAGCGCCAGATGCATGAATCCCTGGAATTCATCCGGGCTCAGTTCATCCTGATTGACCAGGACCCCGATTTTCTTTCTTTTATCAGCCGATACGTTTTTGATATTGGAAACCAGGTTGTATTCCAGGTTTTCAATGGATTTATTAAGCTGTGCATCCGCATCTATCCCGGTCTGCTGCACCACCAAAGGAATGGAAACCCCTCTGTTGTTGTATTTGATCACGGTATACGGAAACAGGTAGATCTGCGAGACTTTCCCGTCTTTGATATCCGGCAGCACAGAAGGCTGCATGCCCATCGCCATCAGGGTATCCTGCGAAATCTTGCTTTTGATGGGATCTATAAATTTAAAATCGATCTTCGGATTGATCTTCCTGAATTCTTCCAGCATGAAACGCGTCTCGCTCTGAAGCTGTTTGAAGCTCGCCGGGAAATCTCCCTCCAGATACACATCCACCGTCAGCGGTTTCTTTACGGATTCAAGCACTTTAACGGTATTCTCAGAAAGTGTATAGCGTTTTTCTTTGGTAAGGTCAAGCCTGATCCCGGAAATATAGAGGACCACTGCTAGTGGAAAAATCACGAACAATACAATGCCCAACGGAGACCTGAATGAAATCTTCTTCATACGTTTACTTCTTTTTTTGGATAAAATGGTTGGACAATACTAGGGTAATCCCGATAATCAGAACAAAATAGGCGACATCTTTGAAATCAATCAGCCCTCTGGTAAACCCTAAAAAGTGTTGGTAAAAACCTATGCTCTGCAGGATGAAGTCGGCACCGCCCAGCAGTTTGTAACTGGCCAGCTGCTCAATCCCGAAATACATGATGAAACACATGAAAACGCCCAGCAGGTAAGCCATGATCTGGTTCTGGGAAAGCGATGAAGCCAGGATTCCCACGCCTGAAAAGGCTGCAATTAAAATAATTAACCCGATATAGCTCCCGAAGGTCATTCCAAGGTCTATATTCCCGGCCGGAACACCTAATACATATACGGTATAAAGGTAGATCAGCGAAGGGATGAGGCAAAGAATACCCACGATCCATACAGAAAGGAACTTCCCGAAAACAAGATCCGACACTTTCAGAGGCTGCGAAAACAGCCAGTTCAGGGTTCCGGTCTGCTGCTCTTCGGCAAAGGTCTTCATAGAAAGGGCCGGAATGATGAACATCAGCAGCCAGGGCACCAGCACAAAATAACTTTGCAGGGAAGCCATCCCGATTTCGAAGATATTGGAATCGTTATCGAAAAAAAACAGGAAGAGCGTAACGATCAGGCTGAATGCGGCCATAATCACCCAGGCGCTCCAGTTCCCGAAATAACTCCAGAGTTCTTTTTTTAAAATTGCAAACATAGTTTTTATAGTAAAAGGTAAAAAGTATTTATGTATTCGGGAATGCACCGGTTTGCAGCCAACAGCATTCCCTCTTCAACAACTTTATTTTTTCTTGTTTTTATTCACCAGCTTCACGGTCATCATAATCAGCACTACCAGAACGAAAAATCCGGTAATTAATTGCCACCAGTATTCAATCACCATAGATTTCAGGATTACGGTAAACACGACCAGGAACAGAATAAAAGTCGCAATTTCATTAGCCTGCCTTAATTTAATATTCGCAGTTTCAAGGGTCTGCCCATTTAGCTCTTTCAGCCGCAGCACTTTCTTCCAGCACCAGTAATGGTACGCAGCCAGCCCTACCAGGAACGTAAGCTTCAGGTGGAACCATGGTGTTTTTATCAGTCCAGTATTCAGGAAAATCAAGATGATTCCGCATACTGCCATAATAACTCCGGCAGGAACCGTAATGATGTTCCAGAGCCTTCGCGCCATGAAAATGTACTGCTCCCGTAAAATGCGTTTCTTGTCTTCCGGAAAGGTATCGGTATCCTTGTAGTATACAAAGATCCTCACCAGGTAGAAAATCCCTGCAAAATAGCTCACCATGAAGATAATGTGCAGTGCTTTGATAATGGTATACAGCATCCTGAAAATTTGTTTGCAAAGATAGTTTATTTCACAAAAATTCAGCATTTAATATGAAAAAATGACGGGGAAATCAGGGCAGCCGGAGAAAGTAGGAAAAAGTAAAACAACCCTCGATCATCATTGCTTTTATTGGAAAAGACCTGGTTTAAGAATCTGTAATTCTGAAACCAGGTCGTGTAAGGATATCAAAACTTAAAGATAAATTTGATGTCTACATTGAAATGCGGACGGAAACCTTCCTGTTCCCTGTCCCTGTCTTTAAGGAAACCAAATACATTGATAGGTTCTACCCCATATTCTTTGCCTTGTACATTCCGGTAAATGATGTTCCGGTGGGCAATCCCGATTCCTACTTTCGGCATAAAACCGAACCAAGAAGATTCCCTGTGCAGCAAAATGCTGTAATTGATGCTCAGTGACTGGCGTGTCCTTTGATAATCTGCCGACTGGAAATGGTAGTATGAACCTGTTTCATCACTGTATTCTTCATTGACTTTTTTAGACTGATGGTTAAGGTAAGAAAATTCAGCAGAGATAAAATGTTTCAGCTTGGATTCAGGAGCAAGGCTGTAATAGACTTCCGGCTTCACCTCAAAGATGGTATAGTCGTTTTCTTCAATAGGATAAGGGGTCATTCCCTTCTGTCCGTACGCTACTTCTGCACCTAGCCACCACCGTTCATTCAGGCGGTGCATGTATCCGATATTCCAGCGATAGTCCCGAAGCGGAGCGAATCCGCTTACGGTAATGATAGAACGGTAATCGCCCTGTTGGGCATAGACGACAACTCCAAAGACAAGAAAAATAAAAAGAGTAATTTTTTTTCTCATAGGCTTTTCACAATTTCAATATTTATTTAAGAGATTTTTTGATGCAATATCTGACGGATTATGCAGATCATCAAGATTAAGATGCAGGTTCATCGTACAGTCATGCAGTTCATTTTGCCATAGAAATACTATCCGTCTTACTGCCTTTTTTGTAGATCTTGATGTAGGACAGCCTGCCTTCCTGAGTATAATATTTCCACGGGCCGAAGTAAAACCAGTGTCTTTCACGATCCGAAACTTCAAGTTTCGACTGTCCGGATTCCATAAGTTTGCCATTGGGATAATACCGTTTGGTTTTTGTGACATCTTTCCTGATCTTATTTTTTTCGTACAGCTTATTTCCCAGGAATGTTTTCCAGGTTCCTGTCTTCTCTCCGTTCCTGTACTTCCCTATGGCAACCAGGGTGCCTTCATCAGCCGAATATTCCTCTTTCCACTTTCCATGCCTTTTACTGACATGATGATCGTCTTCAACATACTGATTCATTTTGGTTGTGCAGGAAGCCATACACAAGACTATCAAAACAGGAACAAGTATTTTACTCATAAAAAAACAGGATTTCCACAAATATAGAAAATCCTGTTTAATTCCACTCAGGTAGAAATATATTTTTTTTAAGAAATCACCTCCAGTGCTTTACCTACTTTTTCAAAAGCGGCAATGGCCTTATCCAGATGCTCTCTGGTATGGGCCGCGGAAAGCTGTACCCTGATCCTGGCTTTTCCTTTCGGTACCACCGGATAGAAGAAACCGATCACGTAAATGCCTTCGTCCATCAGCTTTTCAGCCATTTTCTGGGCAAGAGGCGCATCATACAGCATCACCGGAACTATGGCAGCATCCCCGTCCGGGATGTCAAACCCCTTTGCTTTCATTTCTGTCCTGAAATAGGCTGCATTTTCCATGACCCGGTCGCGAAGAGAGGTATCCTCGGAAATCATATCCAATACTTTCAGGGCAGCCCCAACGATCCCCGGAGCCAGTGAATTGGAGAATAAATAGGGCCTTGAACGTTGTCTCAACATGTCAATGATCTCCTTTTTTCCGGAAGTAAATCCGCCCAAAGCTCCTCCAAGGGCTTTTCCTAAAGTAGAGGTAATAATATCTACCCTGCCCATCACTTCATTGGCTTCATGCGTTCCGCGTCCTGTTTTTCCTATGAATCCCGTTGCATGGGAATCATCAACCATTACGAGTGCATTGTATTTATCCGCCAGGTCGCAAACGCCTTTCAGGTCAGCAACAATACCGTCCATAGAGAACACCCCGTCCGTTACAATGATTTTAAACCTGTGCTCTTTCTCAGATGCTGCCATCAGCTGCGCTTCCAGGTCTTCCATATTGTTGTTTTTGTACCGGTATCTTGCCGCTTTACAAAGACGCACCCCATCAATAATGGATGCATGGTTCAGTTCATCTGAAATAATGGCATCCTCTTCGGTAAATAACGGCTCAAAAACCCCTCCGTTAGCATCAAAACAGGCTGCGTAAAGAATAGTATCTTCCAGCCCGAGGAAATCAGCAATTTTCTGTTCCAGCTGTTTGTGGATGTCCTGGGTACCGCAGATGAAACGAACGGAAGACATTCCGTAGCCATGGGATCCGATCATATCCTGGGATGCTTTCATCACATCAGGATGGTTGGATAGCCCCAGATAATTATTGGCGCAGAAATTCAGTAATTTCTTTCCGTTGGCTTCAATCTCAGCGCTCTGCTGGGAAGTGATGATACGCTCTCTTTTGTAGAGTCCGTCATTTTCAATATTCTGAAGTTCGTTCTGTAAATGCTGAAGGTATTTTTCAGAGATCATTATTGTTAATTTTAGATGTGCTAATTTAAGAAAAAGGCAGTAAACTAAAGAGTCCTCCACTTTTTATTCTTCCCTGCGAAAACAAAAGGGCTTATTTAATCAAATTAGTCTATTGAAAAAGTAGACTAATCGTTATCTTTGTGGGCCTAAACAATGAAGTATGAATTTATCGCCCATACCGAAGGTCAGGCAAATGAATGCCGGAGATTTCCTGAAAAACCATATGAGAGCAGCAAAGCCTGTAGTACTGAAAGATTTTGTTGATCCCCGAAGCCCCGCCTTACAAAAGTGGAATTATGATTATTTTAAATCCATCGCCGGAGACCATCAGGTCAATATTTACGGCAGCGAAATAGAATCTCTGGACAGGGTGGCCAGCAAGCCCGTACGGCAGAGCACATTCTCCGAATACCTGGACCAGATCCTGGCTGCACCCACTGAAGAACGGCTTTTCCTGTTCAATCTCCTGACCATAAAACCGGAACTTAAAAGTGACCTTCAATACCATGATGTTACGAATGGCAAAGTCCTGAAATGGCTCCCTTTTATGTTTTTCGGAGGTGAAGGCTCTGTGACCCGGAACCATATTGACATTGATATGTCACACGTCTTCATCACGCAGTTCCAGGGCATCAAGCGCATCTGGCTTTTTCCATGGGAACAGTCTGACCTGCTGTATAAACTGCCATACAATTTCCATAGCCTGGCAAACGTAAAAGAACCTGATTTTGATGAATTCCCCGGACTGAAATACATCAACGGGTATGAAGCGGTCATCAGCCCCGGCGAAACCCTATATATTCCTTCAGGCTGGTGGCATTACATCTAGTACGAAACGGAAGGCTATTCGGTTTCCGTTCGTGCCCTGCCTTCCAGCTGGCTGGAGAAATGGCGCGGCTTCAAAAATATGGTTATCATCCGTAACTTTGATAATCTGATGCGGAATATTTTTAAAGACCGATGGTTCAGGCATAAAGTGAAAGCAGCCAGAAGCAGGGCTGAGAAAGCCATTAAAAAACAAAAGAGCTTTCAGATTTAAACTGAAAGCTCCTGTATTTTAATATTTGATGAATTTTATATCCTTGTCTTTAATCCTGAACATATAGGTTCCCGGAACCAACTCAGCAATATTGATTGACTTGCCCGGCTCATATGTAGCCTTCTTAACCAGCTTTCCGTCTGTGAAATAGATGGTATAATCCGTTTTTTGGGATATTCCTCTCACATTAAGTTCGTTACGTGCCGGATTAGGATAAAGGGCGAATGTTTCGGTTTGAAAATCTGCTGTTCCTAAAGTCGCATCCTGGGCTACCGTGGAATTTTTTTCCAGGATCTGATATTCATAATTGAATTCCACACTGGCTACCGGAAAAGATACGGTCTGGGTAAAATACTGGTTGTTGGTGGTATTGTTCAGGGCAAAATAAGCAACCTGTCCACCAGTTCCGTTTACTTTTATCGGTAACGGCATCTCAAAGAAACTTACCGTAGGGCTGCTCTGCACCTGGGAAGCCCTGAAAGTAACCTGGTTCCCGTTCTGCTTCCAGCGGATGGTATATGTTGGGTAGCCTTCTCCATAGATCCAGTCGTTGAAGAATTCTGTAAAATCCTTTCCGGTTGACTGTAATAATGACGTAGTAAGGTCTGCTGTCTTGGCATAGTTATAGGCCAGATTCGGCCTTGAGTGATAATCTTTTACAGCCTGATAAAAAGCGGTATCACCCAGAATCCATTTCAGCATCCTGAGGACATACCCTCCTTTGGAATACGAAAGTCTCCCGCTGAAGATTGCTCCGATATTCCCCAGATTGGAATCTGCCACATACACACTTCCGCCCGGAGCGCCCGTAATATAGTTTTTCTGTCCCAACAGGTAGGTCATGAACTGGGCATTCGTCATCAGAAGCTTTTCGTTGGCCAGGTGTTCCCCGAAGGTAGCAAAGCCCTCATTCAGCCAGATATCATTCCATGTCCCGCAGGTTACCTTATCCCCAAACCACTGATGCGCAAGTTCATGGGCAATGACTCCCCTGTCCCAGCTGCTCATGGAAGACATGGTCTGGTGTTCCATACAGGTCCCGCCGTACTGGAATTCCATATGACCGTATTTCTCATTCCTGAACGGATAAGCCCCGAAATACGTTTCAAAAGTATCCATTACCTGTTTGGTCCAGTTGATATTGGACATGGTTGAGGTATTATTGGCTGTGGTTGGATATACATAGTTTACAAATGGGAACGGCGGCGATCCCATGGTGTCATTCAACTTGGTGAAATTGGTGATAGCCAGAGCGACGAGATAAGAGGCCATTGGATACATCGTCCTCCAGAATGTGAGTTTTTTCCCATTCTGAAGCTGGGTCTCAGACATCAGCTTACCGTTGGCTGCCACATTGTACTGTGAAGGGGCAGTAATTTTAAAGTCGAAACGGTCGATCTTATCATTCAGGCTTTGTTTCGTCGGAAACCAGTCCTGGGCTCCGTACGGCTCACTCAGTGTGGAAATGATGGGTGCCCCGTTCTGCGATCCGCTTGAAAAAGCGTTGTTATCGGTAGCCGGCGGTCCGGAATAGGTAATCTTTAATGAATCTGTCACATTGGCCGGAAGCGAAACCGGGAAATCAATTTTAACTTCTTTTGTGGGCAGCTGCTGGAAAGTGAGATTAGTCCCGTGATATTGTACCTGAGAAACCGTCAGCGTATTGGCCAGGTCAAAATAGATGCTGCTCATGCTTTGAGAAGGCTTAAAATGTGATGTTACAGAACCTGAAATATTGTAAACAGCCGGATCCAGGCTGACCTCCATCCTTTGGTACAGCAGGTCATAGTTAAGGGTATTGGGATTGACATTGTAGGCAGTCATCTTTTGGGTGAAAGATTTCATTTCTTTGTCAACAAGCCCTTTACGGTCCGTATTCAGCTGCTGGGAGAATCCTTGCTGACAGAACAATAAGGTTACTGCTAAAAGGGAAAGTTTTTTCATATGGAGATCATTATTTTGCAACCAAAGATAAAAAAAACCTTTCAATCGATGATTAAAAGGTTTTATCTTAATGAATTTTTAATTTTTTCTATAAATCTAATGCAGGTTCAAGAATTTTCTCCATTCTTTTCTTCACCATATCCACGGATCCCGCATAGTTATTAACCATCAGTGAGAAGACCAATGTCTTTCCGGTATTGGTTTTAAGATATCCTGCAAGGGTTTTCACTTTGTTCAGAGTTCCCGTCTTCGCAAATACCTGCCCGTTTCCGGTACCGATGAACATTCTCTTCAGTGTGCCTGACTGTCCGCCTACCGGTAATGAATGAAGATATGTATTATAATATTTCTCATCCATCAATGAAGTCAAAAACTTCGCCTGGGCAATAGGCGTTACATGATTGCTTCTTGAAAGCCCGCTGCCATCCATATAGTTCAGCCCCTGTATATCAAAATTCCGTTCTCTCAAGTGTTCCGTTACGACAACTCTTCCGGACTCTGAAGTCTGGTCACCCAGTTTCTGGAAACCTACCGTCTTAAGAAGTGCTTCTGCAAGGGAATTGTCACTGTGCTGATTGGTATAATAAATGATATCACCAAGTGTAGGTGACTTGTACATGGCAAGCATTTTACGGCTTTCAGGACTGGCGTCCGTCATTTTAGGGGTTACCTTTCCGGTTACGGCAATACCGCTTTTTACCAGAGTCGTCCGGAATGTATTGGCAAGATAAGCCGGAGCATCAGGAAGCTTTGTCGTCAGAATGCCATTGCCTTCGTATTTATCTGCGTACACTACTTTTTTCACATACGGTGAAACATAAAAGTATTTCTTATCCGCAGAAAAACCGGCACTGTTTTTAACAATCAGTTTTTCGTTGGCCGGATTGATTTCCTGTGTGGTTCCTGCCGGCAGGTAGTAATTATTGTTTTCCAACCAAACAACATTTTCCGGAAGCCCTGAAATATTGCCTTTGAAAAGCGCTGTCTGGATTACAATATCACCATTTACCTTTTTGATTCCCTCACGTGACATTCCGCCCATGAAATCTGAAATAATATCCCTGTACGACCACGCACCCGCCTTATTGGTTCCCAAAGAAGGGTCACCGCTTCCTATAAGGTACAGGTTTCCGTTCAGCACCCCATTTTCATCAATGCTTCCGGAATACTCCAGCTGGGTCATCCAGCGGTAGTTTTCCCCGAGCAGGTTCATGGCCGTCTCAGTGGTCAGAAGTTTGGTAGTGGAAGCAGGGACCAGCGGCGTGGTTTCATTATACGAAGAAATCACCTTCTTCGTTTTCGGGTCATAGACCACGAAGCCCCAGGTTGCATTTTTCAGCACCGGATCGGCCATCATGGTATTAACATTGATATCCACGAGTTCTTTGGCCGACAGAACGGTCTTCTCTACTGCTGCAGTTATAGGAGAAGGAAGATTTAAAGTGCTTTTCTGATTGTCGTAAGCCTGTGAATACAGTACTGTGGAAACGGTAGATTGGGCAAAGAAAAAACCAGTGGCCAAAACCGTAATACCTGAAACATATTTTCTGAAATTTACCATCTATTTTCTCATTTTCTTACAAATTTGATCAGCTAGGAATCAATAAGTTAAATCAATACCATCCGGTCAAACATATAATCAACGGTCAAAAGTAGAGAATATTGCTTTAAGTAGGTCCTGATGGCCCTTATAAAACCCTATAAAGTTTGTTAAAAAATGTTAATAATCCGTAAAAATATCGGTTTTTACACTTTGATATGCGGTAATTTCGTTGAACTCCTGCATACTCACTGCAACCATCTGCTTAAATTTTTCATACTTCTTTCCGCGCGGCAACTTAAGCATGATCTGAAACTGATAGAGGTTGTTCAGTTTGCCGATCTGAGCTCTTTCCGGACCTAAGACACATTCTTCCGGAAGGTATTTCCTGAGCACCGAACCTAAAAACTGGGAAGCGCGGTTGACCCGGTCTTCTTTCCTGTGTTTAAGCTCGATCATCATCAGCCTGGTAAAAGGAGGATAATGGAATTTCTTCCGTTCTTCCAGAAAATATTCATAGATTTTCGCAGGATCATGCATAGTGATCAGCTGAAAAACGGAATGTTCAGGGTGATAGGTCTGAATAATAATCTTTCCGTTCCCTGAGACCCGCCCGGCTCTTCCTGAAACCTGTGTAATCAACTGATATGCCCTTTCCTCCGCCCTAAAATCCTGCACATACAGCATGGAATCTGCTTTTGGGATGGTTACGAGTTCAATATGATCGAAATCCAGGCCTTTCGAGATCATCTGGGTTCCCACAATGATATCTGTTTCCCGGGCTTCTATTTTCTCATACAGCTTTTCATATGCAAATTTTTTCCGCATGGAATCTACATCCATCCGGTCCACCTCCTGATCGGGAAATAGTTTGGATACTTCTTCATGGATCTGTTCCACGCCGACTCCCCTTTCATTCAGGTTCTCAGAATGGCATTTCGGGCAAACCCTAGGTTTTGATGCCCGCTGTCCGCAGTAATGGCATTTCATTTCATTGGCAGCTTTATGGTACGTCATCACCACATCGCAGTTGGAACAGTAGTTAACATATCCGCAGGTTTCACATTCCACCACATTGGCATAGCCGCGCCGGTTATGCAGTACCATAACCTGATTATGCTCCTCCAGCGTCTTTTTGATTTCATCTGTCAGCTTCTGGGAAAAATTGCCATTTACTTTTTTAGATTCCTGGGCTTCCTTGAAATTGATGATTTCGTAGGACGGCAGCTTTACATTTCCAAACCGTTCATTAATCAGGACATATGTAAGCTTGTCTTTCTTGGCCAGGTAATAACTTTCCACAGAAGGTGTTGCCGACCCTAAAATGACCCGGGCACCGTACAGTGGCCCGAAAACCAGTGAAGCATCCCGTGCATTGAAATACGGAGATACTTCTCTCGGACGGTACGCGGAATCGTGTTCTTCATCCACAATAACGAGCCCGAGATTCTGAAAAGGCAGGAAGAGGGCATTCCGGGTTCCGATCAGGATCCTGAGGTCATTCTGGCGTACCTTTTTCCATACTTCCACCCGTTCGAAATCCGTTAGTTTCTGATGGTAAAAACCGAGCAGCTTCCCGTATTTTTTCTCCAGCCGCTGGATGATTTGTTTGGCCAGTGACGTTTCAGGCAGCAGGAACAGAACGTTTTTGCCCTGCTGAATGCATTCTTCAATTTTTTCCAGGTAAATATGGGTCTTCCCGGAAGAGGTAACGCCATGCAGCAAAACATTTTTGCCCTCTTCAAAGGCAGCATCAATATCGGACTTCGCTTTTTTCTGGGCTTCCGACAGTTCTTCAATGGCTTCTATATCGCCCTCGTAACTTTCCAGCCGGTCTTTGCGGAGGTAATATTCTTCCACCAGGTTTTTGTCAGCAAGCGCTTTAAAATGGGATGACGCAAAAAAACCGTCTTCAAACAGGTCAGACTTTCTAATGGGCTGATCTGGATTCTCGGTCTGCTTTTCCAGGATAAAAAGAAAAAGCTCTTTTTGTTTTGCAGCCCTGTTGAGTTTCAATAACACCTCCATGAGGTTCATGTCCTGAATAATCTCATCGCGGACCTTTACATAAGCGACTTCTTTCGCCTTGTATTTTTCTGCAATTTTCTCATCAATCTCGATGTACTGGAGGTCAATCAGGGAATTGATGGTTTTGATGATATCTTTTTTGGGAATAAAAGCCTCAATATCCGTAAGGTTAATGAGCTGTCTGACTTCAAGGGCCTGGATCAGGTACATTTCATTCACATCAAGATTTTCAAAATCGATTACTGCATTAGGCTTTAGCTTTAGGTAGGTTTCACTTTCCAGCTTCAGGGATGAAGGAAAAGCAAAACGGTAGATCTCACCCAGGCCGCACAGATAATAGTCTGACAGCCAGCTCCAGAATTTAAGCTGGGCTTCCGGCACAATGGGCTGTTCGTCCAGAATGCTGATGATATCTTTAGCCAGAAAGCCTTCCGGCTGATTCTGATGCAATTCAAAAACAATACCGGTGTAAATCTTTTTGCCCCGGAAAGGGACCAGTACGCGCATCCCCTCCTGGATCTGCGGTATAAGCTCTTCAGGAACGGTGTAAGTAAAGGATCCTTTTAAATTTAATGGTAAAATAATCTGGGCGTACTGCAAAGGAATAAATTAAACGTAAAATTAAGGGTTTATTTATACAATTGCAATTATTTCTTATTTTTAAAGCTGCCATATCCATCTGAAGAATCCTATGAAAAAACATCTGTACATCGTTGCCTTATTTTTCACTTTCCTGATTCAGGCACAGGAAAATATCATCATCAAAAAAAATGAAATAACCATTCCGCTGGGAAAAAAGATCATCCTCATCCCTGAATTGGAGGAGCATACCGTTATCCGTTCTAAAAAGGTTTCTGAAGATAAAGTCACGGAAAAGCAGGATATGTTCCAGGTACTGAAAAACTTCAAAAAAAGCGATGTCAATGATCATACGATTGAATTTACGTTCTCTGAATCGGAAATGATGAAGTCTCCCATCATTACACTGGTCACGGTGCAGAAAACCGGGAAAAAGATGAGTTTTAAAGCAAAAATTAGATTGAAAGGGTCTCCGTTATATCAGCCGACTTCCATTGTACCGGCACACAGCAATGTTGTTTCCGTAGAACAGTGGAATGATCCTGTTGATTCTATTTTCCTGTATGATTTTAAACTGGAAGATTAGAATACCAGTACCGTTATCTGATACCAGAGCGCAGAAGTTATGAATCCGACGATGATGCTGAAGCCGATAATCAGGTTGGTAAGTTTCGTATTGAGCCTGAACTGTTCTGCAATGATGCTGGAAGTAACTACCGTAGGCATCGCAGCTTCAAAGACCGTAATTTTTGCTACGTCCCCTTTAATGCCGATCAGCAACGCCAGACCCAAAACAATCGCCGGCGCCAGGATAAGTTTGTAGAGCATAGATACGGACATCTGAGGAATGAGCTTTTTCCATCCGTTAAATTTAAGCTGCAACCCGACAGAAAACAAAGCCAGCGGACTTACCGTGGCGGCGAGCTTATCAAAAAACGGTTCCGCAGCAGTGAAATCGATATACCTTGACAGTACCAATGCTGCCAGGCAGCCTAAAAGCGGCGGGAAGGTCAGCAGCCTTTTGAGAATAAATGCCGCACTTACTTTTCCGGATTTGCTTCCGCCCCGTACTGCGGCGATAATACCAAGTGTTGACAGCGCAAAAAACATGGTCTGGTCACAGATGATCGCAATACTCAGCAGGCTTTCCCCGTAAAAAGCGCTGATCAGAGGAAAGCCGATGAATGAGGTATTGCTGTAGCCGCTCACCAGTTCCATGGTACTTCTTGACCTTTCAGAATAGCTTTTGCTCCTGCTGTACATTTTCATCACGAAGAAACAGACCACCGCAATGAGAAAAGTGGCTACAATAGGAAAAAGCATTTCTTTGGTCCACTGCACTTTAGGCAGGTATTTAAAGGAAACCGCCGGAAGCGCAAGATACAGGATCCAGGTATTGATCCCTTTATGTGCATCCGGATGAATAGACTTTGTTGCCTTAAATATCATGCCTGCCAGGATACAGACCGCAATCAGAACAAAATTGACCATAGTTGACGAATAGGATGCAAAGGTACAAATGAAAGATTTTTCAAAGGTAAGGTATCGTCCTTTTTTTTGCCGCAACCGTCCCGGAAATATGGCATAATGGACTGCAAACAGGAATTAAAACCCTATGTAATGATTAATCCCTACTCCTGAATTAATGCATCGTATCCCATAAAGTCATCACTTGTATTTGCTCCAAAGGTTTTGACAGCATGATTTTTTTTGAAGTATGAGGAAGCAGATCAAAAAAATTATCGCTGAAATGGGTATCTCCCATAAGGTAAACATCTTTAGCCAGAACATCAGTGGAAACCTCTATTTCCGTCGGGGATATGTTCTTTATGCGGACGTTGGGTTTAACAAGCTTTAGATCTTTTGGCTTAGAGAAGAAATAATTGCGTTCCGTAATTACATGATTTTTTGCATCTTTCAGCATTACATGCAAAAAAATTTCATTTCTGTCTGCATCTCCAATGATTTCTTCCAGGGAAAAGGGATCCAGTTTCAATACTCCGTTAGGTCCCAAATTTTTAGTATCAGCGGTTCCCGCCGACCCTTTTTTCTCCCCGTTCAAGGTTAGGATATCAAAATCCATCGATACATTCTCAAACGTTTTCAATTCATCATTGATCACATAAAAGTTTAAGACATCATCTTTCTCCTCCGGTAATATCACCTGGTTTTCAAAGCTCCTTTTCGCCTGGTAATGCAATGCTTTCCAGTTGCCCAGATAATCGACGGATGACCAGGAAACTACCGGCCAGCAGTCATTCAACTGCCAGTATAAAGTCCCCATATTGTGTGGCCGTGCCCGGCGGTGGGCTTCGATGGCGACCTGCATTCCGCGGGCTTGCAAAAGCTGGGAAACATAATTGTACTGAATAAAATCTGCCGGGATTTTGTAATCGCGTGCCATATAGGTATTGATGATCTCCCAGCCCCGCGCATGTTTCTCATGAGCATTGATCACGGCGTTATCCAGACTTAGATCCGGTTTCACCGAGAACATGGATCTTGTGGTTTCAATCGTTGGCATTCCCTGGAAACCATATTCCGACATGAAACGCCCCACTTTTTCATTGTATACCTCAAACGGTTGCTCGCCCCACCAAACGCCCCAATAATGGGAATCGCCTTCGGTAAGGCTTTCTTTATGGCCCCAGCCGATCGAAGGTGAGCTTGGCCAATAGATGGTTTTATCGGAGGCCGCATATTTCTTTATGGCATTGGGAATCACTTCATGGAATATTTTCCTGTAGTCTTTCCATACCTGCACCGAATCTTCCCTGGAATATTTGAACTGCTTCTGATAGCCCCAGTTGACAATGGCTTCATCCACTTCATTGTTTCCGCACCACAGAGCCAGCGAAGGATGATTCTGAAGCCTTTCCACCTGGTCTTTTACTTCGGCTTCCACATTCTTCTGAAAAAGTTCGTCTGCCGGATAAAAGCTTCCTGCAAACATAAAGTCCTGCCACACCAGGATTCCGTTTTCATCACAGGCTTTATAAAATTCATCATCCTCATAAATGCCGCCGCCCCAGACCCTGACCATATTCATATGGGCTTCTTTACAGTCACGGATGAGTTTCTGGTATTTTTCTTTCGTTATTCTCGGTGAAAAGCTGTCCGCAGGAATCCAGTTGGTTCCTTTGATATAAACCGGATTTCCATTCACTTTGAAATAAAATGATATTCCCTGTTCATCTTTTTCCTGTACAAGTTCCACCGTTCTCAAACCGACTTTCTGGAAATGCTCATCTACAGTTGCAGAGCCCTGCTTGAGGATCACCGATAGTTCATACATGTCCGGCTTTCCCCATCCGTTCGGTTGCCATAGTTTGGGATGATTGATCCTGTATGGCAATACAACAACATTCAGTCCCTGTTTTAAAGCCGCTTTTTGGGATCTATGGTTAACATTCAGGATGTAATCTCCTGGCTTTTCTGCGATGATTTCTGCCCGGATGTTCAGTTCTGCTTTTTGTTTTGTCAATGACTTTTGCTCAATTCTGACCTGCTTAAGCCTGGCCTGGTTCCAGAAATTCAGGTGTACGTCTTTCCAGATTCCTGCCGTTACCAGCCTCGGTCCCCAGTCCCATCCGAACTGGTATTGTGCCTTTCTCACAAAACTCCTCGGCGATTCCGGCATCGTGAAAGGAACTTTTTTGGCCCGTTCTTTCCCCGCCTGTACCGCAGACGTGAATTTTACCTGCATTATATTATCGCCTGCTTTGAGGTATGTTTTAACAGGAATTTCCCACGTCCTGAACATATTGTCTGTGGTTGCCACCTTTTTTCCGTTAATATAAATTTCCGAGAATGTATCCAGCCCATGGAACACCAGGTCGATGTTCCGGTTTTCCAGCTCCTGTGAACTGACCTTAAAAACAGTCCGGTACTCCCAGTCTTCATTTTCGATCCACTGGACTTTCTTTTCATTCTCATCTTTAAAAGGATCGGGAATGATGCGGTTTTGCATCAGGTCAAGATGAACCGTTCCTGGAACCTTTGCCGGAAGCCAGGTATGGTCTTTGGTATTTTTAAACTGCCACTGTTCTGAAGACAGGCTCCGCTCGGAAAACTGAGCATCAATAAAAGACTGAATGAAAATAAAGGCAAAAAGTAATGTTTTGTTCATGGTAATTGATTTACTACTCGATGAATTCCGTTTTTTATAAGAGGTGTATTGAAATTAATCAGTAAACCAAGCTTCAAATTGGTAAGTTTCAGATAAGTCAGCAACTGTGCCTGAAATATAGGATTTATTTCTAAAACGGATTTTACTTCAATAATTACTTTATTTTCTACCAAAAGATCAATTTTGTAGGCATTATAAATAATTTCTTCTTTATACTTGAGGGGTAATGACATTTGTTGTTGAATATTAAACCCTAAGTATTTTAATTCAAAAGCCAATGCAGTTTCATAAGTGCTTTCTAATAAGCCAACACCTAAGTTTTTTCGTACTTCTAATGCAGCCCCTATAATTTTATAGGATAATTCATTTTCCGTCATTGATGTTTTATTTATTTACTACAAATATGATTGCTTTTTATTTGTGACGCAAAGATTTATTTAAAATTCTTTTATTGAGATAGCAAAGAGTGAATCAACTTGGTTGATTTGATGAAGCGTACATATCCATACGCTCTATCAGTGGCGTAGCCACAATACTTTGCTACCTAAAAATCTGCATACTGAAGATGAATCTTTGCGTTTAATTGAGTGACAGAATCTTGTTAAACAGCTCATTTTATATTTTTGACGCAAAGATTTATTTAAAATTTTTTTATTGAGATAGCAAAGAATGAATCAACCAAGTTGATTTGATGAAGCGTACATGTCCATACGCTCTATCAGTGGCGTAGCCACAATACTTTGCTACCTAAAATCTACATACTGAAGATGAATCTTTGCGTTTAATTGAGTGACAGAATCTTATTAAATAGCTCATTTTATATTTTTGACGCAAAGATTTATTTAATTTTTTTACATTGAGATAGCAAAGAATGAATCAACCAAGTTGATTTGATGAAGCGTACATATCCATACGCTCTATCAATGGCGTAGCCACAATACTTTGCTACCTAAAAAATCTACATACTGAAGATGAATCTTTGCGTTTAATTGAGTGACAGAATCTTATTAAATAGCTCATTTTATATTTTTGACGCAAAGATTTATTTAAAATTCTTTTATATTGAGATAACAAAGAATGAATCAACCAAGTTGATTTGATGAAGCGTACATATTCATAAGCTCTATCAATGGCGTAGCCATAATACTTTGCTACCTAAAAAATTTACGTACTATAAATCTTTGCGCTTAAATTAAGTGCATTCAATTTTTGATATTAAGCATTCTTTAACGCGACTACCTCATCAGCATCCGCGAAAGCTCCGCCGTCTGTAATAGCAGAAGAATGAAAGTATGCTGCCTTGGTATACTCCCGGATGCCGGAAATATTGCCAGACCGCAGCCCGCCGCCGACCAGGATTTCAATTCTTCCATCGGATAATTCCACCAGTTTTTTTAAGTTTTCTGTGCCTTCTGACACATTGGGTTTCTGGCCTGAGGTAAGGATGGTTGTAAAACCGCACTCGATCACCTGCTCCAGGGAAGTTTCCAGATCTCCGGCACGGTCAAAGGCACGGTGAAAAGTACAGGGATAAGGTTGTGCCAATGTAACGAGTTCTTTATTCTGAACAATATTAACCTGATCATTCTCATCCAGGATTCCGAATACAAAACCATCGACTTTCAAGGTCTTCAGCCGGACCAGATCCGATTTCATCTGTTCGAACTCCTCCTCTGAGTAGGTAAAATCTCCGCCGCGGGGACGGATCATCACAAAGATGGGGATGTTTATTTTTTCCCTGAGCTGCTTTACGGTTTCAAAATCCGGCGTGGTACCGCCTTCGCTCAGCCCGTCACACAGTTCGATCCGGTCGGCTTCGTTCTTAAAGGCAATCATTGCCGATTCCGGATTAAAGCAGGCTATTTCTATTTTTGACATCAATATTCAATTTTTACTTGAATTAATCTTAACTTTTCAACTAAATTCAACTTTACTTCAGGGCAAAGTCAGGTTTTTCAAGGCGGTTGCCTTTCTGATCATAGACTGCAAAGTTGAATCCGTCCTGGATACAGTAGGAGCCATATTCCCCTTTTTTATTCAGGGCAATAAAGCCGACCTGGATATCTTTCAGGTTTTTGTTCCTTCTTTTGGTAATCGCTACAATTCTTTCTACCGCCTCTTTACAGGCCTGCTGGGGATTCCTGCCCTGCCGCATCAGTTCGACAACCAGGTGGGTTCCTACGGTACGAATTACTTCTTCGCCATGACCCGTTGCCGTAGCCGCTCCCACTTCATTATCCACAAACAGCCCTGCCCCGATAATGGGAGAATCCCCCACTCTTCCATGCATCTTAAAAGCCATTCCGCTGGTGGTGCACGCTCCGGAAAGATTTCCCTGGGCATCGAGGGCAATCATACCGATCGTATCGTGATTTTCGATGTTGACAATCGGTTTGTACTGGCTGGTTTTCAGCCATTCTTTCCATTCTTTTTCCGATTCCGGCGTCAGAAGGTTTTCTTTTTTAAATCTTTGCGAAAGGGCAAACTGCAAGGCACCGTCTCCTACGAGCATAACATGCGGGGTCTTTTCCATCACTGCCCTGGCTACGGAAATAGGGTTTTTGATATGCTCCAGGCAGGCCACTGAGCCTATATTATAGTTCTCATCCATTATGCATGCATCAAGCGTCACCCTTCCGTCTCTGTCTGGACGTCCGCCATATCCTACGCTTCGCTCATTAGGATCGAGCTCCACAAGACGCACCCCTTTTTCTACCGCGTCAAGAGCCCGTCCGCCTTTTCCTAAAACAGTCCAGGCTTCGGCGTTTGCCTGCAAGCCGAAATTCCAGGTTGACAGGACAATGGGTTTATTAACTGTAGTCAGCTTTTCCTGCACAGGTTCATTGGCTATCAGGTCCAATGGGTTCAGTGCCAGCACCAATGATGCTACTGCTGATCTTTTTATAAATTTCCGTCTTGAATTCATTGATGGGTTCATTTTTAAATCTAAGTTTACAACGCGCCTATTTCGTCCACAAAAAGCCATGCTTTGGAATCGGCACCAGGATTACCTGCCGGAATGATGCCTGCATTTTCTATCCTGATTTTAAGGTACCTTCCTTTTTGCTGACCGACTTTGAGCTTCATTTTTCCTCCTGCCTTCACGATATCATCTTTGCCCGCTTCACCAATGAGCGTGAAACGGCTGTTGTCATCAGAGACATAAACCTGAGCAGACTTGGCCAGATGAATCCAGCTGCCTTTATTGTCCAGGGTATTGAAATAGACTTCCGTGAAATCTGTATTTTTTCCAAGATCAATTGTGGCTACAACATCTTTTCCCTGAAAACCAAGCCAGGTTTTTCCTAGTTGCCTTGTATTTCCGATGATGCCATCAACGAGAGTAAATGCTCCCCCGAAAGCGTAATTCTCACTCGGCTGCTGTTCCAGCGTAATGTTTTTACCGGTTGTCTTGGATACGGTAAACTGCTGGGAGGAAACAGCGCTTTTCAGCTGTCCGTTTTCAAAATAGGCTGATTGTATGGTGGATGATGTTGGAACAGGAATGGCCTTCTCATAAGGTGTTGACTGTATCGTAGGGTTTGTTCCGTCCAGAGTATAGCGGATGCCGGATGGATTTTGTGAAGTGGAAAGCTCATAGGCTACACCACCGGCCGCCGGAATGACTTTCCCTGAAATATTATAAATGCTTTTTGCATAATTGACATGCATCCTGTCCAGCTTTTCAAACTGATGGATGACCCTGCCTTCAAATTCTTTGTACTTTTCGGGCTGCGAGGTTCCCCAGGCAACTTCGGAAAGAGCCATGATTCTTGGGAAGATCATGTATTGTACCTGTTTGAAATCGGTGATGTATTCTGTCCAGAGGTTCGCCTGGACTCCCATAATGTATCTGGCCTGCTCAGCATTCAGTTCTTCAGGGATGGGATGGTAAGAATAGACTTTATCCAGAGGCGTATATCCTCCGAATGCATTGGGTTCGGTCTGCGGATCTCCCTGATAATGGTCGAAATAGCAGTAAGCTCCGGGGGTCATAACGGCAAAGTGCTTGGTTTTGGCAGCTTCTATTCCGCCATTTACGCCGGTCCAGCTCATCACGGCAGCATTGGGAGCAAGGCCGCCTTCCAGGATCTCGTCCCAGCCGATGATTTTCCTGCCTTTGCTGTTGACGTATTTTTCAATTCTCCGGATGAAATAGCTTTGGAGGCCGTGCTCATCCTTAAGGTTATATTTTTTTATGAGTTCCTGGCAGTGCGCACATTCTTTCCACCGGGTTTTCGGGCATTCATCGCCTCCGATGTGGATGTAGGCAGAAGGAAATAGTTTGATGACCTCATCCAGAACATTTTCCAGGAAGGTGAAAGTCTCTTCTTTCGGGCAGAACACGTCATCGAAGACTCCCCATTTTGTGGCCGGTTCAAAAGGGCCTTTGGTGCACGCGAGTTCCGGATAGGCCGACAACGCTGCCAAAGCATGCCCGGGCATTTCTATTTCGGGAACCACAGTAATATGGCGGTCGGTGGCATATTGTACCACCTCCCTGATCTGTTCCTGGGTGTAGAAATAAGGTCCATACGGTTTCCCGTCAAAGGTATTGTCTACATACGCACCGATCATGGATTCTTTTCTTTTGGATCCGATCTGCGTGAGCTTGGGGTATTTTTTAATTTCAATCCTCCATCCCTGGTCATCAGTAAGATGCCAGTGGAAAGTATTGAGTTTGTACATCGCGAGATAGTCGATGTACTGTTTTACTTCATCAACCGTGAAAAAGTGGCGGCAGACATCCAGGTGCATCCCTCTCCAGGCGAGTTCCGGCTGGTCCTGAATTTTCATGGCAGGAATGGTTTTATCGGCTTTATGTTCTTCCAACAGCTGGATCAGGGTCTGCAATGCCCAAAAATAGCCCTGATCGGTAAAGGAAAGGATATGAATACGGTCAGGGGTTATTTCCAGGGTATAGGATTCATTAAGAGCTTCAGCACCTGCAGGCTGTTTCAGCTTAGTATAGGTCAGCTGTGCCTCTGCCTTTCCGGATTTCCCGAAATCAAGACCTGATTTCTGCTTAAAATACGCTGTTTCTTTTACGGGAAGTCCGGGAGCCAGGTTAAGTTTTCCAGGGATTTTAAATGTACCTCCGGTGACCTGTATGGAAACCGGTTTGGGAATCAGCTGGTCTTGGGCAGAGGCATTCAGGCTTAAAAAAGCCAGCGCCATCATAAAAAAGATTTTTTTCATTCAGGATGTAAGGGAATCAGTTTAACTAAAGAAAACCGAAACAGCACTGGACTGTTCCGGCTGTATGAGATTAAATGGCCATTTCAGGAATGTCTCCTTCAATAATCAGATCGGCTTCCGTTGCTTTGATGATATCTTCCACAGAAATGCCGGGAGCTCTTTCCACAAGCTTAAAGCCTGCCGGAGTGATATCCAGTACCGCTAATTCCGTTACCACTCTTTTGACGCAGCTGACCCCGGTTAACGGAAGGGTGCATTTTTTAAGGATCTTGCTTTCGCCGGCTTTATTCACGTGCATCATAGCGACAATAATATTTTCGGCAGACGCTACAAGGTCCATGGCTCCGCCCATCCCTTTCACCATTTTTCCCGGGATCTTCCAGTTGGCAATGTCTCCGTTTTCAGAAACTTCCATGGCACCCAAAATGGTCAGGTCTACTTTCTGGCCGCGGATCATCCCGAAACTGAATGCAGAATCAAAGAACGAACCGCCGGGCAGGATGGTGATGGTCTGTTTTCCTGCGTTAATGATGTCGGCGTCCTCTTCTCCTTCGTACGGAAAGGGGCCCATCCCGAGAACCCCGTTTTCACTCTGGAATTCCACGGAAATATTATCAGGAACGTAATTCGCCACCAAAGTAGGAATCCCGATTCCCAGGTTCACGTAATAGCCGTCCTTTACTTCTCTGGCAATGCGCTTTGCTATATCTTCTTTACTTAACATAGTAATAATTTGAAATTTTTTAATGGGTCAATTTGGAAATTGACGCTTAGTGTTGATTTGTTGTGAGCGTCCCATTTAGGATACAGTAAAAACAGGGGAAATTACCTTTTTCTTACTGTTCTCTGCTCAATTCTTTTCTCAAACTTTTCTCCCTGGAATATCCTTTGTACCATTATACCCGGAATATGGATCTCATTCGGGTCAAGCATTCCTGGTTCCACCAATTCTTCCACTTCGGCAACCGTTATTTTTCCGGCTCCTGCCATTGGGTGGTTAAAGTTCCTTGCCGACCCTTTGAAAACAAGGTTTCCGGCGTGGTCGCCTTTCCAGGCTTTTACAATGGAGTAATCTGCTTTAAATGCATGTTCCAGGATATGGGGCTTACCATCGAAATCTTTCACTTCCTTATCTTCGGCTACTTCTGTTCCGTACCCCGCCGGTGTGTAGAAAGCAGGAATTCCCGCCTGTGCCGCGCGGCATTTTTCTGCAAGGGTTCCCTGGGGAGTCAGTTCCACTTCAAGCTCTCCGGAAAGCATCTGCCTTTCGAATTCTGCATTTTCCCCAACATAGGATGAAATCATTTTTTTGATCTGTCTTTTATGAAGCAGAAGGCCCAACCCGAAATCATCTACTCCGGCGTTATTGGAAATGCAGGTAAGGTCTTTTACATTGCTTTCTACCAGGGCATTGATGGAGTTTTCAGGGATACCGCAAAGCCCGAAGCCTCCGAGCATCAGCGTCATGCCGTCTTCAATGCCTTCAATGGCTTCCTGTGCATTTTTTACTCTTTTATCTATCATGAATATCAGATTTTCTGTTGGCTAAATTTAATGATTTTTCTTATAACTGCACTATCGTGTATTGCCCTGAATCTCATAGCTTTTGATCAACTACTCTAAAAAAAGAAAGCCATTCTCACGAATGACTTAAGGTATGTCCAGCAAAAATTACATCTGCTCATAAATGATTTTATTATCCTTTTTCAGTCTGTACCGGTCTTTTTTATACGCTTCCAGTACATAACTTCCGTTTTTCCAGATGGCTCCGTTAGCCTGCCTGGCCAGGACAATGCTGCCGGACTTTGCCGTAGGAAGGAAAATTTCAGCCTGTTTCATGTCTATGCTGAAAATAACGCCCGACATAAAGGCTGCACTTCCCGTAGGTTTCGCTTCTCTTAGCCGTATCTTTTGTTCAAACGGCCGTATGCACTTATGACTGACCTGCGAGTAGGTATAGCCTGCCGAAGCTTTACAGCCATGGGCATCCTTATCATTACCCACCTTGTCCAGTACGATCGTTTTCTGTCCGAAAGCCATGAAGCCCAATACCGTGGCTCCGAATACAATTGCCTTTTTCATATTTTGCTTTTAAAATTTGAACTGATCAAAAAATGAACCAAAAATATGGTACGTACAGGTCAACATCCACAAAAAAGCCACCCGTAAAGGGTGGCTGATGGAATTTATTTGGTCCAGTTGATTTTTGAATGTTTCACCTCTTCGGAATTGGTTCCGATCATGATGTCGAATTCCCCCGGTTCCCAGTCGTACTTAAGGTCGCCGTTATAAAACTTCAGGTTTTCAGGCGTGATCTCGAATGTTACTTTTTTGGATTCTCCTTTTTTCAGCATGACTTTCTGGAAGCCTTTCAGCTCTTTTACCGGTCTGGTGATGCTTCCTACCATATCCCTGATGTACAGCTGCACCACTTCTGCTCCGTCATAGTTCCCGGAATTGGTAACGGTTACGGAAGCCTGGATGCTTTGGTTGCCTTTAGGGTTGGCATTGGAAACCGTAATGTCTGAATACTTGAATTTAGTATAGCTTAATCCATATCCGAACGGATACAGCGGCGTATTGCACTCATCCATATAATTGGAACGGAACCTCTGGTATTCGCATTTGTCAACCAGCTTCTGATCCAGCGGACGGCCGGTATTTTTAGCATTATAATAGATCGGAACCTGTCCAAGGCTTCTCGGGAAAGTCATCGGCAGTTTTCCGGATGGGTTTACTTTTCCGAAAAGCACATCCGCGATAGCGCTTCCTGCTTCAGAACCCGGGAACCAGGCATTCAGGATGGCATCCGGTGTATCTTTCACATTGGTTAAGGCTAAAGGACGACCTGTAAATAATACCATAGCGATCGGCTTTCCGGTCTTCTTAAGTTCGTTGAGCAGATCTACCTGAGACTGAGGGATGGTAATTTCTGTCCTGGAAGAAGATTCACCGCTCATTTCCGCAGATTCCCCGATGGCCAGTACAATGACATCAGCTTTATTGGCTATGTCTACCGCTTCTTTCAGCAATGCTTCTTTTGAACGGTTATCGCGGTCGGTCTTTTTACCGTGTGCTGCATAGATGTCCTCTAATTTAGCGTCGTAATCGATGTTGGCTCCTTTAGCGGAAAGGAATTTTACATCTTTCCCGTAGTTTGCCTGGAGGCCCTGCATCAGGTTAACGGAAATGGCGTGCTTTGTCGCTACGCTCCATGTTCCGGCCATGTTCATTGAATTATTGACCAACGGGCCGATAACAGCTACCGTTCCCGATTTTTTCAACGGCAGCACCTGGTTGTCGTTTTTCATCAGGACCATGGACTGTGCTGCTACATTCCTTGCGATATTCCGGTTTTCCATGCTGTACACTTCTTTAGCTGCCAATTTTGCATCCCCGTGTTTGTATGGGTTATCGAATAAGCCTAAGTCATATTTTGCTTCAAGGATCCTCCTGGCTGCCATATCAATTTCAGCCTGCGTTACTTTTCCTTCGGATAATGATTTTTTAAGCGTAGTTAAAAAACCTTCCCCTACCATATCCATATCGATCCCGGCTTTCAGCGCCAGTGCAGACACCTGCTGAAGGTCTCCCATACCGTGGTCCACCATTTCGTTGATCCCGGTATAATCCGTTACCACAAAACCTTTGAATTTCCACTGGTTTCTTAATACTTCAGTCTGAAGCCATCTGTTTCCGGTTGCCGGAACGCCATCCACTTCATTGAAAGAAGCCATTACGGAAGCTACTCCAGCGTCTACCGCTGCTTTATAAGGTGGAAAATACTCATTGTACATTCTTACGTGGCTCATATCCACGGTATTGTAATCCCTTCCGGCTTCTCCTGCTCCGTATAAAGCAAAGTGCTTCACACAGGCCAGGATATTGGTTCCGTTCGCCAGGTCTTTCCCCTGGTATCCATAGACCATATTTTTGGCAATTTCACTTCCTAAGTACGGATCTTCACCGGAACCTTCGGAAACCCTTCCCCATCTCGGTTCACGGGAAATGTCCACCATCGGCGAGAACGTCCAGTTGATTCCATCTGCCGCAGCTTCTCTGGCTGCTACTCTGGCCGACTGCTGCACCAGGTTCATATCCCATGATGAGGCTAAACCTAAAGGAATCGGGAATGTGGTTTCGTATCCGTGGATCACGTCCATACCGAAGATCAAAGGAATTTTCAGGCGGCTGTTTTCAACCGCAACTTTCTGCACGGCTTTGATCTTGTCCGCTCCTTTTATGTTGAATAAACCACCAACTAATCCCTGTTCCACTTTTTTACCTATGTCTGAGCTCTTCGCCAGTCCGGTGGTAAAATCGCCTGAACTCGGTAAGTTGAGCTGCCCGATTTTCTCGTCCAGCGTCATTTTGGCCAGAAGACTTTCAACAAAAGCTTTCTTTTTAGCCTGGTACTGAGCGGTCTGATAAGCCTGAACAGGCTTGGTTACCATTTCCTGTGCCGAAAATACAGGAGCAAGAGCCAAAGTGGCGATTACAATTAACTTTTTCATTACTTCTTCATTTTTTGATATTCATGAATGATTGACTGATGATCAATATTCTTAAATTATAGTTTCTTTTGGTTTGATTCTGACTGGTAAACGCATCTGCACCCTGCTTTATTTTCTACAGATGGTGTGCTGAACTGTATTTACCTTCAGGAATTTAAAGCTTTAAAGCAGTTCTGATCCGCTAAGATCGTGAAGATTCCCTGAATTATGATGAATTTCAGATGAATTATCGTTCTTTTTTCTTGGACAGCATCCAGCGGTATAGCTCCGGATTGGAGTAGGTTGAGTCCCATGAATTATGGTTATCATTCGGGAAAATGGTAAGCTCTGCGGAAGGATTGACCGGATGGAGCTTCTGGTAAAAATTAAAGGCATTCTCCGGAAGTACCACATCATCCATCCCGCCATGGAAAATTTTCATGTTGAGGTCCTTATACTGCTGGATGTTAGCGTACATCACCCGGTCTGTAGGAGCACACACCGAAACTACCGCAGCGAACATCTCTGGGTGTTCCATAGCCAGCTTCAGGGTTCCCCAGCCTCCCATGGAAAGACCGGTAAGGTAAATCCTGGAAGCATCCACTTTGTATTTGGACTGTATTTCCTTAATCAGATTGTATACCGTTACGGTATCCCACCAGGTATTTTCCGGACACTGCGGTGCCAGGATGGCTACCGGTTCCTTGATAAGGTTTTTATAAGTAAAAGGACTGTGCGCTTTTACCATTTCCAGGTTATTCCCTCTTTCTCCTGAACCGTGAAGGAAAACGATCAGCGGGACATTGCCTTTTGCGTTCTGCGGATAATCCAGGATGTAAGAGATTTTCTCCTGTCTTTTTACTTCTTTATTTAATTCCGATTTGATTTCCTGAGCGTGTAAGCTTAAAGAGAACGGAAGAAAAATAAGGGATAAATGCTTTATTTTCAGTTTCATCTTTACTTTTAAGTTTGGGTTAAAGCCTGTTTGAATTTCATTTAATAAACGGACTAAAGTCCGTTCCTATTGATTAACGAAGTTTTATTTTATTCCGTATTTTGGGGATTTAAAACTGAGTTTCTCTAATCCCTGCTGAATTTCAGGAGCATTCATAAAAAGTTTCCACAAAAATCCCGTCCTGTAGTTTTCAATCATCGGGGCAATGGTTCCCTGATCAATGGCGAGGTACCTCGGCGTTGTCCAGTTGTCATAGTGGATGGAATTGGCATCGTAAGGACCTGCAGAACCAATGAATTCAGGTTTCTGAGTATATATAAACCTCAGGAAATCCATGGATTCCTTAGGTGTATACGGGAAGCTGCTGAGTGCTGCCGTTGGTGTGATCACCCCGCGGTCATTCTGCGGGAAATGGGCATCATATCCTACGCTTCCGTCTTCATTCCTGGAGTAGCTTGCAGTCAGTCCCCAATAATCAGGTCCGTATCCTTTCCAGTGTTTCGGGTTTTCAACGCAGTATTTATAATCGATCAGCACCTGGTTTTTGTTCAGATCGAAATAGTTTTTGATCAGCTTATCGGATAAATGGGTCGGATCAAGCCCGATATAAGAATAATGCGCCCAGAACAAAGGTCCTCCGTATTCCTGTGCCCCGTTATGCTTGACATACATCGGAAGGCCGTATTGTTTTTTATCTGAAAGGTAAGTCCCGTTTCTTGTCCAGCCTTTGTAATAAGTTTCAGCGTCAATAGGATACGTAGGTGACGAAGCAGCCAGAATATAGGTGATCAGGCATTCATTGTAGCCTTCCAGAGGAAAATTCATTTCCCATTGGTAGTCCGGCGACCAGTGCCAGTACAGGACTTTCTCCCCTCCTTTGGTATACCAATTCCACTGAATCCCTTTCCAGAGATCATCACACTTTTTAGCCAGGGCCTTTTCTTCTGCATTCCCGTTTTTAAAGTATTCCCGCACCATCAGGATCCCTGAGGTGAGGAATGCGGTTTCCACAAGATCGCCGCCGTTGTCCTTTTTCCCGAACGGAACGGTTTTTCCGGTTTCCCCGTTGATCCAGTGAGACCATGCTCCTTTATGGCGGTCTGCTTTTGCCAGGAAATCCATCATCGTATTCAGCCTTTTTACCGCTTCCTGCCTTGGCACAAATCCTCTCTCAATCCCAACCAAAACCGTAGCCAACCCGAATCCTGACCCACCTGTAGTGACTACATGTTTATCGTTATCCGGATAAATATTATCTTCATGGTAGCGTTCCCTTCCCAGCTTTGAGTTGGGTTCTGCATAATCCCAGAAATATTTCAGGGCCTGTTTCTGGACGTTGTCCATAAGCTGGTCATCTGTAACATTCTTTACCGTCTTGTTATTCTGAATATTTTCTTTCTGGTGAACCGCTGAATTCCCGCACGATGTTGCACAGAATACAGAGGCTACAGCGAGCGACATGACAATCCTTTTCATAATTTTGAGATATTAGAATTAAATGCTAAAAGAAGAGGAGAACTTTCATTCTCCTCTAAAGTTGGTATCTGTTGATTTTTAGTAGCCAGGGTTCTGTGTAAACAGCCCGTTACTCTGATTAATCGCATCCAAAGGGATAGGGAACAATTCATTTTTCCCGGCTTTGAATCCATAAGAAGCCAGAACGGTTGCCGCCTGACCTGTTCTCACAAGATCTACAAAACGGTCGCCTTCCATAGCAAGCTCTACCCTTCTTTCACGCCAGATTGCCGTACGTAAAGCTGCCTGATTGGTTGCTGTAGTAGCTGCCAATTGAGCTCTCGTTCTTACTTTATTAAGATTAAGGGTTGCCGTTGCAATATTCCCCATTTCGTTGGCTGCTTCTGCATTGATCAAAAGAATTTCTGCAAATCTTAAAATCCTGATGTTTTGTCTTGAACCATATCCGCAGGCGTTATTGTTCTGAGAAGTCGGAACATATACTTTCTGGTTGTACGTTGTTACAGAGTTAGGATCTCCCATAGCGATAAGATCACCTTCAGGTGTTGTTTCACCATTTCTCAGGATGGTTAATTCTTTACGGATATCTCCCGGCTCAAATGCATTTTCCAGAGCCTGCGAAGGCGTAAAGAAGCCCCATCCAAACTGGTTTCTTACCCCCTGAACTTCTGCGTACTGGCTGCCTCCGAACTGAGGAGAACACTCGCAGTTAACTTCAAATACGGATTCTGAACCGAATTCTCCGGCAATTCTGAATAAATGGTTGAAATCAGGATCCAGAGAATATCCCATGGCAATAACCTGATTGGATGTATCATAAGCTTTCTGCCAGTCTTTTTTATACAGATATACTTTTGACAGTAAACCTAAAGCAGCTCCTTTAGTTACCCTTCCCTGATCTCCTGCTCCATAAGACTGTGGAAGGTCTGCAGCTGCACTGGTAAGATCTGAGATGATAAAGTTGTATACTTCATCCACAGAGCTTCTAGGGATATTATTGTATGATTCTTTCAAGGAATCCAGGATTGGAACTCCTCCATAAATCCTTACCAGGTTAAAATAGAAATATGCTCTCAGCATTCTGGCTTCCGCAAGAAGCCTTGTTTTAAGGGCAGCATTCATTTCTATGGCAGGAACCTTGGTTAAAACCTGGTTACATCTGTTCACTGCCTGCCACTGGCCGATCCAATATCCTCTGATCCCTTCATCACTGGTAGTATACGTGAACTGGTCATAGGCATTGATAAAAGAAGCATCTCCTGGGTTAGATCCTTTCACCACATCATCTGCAGGCACACCAAATACAAACTGATATGGAAATGCAGAATTTTCCCAGCTTCTGAGGAAACTGTAAATTGCATTCGTACCTAGCATGGCATCGTTTTCAGTTTTGAAAAAATTTGAGGCATCCGTTGCCCCCTCTACAGGTATATCTAAGTAATCATTGCAGCTTGACATCATCGTCAATACGGCAATTGATAAAAATATCTTTTTCATGTTCTCTTAATTAAAATGTTAAATTCATACCAAAGGTATAGATGGCAGAGATAGGGGCAATGTTCTGGTCAATTCCCATTTGTACTCTGTCTGTATTCAGGATCTCAGGTGAAAAACCATTGTACTTAAAGCTAGTCCAAGGGTTCTGTGCACTAACGTATAGTCTTAACCTTGTTAAGGCCATTGATCTTGCAAAATCCTTAGGTAGGTTATACCCTATGGTAACGTTTCTTAATCTGATATAACTTCCATCCTCAACAAAGAAGCTGTTCGGCTTGATAATGTCCTGGTTGTTGGTTGTCATAGGATACGTATTGGAAGTTCCCTGACCTCTCCATCTGTTGTTGTAGAAATCAAGATCCCAGTTTTCGTTACCATAACGCTGTTCACGGTTGTAGTTATAGATCTTATTGCCATATACTCCCTGGAAGTCTACCGCGATATCGAAATCATATACGTTTAAATTGATACCGAAACCATACGTTCCTTTTGGAATCGGGCTTCCTAAGAATGTTTTATCTCTGGAATCGATTACGCCGTTACCGTCGATATCTGCAAATTTAAATCCTCCAACAGTAGCATTGGTCTGTTGTGCCCATGCGTTTACATCAGCCTGATTTTGGAATACTCCTGATACCTGATAACCATAATAAGAACCTACAGCCTGTCCTTCCTGTAATCTGATGATAGGATTTCCAAATAAGCTTGCTCCTGTTTCTAGATAAGAACCTCCGAATACGGATGTGATCTTATTTTTAAGGGTTGTTAAGTTTCCGTAAACCCCTAATCTTACTTTGTCCGTAATTTTAGTATCGTAATTAACATTTACTTCGAAACCTCTGTTGTTGAATGAATAGGCATTGGTGATATAATTATTCCAGTTTCCGGCACCGGATACAGTTCCTTGAACAACTCCGTAAACTACATCCTTGGAATCTTTATCGTAATATGTTCCTTCAATTTTAAGTTTATTATTAAAAAGGGCCATTTCCACACCTACATCTCTACCCGTTGTTGTTTCCCATCCGATATTCGGGTCAATAAACTGGTCTATGGTTGCTGCAGGATATCCCGTGTTTCCATAATACGCTCCTGAATTAATAAAGGTGACCAATTGTGTGTAAGCACGAGGCACATTAGGATTACCTAGTTTACCCCAGCTGGCCCTTAGTTTCAATAGATTGAAAACATTCTGACCGCTCATGAAGTTTTCTTTTGAAATTACCCAGCCTGCACTCACCGCAGGGAATGTCCTGAAACGGTCGCCTGAAGAATACTTGGATGTACCGTCTCTACGAACGGATCCGTTCAAAAGATATTTTCCTTTATAATCATAGTTAACCCTCGCAAATAAGGATTCAATCCTGTCCTGATAAGGAACTACCCCTCTGCCTTCATCATAAGTTGTTCCTGTGATGCCTGTTCCGTCAAAGATATTCAATGATTCATTGGTACCGTTATAATTTACATCCAAAGCCTCAAGGTAGCTCTGCTGATAGGAATTCCTGACTCTGGAGAAACCTGCCAGTACTTCAAGATTATGATCGCCCAACTGTTTCTTCCATCCTAAAGTATTATCCCACACATAGTTCCTTGTTCTGGAATCCCTTGTAAGAAGCTTAGTCGGCTTTTGCTGATCTTTAGGAAGATAGGTAAGTACAGGTGTATATTCATACTGATTTGTATTGTAATTATCAGTAGTATAGCTTACCCTTAATGTCAAATCCTTCAGGAATTTATATTCTGCCCAGACATTATTAAGCAATCTTTCTTCCCTTGTTTGTCCTCTGAATAAATCCAGTACAGCTCTAGGGTTGGCAATAGAATATCCGTTAAAAAACTGATAATCTCCGGTGGCTGCATTCATAGGACTGAATATCGGTGGCGCGTTATATGCATTTAATAGTGGATTATTGATTGCATCTGTCCTCGTCTTGGAAAAAGTGAAATTATCTCCAATGGTTAGATTATCTGTAATCTTATAACTAAGATTTAACTTTGAACTGAATCTGTTAAACCCGTTTCCTGAATTGATGTTATTACCGGCATTAAAATTACCTTCATCCTGCAGAAGTCCTAAACTCGCATAATAATTCAGTTTACCCAGGCTTCCTGAAGCTGAAAAATCGTTGGCATTAATAATGCTTGTTTTTCTGAAAATTTCATTGAACCAATTGGTATCTGCCGGGAAATTAGCTCTTGAAAGAGAACCGTTGCTGGATCCTGTATCATTGATGAGCTTTTCATTGTACAACTCAATATACTGGTCAGAATTAGCCATTTTTGGTATATTGGTAATCTTCTTGAAACCCAGATAAGAATTGAAATTGTAAACAGGTTTTCCTTTTCCTGTTTTTGTTTTGATAATTACCGCACCGTTTGCAGCCTGGGCACCAAAGATCGCCAAACTGGACGGATCTTTAAGGACGCTCATGGATTCTATATCCTGCGGATTTAAAAATGAAATATCGTTTGTGATAGTCCCGTCAACGATGAAAACGGTATATCCGCTTAATGAACCTACTCCTCTGATATCAACCCTCGGAGAACTTCCTGGCGATCCGGAATTAACAATGTTCACACCGGCAAGTTTTCCCTGCACAGAACTCATTGGGTTGGCATTCGGCTTATCTGCAAGATCTTTGGCAGACACTACACCGATACTCCCCGTCACATTTTCTTTTTTCTGCGTACCATATCCCACAAGCACTACCTCCTCGATCTTCTGCTCCTTGGCAGTCGTATCTCTTGGGGTGGTCTGTGCATTGACATTCATACCGAAGTAGAGAACAGCAATGAGACATGAATACTTTAAATCACGTTGTTTCATATAGTTTAATTTTATTCGTACAATCACACTCTAAAGCAGTCTTCCTAAATAAGAGCCTTAAAAAAAGCCGTTTATTTTTTCAAAAAAAGACATTAGACCCAAAATTATAAAAATATCTGAAACAACGTTAAAATCTCTTAAAAATTTTAAAATTCATCGTTAAAATTAAAAATATGATACAAACACACTGCTTAGTGTAAATTTATATTAAAATTACTGTTAATTAATTGTAAATTATTCAACATGTTTTATCGCTTCATATCATAAAATCATCCCCGATATCCTGACCTGTAAGAAGATTTTGATAAATGTAAAGGTCTGTTTAAATTTGGTCGGATATTTGAATAACCCATAAAATGAATCTAACAAGATGAAAAAGTATATTATTATCGCCGCACTGGCCTTATGTACCGGGGCGGTTATCAATTCCGCCATGCAGTCATGCTCCAGCCTGGCCACTACAGATCTCGGATTATCTGTGATCAAAAGGTTACTGCTTAACGGTATCGACAAAGGCATGAATATTTACAGCAGCAAGGAAGCATTCCTTCAGAATAATATGGTAGACCGTGCTTTACCGAAGCAGTTGCGCGATATCAACAGTACGCTGGAAAGAATTGCCCCTTCCCTTGTAGCCAAAGAAAGGGAATACATAGCAGAAGCTGCTGCTTATACTGTAAATACATCAAGGCCTATCCTGCAGAATGCTGTCAACAGCCTGAATGCGCAGGATGTTACGAGGATCATCCAGGGAACAACGGCAACGCAAATCCTGAAGGAAAAGGCATCCCAACAGCTTGTTGCCGCCATTGCACCAAAAGTAGATGAAAAACTCAACCAATACGGAATCGTTAAGACCATCAATACCGCACTATCCGGAAACAGCTTACTGGGTGGGCTGCTGGGCGGAAGCAGCAGCAATACAAGGGTAAATGCGGGCGGACTCAGCCAGCTGGCCTCGGAACAGCTTGTTAACGGACTCTTCTATATCATTGAAGACTATGAGCAGCAGAACTCCAGGACACTCCTCGGGCCGCTTGGAAAATAGGATATTTTTAGGTATCTTTACGTAATCAGATAAAATTTGCAGATGGACATACTTCAAGGAAACCAGCACGCCAGCCCGGAGGATTTTTATAAATCCCTGAAGGCTAAACTGGAAGATCACCATGATTTTCCGGAGGATTATTTATTTAAATTCATCATTCCCACAGATCAATCCAAATTAACGGAAATTTACAGGGTTTTTGACGGTATTAAATTTACCCTTGGAAACCGGGAAAGCAAAAACGGGAAGTATACAGCCTGCAATATCAATGCATTTGTACTGGATGCAGACCAGGTAGTCGACATATATCAGCAGGTCGCCAAAATAGAGGGCGTCATGCTCCTGTAACAACAAAGTCAGCTTTTCAAAGCTGACTTTTTATTTTTAAATGATAAATCCTTATTTTTCTATAAAATACTTCACGTTTTCAACCGGCCTTCCGAGCATGGCTACCGAACCTTTAATAAGGATTGGCCTCTGAATCAGTGAAGGGTTTTCAGACAGGATTTTGATCCACTCTTCTTCTGAATAATTTTTACCCGCAAATTTCTCGATATACAGCCTTTCATTTTTACGGATGATATGGAATACGCTCTGGTTAAGCTTTTTCAAAACTGTTTTGAGTTCTGTAATGCTTAAAGGGTCTTCAATGATGTTGATGATTTCAAATGGCACCCCGTTCTCATCCAGATACTCAAGTACCGCATTTGATTTTGAACAATTGGCATTATGTAAAACTTTAACCAGCATTGAGATTTGATTTTAAAAGACTAAGCGTATACCTACAAATATAAGAATTTTTAAAATAATATCCCGCAGCTTTTAAAACGGCTGCGTTAAAACAGTCCGTACAGCTCCGCCTCTATTTTCTCCAGGATAAACCCGAAATCTTCAGGCTTTTCTACAAAGTCAAGATCATCCACTTCAATGATGAGAAGCTTCCCTTCCGTATATCCGGAGATCCATTTTTCGTATTTCTGGTTCAGCTTGGACAGATATTCAATGCTGATGGATGCTTCATACTCCCTTCCTCTTTTGTAAATCTTCTTTACCAGGTTCGGAACATCCGATTTAAGATAGATGAGAAGGTCCGGCGCTGAGATAAAAGCTTTCATAAGGTTAAATACGGAAGTGTAATTATTAAAATCCCTGTCTGAAAGGAGCTTCATGTCATTCAGGTTTTCCGCAAAGATATGGGCATCTTCATAGATGGTTCGGTCCTGGATGATGTTCTTGCCGCTTTCCCGGATTTCTTTTACCTGCCGGAAGCGGCTTCCCAGAAAGTAGATCTGCAGGGCAAAGCTCCATTTGCTCATGTCCGCATAAAAGTCTTCCAGATAAGGATTATGGTCTACATCCTCAAATTGTGCATCCCATCCGTAATGTTTGGAGAGCATGGTGGTTAATGTTGTCTTCCCTGCTCCGATGTTGCCTGTTACTGCAATGTGCATATATATTCCCCTAGTATTTACTGATTAACAAAACTAAACCCCTGCTGCCTGAACCTCCGCACTTTCCTCCATCAGCTTTCTCAACGGATCTGCGGCCTGCTGTTCTGCAGCGCTCTGTTGCTCCGGCTCTTTCTTTTCGCCGGCTTCCCCTGAAGTTTTTTCACCCGGCTGGGCAGGCTGCTGTTCAGCGTCGATTTTTACCGGTTCAGGTTCTTTTTGTTCCTGTGTGTCATCCGGTTGTTTGAGGGTGTAAAGATAAAGGTTGTTCGCTTTGATTTCAAAGAAAGAAAGGATATTTTTATCCACAATCTGTGCACCGGGATCAGTAAAAACCGTGGCCAGTTCCTTTTCCGGAATATATTTCAGGATCGCCTGGGCAGTAATGACCAGGATGGCGTCGTTCTCCCGGCGGAAACGTTTTGCATTCTCCGTAGCGGCTTCAAAAATCTTCTCAAATTTTAAATTGTATACCCTGATATTTTTTTTGGTCAGGATGTAGACTTTGTTTTCATATACGAGAAGGTCCATCAGTTCATCAAAGCTGCCGTCAAACGGATAGGAATTGATGGTGGTATCATTCCTGAAATTGTACTGGATGAGCCGTTTTGAGCTTTCATCCAGAAGCCATAACTGCTGCAGGTCTTCCGCATATGCCATTTTGATAAAGCCGAATTTCTGCCGGAAATCCACCCGCTGGATCTCATTCAGGTTCTGGTCTACAAACTTCATCTCCTGGGCGTTTTCAGAAAAAAGAGGGACACTCAGCGGATTCTGTACGCTCTGCACCTTATACGGAACCGTAAGCATCATTTTGCCCAGCTGCCTTCCCAGGGAATCATATTTGGTAAAGCTGAAGTCTTTATTTTTATAGATGTACAGATTGCCGTAATCGTCTGCGTGCAGGTCATCTGCATCCTTCAGCTTCAGGGTGTCGAATGCCAGTTTTTTCTGCGCAGATAAAGAGCAGAAAAGCAAAACCGATAGTAAGTAGAATATTCTCAAAGTGATTACAAAGATAGCGCTCCTAAGGAACGCTACCAATTTACATTTTATTTTAATTGAAATTGCTTTTTTATTGCATTACTGTATTTCAACTTCATAAATCTTAGACCAGTTCTTTCCGGTAACCAGCATATGATCTCCTTTAAAGGCGATCCCGTTCAGGACATCATCGCTGCCTTTGGTATTCTTTTGGGCAATTTCCGTAAAGTCAAATTTGCCAACTACCTCTCCGTTCGCAGGATTGATCTTTAATACGAAAGGCTTCTGCCATACATTGGCATAAATGAATCCGTTGTGGTATTCCAGTTCGTTCAGCTGATCATAAGCCTGAGAGCTCCCTGCAACAGCAATATACTTAACAAGCTTGGAAGGATCTTTCGGATCAAGGAAGTACAGCAGCTTACTGCCGTCCGAGGCAATAAGGTTTTTCCCATCATAGGTCAGTCCCCATCCTTCTCCCAAAACATTAGGATACGGAAACTCAGATAGAAGCTTCAGGGTATTTTTGTCATAGACATATCCTTTTTTGCTCTGCCAGGTCAGCTGGTATACTTTGTCCCCTACAATCGTACTTCCTTCAGAGAAATCTTCCTGGGCCTGTTTGGTAGACATGAGAGGCGTAGTAGTTCCGAGCGTGTATTTCAGGATCTGGGAAGAACCGTTCTGACCGTCACTTTCGTATACTGTATTCCCTTCAAGCTGGAAACCCTGGACAAAGTTCTTGGGATCATGCGGATATTCCGAAACAATCTTATACGGAATATTCTTTTCAGGGCTTTTCGCATATACGTTAATAGTAGCATCCTGGTTGAGTGTTTCTCCGCCTTTTGTTTTGATATTAAACGTTACCGGATTGTCTCCCAGGGTGAAAAATTTGGGATCAACCGTCAGATTTGAAGTTTCTTTATCCCCGAAGCTGATGGTAATGCTTTCCGCATTATCGGTTACGTCCTTGGGAAGGTTCAGTTTGTCTCCGAAGTGGTATCCTGTCGTCTCCATAGAATTGTTGTAATCATTCAGGGAGTCCAGGATCTTTTTATCGTTTTTACAGGAGGCCAGCAGGACTAGGGCTGCAAAACCTACTATGATGCTTTTTTTCATTGAAAATCGAAATATTTTCCCCAAAAGTAAGAAAAATTTATTTCCGGGCTTGCACTTAAGCGGCGGATTAACCAAATTATAACGTATGCAGGGCATCAGGCATCAGTCGTGGCTAAACCCTGTCACTTTAGCTTCATCAAAATCCAGCTGCATTTCAATTGCTCTCAGGACATGGTCATCAAAGATCTTTTCCCGTTTCAGATGATGGAGCTCATTACGCTGGGCCTGGATTACCTGCCGGAGGACATCCTTATTTTCATTAACAGCCTTGGAAAAATCCACTGCAGAAGCCATACATTGCGCCTTATCCGCCATCAGCATCATTTCATTTTCGAGTTTGTATTTCTGATGGCGGACGAGGTTATTGGTTTCCACCTGTTCAGAAAAATCGTCATTGATTTTCCGGAGGGCCGTTTCTTTCAGTTTCCGCATCAGGATGACTTCCTGCTTTTCTTCAGGAAGCTCGCTTCCGGCATCTTCCATCTTCAGCAGTTTCAGGATGGGAGCAAGTAAAAGCCCCTGCCCTACGAGGGTAATCAGGATGATGACAAATGTTACAAACAGGATGATGTTCCTGTGCGGAAATGCTTCACCGCTGGGCAGGAATGCCGGAATGGAAAGTGCCGCAGCCAGGGATACCACACCGCGCATGGCAGCAAAGCTGATCACGAAAGGCTCCCGCCAGTCAGGCTTCGGCATTTTCATCCTGAGCTCTTTGGAACATATCCGCGGAAAGTACATGAGGGCATAGCTGTACATGATCCGGGTGAAAATAATGGCACCGCCAATCACAATGCTGTAAAAAATACCTTCTGATATCGTATAATTTTCCATACCGGCCACCACTACGGGAAGTTCCAGTCCGATCAGGATGAAGATCAGCGTATTCATCAGGAAGATCAGTACGCTCCATACATTTCCGGACTGAATCCTGGACGTATGGCTCAGGTAGCAATGGGAATTATAGGACATCACCAGACCACCGGCAACCACCGCCAGTACACCTGAAAAATGAAAATGCTCGGCACCGATATACATCACATAAGGAACTATCAGCGTAATAATAGTGTCAATATTGGAATTGGAAGGGATGATCTTCAGCAGGGCACCAAATAACAGCCCGGCCCCCACTCCCACGGCAATGCCTCCGATCGCCATACTGAAAAAGTCCTTTACCGCTTCACCGAAGATGAACTGCCCGGAAATGACTGCCGCCAGGGCAAATTTAAAGACGATCAAACTGGATGCGTCATTGATTAAACTTTCACCTTCCAGGATCGTAGTAATTTTCTTTGGAATCTTCATATGCTTCAGCACAGACGTTGCCGCTACGGCATCGGGCGGGGAATTTACACCGCCCAGCAGGAATCCCATAGCCACCGTAAGTCCCGGAATAATGGATGATGAAAGATAAGCGACTACAATCGAGGTCAGGAAGACCAGTCCGAATGCCATGGAAAAAATCTGCTTCCTCCATTTGTGGAAATCCTGCCATGAGGTAAACCAGGCTGCTTCAAACAAAATAGGCGGAAGGAAAATCAGGAAGACGAGGTCCGGCTCAATTTCAATATGGGGCATTCCCGGAACAAGGCTGATGAGCAGACCTGCAATGACCAGGAAAATGGGATAAGCTACCTTCATTTTCTGCCCGATCATGACCAGTATCATCACAGATAACAGAACTGCAATGGATACAATAACATAGGTGTGAATCATGGTTTGTGTAGTATTAAAATTTTAAAAGCTAAGATGATAAAAAAATCGTTATCATTATTTAGAGAACGGAATATTATTGTAGAAGCCGATCTGGATCTGGCCACGGTTTTTATTTTCCTGGATCTGGTTCATATATCCCGCTTCTATTCTCAGGTTTTTACTGATGACATACCCCAGTGCACCATATACCCTGTTCCTGTCGAAGGCCGGACTGTCCAGATGAAGGAAAATCTCATTGTAAACGGATGCATAGAATGTTTTGGGAAGCATTTCTTTATTGTTGATCGGGATATTGAAATTCAGGTAGTAGCGGAACCGCATCCGGAAGTCTTCTTCCAGAAAGCGCTCTTCCAGGCGGTACCTGTGCTGGATGTTAAAACGACCGAATTTCTGTTTTGTAATGTACTGCTGGAATATCCTGTGCTCAATATTTTCCTGCTTTTCGCCATCCATGTAAGGCTGGCTCAGAATAAATCCGTATCCCAAAAGGATATTATTGTTGTTTTCACTGAGGTCATAACCGATACCGGTGCGGATCAGGAGCTGTTCGAGATCTGTGCCTCCGTCAAAGCTCCTGTACTGTATTTCGTTATGCAAGTTCAGTTTTTTGCTGATCTTATTGTTCCCAAAGTACATATACCATGCTCCAAGGTCGTTCTTCTGTGCGAAAAAAAAAGTGGTTGCGGTCAGAGCCATGCCCAAAGCGAGTCTTTTTATCATTCTCATATTTCAATGTATTGCTACTGTCTATCATTTATGGAATTTCCATATAAATCATCAATAATAAGGAAAATATTTGCGGTACGGAAATTTTAAAGGAATAATGATGAGCAATCCTGATGCTGCTTATTAAAAAGACAGCTTTACCGTGGGTAAAGCTGTCTTCATCAAATGAACAATATAAGGGGAAATCTTATGCTAATTTCACATTAACGGCATTTAAGCCTCTGTCTCCCTGTTTTGTTTCAAAAGTAACCTGGTCGTTTTCGCGGATAAAACGGGTACTAAGACCTGAAGAATGTACGAAAATGTCTTTGCTCCCGTCTGCCGGGGAAATGAATCCGAAGCCTTTTGCTTCGTTGAAAAATTTTACTGTGCCTTGTTGCATTGTAATCGTTATTAAAATTATTATGGGGCCGGGTTCTGCATGGTTCAGGCTTTTTTACGTTCCTTTGATGCTTCCCTGGCTTTATTCTATGCTCTGCCGGTTAACAGCAGGCCTGTTGTATATTCCTGTTTTATGAAGTCTGCGGGCTGCTGGATATTAACAGCTGTTCCGCGGTCATTCGTTATATTGATTTGTATAGGATTTCTGAGGATGATCGCTGCCATGGCTTGTATATTTTTGGGCATCGTTTCAGAAAACAGTACCACCTGTCTTCTTTTCGGCATCAATTGGACAAAATGCCTGAGCTTGTCTTCACAACCCTGTTCCTCCAGCATCCTGTCCGCCTCATCTGCCACCATGATTTCAATGCCGGAGAGATCTACAGATCTTTTTTCAATCAGCTCCATGAGCCTTTCGGGAGTGGCGATTAGGATGTCAATGCGATTTTTAAGGGCGGCAAGCTGTCCAGTAGCCTCTATTCCTCCGAAAACCGAAAGCTGGGACAGAGGAAGGTACTTGCTGTAAAGGTTCAGATGATCTTCCATCTGCAAAACACGTTCTTTTGTCGGCACCAGGATAAGGGCACGGATACGGTTGTGTTCTGCACTTTTTTTCTTCAGCAGCTGGAGGACAGGCATTATAAATGCGGCTGTCTTTTCGGTTCCCGGTTCTGCGTACCCTATGACATCCCTCCCTGCCAGAATAGCAGGAATTACCTCACACTGCATTTCTGTAGGCCTGGAATATCCCGCTTCCGTAACAGCGCGGATAATAGGATTGATTAAATGTAATGTTCTGAAATTCATAGCAAAATTGCCGGTAATGGGATTTATAGTAGCGGATCTGGTCCGGATAGGTAAGGTTGCCGTGTAAATTATTGTTTACTCCGACATGCTTTGCACTGTACATGTATAATTTATTGAGAATACAGTTTCTATGCAATGAGAGGTCTGTTTGCAGCAGTCGTATGTTGTAGTGATACGTGCTTGCTGCCGTTAGTCAGCTGAATAGCTTTAATGTCGGGCACCTGTGTACTGGGTTTGATCTGTTCAGTCTGTCCATAATGTATTGATTTAAATTAAGCGGGCAGCTGAAAAGCGAAACTGAAAGAAAAAATAGATATTTAAACTGTGACAGTACAGCGAAGGCAGAAACCTGTTTGATGAATACCTGGCAAATCTAAGATTAAATAAATGAACAAAACATTTTTTAATGAATTGATTATCAAAAATTTATTCGTAGCTTACCGCATTGAACAATTATTTGCATCATGCGGATGATTATAATCCATATCATGCCAATATCCTACACTATTCCAGAACCTCAGACCCAGCCAGTCCCTTCACGGATTTCAAGACCGGTAAAAATCGCCTACTTTATTATGGTTCACCATAAGCCGCAGGCATTTAAAGAACTGTTCCGGCAGATTTATACAAAAGACCAGTATTATTTAATCCATATCGACCGGAAAGCAAAACCGGAAGTCACGGAAGAAATCCAGCTTTACCTGATCCGGTTTCCGAATGCCTATGTTCTGGAGAGCATGAATATTGTCTCCGGAGGGTTCAGCATGATCCAGGCTGAGCTCAATGCTATGGAATACCTTCTTCAGGTAAGCCGGGAATGGGATTATTTCATCAATCTCAGCGGTGAAGATTATCCGCTCAGGTCACAGAAGATCATCCGGCAGTTTTTAGGACAGCAGAAAGAGCGGAACTACCTCTTCTATTATGACCAGAAATTTTACCGGCCGGATACGCTGCAAAGAATACAGAACCATTTTACCGAACTCACCCATAAAATTTCTTCCCTGATCTACAAAAGGGAATTCATGAAAGATGTTATCCCTTATATAGGCGGGAAATGGATGATCCTCACCCGGACGGCCTGCTTATTTATGACGGGTAACAAAAGGGTAATGGAATTTGAGGACTATTACCTCCACACTTTATTGCCGGCTGAATCCTTTTTCCAGACGGTGTTTATGAATACGGAATTTAATGAAATCATCATTAATGATGATAAAAGAGCCGTTATGGAATCCGAAACATTATTCAGCAGGAAACAGGATCCGGATGAAATGATTGCCGGCCTGAAATCAAAGAACCAGCTGTTCATCAGAAAAATAGATCCTGAAACGGATGAAGCCGTGTTCAGGTATATTGAAGAAAGTTTTGATCAGCCCCTGCCGGAAATCGATGAGATTGAAAGGGAATTGAAAAAAGGCCGCCATCAGGATAACTGACGGAGGCCTTTTGTATGTTAAAACTGATAAACGACTGCGTTGATGTTCATCCCTGCGCCTACGGATGCAAATAAAACCACATCGCCTTCACTGATATCATGGGTATCCAGTTCGTCTTGCAGGATCATGGTCAGTAATGTGGGTATGGTAGCCACACTGCTATTTCCCAGTTTATGAATGATCATCGGCATAATATGTTCAGGAGCGGGCATATCATACAGCTGGTAGAACCTGTTAACGATGGCTTCATCCATTTTTTCATTGGCCTGATGGATAATAATTTTATTCAGCTGGCTGATCTCGTAGCCGCTCTTATCAAAACACTGTTTCATGGCTTCCGGTACTCTCAGCAAAGCAAATTCGTAAATTTTCCGGCCGTCCATTTTGATGTATTTGGTATCCGGGCAGCTTTCGTTATTATAAGATTTCCCGAAATACAGAAAGTCCTTTTCATTCAGGGTGTAGGATGCTGACAGGTGGGATTTGATCCCGGAGCTATCCTGTTCATTCTGTTCAATGATTACTGCGCCTGCACCATCGGCGTAGATCATGCTGTCGCGGTCATGCACGTCAACTACCCTAGAAAGCGTTTCTGCACCAATGACAAGGCAACGTTTGGCCATTCCGGATTGTATAAACGCGTGCGCCTGGATTATCCCTTCGATCCAGCCCGGGCATCCGAACAGCACATCATAGGCTACGCAAAAGTTATTTTTGATTTTCAGCTGGTGCTTTACCCTTGCAGCAAGGCTGGGAACGGCATCCGACTGTATGGTTCCGAAACGCACATCCCCGAAATTATGGGCGAAGATAATATAGTCCAGCGTTTCAGGATCTATACCTGCATCTTTGATTGCGGCTTCGGCAGCTATCAGGCCCAGGTCTGAAGTGACCTGATCTTTTCCTGCATACCTCCGCTCTTCAATGCCTGTAATTTTTTTCAGCTTTTCGGTAATGGATGCATTATCGTCCTTCAATGGAATTCCGTTTTCACTAAAGAAAACGTGTTGATCAAAAAAAAGATTGGTTATTGTTTCTCCCGGAATATAGTTGCCTACCCCTGTAATTTTACTGGTCATCTTTTATGTTTTAATGAATGAAAAGCCAATCAGCTTTTATTGCTTTAATTATGTATTTCCTTTAAACAATACCTCCTGCTTCTGACAAGAGCACGAATGAATCTTTGTTGATTCTGATTTATAGTTTGCAAAGTTAAAGATAAACTAATAAAAACAGAATCCCGCATAAAAATGAATGTATTTCAATATTTACTACATAAGAACAGTCCGGAAAACAAAATCAATCTTCCGGACAGCTAATTTTTTTGCAAAAATGATTTTTTAATTACGGATGCTGCTGCATGGTAGCCGGATCATCATAATTGACCATCCAGTGAATGCTGAACTGGTCTGTAAACATCCCGAAATAGGCACCCCAGAAAGTATCGGTAATAGGCATTGTTACCTTTCCGCCTTCGGAAAGCCCGTAAAACAGGCGGTCCGCTTCTTCCCGGGATTCGGTATTGATGGATACTGATACATTGTTTCCCTGTACGAAACCGGAAGACGATGCACTGCCGGTATCGCTTCCCATCAAAACGGTTTCATCGGAAATGGGAAGAGTAACGTGCAGAATTTTATCCCTGTCTTCATCCGGAACAGGGGTATCCTCCGAAGGCGGCATATCTCCGAATGTCCCGATGTATGGGAATTCCCCGCCGAAAACGGATCTGTAAAATTCAAATGCTTTCCTGCAGTTACCATTAAAAGTAAGGTACACATTAACTGTGGCCATAGTTGTTTTATATTTTGATTTGATACTATTATCGGTGCTGGTCGATCAGGATCATGTTCCCGTCCGGATCTTTCAGGAAGATGTGCTCCGGACCGGACGAAGATTCATCCGCTTCTTTTTCCGGTGTGATGCCATTCGATTTAAGGTGCTTCTGAATATCCCGCACGTCATTAAATGTTTCCAGGTTATGGGCATGTTCGTCCCATCCCGGATTGAAGGTAAGCATATTCCCGTCGAACATCGCCTGGAAAAGCCCGATCAGGGTGGTCCCGTTTTTCATGATCAGGTAATTCTGTTTCATATCCCCGCCCATCGTGCTGAATCCCAGCGTTTCATAAAACTGCTTTGATTTTTCAAGGTCTTTCACACTGAGGCTTACGGAAAAGGCTCCTAATTTCATATGGTTCTGTTGAATGGTTAATCGTGTTAGCCAGGTTATTCCTGGTTTTTCATATGGGTTTTAAAATCCATCGTTCCGTCATAGCTTTTCCAGGTTCCGGTAAGTTCAATGAACTGTCCTTCTACCTTTTCCGTTTTGGGATTCCAGCGGAACGTATAGATGAATTTGCCCCTGAATAGGCCGGAATGTTTTCCTTTGTTCTCTTCTGCAAGTTCGTAATCGCCGTATACCACTCCTTTTTTGTTGGAATCCTTGTATTTGGTAATGGTAAAGGTACCTTCAAACTTTGTATAATTCTTATCCACCAGGGAATAGCCGGAAACAAAATACTGCTGGTCATCCTTTTTATTCTGTTCGGAAATATTGATTTTCAGCCGGATGGCTTCACCACTGTTCCCGATTGTCCCGGTATAGGGGCGGCTTCCGTTCAGCCAGACGTTGGAAATATTGGGCATCTGGCCGAAAACAAGTCCTGAAACAAGGACAAAAAGCAATACAATTTTTTTCATATAATCAGTGTTTATTTAAATACGACTCTGGAAATATCGGTCGGGACAAAATTGGCCCACCAGACATCAAAATCCAAGGTACCCGGATAATTTTTCCATTTCCCTTTAAAAGTTACCGTAGCCCTGCTGTCTACAGTAATTTTCTTAAAAGTCTGGATCCTCACTTTCCCTCTGAAGTTTCCCGAATGCTCACCGGAGCCGGGTTCCTTCATGGCAAAATCTGCAAAAACAAGCATTTCATCCGGTGCATTACTAACATTAAACCTCTGCGTAAAGGTAATCTCTCCCGAAAAATCTGATTTTGTGCCTTCTACTTCAGAATAGCCCGAAATAAAATACTGTTCAGGTTTGCCCTGATTTTTCACAGCTTTCTGAATCTCCACCTTAATCACCGCTTTATCTGCGGAAATTTCTCCATGAAAAGGAGTAGCGTAATTCATTAGAAAAGCGCTGAAATCTTCATGCTTCAGAGGAAAATTGTTAGACTGACCGAAAGACCAGGAAAAGGTCAGGATCAGGAATACAATAAGTTTTTTCATGGTTATTTGTTTTTTAAACGCCGAACTGCGCCAAATGGTGGTTCAGGTGTTTAGCCAGCATATTGTTCCATTCCCGACTCGTCAGCTTCCCGAAAGAAAACGAATCTTTGCCGTCAAACGCAGAAGCACCCAGCTGCTGGGTTTTCTGGATGAATCCGATCAGCCTTTTCTTTTCGGCTTCAAAATTCTTAGGTTCGGTGATCAGGAACTGCGGCGAGGTCGGTCCGTTTTTAGCGTAGGCTTTTTCACCCACCACTTTAGGTTTCACAAAGTTTTTCAGGATAAATTTCGCAATGGAGCCCGGCTTCTTATGCTTTTCCGGTTCGTAGATCATTTCATAGGAGACACAGCAGTGTGCAAGCATCTGGTCTACCGTCATTTTTCCCCATACAGCCTGGGTTTCAGGCGTAAGATGGTTGATCCTGTCGATGTAATTCTGAGCTTCACGGGCATCAAAGATATTTTCCATAGTTATTTATTTGTCCGGTCACAAATATATCAGTTTTTTCGATGCTATGATCTATTGAGGTATTAAAGGATGAGCCGGAAGAACAATATTTGATTGTTTTATCTTAAACAGAATTAATTCAGATTATTAGTCCTAAAATTTAATGCGCTATTTCAGGGATGTTTTATTAATCACGTATTTAGTGAACCAATTGGGAAAATTTTCCGCATTTACATTAACCGTTAATGCCATATTGTCTTTCTCGGCTATCATGAGCATTTCATCTGAATTGTCAAACAAAAACGCACGATCTACCAATTTTAATGCGGGATAAAGATTTTGTAACGTATTAAAATACCTGGTACTTATTTTATCAGGATCTACATAATGTCCACCTTTCTGAACTCTGTCATTTACTCTTGACACGTTAAGTTTTACTTCGTCCAGACAAATAAAATAAAGATAGGTTTTATACCCTTTCCTTTTTGCTTCAATAATTTCATCAAGCTTAGAAGTATGGCTCATTACGGTTTCAAATGAAAAAGAAATATTATTCTTCATTAGGTTTGCTCTAATGAATGAAGTGATTAATGCCGCTTCATAACTGTGGGTATCGCGTGATTGATCTACAATTATATTTTCTTTGATCTCAATATCTATTTTGTGTCCTGTTTCCAGGGACTTCTGTAGAAGTGTTTTTGCATTTGCACTCTTTAAGAAAGTATTGAGGTCATCCTGGGTTAGCGTAAGACCATAAGGTTGTAAATCAAGAAATCCTTTTTCAAGGATCTCTTTTTCTATGGCATCGGAGTTAATAAATATTCCGGGATAAAAATTTCGTTGAAATGTTTCAAACAAAGTTGATTTTCCGGAACCATTGGGCCCTGCAAAAACTCTAATTCTCTTTACTTTAGACATATTTTGCTTCCTTTAGTAAGTCCGCTGTTAACTGATTCTACTTTCCGGATGGAAGAGATTTTCACCATTTTCCCATCAATGAATTTGTAAATCCCGCCATCTTTAATGATCTCAAAAGGAATATTCAAAGCGATAGATGACCGTTTGGCATTTTGTGATGCAGCTTTTGCAAATCTCGCAAGCTCTCTCCTGTCGCTTATTCTGCGGCTGGCTCTTATCCGGCTTCTGAAATTATATTTTCTGCTCATTTTAAAATTTATTACTACTAAAATACGAATAATTCTCTTAATGTCTATTTTTTAAGAAATTTGTTATACTTTTTAAACGGGTCTTAAACATATGTTTATTCATTGTGTTGGAAATCATCATCTCTGTAGTTTTTCAAACACATAAATTTACATTATTCTTCTCAATTTATCCGCCGAGACTGTACAGAGATTTCTCTTTAGTATAGGGTGTATGAACCAAAGTTGCTTTATGGCATGTTAAATGCGTGAAATAGGATTTCTGCCCGGTTTTGGGTTCCTCAAAAATTTCAGATTCCCATTTGATCCAGACTATAATGTCGTCCCATTTCCGGAACTTATGCAGATAAGGTTCAAAGTGGCACCGTACCTCAAAATGCTGCTTTTTTGCATCATCCCGGAACCTTAATACCATCGTTTTTTCACCCGGTATCGGGCTTTCTGCAACCATTGCGTTCATTTTCATTGCTTATTTTTTTCAAAATAGCGTATTTAATACGACAAAACTTGACGCATTAAAATATCGAGATAAAATTTTTTCTGAAAATGTAACGGTTAATGAAAATTTAATTCGTTCCTGTGGTATATTTTACTTCCGGATTTTCCTTTTCCAGGAGCTCTATCCTGTTATCAAAAGGATCGATAAACGAAAAACGCCGTTGTCCCGGAATCTGTATTTCCTCTTTGATCTTTACCTTCTGCCCGGTCAGATATTCTTTTACGGTGTCTAAGTCTTCCACCTCAAAAGCAGGATGCCTTTTGGATGTGCTGATCTGGTCTTCTGTGCCTATGTGAAGCTGGATATCGGCAATGCGGTACCAAAGCCCTCCATTCGGGATAAGCTGCTCTGGTTTAGGAATCTCAGTTAAGCCGATAATGTCCGAATAGAAATGTCTTGCTTCATCTTCCTGCCCTTTCGGAATGCAGATCTGAACGTGATCCAGTCTTTTAAATTTAATCATCTTTTGTGTTTAAAATGTTTCTACAGTAAACAAATCCTGATACTTTAACAAGTAATCCCAACTTTCTTCAGGATTATTCTTCAATTTTAAAATTAAATAATTCCTGTGGATGAACTTGCAATCCCTTACGAACTTATGTCTTCAAATACTTTTTTGATTTTAATCTCAAGATCTTTATAATACCGTTCTTTTTGAGTAGTTAATCTATCTTCAAGCTCAATACATTCTTTTACAATTGACAGTAGTTCTGTTAATGACTTCAAATTAAATAATGAAAGAAAATCCAGGTTTAAAGCCTGGCAGATCTTAAACAAATGCTTCCAATTTGTATCATTTTCAAACCTCTCTATTCTTCCAATAGTTGTGTTATTTGAACCTATCATGAGTCCAAGCGTTTCCTGTGATATTTTTTTTCTAAGTCTTTCAACTCTTACCAGACAGCCGATCTGTAGACCCAATGCATCAATTTCTTCATTACTATATTCTTGCATACAGTAAAATTTGAAATATTAAATAATATTATTCGATACAAATTTGTATCGAATAATATTTTTTGATACATTTGTACCATAAGTTACAGTAAACGTAACTTTGCGATACTTCAACGAACAATAGAAGCTATTGCTTAGAATCTCGAGCAGAAAACTGGTACTTTTTAACACACGAGACGATAAGCAGGAAGCTCACGACCTAGGCGTGAGTTCTCTTATCTGTGTGTAAGGTATACCAGTACCCCTGTTCGGATATGTAGAGCTCTACGCCGTTTTTATTTCATGCAGTCCGCTGCCTCTACAAAATTTCTAAGCCAATCCTTCTCACCGATAAAGTGTTATGTAAGTGTGAGTGTGTTTTTTTGGATGTACCGGACATGATATTTGTGTATGTCTTCTGCTTTCCGGTGCCCGGCGGCCAATACTTTGATCCTTTTTTGGTTACCCGGTTCTTTTCCCCGCCAAAGGGCACCTGGAAAGCGTTTTAAAAACACCAAAACCTTGCTTTTAAGCATGCCAGTAAATTAGGACAGTCAACAAAACAAACTGTTCCGGGAACCTGTAGGTTCAACCGGAACCTCATCAACACAAAAAACATCCATATGAAAAAAGAAACCAGCAACGTAAAACACCGGCTGAAATCCGGCCACAAAAAGCACTCCAGCCTGAAGATGCTGGACACATTCTTCCGGTTCAATGACCTGACCACCGCCAAAGATATGCTGAACACCATCATGCAGTACGCCGTGCAGAAAAGAGGCTGGATAGACGAAGATTTTTCCGTCATTGTCCACTTCCACCAGTCGATGCGGTCATTCATCCGTGCCGGGTATTTTCTCCGCATGAAAAGCAAAAAATGGATGCTTACCACCTCCACCGAAACCATTTCCCCTCTGATGCAAGGCTCCCTTTCCGATGAAGAATACCACAATCCTCTGCTGGTTTTCCATACCGCTTTCACCGCCTACACCATAAAGGAATTCGATTATTTCCTGGGCGGCATGGTCTATTTTTCCCTCGGCGCCTACCGCTGCGGCCCGGAAAAGAATATGGTAAGCCCGTATATTTATCTGACGAAAATGCTGGATGCGGGATTTGTTATTCTGGAACGGAGGAAGGAAGCGCTTCTGGAAAGCGAAAATGGTGAAGAGAACGAAACAAGCTGATCAAGCGAACGGTGAAGATTTTCAGATTGAAATTATCTTTCATTTCATCCTTACAGGCTTGTGTTACAGTTAAAAACCTAACGGGTTTTGGAAACCCGTTAGGTTTAGAAATGAGTGATCTCTGATAGAAACCTTCAAGGTTTGGAAGGGGAAAAGGTTTTCAGATGGAATATTGATCCGATTTTTAATCATTTACAGGCTTGTGTTGCGGTGAAAAAACCTCATAGGTTTTAAAAACCTATGAGGTTTGAATGCCTGTCAGATCATTTTATTTTTTTGCTCGTTGATGGCGCAGATTACGAAGGCTTTTTATTTGTATCCTGGACAAATGAGATTGATAAAGTAAAGGGTGGAGTTTTGCTGATGAAATGTGTACTTGGTATTTGATTTTTATAGGCTTATTTGCAGTGAGAAAAACCTAACGGGTTTTAGAAACCCGTTAGGTTTAGAAATGGGTGATCTCTAATGAAACCTTCAAGGTTTTAAAAACCTTGAAGGTTTGGAAAGCGGGAAAATATTTTCAGATGGATTGCTGATCTGGTTATCTGATCTTTCAAACACTTATTTTGCGCTGAGAAAAACCTCATAGGTTTTGAAAACCTATGAGGTTTGAATGCCTGTCAGATCATTTTATTTTTTTCTCGTTGATGGCGCAGATTACGAAGACTGTTTTATCATGGACAAAGGAGATTGATAAAGTAAAGGGTGGAGTTTTACTGATGAAATGTGTACTCGGTATTTGATTTTTATAGGCTTATTTGCAGTGAGAAAAACCTAACGGGTTTTGAAAACCCGTTAGGTTTAGAAATGAGTGATCTCTGATAGAAACCTTCAAGGTTTTTAAAACCTTAAAGGTTTGGAAGTGGAAAAAAAGGTTTTCAGATTGAATGCTGATCTTGTATTGATTTACAGATTTATTTTACGCTGAGAAAAACCTCATAGGTTTTGAAAACCTATGAGGTGAAATTCCCAGGATGAATTCCATAAAAAAAGCTGCAATAACAGGTATTGCAGCTTTTGGGTCTATAATAAATAAGCTTACTCGGAAATTGTCACTTTTGTTCCCTGGGTATGCGCATTCATCTGAGGCGCATAATAATTCTGGATGGTAGTGATTCCATTGGAGAATTTCCCGGAAGCATTGGCGATCACATCGTATTCAAATACGTACTTCCCTTTCGGCATGGCCTGAATGTAGAAATTGGTGGAGGCGTCTTTGGTCGACTGGTAGTAACTCAGTCCGTTTTTCCACTCATATCCTGATAAAACATCTGCCGGCTCAAATCCTGCGGCACGCATGTCTTTGATATGGATGAATTCCATTGGCCGGTCGGTATTCAGGATCATCCGTACGGTGACGCGGTCTCCGGTTTTCAGAGGCGTCTGCGCTGAGATCGGCTGCAGCTCTTCCCCGTTTACGGTCTTGATTTTCCTGTACAGTTCCTTGCTTACGGAAAGATAGGTTTCGGAAGACTTTATTTTATCCAGGTCTTCGTAATACTGCCAGAATAATCCTCCCTGTACGACTCCAGGGCCTGGTTTGGTTACGGTAACGGTAGCCAGGTTTTTATCCAGTGCATCGCTTTTCACCGTTGATTTCACATAGCCTGTAGCCTGGGTCTGCGGCTGGATCTGTTTCCCGCCCCAGACAATGGTTGCCTGGTTGCTTTCGGTACCGGTCCACGACTGCCCTGAATTCAGGATGGTAAAGATTACTTCCGCCGTAGCCCTGGAACTGCCCCATGAATTCACTTCTTTCTGGGTTACCAGCCATATTTTCAGGTCTTCGATGAATGACTGATCCTGCGGCTTCAACAGGCTGAATGCTTCAATAGCACCGGCATGGTTCACCACCTTTGAGCTGAACCAGCCCCAGTCGTCCAGGTTCTGCTTCCAGTAAGTTCCCTGGGTTTTTGTCTCCGTAGAAGTTTCTTTCAGGTAGTTCATCAGCTTAGCGGCAATTTCCTTCTGGCCATAGCTGTTCATCAGCAGCGCTATACGGTGCAGTCCGAAGAAGGTAAGATCGGTCATTTTTACGGTTTTAGCCTGCTGCTGAACCAGGGTTTTCAGTTCGGCACCTTTTCCTTTCAGAGGATATTGCTGCTCCCAGTAATTTCTGGTATTCAGGTAATCCAGGATCAGGTTGTTCCATACTTTGTCTTTGCTGCTGATACCGTTTGTATATTTACTGATTTCGGTATCGGCATACTGCACCAGTTTGGCCACCATTGCATTCTGTGCCGAATCCTGATAATCTTTCATGTTTCCTTTCAGCCACTGGTTGATTTTGCCCAGGTTTCTAAGGATGTACAGGGAAACACTGTATGAGCTTGGATATCCCGGGTACCAGGAGAAACCGCCGTCCGGATTCTGAAGGTTTTTCAATTCTTCCCAATCCTGCATCGTGGAATTTTTCATGTTGTTGGCATCAAAGAGCGTCGCCAGTTTCTGCATCTGCTCCTTTTCGTTGCTGCTTTCCAATACCCAAGGCGTTTCTTCCAGCAACAATTGTTTCAGTTCCTGGTTCTTTTCAAGATTGGATTGTAGAAGGCCTTTGTTCTGGTATTCCTCAAAAACGGTCTTCATTTTCGGATTAGCCTTGAAGATCTCGGAGGCTAAAACATCGGCAAACCATTTGTCGAAAACAACGTCTGCGGAATTGTTGAGATCATTTTTCATGGAAGGAAGCGCAAACATAATTTCCCATACCGGATTGGTGGTCAGTTCAAGCGTATTGGACACATTGGAAATGGTCTTTGAACCTGCATTTTTAAGCTGATCCAGCACGAATGTTTTGGTTTCACCCTGTTTCACGAATACCGGAACAGCATCGGTGACCAGCATCCTGTTCGGAAGCACGGCAACGGCCTTCTGCTCACCATCGGAGTACCGGCCTGCTTTGGCGACCACTTTAATGATGATGGAAGAGACATTTTCAGGAACTTTCAGCTTCCAGGTCAATGCAGCATTTCCATTGTCAGCCAGTTCAAAATTCTGTACTCCTGCATTTATTCCGAACTTAGAGGATACATCCTCATTGGTAAAGGCATCCAGGATTTGCAGGCTTGCGGAACCGTTCAGCTTTTTATCCGTCAGGTTAGACAGCCTCGACTGGAGGTTCAGTTCATCCCCTTCTCTTAAGAACCGCGGATAATTAGGCGTTACCGAAAATTCTTTCTGGGTAACCACTTCTTTTTCCAAGGTAGCTGCTCTGGCATCTTTGGTATGGGCCAGGAACATCAGCTTCCATTTGCTTAAGGCTTCCGGAGACGTAAATTCAAAACTGACATTGCCTTCGGCATCGGTTTTAAGGTCCGGATAGAAGAATGCTGTTTCATTAAGATTCTGGCGAACGGCCACTTTATCAAGATCTTTATCTTCAGAAATACTGTCAGCAAGAGCTGTATTGGCAGCGGTTTTTGCTGTTTTTCTACTATATCCTGTAACTACCACTTCATCTATAGACTTTTCATTTTGTACTGCTGGTGAAGCTACTCCTCGAATCACTACTCCCTTTGCACGGCCTTCCAACATATTCAGATTATATCTGCTGGTCAGATTACCGTCAAACCAATTGAAATCGGGAACCACAACATCTCTGTTGTTGAAATATGGCATTCTTTTCTGGTAGTATTCCGATAAGAGGTTCGGATTCATGGTATACGAAGTAATGCTAGAATATGGTACATTCATGCTCCTCCAGTCGAACCGGTTGGATGCAAACTGATCCAGAGACATATCATACATATTCGCCAGCACTTCAGCATTTATCTTTTCTTTCTGGTTGCCTGTCACTTTTACCGACCATTTTTCTTTGGTTCCCGGCTCGATTTTATCCCTGAACGTCACCGTTTCTATTTTTAATGGCGCTTCGGAATCTTTGATCTTCAGCGTAACAGATTCTGTCTGGATATCATTGAAGGCCACCACCTGAAACTGGATATTCAGTTCATTGACCGCTTTGTCATTAGGGATATCCACCCTGTATTCAAGCACTCCGTTTTTCATCTGGCGGACTTCCGGAACCGTTTTACCGGAACCGTCCTGGACAAAAACATTCACTTGGGCATCCGGAACTGCGGAATAGGCATAGATTACCGCACTTCCGCCGCGTGTAAATTCTCCTTTAGGCGCTACCACACTTAAGAAAGGCTTCTGGTCCGGATGTAAAGCTTTCTTATCCCATACACTGAAATACTGTTCCGTTTTGATGGTATCTTTTCCCTCGATATTATACAGTTCAAGCTTATAATCACCGGCCTGAAGCGGGCCAAGGTCAAGAGTCTGCTGATTCTTTTCTACGCTGTTCAGCACTACCGCAGGCACTTTCCGTTCTTTCTGTTCGTCATTCTTATCATAGAAATCATGCGGGAATTTGCTGATGAATTCAGGTTTTGACAGCTTCGGAAGATCCTGTACCGCAGCCTGGAAGTTGTTCCTGAAAATCCTGTCCGCAGATTGGAGCTTGGAAAGGTTCACTTTATATGCTTTTTTCAGCTCCTGGTCGTTATAATTTTTCGTTTCTACTTTGGTTGTTACATTTTCCCCGGCAAAAACATTATTGATTGCATCGGCTTTGATATAATGCGACACAGAAGCTACCTTAAGCTGGGTATCGGCCGACTGGGTTTCGCCGTTGATATCCGTTACAGAAGCATTGATTTCGTAATTATCGATCTGAACGCCTTCCCGTTTCTCATCTTTTTTCAGGTCAACACGGATGGTAAACTCTCCTTTCTCATTGGTTTTGGCTTCTCCAAGAACAGAGTTTTCATTGTTGCTGCCGTTATCATACCAGGGGAAATACCTCCAGCGGATATCACGTTTTTTTATTTCATACTGTACCGTCGTATTGCTGAGGGGCACACCGGAGAACATCATGGCTTTTCCTTTGAGCATAATGGTTTGTCCATACTGGTATTCTTCTTTCACAGGCTCAAATGTCACTTCAAATTTGGGTCTTTTGTATTCCTCTACCCGGAAGTCTTTTTCTGCTTCCTGATCTCCGTCAGTCCTCAGGTAAAAAGTGCCGTTCAGCTTACCCTTGGGAAGGATAAAGCTGCCGTGGTAGGACCCGAATTCATTGGTAGTAAATGTCTGCGAAGAAATATCCTCATCATTGGCATCCACTAGTGTGATCTTCTGTTTCAATCCGGCCACTACAGATTCGGTTTCTTTCTTGATCCGGGTGTTGATGACCTTAAAGTAGACGGTCTGCCCGGGACGGTATATCGCGCGGTCCATAAAGATCTGTGCCATGGTACGGTCTTTCTGCTCAACATTATTTTCAGGACTATTCTCACCATAAGAATGCATGATCTGGAAATCATTCGTTGCCGGCTGGTGGATCAGGAATGTCCTGTAATACTGCCCGTTTTTGGTTTTAGGAAGCCTGAATGTTCCGTCTGAACCGGTATTTCCGCCGGTTTTATTGAAGTTTGCGTTTCCGGCGTACTCATAAAAAGTCAGTTTTTCAGTTTTCACCGGTTTGCCGTTTTCACTGCTGACCAGCTTCAGCACATCTGAGTCATCCCGGTCCTCTCTTTTACTCTGGTAAATGACCTTATGATCGGACACCAGGAACCAGAAATTCTTTTCCTGGTTTTTACCTTTCAGCTCATCACCCGGAATAGTATATTCAACCATGTAAATCCCTGCCGGAAGAGGCTTTATTTCTAAGGCGGTGGAATGGTTGTGGAAATCTTTCAGGTCCGGCAATGCATAGTCCTCTTTCCTTACCAAGTTTTTAGGAACCTTATTTACGAAATCTCCATAAGGATTGGATAAGTACTGCATGAACGGAAGGATATCCTTTACTTCGTAAATATTCAGCGAAAATGCTGAAATGTTTTTATGTTCTGCTACAAGCTGGATCGGAAGCGTACTCTGGGCCTGCTGTTCATATTTCAGCTGCAGGTACGGATTGGTAATCTGGTTTTCGATGTTCCTGATGTTATCCAGGAAGAGCGATTTAGGATAACGGCTTTTTGCCTGTTCGGCTACGGCCAATGCTTCTTTCTCTTTATGCCTGCCGATCAGCTCCTGCATCACCTCCTGCATGATGACCACTTTATAATCTCCTTCCACATCAGATTTCAGCAGGTCCTGAAGCCCTTCCAGTCGGTTTTTACACGCTGAGAAGCTGCAGTTCTGTGAAAATTTGCGGTGCATGAAGTACAGCTTTGCATTTCCTGTATTATCTGCAATCAGCCCGTCATACCGGGCATTGATTTTCTTCTGGTTATCTGTCAGTTCATTCTTCGTAAAAAGGTTTGAATTGGACAGGAATTCGATCTCCTGCACTCCGTACCAGTCGGACAGCGTAGGAAAATAAGCCAGGTCAGCCCTCTCCGGGAAAAGGTCCTTATAGGCTGCCATAGAAATCTGCCGCATTTCATTCTTCTGCGCATCCAGTGCTGCAAAGTTTTTAAGCAGGTAATTTTTGAAGGCCAGCCTGCTCCAGGTCTCGATTTGGCTGAAATCCTGGGTATCCAGGTTGGTCCGGCCATTGATCCTCCATGAGTTATTGTTATAATAATTCATGAAAAATTCATTGGCAAGGGTATCATACAAGAGTTTTTCCTTTCCTTTCAGCTGCTTCCCGGCAGTCTGGATCTTGGCAAAAAAAGTGGAAACCGCATTGTTATTTTCCTGGTCTCCGGTCTGGTTGATGATGCTGAATTCCGCCTTCAGGGAACGGATCAGCTGAAGTACATTGTTGTCTTTCATGGCCTGATTTTGGATATCCAAAACAATAGGGAGATTGGATTTAAAGGTCCCCTTCCCAACGTTTGCTTCTATCTTTTTCCATTGTTCGTCATAGAATTTCTGCGCTACAGCACCGGAGGAAACCAGCATCAGCAGGAAAAAGACAAAAGTCTTGCAAAGTCTTTTCATAAGTGTTATTTTTGATCTGATGAATTTATTAAAAATACTGAAAAAATCCATTATAGACAGCCAGTTGTATGTCTCATTAATGGGAACTCTTTTTGCAGTATTCTTCATGCTAGAGCAAAACACGTTCCGATGGCCTACCGTACTCTTTATTTTCATCACCTATTTCAGCGGCTACCTGTACACCAAATACCAGAATACGAAACATTTCCCGGCTATACTGGTCCTAAATGCTGTAGCAGGAATTGTCTGTGCCCTGCTGATTATTTACAACCATAACGGGATCAGGCTTCTGAAATGGCTGGTCATCGTGATCTTAGGGCTCCTGTACAATAGTTTTTTCCTGGATGTCTATATCCGCAAGATCCCTTTGCTGAAGGTATTTTATGTAGGGCTGGTCTGGGCTCTGGTGAACTGCTGGCTTACGCTGCCGGAATTCAGCATCCCTATTTTTGTGATCAGCTTCTGTTTTATCACGGCGCTGGTACTGCCGTTCGACATCCGGGATATGAAGAGCGATACGGTGGAAACCTTTCCTAAACTGATCGGAGTACGGAACACGAAATATATAGCCTACCTCCTGGTGTTTATCAGCCTGCTGACAGCCATTTTCCATTTGGAATACCAGTATGCGGTTGCCTTTTTTATTGCCTGCACCGTTACCTTCGGGTTTATTTACGGTTCAGAGAATGACAACAGCGATGCGTATTTTTCTTTCGGGGTAGAGAGCTGTTCGGCACTTCCCTTTTTATTTCTGGCTATAATACAGTATTTTTGACGTATGATTATCAAAAGACTTTCCCTGTACAATTTCAAGAACCACACCGAAAGAAGGTTTGAGTTCTCACCACAGATCAATTGCTTTGTGGGCAATAACGGTGTAGGGAAAACCAATATCCTGGATGCTCTCCATTATTTATCCGTCGGGAAAAGCTTCCTCGGGAACACAGACCTGAACAACATTAAAAAAGACGAGGATTTTTTCACCCTCGATGCGGATATCATCAACGACAGCAGTGAAGACCAGATCAAAATCTTCCAGCCTAAGGAATCCAAGAAAGTCATCAAGAAAAACGACAAGAGCTATGACCGGATGGCCGACCATATCGGCTATCTTCCCAGCGTCATGATTTCCCCCTACGATTCCAACCTGATCTCAGATTCCGGAGAAAGCAGAAGAAAGTTCCTGGACTCGATGATCTCACAGACGGACCCGGAATACCTGTTTGACCTTATCCAGTACCAGAAAACCATCCAGCAAAGGAATGCCCTGCTGAAATATTTTGCCAAAAACCGCGTGTTCGACCGTGATTCACTGGAGATCTACGATGATCCCATCACCGGACATGGCACCAAGATTTTTGAAAAGCGCAGGGAATTCGTCACCATGCTTAACCCGATCGTACAGAACTTCTATGGCATTATTTCAGGCGGAAAGGAAACCGTTTCCGTCCAATATGAATCCCATCTGCTTGAAAACCGTTTTGAGGACCTGCTGAAGGACAACCTGGAAAAAGACCGCATGCTGACCTATACCTCCAAAGGCATCCATAAGGACGACCTCCTTTTTGAAATGGATGACAACCTCATCAAAAAGACCGGTTCCCAGGGCCAGCAGAAATCTTTCCTGATTTCCCTGAAGCTCGCACAGATGAGCCTGATCAAAGAACTGACGCATAAAACCCCGATCCTCCTGCTCGATGATATTTTCGATAAGCTTGATGATACGAGGGTTTCCCAGTTGATCGAGCTCGTTAACCGGGAAAATTTCGGACAGATCTTTATCACCGATACGCACCGGGAACGGACGGAAAATGTGGTGAAAAAGATTAATGAGGAGAGCATTATCTTTGAGCTATGAGTAATGAGTAATGGGTAATGAGTAATAAATGATGATTGATAAGTGATGATATATTTTTCAATATATTGATGTTGGTATGATAAAAAAGAATTAAGATGAAAAAGAAGAAACGGGAATATCAATCCTCCGAGCTGGTGAAGTCTTTTGCCAGGATCTATGGTTTTGAGGACAAGCTGCTGGCTTTTGAAATCAAGGATTTCCTGGAGGATTACCTTGATGAGAGCCTGTTTGCAGAAATCATCAGTGTTAATCTTTCAGACAAGGTGGTTTCCATAAGGATCGGGTCGCCGCTCCTGAAAAACGATTTTAAAATGCGTAAAAGCTTCTACCTGAAAAAATTCCAGGACCAGTTCGGCGAAGAACTCTTTACCGATCTTCAGATTTTGTAGTTACGGTGCTGCTCATCAGTTCATCCGCACGTTTATCCAGTCCGGACCGGATCGGCAGGAAGAATTTAAGCGGATGCTTAAGGAAATACCTGAAAATCTCTTTGTAAATTTCACTTACCTGTCCGAAGTTCAGCTTCCTGGAACGGAATGCCAGGAACATGGAAAGGGAAAAACTGACCACGAAATTAAAAAATCCGATCAGGAATACGGTAATAAAAGAAATCCAGAACGTATAGCTATCCACGGAAAAGTCTTTTCCGTACAATCCCAGCGCAAAATTGCCCGCAGCAAAGGTAATGTGTCGGATATCCAGGTCCAGCCCAAGGAAAAGCCCTACCGGAGCCGTAGCGCCCAGGAATACCCCGAACCAGAAATTGGACACGATCCCCGGCCAGTTGCGCGCATAGTATTTGGAAAGTCCCTTCGCAAATTTTGCGCCCAGGAATTTCCTTATCGAAAGGTTTTTGGCAATCCGTTCCGGGATCTGGTAAAAAACCGAGTTGTTCCCGATGTTCCCGGATATGATCCCTGAAATAAACAGGTAAAAGCCGGCAATACTGGCATGAAGGATTGCTTTGGACTTGAATGGATCAAGGTCCATCAGAAGTTTATCCGAGCGGTCGATGGCCAGGTTCTGGGAAAAGAATACATCCAGTCCGTAAATAATAGCCAAAGCCACCGGGAACGAAAGCAGAACATTGCCGACAAAAGCAATGAACTGGCTCCTGAACAGCTTAGAAACCAAGTGCGCAAACTCCGTACGGTTTCTCTGGGTGTTGCCTTCTTCAGAAAGCACTTTCGTCATGGTCGCTGCCGTCATGGCCGGCTGTTTGGTAGCCAGTGTAAAACGCATCAGGTAGATCATGACAAATCCCATCGCATAATTCAGGGAATAGAAAAAGGCATGGAAAAAATCACTTCCCGGGATATACCCGTACAGCACTTTCAGCACACATAAGGCTCCTACAATAATACCTCCCCCACTCGCTTTATAAAACATGGTCATGTACTCCTTCTTTGTAGAAGTAATGTAATGGCTTCCCGTTTCCGCAGTATGGTTGGTAATCAGGTGGGAAAGGAGACGCGTACTGTCGTTGATGAGTTCAGAAATATTATTTTTATGGGATTTATAGCTCAGGATATTAAAGATCAGCTGCTTGGAATTCCGGGTAATATCTGCTTCAGTATCGATCACCAGCAATTGTATGGTTTCAAAAATACGCTGGATCTGCTGCCGGATCTTCAGCAGCGACTGGTTGATCTTTCCGGAAATCCCGTATTGGGAGGAATTCTTGAATGCGATATTCACAAATTCCAGGCACTGCTCGATATATATTTTGATCTGCTTGTACCGGCTGTCCCTGGAATCCAGCTGCAGTTCAGGGTTCTGCTCCAGTTCTTCCGCGAGGTCTTCCAGCTCGTTCTGCAACGCCAGGAAAGGGTTATCGAAATTCCTGTATTCCGGGGCCATCCTCACCACGTCCACTTCCATCGCCATTCCCGTAACCCTCCAGGAAAGGATATTCATGGAGAAAATCAGCTCCTTCTTCACTTCGGGCTTAATGATGAAACCTGCGGCACCGATGATCTGCAAAAACTCGGTAAACTCGTTCTCAGGAAGATTATGGAGGAATTTCAGCTCGCTCCTTGGCGTGAGGCTGACATTATCAATCAGGTACCAAACCGTATTCTCATGCTCTACAGGAGGAAGCACCTTGTTCAGGATCCTTTTTTTAAGCTCCGGAAAGAAGGCATTTTCAGAAAGGATGTTAGCTTCCGTCAGTGAGAGGTTAAATGGGCGTTCCCTGAGGATGTTGTGGATATAATACCCGAAGTTGGCTGCGATATTGGGATTGCTCCTGAAAGAGTTCAGGACTTCCGTGAAATCAGCTCTTTTGGCACTGTCGAGAAACTCGGCAAAGGGCTCCAGCGAGAGGGTTTCGTTCCTGAAGGAAAAATATTTCTTAAGAACTGATTCGAAATGGATACCGGAATTGAAAAGTTTCATGGGTACAAAGATACTATTTCAGACTTATATTCCTCATTTGTCTCATGATCCAATTATGCTTCTTCCTGAGATAGGCTGAAGGATTATTGGGATCGTATTTTTTAGGATTCGGCAAAACGGCGGCAATCCACGCTGCTTCCGAAGTCGTCAGCTCCTTGGAATGCTTTTTAAAATAATACTGGGAAGCCGCTTCGATCCCGAAAACGCCCCGCCCCATTTCAATGGAGTTCAGGTACCTTTCCAGGATCACATCCTTGCCCCATAGTTTTTCAATGATGAAGGTATAAAAAGCTTCCAGCCCTTTCCTGAACCAGCTCCTGCCCTGCCACAGGAAGATGTTTTTGGCCGTCTGCTGGGAGATAGTGCTCCCGCCCCTCAGCTTCTTGCCTTTTTCATTGCTCTTCATGGCGCGTTCAATGGCTTTATAATCGAATCCGTCATGGACGAAAAAATTCTGGTCTTCCGAAGCGATAACGGCTTTCTTTACCTTGTCCCCCATCTCATCGGATGAAATATAGTCGCGCTGCAGTTTGCCGTATTCCAGGATCCCTCCGATCTGGGTAATCGTAATGGGAGGATTGAAAAACCTTCCCCAGACGATGAATACCACATTCAGGATCAGGATAATAAATATCAGTTGTTTGATTTTTTTCCACATAATCTTCGTAAACGAACTACAAAAATAAGGAATAAGTCCGATTTACGGCAGTTCTTTCATATAAGTAAGCCGGTAACCGGGGAAAAGCGACGGATGGAAGATCTTGATGTAATCTTTCAGCACCACATCGGCCCGTACCACTCCGCTTTCAAAAAAATCATTGGCTTTCTGCCTTTCACGGCCGGTGATCACGTATATTTTACCGTTGTTAAAAACATTCAGCCTGCTGTACAGCGGATTGATGCTGAGCATTTCTTTCTTTGAGACATGATTCCCGGCATTCACCCAGTACTGCACAGAACCTGCTTTCGCATACACTTCCTCAAAGCTCATGGTCACCGCTTTCTCATCGGTATTGTTCTGAAGGATATAATCCGCATGTGCATCGGTGATGAAACGGGCAGAAGACGTCCTGCCGCCCGGAAGGTACCAGACATCGCCATACATTTCATTCGCCAGCACCACCGGTTTTTCTTTGGTTGCTGATGCTGTTTTCTTCAGGCTGTTGTAGTTCTGTTCTATTTCCAGGTATTTCTTTTCGGCTTCTTCGCTTTTCCCCAGCAGCTTTCCGAACAGCTTCAGGTAGGCTGCTTTTTCCAGCGGCTGCTGTTCCAGGTATTCGTCGAGGAAGATCACCTGAATGCCGTTGTTTTTCAGCAGCTGGTAGGTATTGTCGAAGCTTGCGATATAATTGGTCAGGACTGCATCAGGTTTCAGGGCCAGGATCTTTTCTACATCATATTTCTGCTCATTGCCCACATTCTGTATCTTGCCCTGCTGTACAAGCTGCTGGATTTTTTCCGAATAAATATATTCCGGACTGGAGATTCCTGCAATGGCATTTTCCGCGCCCAGCTCAGCGATGTACCCGGCCATGCTGGCATTCAGCAGCACGATTTTTTTAAACGGGACTTTGTTTTTATCAATAGAATAGGTGAAATTCCCCGATTTCAGCTCCAGCTTCTGATCAGCCTCCCGGTACTGTAGCCTTCCGGAAATGGAAGTCCAGTCTGCGGATGAAATTTTTGGTTCTCTTTTACAGCCAATTAGCGTCCAGGCCGCGAATAATACTAAAATTTTCAGTTTCATCTTTCAAAGAAAAGAAAAAAGTGCTATATTTGCAAACCATTAAACAACGGCCTCGTGGCGCAACTGAATAGCGCATCTGATTACGGCTCAGAAGGTTACAGGTTTGAATCCTGTCGAGGTCACAAAACCGGCATTGAAATTCACTTCATGCCGGTTTTTTTATTTCCCTAACACCTTATTTATCAAAAATATAACTTGTACAAAACTATTGATATTTGCAGTGTTTATGATGACTACGGGGTAGCACCTTATGGTTTACTTCCACCAATAGTAATAATTATGATTGCTGTCGTACTCAAAACCGCAACGTGGATAGAGCTTATTGCCAATGTCGTTTGTTTTCTCGGTTTCAAGCATCATTCCGCAAGCCCCGGTTTCATCACACCATTGTTTTGCCCGGTCTATCAGTGCGACCGAAAGTCCGTGCCCTCTGTAATCAGGATGAACAAACAAATCACTTAGTAAATATTGTTTTGCCAGTCTGATGTAATGATATAGTTTGTACAATTGCACAAAACCAACTGCTTTGCCGTCTGCATACACCACAAAAATGTTGGATTGGTCATGGTCCATTCGCTCCCTGATAAACTGTTTGCATTGCTCATAATTATCCTCCTGACGGTAAAAAACCCGGTAAAGATTAAATAATTCTGCGGTCGTGTCCAATTCGTTCAGACCTGCTTTTTTGATATTAAATTCCATTTTTTATAATTTTTATTTTGACAGTACAAAACTGTCGGATTACAGGATGAGCATTGTGGTACAGTGTATAGACAAACAGCTGGTCCAGGATGGCGGTTAATAGTCATTGAAAACCGTAAGTGAATCATCGCATCGACTCAAAGCTCATCTTATTTGAAAGGTATACTTTCATTTGCCGAGCGGGTACACCAGCCAATAGCAGCCCTTCTTGCAGATGCGGTTCCCACAATACAGAGTTCCTCCTCAAACGTACTTCTCCTTCCTCGGATTTTCGCACATAAGTGCTGATGATACCTCTGCAACATGAATACGGCACCTCCATACTGATACTCAACAGTGCATCCGGTAATAGTAGCTGTTTATTCCATAAAATGTAGTTGATTGCTCTGTTTAATGTTATCGTTACCCTAACCGCATCGAATAGAGAATCTGTTTTTCGTAAGAACTATTCTTTTGTTTTTTCAGCATTGTATTTCATTTTGCGATATCGGTCAAATAAAAGGCTCGAAAGTTTTGAAGGGCTTCCGGGCTTTAAAAACTGTCTATTTCAAGTCTTCAACCGAAGCTCCAAAATTGATGTGTAAGACATTTCCATTGGCTAGTACCAATGCCGGAACAGATTGTACACCAGCCGCTTTCGCATCCTTTACTTTAGCTTTATCTTGTCCCAAATGGATGACTTCGACCTCGTTTTCAGGAATGAAATTTAAAATGTCTTGTTCTGCACTGACGCATACAGGACAACCTGCATGATAAAAAATTGCTTTTTTCATTTTGCTTGATTTTTAGAGATTTAACTTTGGTAAACTTGATTTTCTATGGCGGAAAGCAGGCTGTCCAGTTCTGCTATTTCATTTTGTTTCAGTGGCTGAATAGGACTTCGGAATCCTCCACCATCAACCCCCAGAAGATCAAGCCCGGCCTTAATGGAACGTGGTAAACCTTTGTTTACAATGAATTTCAACAGATCAACCTGTCGGTAGAATACCGCTCTCGCTTTATCCAGATCGTTTTCCTGTATGGAATCATACAGTGCTATATTCAGTTCAGGGATCAGGTTTGGGGCAGCCGTACACCACCCTCGTGCACCCGCAGAAAAAGCAGCTAATGCCAGGGGATTCGAGCCGTTAAAAAAAGCAACCTCTTCGCCTAATTCCTTTCTCAGATAGTTCATCCGCTGTATATCGCCTGAACTTTCCTTGATCATCGTTACATTCGGAATCTCCAATAAGCGCTTCAGCAATGCAGGCGACATATCCACACCACCCGTTGCCGGATTATTATACGCCATAATCGGGATGGAAATTGTAGAGGCTACCTGGTCATAGTGTCTTACAATTTCGTCATCAGTAAGTTTCCAATAACTCATCGGGATGATCATTACAGCTGTTGCTCCTGCCTTTTCAGCAAATTTTGCGTGATAAAGAGTTCTCTCTGTCGTGAGGTTGGAAACGCCTACCAGTGTAGGCACCCTGCCTGCCACCTGTTGTATGGTTGCTTCCGCTATGGCTTCTTTTTCGGCATCATTCAGATAAGGCATTACACCGGTACTTCCCAGGGGTGCAATACCGTGAGCACCTGTGGTTACCAACCGTTCCACATGTTTTTTGAATAGAGGAATGTCGATGTTTTCATTTTTGTCAAAGGGGGTCACCGGATAAGCGATCACGCCTTTAAAAGGTACATTGTTCATTTATAATTTTATTAAAAAGTTAAAAGTCCCTGCCTTCTTCTTCACGCAATGCTACCCCAAGGTTTTGAAGTTGCGGCGCATTTTCGCAAGCAATGTATTTGGCGGGTTCGCTCTCGCTTAAATTCTGATGCTGATGCCAGGCCCAGGACGGGATATAGACGGCATCGCCTGCTTCCCACTCTACAGTTTCATCTTCTACTTTTGTCCAGCCTTTACCTTCAAGTACATACAAAACAGTTTCATAGGTGTGGCGGTGCAAATGGGTTTTCTGTCCGGGCAGTAAACCACCAATGGTCATACTTACATTTTTACTCGGCAGATCCACGAAGAATACCGGGTGTTTTCTCTCCTCCGAAAATTGATTGTGTACTCCTGCATTTTCAACGTTCTTATGAATTACGTGCGAGGCCTTCACATAGGTAGGACGGGCAAAGGTCTGATGAAAATCTTTTGAGCTGAATTGCTTTTGCTCTGCGTGCATGGATTTCTTTACTTCCGTAGATGTTTCTGATTTTGACATAACTAAAAAATTATTATTGATTACTGCATTATTGCACTACAAAAGTATCGTATCTTTGGACTGTTATAATAAGACAGTTTTCATAAAAACAGATAGTCCAGATGTTACGGGATTGGAAATTTGAATTACAGTTGGATGAACAATCAGATAAAGCTGTTTATCTGCAAATAGCCGATGCGCTTATCAAAGATATCCATTCGGGGAGGTTAAAATCCGGCGATGCCTTGCCCGGCAGCAGAAATCTGGCACAACTGCTAAAAGTCAACCGGAATACGGTTGTAGAGGCGCTTAATGTGCTGCTGATTGAGGGTTGGCTGGTTTCAAAAGAAAGGCAGGGAACCTTTATTGCCGACACATTGCCAGATCTTAGAAAAGTAAAGTCAGACACGAATGCAGCCGCTACGTCAAAAAGCATACAAAACAAGCATTATCGGCTTCAGTTTGACGACGGACATCCTGACAGTAAGATCGCCCCTGTTACGGAGTTGGCAAGGGCTTACCGGCAGTTATTCAATCAAAAGGCAAAGTGGCAGATGATGGGCTATGGTGATGAATTTGGCAATCTGGAATTCCGGAAGGCGATTGTTCAGATGCTCAATCATCAGAGAGGGATGCAGGTTAATGAACAAAATATCTGCATCACCAGAGGAAGCCAGATGGCGATGTACCTTACAGCTCAGTGCCTTTTAACTAAAGGTGATCATGTTATGATAGAAAATCCCGGGTACAAACCTGCATGGAAAGCATTTGAAAATGCCGGTGCAAAGCTCTTGCCCGTCAATGTAGATAAAGACGGTTTGATTACAGAAGAGGTTAAAAACTATCTGAAATCAGGTAAAAAGATAAAGGCGATTTATGTAACCCCGCATCATCAATATCCTACTACAGCAACACTGAGTTTAAAAAGAAGGCTGGAATTGATACAGCTTTCTAACCAATTCGGATTTACGATTATTGAAGATGACTACGATAATGAGTTTCATTTCGGATACCGTCCTCTATTGCCTTTATGCAGTTTTACAGAACTGAAAAACTACGTTTATATTGGTACGATGAGTAAAGTGGTGGCGCCTGCCTTGCGTATTGGTTATCTGGTCAGTAACAACGAAGCCCTGATTGAAAAAACAGGTAATCTGAGAAAGATCATAGATGTACAGGGTGACGGTATAATGGAACAGGCAGTCCTACAATTAATCAAAGACGGTACCATCAAACGGCATATCAAAAAGGCTACCAACCACTATAAAGCCAAAAGAGATTTTATGGTGACCCTATTGAATAAATATATCTCCAGCAAAGCGACTTATACTTTTCCTGAAGGCGGCCTGGCATTTTGGATCGTACCCCATCAGCCGTTAAATTGGCCAAAAGTTTCCGGGAAATTAGATAAGATGGGAATTAAGATCATTACACCGGATACGTATAGCTTCGATCAGCCTGTGAATGGTATTCGCCTGGGCTACGGATCCCTTTCTACCGTAGATTTAGAGGATGGAATTATGATATTGGCTAAAGAGGCTTTTGGAAAAAGCTGTCCTAATAATATCTGACATGTGCAGTACTACCCACTGCTCTTTTTGTTTTGTTTATTGTATATGTTTGAGTACTTTTTTTAGCATAAAAGACTATAGACAAAAGTGATAAAGCGATGCTCACCCATTTTCACATAAGTCTCAAATTCTTTCTGGTGTTTCCAATAAAATGCTGACTGATTTTTATAAGATGATTGTATTATGTCTTTACCAGATCTTGCATTCCGTAATAATGGATGGCTTTTTCTTTAAGCGGATTGGTACTCCATTCTTCCCATTCCCCTATGTATGGATTATATCCGCATTTTAAAGGTTTTGAAGTATCTAAACCTTCAGAATCACTATGGGTTCTTTCTGTATACGCTCTGCAATCTGTACAGATGTACCGAAATTCACAATCTTTGCAGACTTCTATACTGTCTTTGGTGAGGTTCCAGTATTTTTTGAAGTCAGGATGGTGTAATACTTCTTCTAAGGGAGTATCTTTAATATTGCCAAAACTTTGAGGCATGGAAGGACAATTTCTGATGTTACCTTCAGAATCTATGGAAATTTTTTTATAAAGGCAGGAGTTGTGGTTATTGGATAATGTATAGGTTTCGAGATTGGAATTAAAATAGTTGGAAGAAATCAGTCCGCAATTTTTTTTATTTATAATTTTATCTTGAACATACAGTATAATTCTATTCAAATATTTATCTTGTTTACCTTCATTACATCCAAAATAAATTAGTTTGGTAATTTTATCATTTGATTTAATAATATTTTTACTTACCAATCTATTTTCGGATTTTATTGTATACGGCAGGATTATTTCAATACCTTTTAAGGTAGTACCAGACAGGTTATTCAAAAATTTTGAAAACATATTTAAATCAATTACATCATAACATCTGATCTGTAATTGTTTGATTCTGTTTAAATCAATAAACCTTGCAATCTGAACAGAATCTTCAAGAAAAAAAGATTCTTTACTGACATCAATTATCATATTGGAGATGGGTTCAGCTACCTTGTAATGTAAATGTAAAGGGATGAGCTCTTTTATAATTTGATCATCGATAAATCCTATTTCATTGGCTAATAAAAAATTTAAATAATCTTTTAAATATTTTTCATTTTCTTTTCCATAATTCTCAAAAATTTCTTCAATGGAAAAATTTGGAAACTCTTCAGTAAGTAAAGTATATAAAGAATTTGGAATCAGGTAATAATTATTTCGCTGTACATCGCAAATTACACTTCTCGTATGCCCGTAAGTCACTAAGCAACAAGCAAATTTATTAAAATAAGTCATCTTATATTATCATCTAAAGGACAGGAGTCTGGTTTTGAAACCTTTGCAGTATTTCTTTTCTAAAATTTAATTTCCATACAAGAACTTAGAAACAGAACAAATCATTATTTTTTCACAATTAACTGATTATTTTAGATATCACTATTCTGGAACCTTCTACAACATAACCTCTTGTTTGATACAAATCTGAATTAGAATACATCATTGCAATATCACCCAATTTCTTATTTGATAATTCTTTTTGTATATTCCAATAAGGGAGAGGAAGTTTTTTATTTTTAAATTTCGGTCCTGTTTTCTTCATAATTCTTTAATATATATAATGCCATTTGTTCTTCTAAATAATAATTGCAAGGTTTGGAAACCATTCCAAACTGCCCTACAGGATTTATTTCAAGAAAATAGTACTCGTCATCTTTTGAAACGATCATATCTATCGAGCACGTTTTCAGATTTAATTCTTTAACTAATTCTTTTAAACTTGATTCTATATGTACCGGTAGTTGGTAAGGTACATTGCGATTCCTTTTCTTAAAATTATAATTCCTGAAATCCACCTTGGTCTTATGATCATTCTGAGAAAATATAGCCATAGAATAAAAAACATCGTCTATATAGAATATTCTAAGTTCAAATTTTTTATCTATTTTACTTTGAAGTTTGGTAGGAAAAATATAGCCCTCTTTTTTTATCTCATTTACTTCGCTGGTATACATCATATAATGAGAATCATTATCAAAAAGCATTACAGCATCACTTATGGGCTTTGTAATCAGATTTTTATCTGCTGCTAATTGGTTAATAGTCTCTATTCTATTAGTTATATAGGTGCCTGGAATTTTCAGACCATGCTTTTCAGCAAGTTGAAGCGTTTTCAGCTTATTTAAACTGTCACTGTATTTATTAATCCAGACTGAATGATCTAAAAACGATTCTAAAAACCTATAAATTGTTCCTAACTCGGATAATAAATGATTTTCTAAGGTTTTATTATTGTAAAATTCATCAAAAATTTTAGGTTCAATACGTACAAAATCTTCATCAAAAGTGCGCCTGAACCAAATCGTATGTACAATTTGATTATCAATTTTCTGATTATTGAAATTAAATTCAGAATTGGAAATATCAATATAAAAGTCTTTATTTAATAAATCATCACCATTTATTCTAACTATTGCTTCATTGCCTTTTTTATGGTGATGTAACCAGTTCAAAACATCATCTGTTGTATTTTCACCATAATTTTTACTAAAAATAACTATCATACTGTCAAATCTTAAAATGAGGCTATCTGTACCTTATTACAGATAGCCTATTTTAATTTTTACCCTTGTTTCACATCTGTTTGAACGGTGTCATTAACATAATATGTTCCGTTGTAGGTATAGTCAGATCCATAAGTATAAGGATCAAAACCTGGTCCTGCAATCTTTCCTCCTTTTACTTTTTCCATTTTAAATTTTTTCAGCTTTAAGCTTTCTAACTTTTTCATAAATAATTTTTTAAAATTTTAATAATAATTTTGTCATACAAACCCTGACATGGGTTTTGCTGATCAGCAGTAATATCTAAATTTTGTACTGTGCACTCACAAAATCAAAATACAAGTTTTAAACACTCACTATTCTGTGTTATATTATTCAAAACTATCAAACATAATTCACACAAAAAAGCAAAAATTATAGCTTTTTATAGGCTTTTATTTTGTGTTAAAAAAAATATTGTTTACATTAGTTTTACTAATTTTTTCACCAAATAATGAACAAGAAGTTAATTACTGTACGAAAAGCAAAAAAAATTACGCAGGCAGATATTGCAACCTACCTTAAAATAAGCCAGACTCAGTATCAAAAAAGAGAAACAGGAAAAATTAAAATATCGGATCAGGAATGGAAAGATATTGCCAGGCTGTTAGATGTTCCTGTAAAAGAAATTTTTGAAGAAATTGACAATCAACACCTTGTATTACAGAAGAAAATAGAAATATTAAAACTACAGATAAAGGCATTAAGTTCAGAGAAGAAAATTTAGAATTTTTGCAAATATTTTTTTGCCGTTATTCAACCTTTATCCTCCGAAGTACGGTATTAATAACTGTTAACCGTGAGGCCCTAAACCTTTTCGAAATAAACAGATTAAAGTTGCCTCTATACTAATCTTTATTATCAAAAACCCATAAACCACAAAAAATCCCGGCCACAGCCGGGATTTAACTTTTAAAATTCAAATTACTTGATCTCCACAGGAACGGAGATTTTATCCCAATCCATGGTGAAGCCATTGTTGTTGATTTTGTAGACCAAAGCTTCCTGGGTGGTTGGTAAAGCTTTAGTTTTTACGTCTATGCGTAGAGCGTCTTTGGACTGTTCGTACTTGTAGGCTCCCCATTGTTTGGCTTCTTTGTTGAAGATGGCGGTCCAGGTTCCGCTGGCTTTAGGGATCAGGAAAAAGCTGTATTTCCCGGCCGGCAGTTTCTTGCCCTGAACGGTGATGTATTTATCCGTTTCAAAAGTGGTGGCTTCATTGGCACCGGCACGCCATACTTTATCATAGGCTTCCAGGCCGCCCCAGATGGTACGCCCTTTTACGGATGGGCTGCTGTAGTTGATGGTGATGTTGGCATCTTTGATTTTCCCTGTCGCCGTCATCGGTGGACTGGCCGGTTTCTTGGTTTCCTGCGCAAAGGCATTGACAGAGATCGTCATCGCCGCAACAAGAACGGACCTGCTTATTATTTCTTCTGGAGCCGTTCTATATATAAAGGAAGGGTTTCTTCCATCCTAAGCAGGACTCCAGATAAATTTCTGGCTTTGACATACGTTCTTACGTGCGGTTTGACCAGAAATGAGAATTCGATAAATTCAGAAATTCTTTCCAGCGGTACTCCTGCCTTAATAAAATAGTCATCATCTACCCGGTTGCGCACCCAAAGAATATGTTCCTGAAGATCATCATACCGGTATTGCCTTTTCTGCCTTCTCGCCTTTCCGCTGATCAGGTCATAAACGCCCTGTACATCTAGCTGCCCAACAAGGATCGGTAATAAAACATGCTTTACTTCCGCTGGCCTCTCCCTCATCTTTCCCACCGGCTGCGGCAGGCCTACTGCGTCCTGAACAATTTCAGCTTTGTTGATCCTGGCTACGGCTCGAGAATCTTTAGACAGGTCTCCAGTCAGGGGCTGTACCTTTACTTCTTCAATTTCTTCCGGAAGTTTTGCCATGACAATCACCAGTTGCGAATTGATTCCATTCGCAAGCACCCTTCTGGAAATCCTTTCATATCCTTTTTTCACAAACCTCAACTCATCATTAGCTGAAGCCTGTACTGAAAACATCCCATCTGAATTTGTTGCCGTTTTCTGGTCTGTAGCCATATTAACCACCATAACATTGGCCAACTCCCTGTTATTATCATCCCTGATGGTTCCGGTAATGGTTGCCTGCTGTGAATATATATTGACTGATACTAGTAGTGTAATCATTAGCATGAATGCGGTAAATAAACTTTTCATGGCCTATTTTGTGGTTTGGGGGTACAGTACAATACAATTTTAATAAAAAGAAATGATAACCTGAGTGAGTTTAAGACTAAATATAAGGAACATGAATAACTCTTTCAAATCTAATTTTAACATGCGATAACAATTTTAAACAAACTCAGGTACTGTAATGAGTAGCTCAACTGCTAAAATCATCCTCAAACTACCTATAGTTTTGTTAATCCTAATGTATATGCTCTGGTTCCTTGTTGATTAATCCCAGAAATGCTAAACGATGTTACAGGATCACCAAGAAAAGAACCATTATTACCTGTAGGTCTAAATGTAATTAACCTGATCCTGTCATTGGCTTGTAATTGAACAACTATAGAAGGAGTTACAATGTAAAATCGTAACAAACTACCACTGAAACCTGGCGCTGGCGGAAAATTGTGAATTTCTCTTAAACCGGAAATAGAGCTCCATGTTGCCCCGTTATCTGAAGACTTTTCTACATTGAAAACCTGAAAAACATTACTTCCGGGCTGAGCTGATAAATAAGTAGTTAAGGATGCGGATAGTTGGTAAAATCCGGATTCAGATAATACAATTTCATTTTGATTTATAGTAGATCCTAGTGTGTTAATCCGAACATTAGATGCTGCAAAGTTAACCCTAATATCTGCTCCCGAATTAAAGCTACTCGCATTATCTGTAAAATTTGTAGTAGCGTTCAGTGCATCCAAAAATAAAGTTTTAGGTCCCGATTCATTTAAAGTTCCTACTACTCCATTGCTATTTACAAAAAGTGGTTTTGCATTAGTATCTGCTAATAAAGCTGTATTGTTGATTTTTACTTTTCCGTTTACCTCTAATCTTTCTGATGGAGTAATTGTTCCTACACCCAAATTACCGTTATCAAACAAAACTAATCTATAATCATTCGTTCCCGAACCTGCAAATGAAGCAATCCAGTTACCAGGAATTTTATTTTTGACAATGAGAGTGGCTCCATCTTCATATTCAGCAGACAAAAAAAGTCTGCCCCGTAGAATTGTATCACCATTTACATCAAGCTTCTTTGTAGGAACAACACCAAGCCCCAGATTACCTGCTCCACTAAATGTCGTATTGAAACCAGCAGTAGCTATATCTGTGTTTTTTATTAAAGTCCCACCAAGCTGTATGTTATTACCTGTTTTTGTTAAACCATTATCACTTATAACGGCTGACTGTACTGATGATAAAGGAACTTTTTTTGCCACACCTGTATTATCTAATACCATTACTCGATCATTCGTATCAAGACTTGCATTTTCTGGTACTTGTCTGAATCTTACATTACCATCTACATCGAGTTTTTGGGTAGGTAAAATACTGTTTCCTACTCCTAAATCACCAGATTCGCTTAAAACCATATCAGTATCTGCAGTGCCACTAGTACGGAATGCGAGATTAGACAAATTGTTAGTACCGTTTCCTTTATATTCACTAATGATAGTTGACACAGCCTGATTATCAATATTATTTATTCTACCTCCAAAATTCATGAACCCCATTACTGTTGGATTAGTTAAATTAGCAGTTCCATTTTTCATAAGACTTAATCCTGGAACCGGAGTATTGGAAGTAATTTCGACAAAATTATTTGAAGAAACGAATTTCCCGTTTCCAACCACCTCTAATTTTTGACTTGGTATTGTAGTACCTATACCTACATTTCCTGTTCCGCTAAATGTGGTATTGAAACCTGCAGTAGCTATGTCTGTGTTTTTTATTAACGCTCCACCCAACTGTATATTATCGCCTGTTTTTGTTAAACCGTTGTCACTCGTGACCGGGTTTAGCAAAGCTCCTGAATTGGATGCTATTCTATTCCAGACCGTACCGTCAAAATAGTAATACCCCACAGAAGTAATATTTACTCTTTGAGAAACGTTATTTCCTCCAGACACATCTGTAATATACACTATGGCACCTCTTTGATCAGCACCGTATAATATATTTCCTTTATTAGTTAATTCTGCTCTGGTAAGTCTTGGTGCTTGTAAACCTGTGATATCGCCAGACAAAGACAATCCGTTGCTATCGCTTTTTCCGTTTACATCTAATGTAGTTTTGGGTGATACGGTGTTAATACCTACTCTGCCTTCCTGACTTTTAGCTAAGCCTGCTAAAAGTATGGGCATAAATAAAAAAAATTTATTCATAACGTTTGTGTTTTTAATTGTTGCAAAGTAAGCAATAATCAAGTTAATCATTACCACTGCAAATACACTTCAATTTGAAAATCAACAATATAAAAACACCTTATGACTGAAAAGCAATATTAATTTAAACATAAAAATTTTCGGAATATACACCGCTACAGCGTCTCAATAATATGATGCTGAATCAATAATCAAACGATCTTATACAAAAGTTGTAATTAAGTAAAGTCAAACGAGGATTGTCTGCGAGATGTGATTGAGGCAAAATCTTCAAGCTCATCATAAAACGATAGAAAACAGGCTGCCAATGGCGGGAATTGAACCCGAAAGAATACTTTTCAGATTTAACGATTAAAATATAAAATTGAGTGTAAATGCAGTGCAGCACTTCAAACATACTAGCTGTAAATTTGCAATAAAAACACAAAGCACTATATAAGAGATGAGACAAAAATAGTTTACCAAATTCTACTGAAGTACATGTAATACCAAATCTTCATATTATTATATATTCCCAAGCGAACCTCACAAAATATTTATACAGCTTACTTATACAAGGACTTAGAATTCTTAATAACTGATATTATTAAAAATCACAGTAGATAAGATCATTATTCTCTTTTTTAACTGAATCTAATATTATAAACAAAAATACATACGTAAAAACCTGTGAATCTAATACAAATAATAAAAAACAGTCAGCATTCCGCTTGATAATTAAACAATAATATAATTAAAAACAATCAAAATGAACATTAAAAATTTACAAATGCTTATCTTAATAGTATTAAGCTCTTCTATTACTGCTTTTGGACAAGTAGGAATTAATACATCTAAACCTAAAGCCACTTTTCACATTGATGGTGGCAAGGACAATCCTATAGATGATACCAATATAACAGCTGTTCAGCAAGAAAATGATTTTGTGGTAACAAGTAATGGAAATGTTGGAATAGCAACTATTGCTCCAACTGCAAAATTGGAAATAAATGGTAAAACAAAAATTAATAATTTACCAGTGAACGGCACAACCGGTTTTACAGCTACTAAGACCGTGGTTGCTGATGCCAACGGAATAATAGGCGTTTTGAATGGCTTACCACCATCTGCATATAACGGCTATACTATGACTTCTCTTAAGAATTTTAATACTAGCAATGCTACAACTCGCTCATACAGTTATAATCAACTGGTAAGTAGCAACTGTTATGATAATAATGGGAATTTTTCGACAAGTGGAGTGAGATGTGATGTGCCTACAAGTACTGTTTTTAGCGAAAATTATCAATTTTCTTTTGATAAAAGCAGTACTAATACTGATAAATATATTCAAATGAACATAGACTTTAATTCTATATTTGCTTATAAGAACAATGTTATTCCTCCTTCAGGATTCTACTATATATATAATATTGATGTTACAATAAACGATATTGTAGTAAAAACATATAATAGCAATTTAACGATTCCAGCGGGTGGAAATAATAATTTTACACAATCAAAGTCAATTACTGCAGACTTATCAGGTATTTCATTAAATCCTACGAATAACGTAGTAAAAATTTATTTTAAAATTAGCCAAAATCTTTTTAAAGCGAATGCTGGCACAGCTAATGGGAATTTTGAAAGCACTGCACCTAAATTAGTAGATTTAAGTATAACAGATATGTCATTTCTTCTTTATGAAAAATAATTTTTTATAAAATGAAGTCGTCTTGAGTTTTGATAAAACGCTGTTGACAGTTTGAAATAAAAAAAGGGATTAGGAAATTTGTGTCGCTAAACCAAAAAAAATCCTATCCCTTGTACAAAGTACTGAGCAAAGATACAAGAGAATTAGAAATCGTCCCTTATATTCCTGTTGGAAAAAGAGGGTTCAAATCCAAAGTACCCCTCTGTGAGATTATTAATTGTATTTTATATAAGCTTAAAACAGGTATTCAATGGTATCTTTTACCTATTCTTCAGTTATTCAGCAAAGAAGTCCTTCATTATAAAGCAGTCTTGGGATATTATCGTAAATGGTGTAAAGCCGGGATATGGCAAGCCTGTTGGAGTATTATCTTACAAAAGAACAGATCAAAAATTATTTATCCAGTGGAGATGTAGATGGCAGCCACACAACAGCCTTGCGAGGTGGTGAAGCGGTTGGCTATCAGGGTAGGAAAAAACGCAAGACGACCAATGCTATATATCTGACTGATAGAAACGGTTT
>CAJYLH010000041.1 GCA_913775525.1 uncultured Chryseobacterium sp.
TTTGCTCAGTACTTTGTACAAGGGATGGGATTTTTTTTGGTTTAGCGACACAAATTTCCTAATCCCTTTTTTTATTCCAAAATGTCAACAGCTTTTTATCAAAAGTCAAGACGACTTCTTTATCAAAGCTATTCTCTTCATAATTCTTAAGTGTCAAATAACTTTTATGACTTTTGTGGTTTATTCTCTCGCAGATCAGCAGATCACGCAGATTTTTTTCACGCATTTAAAAACCGTAGGTTTTTAAAACTTCTGTGTTCTTCATGTTTTCAGAGCTATTCTCTTCATGATTCTTAAGTGTCAAATACCTTTACAACTGTTATGGTTTCATATTTACTAAACCTCCCCTACTCTTACCTACTATTTTCAGGCCCGTTAATGCTGCAAATAATCAACTTACCAACCAGCAGCAGTTAAAAACAACAAATCATTAACATAAACTTAATGTAAATTATTCTATAAATCGCAAATGGGAATGGTTATTGCTTACGCTAGGATACATTAAAAATAAAACGTTATGAAAAAAGTTGTTTTAATCCTGAGCATCGGGATCTTTGCAGTAAGCTGCGGAACTAAGGAATCTTCTATGTCTACCAATGCGACAGATTCTACTGCAACAGATACCAGTGCTGCGATGGACAATACCAATGCGTCTACCATGGGTACTGATACGATGACCACTAAGATGTCTAATCCGGACAGTCTTAAGATGAGAACTGATTCTTCTGCAACCACTACTGCTCCGGCAAGATAGTCTGAAGATATCACTGCTGCTAAAAATCCTCAGATGTGTTCTGCGGATTTTTGCATTTGTATGAAGAGTCCTTTTTTTGTTATGGTAATGTTATATTGTGAACACTTAAAAAAATATACTATGAAAAAATTATGGTTGGGTGCTGCCGTTGCAGCCATGTTCCTGGCAAGCTGTGCCCAGGATAAAGAGAAAAGAGAAGAGTTCAAGGATGAACGGGATAAAAATTTCATGAGAAATAATCTGGGAGATACTGCCGTAAGCCACTCTGAACCCGGAACGTCCGCAGATACCGCGAAAGTAAAAACGGACAGTACTGCTGCTAAGATGCGATAATAATCATAAAGAAGCTGCCTTTTTAAGCAGCTTCTTTTGTATGTTCAATGCTGGTATTCAGCAGAAATATATCTTTGTTTTATATCTAAAATCTACCAGGCCGGAGGTTTGATACCTATTGAAAATCTGTTCCAGTTCATGCATGATTTTATCATAGAGCGCACCGGATCCCGGCGTATAGGAGGATGAGCGTGCACGGCCTTTGAACCCCTCCAGATCAAACCACTGCTGATGATCCAATTCCATATACCCTATTTTTTTGGGACTGAAGAATGCCTTTATTTTCTCTTCATCGATATTTTTATGATTAACAAATTTATATTCGCTGATATTGTCATAAAGGGCTTTTTCATAATCGTTCAGTAAAGGAGAAGATGCATCCCTTTCATTCCATACTAAAATAATGTGGCCTCCGGGCTTTAAAATGCGCTCAAATTCTATTTTGGTTTTGGGAAGATCGAACCAATGAAACGCCTGTGCAGAGAAAATGACATCAACACTGGAATCTTCCAGGGTTGTGTTTTCAGAAGTGCCGTTTACGCTGATAAAATTCTCATGATCCTTATACATAACTTCTGCGGCTTTCCTCATTTCATCATTAGGCTCTACAGCATAGACGGTATAATGATGTTCTAAAAAAGGTTTTGATGAAAGCCCTGTTCCGGAGCCGATATCGGCAATAATCTTACCGTTATCCAGGTTCAACTGTTCTTCGAGTTTTTCCAGCATCTGCTCAGGATAATCAGGTCTGAATTTGATGTAGTCCTGAACCTTCAGGCTAAATCTTTGATAATTATTTTCCATAAGTGTATTTATCAATGTCAACCATTGTAGATGAAAGCGATAGATCCGGGAGACTTACTCCTGCCAGAACCGGATTGCTTTCCTACCATAAAGATACAAAAATCAGAGAAGACAATAATTTTTATTCACGGCTGCAAATAAGATCAAATTAAGTAATATCCATAAAAAAAATAATTGTGAATTCACGGCGTAACAATTTTCATCTTCATCCGACTTATGTGTCAACTTAATGATTACATTTGTATCGAAATGAAAATACACATGAAAAAAACAGCTCTATTATCCTCTCTGTTTATCAGCGCATTGGCACTGGCTCAGGGGATTAAATTTGAAGACAGTAATTTTGCCAATATCCTGGCTAAAGCCAAAAAAGAAAATAAACTAGTGTTTATCGATGCCTATGCTTCATGGTGCGGACCATGTAAACTGATGGCTAAAAATGTTTTCCCGCTTCAGGCTGTAGGAGATTATTATAACGGGCATTTCATCAATGCAAAAATAGATATGGAAAAGGGTGAAGGGGTGGACCTGGCTAAAAAATACAACGTAAAAGCTTTCCCAACCTATCTTTTCATCAATGGTAACGGTGAAGAGGTACACCGCACTTTAGGCTATGTGGAAGAAAAAGATTTCATCCAGTTTGCCAAAGATGCGGAAGATCCGAGCAAAAGGCTGACTTCACTGAAGCAGAAATTTGAAAGCGGGGAAAAGGATCCTGAATTCCTTAAAAACCTGGCCGGCCTTACCATTTATAATGATGCCCCGTTTGCTGCAAGGGTACTGGAGCGTTATTTCAAAGACAAACCAGCCCTCGATCAGGAAGACGTGCAGATGCTGCTTGCCGGTACCCAGAGTACGGAAAGCCCGCTGTATGCCATTTTCCAGTCAAAAAAGGCGGACATCACCAAAGTCCTTCCTGCAGAGCGTTACGAGATGATCGATAAGAACATCAGGCTGAATACGATCGTAAAAAAAGCCTATGATGCCAACACCAAGAAATGGAATGATGCCTATTTCTTAGCAGAAACCCAGAAGTTCCTGACGAAGGATGAAGCTGAGAAGCTGCTGAAAAGAGCCAAATCCAGCAGGGCATTAAAAGACAAAGACATGGCAACCTATGAGAAGCTGAGCATGGAACTGTATAAAGACCCTTCCGCAGCCAGTTCTGAAGAGTTGAATGCCCTTGCATGGAACTTCTTTGAAAATGTGACCAATAAAGCATCACTGGAAAAGGCTGTTACGTGGGCACAGGAATCGGTGAAAAAGCATGAGAACTCTGCCAACACAGATACACTGGCCAACCTGTACCATAAAGTAGGCGATAACAAAAATGCCAAAATATGGGCTGAAAAGTCGATCCAGCTGGCGAAGACCTCCGGTGAAGATTATTCGGATACTGAAAAACTGCTGAAAAGTATCAGCATCAAGTAATACAGAAGAAGCCGTCTCAAAATGAGACGGCTTCTTTATTAATTAGAATAATTGATGTAATGTCTATTTCATTCAAAAGTGTAAATAAATACAGTTTAACATCAATTCTAAATTTAAAGGTTTACTAGAACCCTGTATTGTTAACCCCTGATGCACCAGCGCCACAGTTTTCGTCAACCGTAACATTTACTGCCCAAGCTAAATCTTGATTAAAGGCCTGCGTACCTTCAGTAGTTGTTGTGTAATAATAAGCAGTAATTGTCTGACCATTACATGGTAATGTAAAAGTAACAGTATAAACACCTCCGAATAATGCTCTGTTAGCATTTTCTTTTAGCATAGCTGATTCAACATTTTGATTAGCAAATGACAAAGCAGAAAAAGCTAAAGCTCCGATAACAAAATTTTTTTTCATAAAATCCATTTTTAAAAGTTTATATTAATCTAAAAAAACGTTAAGTTTTTTCACTTCTTCCAGTCCTCTTTTTTCGATATCTTTATTTACTATATTGTTGAATGGATACTTCAACCATTTATCTCGTGCTTTAAAAAAATCCTTTTTATCATGTAGATCGATAGTCGAAACTCTTTCCATTTTTTTGATCTCTTCTTCAGATTTTTTAATATTGGCAGCAGAAAATTCTATAGTTTTATTTTTATTGTACACCTCTAGAATAAGTCCTGGCAATCCTTTAAATCTAAAGGGGCCATCCGAAAAAGGAATTTCTGTAGTATACCAGGCATAAAAAGTATCATGTTCAGTATCAACTTTTGCCAATTGACATTTCATTCCTTGAATTTCTTTTGTTTCATTCATTAACTGCCAATTTAAAGAAGGTTCTTTAAAAGTATAAAAGTACATTCCCAAAGGAATGGTAGCAGTTATACTTTCACCATCTTTCCATACATTATGTCTGACTTTAGGTATTGCTGGTCTATTGGCATTAACATCAATCTTTTTCTGATCTATAGTCTGGGCGTAATCCTTTAAATACGCATAGTAACTTGCCATTGCTGGATTGAAATAAATCGATTTGTATTTATTGCACCTTAAAATCATATCAGACTCAGTAAAATTTGCTCTATTTAATGAATCCGGAATTATTTTAAAATAGTAAACAACCTCAAGGCTTGCCTTATCCTTTTGAGCTGAATAAAGCAGGCAACTAAAGACAAATATTAAAAGGACAATTTTACGAATCATAATTTTGAATTATTATAAAATAACAGATAATCTTCACGTTAGAAAGAATGATTTTCCTCTTATTTATACTATAAATAATTGATCAGCTATATTTATAAAAAATATGAATATCTATCAAACCAACAATAGTACAAAGCAATAGTAAAATTCTTTTCTGTATGGTTTTGAATCTTGAAATTAATCATAATTTTTTACACTAAAAGTATTTCGCAAAACTTTTTCCAAAGATGTAAAACATTTCCCTAGCTAACAATTCCAAAATGAATAAAATGCTATTCCGTTTGGAATAAAAATATTCTGGTAAAAACATTATATTTACAGTTCAATTTTCATTATTATGAACAGCAGTGTAGGATTTAAAATAAAAAAACTCAGGTAGCAGAAAGAAATATCCCAGGAAGATCTGGCTTTCCGGCTTGATGTCTCCCAAAGTTACCTCAGTAAAATTGAAAATGGAGCCATTGAAAAATTAGACTTTATGTTTATGCAGAAAGTGGCCGACTTTTTCAAAGTAGAACCTCAGTATTTTCTGGAAGGTGATACTATTGTTAATAATAATATAGAAACAAGTAATAATTCTTCTGTAGGAAATATTGGTGATACAACAATCAACAGTACTGATCAAAATCTATTGGAGAATGTAATTAATAACCAACATCAGATCAATCAGCTGATGGAAATGCAGAATAAGCTGATCGAAAAGCTGCTGAAAAATTAAAGCCCTATCAAAGCATAAAAAATCCGCGGCCTCTTCAGACCGCGGATTCTTATTTCAAAAAGTTTCATTTAATATTCGAAAAGGACGCTTCCCCATGTAAATCCGCTTCCGAAAGCAGAAAGCAGGACAAGGTCTCCCCTTTTGATCTTTCCGTTTTCGATGGCCTCGCTCAAAGCGATCGGAATAGACGCGGCAGTTGTGTTTCCGTATTTCTGGATGTTGTTGAATACTTTATCATCCGGAAGCCCGAATTTCTGCTGTACAAACTGGGCAATCCTCAAATTGGCCTGATGCGGGATAAACATATCCAGGTCTTCTATTGTTTTTCCTGCTTTATCAAGCGCTTCCTGCATGGTCTCCGGAAACCGGGTTACCGCATGTTTGAAGACAAAATTCCCGTTCATGATCGGATAGACTTCTTTGGAGGTCACCTGTTCAGGCTCCCTTCTCATCCTGTCGCTCCACCCGAATTTGGACCCAGGGAACTGCGTACAGAGTTCGTCTGCATATTTGCCTTCAGAATGCATGTTTGTAGCCAGTATATCACCGGCCTGCTCATCCTGAGTGGCAGATAGGACGATGGCACCTGCACCGTCTCCGAAGATCACGGATACCCCTCTTCCTTCATTGGAAAAATCCAGCCCGAAAGAATGGACTTCCGCGCCTACCACCAGAATATTTTTATATGTTCCGGCTTTAATGAACGCATTAGCCACACTCACCGCATACACAAATCCTGAACACTGGTTCCTTACGTCCAGCGCTCCTATGGTATCGCACCCCAGCATATCCTGGAGCAGGACGCCACAGCCCGGGAAATAATAATCCGGCGACAGGGTGGCAAAAACAATATAGTCGATATCTTTAGCCGTGAGTCCGGCATTCTCAATGGCTTTTTCTGAAGCTTTAAAACCTAAATAAGCGGTGGTTTCCTGGGAATCATTCCTGTTTTTACGGTGCCTCCTTTCTTTAATCCCGGTCCGCTCAGTGATCCATTCGTCATTGGTGGTCATTAATTCCGCTAGATCATCATTCGTAACAACATTATCCGGGACATAGAATCCGATTCCCTTTATTGTACTTTTAACCATATCGTTTTTTAATTTTGGCAAATATAGAACTTATTGCATACATACTATTTCAAAATAGTAGTATTTTTACCTTATGCCAATGAATACTTTATACCGTGATCCACAATGCGAATGGATTGATGTGGAAGCCCCTGCCCAGGAAGACTTAGACCTCCTGCACGAAAAATATAACATCAATACGCTCCTGCTGGAAGACACAATGGACCCGAACCACCTGCCGAAATATGAGGAGGACGGGGAGGTAAAATTCTTTCTCCTGCGCGAGAGCACGGAGATGGAACGTAAAAATCTGAATACCATCAGTGACATCAGTACAAAAATCGGGATCTTTATGGTAGGCCATACGCTGATTACGGTTCACAGGATGAAAACCAAAAGCATTACCGAAACCCGGCAGCAGCTGGAAAAAAGAAAGGAAGAAACCCGACCGCAGCATATTGCCCTGATGATTGCCCTTATCATTATGAAAACTTTTGATGATGAGTCCATCAGCCTGATGGAAACCATGGACAATATTGAAAACGAAATTTTCCTGAAGAACACCAACCATACCAACCAGATCAGGAGGCTGTATAAGCTGAAGCGTAAATCCGGACTGAACTCCAGGGTACTTACGGTTTCTACGGATGCTGTTGATAAATTCCGGCTGCTCGACCTCCAGGTTTCGGAAGTAATTGACCTGAAGGATAAGCATAAGGACGTTGTTGCGGATTTTGAACACCTCAACATCCAGATTACCAATCTGATTTCCATGTTCCTGGCGCTGTCTGACCAGAAAGCCAACCAGGTCATGAAAGTCCTGGCAGTGTATTCGGTTTATTTTTTACCGATCACCTTTATTGCCGGTGTCTACGGGATGAATTTCGATAATATGCCTGAACTTCACCATCGGTACGGCTATTATTTTACCTTAGGCCTGATGGCGCTGATTGTGATCATCACCTTTATTTATGCCCGAAGGAAGCAATGGTAATGGAATAGCCCGTTTAATTTTTGATCGCACCCTGGCAGAAATATCCTAATTTTAACTTCTGCAATCCACACATTAAAAAACTATGACAACCGAAGAACTTCAGACTATCCTCAGCGGAAAGATCCTTTCCGGAGAATCAAAAGAAAAGCTGGCAGCGCTGCATAATGCTATCTCAGGTAAGGAATTCTCCGATATCCTGGATGCTGAAGGCCATCAGTATGTCGAGTTTGTACAGGAAGGCGGCGGCGTATGGGGAACAGCGCTGGTGGGTTATCTGTACGGACTGGAAATTTTCGGCATCCGCTTCCTGAAAGTAGCCGGGACAAGTGCCGGAGCCATCAACACGATGCTTATCGCCGCATGCAGGACCAAAGCGGAAATGAAAAGCGAAATCATCAGGGATATCCTGCTCAGCTGGAACTTTGCAGATTTTATGGACGGAAGGCGTTTCATTAAGAGAACGGTCCGTGCTATGCTCAATAACAAACATTTTCTTACCATTAATGCTATTATCGCTTCAATTATCATGGTGGTACTGGTCAGTATCCCTTTTGCCCTGTCTTCAGAAACGCCTTTAAAGGCCAAGCTGCTGTTCCTGATCCCGCTGATTCCTGTCCTGATCGTTACCCTGATCATTAAAATGCTGTATAACAGCTTCAGAAAGCATAACAGCGGACTGAATCCCGGAGACGTTTTCCTGGATACCATACAGGCCACCCTGGATGGATTCGGCGTACAGACCGTTGCTGAACTGAACAGGAAATTCGTTCAGAAAGAATATGACCTTAATGTCAATTACCGCTACGGAAACGGATATGAATATTACAATATCGCCCTCCAGAGCATTGAAGAAATCAAAAACAATAATCTGGAACATATTGACCAGACGCGGTACAGGATTTTCTACGAAAGTGCCCTGAACAATGACTACTACAAGAATAATCCTTTCTACCAGCTGAAATCCGAATACATCGTGGTTACCACGGATATCAATGCCAAAATAAAGGTAGAGCTTCCTACCATGGCCAACCTGTACTGGTCTGAAGAGGAACTGAAGCATATAAGCCCGGCAGAATTCGTGCGTGCCTCCATGTCGGTACCGTTCTTTTTTGAGCCTTTCCAGAAGAGAATCAATAAAGCAGAGGGTTCCGTACAATATGCCTGGAAGTTCTGGATGAATACCAAACCGGAAGACATTTATCCTGTAGGGGTTTTCATTGATGGAGGCAGCATTTCCAATTTCCCGATCGACCTGTTCCATGCAGAAGAGGTATTTTATCCGAGGATGCCGCTCTTTGGCGTCCAGCTCACCAGTGACTCCGATATCCTATCAGAAAAAGGAAAAACCAGCGAGCAGATTTTAAAGACCCCTTTTTCCTATGCCGGAAATATCATTGACACGCTCAGGGGATTCAATGACAAATCGTTTCTTACCAAGCATACGTTTTATCACCTGTTCAGCATACAGACCGTAAACTGCGGCAAAAGCAGCTGGCTGAATTTCTTTATGAAGAGGACGGAAAAGGAAGAACTTTTTAACCGCGGTTTCCAGGCAGCGCTGGATTTCCTCAACCAGTTCGACTGGGAAAAATACAAGTGTGAAAGGATGATGCTGACGATGAAGGAAAAAAAGATCCTGAAGGAAGCCGATACGCCTACCGTAGGATAATTGCCGATTGGCAAAGAGTTCGTATATTGACTATAAATTTCATCTCATGATCAGCAAATCAGATTTAAGAACTCCCCTGTCCATACCTATTAACGAAGCAAGCACCCCGGCAGAGCGCTTCCAGAACCAGGTCCTGCGGCCCGTCCTGAAACTTCAGAATGACCTCTATATAAGCCTGTTTTCAAACTATGCATCCCGGCAGGCACCTGCATTCAGCTCGCTCACTACGGAAAAGAAGCATCTCCTGATTGAACAGAGCCTGCAAAAAGACACTGTGCTGAAAAATACACTGATCGGCATCAGTATCGGCATGTTAACCGGAGAGGAGCTGGAAACCTATATCTCAGACAGCAAGACTTTCAACAAGAGAATCCTGGCTATGATTACAGAGAGGATCAAGAGCCAGGTGAAATAATGTGAGACAGTTATGCCAATTTACTAAATGAATTATACATCCGCCCATTTAGGTTTCTGCTTTAAAACTTCATGGTAGACCGGGCAGCTTTCATCATGGCACCCTTTCAGGTAGCCTGTGCTCATCAGAAATTCGTTGACAATCTCCCCGCCGGTAAATTTGAAAGTCTTTTTAAACAGCTTCATCCATTCCGGCAATGTTTTCGGGTGATGGTGATCCAGCCACTGCCCGAAAGAACCGAACTCTTCCTGTAATCCCATAATAGTTTTGGCATTTTCTATAGCCGCATTCACTTTCAGCCTGTTCCTGATGATTCCGGAATCATTCAAGAGCCGTTCACGGTCATCTTCCGTGTAAGCAGCTACTTTCTGAATATCAAAATTGTGGTATGCTTCCCTGAAACCTTCCTCTTTCTTTAAGATAGTTTCCCAGCTGAGTCCGGCCTGGTTAATTTCCATAACGAGCCTGCCGAACAGTTCATTATCGTCATGGATCGGGAACCCGTAATAATGGTCATGGTATTTTTTATGAAGGGCTTTTCTGCTTTCAGGCTGCATGCTTTCTATGGCTGAACAATAACTCATTGTTAAGTATTAATTTGAAACAAAGATAAGATGTGTTTGTGACAACTGTCAGTCAGCAGGATCATTTAATTGTACTAATGTATACCTTTTTCAGGGTAAACTTGATCCGGATACTTTTTTGGCTACTCCATTCAAAAGGGAAAAAAGCATTTACTCTATAATTTTTCAATATAGTCCAGATACAGAGGAATACTTGCTTCAACATGTTCTGATGAAGGGTCCTGTTCCAGACCATAATAGACAAACGGCTCACAGTAATTGGCCTTTACGTAGTCAAAAGTCAGTTCAAACGGCCTTAGAAGCTCTTTCATTGTATATTTGTACCTGCCTGAGGCACTGAAATCCTTATGGTTCACCCCGGCAGATATTGCTAAGGCGATCTTCTTTCCTTGCATTTTAAAGCCACTGCTGCTTCCGTAAGCCCAACCGTACAGAAGTACCTCGTCAAACCATTTTTTCAGTAACGGCGGGCTGCTGAACCAATACAACGGAAACTGAAATATGATTCTATCATAGGCTTCAATTAATTTCTGTTCTTTTTCCACATCAAACTTTCCTTCCGGATAGGCTTTGTATAATTCATACACCGTATATCTTTCCGGAAACTGATTCAATACTTCAACCCATCTTTTATTAATAACAGAAGTCTCCATAGTGGGGTGGATAACCATGATCAATGTTTTCATATTCTAAATTTCTTTTTCAAAAATAATAGATGTAACTTACATTTTCAACATAGGCAACCCATTGTATGGTACTATAAAAAATGTAAGTAATGACTAAAATAAAAGAGACATCAACGAATTTTGCCAATAAGAAAGCCCTTACAGAAGAGTGTCCTGAATTGTATGCCTCAAAGCTTATAGGCGGGCAGTGGTCGCTGGCGATCTGCAGCTACCTTATCAACGGAAAATTAAGGTTCGGGGAACTGAGGAAAAGCCTGGGAAATATCACCGAGCGAATGCTTACACTTCAGTTAAGGCGGCTGGAAGAAGATAACATTGTCACACGAACGGTTTATGCGGAAGTTCCTCCCAGGGTTGAATATGAACTGACGGAAATCGGCTATCAATTAAAACCGGTTATAGAAGAACTGGATAAATGGGGAACATTACATAAGGCCAGCCTTAAAGACTCTTCCACTTAAACAAAAAAACCTCCGATTGATTTTCGGAGGTTTTAGTATGGTTTGAAATAAAAATTAATGTACGTTGCTGAGATCTATTTTTTCCTTGCTTTTCCGTTCTTTGATGAACAGGATAAACGGAATACATACCAGGAATACAACTCCAAGATAGAGGAATACATCCATATAGGAAAGCACGGTCGCCTGTTTCGTCACCGATAAATCAAGAATCTTGTAAGCGGCATTCATAGCGGCATCCGGTGACATCCCTTTTGATATAAAGCTTGCTTTTAATCCGTTCAGCCGTTGCTGCACATCGAAGCTGTTTTCATCCAGATGGGAAATCAGGTTAACCCTGTGCTTCTGGCTTTCATTGGCTATAAACGTAGTGATCGCGGCAATACCGAATGAACCTCCTAGCTGCCTCATCATTCCGGTAAAAGCAGCTCCCTGTCCGATTTCCTGGCCTTTCAGCGTACTCAGTGACAGCGAGGTAATCGGGATGAACAATAAGCCCAATCCGGCTCCCCGTACAATCAGCATCCAGAAAAAAGCATCCTTTCCGGTATCCGGGGTGAGAATTTTATATCCCCAGAAGCTGTAAATAAAGAATATGAAAAGCCCCAGTGCCACCAGGATCTGCTGTTTTGCACCTTTCGTAAGCAGCTTTCCGATAATCGGCATCATGAAAGCGGTGGTGAGCGCTGCCGGGATCATCAGTGCCCCCGACTGTAAGGCTGTCCAGCCCAGAATACTCTGCGTATAGAGCGGAACAATAAACGTGGACCCATACAACCCGAACCCGAGCACGAAGGACATGACGGTACCGATCCGGAGATTCCCGTTTTTCAGTACCCTCAGCTCCACAATGGGGTATTTGAAGGTAAGTTCCCGCCACAGGAATAGAATGAATCCGATGACTGCAGTAGCCGTGAAAGCGATGATCATCCCGCTTTCGAACCAGTCTTCCTCATGGCCTCTTTCCAGGATAAACTGCAAAGAACCAACGGTAGCTGCCAGCAAAGCAATCCCGATCCAGTCTACATCGGATACTTTCCGTTTTTCAGCATACTTCGGACTCCTTACAAACTGGAGCGTCATTAAGGTAGCTGCAATCCCGATCGGGATATTAATATAGAAAATATACGGCCAGCTGTAATTATCCACAATATATCCTCCTAACGGCGGACCTAATGTAGGGCCGATGATGACCCCCAAACCGTAAATGGCCTGGGCCATACTTCTCTTTTCAACCGGATAAGATTCCGTGATGATGGTTTGTGAAGTTACCAGAAGGGCTCCCCCTCCGATTCCCTGCATCAGCCTGAAAAACACGAGTTCCCAGATGTTGGTGGCATTTCCGCAGAGAAATGAGAAGACAGTAAAGATGATGATGGAGGCCGCAAAATAATTCCTTCTCCCGAACTGCTGTGACAGCCAGCTGGTCATCGGTACAATGATTACGTTACCAATGGCATAGGCAGTAATCACCCATCCCACTTCAGAAAGTGTAGCCCCAAGGTTCCCTTTCATCTCATTCAGCGCCACATTCACGATGGTAGAGTCTACAATTTCAAGCAAAGCGCACAGAATAGCGGTAATCGTTATGATTACCCTCCGGGCTCCGTATTCTACTAATGAATCCTGCATAATTTATACGATGTATTTTTGTGCGATATTAAATGTAATAAAGTGCTTCTGTATGTTGCAATGATGATCCTACATTCTTTCAATTCCTCTTCATAAAGCCGAATGAATAGAATCATCAGTCATCAATACTTTATTACACTCATACATCCCTACTATTTAAGAGAAACCTCCACTTTCACATTCATCCCGGTTCTCAGCCTTTTCGCGATATTTTTGTCAAGGTTCACAAAGTCAATCTTCACAGGAAGCCTTTGCACTACTTTTACGAAGTTACCGCTGGCGTTATCGGGAGGAAGGATAGAGAATGTGGCGCCGGTTGCCGGAGAGAACGAGCTAACCACCCCATTGAATTCCTGATCAGGGAAGGCATCAATCTCCACTTTCACTTTCTGGCCTTCCACCATTTTATCTACCTGGGTTTCTTTAAAGTTGGCCACTACCCATTTCTGGTCGTTTTTAACCAAAGCAAAGAGCTGCGCCCCGGCCTGTAGGTACTGTCCGGCCTGGATCGGCACTTTTCCTGCGTAACCGTCTTCAGGAGCTACAATAACGGTATATGAAAGGTTTAATTTAGCATTTTCCACGTCTACTTCACGCTGCTTAGCCACTGAACCTGCCACGCTGATCTGCTGTGAGCTGGCTGCCGTCTGGGAAGAAGCGATATTGGTCTGCTGTGCAATCTGGTTCCTCTGGTCAATCAAAACCTGCAGCTGCTTATCGGCAGTCTGTTTTGCGGCTAAAGCCTGCTCATATTGCTGCTCCGTGATAGAATGGTCTTTTACCAGGTTGGCATATCTCTTCAGATCCTGGGTAGTTTTCCATACATTGACTTTAGCTGCCTCAATCTGCGCATTGGCTGTCGTTACTGCTGCCTGTGAAGAACCTATGTTCTTGGAGGTTGCGGTAGTGGAAGCTTCGGCATTGGAGATATTGCTTTTTGCAGTGCTCAGTGCTGCCTGAGCCTGTTCAAGCGCCATTTTCTGGTCCCTGTTATCCAGGACCACTAATGTGTCCCCTTTTTTGACGAACTGGTTATCTTTCACTTTCACTTCTGTTACATAACCCGATATTTTAGAGATTACGGGTGCCATATTGGACGTGATCTGTGCATCATCCGTTTCTTCATGAGACTGTCTGTATGTATAGGTATTGTACCCGTAGATTCCTCCTCCGATTAAAACAACCGCCAGGATAATAGGGAAAACCAGGCTCTTTTTCTTTTTTGGTTCCGCTGATGGTGTAGTATTATTTTCCATTGTTGAGTATCGTTCTTGATTTTTTATTTATTTGTTAAAGTTCCTGTTGTCTGTAATAATTTTCTGTAAGCCAGTGCTGCATCTGCTTTCGCATTGATTACCCCTACATTGGCAGCGATCTGTGCTGCATCGGCATCCAGCAGTTCCGTCATTGTAGCAAGGCCGTTATCATATTTGTTCTTGGTAATCCTGTAATTCTCATTGGCCTGCTCTGCAGACTTTTCGAAAACAGCAATCCTCTTTTTGGAATAGTCTGTATTCTGGTACTCCCTGTTGACATCAAGCTTGATGTTATCATTGAGCAGTTCGTTGGTTGCTGCCAACTGCATTTCCAGGGCTTTAGACTGCTTCAATGAAGAGTTTTCCTTCCAGATATTGGACAGGTTGTATGAGATCCCGACACCAACGTTCACCGCGTTATAAATGGTTAGAAACTTAGGAATATCTGCGGCCACATAACCTCCGGTAAAAGCAATGGAAGGCAGGTTTTCCGCCTTAGCGGATTTTGTCCCGAGTGCAGCAGCCTGCCTCTGTTTATCCAGCGCCTGAAGGTCTTTACGGTTTTCCCTGGCGGTACTGATGTAATAATCCACAGGTTTCATATCTTCTCCTTCCTCAATATAATTCTGGTCCACCTCTATTTCCGTGGTTTCAGGAATTCCCAGCAACAGGTCCATATTGATATTGGCAATATTATAGTTGTTTTTGGCTTCCAGCAGCTGGAGCTCAATATTGGATGTCTGGAGATTGGCTTTCAAACGGTCATTCCTTGCAATAACACCGTTATTTTCAAGTTTCAGGAAAGTCTCATCCCTCTGCTGGGAGGCCGTAAGGTTCTCTTCCAGCACCCTGATCGCCTGATTGGCCTTGAAAAGGTTGTTATACGCCTGGGCCACATTGTAAGCAATAGCGGTTTTATCATTTTCCGTATTGAGTTTGGACGCTTCTACCAGGTATTTTGCAGATTCAATCCCGTACCTGATCCTTCCGCCGCTGTAGATCGGAATGCTGAGGTTGGCCGATCCGTAGGCTACCTGATGGACTTCAGGACCGCCTCCGGCTACCCCGGGAAGTTTAATATTGATGTTGGGTTTCAGAGGGAGGTACATGTAACTTCCGGATACTTTCAGTTCCGGTAACTGCCTGTTTTTGGCCTCAAGAAGATCTGCGGTGGCCTCTTCGATTTTTGCGGCATCGATTTTCAGGCTTTTGCTGTTCTGGATACCCAGCTGTACAGCTTCATCAAGGGTAAGGGTCCTTTTCTCCTGTGCATTTGTGTTTGCGAAGCCCACGAACAGGGCCAGTGCAATAACGGAGTTATTTATTTTCTTCATAACCTAAAAGGTCTTTTAATATGTATTTAATGTGTGTATTGAGCTCGCTGTAATATTCTTCATCAAAAACATCTTCATCATCGGTATTGTTTAAAAATTCCTTGTACATTTCCTTGGCATTGGAGGCATAAAACAGGGTTCCGCTTACGGTAGAATGCAACAGATAAATAGGAGGCCTTTTGGTAAATACCCCACTCTTCAGTCCGGCTTCCAGGATCTGCGAATACAGCCCGATGAATCCCAGTTTCGTCTGTTTCAGAAATTCTATGATCTGCAGGCTTTTGGTATGGAGCTGTTCCCGCTGCATAATCCTGTAAAAGCATTTGTGTACTTTTACCCTTTCTGTAAACTGATCCACCAGCTTCTCTATTTTTACCCATTCATTGATATCGGTCCTGTCCATAATATCCTTCGAAAGGAACTGTCCTTCATTCATCCTGTACTCCACCAGTTTTTCATACAGCTTTTCTTTAGAACCGAAATAATAGGAAATCATAGAGATGTTTACATTGGCTGCTTTGGCTATTTCGCGGGTGGATGTTCCTTCAAACCCTTTTTCCGCAAAAAGGCTTTCAGCAGCAAATAAAATATTCTCTTCTTTTGATATCATGTATACTTCTATTTTCCGGGTGCAAAGATAATCAAGATTTAAACAAAATCAAACGTTTGATTGATTTTTAATTTATTTTTAATTTTTGCTTCATATAATTCTATATAAACCCAGGCTTACATTCAATTGTAAATGAAATTACACAGCAGCTATCCGATGCTCATCAATAATCAATCCAAAAAATAATTGTTGAAAACACATAGTAAGAAATGCATATAAAAAACTGACTTAAAAGCAGTTAAACATCAGCACAACATTCTGTCCTGATGCTAATAATAATTAAAAGGGATGGTTTTATGGCGTACTTTTATGAATGTAGCGGGACAGCTTTATTCCCAGGTCCGTCCAGACAATCTTAGGGTTCCCGTTACGGGTAAGATGCAGGTCTGCTGTATTGATTTCTTCTAAAATACTTTCAATATTCGCTCCGCTGATGAATTTTGAAAATCCGGGCCAGTTGAAACCGTTGGCATTGATTTTTTTGTACACCAGGTTTTCCGACTGGTAATTCTGAAGCAGTGCCAGCCTGAAGATTTCCGAACAGTAATCGAGGAAATTCTTCTGCTTTTCCCGGTTCCACCCCGCAATATCGCGTGCCCACGCGATAATGCTCCTGAGCTGTTGCGGCTTCTTCTTGACCTGGAATGCATCGCGGACCCATTGGACAAACAGCCGTTCGAATTCTTCATTTTTACTTCCTGACCGCAGCAGTTTAAGGGCATCGTTCAGGTTTCCTTGGGCCTCATGGATGATTTCCCTTGCCTTTTCTGAATTAATAGCATGATGGCGGATAAGGTACTGTTCAAGATCCTCATCTGTGATCCTGGGTACTTCTACAATCTGTGTCCGAGAAAGGATGGTCGGGAGGATGTCATTACTGCTTTCTGCGGTAAGGATAATAACGGTTTTGGCAGGCGGTTCCTCAAGAAACTTCAGGAATTTATTGGCTGCAGCGACATTCATTTTATCTGCCCGCCATACGATCAGGATTTTGGTGCCGCCTTCAAAGCTTTTCAGGGCGAATTTCTGGTTCTGGTCATCCACTTCATCAGCTGAAATGAACAGTTGCTTATTTTCCGAATCCAGGAAAGTCGTCCAGTCGTCATAGCTTGAATACGGAGAGCCGATCATCATATCCCTGAAAGACTCGAATTTATTTTTGCTTAAGGAATTTTTACCATCTGTATATACCGGAAAGCTGAAATGCAGGTCCAGGTGGTTAAGGTGGTCTACTTTTGAAGCAGCATGCTCATGCTCGCGCTGCAGGATTTCCCTGGCATAGGCCAGCGCCAGCGGAAAGGTACCGTACCCTTCTTTCCCTACAAAAAGCTGGGCATGGCTCACCCTGTTTTCATCGATACTGTCCCGGAGAAGTTTTTTCAGATTCTCCTGTCCGGCAATGTGCTCCCAATTCATGGCCCAAAGATAAAAATTTGCGGTTTATTATGAGTTAATTTTATTTTATAAGTGAATCCTATCCTGCTTTAAATGATCTGTTGGCATCTTCCCTACTTTAAAAATCCCGTCCGTGATGTTCAAATGAATCTGAAACTGATAATCTGAACATACGTCTAATTAGTTAGAATCTTTTAAGGCTGAATGGGTTTCCTATACTGATTCATTAATAGCTTCAATACAGTATATCATAATCCAAACCTATTTACTACCATCGTAATGAAATGAAATCCCTTCAAATTGCTGACAACAAAGCCGATCGATCACAGGTCATCCCCCGCTTTACCCCCTTAACAAACTTTAACCTCAGGAAATTTTTACAATTCATTAATATTTAAGATATTTGCGCATTATTTTAAAAATAAAGAATGAAAAAAATCTTTGTACTATCATTCATATCAGTTGGGTATTTCCTAAATGCACAGAGTATCAGTAATTCACCCTATGCAACATACGGAATCGGAGATGTAAAATATGATAATACGATCGAAACGTCCTCTATGGGAGGTATATCTACCGCTTTTATCAGCGATTTCAGCAGCAGCTTCAACTTTGCCAACCCTGCGAATAATGCCAATTTCGACCTTACGAGCATCAGGCTGGAAGCAACCAATGAAAACAATTACTTCAAGACCAACTATAATAATACGAAGGCTACCAAACATTCTACGTACCTTTCCAATATTGCCCTGGCATTCCCTTTATCACCAAAAGTGAAAATGGGACTTTCCTATCAGCCCTACAGTTCCAAAAGCTATGATATCATACATTCCGAAACCCTGGCCAACGGTAATATCGTGGCCAACAGGTTCAGAGGGAGCGGAACACTGAATACGGCACAGGCCGCCCTTTCCTATAAGGTAAGCGACCAGTTTTCCGTAGGAGCAAGAGCAAACCTATATTTCGGAAAGTTAAATGACCTTAATGAGCTGGCCTATTCCAACGCAGAACTGATCAACGGTTATGAGACCAGCAACAGCATTCATAACTTCAATTTTACGTTAGGAGCCAATTACCAGCACCTGAATACCCGTACGGACCGCAAGTTTACCATCGGGGCTACCACAACGTTCGGGAACACCAGCAATATGACGACGGATTATGTCAATAGTACTTATTTCTATTCTGATGCCGCAGCAACTACAAAAAGCAACGAAAGCATCATTGAACAGAAAAGTACCAGCTCTAAAAACCTATTGCCACTTCAGGCATCCCTGGGTGTAGGATACGGTGAAGAAAACAGATGGTTCCTTTCCGTTCAGGGAGACTATAAAAAAGGGGAAAGCATTGCCTATTTCGGAAGCAGCCTGGATTTACAGGATTCTTACCGGATTTCTGCCGGAGGATGGTACCTGCCGAATTACAACAACTTCAGGAGTTATTTCTCCAGGGTGGTATACCGTTACGGAGCTTTCTACGAAAAAGGGAACCTGCAGATTGCGGGAACCAATATCAATAAGTTCGGACTTACCGGAGGGGTTCTTCTTCCGTTCAAAAACAGCAGCATCACCCGTATGAGCGGACTGGAGCTCGGGCTGGAAGTAGGAAAAAGAGGAACGCTTAAAAACAACCTGATCAACCAGAATTACATCAACATCAAAGTAGGCTTTAATTTTGCCGACAAATGGTTCAGAAAAACACTGTTCAATTAAGATGGAATTCCTGAGAAAAATATTCATTAAAAAAAATATAGCATACCTTTTCAGTTGTGCTATATTTTTTATAACCATGTCCTGTGAGGAAGACCTTACCAAATCCAAAGATAACCAGAGCAGGAACTTCCCATCAGAAATCATCCACAATGCCCACATCACCAAGAGGGACTCAGGATTTGTCACGATGAAAGCCATTGCTCCCATCATAGAAAAATATGAGCTGATAGACAGTCCGTATATCGTGGCTAAAAAAGGGATTGACATAGAGTTTTTCGATAAAAAGAAACCAAAAGTCCCGGGGAAGATCACCGCCAAATATGCCCGCATCTTTGAATACAAAAAATTCTATGAAGCCAAAGGCAATGTAAGGATCACCACCAACGAAGGCCAGCGTTTTGCCATGCAGAGCGTATACTGGGACCAGAAAAAAAACCGGATCTACACCCATGACACGGTATTCGTAACCATGGAAGACGGTTCTACGCTGGTAGGTGCCAAAGGCATGACCGCTAAAGACGATTTCTCCGAGTATACTTTCTTTGATAATACCGGGGATTTCAGCTCAAAACAACTTTCCGAAAGTAAAAGATAATTCTGGTATGACATTTTACGCAATCGGGCTCATGTCCGGAACAAGTTTGGACGGACTGGATCTCTGTTTTGCTGAATTTGAAAAAACAGGAGCCATCTGGAAGTTCAGGATTCTTCAGGCTGAAACACTTCCCTACTCCGAGGATTGGGAAAACAGGCTTAGGAATTCAATCCTGCTTCCTGCGCAAGAACTTCTGGAACTGCATTCGGAATACGGCTATTACCTCGGAAAACAGGTTAATGAATTCATTCACAGGCATCAGCTTGAAAATATCAGCCTGATTGCATCCCACGGCCACACGGTTTTCCATCAGCCGGAGAAAAAATTCACATTACAGATCGGTGACGGCAGGGCTATTAAACTGGAAACCGGATTACCGGTCATCTATGATTTCAGAAGCCAGGATGTCCTGATGGGTGGTAACGGAGCACCGCTGGTTCCAATTGGTGACAAACTGCTTTTTTCCGGATACGGCGCCTGCCTGAATCTTGGCGGATTTTCCAACATATCCTTATCATCGGAAGGAAAGAGAATTGCTTTTGATATCGCTCCGGTGAATATTGTTTTAAATCATCTCGCGCAGCAGCTTCACAAAAGTTTTGACGAAAATGGGGCCTTAGCAGAAAAGGGACATATCGATGAAAGCTTTCTTGACCGGCTTAACGCATTAGACTTCTATCATCTTTCCCACCCGAAATCATTAGGCGTGGAATGGTGCCTTCAGCATATATTTCCCGTCCTTGAAAATATGGAAATCACAGATGCCCTGGCTACTTTTACAGAACATGCGGCCCAGCAGATTTCGACTGTCCTCAATACCTATCCTATAAAAGACATCCTGATTACCGGCGGTGGCGCATACAATACTTTTCTGATTGAAAAAATAAAGGCAAAGACAAAAGCTGCCATCATCCTCCCCGAACCAAAGATCATCGATTACAAAGAAGCGCTGATATTCGCTTTCATGGGGGTTTTAAGAATGAATAACGAGGTTAATGTGCTGTCTTCTGCAACGGGAAGCTGTGCTGATCATTGTTCAGGCATAATGGCTTAACAGGAAATTTTCCAGTCAGGTATTTCATTTTCTAACCCTACCTTCTGCTATTTTTATTGTTAAAAAAAATCCCTTTGCCGGCTGTCTCTATGCATGATCAAACTCCGATCTTGTTTTGCATGCAGGACAGACCTTGAAAATTTGTATTTTTACCGTAATCATAAAACCGTAGTAACCGGTAAAAGAATGGCATCAATTCCCCAAATCAAAACCTATCATTTTCTGCCCTGCAAATATGGTTCAGAGCTGTTACTGGATATCGGGCGTATTGAAACACTGAGAAATTATGTACTGGACACCACCCTGCATCAGCTCAGTTTTTACGAAATTATTTTCATCCGGGAGGGATCGGGAATATTTGTGCTGGATGAAAATAAAATATCAATATTTCCGCAAACCGTTATTTTTACCAGTCCGGGCCAGATTCGCCGCTGGGAAATTGAGGAAGAAGTCAGAGGCTATACGCTGTTCTTTGAGAAAGATTTTCTCCACCTGTTTTTTTCGGATGAGTTGTTTCTGTATCGATTTCAATACTTTCACCAATATTTGCATCCGTCAGAAATGCAGATCAGTGAAATATCCTTCGGGAAATGTTTAGAGCTTCTGCAAGAAACGGAACTTGAATTTGAACATATCCAGAATGACAGCAATCACCTCATCCGGTCGCTTTTATACCAGTTGCTCATCCTGCTCAACCGCTATTATGCAGATGCTTACCATGTTCAGCAGGATACCTTTATCCATCCGGATTTCTACAGATTCCGGTCTTTGCTGGAAAAAAGATTCTTAGAAGAACAGACTGTTGAAGCCTATACTAAAATGCTGAATGTCAGCCCCGGATTCCTGAATAAGATATGCAGGCAATTCAGTGGTTTATCAGCACAACAGATGATTCATAACAAACTGATTTCGGAAATAAAGAAACAGCTTTATCAGAATAAATCAGCCAAAGAAATTGGATACGAATTCGGATTTTCAGATCCTTCCAATTTTAACCGCTTCTTTAAAAAACACACCCATATGACTCCCCGGCAATACCAAAAGGGCTTAAAATGACCTTTCTAAATATGAAATGACCTTTTCGTAGGGTATCCATATTCCTAATTTTACAGAAAAAAAGGAATATGATACGATCTACAGCACCCTTTCTTTTATTCTTTATCATGAACCTGGCTTGGATCAGGGCAGAACAATTATATGTTAATCCCCGGACCGGCAATGATGTCAATTCCGGAATGAAAACACAGCCGTTAAAGACACTTTCCGAGGCTGCGAGACGTGTCAACCTCAATACAGCAAAGGAAGGAACAACAATCATCCTGTCAGAAGGCACTTACCTGTTAACCAGCACAGTCCTGTTTACTAATGATAAATACAGCGTTACCAACCGCCTGGTCATTCGCGCGGAAGTGATGCCCGATGATGCGGGATGGACGCCCCAAAATATGCCGGTTATCATAACGGCTGTACCTCCTGAGTCAGGTGTAGGCGGAGAAGAGGCTAAAGGCATACAGCCCGAGGTAAGCCATGTGACCGTTGAAGGCCTGAGGTTTACGGGCAGCCCGGATTATACTTATATCGACCACAATAATTTACGTCGTTCTTATCCTATCTGGCGCAACGGGAAAAGTCTGGATGACCTGCTGGTAACCCAGTGCCTGTTTGCAGGAAATATAGATGTGTTGCCATTGCACGTGGGTGTTATAGCCAATGGTTATGGGCTGGTTATCGATCATTGTGTCTTTTTCAACTGTAAAATCCCCGTTGTTTTCTGGAAAAATGAAGGAAAGACCGGCAGCCGGAGTGCTATGAAGCATTCTCTGGTATACGGAGGATATTTCTGTGGAGTATGGACCACACAGGGAACCAATGGAGATGATTTCGATTTTCATCACAATATCATTGCTAACACAAGTACGGTATGGATAAGGGAAAAAGGAAGCACGCGCCGGTATACAGCTTCAGACTGTATATTCACCAACTACAATAAACTGGCTGGATATGGAAGCGGCCCTTTGAGCGACAGTGATACTACTTCTACAGATTTTCTTAACATGAAAAATGTAGAAACCACCGGAACCGTAACCATCGAAAAAGATCAGAGTAAGCGGAATTACCTTCAGTTAGCAGAAGGATCGGCAGGTTCGGGCCTGAACGCAGGGCTTTTTAAAAAATGAGATCAGGAGGTAAATATATTCTGATCCTCCTGTCCTATAAATAATAAAAACCTTCATCATGAAGGTTTTTATTATTTATAGGCTTCGATTTTATCGGTCAGCGTATTGATAAAATTCTGTAGCGGCTTTTCCACCATCATCTTGATGAACGGGTTGAATTTCCCTTCAAAGAGCATCTGTACCTCAGTCTGGTTTTCGCTCAAAGGCTTTAACGTCGCCGTGAGTGCAAAGTCCAGGCTTGAACTGGCAGATTTCAGCACCGCTTTTTCATCGGTTACTTCATCGATCTTCAGTGCAATTTCAGGCATGCCCTGTAAGCCGAACTTAAAGCCGTCTTCCCAGGTTTCAAATTTCTGAAGGCCATCCGGCATAAAGTTTTTATAATTTTCAGGTGATTTCAGTAATTCGGTTAATTCTTTAGATGATTTATTGACAATTATTTTTCGTCCTTCTAAATTCATTTTTTATTTTTGTATTTAATTCTTAATTCTTACAAATGTATAAAGTTTTTGTGAACGAAAAAAAATTATTACTGTCTAAGCAGCCTGAAGACATGGAAAAGAAGCTTAGCTATGAGAGTTTCACAACTTTAGAAATGGCGCTGGACCTTCTGGAGAACACTTCGGTAAAAGAGCTGAATGTATACGGTGAATCTATCGATGAAATCTGGGACGAGTTCCGCAAATTGTTCAGAATTATAGAAGCTGCCGGTGGTGTCGTGAATAACCCGGACGGCGAAATCCTCTTTATCAAAAGGCTGGGAAGATGGGACCTTCCCAAAGGCAAAATGGAAAAAGGTGAATCCCGGGAAGAATCTGCCGTGCGTGAAATTGAAGAGGAAACGGGATTACGCAATGTCAACCTTATCCGGTTCATCAATACTACCTACCATGTCTATGTGGAAAGAAACGGTGAAAAAATCCTTAAGTGCACCCATTGGTTTGAAATGAGCTTCAGCGGTGAAGATACGTCCACGCCTCAAATTGAGGAAGGCATTACGGAAGTAGCCTGGAAAAACGCCCAACAGATTGAAAACGAGGTTTTCCCGAGCACCTTTCAGAATATCAAACTGATTATAGAAGAATTCCGGAACCTGGATTAAATGAGGTCTGCCGCCTTCTCAAGGGCAATTCCGCGGGAGGCTTTCAGCAGGATGTTCTGAGACCGTACAGGATGCTCTTTTAAATAGTCCATCAGTTCCGCCGTGTTTTCAAAAGCTCCGGGATTCTGATTAACGGTTCTGAAGTTTTTACCTACGGTAATGACCTGGTCAAAACCAAGCTGACGCGCCAGCTTAAGGATGCTGCGGTGTTCTTCTTCGCTCTCTGCTCCCAGTTCCAGCATGTCGCCGATGATGATCGTCTTGCTGCCCTTAAAGGTAATAAAGTTCTGTAATGATGCTGACATGGAACTTGGATTGGCATTATAGGTATCTAGGACCAATGTTTTATCTGCCCTTTTAACGATTTGAGAACGCATATTGGTAGGCGTATAGCTTTCCACAGCTTCTTTAATGCTTTCAAAAGGAATTCCGAAATGCAATCCGAGGGCAGCAGCAGCACATAAGTTGGTAAAATTATACATACCGGTAAGTTTGGAAACGGCCCGGATGCCGTGATATTGAAGACCGACGAACTGTTCCTGGGTAATCAGATCAAATCTATAGTCCGAACCCTCGGCACCAAATGTGATCCTGTGGGCATGACCTTCCGTTTTTTCTTTTTGAATGGCATCATCCTCATTCACAAGGATGGTCTTATGATGGCTCTTAAGATAATCATACAACTCAGATTTACCCTTGATTACGCCTTCAATTCCCCCGAAACCTTCCAGATGGGCTTTACCGAAATTGGTAATATACCCGAAATCCGGCTGTGCGATGCTGCACAGGAGTTCTATTTCCTTCTGGTGGTTGGCTCCCATTTCAATAACGGCCATTTCATGTTCCGGCTTTATGGAAAGCAGGGTTAAGGGAACACCGATATGGTTGTTCAGGTTTCCGGATGTATACTGTACGTTGAATTTCTGTGAAAGTACGGCATGGATCAGCTCCTTGGTCGTTGTTTTTCCGTTGCTGCCTGTAAGCCCGATGACCGGAATATCCAGCTGATGCCTGTGGTAAACGGCAAGCGCCTGTAAAAATTCCAGTGTAGACGGAACATAATATATATTCCGTTGAATGTTTTCGAACTGCTGCTGTTCCACAATAACCGCTATGGCCCCGGAATCAACAGCTTTTTCTGCATGTTCAGCCGCATTGAAGTTTTCGCCTGAAAAAGCAAAAAAAATGTCGCCCTGCTCTATTTTCCTGCTGTCTATGGTTATCATTCCGGACTGTAGAAATAACGGATAAAACTGTTCTGCATTCATGGGTCAAAAATAAAAAACCTTCCGGAAATCCGGAAGGTTTTTCATAAGTATTTTGATAATATTATCTTCTCGTTCTATTCTTGTCATTCGTCATTGCATCCTGAGCGACACGGAAACCGATCCAGCCATACGCTTTGTTCTGGTCTTTGTATCTTCTCTGACCCGGATCCAGCCAGTACGCTGTATCCTGCCAAGAACCTCCTTTGATCACTCTGATATCGTTAGACATAGCTGAAGTTCTGTTTTTAGTATCTTTCTGTAACACTACTTTTCCGCTTCCATCTACGATGAACCTTCTCTGCGGAGCATTGTACATGTCAAAAGAGGCAGAGGAATCAGACGCTCTGTAGTACTCAAGAGAAGACTGTCTGTCTCCGTCTCTGTAGTTTCTGAAGTCAGCGATAGTTTCTCTTTCAAACTGTCCAGGCAGGTTTCTGTAAACCAGTCTTCCGTCATCAAGCGTGTCATATTTGATGCTGCTTTCGTCTACCATCTTGTAAGTACCGTCACCGTTTCTTACGATAGCCTGAGGCATATTTCCTCTGTAGTAGTTGAAGTCGCTGAAATCTTCATCGATGATTGGTCTGTATACATCGGCAGTCCATTCAGAAACGTTTCCGTACATCCCATAGATTCCCAGATCATTGGAAGGATATTTTCTTACGTCTGAAGTTCTTGCAGACCCGTCATTCTTCCATCCTGCGATACCGGAATAGTCACCGGTTCCCATTTTGAAGTTTTCAAGGAACATGCCTTTGTTTCTTCCTTTGGTCCCTCTTAGCTGATCGATTTCAGGCTTTTTACCTAAGTATTGGTTGTATTCTCTGTTTTTAGCCATACCTAAAGCTGCATATTCCCATTCAACTTCAGTAGGAAGTCTGAATTTGGTTACCATAGCAGCACTAGGTGCTCTGTTTGCAGCAAGGAGCCTTTGGTTGGTCGTTTTCATACCGGTCCTCTGCTGCAGTCTTTTTTCATTGATGTATCCCTGAATTTCAGGGTCATTCGACTTGAATTTATCCATATTGAAAGCCGTACCTCCCTGGTTGTTGGATTCGTTCATGTACAGGTCTTTTGCAATGATACCCGCCTGCATAAGCGCTTTTTCATTGGCTCTGTCTGTAAGCCATTCACAGTATCTGTTAGCCTGCGTCCATGAAACCCCCACTACCGGATAGTAATCAAATTCCGGAGAACGGAAGTAGGTTTCGTTGTAATCATTTCTGGATAGTTTGTTGTCCCACAATAAAGTATCGGGTAAGGCACCGTTGTAGATTTCTTTAAAGCTTGGGTCACTTGGTGGGAATACATACTTCAACCATGTAAGGTATTCGCGGTATTCGTAGTTAGTAATTTCAGTTTCTCCGATAAAGAATGAACTTACCTGCATTCTGCGCGGTGAGTTATTCCAATCGTGCATAACATCATCTTTCACTAATCCCATTGTAAAAGTTCCACCTTCTACATATACCATTCCCGGCCACCCCTTCTGCTTTTGTTGCTTTCCTGCAAAAAACCAACCTTGTTTTTCGTTTGGTTTCCAACCTGTTTTGCTGACAAACTTCTTAGTACCGCCGCCATTATTAGATCCTCCGCAACTGGTTAATGCAAGTGTAGAACTTAATGCAATTAATGAAAACAACTTTAGTTTTTTCATAGTCGATATAAATATTTTCAAAGTACAAAGAAAAAATAAATTATTCAATAAATCAAATAAAGATTTGATTTTTTTGAAAAACGTTGACAAATTAATTTTATTGTCTTATAATTTAATTCTAATATTTTCGTTTATTTTGTAATTTAGCAATTTCAATAACGAACATGAAACTGAAAATTACGTTTTTCCTTCTAATAACTTCCGTATCAACGCTTTGGGCCCAAAAAACATCCATAGAATGGGACGGCTCAAAAATTCAGGACTTCGGCGACACAAAAATCAATCTTCCTCATTTCAAAAACGAAGGTTTTTCTTACAGCCAAAATAACATTTTTATCGTAACAAAACAAAAGGTTGGAGAAAAGCAGCTGAAAATTTCAAACCCATCTTGGGAGAGCGTTTCCGCTAAAGACGTCTTTGAAATCCAGAAGGAGCTCTTGCCTGATCATGATATTGCCGATGTAGCCTATTATTACCTGGACGGGGAACGGTATGCCAGCATCAGCGTCTCTCTATTTAAAAATGTAAAAGGAAGGATCCAGAGACTTTCCTCATTTGATATTTCAGAATCGGCCCAGTCTATTCCTTCAGGCAATACGGCGAAAGTGGGGACCACCAACAATCCTTTGTCTTCCGGAAATTTCTACAAAATCAAGGTTGATAAATCAGGAATTTTTAAAATCACTTCCCAGTTCCTGAGTGCCAATGGGATCAATCCTTCGTCAGTCAATCCTAAAAATTTCAGGATTTATGGTAACGGAGGGGTCATGCTGCCTGAATACAACCAGGATGTCAAATACAGTGCATTGCAGGAAAATGCCATCCAGGTAGTGGGAGAAGATGATGGCGTATGGAATGATAATGACTATGCCCTGTTCTACGCCCAGGGACCGGACGGCTATAACCTCTATAATTCTTCCAACGGAAACGGTATCAAGAGGCATGATACGCGTAATGACGATGCCGAGCACGTAAAAAACATCTATGAAGATTACGCTTATTATTATATTAATTTTGATAAGGGTGCCGGAAAAAGAGTGCAGGTTGCAGATGCCAACCTCCCTACTACTCCGCTGATCACCCGGTACGACAATTACCAGTTCATCGATAATGATAAGAAGAATCTGATGAAGGTAGGCCGGTTATGGGTGGATGAAACGCCTTTTACAACAGCTAAAACAGTTACCTTTACTACCGGTTCTGCCATCCAGGGCGGTGACCTTATCCGTTACCGGGCCCGGGTGGTTGGCTACAAAGCCCAGCAGAACAGCATTGAATTTACCATTAACAATCAGAATACAACGACTATTGCTGTTCCGGCTAACGGTACCAATGTCAATTATGATTTCTTTCCGGTACGGTATACCGGGACCATTTCCAGCTTAAGCGGAAACCAGATTACATTTAACCTGAACCCGAATATCAGCGTTAATCCGAACGGTAACTTTTATGTAGATTACCTCGAAGTACAATATAAGGATAACCTCAGCTTCAACGGTTCGCAGATGAGTTTCAGGGATTTTTCCCTGGCAAGCGGGTCCAATACCTTATATGGGTTCAGTATTGCCAATGCCTCAGCTGTTGAACAGGTATGGGATGTCACCGACATCACCAATGCGACCCGGAAGGTAAACAAAGCAGGGAATAATGCATCGTTCAGCTTCGGATATGCAGCAACCAACCAGAATTTCAATAATGAATTTGTGGCTTTTAAATCCGACGCTGCCTACAGCCCGCAGTTTGTAGGGAAAATCAACAACCAGAACCTATCTGCCTTACAGAATGTGGACTACCTTATTATTACCGTTCCTGAAATGATGGGGCAGGCCCAAAGGATGGCCAATTATCATCAGACAAAAAACAACTACAATGTTCAGATTGTTGATACGGATAAAATTTACAACGAATTCGGAAGCGGAAGCAGGGACCTGACAGCCATCAGGGATTTTGTAACCAGGCTGAATACCCCGGTGGGAACCCTGAAGTACGTCCTTATTTTAGGTGATACGTCCTATGACTACAAAAACAGGATCTCCGGGAATACCAATGTGGTATCAAGCTACGAAAGTGAGGAATCGGGGGATTTTGTAAGCTCTTTTGTTACGGACGACTATATTGTAATGACGCAGCCGCAGACTTCTGTGTACATCGTCAACAACCTTCCGGACCTTCCAATAGGCAGGATTCCCGCAGCCAATGTGACGGAAGCCGGGAATATGGTAGATAAGACCCTGGCTTATTACAACTCCCTTTCCGGACAGTCTACTCCTTTCGGGGAATGGAGGATGAAGCTTGACTTTGTAGCGGATGATGATAAAGATGGCGGAGTTCCTTTCCATACGGTAATGAACAATTCGCTGGTCAATATTTTTGAACAGCCTACGAATACCAATCTTAAGGAATATAATGTCAGAAAATTGTATCTCGATGCTTTCCAGGCACAGAGTACGGCTGGAGGACAGCGCTTTCCGCAGGTCAACCAGGCAATATCCAATGATATCGGAAACAGCCTGTACCTGTTCTACTTCGGGCACGGAGGGATCAACGGATGGGCACAGGAAAGGGTTTTAACGCTGGATGAAATCCAGAATGCCAATAATTTCACCAATGTATACAGCAGGTTTCCTTTTGTATCTACGATTACGTGCGAGTTCACACTTTGGGATGATCCGGAAACTGCTTCTGCGGGGGAACAGTTCATCAAGCTGAAGCAGGGAGGCCCAGCCATGATGATCACCTCCAGCCGGGCGATTGCCGTGGGATACGGAATTGATTTCACCAACCTATATACCCAGAATATATTTAAACTGACGAATGATGATTTCGATACGTTAGGCTATGCTCACCTGAATGCCAAAAAACAGAGGGGAAGCGATGGAAACCACCTGAAAGTAAACCTTCTGGGCGACCCTGCCATGAAGCTCAGCCGACCTAAGAGACTTCTGGTCATTGATAACATAGAAACCCCTGTTCCGGGACTGATCCGTGGTCTGGATTTTGTAAAGGTCAAAGGCCACATCAACAATACCAACGGAACCATCAACACCGGCTTCAACGGCCGTGTGGTCATCAACATCTTCGATAAAAGGCTGAACAAGACGACGCTGAATAATGACGGAGACCTTACTCCGGTCCTTCAGTATACCGAGGAAGGAAGTGCAATTGTAAAAGCTTCCGGTACGGCAGTAAACGGAGTGTTTACCATAGAGTTTTATGTACCGAAAGACATCAATTATGCTGTAGGCCAGGGAAGGATCCTGGGATATGCAGACAACAAATCTTCTGATGTATTCAATAATATGTCTGTACAGGTAGGAGACATCAACCCTAACGGAATTAATGATAACCAGCCGCCTAAGGTAAAACTGTATATGAACAACACGAATTTCGCAGACGGCGGAATTACCGATCAGAACCCTACCCTGCTGGCGTGTATCACAGATGACACCGGGATCAACTCTACAGGTTCCGGAGTGGGACATGATATTACCGTTTACCTTGACGGGCAGATTATCAACACGATTGTCCTGAATGATTTCTACACCTCAGGGGAAGGAAACGGATGCCTGAGCCCGATCCTGGCAGACTACCAGAAAGGGAATGTAACCTACCCTTTCAGGAATTTAGCCTTAGGCCAGCACCAGCTTACCTTTAAAGTTTGGGACATCAACAATAATTCGAGCTCTGCTACGTTAAATTTTGAAGTTAAGGATGAAGCGGACCAGCACCTGGTTATCAACCGCCCGCTGAACTGGCCGAATCCTTTTACCAATAAGACCTATGTCCAGTTTGAGCATAACTGTGATGACATCCTGGATGTGAATGTCCAGATTTATACCATTACCGGGAAACTGGTGAAGACCATATCCCAGACTGTAATGGCAGAACCCTTCCTGCAGGGCTTCAGAACGCCGAGACAGGCCATTGAGTGGGACGGTAGAGATGATTTTGGATCAACAGTAGCAAAAGGTACGTATATTTTTAAGATATTTGCAAAAAGTCAGAATCAGGAAAAATGCAAAGGAAGTGCTACAGCTGTAGAAAAAATGGTACTTTTGAAATAATTTAAAATAATAATAGTTAAGAATAATTATAAAAGACTGATAATATATAAAAGACAACATATGAATTTAACTACTAAACTGCTTTTAGGATTTGGGTTAGGTGCTGGTTTTTTAAGCTATGCCCAGGACTTAAGTCAAGTAAGACCGGTACTCACCGGGGCTCCATTTTTAAGAATTGCACCGGATGCACGATCAGGAGGTATGGGAGACCAGGGTGTCGTAACCTCTCCGGATGCATTTTCCCAGTTCTGGAATGCGGCCAAATACCCTTTTAGCAGAACGAGTTCTTCTGTTGGTGTAAGCTATACGCCGTACATGAGTAAACTTACTAATGATGTATTCTTATTGTACGGTGCATTTCACAAATTCCTGGGGCAGGAAGAAAGATCGACCATTTCCGCAAGTATCTATTACTTTAATATGGGAGAAGTGGATCTTACCCAGCTGGTAGGTAACGACGTAACTTCCATGGGAACTTCAAAACCGAACGAATTTTCCATCGATATTGCATACGGCCTGAAACTTTCCGATTCTTACTCCATGGCGGTTACCGGTAGGTATATCCGTTCCGACTTAGCCGGTGGATTCAACACAGATACTACGCTCAAGCCTGCCAATTCGTTTGCAGTAGACGTTTCAGGATACTATACTTCACCGAGGTTCTCCAGCTTTGGCGGATATGACGGTAAGGTTAATGCAGGTTTTGCCATCCAGAACCTGGGTCCGAAACTGGATTATACCGGAAATGAAGAATCCAGATCCTATCTTCCTACCATGGCCAGACTGGGTGTAGGGTATGATATGTATCTTGATGATGTGAACCGTGTTGGATTAAGCGTTGAAGGTTCAAAAATCCTGGTTCCCGGATCAGAATATGTGGGCATCGACCCGAATACAAGACAACCGATGTATGCCATTCCCAATGTAGGTCCTATTGCAGGGATCGGTAAGTCGTTCAAGAACGAAAACAGCATCATGTACAGCGGTGCGCTGGAATATTCTTATGACAATGCGTTCTCCGTAAGAGGTGGTTATTTCCACGAAAGCGAGCAGCAGGGAGCAAGACAGTTTGCCACTGCGGGTATCGGGCTGAAGTACCGCTCTTTCGGGCTTGATGTGTCTTACCTGATCAACATGTCCAAGATCAATACAGCTTTGGATAATACCTTACGTTTCGGTCTTACCTGGAATATCGGAGACGAAACATCCAATGTAGATTATTAATCCGGATATTTTATATATATATAAAGCCTCATTATTTGAGGCTTTTCTGTTTTTGCCCGATGCCGAACCAGGCTGAAATGAGAGGCCTAAAATGAATCTGAAGGATTAATCAAGGAAATATGGCTGCGTTCTTGTAAGATGAAAAGATAAAGTCTTATTTTTATAAGAAGAATTCTCTACAATAAGTATTTTTGCACGATGAACTATTCAGCGGAACTCAAAAAATTCATTACCGGCCAGTCTGTATACTCAGCCATCAGGATCACCCTGGCTACGGTCCTTCCATCGCTGTTTCTCGTTCATTTCGGGGTATTGAAAGAGTACTACCTTTTTCCCCTGGGAACCATCTTCGTGGCGCTTACGGATCAGCCCGGGCCTTTTATCCGGAGAAGGAATGCCCTCAGCTTTGCGGTAGTCTGCTTCATGATTGTTGCCCTGATTGCCAGCCTGGTCATGAACTTTAAAATCCTGGTCCTGCTGGAGATCATCGTTTTCGGGATGTTTTTCTCCCTGATCGGGATCTACGGTCAGCGGCTTGCCGCCGTAGGCTCATTGTCTCTGGTCGTCATGGCGATTTTCATAGACGGTCATCTCACAGGCGGCAATCTCATAAGAAGCCTGCTGATCTTTGCTGCGGGATGCATCTGGTTCCTGATCATCTTCCTGATTGTAACCACCATCCAGCCCTATAAACTGGCCAGCCAGATGATTGGGGAAAATTACCTTCAGCTGAGTGAGTTTCTCAGGATAAAAGCAGGATACTACCAGAAACATCCGGACTTTGACAAACTGAGCTCCCAGGTTATTGCGAAGCAGATTGAGATCAAAAATTTACAGGAAGATACGCGGGAAACCGTGTTTAAGACCAGGACCATCGTTAATGAATCCACAACAACGAGCCGCCTCCTGATGCTGATGTTCCTCAGCTCCATGGACCTGCATGAAAAGCTGATGACTTCCGAAAGCAACTATCAAAAGCTTCAGCAGAGTTTTGAAGACAGCATGATCCTGGTGAACATCCACGACTATCTTATTCTTCTCTCCGACGAAATCACCAATATAGGGCTCTCACTGCAGATCGGGACTAGGGCCAGGCCGGTGCAGAACCTCGAAGTAGAACTTCATCAGCTCAACTCCAATTATTTTGAGCTTAGGAATAAACAGATGAATCCTGCAACGCTGGAGAATTTCATGATCCTCAGGCAGATTCTGATGCGCATTAATGAAATTACAAAAGACATCAATGACATCTATAAAATCTTTTCCCAGGATATAAAATTGGCCAAAAGCCTTTCAACAGGCCTTGACATCAAAAATTTCCTTCCCAATGAAGAAAAGATCAACTTCAAAGTACTCCGGAACAATATTTCATTATCCTCTTCCCATTTCCGCCATGCGGTACGGGTAACAACTGCGCTGCTGATCGGCTACCTGTTCTCCCTCTTTCAGTTTATTGGAATAGGTCATACGTACTGGATCCTGATTACGACCGTCGCCATCATGAAGCCCGCCTACTCTATTACCAAGAAGAGGAATCTGCTCCGCCTCTATGGTACCCTAGCCGGAGCAGTACTTGCCTACGGCATTTTATATTTCGTGAATTCCGGCCCTGTACTGTTCGCGATGCTGATGATTAGCATGATCCTTTGCTTCAGCCTGCTCAAAATACAGTATTTCTGGGCAGTTCTGTTCATGACGATGTATGTTTTTCTCGGCTTCAATTTTTTAAGTCCGGGGCATATCAATATCATCTTCAGGGACCGGATTGTGGATACGGCCATCGGAGGGATCATTGCATTTCTGGTTTCATACAGTGTACTTCCGGTCTGGGAACACACCCAAAACCTGGACCTGATGAAAAAATGCATCGAAAGCAACCTGATCTATTTCCAGAGCGTGATGTCTAAATTTCTCACCGACGGATTCAACATGCAGGATTATAAGGTAAAACGTAAAAATGCCATCATTTCATTGGCTAACCTTTCCGATAATTTCCAGCGGATGATTTCCGAGCCTAAAAACCAGCGTAAGAAACTGGAAGTAGTACATCAGTTTGTTGCCACATCGCACCTGATCACCGCTTATATTGCCTCGCTGTCACAATATTCCAAGAATAAGGAGAAGTACCCTGAAATAGATGCGGAAAGCTGGAGCCGTAAGATTGAAGCTGAAATGAATCAGATTTTCACCCTGCTGAACGGCGAAGACATCGATAAAGCCCTTCAGATGGAAAGCCGCCTGACGCCCGATGATGAAATTGAAGAACTTCTTTTACAGCGTAAAAATGAAATCCTGGAGCGCGAAATCTTTGACCGCAGGGATCCCGATAAAGTATCCCATCTTACGGAACTGAAAAATATCCATGATATCCTGGAACTGATTTACGACGTTGCCCGGGAACAGCGGAAAGTAATTGAAAAGTACCGGAATGAATCCCACGCTACTCCTCCACAATCGTAAAGCAGTAATCATCAAAAAACTCAACACGGGCTTTAAATTCATCTGAGAAAATTTCATCATAAACCCTGCACCGGATCTGATGCAAGTGCTTCAGCTGGAACGGCCGCACCTCATAATTTTTTTTCAGAGACCAGTATTTGGAATGGTGGATCTTGTACATGCTTTCCTTAACGCTCCAGATAATGGTATAATAGGTTCCTGCCTGATCAGCAGGAATAAAGCCGCGCTCGTTTTCATAGGTGAACTTATCCACGACCCTGAGTATTTTGGAGGTAAACCGTTCCAGATCGATCCCGATCTTGTTTTTGGAAATCGCAATAGCTGCAAAAGGAAAGGAATGGGTAATGGAAATTTCCGCATCTTTAGGAGCAAGGAAAGGTTCCCGCTCCCGGTACAGGATTTTGGCTCCCGGTTTTAATCCTTGAAGTAGCTTCCGCACCATGAGGACCTCCAGAAGTTTTTTAGGGTGGTAATCTTTTACCTTTTCAGCATTTTCGGGTTCCAGCAGTTCGTCCGGATCCAGGTTTTCGGCATCATCATACTTCCACACCAGGATCGTAGCATTGTCATCTGAAAAATCTCGGTAGAGCGGCATATTTTTGGTCAACAGGATTTTAGTTCGTAAATTTGCGAAAAATATTTCATATAGATGGAAACAACAACGCAATACGTTCCTTATAAAGTAAAGGATATTTCCCTGGCAGATTGGGGAAGAAAGGAAATCACTCTTGCTGAGGCTGAAATGCCTGGTTTGATGGCAATCCGTGAAGAATACGGAGCTCAGCAGCCACTTAAAGGAGCAAGAATCGCAGGATGTCTTCACATGACCATTCAGACTGCCGTGCTTATTGAAACACTGGTGGCATTAGGAGCTGAAGTAACCTGGTCTTCATGTAATATTTTCTCTACCCAGGACCATGCTGCCGCTGCCATCGCCGCTGCGGGAATCCCTGTGTATGCATGGAAAGGAATGAATGCAGAGGAATTTGACTGGTGTATTGAGCAGACGTTATTCTTCGGAGAAGACAGGAAGCCATTGAACATGATCCTGGATGACGGAGGAGACCTTACCAATATGGTATTTGACCAGTACCCTGAATTAACCAAAGAGATCAAAGGACTTTCTGAAGAAACGACAACAGGGGTTCACAGATTATATGAAAGAATGCAGAACGGTACGCTGGTCATGCCCGCGATTAATGTGAATGATTCTGTAACCAAGTCTAAATTCGACAACAAATACGGATGCAGGGAATCTGCAGTAGATGCCATCAGAAGAGCTACGGATGTAATGCTTGCCGGTAAAAGAGTGGTGGTTTGCGGATACGGAGATGTTGGTAAAGGAACAGCAGCTTCTTTCAGAGGTGCCGGTTCTATCGTTACCGTAACGGAAATCGACCCGATCTGTGCACTACAGGCTGCGATGGAAGGATACGAAGTGAAAAAACTGGATACCGTAGTTGATAACGCAGATATCATCATTACCACTACCGGTAACTTCAACATCGTTCAGGGATCGCACTTCAAAAAGATGAAGGATAAAACCATCGTTTGTAACATCGGACACTTCGATAACGAAATTGATATGGCATGGCTGAATGAAAACTACGGTTCTACCAAATATGAAGTAAAACCACAGGTTGATGTATACAATGTAGACGGAAATGAAATCATCATCCTTGCAGAAGGTAGACTGGTGAACTTAGGATGTGCGACAGGACACCCGAGCTTTGTAATGTCCAACTCTTTCTCTAACCAGACTTTGGCGCAGATCGAACTCTGGGCTAATTCCAGCCAATACGAGAATAAAGTATATACATTACCGAAGCATCTGGATGAAAAGGTAGCCGCCCTTCATCTTAAGAAATTAGGGGTAGAGCTTGAAACGCTTACTGATGAGCAGGCAAAATACATCGGGGTAACGGTAGACGGGCCGTTCAAACCTGAGTATTACAGATACTAATCAATATAGAGTTGATATACGACATGAGCCCTTCCTTACGGAGGGGCTTTTGTATTCACGGGTATAATTGGTGCCGATTTCATCTTCCTGTAAAAAAAGCATCATCCCATACAATAAAATTCCATCATTTGAGTTATGGCCGGCAATCGGATAAAAATGATATATTTGATCCTTTGAATAATTAACACATGAAAAAACAAAGAGTATCAAACGCGTTTGTCGCAGCGTCCTGGGTTGCCCTGGGAGCCGGAATGATCGGCTTTATTGTTGGCCTGGCCAGAGCGGAGATGGAACTGAATGAAAAAGGATATTATTTCACAATCCTTCTGTATGGCCTGTTTGCGGTCGTTTCCCTGCAGAAAGCAGTGCGTGACCGGCTGGAAAATATTCCGGTAACCGATATCTATTATGGAATATGCTGGTTCGCCACCCTTTCCTCCATCGTACTTCTGGCGATAGGCCTCTGGAATGCCACAATCCTGCTGAGTGAAAAAGGTTTTTATGCCTTTGCTTTCCTCCTCGCTCTTTTTGGAGCTATTGCCGTCCAGAAAAATACCCGCGACAATATGCTTCAGGAATAATATTCAGGCTCACCCATAAGGTGGGCTTTTTTGATCTGATTTCCTGAACAGGACTCTTTAAAGTAAAGTTTAAAAAAATATTCTATTTTATTCCCATAAAATAGAATAAAATCATTTTTACTCTTTTAAAAGACTATCTTTACACACCTGCTAAAATAATTCTATGAAAAAATTCTTACTTTTTACTTTTTTAATCCTTTTCTGCACCGGCATCAGTGCCCAGAATGAATTTATTACCGTCTGGAAACCGGGGACCTCCAACCTCATTCATTTTCCGGGAAAAGGGACCAACTACACCGTTTACTGGGAAGAAATAGGGTATCCTCAGCATAGCGGAACACTGGATAACATAACTTCAGTCAATGAAGTGGTGATTGATTTCGGGAATGCCTACAATCCCACTCCTTCTTCAGCGGCATACCGGGTGAAAGTCAGCAAAGGAAACGGGAACTTCAGCCAGATCAGGTTCTTTGATAATTCAGTGGTCCCGATTTATTCCTGCCCCGATATGGCTAAGATCTTTGAAGTGGCGCAGTGGGGAACTACCCAATGGCAGACTTTCGAAAATGCATTTACCCTTTGCTCCAACCTGGATGTAACAGCAACCGATGCTCCCGACCTCAGCCTGGTCACCAGTACCAAAGAAATGTTTTACATCTGTTCTTCCCTGGTAGGGAATGCAAGCTTTAACAACTGGAATACGAGCACGCTGACCGATATAAACTCCATGTTTTCTGCTGCAGATGTATTCAATGCACCGATAGGTAGCTGGGATGTTTCCAATGTGACCGATTTCAGATATGTTTTTGATATGGCCCTTAAGTTCAACCAGCCATTGAGAGAATGGGATACTTCAGGTGCAGTAACCATGGAGCATATGTTTCACGGTGCAGCTATGTTCAACCAGAATATCGGCGAATGGGATACGTCCGGGGTAACCAATATGGATATGATGTTTGCTCTGGCAACGGCATTTAACCAGGATCTCGGTTCATGGAATCTCTCCTCCCTTATTTCCGCTGTTGATATGCTCAATTTTTCCGGACTGAACTGCCAGAATTACGACAGTACCCTGGTGGGATGGAACAACAATTCACAAACACCTCAGAATATCAATCTCGGCAATGCAATGCCGCTGTTCTATAAACACCCTCTTGCCATTGCCGCAAGAACCAGCCTGATCAGCCAGAAGAACTGGTCTGTTACCGGAGACGGCTATGATCCGTCCTGTAATTCAGTATTGAGTGCTTCCGAAGCAGGAGCACCGGAACCGGCAGGCATTTATCCTAACCCTGCTTCTGAAACGATTTATCTTAAAAATATAAAAGGAGGTAAAAACTATTCCATCACTGACTTCAGTGGAAGGGTATTAAATACCGGTGCCGTTGCAAAAGGCTATATCGATATCCGCCATCTGGTGCCGGGAAATTATCTTCTGAAAATCACAGGGGATGGTACAGCCCGAGTTTTTAAATTCATTAAAAAATAATTAATCATCAGAGATCGTAGACCTTTCCTGCTGCATATTAAACACCGGAGATAATTTCGGCCCCGCCTTTGGCGGGGCCGAAATTATTACTATTCTATCTTTACTGATCGTACCGGTTAGGGTGCTTTGCTTTGATGTCATCCACAGTTCCCAGCACCTTATCTTTCAAAGAATCCTGGTAATGCTGTAGTTTAGCCGCAACTTCCGGATCACCGCTGCCTAATATCTTAGCAGCCAGTATACCGGCATTCAGGGCACCGTTCAAAGCAACCGTAGCCACTGGAATCCCACCCGGCATCTGCAGGATGGAGAGCACGGAATCCCATCCGTCAATGGAATTGCTGGATAAGATAGGAACTCCGATTACAGGAAGCGTGGTGCAACTGGCCACCATTCCGGGAAGGTGTGCCGCTCCTCCGGCTCCGGCTACAATAACTTTCAGCCCCCTTTCCTGAGCCGTTTTTGCATAATCAAACATACGTTCAGGAGTCCTGTGTGCGGAAACCACTGTAAGTTCATACGGTATATCCAGGCTTTTAAGGAAACCTGCGGCCTGTTCCATGATCGGTAAGTCGCTCTGACTTCCCATAATAATTCCTACCATCTTTACATTATATTAGATGGTCAAAGATAAAAATTATAGGCCGGACCTGCAAAAGGCTTAAAACTTATTCCTGAGGCCCCTTTTGGTTTAAAAATTGAATCATTCCGTTACATCACACCAATTCCACACTGTTTTGAAAGATTACAAACTCATGATTGCCGTCCTCATCGTTGCCATTGTCTGGGGAACTACATTTCTGTCGATACGGGTAGCCGTAGAAACCATTCCGGCCTGGTTTGTTGCCGGGATCCGTCAGTTTCTGGCCGCGGTCATCATCTTTTTTATCCTTTTATACAGGAAACAGTTTCAATGGATCGGATGGAAAAACCTGGCTTATCAGATTATTTTTTCCCTGCTGATGCTGGTCGTAGCCAATGGAATGACCACCGTAGCGGAAGAAACCGTGACCAGCAGCGTAACATCGCTCATCAGTGCCTGCTCTCCCATTATTGTATTCCTGGGAAGCGCGGCTTTCGGTTTACAGAAAATTACCCTGAAATCGCTCGTTGGCGTGTTGATGAGTTTCAGCGGGATTGTCTTTATCTTCTGGCATGGCGTGCGTGACCTCGCTAATCCGGCTTATGCCAAAGGAATCATCTTTCTTTTTATTGCAATTGCCGGCTGGGCATCCGGAACCATCTTTACCAAAAAACTCAACATACAGACGGAAAACATTTTCCTCAACCTGTTTTACCAGTTCTCTTTTGCCGGAGTACTCCAGATTATTTTTGCTTTTATGTTTTCGGAAGATTATAATTTCGGAAACTGGAGCTTCAAAAGCGTGGCGGCAATGGTCTATCTTGCTGTATTTGGCTCGGTAGCGGCTTTCTTCGCTTTTCATTATGCCCTGACTAAAATTTCCGCCGTGCAGGTTTCCATACTGGCGTATATTAATACGGTGATTTCAATATTCTTAAGCTGGCTGATACTGGATGAAAAAATCACCTGGAAATTTATTGTCGCTGCGGTCCTGATTATCCTGGGCGTCTTCATCATCAATTATAAACGTTCCATGTTTCAGCAGCGGAAGATCAGATTAACACGGTCATAATTTTCATTTTTATTAATTTTTACCTATCTTCATGCATCAACCTATTTTTTATGAAAAAAAACACAATATTTATTTTATTAACAGCTGCACTCCTGATCATCAGCTGCGGTGACAAGGAAAAAGAAGCCAGTCTGGCAGCAAGAGAACAGCAATTGCTGGAAAAAGAGAAACTGTTTGCCCAGAAAGAGTCGGAATACCAGTCGCTCCTCAAAATGAGGGACAGCATTTTTGCTAAAAAAGATTCTGTGACCATCGCCTCATGGCCAACTGAAATTGCCGGTTTATGGACCGGAAAAGTCATCTGCACAGAATCCAACTGCAGTGACTATGTTATCGGAGACCAGCGTACGGATACGTGGGAATTCGACAGCGATTCTACCCAGCTGGTGACAAAAATCATCAACAACAATAACCTGGTACGGATCTACTCCGGAAAAATGGACAACAATGAAATAAAACTCAACTTTAAAACAGATTCAACCTCAAAGAAAATGGTGGATATGAATGTGATCCTGAATGACATTTCTGGCAATAAGATCAAAGGAACACGAACGATTGCGGTAGACAATAACTGCATGGCTAAATTTTCCGTTGAACTGGTACGCGCTGCAAAATAAACACCTATGATTTTACTGAACATACATAACCTGAGTTTTCCCATAGAAGACCCGGTCCTGAAATTCCTGCTGGTCTTAATTATTATCCTCGCCGCTCCACTGCTGCTGAATAAAATCAAAGTTCCCCACCTGCTGGGATTAATTATTGCCGGAGCCGTGATAGGCCCTAACGGTTTTAATATCCTTTCCAGGGACAGCAGCATTGTGGTTACAGGAACTACCGGATTGCTCTATATCATGTTCCTTGCCGGGCTTGAGATCGACATGGGGGATTTTAAAAGGAACAAATGGAAAAGCCTGACCTTCGGCATCTATACGTTTACGGTTCCTTTTGTACTCGGTTATTTAGGGGCTTATTACCTTCTTGGATTTTCTACTCTGACCTCCGTCCTGTTTGCCAGTCTCTTTTCTTCCCATACGTTGATTGCATACCCTCTGGTAAGCAAACTCGGGATTTCCAAAAACCTGGCGGTGAATATTACGGTTGGCGGTACGATGATCACTGATATTCTTGCGCTATTGGTACTTGCTGTGATCGTAGGAATGTCACAGGGAGAAGTAGGAACGGAGTTCTGGGTAAAGCTTTCGGTCTCTTTCATTGTTTTCGGGCTGATTGTACTTTTCATCTTTCCTATCATCGGAAGATGGTTCTTTAAGAAAGTAAACGATAAGATCTCCCAGTATATCTTTGTGCTGGTTATGATTTACCTTGCTGCCCTGCTGGCTGAGCTCGCAGGTGTGGAGGCCATCATCGGAGCTTTCTTTGCAGGCCTTGCCCTGAACAGGCTGATTCCTCATACGTCTTCCCTGATGAACCGCGTGGAATTTGTAGGAAATGCGATCTTTATCCCGTTCTTCCTGATCAGCGTGGGAATGCTGATTGATTTCAAAGTATTTTTCAAAAGCTGGGAAACGCTTGAAGTAGCTGCCATCATGCTGATTGCTTCTATCGGCGGGAAGTACCTTTCGGCAGTGGCCACACAGAAGACATTCAGGCTCTCCAAAGAAGAGGGCAAACTGATCTTCGGTTTAAGTTCTGCCTCAGCCGCCGCAACACTGGCTTCTGTAATGGTAGGATACAATATCATCCTGTCTGAAACCGAAACCGGCGAACCGGTAAGGTTGCTGAATGAGCACGTCCTGAACGGAAGCATCCTGCTGATCCTGGTGTCATGTACCATTTCTTCTTTCATCTCCATGGCCAGTGCCCAGAAAATTGCGGAAAGTGATAATGAAGATACCGTATCCGGTAACAGTCATGAAGAGGAAAATATTTTGCTGGCCGTTAATCATCCGGAAACGGTGGAAAGAATGGTTAACCTCGGAATGCTGATCAAGGCACACTCCAATACCGACCATGTTTTTGCCCTGAATGTGATCAACGAAGATAAAAACGAATCTTCCGTAAAAAATGCAGAAAAAATCCTGCATCAAGCTACGGATACTGCGGCAGCGGCAGATGTAAAGCTACAGGCGTTGAAGAGGTATGACAATGACGTTATCAATGGTATTAATAATGTGATTAAAGAACAGAATATTACCGACCTGATCATCGGCCTTGAAGATGTCAAAGGCTTCTCGCCATCTTTTGTCTATAATCTTTATAACGGCTATCTTCAGAATGATGATGTGAATGTGCTGGTGTATCATGCCGCACAGCCATTATCCACCGTTAAGAAATATGCCGTGATGATCCCGGAAAACGGACATCTGGAACCCGGGTTCTTCCATGCGTTGCTCAGGGTCTGGAATATCGCCCGTAACTCGGGAGCTACCATGACTTTTTATGCCCCGGAAGTAATCCTGGAAATCCTTCAGAAAATCATTAAAAAAGCGAATATTGAAGCTGAATTTATCATTATGAATACATGGCACGATGCCGAACAGACTGCAGCTGGGCTTAAGGAAGACGAAGCGCTGATTATCCTGATGGCAAAAAGAGGCATGGCATCTTATATTCCACGGATGAGGTTCATCCCTGAGCTGCTGAACAAGTACCTAAAGAATAATAATTACCTGCTGATCTATCCTTTTTCTGAATACAGCCAGGATAACGCCGAAAAACGTTCGGTAGGCAACCACGGAGATTTTATGGAAATCGGGAACGTTATTAAAAAGATATTCAAATAGACTGATCGATAATCTATTATATCACTTCAGCTAAAACAAAGGCTGCCTGTTTAGGTAGCCTTTGTTTATTATTGTTATCCGGCAATGACCTGCACCATTTCTTTTACCCTGATAAGCTTTTCCATCAGTTCTTCCCTGGAATCTGCGAGTACATTGATGTGCCCCATCTTTCTTCCGGGCTTGGTTTCCGTTTTACCATACAGGTGTACATAGGTTTTTGGCAGTTTCAGTACTTCTTCCATTCCCTGGTATCGTACTTTTCCTGTGTGACCTTCAGCACCTACCAGATTAAGCATGCCGCTGTAAGTGATGGTATCCGTATCGGCCAGAGGCAGGTTTTTCACCACCCGGTACATCTGTTCAAACTGGGAATTCGCATTTCCTTCCTGGCTCTGGTGCCCTGAATTATGCAGCCTTGGCGCCGTTTCGTTCACCCATACTTTTCCTTCTTTGTCCAGGAATAATTCAATGGCAAATAATCCCGGTGAGTTGACGGCATCCAGGAATTTCCCAGTGATATGGTCAATCTGCGTGGTAATGTTCTCACTGAGGTGCACAGGACAGATATTGAAATCCAGAAGGTTGAGCTTCGGGTCAGCCACCATTTCAGTAACCGGGAAAGTTTTGGTTTCCCCTTTTTCATTTCTGGCGACGATCACGGAAAGCTCCTTATCGATATCCACTAAAGTTTCCAGGACAGACGGTTCTTTCCAGAGTTTCTGCAGGTCCTCTTCAGTCCGGATCACCTGTACCCCTTTTCCGTCGTATCCTCCGGTATTCATTTTCTGTACAAAAGGCAGTGGCATAGTCATCTCTTCATTCCAGTCGCGCACCACCTGGAATTCCGGACTCGGGATACCATGGGCCTTATAAAATTCCTTCTGAAGGATTTTCTGCTGGATGATGGTGATGATCCGGGAATTCGGAACCACTTTTACGCCCTGCCCTTCCAGTGCAGCCAGCGCTTCAGCATTCACATGTTCTATTTCAATGGTGATCACCTCTTTATCTTTTCCGAAATCCATTACCGCCTGGTAATCATTGAAATTCCCCTGTGTAAAATGGGAAATCGTGTGGCACGGCGCATCCGGTGCAGGATCTAAGGTATAAAACTGATCGTCATATTTCAAAGCCTCCTGGATAAGCATTCTTCCGAGCTGCCCGCCGCCTAAAATTCCTATTTTCATTGTTCTGTATCTGTTGTATTTGTATTGATTTTACTAGTAAAGGATGAAATGCATTACCCTATTGCAGCTTTTCTATTCTGAGGTAACCCAGGTGCATTACATTGGTCTGGTCCTGCTCTTCAGATTTTTCCAGCACAATGGAATACCGTTTTTTCATCGTGTCCGGCAGGATGTCATTAAGCCTGAAGATGTCATCAATATCCACTCCGTGCTTTTCATCGATGTGGCTTTCGGCTCCCTTAAAGCCCATGGTCTGGTAAAATTCTGTCTTCTTTACGCGTTTTACAACTTCCCCCATGGATTTTCCGACCATAAGATGCTGCTCGTGAAATTCCTCAAAATATCCCGGCTTATATCCGCCAAGGTTAATGAAGTACAGCTGATCATCTGAATCTTTTTCTGTCCGTTCCGTAATTTTCAATTCGTACCCGTCTGCAAACCTTACTTCCTGATAGGCATCGATATGGATTTTCCCATCGGCCTCCTTCCAGAATTTTTTCATCTCCGGAACCAGGTCTTTCAGGTTTTCTGCAATCCCGAAGAATACATCGTGCTGTTCAATATTTCTGCCTTTAGGGGTGGCTCCCAGAATGATATAGAATAATTTCATGTCCCTGTCGTTTATGCAAAAATACGTCAAATTTATCTTTTTTAAACGTTTGGCAGACTACCACAATAGTTTTATATTTGCAGCATGTCAGAAATCATCATTCTCTTCCTGGGAGCTATTTCGGCAGGGTTGCTGGGCTCGCTTACAGGACTGGGCGGAGGTGTCATCATTATTCCTCTTCTTACGCTGGGCTTCGGCGTACCCATGCATTATGCTATCGGAGCGTCTCTTATTTCAGTTATCGGAACTTCCTCAGGTGCCGCAGTGGCTTTTGTAAAGGAAGGATTCACCAATATGAGGATCGGGATGTTCCTGGAAATCGCCACTACTTCAGGAGCTATTGTGGGAGCACTGATTTCGGGAATGCTGAATCCGAATACCATCGGGATTATTTTTGCCAGCATCCTTCTTCTGACCGTTATTTTAAATCTTAAAGGAAAGCCGGACCATCAGGAACCTATTATTCAGGGGAGCCTGGAGGAAAAGCTGAAATTATACGGAACGTTTCCGGATAAAGGCATCATCAAAAGTTATTCTGCGAGGAATACCGTAGGCGGATTCCTTATGATGATGTTTGCAGGAGCAATGTCCGGATTGCTGGGAATCGGGTCCGGCGCTCTTAAAGTACTGGCTATGGACAATATGATGAAGCTTCCTTTTAAAGTTTCCACCACCACCAGCAACTTTATGATTGGCGTGACGGCTGTAGCCAGTGCCATGATTTATTTCCAGCGCGGTGAGATTGTTCCGGTTATCGTGGCTCCTGTACTGATTGGCGTGGTAGTAGGCAGCTTCATAGGATCAAAGACCCTGATGGTTTCCAAAACAAAAAAACTGAAAACTTTTTTTGCCATTGTTATCACCATCCTGTCTGTATATATGATGTATAACGGTATTAATAAGAGCTTCCGATGAGAAAAGATTTTACTGACATAGACCTGAACCGCTCCGTAGGCAATCTGCTGAGGCTGGGAGTCATTTTATCCGTGATCACATCACTGGTGGGGTTTATCAAGCTTTTTACGGAAGGCTTCAAGATGCCTAAAAAATATACATCGCTTCAGATGGGTTCTTCATCTGAAAAAATCTGGGGAGAATTCTGGCATTCATTAGGTAAAGGTGAGGGAATGGCCATCATCCAGCTGGGCATCCTGCTGCTGATCCTGACGCCTCTGATGAGGATTGTTTTTGCCTGGATCGGGTACCTGAAAGAAAAAGACTACGTGTATGTCTTTATTTCCTCTGTAGTCCTTGCTATTATGGCCATCAGTTTTTTCACCGGATACGCCAGCTAAAATCATTTATCGTTCATAAAACTCCAGGGGCAGCTGATCCGGATCCTGAATAAAGAAAAATGCTTTTCCCGTAAATTCATCAATACGGATGTCTTCGCAGTCTATTCCTTTTTCTATAAGTTCCGCACGGGTAATACTGATATTTTCCACAGAAAAAGCAAGATGCCTCAAACCGCAGGACTCCGGTCTCGAAGGCCTTTCAGGAGGATTTGGAAAAGAGAAAAGTTCAATCACATACTGGTCTCCTATGGCAAGATCAAGTTTATAAGACTGTCGTTCTTCCCGGTACACTTCACGAATGATCTTCAGTCCCAGAATTTCGGTGTAAAACTTCTTAGAGACGGCATAATCTGAACAGATGATGGCAATATGATGGATTTTTAAAATCACAGCAAATAATGTTTAAAGAATAAAAGTAGCGAAAACCCGATTCAGATTCAAAAATCTACAGCAGTTTTTCAAAATATTTTTTTTGAAAAATTATAAAAATAAGCTATTTTTATACACATATTTAAACATATGTGGAACGTCTACGCAGGATTAACGATACTGCTTCTTATTTTAACCTTACTCCCTAAAATACAGAGCTCCCACTGGATCTTCCGGGTTCCGGAATTCGGGAAAATACAGATCACATTTTTTACAGTCATCACTTTCGGGCTGGGATTCCTGGTCTATCCGGCACCTCTGTTCTGGTACTTTCAGGGATTGCTGATCCTGATGTTCATTCATCACGGCGTAATTCTGATCAAATACACACCGCTTTACCGGGTCAAAAGGTCCGGCAAAGGAAAACATTCTTCAAAGGACATTCATTTCATTTCTGCCAATGTTTATCAGTTCAATACCGAGTACAACCGTTTTATCCGGCTGATTGAAAAATGCAGACCTGAAATCTTTCTCACCATGGAAAGCAACGGCGACTGGGAAAAGGCATTGCGCGTCCTGGAGCAGGATTATCCGTTCCAGCATAAGGTAACCCTCGAAAACACCTATGGCATGCACTTCTATTCCAAGATTAAAATCAGCAATGCGAAAACCCATTATTTTGTTGCCGATGATATTCCTACCATCGAAGCACACCTGGAAACGGAAGACGGATTTTCATTTGTATTCTTCGGGATCCATCCGCCGCCACCTAGTCCTACGGAAGAAGAAACGTCTAAAGAAAGGGATGGCGACCTGTTGAGTACCGCTAAACGGGTTCAGGAAATCCATAAGCCGACTATTGTAGTTGGTGACTTCAATAATGTGGCCTGGTCCAAATCATCTATCCTGTTCAGGAAAACCAGTGAACTGATCGATCCCCGGATCGGCCGGGCCTTCGTATCTACTTTCCATGCGAAATACAAGCTCCTGAGATTCCCGATCGACCTGATGTTCCACAGCGAGGATATTTTCATCCGCAAGCTAACCACCATGGAGAATTTCGGGTCAGACCATCTTCCGGTATATTGTGAATTCTTTATCGACCATCACAATGACGAGCAGGAGGAACAGATTGAAGAAGCGACCGCCGAAGAAAAAGCTGAGGCTGAAGAAATGATTGAAGAAGGCAAAAAGGAGGACGGCAACCGGGATGCCGTTGTTACCGAAGATTAAACAAAAAGCAAAGCAGGCCTGCAAACGGACCTGCTTTTTTATTTTTTTCTTATCGCCGGACTAGAATTTCATCACATCCTTGACTACCCCGTTTTTCTGTGTATGAGGCAACAATTCAGCTTCTATAAATGCTTTTATCCTGTCTTCCGAGCCATTGTTGGGAAATAACAGGTGAACATTGGCACCGGCATCAAGGGTAAAGAACAGCGGCAGGCTGGTCTCCCTCCTTAACTCCCAGATTTTGTTGATGACTTCAAGCGTACCCGTTTTCATCAGGATGAATGCAGGTTCGCTCATCATCATCATGGCATGGAGCGTTAGTGCCTCATGTTCCACCAGGATGATAAAACGTTCCATATTTCCTGTTTTCAGGATTTCTTTCATCGGGATAAAATTTTCCCGTGCCTCCTGAAACCTCCTTTCCGCATACGGGTTTGTATTCATTAACCCGTGCCCAACTGTTGAGGATACGCTCTTCTGACCTTCATGGATCAGCAGTACCCAGTCATTGAAATCCCTGAAAATGTCATGGATTTCCGTTTCCGGATAAGGAACGGCAAAGAGATCTGAGCTTCCTTCCACCTCATCTGAATTCCCCCATACAATCAGGCCGTTGTATAAGCTCCTGCATGCGCTTCCGCTGCCCAACCGGGCCAGGAATGAAGCTTTTCTTAACGATGCATCTTCTGAAATATCTCCTGAAAACATTTCATCAAGTTTCATCAGGCATTTCGCAATAGCCCCGAACCCTGAAGCGGAACTCGCAATTCCTGAGCTGTGCGGAAAAGTATTCTCTGTCCGGATGGTATATTTTCCTTCCAGGATCCAAGGCAGATAAGGTTGTATATTTTTGAAATATTTTTCTATTTTTTCGGCAAATTTCACTTCTTCAGCACCGGCAAGGTAAGTCTGAACCGAGAACGGTTCTCCTGCCGAAAATTCAATTTCCGTATTGGTCCTGCAATGGTTCAGTGTATAACTGATGCTGGGATTGGCAGGAATCTGATGTTCATATTTACCCCAATATTTGATCAGAGCGATATTGGACGGACAGCTGCCTGAAACCGTTTTAGAAGAGACAGTGAAGTCCTGCTTTCCCAGAAATTCTTGTGTGGTGGTCATATTTTGAGGATAGTTTATCATTGGGCGTTCTGTGTTTATGAGTACATATCTTCAATGATATCCCTGTATTTATTCAGAACTACGTTTCTTTTTACTTTTAAGGTTGGGGTTACTTCTCCGGTGTTGATCTCGAATTCGGCAGGCATCAGTGTAAACTTCTTGACCTTTTCAAAATCAGCCAGGTTATGTTGCAGCTGTTTTGTTTTTTCTTTGTAGAAGCTGATGACCGTTTCATTTTTCACGATCTCTTTCCAGCTGGTAAACGCAATATTATTGTCCCGGATAAAGTCTTTTAGGAATTCGAAATCAGGAACAATTAAGGCAGAGACAAACTGGCGGCCTTCTGCAATAAGGATGATCTGCTGAATGAAATTGTTATTGGTCAGCAGGTTTTCAATCTGCTGCGGCGCAACATACTTCCCGTTGGAGGTTTTCATCAGGTCTTTGATGCGATCGGTGATGATCAGGTTACCATGGTCATCCCACTTCCCGGCATCGCCGGTTTTGAACCATCCGTCTTCCGTAAATGCATTCCGGGTTTCTTCAGGCCTTTGGTAATAGCCTTTCATAATCCCGTTTCCTTTCGCCTGGATTTCATCATTCTCCCCGAAACGGATCTCTACTCCCGGCAATGGCTTTCCGCTTGTCCCATGCTCGAAATGGGTCAAGGGAAAGAGCGTTAATGTAGCCGTAGTCTCTGTAAGTCCGTACCCAACGGTTATATGGATACCGGCAGATTCAAAAAACCTGGTGACTTCAGGAGAAAGGGAGGCTCCTCCGCATGGCAGAAACCATAACCGGCCGCCCATTTTTTCCTTAATGGTATTGAAGACCAGCGTATCGGCCAGTGCCTGCTTTATCTTAAGGCCTAGAGGCAGTGGTTTGCTGTTCCTCCTGAGTTCTGATGCTTCCCATCCGGTAGCCAGTGCCCAATTGAAAATTTTCTTTTTCAGCGGACTGCTTTTTTCCGCTTTGTCGAGTACTGCTGCGTAGATTTTCTGGAAAAACCTTGGTACCGAGCACATCATGGTCGGCTTTACCTCTTCCAGCGCTTTGGCAATGTTCTTGGGATCTTCCAGAAAGTAAACCCTTGCTCCGCCGTACAGGCACAGCAAGGTCCAGCTTCTTTCGAAAACATGACTCAAGGGTAAAAAGGCCAGGGAAAGTTCTTCTTCAAAATTTTTGAACGTAAAGAATTCAAAATGGGCATCCAGGGCTTTTTTAAAATTTCCGTGGGTCAGCATCACGCCTTTCGGAGTTCCGGTGGTACCGGAAGTATAAATAAGGGTCGCAACATCGTCCTCTTCCTTTTTGCAGATCTCTGCTTTAGGAGAAGCCTTTGAAATGAAATCTTCCAGGTAATAGCTGTTCAGTTCTTTTTTGATCCAGACCGCTTTTTTGGAGACGATAATCGTCTTAAGCTCATTATCATCTTTCTGAAGGAGTTCCAGACAGGCGTCATATTGCGCCTGATTTCCTACCAGTATCATTTTAGCTCCGGAATCCTGTATGATATATTCTGCCTGTCCGGCATTGTTGGTGGAATACACCGGTACGGAAATGGCTCCGATGACCATGGAAGCGAGGTCGAAAATCATCCACTCTGCAGAATTGTCAGAATAAATGGCAATTTTATCATCTTCCTGAATTCCTGCGTTCTTTAAAGCGTTGGCCGTTTTAAAAATAACTTCGGAAAACTTCTTCCAGCTCAGCTCTTTCCAGGGCTCTTCTTTCTTTTTAAACCCGATGGCTGATTTTACGGGATGTTTTTTTACATTATGGGCAATGATAGCCTCTGCAAGATTCATGGATGGGATCAGCTTTTTTTATCGTTAATATAATTATTCAAATGGAATTCCAGGCTTTCGTTAACGGGGATAAAACGGAAATTCAGCCTGTCTTCTATTTTCCGGCCGGATATGGTATTGAATGAGGTTACCGCAGCAATATTGGATTTCGTCACCATGCGTAAAGGCGGAATAAGCCATCCTAACAGAACGTTGAAAACCCGTCCTATACCAAGCTGGCTTTTCTTAAGCACAACCGGTTCTTTCAGCCCCAGCTTTTTCCTGATGGCCTTTCCTATCTCTTCATAGGTCTTCATTCCGGAAACTGCGATGAATCGCTCCCCGAATATATTTTTGTCCATCAGTTCAGCGGCTATTTCAGCGACATCACGTACGTCTACATACGCAGATCCGCCCGGGAAGGTAAACCGGTTATTTTCAAACACCGAAAAAATCTGTCCGCTGCTCTGGCTCCAGCCTCCGCTGCCGATGATCATTCCGGGATTTATAATTGCCGCATTAAGTCCTTCTGCAGAAGCCCTCCACACCTCCATTTCTGCCATGTGCTTGGAAATGGCATAAGCAGAATGTTCTTCTTTGGAATTGAAATCCGAATCTTCATCCAGTTCACCCTGCTCATTGAAGTTATCCAGAACCGCTACGGTACTGATGTACAGAAATTTCTTTACGGATGACTGCTCGCAGGCATACAGGATATTTGTCGTACCTTTGGTATTGGTATGGTACATTTCCTTTTCATCTTTCGGATTGAAGCCTACTTTTGCGGCACAGTGGTATACTTCGTCAACATTTTCCAAGGCATTCTGAAGTGACGTGAGATCATCAAAGTCAACCTCTACCCATTCAATAGCATTAAATACGGCATCAGGATCCTCCGTGTAAAAACGATAGGAATCTCTTACTTCCTGAAGGTTGCTCCCGGAACGTTTTGCTGCACGGACTTTCTTCCCTCTCTTAAGCAGCTCCAGAGCCACTACCCTTCCCAGAATCCCAGTTGCTCCCGTTACCAAAACCATGTCTTGTCCTTTTGTGTAGTTAGATTTATTTTCCTGTTGCTGCATATCCTGTATATGCCTTTTATGAGTTTTTACCACTGATACAATAGCCGTTCTGCAAAGTTGCGACTTTTAAAGCAAAATGCAATTGAATTTCAGCAATAATACGATTTACAACTCTCATATCAAACAAAAACCTTTCCGAAGAAAGGTTATATCATAGAAGAGATCCGTAAGTTAAGCTAAGACACTGTTATTGCGCCTCGGAGCCTTATCGCAGAGAAGATCGGCGATGCTTTTGGAGATCAGGTTTCCATCGGTAAGATTATCCAGCCAGAAAAATTCCCCGGCTGCATTGATTTCTATAAAATAATACTCGTCTTCAGGGGTAAGAATGATATCAATAGCTCCGTAATCCACATGGTACACATCCAGAAGTTCGAGCAGCTTCCGCTCAATTTCCCGTGGAAGCTGTGTTTCCACCCACTGGTCGATGAGATTAAGCCCGTCTTTTCTCCAGTCGACTTTAGCGGCCTCAGATTTTTGGGAATCTATTTCAAAGGCATAGATATCCTGCCCTACCACAGTTACGCGGAGCTCTTTTTTCTTCTCCAGGCGGGTCTGGAACTGCATGGGGCAGTACTGCAGCGAATCGAGCTCTTCAAGTTTATCTTTATCGATCACGTTGGTAAACACCACATTTTCAACTCCGTCCTCATAAATAGCAAATCCCGTCTGCATCTTCCCGATGACATTTTTATGTTTAAGGATAAACTGCCTGGCCTGCTCCGGATTGTTCGTCATGCAGGTTTCTGGAATTTTAAGCCCTATCTTCTCTGCGATTTTCAGCTGTTCTTCCTTGCTGTCCAGCCTTCTGTACACACTTGGCTTACCCAGCGAGTACGCATCTATGGATTCCAGGAAGCCAAAAAGAGTATTGCGGATTTCACCCATGGCTGCGCCATAAAATTTGGCGTCCATCTCCTCTTTCAGGCCGTTACCGATATTATAGGCTCTTCTGTACCACACGGCAGCAATATCATCCAGGCGGTACTTTGCTTCAGCAGTTTCAAGGATGCTGATCCAGCTTCCGTCTTCAAAAGCGGTAGTCAGCCTGTTTTGCATCGGATAAAGGTCTACATCAAAACGGATGACCTCAAAGCCGTTATGTTCTATATATTCTGTTACTTTTTCTATGGAAAAATTATCTCCCGTATGGGTAATGATTAAAATTTTGTTATTCATGGATGTTGATTCTTTTGATAAGGTAATCGGCAATGGTTTCCGCAATAGGGAAATTAAGTTCTTTCTGCAGCATTCCCCATTCTCCCTGAGGGTTGACCTCCAGGAAATAATAATTCCCGTCTTTTCCACGGATCATATCTATTGCTCCTAGGCAAAGCCCCATTTCGCGCATCATGGCAGAAAGGTTCCGGCATATATCTTCTGGCAGTTCATAAGCCGACCAGGAATAATGGCTGTTGGCAATGCGCCAGTCAGCATTTTCACTGTTGTTGATTTTACCGGTGAAAAATGCTCCGTCCACATAAATAATCCTCAGCTCATATGATTTTTCTATGTAGGGCTGAAAGATCATTGGGCAATACGCAATGTCTCCAATACTTTCAAGACTATCTTCTTCAATAATCATCGTAGAAAGCATATGTTCTCCGGCCATGGATTTTGACATCACACCATGCAGTTTGGCCACTGCCTTTCCATTACAATACTGGTAAAAAAATGATTTTATCTTCTCAGCGTCATTGGAAAAAAGGGTTTCCGGGACGCACAGATGATTCTTTCGGGCTGTCCTAAGCTGGTGTATCTTATTGCCGTCAATTTTCTTTTCAGCCTCATAAGGATTGATCCAGGGAAGATGTTCCAGTGTAGTAATCAAATTGTATCTCAGGCAGCTGTATTCATTGATAAAGATCCGATGATAGTCTTCGTCCATGTCTTCAGGCACTGTTATGCTCCAGGCTTTCCGGTTCCACACTCCCTTGATGTCGGAAGAGGAAACCATATTGCCGTGTTCATCAGTTAATTCAAATGAATCCTGGTCAATGCTGATTTTCTGAAGATGGTTGATATGATCGGAATTAAGCCTGAAAAAAGGGATATCTTTAGACTTCAGGTATGCAGAGAAAAGATCGACGTTGTAATAGTCGCCGGAGTGGGTAATGCAGAGGATCATGTTGCCGTTGTTATTAAAAAAAGGAAACTTAATGGATAAGTTTCCTTTGATCTGGTTTATTCAGATGATCAATAAATGATCTTCTTAATTATACATAAAGTGCATCATCATCACCGTCTGAAGGGTACTTCATGGTGTGAGCCATGTCATCTTTAGGTGACGTTACTCCGTCTACAGAAGGTTTTGTTACGACATCCCTTTCCGGAATGCTGACGTCTGTTCCTCCTTTTACCGTTTCAGGATCTTTGATCTGCTTCTCAAGAAATGAGGCAAAAAACGGCTTTTTCTTTGAATTTTTGTTTTTCATAATGTTTTGATTTGATGGGTTTGAATTGATTGATTTAATTTGATAGATAGTTTTCTTAAAGGTCTATCTCTCCTGATTCATCGCTGTCCGAAGGATATTTCATCGATACAGTATCATTTCCCGGGCTGGTAACATCGTCGTTCTGGACGCCCGTTACTTGATCTTTCAATACTCCGGTCCCGGAGCCTCCCTTAATGGTTTCAGGGTCTTTTACCTGCTTTTCAAGAAACGAGGCAAAAAATGGTTTTTTTAGTTTTTTTCCTTTCATGATATTACATTTTATCATTTGAAGGACCTAATATACAAAATTTTCAATATCGCACGAAGCAAACCTTTATTTTAATATAATTTTAACTAAATTTAATAAAAACAAGAATAAATTTAATTTAGATCCAAAAATTCTTTCACTGCCATACCAAAATCTGCCGGATTATCGGCCTGTACCCAGTGAGCCGCATTTTTAATGGTTATCACCTTAGCTTTAGGAAATTGCTGCCTGATGGCAAACTCATCCTGCGGTAGGATATAATTGGATTTCTCACCGGCAATAAACAGGGTCTCTCCGTTGAAAACGCCAAACTTTATGGCATTGGAAACAAAATCATTGTATTTTTCTGACAGTGTTTTAAGGTTGAACCTCCAGTTCAGTTTCTTGTCTTCATTCCAGTACAGGTTTTTTGTCAGGAACTGTATGGTTGATTTTTCAGGAATATACCGGCTCAGGACCTCCTCAACTTCCGTTCTGGATGTTACCGTATTGAAATCAACACTTTCCAGTGCCTTAATGATTCCCTGATGATGCGGCGGGTAGGCTTTAGGAGCAATATCCACTACAATCAGCTTTTCAACCATCTCGGGATAGCGGATGGCAAACTGCATTACAGCCTTTCCGCCCAGTGAATGCCCTAAAACATGCGCCTTATCTATTCCGTAATGATTCATGTAGGCTATAATATCGCCGGCAAGATCATCATGGGACATATTTTCAGAATGAAAGCTTCGCCCATGATTTCTGAGGTCAATCAGATGGACAGGCAGCAGTTCTCCCATTTCTTTTCCGAAACTCCCCCAATTATCCAGCATGCCGAAAAGCCCGTGGAATACAAGAAGAGGAGTTGAAGTTAATTGTTCACCGAATATTTTTGAATGTAGAATTTCCATGATGTGCTGTCAAGATGTTAAGTTTAGATGTCAGATATAAGATTTTAGATGTTAGGTATTAGAGTTCTGTCTGATGTCTGATATCTGACATCTTATATAAAACATCCGACATTTACTCTTCTCTACCACCTGGCAAGCCTTTTCAGGTAAGACTGCACCGTATTTTCCATTCCCATATATAACGCTTCCGAAATCAGCGCATGTCCTATGGATACTTCCAGCAGGTTCGGGATGTGGTCTGAGAAATACTTAAGATTGTCCAGGCTTAGGTCATGTCCGGCATTGATGCCCAATCCATATTCTGAAGCGGCCACTGCCGTATCATAATACGGTCGTATTGCCTGCTCTTTATTGATTGAATAATCCCTTGCGTAGGCTTCCGTATACAGTTCAATCCTGTCAGTCCCGGTTTTGGCGGCATATTCTACCATTTCCGGGTTCGGATCCAGGAAAATAGATGTTCTGATGCCTGCATTTTTAAATTCCGCAATGATTTCGGTAAGGAAGTCCAGATGCTTTTTGGTATCCCATCCGGCATTGGAAGTAATCGCATCATCCGCATCAGGCACCAGAGTAACCTGTTCAGGCTTTACTTCCAGAACCATATCAATAAACGGGCGGTGAGGATTGCCTTCAATATTGAATTCCGTAGTTACCAAAGGTTTCAGGTCATAAACATCCTTCCTGGTAATATGCCTTTCATCCGGTCTTGGATGAATGGTGATTCCATGGGCCCCGAATTCCTGTATTTTCACGGCAGCTTCTGTCACACTGGGAGTATCTCCCCCTCTTGCATTTCTTATGGTTGCAATTTTATTGATGTTTACGCTTAACTTTGTCATGGTACAAAAATAAAAAAAACCCGACTGAAAGCGGGTATTTTTGGAAAACATTTAGCTGCCTTGTGTCATCAGCCTAATTACGGTGAGTACAATATTCACACCCAGACCTATCAAAGCGAAGGTACATGCTGATTTGGCCGCTACAGGCTCCTTATCTTTTTTAACAAAATAGATAATGGCTCCCGCCAAAGGAATACAAAATGATAAAACTTTTAATCCTACATGCAGATCCTCATTCGACTGATTGTTGTTGTTAGGATAATTCTGATTGAAATCGTTCATAGTATTATTTTAAGAGATTAATGTTTCGATAAATTTGTATGCGTGATAAGTGATGCGTTCACTGAAGCCGCTCATGCCGATCCCAGCCAAAATCCCGGTGGTACAACGCAGGAAGTTGGTACTTTCCCGGTTTAGGTACGCCTGGGTAAGCCCGTCTATCATAGTAGGGAGAATAAGAGCAACACTTAAAATAATCCCTATCTGGTAAAACCAGAGCATAGGAATCATTAAAAAATATCCCAAATAAATACCCGTACATCTAGCACATACGGGAAACTGCTTTTTCCGAAAAAAAAAGGATCTTGAAGGCATTCTGTGGCAGTCTACCAGTTGAATTTTTGTCATAAAAGCTAAAATAAGAATTTTTTTTCTTTAAACCTTCACCTGCATAACTTCCAGATCAAATTCTTTGGAAGCAACCAGGAGATGGTCAAAAATATCAGACTGGATCTGTTCAAATTGTATCCATTCCGTATCTGTTGTAAAGGAATAGACTTCCAGCGGCAATCCCTGTGGGGTTATGTTGAGCTGGCGGACGATCATGGGCCCCTCTTTGTCCAGCGAAGGGATTCTTTCTATATACTTCTGTGCATAATACCTGAACACACCAATGTTGGTCAGCTGCCTGCCATTGATGATTTCTTCCGGATGCGCCATATTCTCTTTTTCCTTCTTAAGCTCTAAATCGCTTTTGGTAAGGTAATCCGAAATGAGGTTGATGGATTTCAAACGTTCGATATCTTCATCTGTAAGGAATTTAAAAGAATTGATATTAAAATAAATGGATTTTTTAATTCTCCGGGCATTGTTTTCAGAAATATACTGGAGGTTTTTGATCTCGGTCGTCAGCAAGTCATATGTAGGGATGGTGGAAAAGGTCTTGTCAAAATTATTGATCCTGGTCGTTAAAAGGCTGATTTCAGCGATGTTTCCCTCCACATTATATTTAGGAATGCTTACCCAGTCTCCTACTTTGAGATTTTTAGAAGTTGCCACGTGAATGCCCGTTACAAATCCGAGGATGGTATCCCGGAATACCAGAACCAGGACCGCTGTAATAGCCCCGAGACTTCCCACAATAGTAGTCCCTTTAATACCGAAGATGACACAGATCCCCACTACAGAGAAGATGAAAATCCCAAGTATCTTCACGGTTTCGGAAATGGCATTCAGCGCCATTATTTTGTAAAAATCCTGTTTGATAATGAAATATCCCCTGAATGCGGTAAGTGACCGGTACAGCATTCCGGCAAGCGTCAGTACGAAACCGAGATTTATTGACCTGATGATAAAAATGTTGGTATTAGGGATGGACCTCGGCGGGAAAATTGACGGGTTGATGCTGGCTACCACAAATAAAGCAGTGAGGTGGGCAACAGAGTTGGTGATCTTAGAATCATAAATGGACTTGATGATCGGATATTTCTGTTCATTATGAAAAAAACGGAAAATAATATTGATCACCGGTTTACAAATGAAGTCTATAATGAAAAATACCGCCAGCAACAGCGCTAATTTTGTAATCATATGAAAAAACCAGTCGAGGCCTAAAGGCGATATACGGCTGATATAGTCGTACAGCTGATAACTTATGTCCTGGAAAAAATCTTTGGTATCCTGTATTTCATCTTTCATCACAGTAAATTTACAAATCTTAAACAACTGAATACCGCAGCAAAATTCTTTCCAAATATTTATGAAATCGCTTATCTAACATGAATTTTAACGGAATTATATTATTTCACAAATCATCAGGCCTCGTTATGCATCTGTTTTGGAATTATTTTGGTAGTGAGATTGTCTAAGATATATTTTATTTTCCCGATCTGAATAAGACATACTGATATTATGGATACTATACTTATTGATATTCTCTGCCTGGTCCTTTTATTTTTAGGAATGCTAGGAACATTTCTTCCGGTGCTGCCCGGCTTGCTTTTGAGCATCTGCGGCCTGCTGATCTATAAATTCGGGACCGATGCCGATCTTCCGATGCTCTATATTTGGGTTTTCGGGGCGCTGACTGCCATTTCAGTGGTGCTTAACTATGTGATCCCGGCCAAAACCACTCAGAAATATGGCGGAACCCGATGGGGAAGCATCGGATCTGTTATCGGGACTATTGTAGGGATGTTCTTACCGATTCCGCTGGGTTTCCTGATCGGGATGTTCGCCGGAGTATTTATCGGTGAGCTTCTTCATGACAGCAGGGACATGAATAAAGCCCTGAAATCCACCAAAGGTGCTTTTATAGGATTCATTTACGGTACAGGTTTCAGCCTGGTGGTAGGTGTGGCAATGTTTTTGGTGGTTATCCTGGATATGTTAAACATAATCTGATGAGTATGATTCCTAAAACCATTTTATTCAGTATCGGTCTAATGTCCTTACTGAACTGTAATACACGGAAAGAAGCCAACGTAAAAAATGCTTCTTCAATTAATACCCCACAAACAGCTATGAACAGTAGTTCTGCAAAAGATAATGCCCTGATCAATCTTTCGGAAGGTGAAAATAAATTCCTGAAAGCATATGACATGAATGTCACATTCAGAGGAGTTTCTGAGGACAGCCGCTGTCCGGAGGGCGTGAATTGCATCTGGGCCGGCGTTGCTGTAGCCCAGGTAGAAGTCATGGGTACCGCTACCCGCCCGGTTATCCTTAACCTGGCCAGTACGGAAAACCCGGGAAGGAACTACCACCAGTCTGCCGACTTTAACGGATACACGATTACGTTAAAAACAATCGCACCCTACCCTGCCTCAGCAGAAGGAACGAGTGCTTTAAAAGGAAAATATACCATCGGTATTTCTATTCAGAAGTCCGATGCTACCACGAAATAGGTTTCTTGCCTTTGGAGATAAGGTATTCGTTGATTTTCGAGAAAGGTTTGCTTCCGAAAAATCCCCTGTGTACGGAAAACGGAGACGGATGCGCAGATTTCAGGATAAAATGCTTAGCCGGATCAATCAGTTCGGCTTTTTTCTGTGCAAAAGCACCCCATAAAACAAATACGACATTTTCTTTTTTGTCTGAAATTTCCTTAATGATGAAGTCGGTGAACTTCTCCCATCCCAGATCTTTATGGGAATTGGGTGAATGGGCACGCACAGTTAATGTAGCATTCAACATCAATACCCCTTGTTTTCCCCAGTCATCGAGCTCTTTGGAAGTCCTGACAACACCGAGATCATCCTTTAATTCTATAAAAATATTTTTCAGTGAAGGCGGTGCCGCAACCTGTTCAGAAACAGAAAAGCATAATCCGTTGGCCTGATAATCATTATGGTAGGGATCCTGCCCTAAAATCACCACTTCAATATCATCAAAAGGAGTAATTTCAAGTGCCCTGAAAATCTGGCTTTTTGGCGGGAACACTTTTGTAGTTGCATATTCCTGCTTTACTTTTTCCCAAAGATTGGTAAAGTAAGGCGTATTTTTTATCGGAGCTAAAACTTCTGTCCAGGTCATTATTTTAATTTGAAAATGATTTAATTTGTAAATGATTTTTAGTAATCTTTTTTTATTAATTTAAAATATTCATCAAAGAAAACTGCTGTTTCATCCTGAGGAATATCATAAGGTTCGCTGAAGGTAATATCAATTTTCTTGCCTTTATAAGCAGAGGTATTCGATATGTAAATATGTGCCATTAACACTCAAGAATAAGCTGCTCAAGAAAATCTACCATTCTTTTCCACAATCAAAGCTTTCTCTTTTGCAGATCTTATTCTGTTCAGCATAATGGAAGTGTTTCCAAGAGCACGGATTCATGGGATTTCAATGGATACGTAAACAAATATACTGAATTTAAAAATGAGCCTGCATGTTCTTAAGGCTGAAAACCAGATGTTCGGGAAATCCCTCTTCTTTTTTATTTTGTTTCAGAGCAAAGTGATGTTTCAGCAGCAAAGCTTTTGAAGGCTCATTCAGCGTATGGGTAACAGCCAGAATTTCATGCAGCTTCAGATCATCAAATCCATACGGTAAAACTATATCCAGTACTTCTGACATGATCCCTTTCCTGTGGTATGCCGGCAGCAGCTCGTATCCTATCTCGGCGGTTTTTCGGTCTTCGGAAAAATTCAGGAAACAAAGGGTACCGATTAAGCCGGGCTGATCTTTGTATGAAATCCCGAAATACATCGTCTGTCCGTTTTTGGTCCTTTCTCTAATAGTTAAAATAAACTGCAGTGCCTCGTAATTGGTTGTAGGCGGATTCCGGGTCAGGAATCGGTTGATGGCAGCATTGCTGCGGATCTTCAGGATATCTTCGGTATGGCTTTCGTTGATCTCTTTCAACACTAAACGTTCGGTTTGGAGGTTCATCGTATTAAATATGGCGCAGAGTGAAACTAATTATTTTCAGGGGTTTCAAAATATTCAAATTAAGGCATTTTCAAATTAACATTCATATTTTCTCACTAAATTTGTACTGTGTATATAAATAAAGAAGATTTAAACGAATTAGAGTTTCCGCAATTGCTCGCGGAAATAGCTCCATTTGCCTATTCTCCCAAAACAAGAGAAAAAATTCTTCAGCTCCTGCCGATGACGATTGACGAGGCAGAAATTTCCCTGAAAAAAACATCAGAATACCTGTCGAGTTTTGAAAGCTCAAATGCAGTTCCGTTTGATGAGTATGAGGATATTGAAAATGAGCTGAAACTGATGCTGATTGAAAATTACCGCCTTGAAAACAGTGCATTCATCAAGATAAAAACCTTAACGGAACAGATCGGGAAACTCCAGAAGTTTTTTCCTACCATGCCGGAGACCTTTCCAACCTTAATGAAAGATGCCGGTGTGCTGGAATTTAAAAAAGAGATCATAGATAAGGTAGATAAGGTCTTTAACCGTTTCGGCGAAGTAAAAAGTGAAGCTTCACCGATCCTGAAAGAACTGAGAACTGAAATCCAGCATGCTAAAAAAGCGATTCAGGAAAACTTTAACCGCGCATTATTCAATTACGGCCAGAGTGATTTCCTGGATGATATCCGCGAAACCATTATAGAAGACCAGAGGGTTCTGGCTGTAAAATCAGGATTTAAGAAGCGGGTTCCGGGCAGGGTCCTCGGGCTTTCCAAAACAGGATCGATTACGTATATCCAGCCGGACAGTGTGGTAAAGCATTATTTTAAGCTGAAGGAAAACCAGGAAGAAGAGAAAAAGGAGATTGATAAGATCCTCAGGAAACTGACGGCAGAACTTTCAGAGTTCCAGCCTCAGCTCTGGAGGTACCAGATGTATATTTTCGACCTGGATCTGACCCGGGCAAAAGCTAAATTTGCAGAACTGATCAACGGAGTTTTACCGAAAATCAACCGTCATAAAACCTTGCGGTTACGGGAAGCCTTCCACCCTTTGCTATTCCTGAGAAACAAAGCGGAAAACAAAAAGATTTTCCCGCAGACCCTGACCCTGACAGATCACAACAGAATCATCTGTATCTCCGGACCGAATGCAGGAGGAAAATCCATCACCCTGAAAACGGTAGGACTGCTTCAGCTGATGATCCAGAGCGGAATCCTGGTTCCCGTACATCCGAAATCAGAAATGTTTTTCTTTGAAAAGATCATGACTGATATCGGGGATAACCAGTCGATTGAAAACCACCTGTCCACCTATTCTTCAAGACTGAAAAAAATGGGCGGCATCATCCGGGAAGCAGATGCCAATACCCTTTTGCTGATTGATGAGTTCGGTACCGGTTCAGACCCTGAATTGGGCGGTGCACTGGCAGAAAGCTTCCTTGAGTTTTTCTATGATAAAAAGAGTTTTGCCATCATCACCACGCACTATACCAATATCAAACTGGTGGTGGAACAGCTTCCGAATGCAGAAAATGCAGCCATGCTTTTCAATGAAGAAACCCTGGAACCGATGTATAAGCTTGAAGTAGGACAGGCCGGAAGCTCCTTTACTTTTGAGGTTGCTGAAAAGAATAAAATCCCAAGGTTCATCATTCATTCTGCCAAGAAAAAGGTTGAGCACGATATTGTGAACCTGGATAAGACCATCGTTAAGCTCCAGCAGGAAAAATTTGAAGTTGAAAAACTGAAATCCGACCTGGCGGAACGAAAGGAATCGGTAGAAGATAAACGGGACAACCTGCAAAAGCTGAATGATCAGCTGCAGCAGAAACTGTTCAACTTCCAGAAGCTTTATGAAGAGGAACACCGCAAGCTTCAATTCGGGAATAAGATTGAAACGTTTATCGACAGCTATGTCAAAGGAAAATCCAGGAAAGATGTTGTTAAGGATTTCGTAAAAATCCTGGAGCAGGAGAAATTCAGGAAAGTGGGTGCCGATAAGGATGAATCCAAACGCCTGCAGGTGGTAAAACGTAAAATCACCCAGCAGCTGAAAAAAGAGGATGTACAGGAACGGATTGCCGAAACCAACGAAAAGCTGGAGGAAAAAATCAAGACCGAACGGGCTTTATGGATGAAAGAAGGCCAGCGGGTACGGATTAAAGGCAGTACCAGTGTAGGAACCATCGAAAAAGTTTCCAAAAATAAAGTGATTGTTAATTACGGGACTTTTAAGACGACGATTAATGCGGATGAACTGGAGCGTATATGATCCTTTTGAATTTGAAAATCCGGTAATTTGAAAGTGATATGATTAATCCGTAAGATATCAAAAATGATACTTTCTTATGGTGATGTATAATAAAAAAGAGTGCTCATTGCCGAGCACTCTTTTGTTTTATTTTTTGATCAGCTTAAGGCGTGTGACCTTATCATGATGTTTAACCTGTATAAAATAGATGCCTTTTACCAGGTGTCGCACATCTATTTTCTGCTCTGAAATTTTTCCTGTACTGATCTTTTGCCCTGCTGCATTATAAATTTCAAATTCATTTCCGGAAATGTCTGAGATATGTATGATATCCGAGGCAGGATTAGGGTAAATACTGGCATGGCTCACTGTACCGGTTTCGGAGGCGGAAAGACTAGCATCCTCTGATATATACACTCCATAATCTTCCACTTCCCCATAAGTGAATGTTCCGCAAACGGGACTTGTATAGGTTTCGCTTATTATAACCCTCATGGCAACACCGCAGCCTGATCCTGTCTGGAATGCGGTTGAGGGAACAGCAAATGACGAACTGACGGCAGATGAACCGGATGAATTGGAGACTAATATCATTTCTGAATCCTGAAACGTTCCATCAGCATTAAAATCGATCCACGCTCTTACCGATGCCGTGCCCGGAGTTGCCTGCCACGTCTTGGAGACTGAGATGATATTATTGGTACTTCCCAGAAACAGCTGAACTTTTCGGGACGGGTCCGGACGGTAGTCTGTATACGTTGAAGCCCCGGAATTGCTTACCATAGGAGTAAGACCTGTCCCTGAAGGAGTTACCGTAACATTGGAAATATGCATGACTTCTGCACCTGCGGAAGCAGCTGCACAATAATTCAGCGCGGTAGTAAAAGTGATCATAGAGGATGGTAATCCTGTTAAACCATTGCATATCTTAGCAACATATACCTCATAGGAAGTGCAGGGGGCTAAGTTAGTCAGCGCACAATAGCCAATCCCGGACGACGAAAAGATGACAGACCAGGCATTGCTGTCCACTGGCCTGAATCGTACCACATAGTTTGGTGTATTGGGATCAAATGTCCAGTTTATCACTGCAGAATTCATCGTAATAAAACTGGCATGCACATTGTCCGGCGGTTGATTATCGCAGAAAATATCGGATGAGGATTCGTTTACAGTATTACTATTACACTTAAAAAGAGATATTCCTGAAAACAGCACTAAGAAATAAAATAGACTTTTTATCATGACCACTTACCGTTTAAATTATTTTTTTCTAAATATAGTGAATTAAATATATTAAACTGTACTGTACGAATAAAATAAAACATCAGCATTACATTTTAATTATCTTTACGGAATAAGTTCGGTTAAAAATGATCAGACACTTTACCATTCTCCGGATTTTTTATCTGAAACTGCTGATTCCATCAGTTTTCATTTCCCTGCTGTTATCTCTTCAGGGCGGATTCAGTGTTTCTGATTTCGGATTATGTTTTCTGCTGACTCTCCCTTTGCTGCATTATTTTGTTTATGAGCTGAGACTGAAAAATGAATATGCATTCTATGCCCATTTCGGATTCTCAAGACCATTCCTCTGGATGCTGACGGGTATACTGAGCATCACTACCAATCTTATTACCACATTCCTATGAGCCTGCTTCACATTGACAGCATCACCAAAACATATGGCGAGAAAAGAATTCTGCAGGATATCTATATCCGTTCCGAGACAGGAAACATTACGGGGATTTTAGGGAGAAACGGCTCGGGAAAATCCACGCTGCTTAATATTATTTCCGGACAGGAAAAAGGGGATACAGGGTTTATCCGGATGGATGACCATGTGATCAGAAATCAAAGAGACCGGGCAGGCAGAATAGCGTATCTCCCTCAGCATTCTTTTCTTCCCAAACGCATAAAGATCAAAAAACTGATCCCTTTATTTTGCGGCCGGAAAAATATTGAACGGTTATCTGCATCAGGCCTGATCCAGCCTATTCTCAATGAAGTTCCGGGAAATCTTTCAGCAGGCGAAAAAAGGATTGCGGAAGCACTGCTGATTCTGTATTCAGATTCCGGGTTCATTCTTCTGGATGAACCTTTCAGCGGTCTTTCCCCGAAAGTCACCTCAGAGCTTCAGCAGATCATCAAAGAACAGTCGGGGCAAAAAGGAATTATAATTTCCGATCATCATTTTCAGGAGGTCTGGGATGTTTCAGATCATGTTTACCTGATGTCCGGAGGGTCTCTGAAACCTGTCAGGGATTTCAGTGAATTACACAAGAATAAGTATCTGCCGGAGAGCATTTAATTTTATATCTTTGAGCTTTAAAAAGATTCATGATGAATTCCGCAACCAAAACATTATACGCTTCCGTTTTCACCATTTTTTCTCTGGCTTTTGCACAGGGACAGTCTAAAGTACCGTTCGGAGTAGTAAAAGCTGAAGAAGGATATGCCATGGTCCGTGTGCCGAAGGACAATTACCGGAAGATTGTTGATAAGATCCGGATGCGTAAAGGTGATGTTTTTGTATATGTGAAACCGGCACCCGGGGAAACGGAATGGATCTGGATCAAATATCCTGAGAAACAGGACGACGGCAAACCTTTTGTGCGCTATGAAACTTTGGATAAGGAAGGAATGGTGAATAAAGACCGCATCGCGTTTATCGACCAGCTCCCACAGTTTACCCCATCCAAATCCAAGAATGGAAGATCACTCATTTTTACCGACAACAGCAATCCCAAAATCCCGGCATCCCAGAGGTCCAAAGTGATTATTGACGTCTACCCCTCCAATGCCGGCTACCGCAAACAGGAAAAAGATGCCAACGGAAATATCCTGACCATTGATAAAGTAAAACCTTGGGGCATCAGCAGCCAGCTGCCGGAAGGGATGACGGAGATCAAGTCCATCCGCGTGCAGCAGCCCGGAAGAGGATCCGTATTTGTTCGGGAAGCCATTAAAAATATGTTCCAGCCCACCATGGATTTCAATAATGTAGGCGTAACTTCCATTGACAATGACCATATTTTCCTTTATATGATCAACGGGTCAGGTGAAAACCGTTATACTACGCTATGGACAATTAAGGAAGGAAGGGTGATCAGCCAGATCATTTATAAAAATCCTGAATAATCTTTTCTTTTCACGTTTTATCCGTACTTTTGCACTGAAAAGTTTTAACGCTTATTCATCACAGGAACCGGTTCTGCTTAACGCAGATGAAAAGGGAATCGTGTGCAAATCACGAACTGTCGCGCAACTGTAAGTACCTTATATCTTTATTGATGATCCACTGTGCGGAAGCATGGGAAGGAAATAAAGACGGTATGAGTCAGGAGACCTGCCTTTCCTTTATACAAAAAACTTTCGCGATCTGAAGTTGATTGATCTGATGAATGCTTACGGGAACATGCTGTGTTCCTGCTGTCATTATTCTGCTCAACGGCTCCTTTCGCGTTCATATAATAATGCAATAATGACAACAGAAGAAAGAATTGAAGCCTCGGAAACCAGAATTTTTAAAGCCGTTTTCCCAAACACCACCAATCATTACGATACCCTTTTCGGAGGGACTGCCATGCAGCTGATGGATGAAGTAGCCTTTATTACCGCTACGCGTTTTGCCCGGAAAAGGGTGGTTACGGTAAGCAGCGATAAGATCGACTTTAAAAAACCGATTCCTGCCGGGACCATTGTAGAACTGATCGGTAAAGTAGCACATGTGGGAACCACCAGTATGAAGGTGAGCGTTGAGATTTACACGGAACAGATGTATTCTTATGAGCGCGAAAAAGCTATTGTCGGGGATTTCACTTTTGTATCCATCGATGAATTCAAGAAACCAACTCCTATATTATAAATACATCAGTGGCTTGCGGCGGCCGGAGGCCGCCGCAAGCATTATTACAGCTCTTTGACAAGCTTTTTATTGTCCAGGCATTTCGTCAGCAGCATTTCAAATGCCTCACCCATTTCATCGGAAGCTCTTCCAATGGCATTTTCAAGCATATTTCTTACCTGCTTTTCTGTTACGCCGGCTTCTGTCCAGCTTTTCCCTGACGTATGGGCATTCAGGATAAACGGCATGATACGGTCTATGGCACAGGCGAAAATAGCATCCGGAGTCTGCTCTTCCTCAAACTCCAGCCAGAGGTTGAAAAATTCTGAGCGGATCGGTTCATCCAGGATCCCGAAAATATTCTTGGCCGATTGTTTTTCACGTTCAAACTTCCCCACCATTGCCTGCTCGTCAAACAAAAACGTATCTCCGGCTTCAATTTCCACCAGGTCATGGATGGAAAGCATCCTGATGACCCGCAGAAGGTCGATATCCGCTCTGCATTTCGCGTACGGATAAAGAATCTGGGCAAGGATGATGATCTGCCAGGAATGTTCGGCCGTATTTTCACGCCGGGTATCATCGGCATTGTAATTTCTTCTCTGTACATTTTTCAAAGCGTCTACGGCTAGGATAAAATCTATTTCCTTTTGTATTTTCATACTGCAAAAATAATTCATTTGAAGGTATCATATATATTCTTTACCTTTAGATAACAAATATTCAGTATGCCTTCACCCTTCCACTACCCCACAGAAATTACCGGACTTGATAAGTTGTATTCTTTATTAAAGGGGGTCAACCATCCACTGGAAGTCATCAGCAGGAACCACCGGATTGCCGGCGATCATTACTTCATCAATGCTTCCTTTGCTGATAAAAAGTTCATTTTTACGCAGGACCAGGAATTTGTGGAGTACATCCTGAAACAGAACCACAGGAATTATTTTAAATCTGAAATCCAGTCGGTCACCCTCAGGAAATACCTTGGAAAGGGACTGCTTACCAATAACGGGAAAGACTGGCTTCAGCAGCGGAGGCTCATACAGCCGGGGTTCAGCAAAGCAAAGATCAGCAGCCTGGTTTCCATCATGGAGGAAGAAATTGATCGATCGATGCTACTGTTTAAAGCACAGGAAGAAACAGACCTGTATCATTTTTTCCATCAGCTGGCTTTTGATATCGTAGCCAAGACGCTGTTCAGTTCTGATATTGACCAGGCTAAAGTCCAGGAACTGGGCAGGATCATTACAGAAATTCAGGAATTTTTCACCAGGGAAGTACGGCTTCCTTTTTATACGAAGGCCATGGATATCCTCGGGATTACCCGGAAAAACATCCGCAAAAGTGAAGGCGCAAGAAAGATCATTCAGGAGATCCTGGATAAAAGGCGCGCATCCGGCGAAGAAAAGCATGATTTGCTTGACATGATGATCAATGCAAGATATGAAGATACCCAGCTTCCCATGACCGATGAACAGCTGGTGGATGAGATGCTTATCCTTTTTATCGCCGGACATGAAACGACAGCCAACGCATTAAGCTTTATCTTTTTTGAAATCAGCAGGCATCCTGAGGCAGAACAGGCTTTAAGGAATGAAATCTCCGGATTGGGCGAAGAGGTTTTCACTCCGGAATCCCTGATGAAAAAATCCTACACCGTCAATATCATTAAGGAAGCGATGCGTCTGCATCCGCCGGCATGGGGCATTGACCGGGAAGCACTAGAGGACGATCATTTCAAAGAATATTCCTGGGGAAAGGGTACTCAGATCATCCTGTACATCAGCGGCCTGCATAGGAACCCTAAATACTGGACAAATCCTGAGGCATTCATTCCGGAACGTTTTGACGATGAGAATGCCCGGAATTTTGCGTATTATCCTTTCGGAGCCGGACCAAGACTATGCATCGGCGAACACTTTGCCATGATGGAAATGGTGCTGATCGTCCGTAAATTTTATCAGCAATTCAGCTTTACCTCTTCTCACGACCAGGTAGAAAAGAAGGCATTGGTAACGCTAAGACCCATAAAGGTCTCCGGAAAAATTATACAAAATCCCATCTGAATAATTCTTTTCAGCACTTTCTTAAAACTCATTAAAAATTTATCGTATTGATTATCAAATAATTAACATAAAATAAAATATTTTTTCACTACTTTGTATTGCATAATACCATTTTAATTACATATCTTTGTAATGTAAAATCAGAGAAGGTTCAACTAGCTAGGAACCGGAGTCTGAAAATATAACTCATTAAAACTTATTAAAAATGAATACCGAAAATACCAAAGCGCAAATGCGGAAAGGGATTCTGGAATTCTGTATTTTGAGTCTCATCAACCACCGGGAAATGTATGTGTCTGATCTTATTGATGAACTGAAAAAAGGAAAACTGGATGTCGTGGAAGGAACCCTCTACCCTCTCCTGACCAGACTTAAGAACGGAGAATTCCTCTCTTACCGTTGGGAAGAATCTACCGGAGGCCCACCCAGAAAGTATTACCAGATCACAGAAAAAGGAAAACTGTTTTTAGACGAACTCCAGAATACCTGGAATGACCTCACCAACTCGGTTAACCAAATTACTCAAAACCATTAAAAAACAAAGCTATGAACAAGACACTCTCAATAGGACTCGCAGGTTTTTCTTTCACTATAGAAGAGCATGCTTATATAAAACTCAGCGATTACCTCAATGCACTCCGGAGCTCACTGGATGCTGAAGAAGCAGACGAGGTAATGCACGACATCGAAATCAGGATGGTTGAAATCTTCAGGGATTCCATGTCCAAACGCGAAGTAATCAATGATACCGATGTAGAAAGGGTGATCGCACAGATCGGAAGCCCTGAAAAAATTGAAGAACAGGAAGAAGCTTACTATTCTGAAAAAAATACAAAAAAAACATATAATCCCGGAACTGAGTACGCACATAAAAAACAGCTCTTCCGTGATCCTGAAAAACAAAAAATAGCAGGGGTTTGTGCCGGGCTTGCTGCTTATTTCGGCATGGATATTACAGTAATGAGACTGATCTGGGTAGGCGCATTTCTATTCCTTTGGGTAGCACCAGGATCTTCATTTTTGATCATTCTTCTTTATTTTATACTTTGGGCAGTGCTCCCTAAAGCTGAAACAGCATCAGATTTCTTAAAGATGAAAGGTAAACCGCTCAACTTCGATAACCTAAAGGAAGAGTCCAGCAAACTGGTACAGTTTGCGAATGAAACTACTACAAGAGCAGGCGAGATCTATATTGAAAATAAACCTTATATCAACAATGCCGGCAACGGAGTGTGGAATATACTGAAATACATCATCGGCGGAATCTTTGTCATTATGGCTGTAGGAAGTATTGTAGGAACTTTCGTAGTGTTCGGTTTGTTCGGGATCAATTCCAATTTCCCGGGAGCTAATGAGATTCGGTTTTATATGGATGACAATGGCATGGATAAAGTCCTGGTTGCAATAATGGTTATCGGTTCCCTGATCCCGGCGATTATCTTCAGCCTCCTGAGCATCAGAATTTTCTCCCCAAAAACAAAACTGAAAAATATCGGTTGGGTGCTGGGCGCACTTTTCCTTAGTCTGATTGCATTAGGAAGCTATTTCGGTGTAAGCATGGGGAAGAGAGAAATGCTTTTCAGAGGACATAAGGAAGATACCGAAGAGATTGCCATTGATACCAAGTCTGATACATTATACGTAGATGTTAAGCAGGTTACTATTCCTCAGAACTTTACCGCATACGATGATGATCTTTATTCCGACAAAGTATCAGTATACAAAAAAGACTGGATCCACCTTGACGTAACAAGAAAGGCCGATGTAAAGGCGCCTTACCTGATCATCAAAAAAGAAGCTAAAGGATACAATTTACCGTTGAATGTAAGTATTCCGGTGGATATCATAAACAACAGGATTATCCTTCCGAACTACATCAAATACCCTTATGACCACCGATTCAGAAGCTACAATGTTGATTATGAACTTGTACTTCCTTTAAAAACCGTTGTCATTCCGGCAAAAAATGACGAAATCAGTTTTGACGGGGATCTCAATGCAGACGGAATCAACGATAATGACCAGGAAAAGGATGAAGATGGAAACATCAGGATCGAGAAAAACAAGATTACCGTAAACGGATCTACCATCGAATACAATTCAGAAAATGAAGACAGCATCATTATTAACGGTAAAAAAGTTCCTGAATCTGAAGCTAACAAAGTGATGGATTCCATCAAGACCAACATCAAGAAAAGCTTCAAAAACAGAGATGTAGACATCAAGGTAAATGAAGGGAAAAATGAAATTTCTATAAAAACCAAATAATAACCGGCAGAGAGTGGTTTGAAGGTGTGAATGGAAAGCAACCGTTTGAAATTCACACCCTTCTTCTCTCAGAAAAATAAAAAAACTGCTGTTTTGGTATTGATATTTCACCAAATAGTTTTATCTTCGTACAAAATTAATAACCCCAACAAAAAAAACATCATCACAATGGTACAGGTCGCATTAGAAATCGTAATAAAAGTCGTTGATTTCATCACCGGTTTGTTTTAAGAAATAATATTTCAATATATTTGTAAAGTATAACCACTTTGGTTATACTTTTTTGCTTTAATGTAAGATCTATGAAAACACTGATCGGCAAACTGCTGCTGAAGCTTATGGGCTGGAAAGTCGTTCTGCAGGGCGATGTTAACGTACTCAACCGGTGCATCCTTGTTGTGGCTCCCCATACGCATAATATGGAATACATCCTCGGCAACCTTGCCTACTGGTCCCTAAAAAAGCCCCTGAAAATCATTATCAAAGATGCCCATACCAAAGCATGGTACGGAAGTGCAGTACGAGGACTGGGCGGAATAGGCATTGACAGGAGCCAGAAAAACGACCTGGTCAACTTCGTAGCCAAACAGTTTGAAAAGGATGATTTCAGCCTTGTGATTACGCCTGAAGGAACGCGGAGCTGGGTACCGAAATGGAGAAAAGGGTTTTACCATATGGCACTGGCAGCCAAAGTTCCCATTGTTCTGGCAGCCGGAGATTTTAAACGCAAAACCGTCTATCTGGGATACACCATTCCCTATGAAAGGATTGCTTCTGTTCCGTATGAGGAGATCATGGCAGAAATACAGGATTATTATATTAAAAATGACATCGGCCCGAAAGTGCCGGCCAACTGGAACCCGAATATTATGGGGAATTAGGGGTTGGGTAAGATGCTAGATGTCAGATATTAGATATCAGATGTCAGACTTAAGACTTCAGACATTAGACATTAGATTATTAATTATAGCTTACTAAAATTATAATATAATTGTAAACCAATTACTCATTACCTATTACTCATTACTCATTACTTATTACCCATTACTTATTACCCATTACTTTTAAACAACTTAAATACAAAACCATGCAGGGCACGAAGGAAGAAATACTGGCATACATCAACGATTGGGGTGACGAAACATTTCCGAAAACGCTTGACATCAAATTTACGGATATTGATCTTGAGAAGGAGACCTTAACCGCAACAATGCCCGTTTTGCCGAGAATACACCAGCCATTCGGAATTATGCACGGCGGGGCAAGCTGCGTACTCGCTGAAACCCTGGGATCAAGCCTGTCCAATATCTTTATCGACGGCGATAAATACTATGGAGTAGGCACCAATATCAACACCAATCATTTAAGAAGTAAAAAAGACGGACTGGTTACAGGTTTTGTACGGTTCATCAGAAAAGGGAAATCCATGCACGTTTCGGAAATTGAGATCCGTGACGAAAAAGGGCAGCTGATCAGCCACACTACAATGACGAATGCCATTATCCACAAATAAATCCTTTCTGATCCGTGGTCTATTTTAAATTCCCGTTCGATGAACAGCTGTACTCAACCGATGAAGATTCGAATGAAAACCAGATAAGCTTTCATCCTTTCAACGGTTCAGAGGCAATCCAATGTTCCGGAACGCTGATTCAGGTGAATGCAGGACACTCTAACAGCATACCGGATCTTTTTCAGCCATTGCCGGAAGAAGAACAGGTGTACAGGGAAGAAACCCGGGAAGAATATATTGACAATATTCATCAGGTGATCCGGCTCATTAAAGAAAAGAGCCTGCCTAAACTGGTGTATTCCAGAAGAAAAATAGTCGGCGGATTCAGTAAAATTGATCTTCAGACCAGCTTCAACAATCTTTGCGAAGCTTATCCGAATGCTTTCAGGTATATCTTCAATAATGGTGAACATTCATGGATGGGCGCATTCTCTGAGGTTCTGGGAAAATTCAATAAGTCTACCCATGAATTCGAAACCATGAGCCTTGCCGGTACCCTACCGGTTTCAGAAGCATGGACGGAAAAGGAAATTGAGGAACAGAAGCCGGTTTCGGATTATATAAAAAATATTCTGGACCGTTACTCGAACGAAGTAAGCACTTCAGCAACCTATGACCATATTTCAGGCAACATCAAGCATCTGAGAACGGATTTCAGGGCCAGGATAAAACCTGAAGACCTTGACCGGATCATAGCAGACCTCCACCCTACTCCTGCTGTTTGCGGAATCCCAAAGGACTTCTGCAAAGAGCAGATTGAACGGACTGAAAAATATCCCCGCGAACTCTATGCCGGTTACATCAGGATTAAAACTGACGATACAGTACAGTATTATGTGAACCTGCGTTGTGCCAAACTGTTCAGGGACTCGGTTCATCTGTTTGTGGGCGGCGGTATCACCTCCCAGAGTTCTCCTGAAAAGGAATGGAGGGAAACAGAGCTTAAATCTGAAGCAATTTTAAAAAACCTGATCCTTTTATCATCTGAATAGCCCGATCTTTTTGCTGAACTGGAACTTGGTTAAGGATTTAATGATGAGTAAGAAATAAGGCCAAGGATCAGACTGCACTGTCTGATTTTTTATTTAAATTCAAACTGACCATCCGATTGAGACCCAAAAAAACCTCTTTCAAAAATGAAAGAGGTCCGTATATAAAAATATTCCGATTATTTCCTAACTCCTACTTTGCTCCACGTGTGCAATACGAAAAGCAAAATCAATCCGATCACTGCCGATGCAATGGAAAATACAAATTTTGAGTTGTCTTCGGATAACATATCCGATTGCCAGTCTAAAGCGTAGATGTTAATCGCTGTAAAAACAATGAACACTACCAAAAATACTTTATAAATCTTCTGCATGATTTTTAAAAATTAATATAATTCTGCACCAGCTGTGCAAAGTTTGCCGTGAATAATTTAATTGAAATGGCCAGCAGGATAATTCCGAAAACCTTCTGAAGGATAGCCAGTGTAGCCTCTCCCATTTTCTTCTCCATCCATTTCGCCGATTTCAGCACCAAATATACGAAAATTGTATTGAGAATGATCCCTAAAATAATATTGATATCATGAAATTCAGCTCTTAACGATAATGTGGTGGTTAACGTTCCGGCACCCGCCACGAGCGGAAACGCAATGGGAACGATGGATGCCGCCTTTACTTCAGTGGTTTTATGAATCTCAATACCGAGGATCATTTCCAGCGCTATGACAAAAATCACAAATGCGCCGGCAATGGCAAAGGAATTCACATCCACTCCGATCAGCTTCAGGATCTTATTTCCTACAAACAGGAATACGATCATGATCAATCCGGCGGTAATCGATGCCCTGCCGGCTTCTATCTGCCCGAATTTCTGCTGCAGGCTCACTACAATCGGCACAGAACCGATGATGTCAATTACGGCAAAAAGCACCATGAAGCAGGTGACAATTTCTTTTATCGAAAAACCATTAAAAATTTCCATCGTGTTGCTTTTAAAGATTTCGCAAAAATATGAAAATAAACTGATTATTTGCTAATCTGTGAATAGAAATTAACGATGCCTGTTAAAAGATCATCCAGGGCTTCAGCAGATTTTACCGGAGCATATTTTTCAATCTGTATTTTCTGTAACAGATTCCTGTATTCTTCTGCGATAACAGTACCTTTATCAGATTCCAGGAAAACTCTCATAGCCTCTGAAGAATTCTGTTGATACTGCTTCCTGACTTCAGCATCCAGTTCATCTGCCGTTTGAAAGAATCTTTGATAATCGCAGCTATCTTTAAGATTTTCCAAATAACTGAAATAGTCGTTGATATCAGTCTTCATGCTCTCCCTGATCCTTTCTTCAGTTTCCGCTACCGAACCTAATGAATCTGCCGGCGTAACTTTTTCAATTGTATGTTGCTTCTTCTTCCAGTTTCTGAATATCATATACACACCAAATAGCCCTAAAAGAATCAGTACGTTAACCAGAAGTATATTCCAATGGAATTTATCTTTCTCTTTTACCTTGAATGAGGTGGTTTTCAGTACAGGAGTGTCAACGGTTTCAAGCAGGTTGTTGGTGTATTCATTGACCTTTTCCACTGTAGTACGGGCTTCCAGCACCTGTTCGTGGGACATGGCAGTCAACGCCAGCATTTTTTGTCCCAGATCTACATATTCTTTGTGTTCCGGGTTAAAAAAAGCGAACGGTTCTGTCTTTACTGATAGCAGTCCTGCCTTTCTTGGAATAACGATATAATTAGCCAGGATTTCTCCTTTGATACCGGCAGTTCCCGGCACCACTTTAGACGTGATCTTTGGTGCAAACACCTCATAATCGGGTGAAGGAAGTATTTTAGGCAGCTCCATATTCGTCAGGTTGCCTTCCCCGCTTACCTTGACGATAACATTGACCGGCTTTTTAGCCTCAATTCTTTCTTTGGACGTATTGTAAACACTGATATTAAAATCTCCCACAGCATTTTTAAAGCCTTCCGGAGATCCTTCCGGAAGCTTTTTGACGCTGAGCTTCACTTTATTGGAGGTGAGCTTATTTTTATTGGAATAGGAATTCAGCGATGCCGTAACCGCCGGAATTTCAACAGAACCGGACTCATTAGGAAAGATCATGAACATGGCAACGACCTGGGAAGAAAGGTTTCCGGGAGCCGAAGGATCAATTTCAGACCTTGCAAAGCTCACGGGCTGCACATCCATATTTTCCTGATGAGGAAGACGGATGTTCTTCACCTTTCTGAAATTGTCTATATTCCTTGAGTAGACTTTCAGGACGGCAATGGTAGGCTGGTCCTGATATACCTCCTTATCCTGCACCTCCATATTCAGATAGACATCGCCGGAGGCTGCCAGGGATTTTTTTTCAACGTCCCTTACCAAAATATCAAAAGGCTCCGTTTTATAGATCTTGTTATTGATGGTCACCAATACGGATCCTATTTTTACTTTGCCTTTTTTCTTTGGCTCCAGCGCTACACGGGTAATATACTGGGTAATTACAGTGTTGGTTTCGGGATCCATATAACCGCTGTTAACGGATCCTGTTCCGATCATATTGAACTTTGACAGGTCAGGAAGCCTTATCGGGGTCTGCTGATTGTATTCGCTTCCGTTAAGCTCCAGAACGATCGTCAGATTGACAATGTCTTTTCCGTTGTAATCGGTTTTATCAGGCGTTATGGTAAAGTTCACCTGTCCGTAAGCGGTTACGGATAGGAGAATCGCAAGTATGTAGGTTAATCTGTACTGCATTACCAATCTTTCTCGTTGCTTTCAGGCACCGAATAAGAGTTTTTATTTAATATCCTTTTGGCGGTTTCTTTTTCTTTCTCGCCTATTTTATTCAATATGGAGTTTTCCACTTCTTTCGGCATATTGCCTTCATTGTTTTTTTTAGGTTCCTGGGTATCTCCCTGCGGGCCCTGTCCTTTATTCTGCTGCCCTTTGCCCTGATCCTGCTGCTGGTCTTTAGGATTACCATTCGGATCATCATTCTGCTGCTGGTCTTTGCCGCCGCCTCCTTTGCCTGATTTTTTCTGCTGGTCTTTTTTCTGCTTGTTTTCCTTATCCTTCAGCATGGCAATCTCATAATTTTTGCGGGTAGCTTCACTGTAAGGCTGCTGCTTAAGAGACTGTTTGTAATATTGGGCCGCTTTTTCAGGATTATTGGTCTGCATGTAGGTATTGCCGAGGTTATGGAGCGCAGCCGCTTTATCCGGAATGGTCTGGGCGAGACTTTGTGCCTTTTCAAATTCCGCTCTGGCTTCTTCGTACTTTTTCTGCTTGTAGAGGGCATTACCAAGATTATAATGAGCCGTAAAATCTTTAGGATTGGATTTAAGCGCGTCTAAATACTTTCCGGACGCCCCGGAATAATCTTTACCGTTGAACTTCTGGTTGCCTTCGAATACCAGCGTCTTATAGCTTTTCTGCCCAAAAAGGAATTCCGGGAACATCAAAGTAATAAGAAACGATAAAAAAATAAATTTAGTATTCATCTTGTGCAAAATTATTCCTTTATATGTTAATAAACAGGGGATTATTTGTTAAAGTTGGGTTAAAGTAAAAGCAATCAGACTCTGCATCAGACATTAAGATCTCTTTTAGGATTAAACAGGTAAATCAGCATAAAGAAAAAGATGGAAACTGCGAGGAAGTACTGATAGTAATGATTGGCGTTCTGGGATTTCACCAATGTCTCCGATGAAGCGGCATTTCTGGCCAGAGCATCAATAATCCTTTCGGGGGCCTCATTGATATTATTACCGTCGATATAGGTTCCGCCGGTAGCTTCTGCCATCTTTCTGAGGGCACCCGTCTGCCTTTTGGAAATCACGGTCTGGCCGTTCATATCGGTTTTATAGCCCATCAGCTGCCCGAAGACATATTCCGGTACAGGAGCGCCTTCATCCGACCCTATCCCAACTGAGTTAATGGTAATCCCTTCCCTTTTAGCGAGCTGTATGGCTGCACCGTCATTCCCTTCATTATCTTCCCCATCGCTCAGCAGGATCACTTTCCTGGACCCTTTGGCAACGTTCTTAAATTTGTCTGCAGCGACGCGGATGGCTTTCAGGAAATCCGTCCCCTGGATCTGCATGGAACTGGTTTCAATGGCATCGATATAAGTTTCCGCAGAATTATAATCTGTCGTAAGCGGCATGATGGAATTGGCTTCACCGGCAAAAATGACGATCCCCACTTTATCATTCTTCATTTTCTGCATGGTTCCCACCATCAGGTTCTTGGCTTCAGTCAGGCGGCTGGGCTGTATATCTTCCGCATTCATGGAATTGGAAACATCGAGCAGAAAAATCACATTGTTCAGCCTCTGATTGGTTTTTACCACTTCAGAACCATTCAGAAGGTCAATAATGGAAAAGATCAGAAACAGCGTCCCCAGAAGATACAGGGCCGGAAAAAACTTCGTAAAACCGGATTTTTTTTCAAACAGCTGATCATGGAACCGGCTGTCGGCAAACAATTCCCTTCTCTTCTTCTTCCATTTCAGGTACCGCACCATTAAGACAGCCAGCAGCGGCAACAGCAACAGCAGCAGTACATACCAGTAATTTCCCAAATACCACTCCATCAGCTCAAAATTTTATAAAACAACCATCTCATGAAAGCATCCAGAACCAGGGTTGCCAAAGCGATCCAGAGGAAAATCTTGAAATATTCCTCATAATTATACAGTTTGGAAACTTTTACGTCCGATTTTTCAAGCTGGTTGATTTCGTTGTATACTTCTTCCAGGCTGCTGTTTGAGGTAGCCCTGAAATATTTTCCACCGGTCATCTGAGCAATTTCCCTCAGAATAGGCTCATCAATCTTCACTTCCGCTTCGGTAAATACCAGTTCACCGAAAATATCCAGTTGGGTAGGCATCAGTGCGTATCCATTGGTACCGATTCCGATAGCATATACTTTAATGTTGTTATTTTTAGCCAGCTCAGCAGCCAATTGCGGTGACATGGCATTCTCTATTGTATTCACCCCATCCGTCATCAGAATGATGATCTTGCTCTTCGCTTTGCTGTTTTTAAGGTGGTTAACTGCCACTGAAAGTCCTTCTCCGATCGCTGTTCCGGGCTGAAGCTCCAGGGGGTTCAGGTTTTTAAGCTCATCGATGACGACCTGGTGGTCCGAAGTTACCGGCACTTTGGTAAAAGCCTCTCCGGAATAGGTGACCAGACCTAAGCGGTCATTGGGCCTTTTCTCCACAAACTTAATGGCGATATCTTTCAGGGCTGTAAGCCGGTCAGGCGTCAGATCCTTGGCAAGCATACTCAGCGATACGTCTACGGACAGCATAATGTCGATTCCCTTGGTATCGTCACGGTCCTGCGATATGGTAAAAGTTCGCGGCCTCGCCATGGCGATGATAAGTGCGGAGAGAATGATGTACTTGGACAGTTTAAGGAAAAACAATACTGCTTGTATTCCTCCGCTGGCCTGCATATTTTTAACGGTAGGCACTTTAATACCCTTTCTCTTACTGCTGCTGATATCCCTGAACAGTACCGGGATAAGCAGGATGAAGAGGAGCAGGAACCACGGACTATAAAACTCGAAATTAAACATCCTTCCTTAAGTTTTCAAATTCAATATCCTTGGACGATCTCTTTACAAATGCAGTCATATCTGCCAAATCTTTTTCCATGGTCCGCTGGTCCGGGAAGGTCTTGGCAAATTTCACCAGGTCTCCCCTCAGGAAAATATCTTCCACCACTTTTTCATTTTCTATCGAAATGGTATTGTTCTTTTTCATCACATCAATCAGGTCGTCGGTCAGCAAGACGTCTGCCGGCAGATGATACTGACGGCTGATAAAGTTCCTGGAAATATCGATCAGCTCAACATAGAAAGAGCGGTAATTCCCGGTTTCAATATATTTTTTCTTTTTAAGGGAATCGAGTTCCTTCAGGGTCTGGTTGGTTGCAACCACCGGTGAGCTTTTAACCTTCCTGCCCCATTTGACAAAAGCAATGATGACAATAATCAGCGCGATAAGGGCAATGGCAGCGAGCACATAAAATTTGTAGAGCTCCCAGTAGTCCTTGATTTCTAGCTTCACTTCCTTATTTTTCATGATATCGCTGATCTGGTCTCCTTTCTGGGCCGTATTAATGACATCTATTTCATAAGGAATGGTTTTCAGAACGCGGTCGCCAACTTTAAATTCAAGTTCAGGAATGGTAAATTTCCCTTCTTCAAATACGGCAAACTCAATTTTTCTTTCGTAAGTGTCTGCATTCTGTCCGATGCTGTCTTTGGTTTCTTCAAAATGAAAAGGCAGAAGTTCGTTTTTCGCAGCAGCTGTAACCTGACTTCCGTTCAGGTTGTCAATCTTCACGGTGAAATGGTCAACTTCGCCTAAGGCAATGGTTTTCTTCTCAAGATTGGAAGAAAGGATCTGCGGAAAAACATGAGCGCAGATAAGAAGACAAAATATAAATAATAGTTTCTTCAATGGTTCTTTTACATTTAAACAATATCCCTGTTGTTCCGAAGCGTCCATACCAATGGATATCCCGGCAGGTCAGGTTTTATTTTTTCTGAAAATAATTATACAGCATCCTGGAATAGTCCGTGCCGGTACTGATATTCATAAAGCCTGCCGAACTGTTGGCAAAATCTTCTTCCAGAGCTTTTAATTTCTGTTTCTGTGCTTCGGCAAAAGTATAACGCCAGCGCGCACTGGAAGTATTGGCCCAGATCTGTTTTCCTGTTTCGGAATCATACAGCAGGGCATATCCCACATCCGGAATGGCATTATCTTTTTCATCATAAATACGCAATCCCAATAACTGATGCTTTTTGGAAGCCACCCTCAGCATTTTGGAATCGTATGCATCCTCAAAATCCGAAAAAAGGAATACAAGAGATTTCTTTTTGAAAATCCCCATCATGTATTCCAGAGCTTTGTCCACTTTGGATTCAGCCGGAACATAATCTGCTGTAAGGATCATGCTGATGATGGAAAGGATATGTTTCCTGCCCTTCTGCGGCGGAATTACTTTATATACCTTATCAGCAAACAGGATCAGCCCAACTTTGTCGTTATTTCCTGCGGCAGAAAATCCTAAACTGGCGGCAATTTCGGCTACGTATTCCCTTTTCAGCTGGGTTTTGGTCCCGTAATCCATGGAGGCGGAAATATCCACCACCAGCATCATCGTGAGTTCCCGTTCCTCTTCCATCACCTTGACGAAAGGTTCCCTGAAACGCGCCGTTTTATTCCAGTCGATCCTACGGATCTCATCCCCGAACTGGTAAGGCCGCACTTCTGAGAATGTCATCCCCTGTCCTTTAAAAGCACTGTGATATTGTCCCATTAAAGTAGCCTCCGTCTTTTTACGGGTACGGATTTCTATCTGCTTTACTTTTTTTACAATATCTTTAATCTGCATGGTCTAATACCGCATTCAAAACAAAGTTAAACTCAGGTTATTTTTTATATTGGTTATTTCAATTCTATCGAAACATTCAGCCATTCATCATCAAATTTCGGATTGTACTTTTTATAGAAATTGATGGCCGGTTCATTCCAGTTCAGCACCTGAAAAACCATTCCGGTGTACTTATGGGCCTTACCGTATTCCAGCGTAGCCTCAAACAGCAGCTTTCCGATATTCTTTCCGCGCAACCTTTCCGTTACCACCAGATCTTCAAGATACAATCTTTTGCCTTTCCAGGTCGAATACCGGTTATAATATAATGAGATCCCGACAATTTCTTCATTAAGTTCAGCAACAAAGGCGCCCCATACAGGAGAGGGACCAAAGCCGTCTTCCGTGAACTGCACGAGATCAAGGGTAACTTCATGCAGGGCTTTTTCAAAAGCAGCAAGTTCCCTGATCAACTCCAGCATTGAGGCACAATCTTCCCTAACCGCCTTTCTGATGGCTACTCCGTCCATTATGGTGCCTGTATTTTTGCTAAAATCCTGTTGATGATCTCTTCGGTTGAAATTTCTTCTGCTTCCGCTTCAAAAGTAAGCCCGATCCTGTGCCTCAGGATATCCTTAGCCAGTTCTTTGACATCTTCCGGAATAACGAAAGCCCTTCCTCTAAGGAAAGCATACGCCCTTGAAGCAATGGCTAGATTGATGGAAGCCCTTGGTGATGCTCCGAATCCGATATAATTTTTCAGTTCGGAAAGCCCGTAATTTTCAGGATAACGGGTAGCAAACACCATATCCAGGATATATTTTTCTATCTTTTCATCCAGGTAAATCTGATTGATGATTTCTTTGGCTTCAACAATATCCTGTAAACCGATTACCGGATTCACATTCGGCTGATGCGATGTGGAAACCATCCTCATGACCGTTCTTTCATCCTCAAATTCCGGATAGTCAATTTTACATTTCAGCATAAAGCGGTCGCTCTGTGCTTCAGGAAGAAGGTAAGTTCCCTCCTGGTCAATCGGGTTCTGGGTGGCCAGTACAAGGAAAGGCTTCGGCAGCTTCATAGTTTCATCACCGATCGTCACCTGTTTCTCCTGCATTACTTCCAGAAGTGCCGACTGCACTTTAGCCGGAGCACGGTTAATCTCATCTGCGAGCACGAAATTGGCAAAGACCGGACCTTTCTTTATGGAGAAATCGTTATCCTTGATATTGTAGATCATAGTCCCGACCACATCTGCAGGGAGGAGGTCCGGAGTAAACTGGATCCGTGAAAACTCTCCGTGAACCGCATCTGCCAGTGTTTTGATGGCCAGCGTTTTGGCGAGACCGGGCACACCTTCCAACAGGACGTGGCCGTTACCCAAAAGGCCAACCAACAGGCGGTCTATCATGTATTGCTGGCCGATAATCACTTTGTTGATTTCCTGGCGCAGCAGGGTAAAGAGATAATTTTTTTCCTTTACTTTTTCCGTCAGTTGACGGATATCTTCAGCCTGATATGTATCTGACATAGTTCGTTTTAAAATAATGGGTAAATTTCTGATAAATACTTGCATTAATCAACATAATCGATGCCATTTTCTAGTTAAAGTTTGTTAAATATTCCAGCATTAATAATAGCTCCTGAGCAGCAGACAGACTGCGGTACAAGACCATAATTCCTTTTTTTCATAAAAATCTATAAATTTTACATCAAACCCAGGTTCAAAAATTGTCATTTCCAGTTTATTAAACTATTTTTGGTGATTAAATTTGTGCAAAATGAACTATCATTTTCAGGCCCACAGACAGGTCAGAAAAAACCTTCTGGATATTTTACAGAATATATCCTATGAAGACCTTTTGCTGATTCCGGACGGTTTCAACAATAATATTTACTGGAATATTGCCCATACCGTGGCTACACAGCAGCTTTTGCATTATTACCTGAGCGGAAATCCCTTCAGAATAGATAAATACTGGATCGAAACGTACAAGAAGGGAACCCTTCCTAATCTCAATGTCCAAAAATCTGAGATAGAAGACCTTGAATTTTTGCTAACGGAAACCTCCAAAATCCTGATGAAAGATTATGACAGTGACTTCTTTTCAGACTATACGCCTTACACCACAAGTTTCGGAATGGATCTGAAGAGCATTCAGGATGCCATTATTTTCAATAATATGCACGAAAGCCTGCATTACGGCTATGCCATGGCTCAGAAGAGGGCCATTTTAGGAGAAAAATATTAGTACGCATAACAATCAGTACATCTTTTAGATGTAAAATTCCTGAAATACTATTATCTGATCTGATGTTCCATCGAGAGATATCCAAAAGACTTCCGGAGGTAAGCCCAGGTATAATACAATTCAGGACAACCTTTATAGAGAAATTTAATGAATACGAACAACGATAAAAAAGACGATTTTATTTTCGGGCTCCGTCCCGTCATTGAGGCTATTGAAGCAGGAAAGACCATTGATAAAATTTTTGTGCAGAATGCGCTTCAGGGACCGATTTATGCAGAACTGAAGGCCGTGCTCGCCCAGAATAAAATCCGTCCGAACTACGTTCCGGTAGAGAAGCTGAACCGTTTTACGAGGAAAAACCACCAGGGCGTGGTAGCATTCATTTCAGATGTGCCGTTCCATAAAATTGAAGACCTGGTATCTCAGCTTTTCGAAGAGGGAAAAACGCCTTTCTTACTGATCTTGGACCGGCTTACCGATGTGAGGAATTTCGGTGCCATCTGCCGTACGGCAGAATGTGTGGGTATTGATGCAGTCATTATTCCTGAAAAAGGAGCAGCCCCTATCAATTCCGATGCGATCAAAACATCAGCAGGAGGTATTTACAATATTAAAATCTGCAAGGAGCCCAATCTTGCTCATGTAGTGGATTTCCTTCAGCAAAGCGGGATATCTGTTTTTGCCGCCAGCGAAAAAGCCCAGAAGCTCATCTACGATGTTAACTTTACAGAACCTTGTGCTGTTGTCATGGGCAATGAAGAAACAGGGATCTCAAAAGAAGTGCTCCACCATGCAGATGAGAAAATAAAGCTGCCGATAGAAGGAAAGACCCAATCACTGAATGTGTCCGTAGCCTGCGGTGCCATCCTGTATGAAGCCGTACGACAGAAGACGGTAAAAATCAATTAATCAACAACAATCAAAAGCAATTTAATGAAAAACATAGCAGCAATCGCGCTTATCTCCATAGCCCTGGTATCGTGTAAAAAGGAAACCGCGACAGTCACCAAAGTAGATCCCAAAACCGGAAAAACGGTTACGGTGGAAGTACCCGCAGATTCCGTAGCGAAAGTGGAAGCCAATCCCGCCATTAAAGATTCAGCAGGCATTTATAAGCAGACCTTTAAACTGGAAAAAGGAAAAACCTATCCGCTGACCACTTACCAAAGGGATGTAAAAACGATGACTGACCCTAAAGGCAAAACCTTAAACGGGATCAGTGAGTCTACCGATGAAATGACGTTTACGGTGAACGACATCAAAGGCAATGTGTACGATATCACTCTTAACCTTATTGCCAAAAGGAATTCCCAGACTTCTCAGGGCAAAACCGTAGTGGTGGATACCAAACAGCCGATACCTAAAGAAGATGACCTTAAAATGATCTGGAACATCAACCGTGCGCTTACCGGAAACAAACTGAGCATGAAAATGGACGACAAAGGAAAGGTAATTTCAATTACCGGTTTTGAGCCCGTCTACACCAAAGTTTCCAATGCCGTAGGAACACTGATCAAAGATGCCGACCAGAAAGCAGGTATTGTTGCCAGCCTGAAAGAGACCTTCAACGAAAAAGTACTGCGGGACCAGTTCAATAAAAATCTGACCATCATCCCTAAGAAGGGAGTGAAGATCGGGGAAAAATGGTCGACTTCTGAAAATGCGGATGCCGGCGGTAAAATTAAGGTAACTTCCAATTACGTCCTGAAAAGCGTAGGCAACGGCATTGCAGAAATTTCCGTAACCGGAGGAATTCCCAAGAAAACCGAAAAGCAGGCACAGGGTCCCGTTACCCACAGCCTGAGCAGCGAACTGACCCAGAATGGAACGATAAAGTTTGATGAAAACACGGGCTGGATCACTAACCAGAATATCAATGTAAAAACAACGCAGGTAGAAACCATTTCAGACGGAAAACAGTCACAGTCTATGCAGAGCGTAACCAACTCTTCCGTTATGGTGAATCCGTCTGCAAAATAATATAGACAGTCGAAATCATGAAGTATATTTTTGAGCTGGTACTCATTACCATCATTATTTATTTTGTGTGGAACATCCTGAAGAGGATTTTCTTTAAAAAGTTCCACAGCTATATGTTTAATCAGGACCAGAATACCAGAACCAGACAGCAGCAGGATATTCACAACTCAGATAAGGAAACGAACAAAGGCCTGAACTGGGATGCGGAAACGGTGGAGTACGAAGAGGTAAAGGAAGAGAAAAAATAAATAACCCAACCCTTTCAGAGTTTCGGATTCTGAAAGGGTTCTCAAATTAAATTAATGTATGCTTAAAAAAAATAAAAACCTGGTTTTCATTCTGGCAAGTCTGGTGGTATTCATCATTCTTGCTTTTGTCTATGCCAGTCCCGTACTCAGCGGAAAACAGCTGTTCCAGCATGATATCGTACAATACAGGGGCGGTGCCAAGGAGCTCCTGGACTACCGTGCCGATACCGGAAAGGAAACTTACTGGAGCGACTCTATGTTCGGGGGAATGCCTACCTATCAGATGGGAAGCCAGTTTAAAGGCGATGTGATCAAGAAGATCGACAGCTGGCTGAATTTCCTGCCGAGACCTGTGAATTACCTTTTCCTGCTTTTTGCCGGATTTTTCTTTTTGGGGATAGTAGCCGTACGAAACTGGAAATATGCACTTCTGGGTGCCACCTTTTTCGGGCTATCCACTTATTTTTACATCATTATCGCAGCAGGGCATAACGGAAAAGTGAATACCATTGAGTATTTCGCCCCTCTCCTCGCCGGAATACTTCTGGTGTACATCCGGAAACAGTATATCTGGGGATTCATTGTAACGACATTATTCATGGGACTTCAGGTTGCTGCAAACCATCCGCAGATGACCTATTACCTGTTTCTGGCATTAGGATTTTTATTCCTTTCTGAACTCATCAGGACCATCCAGAAGAAAACACCGGTAAAACATTTCCTTATTTCTTCGGGAATTATAGCGGCTTCATGCCTGATCGGGGTTGGAATGAATTCCCAGAGGATCATGGCCAATTCGGAATATATAAAAGAAACCGTACGCGGAAAACAGATCCTGACAAACGAAAGCAGTACGTCCGGTAAATCCGGTATGGATAAAGAAAGCATGCTGATGTGGAGCTACGGCCAGCTGGAAACCCTGAACCTGTTCATCCCGAGACTGATGGGCGGCGGGACACAGGAGCCTGAAGGAAAAGAAATGATGAACCGCGTACAGGAACTGGTGCAGGAAAATGTATCGAGCCAGGCTGAAATGGACCGTATTTCCAAAGGCTTCAGCGGCATGACTTACTGGGGAGACCAGCCCGGAACTTCCGGACCTGCCTATCAGGGAGCCATTGTCTGTTTCCTTGCGGTGTTAGGATTTTTCTTTGCCGGCAGAAAATACAGGTACTGGATCCTCGGAGCGTCAGTACTGACTATCCTGCTCGCCTGGGGAAGCAATTTCATGCCTCTGTCAGATTTCTTTATTGATTATGTACCGTTTTATAATAAATTCAGGGCTCCGTCATCCATTCTGGTAGTCGTAGAGCTCCTCTTCCCGCTGATTGCCATCATCGGGCTTTATAAGTTTTTCACTGATGAAAAACTTACTGAAGAATACAAACAGAAGATTCTCTTATACGTCAGCGGTGCAACTTTAGGCCTGCTGCTGATCCTATTATTCTTCGGGAAATCTCTCTTGGGCTTCCATACGGCAAACGAAAAGATGTACTTCCCGCCTTTCCTTATGGATTACCTGGTGGAAGAACGGTATAAGCTGTTCAGGATTGATGCAATCAAAGCGTTTTTCTATGTAGCGATAGCTGCTGCTGCCCTGTTCATGGTGCTGAAAAACAAGCTCAGCCAGAACGTAGCGCTGATCATCATCGGAGCAGTAAGCCTTTTTGATTTATGGACCGTAAACAAACGTTACCTGAATGACGGGAATTACGTGGACAAGGTTTTTGCAGAAAATCCTTTCCAGACAGAAACTTCAGAGCTTTTACAAGAAAAAGTGCAGGGCAATCCTAACCTGGAACCTCTCCTGGCACATGTCAATGTCAACAAAACTCTGGAAACCATCGCAGAAAAAGACCAGACCCATTACCGGATCTTCAATAATATCCTGGGTACATTCAGTGAAACCAATACCTCCTACTTCAAATCATCCATCGGAGGATACCATGCGGTGAAACTGAGAAGGTACGATGATATTATCAATGAATACTTCCAGGTTATGGATTCGGTAAAGGTACCGAATGTCCTCAACCTGCTCAATGCCAAATACTGGGTCGTTGGCGGGCCGGAACAGCCTCAGGCGCTTCCGAACCCTAAAGCGAACGGAAATGCATGGCTGGTAAGTGATATCAAATTTGCCAATACCCCTAATGAGGAAATTAAATCCATCGGAATCATCAACAGTAAAAAAACGGCGGTTGTTGCGGCCTCTGACCGGAAATACTTTGACGGCAAACCTGTTCAGGCAGATCCGGCGGCGTTCATCAACCTGACGAAATATCAGCCGAATGAACTGGAATTCGAATCCCAGTCTAAAACGCCGCAATTAGCTGTCTTTTCTGAAATTTACTATCCTCACGGATGGAAAATGTTTGTGGATGAAAAAGAAGTCCCTTACATCAAGGCAGATTACCTGCTGCGTGCCGTGCATGTTCCGGCCGGAGCCCATAATATCCGTATGGTATTTGAACCTGAAGTAATTGAAAAGGGGAAATGGATATCCCTGTTGTGCTTCGGGCTGTTCATCCTGTTGAGCGGTGCAGGAATTTTCTGGATCAATAAAAATAAAAAACGGGAAATTACCGTTGAGGAAAAAATATAAATACAATTGCGGGGCTTCATGAAAATGACAGCCCCGCATCATGAAGAATCATAACCGTGTTTTATCATTATGCAGCAGAAAAAAGTTCTTATCATCACCTATTACTGGCCACCTGCAGGCGGACCGGGCGTACAGAGATGGCTGAAGTTCGCTAAATACCTTCCGGAATTCGGGTGGGAACCGGTCATCTATACTCCTGAAAACCCAAGTTATCCATTGATAGACGAAAGCCTGATGAGCGACGTGCCTCATGATATTGAAATCATCAGAACGAAAATCTGGGAACCGTACCAGCTGGCAGAAAAGCTGAATAAGAACAATAAAAAATTCAAGGCCGGCCAGTTCGATGTCGGTAAAAACCAAAGCTGGAAATCCAGGCTTTCCATCTGGGTACGGGGTAATTTCTTTATTCCCGATGCCCGGGTATTCTGGGTTAATCCATCTGTGAAATTCCTGGAACGCTACCTGCAAGAGCATGCCATTGATGTGATCGTTACTTCAGGGCCGCCCCACTCGCTTCACCTGATCGGTTTAAGCCTTAAGAAAAAGTTCGGTCACCTGAAATGGATTGCAGATTTCCGGGATCCGTGGACGGAAATTTCATATTATAAACACCTCAAGCTCACTTCCCGTTCAGACATGAAACACCGCCGGCTTGAAAAAGAAGTTTTCGCAAAGGCTGACCTTACCTTAGCCACCAGCTACAGCGATGCGGACAATTTCCGTAACAACGGAGCCCATGCCTTATGCATTACCAACGGATTTGATGAAACCGATGCCGAAAAGAGCGGAAAAAGTACAGGTAAAGAAACTGCCGGAGATAAGTTCACATTAAGCTACATCGGTGTCCTGGAGCAACTCCGGAATCCTGAGATCCTATGGAATGTACTGCTTTCACTCGTAGAGTCACAACCGGATTTTGCCCGGAATTTCCAGCTGAAATTCGCTGGCAGGATAGATAACAGGATTCTTGATTTCCTGATGGCCTCAAACCTTAAAAGCCACATAACCAATCTGGGTTACGTTTCCCACGACAAGGCTGTTGAAGAAATGAGTCACTCAGACCTGCTTTTAATTACCAATTTCCCTGATCCTGCATCGAAAGGCATTATTCCCGGGAAGATTTTCGAATACCTTGCTACCGGGAAGCAGATCATCTCTTTCGGCCCGGAAGAAGCTGATGTGGCTAAAATCCTGGATGAAAGCCAATCGGGAAAACACTTCAGTTACAAGGATGCTGAAGCTGTGAAAATTTTCATCCTGGAACAGTTCAACAACTGGAAAAACGGGATCATCCCGGAAAATATCCGTAATATCAGTCAGTTTTCAAGGAAGCATTTAACCGGTACATTAGCGGAAGTCCTGGATCAGATGGTCCACTGATCATTGATGATGGCGGTAAGGTAATATGTTCCCTGGTAAGGTTCAAAAACCATACGAAGCGTTTTCCAGTCCATTTCATGATCCGCATCAGGGGATTTGATGTAGTTTTCTGTAAAATCGGCTTCTTTATATACTTCTCTGAGGTTGTTTAAGGAATTCCCTGCCCCGCTGAATTCATTAAAGGTTAATTTTCCGGTGGTAAAATCTTTGGAGTACACCCATTTAGAAAGGTAATCCCTGAGGCTTGCTTTGTATAAATCTCCGGATCCGTCCATGGCTCCCCAGGTAAACAGGGTTTTGGAAGGCAGGTATTTTTCAAATTCTGCCCTGGTAAAATGCTTGTCTTCCTTGGGACTAACAAACGCATACATGGAGAATGTAATGCCTTTTTCAGGATGGATGTAGGCTGAAAGCTTATCGTATTGCTTATTTTTCAGGATCTGCAGAATCTCGTTATTTAGCCGGGTAATGGCTTCTTCCCTGTTCATTTCCGGTTGGTTTTCTCCTGAAACGTTCTGCTCTGTCCGAGTACTGTCCTGTTGGTTTGCCACAGGCTTTTTCGGTGCTTTTTTACATCCGAGGATACTTCCTGCGATAATCAGTGCCATGAGTATCTTTTTCATTTGTCTTTTTGTTTTGCTATACAGCACCAAATCCGGTGCCATTGATGAGGATATGAACGGTAAAAGTATCATCTCTGTTTACGGTTTTTGTTCTTCTGGAAGGATGGTATATAATTTATAAATACATTGTACCTTTGTTATATGGAAATGCTGGATATTCTTATCATAGGAGGCGGCCCGATCGGCCTGAACTGTGCGCTGGAAGCACGGAAACATCACCTGAACTATATCATCATAGAGAAAGGCACCATTGTCAATTCCCTGTATCATTATCCTTTATACATGAAGTTTTTTTCCACTGCGGAAAAGCTTGAAATCGGTGAGATCCCGTTTATTTCTGCGGCCACCAAACCGGGAAGGCAGGAAGCACTGGAATATTACCAGGGCATTACCAGGCAGAAAGACCTCAATATTCGTCTGTACGAAAAGGTATTAAATGTTATACACCATGAAGGATACTTTGAAATCAGGACGACAAAAGCCTCCTATCAGGCTAAAAATGTAATTATCGCTACGGGATTTTATGACATTCCGAACCTGATGGATATTCCAGGAGAAGAACTGCCGAAAGTACAGCATTATTACACTGAGCCCTATCCTTATGCTCAGCAGAAAATAGTGGTTGTAGGGTCAAGCAATTCAGCCGTAGATGCCGCTCTGGAAACGTACAGAAAAGGTGCTGAAGTCACGATGATCATCCGGCATGCGGAAATTTCTCCTACCGTGAAATACTGGGTGAAACCGGACATTGAAAACAGGATTGCAGAAGGAAGCATCAAAGCACATTTTCATTCGGCACTTGTAGAAATTAAGGAACATTCCGTTGTGTTCCGGGATGAAAGCGGGACACTTCGGGAAATCGACAATGATTTTGTGCTGGCGATGACTGGTTATCTTCCCGATTTTGATTTCCTCAAAAACTCCGGAATAGAATTGCAGGGTGATTGTTTAAATCCGTTCTACCATCCGGAAACGATGGAAACCAATGTGAAAAACCTTTACCTGGCCGGTGTTGTGTGTGGAGGAAAAGACACCCACCTTTGGTTCATTGAAAATTCCAGGATACATGCTGAGATGATTGTACGTAATATTCTTTCAGCGTCAAAATAATCCTTTATAATGAACATAAAGCGTAAGTCTGACATTTTTCCCCTGACCTAAAACTCAACTTTAACCCCGAATACAAAATTCCTTTTTGCCGCCGGATTGTAAAACCGGTTTCCGAACGCATTGATGTCAAATCCTGAAATATACTCCTCATTATACAGGTTCTGAACCTGTAGCTGCAGGCTCACTTTTGTGCCTTCAAATAAGAGCGGATATCTAAACTGGATATTGCCTATGAAACCGGATTCCGACCATACCGAATTGCCATCATTCAAAGGAATTCCTGAGGTGTAAAAATGGGAATAGTCCATGGACAGTTTTTTGAACAAGGTAAAATTCAGTAAAGAGCTGAGTGTCGTTTTGGGAACGCCTGTCAGTTCATTTCCGGAAAAGTCGTTTTGATTCTGCCGGTAGTCTCTGAAAGTGAAATCATAGAAGCTGCCTGAAAACCGGAACCGGAAATGGCTCAGGAAACGATTCCTGAGATTGAAATTCCTGGATTCCAGGAGCAGTTCCAGGCCTTTCTGAACGGTTCCGCCTGCATTCACAAAATATTCCTGTCCGGCTTCGTTCTGCCTCCGTACAATAGCATCATTCAGCCTGAAATCAAAATAGCTTCCTTCTACAAAAACAGCATTCCCGAACTCTTTCCGGATCCCGATTTCCTTATTCCAGCCATATTCGGGATGAAGCCCGAGGTTGAATTCCTGATTGGAAGACCGGATTTCCTCATTAGTGGGTGCCGAATTCCCTTTCCCGATTTTAGCCCTCACCGAAAGCCTTTTGGTAATAAGATATGTCAGTCCGAAATTCGGAAGCCATTGATTCTTAAAATGGACATTTCCCCGTTGACTGCCCGGGAAAAGCCGTTCCCATTCATAGGTATTGGAATTCAGGCTGAGAGAAACGTCCGTAAACAGCCGGTCGTAAATGTTGAGCTTTTGGGAAATAAAGTAAAATCCAGACCTGTTGTTAATCCGGTCAAAATTCTGCGGGTTCCCTTCAGATCCTTTGTTGTTATCGTAATTTTTAACCAGGATATCATTCAGTCCGCCTTCAAAACCCAGCCGGTAAGCCAGTGAAATGTTCTCCCAGTTCTTTTCATAATTGAAATGGGTCCTTACAGCAACATTCTTCTCAAAACGGTTTTCAAAATTGGTGATAAAAGGGTTTTCAAAATCTACATAAGATCCCTGGACCATTGTAAAATGGGAAAATTCCGGGGTGAACTGATACTCGTGGGAAATTCCTGCCAGAATCATCCGGTTACGGATGCCTGCATGCTTTTCCCGGGCTCCCGGCGTAGTTTTGGTGGCTGGTCTTGCCTGTTTTCTGTTGGACTGCATCTGTTCCAGGGTCAGTCCGCCCGGCGTTTCATAGTCAAGATCACCCAAAAGCAGCACCGCTTTCAGATTCCCTTTTTCCGAGTACCGGAAATGATCTTTAAGGAATACCTGCTTCCGCTGAACGGATGACTGCTCACGGTAAGAATCTGTGCGGTAATAATTCTGGAATAGTTCAATAAAATGCTTTCCCAGCTGTCTTGAAATATCAATGTTCTGACTGAACATTCCATAGCTTCCAATCGCTGCGCCGGCAGAATGATGTTCCGTATTCCGGGTCTGAAGAAGCACCGTTCCGCCTGTTACCGCTCCGTAATCACCGCTTTCGGGACCTTTATATACTTCCATCCTGTCGATAAGCTCAGGCGAAATGATATTGAAATAGGTATTGCCTGAAGCATCGGACAGGATAAAATCATCCAGGTATACTTTTATGTTCCGTACCCCGAAAGGAGATCTGAGCGTACTGCCACGGACGGAGATCCTGTAGCTGCCCGGAGAACGTTCTTCCATTCTGGCTCCCGGAACCTGATTAAAGGATTCCAGCAATCTTTCCGGGGTATTCTGATTCAACAGGGTCCCGGAAACAACAGCAGCAGATTTGGTAGAAGCCATGAAAGGGACCGGTTTCTTATAGGCATCAATCCGCACTTCCGATATCAGTGTTGCAGAATCTTTTTCCTGAGCATTCAGGGCAGAACCGGAAAATACAGTAAGCAGCAAGTATAGTTTCGTCATCGCTATAGATTAGCAAAAACTGTTCTTTTTATGCTGATCAGAGCAAATTGCCAAAAGACTTTAACATTAAAAAGCAGTAGATTAATGGATGGTACTCAAAATGATCTGATTTTTCAGGATAACTTTACCAGTTCAGGAAGGGAAATTCCCAGCGCATTGGCTAATTCCAGTAAAGTATAGAGGGTAGGATTGACTTTACCGTTTTCCAGTTTTTCAATGGCCTGACGGTCTTTGTTGCAGGCACTGGCAAGATCAGACTGGCTCCAGCCCTTCTGTTCACGAAGTTCAATGATACGCGCACCTGATGCTTTTTTCAGTTGATCTCTGTTCATGATTCAAATGTCAGCCAATTTGCTGACGAAAATATCACATAATGATATAACAATAATCAGATCAAGAAAATTAAAAGCATTTGAATTCTATATACCTTTTCATTATAAATGTATTAACCCTTTCAGTACTTAAACTGAAAGGGTTAATGGTAAATCTGGCAGATTAATTGTGTATTTCTTTCTTATGACGGAGCATCCAAGGCACAACATAATAAAATGCAATGGCAACGGTGGTTAGCACCACTCCAGTCCCGATCCACAAGGCTGTAAAACCGAATTTTTCGGCAATAAAAGTTCCGAGGGAAGGCGTAATGATGAATGCAATAGAAAAGGAGATCCCGGTGAGTCCCATATAGGCACCTTTATTATCTTTTCCCGCACGTAACGCTGTGATGGTCGACATAAATGGCAATGCCCAGATTTCCCCCACACAGAGCAGGCTCATGGAAACCACCAAGGCAACCATATGATGGCTTAATCCCAACAGTGCATAGGACAAACCACAGATCAGGGTTCCCAAAAACATGGTTACAGCCAGGCTGAAATATTTTTCGGCTACCTGCACCAGCCCCATTTCCAGCAATACCACTAAAAATCCGCTGTACCCCAGGATATACCCTATATTCTGCTGGCTCAGGTGAGCAGAATCCTTATAGAAAATCGTAAGGGTACTGAACAGCTGAAAGAAGCAGATGGAAAATACCATGCACAGGAAGCAGTACACCATGAATTTGCTGTCACGGTAAGGCGAACCTTCTTTTTTTAACCCAATAGCTTCCTTTACTTTTTTAACTTTCAGCCTGGCCAGCTTATTACGCTTCCTGAAGAAGACAATATACAAGATCCCCGCAAGTAAAGCCGTAAGTGCATTGCTCAAAAACAGGAACTCGTAAGAAATCGCTGAAAGAATCCCTCCTAAAGCCGGTCCGATGGAGAACCCCAGGTTTACGGCCATACGGTTCAGTGAGAACGCACGGGTAATATTTTCCGGTTTCGCATATTTTGTAATAGCCACAGAATTCGCAGGCCGGAAGGATTCGCTTACAATACTCTGGAGCAGGATAATGGCTGCAACCCCCGCTTCTGTATTGAAAACAGGAATCAGGCAGAACAGAGGCACGCTCAGCAATAGGCTGAAGTACTGCACCTTATATTCCCCTATTTTATCGGTAATGAATCCTCCCAGCCAGGAACCGATCACGGAACCGATGCCGAAGAAGCTCAGTACAATACCGGTATTTTCTATGCTGAAATGCAGGTGGTTGATCATATACACCCCCAGGAATGGCAATACCATGGAACCTGAGCGGTTGATCAGCATCACCAGGGCAAGCATCCAGCTTTCGGTGGAAAGTCCTTTAAAGGAGTTGGTATAAAGGCGTATCAGTTTCATAATTTTTATTTTTAATCATGTGTTTGTATGTTTTAAAAAGCCCGACAGCCGCAGCCCGGCTTGAACGGAGCTCTTTTTTATTGTATGGCATTGTGCTGAGGCAAATAAAAAAAGCGGGAGTGGAAGACGGAAAAAGCTGCCCAAAACTATTTCACATAAAAAACAGGGCTTAATATAAGCCCTGTCCATTGATCATACTATATAAATATTTTTACTCCGGCTTATAAGAGTCTTTTAACGTCACAGTTCTGTTGAAAACCAATTTATCCTCTGCAGAATCCTGGTCTTTTGTGAAATAACCAATTCTCTGGAACTGAAGGGGCTCACCCACAGCTGCGCCTTTAAGACCCGGCTCTGCAAATCCCTGTACTGAAGTTACGGACTCAGGATTGATAAAGTTGAGGAAATCCACCTCTTTCTCAGCATCAGGCTGCTCTACAGTAAAGAGTCTGTCGTAATTCCTTACTTCTACCGGAATCGCATGCTTGGCCGAAACCCAGTGAATGGTTCCCTTCACTTTCCTGAGGCTTTCCTCCGTTCCGCTTCCTGACTTGGACTTTTCGTCATACGTAGCATAGATGGTTGTAATTTCCCCGTTTTCATCCTTCTCTACCCTTTCACCTTTGATGATGTAGGCAGATTTTAAACGGACTTCCCCACCTAATTTAAGCCTGAAGAATTTATTGTTGGCTTCTTCCTTGAAGTCTTCACGTTCGATATACAATTCTCTTGAAAACGGTATCTCCCTGGTTCCTGCATCTTCCTGCTCAGGATTATTTTCCGTTTCCAGCCATTCTTCTTTTCCTTCAGGATAATTTTCAATGACCAGTTTAATAGGGTCCACCACCGTCATTACCCTTTTGGCAACTTTGTTCAGGTCTTCCCGGACACAGAATTCTAGTAACTGGATCTCAATGAGGTTTTCCCTTTTGGCAACCCCTACTTTTTCTATAAAGTTCCTGATCGAGGCAGGCGTATATCCTTTTCTCCTCATTCCCGAAATGGTAGGCATCCTCGGATCATCCCAGCCATTGACCACTTTCTCGGCAATCAGCCTCTGCAGTTTACGCTTGGAAGTAATCATGTACGAAACATTCATCCTGGCAAATTCCCTCTGCTTAGGAGCGATTTTAGAATCGTCATATACCTGTTCCAGGTACCAGTTATATAATGGCCTGTGGTTTTCGAACTCCAGAGAGCACAGTGAATGCGAAACCTGCTCTATATAATCAGATTCCCCGTGGGCCCAATCGTACATCGGATAAATTTTCCATGAAGAACCGGTTCTGTGGTGAGGCCTTTTCAGAATCCTGTACATCACAGGGTCCCTCATGTTCATATTCGGCGAAACCATATCTATCTTTGCACGCAATGACATGGAGCCTTCTTCAAACTCACCGTTTTTCATCCTTTCAAACAGGTCCAGCGATTCTTCTGCCGGACGGTTTCTGTATGGGGATTCCACTCCGGGTTCGGCAGGATTTTTACGCTGTTCTGTAATCAGTTCAGACGGCTGTTCATCCACATAGGCTTTTCCTTCTTTAATAAGCTGTACCGCCCAATCATAAAGCTGCTGGAAGTAATCTGATGTGTACAGGATTTTATCCCATTTGAACCCTAACCATTCAACATCTTTAATGATGGAGTCCACGAATTCCTGTTCTTCTTTCTCAGGATTCGTATCGTCAAAACGAAGGTTAACGGGAGCATTGTACTTTTCGCCCAGACCGAAGTTGATGCAGATAGCCTTGGTATGGCCTACATGCAGGTAACCGTTTGGTTCAGGCGGAAAACGGAAACGGATCTGTTCTTTGTTCAGACCGTTCGCCAGATCATCTTCTATGATTTGCTCAATAAAATTGAGTGATTTTTTTTCTTCTTCCATGACTAGCTTTTTATATAAAAAAGGTCCACAAAGTTATGGAAAATTTAGGGTTTATGAAAAACTTCTTTTATAAGCATCAATAAAGGAATTGTGACAGGCGGCTGAGGCTATGACATAGCACTGTCCTATTTTTCTAATTTATGTGACATATCCAGACAGTATGGCAATTTTATGGCTTGCAAAATTTAACTGACAAATATCATACGTAAGATCATTATATATTATTAAATACCCGTATCCATGGGCTTTCACGAAGGAAAAATCATTAAACAGGGATTTTTATGAGATACATCCAGACAAACTACCAATCAACTGATAAATAACACCTTAAATACATTTACCAGCAATAATTCACGTATTTGAAATGACTTATAAATTATCAGGCTAAAATTAAATTATCGAATCAATCCTTTCATTGGCATAGATATTGCAACATCTCCTTCTGTAGAGAATTACACGGTAAACCAAAATTTCAAATAATGAAAAATCTTAAGCTAAAGTTTTCACATTTCTTAGAAAACATTAAACGGGCCATTTTCGTGACTAACGAAGTATAATGGCTAGGATTTAGGGAAGATTAACACATTTCCGAAAAATTTATTGCTTAAAATAAAGATGTTCCCCTCTCAAGTCCAGATAATTATCGAAATTATTGGTAAACAAGCCTCCTGTGCCTAAGCCCTGAGGCTTATTGTTCTTTTTCGTATAGGTGTATTGTGCTATGGAATTAAGTCCGATATTGCTTTCCAGAGCAGAGGTAATCCACCAGTCAATGTTACTCTTTTCAGCCAGTTCAATCCATTCATCACAGCCCCTGAAACCTCCTACAAGAGCCGGTTTAAGAATGATATATTGCGGCTGTATTCTTTCCAGCATTTCTGCTTTTTCCTCTGCGCCTGTGATTCCGATCAATTCCTCATCCAGTGCTATAGGAGTTGGTGTATTCAGACATAATTCTGCCATATGCATCCAATGCCCGGCTTTAATAGGCTGCTCAATGGAATGGATATCCAGGTCTGCCAGCTGTTGTAAAACCACCCCTGCCTGTTCTCTTGAAAATGCACCGTTGGCATCCACGCGCAGCTCCAGGAGGTCCCGTGAGAATTTATCCCGCAGCTCATGAAGAATCCGGTGTTCAGATTGCCAGTCTGTCCCTATTTTAAGTTTGATGCAATGAAATCCCTGGTCCAGTTTATCCTGTATCTGCTCTTCCATAAACTGAACATCCCCCATCCAGATGAGGCCGTTGATGATAATCGAAACCTTTCGTTCGGTGAATTTACTGGGAAAATACAGGTTTCCTCCATGTTTCAGATTGAGCATGGCCTGTTCATAGCCAAACCATATGGAAGGATAGTCTTTGAGCTCCTCATATAAATCATCAGGGGACTGATGGATATTAAGACAAAGCCATTGTAGTTTTTCTTCATAATCCGGCCGGTCGTCAAAGCTTAGTCCTCTGAATAAAGCACATTCCCCTACTCCTTTCTTTTCCTGATCTGAAACCTCAAGGATAAAGGTTTCCTTTTCATGCAAAACGCCTCGGGAAGTTCCTCCCGGGCGCTTAAATTCTAACTTATATCTGAAATATTCTGCTTTCATTCTTTTACACTGTCAATTCTCATAAATTCTTCTGCTTTTTCCACCATCTTTATGTTTCCGCAGAAAAACGGTATTCTCTGGTGCAGTTCCGTAGGTTCAATTTCCAGGATCCTTCTGAAACCGTCTGTAGCTTTACCGCCTGCCTGCTCTGCCAGGAAGGCCATCGGATTGCACTCATACAGCAATCTCAGCTTTCCGTTCGGCGCCTGTGAGTAAGAAGGATAGATATAAATTCCTCCCTTAAGCATATTCCTGTGGAAATCTGCAACAAGTGAACCAATGTATCTCGAAGTATACGGCCGGTCTCCTTCTTCCATCTGGCAATATTTAAGATAATTTTTTACGCCCTGTGGGAATTTGATATAATTGCCTTCGTTGATAGAATAGATCTTACCATTTTCAGGGAATCTCATATTCGGATGGGAAAGGTAATAGGTTCCTAAAGAAGGATCCAGTGTAAATCCGTTCACGCCGTTGCCGGTGGTATACACAATCATGGTAGAAGAACCATACACTACATATCCTGCTGCGATCTGGTTAATCCCTTTTTGCAGGAAATCTTCGAGCTGAACCGGTGTCCCCGGCTCCGTCACTCTTCTGTAGATGGAAAAGATGGTCCCTACGGAAACATTGACATCAATATTGGAAGATCCGTCCAATGGATCAATAAGAACAACATATTTGCTCAGGTGCCCGTTACCCATGCATTTGATATCGATAAAATCGTCATTCTCTTCAGATGCAATTCCACAGACTACCTCCCTTTGTGATAAAGCGGTAATGAAAATATCATTGGCCATTACATCGAGTTTCTGCTGCTCTTCTCCCTGTACATTCTGGCTGCCTACCTTTCCGATGATATCGGCAATCCCGGCTTTATTAACCTCCCTGTTAACCACCTTTGAAGCCAGCCTAATTGCGCTGAGAAGCCGTGAAAGCTCTCCTGTTGAATACTGAAAATCGTCCTGCTTATCAATGATGAATTCCCCTAATGTCTGTAGTATCTGATCTGGCATATTTTGCTTTTTATGATTTGCCTCAAATTTCGTAAAATTTATCACATATGAAAGGTTTTTAGAACAAAAGACACTAATGCCTGTTTTTCAATTATATACAGAATTATAAAATGCTTTACTGATTGTTTTCACACGCTTGTGCTTCACTTTTTAACAGGCTAAGAAAGTAAAAACTAATGATATCCCGCCCGGTTTATATTTTAATAAAATCTTAATTCTGAGTTTTCGGTCTGCATTTTCATATCTCACCGTAAATTTATAATTTTGACAACCGAAAAAAAACACCTGCATTTAATCTAACAATTTTATTTTTAATATTTTAATGAAAATTTTCAAGTTTGGCGGTGCATCAGTAAAAGATGCCGAGAGTGTAAAGAATGTATCTATGGTGCTGAAAAGCCAGGGATTTTCCAAATGCCTGCTGGTTATTTCCGCTATGGGTAAAACGACGAATGATCTTGAAAAAGTGGTAGAACTTTATTTCAAGAAAGATAACTATCAGGCCGAAATTGAAAAGATAAAACATAAACATATCGGTATTGCAGAGGGGCTTTTTAATCAGGGCCATGCTGTTTTTGCTGAAATCAACCTGTTTTTTGATGATATAGATTCTTTCCTGAGAAGGAACAAATCTCCGAATTATAACTTTGTCTATGACCAGGTAGTAAGCTGCGGGGAAATGATTTCCACCAAAATTGTGAGCGAATACCTCAACGAAATCCAGTTTACCAACCAGTGGCTGGATGCAAGGGATTATGTAAAGACAGACAACTCTTACCGTGAAGGGGTTGTTGACTGGGATAAAACGGAAGAATTCATTTCCACCCTGAGCAGGGATATCTGCTATGTCACACAAGGTTTCATCGGGTCCGACGACAATAATTTCACAGTAACGCTTGGGCGTGAAGGTTCCGATTATTCTGCGGCGATTTTTGCCTACTGCCTGAATGCAGAAGCCATGACGATCTGGAAAGATGTACCGGGTGTCATGACCGGAGATCCAAGGAAATTCCAGAATGTATCCCTCCTTTCCCATATTTCCTATGAAGAGGCCATTGAAATGGCATATTACGGGGCGAGCGTCATCCACCCTAAAACACTGCAGCCTTTACAGCAGAAAAACATCCCGTTCTATGTAAAATCGTTTATTGATCCTACCAAAGAAGGAACAAAAGTAGGGGCTTCAGAAAAGAACCTGAGTGAAGAATCATACATTTTAAAAGAAAATCAGACCTTACTGAAAATTTCCACCCGGGATTTTTCATTTATCGCAGAAGACCATATGAGCCTGATTTTCGGATACCTTTCCAAATATAAAATTAAAGTGTCCCTGATGCAGAATTCTGCCATCTCACTGGCGTTATGCCTGGAGGATAAATTCAATACTGCTGAAGAGCTGAATCTTGAGCTTCAGAAAGTATTTAAAACAGACCTGATTAAAAATGTATCTTTGTTTACGGTAAGAAATGCTAAGATGGACCATATCGACCAATTTTATCAGGAAAAAAACGTATTGCTGGAACAGATTTCCAAAAATACGCTTCAAATGGTAACACAATAAAACTAATAGCGACTAAACACACATGAGTTTAATTTCGAAAAACGATCTGATCAAAGCTTCCGGTTTAAGCAAACTGGGATTTCTCAAGAATCCTGTAGCCTCTGCCATTATGAGTGTTGCCAAAATCAATGAAGTCAACAAACTGTATAATACCCTTAAGGATAAGGAAGGAAAAGACTTTTTCGACTCATTTGTAAGAGAAAGAAACCTCAGCTATATCGCTTTTGAAGAAGACCTTGCGAAAATCCCCAAGACAGGACCTTTTATCCTGGTTTCCAACCATCCTCTTGGTGCTATCGACGGAATTCTGATGTGCAAGATCCTCACGGAAGTCCGTCCGGATTTCAAGGTGATGGGCAATTTCCTGCTGGAAAAAATAAAGCCTATGGAACCGTATGTGATTTCCGTCAATCCGTTTGAAGGAAGAAAAGAAGCATACAGCAGTTCTTCCGGGATGCGGGAGACCCTTAAGCATTTACAGAACGGAGGCTGCGTAGGGATTTTCCCTGCGGGAGAAGTATCCAACAAGAACAATCCCTATGGCGAAATTCTGGATAAAGACTGGGAAAAGCCTGCATTAAAGCTGATCCGTGCGGCCAAGGTACCTGTGGTACCCATGTATTTCCACGCCAAAAACAGCCGTCTCTTCTATCAGTTATCAAAATTACACCCTAACCTCCAGACGCTGATGCTGCCTGCGGAAATGATGAATGAGCGGGAAGACCCTATCAGGATCCGTTTCGGAAGGCCAATTTCGGTAAAAGCCATGGATGAAATGGAAACTATTGAAGAGCTTGGCGAATTCCTGAAACGCAAAGTGTACATGATGAAATCCTATTATGAAAAAAGGAAATCTCTGGCACAGGCCATTAACCTGAAAAATCTTTCGGTTAAATTCCCTTTGCTGAAAGAGGAGAATATCGTCCAGAACATCATTGATGAAACCCCGAAAGAGGATATCCTTCAGGACATCCGCAAACTTAAGGATACGGATAAAATGCTTTTCAGGAACGGAAATTATGAAGTCTACTTTACCAATTATGAGGAAATTCCTTCAATCATGAGGGAAATCGGGCGCCAGCGTGAGCTGACTTTCCGCGCCGTGGGCGAAGGCAGTAACCTTCCTTTTGACCTGGATGAATATGATAAGCATTACCACCACCTTTTTCTTTGGGACAGCACTGCAGAACGCCTTGTAGGCGCTTACAGGATGGCACTGGGTAAGGAAGTCATGAAGAAATCCGGCATTAAAGGATTTTATACAAGTTCCCTGTTTGAATTTGAACAGGATATCCATCCTTTCTTTAAGAAAGTGATTGAAATGGGAAGAGCCTATATCTGCCAGGATTACCAGCAAAAGCCTTTGCCATTATTCCTTTTATGGAGGGGAATCGTGCACGTATGCCTGAGAAATCCGGATCATAAATTCCTGATGGGCGGCGTGAGCATATCCAATAAATTCTCTGAATTCTCAAAGTCCCTGATGATTGAATTCATGCGTTCCAACTATTTCGATTCTGCGGTAGCCCAATACATTACTCCGAGAAATGAGTATAAAGTAAAGCTCCGTGACCGGGATAAGCACCTGTTCTTTGACGAAATGGAATCTGACCTGAATAAACTGGATAAGATCATCGACGATTTGGAACCGGAACTGAGGCTTCCCGTCCTGATTAAAAAGTATATTAAGCAGAATGCCAAGGTTATTGCTTTTAACGTGGACCCGAATTTCAATGATGCGATAGACGGCCTGATGTACATCAGGATCAGTGATCTTCCCGAAAGCACCATCAAACCGGTATTGGAAGAGATGAGTGAACAGATCAGGAAGGAACAGGAAAATAATCCGGCTGAAAATCAATAGGTTTTTGATTTCTGCTAAAAAAATACGGTTAATATTTGCTTCATAAACAAAAACGCAGTACTTTTGCAACACTTTAAAACAAAGAAGTAACACAACAACCATAATGGTTTCTTAGCTCAGTTGGTAGAGCAATGGATTGAAAATCCATGTGTCCCTGGTTCGATTCCTGGAGAAACCACTTGAAAACCTCTGATGAGTCAGAGGTTTTTTTGTTTTTTGCAACCAGCATCCGTTTCAAATAGAACAGGTTATGGTGGTTATTTTTTAAGGAATGGCTCAGATTCAAAATCTAATTCGTAACTATTTAATTGATACACTTGATGAGAAAGGATCATTTTTTCCTAAAAGCCTCTATCTGAGAACATAAAACCAGCTTTGAAAGATCAATCTCCAATGGATGCTGACTTTCATTAATTACCCTCAGCGTCGTGTTATCCAAATCAAATTGTTCAACGAAACAATAGTAAAGCGTCCTTAAAAGCATTTTTTGATTTATATCTTCCTTCTTATGCAGATTAAAATACAGCTTAGGATATTTATCACTTGTTAAGTGGAGAGAAAGCATCTGCTCCTCTCCATAAAAATGGATACCGGCTCCCCATCCGCTCAGCCGTTTTACCCTTCCTTTATTTGAAATAGCATATTTACCTTCAAAACCCGGTAATGGCTTCCAGCACTCATCCGGTAAATCTTTTAGGGATAAATCCAATATGGGAGGCAGATTCTTTTTATCGATCCGGGGTTTGCCCAGCTTTTCCCAAAGCAGGGCGTTAAATACTTTTTTGTTATTAAGAACTGTCCTTACCTGTGTAGCTAACTGTTTATTTCTTTCCGTAAGGATATCTGTAAAAGACTGCAATGTGATCTTTGAAATATCGATATCCCAGTGAGGATAACTTGCGTTCTGAACGATCAACGTTTTATTTTTAAGATCAAACTGTTCAATAAAACAGTAATAAAGCATCCGGATAATGGTTATGCTATACGTTCTTCCTTCACTGGCTAGCGTAATATAAAGAGCGTATTTTTCATTCCCGGACTTGCGTACAGAGAGTGACATGATATGCTCTTTCCAAAAAGTCGGGGTTTTACCATGGGTCCATGTATTCAATCGCTTTACTCTTCCTTTATTTGAAATAGCAAAATACTGTTCGAGATCGGGAACCGGCTTCCAGTATTCTCCGGGAAGATCATTCAACGACAAATTCATACAGGCCGGAGGGTTGCTTTCATCTATAGTGGGCTGCCCGAGCTTCTTCCATAAATTTGTATTGAGTATTTTATCCGGTTTATTTTTTTTTGTCTCCGGTGCAAAATCTTTCTTAACGGGTGTATATTCTTTTTCAAACCACAAAAATTTCCCTGCAGTAAATCTTTTTTTATTGATTACTGACAAAATATGAACAGGATTAATTCCCAGAGTTTTACCTGCCTCATAAATATTTTCATAACTGGCCACAAAATCACCTTCAACCGTGTATTGGCTTACTGCCTGCCGGTAATTTCCTTTTTTTCCTCTCCCTGTATCCATCGACTTACTATGCAGCTTGCCTACTGTCAGCTTCTCCAGATTGCTAAAATGTACATGAAAATGATTATCATCCTTAAAAGAGATAAGAAATGAAAGATCATCCATATTGAATTTTTCAACAAAATGATAATACACCAAACGCGCTACTGACCTTCCATATTGTTTTCCTTCGATACAAAGGTTACATTTGACACTATAAAAATAAGCCTGCAAGTACTTATTAAAATACCTGAAAGCCTGTAGTTTCAAAATTTTATCTTTAAGCCGATTTACTCCTCCATAATAATTTACAACACATCGCTCCAGGCTTTTTAAACGCCCATAATTTGAAATAGCATAATTTTCAAAATCTTCTACGGTCTTCCATTCCTCTCCCGGGAGATCTTCCAGGGAAAGATTGGAAAGTACAGTGTTTACATATTCATCTCCTGATTCTGTTGGCAGTTTCATTTTCCGAAGTTCTTTTTTGTAAATTATTTGATTTAAGTACCGTCTAATGTAGCACAAGTTTTACAATATCAGTTATTTTTTTTGTCCAGATCATATGAACCGGAAACTATTCAACAACAAAAAAGCAGAATGAGTAATGGGTCATTCTGCCTGATGTGTCAGCTTGTATGCTGATTAATTATTTCATTGGCCATGCTCCATCGTAAGAAGAGTTGCCCAGATCAATCTTTTCTGCGCTAACCACGAAACTGATGTACATGCTGTTATCGTCTACAGCATCAAAATCTACCTCGTGCTGGATGACGTAACCATTGGTCCATTTCAGTGTTGTTAATGTTCCTTCCTCATGAGATTTATTAAAGGTTACTTCTCCTTCGGTAGGCTTGTATTTACCGTTCAGCAAACTTTCCAGGATATCTGATTTATCAGTCGCTTCTACAGTAATCTTGATGAGTGCATTGGAAGGATCTGATGCTACACGTCCTGAAACGTCCGTGGATCTCGATACGCTGTAATTAAGTTTTAACAGCTTTTGTGCTTCCCCATTGTTGAATTTTAAAATTCCTCTAGAATTCATTTCTGCCATGATGTGTAAATTTTAATGGTTAATATTCTGTGATTGTTTATTTTGTATACCACCAAATTTAGATGGAATAACAATAAGTAAGTATAATTTGCACTTAAATTTTAAAAAGTGTAGTAATTCTACGATTTTCAAACCTCTGAATATGATCGTATTGAAGTGAGAACCGGTAACAGGACGGCAGTGATCTAAAAATTTTAGAGCAAATCACTTGCATGGTATTGTAAAATAATATACTTTTGCAACACTTTAAAACAATGAAGTAACACAACAACCCTATAATGGTTTCTTAGCTCAGTTGGTAGAGCAATGGATTGAAAATCCATGTGTCCCTGGTTCGATTCCTGGAGAAACCACTTGAAAACCTCTGATTGCTCAGAGGTTTTTTTGTTTTTAATCCGATATTTGAAACGCCTCACAGATCAAAATCTGTAAACCTTTATAAAGATCATCAGACCTATTATAATTCCAGCAACACTTTTCCTGAATTCCAGACGGTTGCAAACTCACCGTTTAAATTGGCGAGAGCGGTTAAATGAATCAGTTCCGCATCATATTTTTCACCGTTAATCCCGATCCTGTCAAAAGCAGCCGTTGCATCAGAAATTACGTAGGTTTCATACCCAAAGTTCCCTGCCATCCTTGCAGTGGTGGAAACACAATGATTCGTGGTGATTCCCACGATGACCAGAGTGTGGATATCCTGTACGTCCAACTGTTCTTTTAAATCAGTTCCGATAAAAGCACTGTTCACATTTTTGGTGATGACAGGTTCCCCTGGAAGGGGCAGTACTTCATCACTGAACTGAAATCCGTGATGGGACTCATGGAGCCTGGAATCCTTATTGGTGGAACTGTGCCTGATGTGGAAAACCGGAAGTTTAAGTTCCCTCCAGCTTTCCAGCAGCCTTCCACAGATTTTTTCTGCATCTTTATTATTCCTGTTGCCTCCCCAGTAATCATCATCCAGGAAACCCTTCTGAACATCAACCAGAATCAGAGCCGGTTTCTTATCACTTAATATACCCATGGTAACTTATTTTGAAATGTTAATCAGAACATACGGCTGTGAAGAAATTCATTATACCGGTCAGTCAAAGGAGCTTCAAACAGATCAAATACATGGATTGCTCCGGGAATTACCCAAAGTTCAGTAGGAACTCCTGCCTGGTAAAGCAGCTGGGAAAATTCAATTCCCTCGTCCCGTAAAGGATCAAGCTCGCAGGCAATAATAGTGGTTCTCGGAAGATTTTTAAAATCATCATAGTTGGTGAGGTCCGCATACCGGATGCTTTTGTCCTTATCATCGTTTCCTAAAAAATGGGCCCAGGCAATTTCAGCATATTTCCGGTTCCATATCGGCGCATCTGTAAATTCTTTCATAGAAGACGTATCCAGCCTGTTGTGGATTACCGGATACAGCAAAAACTGATGTTTTATGTTTTTGATTCCCTGATCATTGGCCATCTGCGTAACTGCCGCTGCAAGATGCCCGCCCGCACTGCCACCGAAAACAGTGAGATTTTGCGGGTTGATACCCAATTGCTCTTCACCATTCTTAATCGTCCATTGCAATGCATCAAAGCCATCCTGCACCGGAACCGGGAACCTGTATTGCGGAGAAAGCCTGTAATCTACGGAAATAACCGTAGCATGCAGCTTTGCTGCGATCTCAAACATCTGCTTGTCCACCTGCTCCGGAAGCCCGAAAATATACCCTCCTCCATGAAAATAAATGATGGTCCTGTTCCTGTCGAACTTTTCCGGCTGGTAAACATGAAGCCTTATCTGGTGGTCATCACCGGAACTCTTTACAAAAATATCTTTTACCGTGATGTCGTCAGGTGCAGTAATGGAATAGGTTTTTGCCAGATTTTCTTTTTCTTCCTGAATGAGTTCCGGATGATGAAGAAATTCATTTTCGTCCAGTTCCAGTGAAAACGGAAAGCGGTCTATGCTTTCTTTCAGGTTCTGATCTATTCTGTTTAAATCCATAATGCTTGTGTTTTTGGAATATAAAATTATGTATTTTCTGGTAGTACCGATTGCGGTTTATTTTATTGTGTAAATTTATATAATCAATAAACAGCAGCCAATACAACCGCTAATTGTATGAAACGAACAAAAATGTAAGTATGAAAATTAAAGAGTCTTCTACCAATCATGAGAATAAGAAAGATTTAGAACAGAGCTGCTCAGAAATCTATGCAGTAAACCTGATCAGCGGAAGATGGATCCTTTCCATCTGCTATTGCCTTAGGCAAGGTACACTCAGATTTTCCGAGCTCAAAAACAGGATGCCGAATATCAGTGAACGGATGCTTACCATGCAGTTGAAAAAAATGGAAGCAGAGCTGTTGATTTACAAGACAGTGTACGCGGAAGTTCCTCCTAGAACCGAATATGGATTAACCGCAACAGGAAAAAAATTAATCCCAATCCTTGATGAGCTGGAAATATGGGGCAAAGAACATAAAAAGCTGAAAAATGAACTCTAATTGGGAATAGACTTATCGATATTAAATATACCGGCATCGTAAAACCCTAACAATAATTAACATAATACCGGGTAGTGGTTTACAGGGAAATTAATTATCTTCGCCCTTTAATTTATTTGGAACAATGAAGAAGATCATCTCCGGATTATTTCTGTGTATAGGGGTATTGATATTTTCCCAGGAATCCATCCAGTTTCAGGATGTGCCTTTCAAAGACCTTATTGCAAAAGCGAAGAAAGAAAATAAAATTATCTTTATCGATGCCTATGCATCCTGGTGCGGCCCCTGTAAGATGATGGAGAGAAATGTATTTACCAAAAAACCTGTCGGAGACTATTTCAATACCAATTTCGTGAATGCGAGATTCGATATGGAAAAAGGAGAAGGAAGGGAAATTGCGGCCAAATTCGGAGTGAGATCCTACCCTACTTATCTCTTCCTGAATGGTGACGGAGAGCTTGTATCACAAAACTTCGGGTATATGGAAGAAAGCCTGTTCCTATCGATGGCTCAGGATGTTAATTCACCCAACAATAAAAAAGGTTCATTGAAGGACAGGTTTGCCAAAGGGGAAAAAGACCCGGAATTCCTGATCAACATCATGAAGCTGAACTCCAGTTCCGATTTTGATTTCGCCAAAAAAGCGTCAGAAAGATATTTTGAAAATAAAAAAGCAACCGATGAGCTTTCCAAAGAAGATATCGGCTACCTTCTTTTTTTCCTGAAGTCAAGTGAAGATGACAATTATAAGGTTTTCACAGCAAGGAAAGCACAGATTATCCAACAGCTTCCGGAAGAAACCTATAAGCAGTTTGATAACCAGCTGAAGCTCGCCAAAATTGTGGAACAGTCTATTGATGATAAGACTAAAACCATTAACAGCGCTTACTTTATGAAAGCAGCGGAGCCGTTGGTAGGTACGTATGACGCCACCCTAAAGCTCAATCAGACCAAGCTGGCGTATTATGAGCAGAATGCCAATTTTCCTGAATATGAAAAGGCGGCCCTGGAATATTATAAAAACTCAGATTCCTTTGAACCGAATGAACTGCTGAAAGCGGCATGGATATTTTCGGAACATGTGAAGAATACTGCATCCCTGAAAAAGGCGGCAGAATGGGCGGAAAAATCCGTTATGAGAGGAGAAACATCTGAGAACACCTATATCCTTGCGAAACTGTATTTTTTAACCGGAAATATGGAAATGGCCAAAACCTATGCGGAAATGGCCAAGAAGATGGCCATCCAGTCAGGCAAAGATGCCTCGCTTTCAGAAGACTTACTTAATCAGATAAAATAACACAGATGAAATATACTTTATTAACCGCAGCTTTAACCCTGTTGGTATCAGGAAATATTCATGCTCAGGAACAGGAGTCATCCAAAAGCCTTTACATCAAAGGAAATGCATTATTTATTCCAATAGGAGTTCTTAACGCAGGGGTAGAATACCAGCTCAGCAAGAAATATACTTTACAGGGAGATATTTTTATTTCTCCATGGAAATCATTTGCGGGGCATGAGTTTCAGTATTATTCTGTTTCTGCAGAAGGGAGGTATTATTTTGATGAAGCTTTCAGGCACTGGTATGTCGGAGCTAATATAGCGACTTCGGCTTTTGTCCTGCAGAAGTGGAATTACTGGAAAGCCGGGGTGTACGAAAATAAAGAAACCGGTGAAAAGTATGAAAATTCAGAACTGTATCAGAGAGGACATTCGGTCATTTTCGGAATCACAGCCGGGTACCAGTTTAACCTTTCAGAACGATGGAATATTGACATCTACGCCACGGCCGGGACATCCCAGGATTTTTACAAAGGGTATGAAAGAAGCACCGGAAGGCGCTACGATTCTGCCCAGAAATTCAATAAAAGCGGTGAAATTCTGCCTTACAGGGGGGGCGTAATGATTTCCTATAAACTCAAATAATATGAAACTATTCGGACAAAAACACCTGATCATCTGTGCCATTACCTTTGTCATCCTTTTCCTGATGAATTATATCGGGAATGATTTGCCTGACAAGTTACAGAGAGCGCTTCTAACGGCATTTGCAGGGGTAATCGGTTTATCTATAGGGCTTATCATCTATAACAGGGGCAAGAATGATAACCAGCCTCCTCAGAATTTTGACTAGTCCTGATATACGACATACTTACTTCTGATCTTTTCGAACTTTTCAAGATCCGGCTGCCAGGATTTTTTAATATCCGAAACTGATGTCCCTTTAATGATCTGTTTTCTCAGTTCATCTGTACCCGCAAGCTTATCAAACCAAAGGTTTTTGAGGAAAAAATCCTGTCCTGGATTTTTATAATGTTGATATGCCTTGATCACCCATTCCAGATTCAGTGCACGCAGGTCTCCAGGATACTCAGAAAGATTCTCTCCGTAACATAATTTACCGTTCAGGAACGGGTCTTTAGCTCCGGCATTTGGTTTTGGAGTGAATGAATAAGGCAAACCTTTCGTCCATGGAGAGCCGTAAATCTGAAAAGGCAGAGACGTTCCCCTACCCACAGAAACCTGGGTACCTTCAAAAAAGCACAGGCTTGGATAAAGATTGATTGACTTATCGTTCGGAAGATTAGGAGAAGGCTTATCTGAAATAGCGTAGCGCTGTTTTTTATGGTAGTTTTTCATCGATACCAGGGTATACTTAGCCTGAATGCCATTCTTCAGCCATTTTTCACCATTCACCATTTTCCCATACTCACCAATGGTAAGCCCGTATACCACCGGAACTTCATGGAGACCAACAAAACTGGACCATTTCTGTCTCAGTACAGGTCCGTCCGTGTATCCGTCATGGGGATTGGGCCTGTCCAGCACCATGACCTCAACATTATTTTCAGCCGCAGCTTCCATAAGATAGGTAAGCGTTGAAATATAGGTATAAAACCTGACGCCAACATCCTGAATATCGAATACGACAATATCAATTCCTTTTAATTGTTCAGGCGTAGGTTTTTTGTTATTTCCGTACAGAGAAATAACAGGAATCCCGGTCTTGGCATCAGTACCGTTCTTTACGGTCTCACCGGCATCCGCATCTCCCCGGAAGCCATGTTCAGGAGCGAAGATAGATTTGATACGGATGTTATTTTTAATCAGGAAATCTACCAGATAAGTTCTGTCATGCATCAGCCCGGTCTGATTGGTCACAACACCAACCGTCTTATTTCTGAGCAGGGGAATGTATTTTTCCGGCTGGTCGGCTCCTGTCGCAAAGCCGGATTCCTTCTGAGCCTGAGAATAACATTGGTTGAATACTCCTAAAAAAATTAGGCAAATAAAAAGTAAATTTTTAATTTTGAAATCTAAATTCATAAACTTGAGCTTTCCTTTATATTTCTCCAGAAAAATAGCACTTTCCAAAGATAACAAAAATAACCTTTCGAGGGTGATTATCTTTATCGGCAGGCTCTCCGTGGCACTCGGAATCATTGTTTCCCTGATCACGGTTTCTACGGGTTTCGGCTCAAAAAAAGCCATAAAGGAAAGACTGGCAGATTTCAGCGGCCACATTACCATAAAATCCACGCGGTCCAATTCTTCCTACAATACATCTGTCCTGGACAATAATGGCCTTGAGCTTAATAAAATCAAAGCACTGCCGGATGTGCAGAGTGTTCAGAAATATGCCATGGTCACAGGGATTATGCGCAACGAACATAATTTTGCCGGCGTGATCTTTAAAGGAGTCGGAAAAGATTTCGACAGCCTGCGTTTTAAAAAATTCCTCATCGCAGGAACCACTCCTAGAATAACGGAACAGGGCTACAACAACGGCATTACCATTTCGCAGAAAGTGGCCAATGACCTTCACCTGAAAGTCAAAGACAGCATTGTCACCATCTTTTCAAAAACAGATCAGAAACCTGTTTACAGGAAATTTGAAGTGGTGGGCATTTACAAGACAGATATTAAAATGATTGATGACCAGTTCGTGATTGGCGACATCAACCAGGTCAGGAAAATCCAGGATATGAAACCAAATGAAGCAGGCGGAATCGACATTTTCCTTGACAATGTAAACGACATCGATGCTGTTTTTCCGGAGGTTGAACAACTGATCGGCTATAAGAATTATGCTGAAAAAGCAACCGAAAAATACCCTCAGATTACCGACTGGATCAGTATTTTCGATACCAATATTGCGCTGATCATCGTCATTATGCTGATCGTTGTGGTCATCAATATCATTATGGTCCTTTTAATCCTGATTATTGAACGCACCAATTCCATCGGACTTCTTAAAACGCTGGGTGCAAGCAATGCGCAGATCCGGGCTACATTCATCAATTATACGCTGATCATCATGGTTCCAGGGCTTTTATGCGGAAACCTGATTGGCATCGGATTGTTGCTGCTTCAGAAATTCCTGGGCATTATCCGGCTGAATCCTGAAAATTATTATGTCAGTACCGTTCCTGTAGACCTTAATCCTGTGGCCATCATTTCCATCTCCCTGGGAATCCTTCTTATTTCCGGCCTCGCCCTCATTATTCCGAGTTATCTGATCAGTAAGATTTCTCCGGTGAAGGCGATTAAGTATAATTAGGGGTTAGATTTTAGATAGCAGATGCTAGACTTCAGATTTCAGACTTTAGATGATAGACTTTTGGCAGGAGGTTTTGGGGCATGGGTTGCAAAGATGTTATCACAGTTCTGACTGATCTCCAGTACCTGTTTGGTTTTTCATTATAATTTAAAGCCGTATCTTTGCGGCGTTTATATAACGATTTATGAAATACGCTAACAATATTCTTGAAACGATAGGAAATACGCCCCTGGTAAAGCTGAATAAAGTGCTGGGAGAAGATTTCCCCGCGCTGGTTCTGGCCAAAGTGGAAACCTTCAATCCGGGAAATTCCGTAAAAGACAGAATGGCTGTCAAAATGATCGAAGATGCCGAAAAAGACGGCAGGCTGAAGCCGGGAGGGACTATCATTGAAGGCACTTCCGGAAATACCGGAATGGGACTTGCCCTTGCAGCCATCATCAAAGGCTACAAATGTATTTTTGTAACGAATTCAAAACAATCCAAAGAAAAATGCGATATCCTGCGTGCCGTAGGTGCTGAAGTTATCGTATGCCCTACTGATGTAAAACCTACCGATCCTCGTTCCTATTATTCCGTTTCCAAAAGACTGGCTACCGAAACGGAAAACGGATGGTATGTCAATCAATATGATAATTTATCCAACAGAGCTGCTCATTATGAGTCAACCGCTCCTGAAATCTGGGAACAGACAGATGGCAAACTGACCCATTTTGTGGTAGGTGCAGGAACAGGAGGTACCATTACAGGATGCGGAATGTTTTTTAAGGAAAAAAATCCGGGTATCAAAGTTATCGGTGTGGATACTTATGGTTCTATCCTGAAAGAGTATCATGAAACCGGTGAGCTTCACTATGATCATGCCTATACTTACATCACGGAAGGAATCGGGGAAGATATCATTCCTGACAATTACGACATGTCCATCATAGACCACTTTGAAAAGGTAACAGATAAAGATGGTGCTCTTTACGCAAGAAAACTGGCTAAAGAAGAAGGTATTTTCTGCGGTTACTCTGCCGGAAGCGCCATCGCTTCACTGGTACAGATGAAAGACCAGTTCACGAAAGATGATGTCATTGTTGTTTTGCTCCATGACCACGGCTCAAGATACGTAGGTAAAGTATATAACGATGAATGGATGAGAGAAATGGGCTGGCTTGACTAAGCATGCTTTTTTCTAACCATAAAAAAACCAGGGCACAAATCCATGTGCCCTGGTTTTTTATTTATTATCCATATAATTCTTAATGGCCTTTTTTAAGTACTGATAATCACTGTTACTCATAGCTGCTGCGGGAAACATATAACTGTATTTACCCTCCAGCGCTATGTATTTTTCCTGAATGTCAAAATGCGTAAACTCTTTCCATTCACTGGTTTCCTTCTCGCCGTCTATATTTACGATAAAGAAATTCCCATCCATCCTGATTTCATATATTTTGCATCTGTCCAGAGTGTTCAGGTAAGCATTGACCTGCTTTTTCCATCTTGATACTTTATTGATGCTCACGGACAGAAAAACGGCACACAACAGAAAAAGAAAGCTGACAAAATATAAAATCCCTGATTTCTCTTTACTGAATTCATCCCTGAACAGAAATAAGATCAAAAGAATCAGCGCGGTGATCATGGTCGTTACTGTTTTCCCTCGGGTTGTTGAAGAGAAAAACAAGCTTCCCTGATTTCCGCTGAAGTAAATTTCTTCAAAATACGAACGTTCTGTTTTCAATGCAATCACTTTTTCTTCACTCATACTATTATCTATCCTGCAAAGCTAACCAATTGGGTTGATATGAGCTGATTAAATACCTGCTAAAGATGCATTATCCTTACTTTTCTGATGAGTTTAAGATCTTACTGGTTAATGAATCAGAGATTATCCTTCTTCATACCGGCTGCCTATGGCGGCCAGTTTGGTCATCAGCTCACGGTTTTTCTGTTTCATATCTTCAAGCTTTTTCAGCATTTCATGGATCACCTCCAGTCCGGGGAGGTTAATTTCCAGGTCATAATGCCAGTTGGCAAATTTTTCAAATGCAGGCAGGTCCTCGTACATAAGGTAACTTGTTTCATTTTCCGTCTTCACGGTGAGGAGGCCATTATCCACAAGGTCATTGAAAAATGTAATTTCGATATTGTATATTTTTACGAGTTCTTCCCTCGATATTCTTTCAGTCATGGCTCAGGAATTTTTCAGTTGTTCAAAAAGTTCTTTCTGTTTATCGGTAAGCTGGGTCGGGATCTTTACATCATAGGTAACCAGGAGGTCCCCGTAATGCCCTTCTTTTTTGTACACCGGAAATCCTTTTCCTTTCAAACGTACCGTTGTCCCATTCTGGGTTCCGGGTTTTACTTTTAGGTTGACACTGCCTTCAAGCGTTTTTATGTTAACCTCTCCTCCAAGCACTGCCGTATACAGATCAATGCTCACCTTGGTTTTCAGATTGTCTCCTACCCTTTCAAAATCAGGATCTGCAGGAATATTAAAGGTTATAAACAAATCCCCGGAAGGGCCGCCGTTAACTCCCGGTCCGCCATGTCCTTTCAGCTTGATCTGCTGACCGTCATAGACCCCGGCAGGAATGGTAATCCTTACTTTCTTTCCGTTGATTTCAAAAGTTTGCGGATGGGTAACAGCAGCATCCCTCAGGTTCAGGTTCAGCTCAGCATGGACATCCTGCCCTTTGAATTTTCCTGAAGCACTTCCGCGTGAGCTTCTTCCGAAACCGCCACCGCCGCCGAACATGCTCTGAAAGAAGTCGGAAAAATCTTCACCTTCCCCAAAATCGGCACCGGAGAATCCTCCTCCGCCGAAATCCTGACCCTGATATTGCCTTTGCTGTTGCTGCTGTGCTTTTTCATATTCCTCTCCGTGTTTCCAGTGCTCGCCATATTTATCATATTTGGCCCGGTTTTCGGGATTGCTCAGCACTTCATTGGCTTCATTGAGTTCTTTGAATTTTCTCTCTGCTTCTTTATCCCCGGGATTGAGATCAGGATGAAGCTTCCGGGCCAGTTTCCGGTACGCTTTTTTGATATCATCCTGTGTAGCGTTCTTATCTACGCCCAGAATGCTGTAGTAATCTATATAAGCCATAGAACAGTGTTTTCTGAAAAATCAGCAAATTTGATGCTGAAATCATGTATAAAAATGTTAAATAAAGCTATCTTTGGTTAAAAGCAGTATATGAAAGAGGTATTGAAGAATTATTCCGGCATTCTCTGGTTGTTGTCCGGTATCGTATTGGGAAGCATCATCGGAATCGCTGCTCCGGGAACTATACCTTACCTGAAACCTCTGGGTGATATTTTCCTGAACCTTCTTTTTGTAAGTGTCGTTCCGCTCGTCTTCTTTGCCGTGGCCAATTCCATAGCTTCGCTTGAGCAGCAATCTGAATTCGGGAAAATAGTTTTTACCATGATCCTCACTTTTCTGCTGTTCATCATTATTGCGGCGCTTTTTACCATCGGTGCGGTTTACCTGTTTCCGGTTTCCGGAATCAGCGGAAGTGCGGAAGCCCTTGCAGAAACGGCTTCTGAAGACAGCTGGGGGAACCGGATCGTCAGTTTTTTTACGGTAGGTGAGTTTACAGAACTCTTTTCCCGTAAAAATATGCTTGCCTTGCTGATCTTTGCTTTCCTCACTGGTTTTGCGGCCAGGAAGTCCGGTGAACAGGGACATGCCTTCAGGATGTTTATGGCTTCGGGATATGAGGTCATGAAAGAGCTGCTGCTGATCATTATGAAACTGGCTCCCATCGGGCTGGGTGCTTATTTTGCGTATCAGGTAGCGACTTTAGGCCCGCAACTGTTCGGTTTCTACGCCAAACCTCTCGGCCTGTATTATATTGCAGGAATCGTTTATTTCTTTGTATTTTTTTCCCTCTATGCTTTTGTTTCCGATCCCAAAAGCGGAATCAGGAATTTCTGGGGCAACGCGGCCTATCCTACTTTAACAGCTTTGAGTACCTGCAGCAGCTTTGCTACCATGCCTGCCAATCTCCAGGCTGCCGCAAAAATAGGTATCCCCAATGCGATTTCAAACCTTGTGATTCCTATTGGTACTACATTGCATAAAAACGGATCTTCCATGTCTTCGATCATTAAAATCTATGTAGCGTTTATGATTATCGGCCGGGATTTTTTTGAACCTACGAATTTATTGCTGGCCCTTGGGATTACTGTTTTTGTAAGCATTGTAGCCGGAGGAATTCCCAATGGCGGGTACATCGGGGAAATGCTGATGATTTCAGTTTACAAGCTGCCACAGGAGGCTGTTCCTGCCGTGATTATTATCGGAACGCTCGTTGATCCGTTAGCTACGGTTCTGAATGCCGTGGGACAGGTGGTGGCTGCGATGTTTGTGAACAGGTTTGTGAAGGTCGAGGTTTGAAAATTTTAGATTATAGATTTTAAATTTTAGATTCTGGATTTTGAGTGTGTTGTATTGGTTATTCACTTCTTTTGACCGGTTCCAGGTTTTCATATTCTTCAGAGGTGAAGAGCCGGTATTCTACCCGGAATGTTTTGCCTAAAGGGGTTTCCAGGGAAAAGCCTCCCGGCCCGAAACCATCGGTAACATCCAGGGTGAAGTGGGAATATTTCCAGTACTCGAACAGATCGCGGTCGATCCAGAATTCATGGCCGTTAATCGTTCCGATCATGGCATCGTTCATCCTGGGAAAAAACCCTCCTTTCTCAAAGCACTGGGGCTGGGTTCCTTCGCAACAGCCGCCGGCCTGATAGAACATCAGCTCCCCATACTTTTTTTCAAGTTCCCAGATAACTTCCAATGCTTTTTCTGTGGCGGACAGCCTTGATATTTTAGTCTGCATAATTTTGTTTTTATTGTTCGTCCTTAAGAGTCTCAATGGTTAATCTCTGCAAATGCCGGGCAAAACCATCCGGGCTCATTTAATGAGGATTGCATTCTGTGAGATGTTCATTACCGAAAGGATTTAAAAATCCGGCAAAATAAACTTGCCGGATTTTCAGGATACCAGATGCTCCCATCCGATATGTATCCCTTAAGATTATCGTGGTCCTTTTGCGTGAGGGATAGGAAGGGCGGCGAGGAACGAGCCGGTGCGCAGCGAAGCGGAGCACCGAAACGAAGTGCAGCCCTAGATAGCCCGGCCGCCTTCACCGTTGCAAAACGGTGAAGACGGACACGCCATCAATTATTAAAAATTAAAAGAAACCTAATTTGTTCTTGTTGTACGAAATCAGCATATTTTTGGTCTGACGGTAATGATCCAGCATCATTTTATGGTTCTCCCTGCCGATTCCCGATTGTTTATATCCTCCGAACGGTGCTCCTGCCGGATAGGAATGGTACTGGTTTACCCAAACCCTTCCCGCCTGGATCTTTCTCGGAATGTTATACAACTGGTGTGCATCCCTTGTCCAGACTCCTGCGCCTAAACCATAAATGGTATCATTGGCAATTTTAATGGCTTCCTCTTCATCTTTAAAGGTCGTGAATGCCAATACCGGCCCGAAGATTTCCTCCTGGAAGATCCTCATCCTGTTATTCCCTTTAAAAATGGTCGGCTGGATGTAATACCCGTTTTCCAGTCCGTCTCCTACATGGTTGACGTCTCCTCCGGTCAGTACTTCCGCTCCTTCTTCTTTTCCAAGCTTGATGTATGAAAGGATCTTATCTTTCTGGATCTGTGAAGCCTGTGCACCCATCATAACGGTTTTATCTAAAGGATTTCCTACTTTGATGGCTTTTACCCTTTCGATCACTTTTTCTATGAAGGCATCTGCAATATCCTCCTGTACAAGCAGCCTGGACGGGCAGGTACAGATTTCCCCCTGGTTCAGGGCAAATAATACCGCCCCTTCAACAGCTTTGTCTAAAAACTCGTCGTCAGCAGCCATTACTGAACTGAAGAAAACGTTCGGAGATTTCCCTCCTAATTCCAGGGTTACCGGAATGATATTTTCCGTAGCATACTGCATTACCAGCCTTCCTGTAGCGGTAGACCCTGTAAATGCTGCTTTGGATACTTTAGGATTGGTGACCAGCGCCCTTCCGAGTTCCGCTCCGAAACCATTAACGATATTAACGACACCCGCCGGTAATAAGTCTCCGATAAGCTCCATAAGGACCAAAATGGAAATGGGTGTACTTTCTGCCGGTTTCAGTACCACGCAGTTTCCTGCTGCGAGAGCCGGAGCCAGCTTCCATACTGCCATCAGGATCGGGAAATTCCACGGGATGATCTGCGCGATAACGCCCAGCGGTTCATGAACGATTAGGGATACGGTATCTTTATCCAGTTCGTTATGCGAGCCTTCCTCTGCCCGGATCACTGATGCAAAATACCTGAAATGGTCAATAGCCAGTGGGATATCGGCAGCAAGCGTTTCACGCACAGCCTTACCATTATCAATGGTTTCTACGGTAGCCAGGTATTCCAGGTTCTGCTCTATCCGGTCAGCAATTTTGTTCAGGATCACGCTCCGTTCCGTAGAGGAAGTATCTTTCCAGGTCTGAAAAGCTTTTTCAGCAGCATTCACTGCCAGTTCGAGGTCTTCTTTGGAAGAATGGGCCGCCTGCGTAAATACTTTCCCGTCTACTGGGGAAACGACATCAAAATACTGCCCGTTTACCGGCGCCGTAAATTGTCCGTTGATATAATTGTCATATTTTCCTTTGAATTCAGGCCACTGTAAAAGTGTGCCGGACTGTTGTTCTGTCGTAGTGCTCATAACTGTGTTATTTGAATTTTAATTTTATACTATTACCAAATTACACATCTCGCAAAAAAACAGATAGCACAATCGTACAGAAAAACTTCATAATCGTATCACATACCCCAATTTTATTATTTCATTAACAAAACTCCTGTGTTAAAATTGTTTATATTTGGGTTAATATACCCATCAAAATGTTTCACTTATGAATTCCAATAAGGTTTTACTCAACAGCCCAGCATTGAAAGCAGAAAAGCAGTTATCCACCCTCGTTGAACACCGGACAACATTCAACCTTAAGAACTGCGAATTCAGCATCTATGAAACCCACCGGGCGGCTTACGGCGTAAAACTGCACTTTGATAATATCGCTTTTACCGCCATGCTCCGCGGCAAGAAACATATGAAACTGGAAGACAAAACAGGGTATTTTGATTATTTTCCCGGCGAAAGCATCCTTGTGGCTCCCGGCGAAACCATGGTCATTGATTTTCCCGAAGCAGACGAAACCCCGTCCCAATGTATTTCCCTGAGCCTGAATCCCGATTTTATCGAGGATTCCCTTCAGCACCTGAATTACCATCTTCCCAAAATCGACGAAACCTCGCAGTGGAACATGCAGCTGGATGAATATTTCCTGTTCAACAACCCGTCCCTCGCCTCTGCCACCAATAACATCATGCGCATCGCTATGGACGATAATGCTCAAAAGGATATCATGGCCGATTTCGCCCTCAAGGAACTGCTGATCCGGCTGATGCAGACCCAGGCCCGAAGCATGGTGGAAAAGAACATTTCACGGAACAAATCCCGCATCAGCTTCGCTGTGGATTATATCCGCAAAAACCTCCATCAGAAGCTGACTATAGAAAAGATTGCTGAATTTGTTTACGTCAGCAAATCCAATTTCTTCAAGCTGTTCAAAGAAGAGCTGGGCATTTCCCCCAATGATTTTATTTTACAGGAACGCATCAATCGCGCCAAAGAACTCCTGGCCACCCAGAACAGCATCAAAGAAACGGCTTTCAAGACCGGCTTCTCCGATGCAAATTATTTTACGCGGGTGTTTAAGCAATGGGTGGGTGTGACGCCGGGAAGTTATCGGGAGAGGAGGATGTTGTAGGATTTAAAAAATAAAATAAATATCCGTACTGTTGCAGAGGCTGTTTATGAAATTAAATTATATTTTCTGAAGTTCCATAATGATTTGTTTTCTACCTAGAAATCTTAACGTTGAAGCCTCCTGATATAGACCATCATCTATCCAATCTCTTTTACCCTCTGCTAATTTTTATATTGGAATAGCATGCAGTAAAGTTTTTAATTAACTATTTCAAATATAATTCAATAGGATCTGATGTAACTCTACCATCATAAATATTAAACCCATCTGAATTTAATATATTTTCTTTTAATACTCTACCATTATAAACCAATCTAAAACTGACCATGCTTTTATGGTAAGCATCTTTTATTAAGTAATAATGTTTAAGGTTTTTATATTTCTCCCTGTCCTTTTCGAAAAAAATGGTTACCGGAATACTGGCTTCCAGTGTTTCACCAGGTTGAATAGCAAAAAAATCATCTTTTACGGCATTAAAATGAGGTGCAGAATAGTCACTGATTCCATAAGTCACGTTTTTAACCGTATATTTTCCTTTTACTGATAATGTTATGCTGTCTATCTCATATGCTTTGTTAAGGCTGTTTTGCTCTGTCAGATCATACTTATAGATAAGAAAAGTTTCTTTACAGCTATTCTTAAAGTTGATTTTCATCCTGTCATTATCTTTTTCTTTCACTGTCATCGATATACATTTAGATTGTGACCACATGAATACCGGACAAAACAACAGGTATAAAATTAATAATTCTACTATTCGTTTTTCTTTAGCCATTGCTTATATAGTGCTTTTTTTGGTGCGAGCAGCTTACTGACATCGTATTAACAACTTAAATCTATTTTTTACTTTCTAAATCCTTACTGCCACGTGCGGCATCCAGGGATTTTAATATTTACAACGATTCGTTTGACTATTATTTTCTACATAATGAAGTCGTCTTGACTTTTGATAAAAAGCTGTTGACATTTTGAAATAAAAAAAGGGATTAGGAAATTTGTGTCGCTAAACCAAAAAAAATCCCATCCCTTGTACAAAGTACTGAGCAAAGATACAA
>CAJYLH010000042.1 GCA_913775525.1 uncultured Chryseobacterium sp.
TAATATTAGCTGTTTTGCTGTCTGATGTGGTAACGGCCGCTGTAGCATAAAGGATAGTCCCTTTCTGGTCTGAGCCATATTGTGCATTCCCGGCTTTGATCTGATCTCCGGTCAGCTTTGGTACAAGAATTCCTTCCGGTTTGCTGCCATCTGTGGTTTTGGCCGTAATGTCAAGTGTAGCCTTAGGATTCTGATTATTAATCCCTACCTGGGAATAAGCATGAATAGAAAGCAATGAAATACTTGCAGTGAGTAGATGTCTCTTCATATATAATTCTTTTATTTCACAATTTTCAGACTTTTAATGAAAATTCTCCGTGCAAAAGTAAGATTAATTATTGATTAACTATATATCAGTACCTCTTTATATGTTAATTATTCATTAATAGCATATTATAATTTTTAATTGTACAGGTTGATACTAAATTCAGTATATGATTTCGAGTTTGCATGGCGGCTTGGTTTCAAAAAAAGGAATATGATTGCGGGAGCAGGGTTCAAATGTCAGAAATAAAATGATAAACAGGTATTTATTTAATTCTGAAATCTTATTTTTGGTATCATGGATTTTCCTGTCACCTTTCACATATTCGGTAAAAGCATCCTGGCGCATCCCCTATTTGAAGCAATGGGTATGTTTGTAGGCATGCGGTATTATTTCTATCTTAAAAGGAAGTCGCCGGAAAAATTGTCTTTCAATACTTCTGCTGCTGTACTGATCGGTGCTACGGCAGGGGCATTGATCGGATCAAAGCTGATCGGAAACCTGGAGAATCCCTTCACGCTGTTTTCTGAAAAGTTCAGCCTGGCCCGGTTCTGGTCTAATAATACCATTGTAGGAGGATTAGCCTTCGGGCTGGTCGGGGTCGAGCTGGCTAAAAAAATGGTCGGTCACAGGGATAGCACGGGCGACTTGATTGTGTTTCCCCTGATGCTGGCGATGATCATTGGTAGGATCGGCTGTTTCCTGACCGGGATCTATGAAGAAACCTATGGAATCCCGACCCGATTTATTTTCGGTATGCATTTGGGAGACCAATACCTGAGGCATCCGGTGGCCTTATATGAAATTGCATTTTTAATTGTGCTCTGGATTTTCCTGAAGAAAATTCAGAACAGCAGGAAACATGCTTCCGGATTTGTTTTTCAGGTGTTTATGATGGCTTATTTCATGTTCAGGTTCTGCCTGGATTTTATTAAGCCGAGAGTAGAGCTTCTGTGGAGCCTGGGAACGATCCAGCTGGTGTGCCTGGGTGTGATTGCATATTATATTTTTAAAATAAAAGATACAAAATCCGTACATTCACATCAAATATCCAATTTATGAAAACGCTGACGCTTCTGGAAGTTAACAACTTTGGTTTAGGAGGATTTTTACTGATCATCATTCTGATCATCCTTTTAGTCGCCTTGGTGGTATCAGTCATTATCACCCTGATTGTTAAGCTTATTTACGAATCAGGAAATAATAAAACTTTTTCAAAAAAACAGTTTATACAGACCATGCTGATCTGCATGCTTATTTTCGGTCTGATCAGCGGCTACATCTGCGGCGGCGGATTTTAAAATATTAAATACAGGTATTTAACTGTTAAATTATTATACCATTTCATTATTATGCCGGTAAGAAATTATACCTATTACGATTATACCATCAGCCTTTGCCCCGAATGCCTGAAAAGGGTAGGCGCCAAGATCATCATTGAGGAAGACAGTGTTTTCATGACGAAAAGATGTCCGGATCACGGTTTTTTCAAAACTAAAATTGCTTCTGATGTCCACTATTATAAGAACATCAGGAATTATAATAAAGCCTCGGAAATGCCGCTGCATTTCGGGACAGATGTAGAATACGGATGCCCGTACGACTGCGGCCTTTGTGTAGACCACGAACAGCACAGTTGTCTTTCTATTGTTGAAGTAACGGACCGCTGCAATTTGACCTGTCCAACCTGTTATGCCATGTCATCGCCTCATTATGGCAGCCACCGCAGCCTGGAAGAGATTGAAGCCATGTTTGATGTGATCGTGAAGAATGAAGGCGAACCGGATGTAGTGCAGATCAGCGGGGGAGAGCCTACGATACATCCTGAATTTTTCAGGATCATGGACATTGCGAAATCCAAGCCGATCAAGCACCTGATGCTGAACACCAACGGAATCAGGATTGCCAACGACCCAGGTTTTGCAGAAAAGCTGGCTACCTATGCCCCGGAATTTGAAATCTACCTGCAGTTTGATTCCTTTAAACCTGATGTATTGCAGGATTTCAGAGGGAAAGACCTTACGGATGTCAGGATGAGAGCCTTGGAAAAACTGAATGATCTGAATCTTTCCACTACATTGGTCGTTGTGCTTCAGAAAGACAAAAATATTGACGAGATCGGAAAGATCATCGAGTTTGCCCTCAAGCAGAAATGTGTACGCGGCATCACCTTCCAGCCGGTAGAGATTGCCGGAAGGAACAGGGCAGATTCATCACATGAGAAAATAACGCTTACCGAAGTCCGGCAGGAAATTTTAAACCAGTTCCCATTGCTTAACAGCGATGATATCATTCCGGTACCATGTAACCCGGATGCATTGGCGATGGGGTATATCCTGAAACTGGAAGGGGAAACCATTCCGCTGACCCGGTATATTAATCCTGCGGATTTGCTGAATAACGAAACCCGTAATACCATTGTGTACGAACAGGATACCGGACTGCAGATGCAGCTGCTGGATATTTTCAGTACCGGAATTTCAGTGGATAAGGTACAGCCCAAAGTCAACCAGCTGCTATGCTGCCTGCCGGAAGTTTGTGCTCCCGATCTTGATTATGACAACCTGTTCAGGATCATCATTATGAATTTCATGGATGCCCATGATTTTGACGTGCGGGCCGTAAAGAAATCCTGCGTCCATATCGTGAATAAAGACCTGAAACTGATCCCTTTTGAAACAATGAATCTCTTTTACAGGGATGATAAAATCAAATACCTGGAAGAACTCAGAAAAGAAGATAAAGTATTATTCTGAAGGTTTTGGGGTAATTACTCGTGTAACCGTCCGGAAATTCTTTCCATGAAGGATAGGAAGGAAAGGAATTGTATTAATTATCTTTTAATACCCCAGACTTCTATTTTACCGCGGTGTCTGAACCCAAGCTTTTCATAAAGCTTTATGGCGCCTGCATTGCTTTCGGCAACATGCAGGAAAGGTGTTTTGTTATCTTCCTGTATTTTTCCTGAAACATGGGCTACAAGCTGCTTGGCATATCCCTGACCAAGATAATCGGTATCGGTGATTACGGCGCTCACTTCCGTCATGTCATTCATCTGCATCCTTTCACCGGTAACGGCAACCAGCTTACCCTCATTGAAAATGCCAAAATACCTTCCTAGTTCAGGCGTCCTGTTTTTAAAATAATATGGGTAAAACTTCGCAATGAAAGCAAAAAGCTCTTCGTAATCTTTTTCCTTAAGCTGAATGATTTTTTCCGTGTAATCAAGCGCTATGGTCTTTTCCAGGACATACTGGTCACAGACCAGACGGGAAAGGTCTTGCTCTGTCTTGGGTTTTGCCCCGAAGATGAGAAAGTCATCACAGGATTTTGCATAAGCTGTGATGTCTTTCTCTCCTGAAACATGTGCCGAACCGCCAAAGGCGGCTACTTCAGGGGTATAGAATTGGGTATCCCCGAAGTGTAAGCAAAACTTTTCATGGAATTCATTAAGAGCATGATAGACAGGACTGTCTAATTTACTGTACATGATCAAATTTCATTATTTCACTCAATGTATTCATATATTCATACGCAGTTAGGTCGAATTTCACCGGAACAATAGAAATATAGCCATTAGCCAATGCTGTTTCGTCGGCATCTTCAGATTCATCCATATTGTTAAAATATCCGGTAAGCCAGTAGTATTTTTTACCGTGTGGGTTGATCCTTTCATCAAAGCTTTCTTCCCATTTGGCATGGGCCTGCTTGCATACCTTAACGCCTTTGATCTCCTCTTTGGAAAGTTTGGGAATATTGACATTCAGGACAATTCCTTTCGGCATAGGCTGCTCAAGAACCCTTTTTACAATATTCTGTATATATTCCTTCGCCTGAGTAAAATCGGCTTCCCAGCTGAAATCCAGCAGAGAGAATCCAATGGAAGGAAGTCCTTCCACACCGCCTTCCACAGCCGCAGACATCGTCCCGGAATAGATGACATTGATAGAGGAGTTGGCTCCGTGGTTGATCCCGGAAACGACGATATCCGGTCTTCTCGGCAGGATTTTATCCAAAGCCATTTTTACACAGTCTACAGGAGTTCCGCTGCATGAAAAGTCTTTTTGCGGACCATCCAGGTGAACCTCCTCATAGCTCAGCGTAGAATTGATGGTGATCGCATGGCCTTTTCCGCTCTGTGGCGAATTGGGAGCGACTACGATCACATCACCGATTTCGTTCATAAAACTCACAAGATTTCTGATGCCCGGTGCTGTAATGCCGTCATCATTTGTAACCAGAATTAGTGGTTTTTCCATATAAAGATTGATTTTAAAAAAATAGAATGGTGCCTGTCCGGAGAGAAACAACGAACGGCATCCTCACTTCAAAAGTAACTAAAAGTTTTGATGCCATAAGGTATTTTGCCGTTAAATTTTCTTAAATGTGAAGGCTCATCAAGGACTGTTATTGCAGGGTAAGCAGAATTTATTTTTCAGAAACTTCATTATGGATGCAGAAAATAACCAATTGTGACAAAAAAAATCAAAACTGCCCGATATTTGTAAATAAGGTATTAAATTTGATCGTTTGTAACAGTAATTCAATTATTGCTACCAATTACTATACTTTTAATTAATAAAAATACATGACCTTCTATGTGGAAAAATTTTAAGCTGAATAAATTTTTACTCCTCATTCCTTTAACCAGTCTAATGTTTTGCTTCAACTCGCCTAAAAATGATGATGAAAAAATGCAGACAATCATGGTGAGCGTAAAAAATACCCTTTCCTATTTACACTACAGTCCGAAACCTATCAATGATGCTTATGCAAGAGATGTGTATAAGCAGTATTTTGAAATGATAGATCCAGCCAAAAGATATTTCCTACAGTCGGATATGGATGAATTTGCCAAGCATGAAACCAAGCTGGACGATTACCTGAATACCGGTGATCTTACCTTTTACAAGCTTACGGTAGACAGGCTTTATCAGAGAGTAGATGAAATTGATAAGGTAACCCAGGATATTTTCAGCAAGCCGATCAATCTGAATGAAGACGAAACCCTGACGCTGGAGCCGAAACTGAAGAAAGTACCTTCTAATAAGCAGGAACAGTATAATGAATGGAAAAAATTCATCAAGTACAATATCCTGCAGGAGATAGAATCCATGAACAGCAAGGAAGAAGCTCAGAAAGAGAAGAAAGATTCCGTGCAGCAGTACAAGCTTAAAGATACCATTAAGCTTAAGATCCTTACTCCGGACGAGAAGATCAAAAAAGCGACCGATGAGGTAAAAGACCTGGTGAAAGAAACCTTTACCAGATTCAAGAAAAGAAAGAAGATGGATTGGTTTACGGTATATATGAATGCTTACACTGAAGTATTTGATCCGCATACCAATTATTATTCACCAAAAGACAAAGAAGATTTCGATACCAGCTTTACAGGAAAGGTAATCGGGATCGGAGCGATCATTCAGGAGAAAAAAGGATACCTGTATCTGGGTGCGCTTACCATCGGGGCCCCAGCCTGGAAATCCAAGCAGCTTTCAGAAGGAGATAAAATCCTGAAAGTGAAATCCAAACCTAAAGAAGACCCAGTAAACGTTGTAGGAATGCTGTCCGATGAAGCAGTAAGGCTGATCCGAGGTGAAAAAGGAACTCCTGTAACGCTTACCGTACAGAAGAAAGACGGGACGATAAAAGATGTTACCATGATCCGGGAGGAAGTAGCCATTGAAGATACCTTCGCCAGAAGTATTGTGGTGAATACACCGAACGGTAAAAAATACGGATTTATCAACCTGCCTAGCTTCAATGCGGATTTTGAAAATGAAAAGGGAAGAAATGCTTCTGATGACATTAAAAATGAAATCATTAAGCTTAAAGCCCAGAACATCCAGGGGATTATTCTGGATCTGAGAAACAACGGAGGCGGCTCGCTTACCGAAGTAGGAGATATTATGGGACTTTTCATGAAGTCAGGGCCTTACGTACAGGTAAAAGACAGTAACGGTAAAATCCAGACCCTTAAGAATAAGAATGAAACGCCGATCTGGACTGGTCCTTTAGTGATCATGCAGAATGAACTTTCCGCTTCCGCTTCAGAAATCCTTGCCGGAGTCATGCAGGATTACGGAAGAGCGATTATCGTAGGATCGCCGCAGTCTTTTGGAAAAGGGACCGTACAGTCTTTCGTAGACCTGAACAGGTTCCTGAATACGGAAGATGATTTCGGATCTTTAAAACTGACAATCCAGAAATTCTACAGGATTACCGGAGAATCTACTCAGAGAAAAGGGATTGTATCCGATATCCAGATGAAAGACTTCTTTACCTATGCGGAAATCGGGGAAAGGTTTGATGATTATGCCCTTGCCTGGGATAAAATTCCGGGAACCAGCTTCGAGAAACTGAATTATTTTGATATCAAAGCCCTGGAAAAAGCCAGTGCCGATAGAATGGCTAAGAATACCAACTACCAGCTATTGCTGGAATCTGCTCAATGGAGGGAAAAACTGGATAAGGAAGAAACGATTACGCTTAACATCAATAAATTCAATGAGCTGATGAAGCAGAGAAAGGCGCAGATTGAAAAATTCAAGTCGCTGACTAAATTTGAGAACGGACTTCAGTTTATGATGTACCAAAATGAAATTGAACGGGAGAAAAAAGATGAAGCGTTCAAAAAGAAATCTGAACTGTGGATTAAAAACCTTAAAAAAGACCTTTATTTGCAGGAAGCAATGAATATCATAGCTGATATGAATGCTAAAGCTTAATAAATAAAAAACCACTAATAAAATTTAGTGGTTTTTTTATGCTTATTCAATTTATCTGATCTCCACACAGCCCACTCTTCCGCCTGCATTTCCGGTGGGCTGGGTATGGAAATCATCCTTATCTGCATGGATGATAATGCCTTTCCCCATAATATTCTTGGAAGCATCCTCGCATCCCAGACACCACTTATCCGTTTTGAACGTCAGTGTGGCAGTGCCGCTCTGATCTGCCGTAAGGTTTCCTATATCACCCATATGGAAGTGTTCCGCACCCCATTTTCCGTGGTCGTCCTTGGCAGGATTCCAGTGCCCTCCTGCTGAAGTTCCGTCAGGAGCTGAGCAGTCTCCCTTTTCATGGATGTGTACGGCATGGATGCCCGGTGTAAGGTTGGTTACATCCAGCTTCATAATGACCTCATTCCCTTTTTGAGTGAATTTTGCCGTTCCGCCGGTCTGGGTATTGCTTTTAGACATCACCTGATAGGTGTGGCTGGTTCCGCAGGAAACTGCAAATAAAGCGCTTCCGGCTAATAATGTTAATGTTTTAAGGTTCATTATACTATGATTTAGTGATTACAATATAAATGTAAAGAAAGATTTTCCAAAAAAGGCATAACCAGGTCATGTTTTTCTGGCCGCTGCCTGAATTTTTCCATAAATCCATCATTAGCAAAAAAGGACCAGTTATTTTCGTTCCGGGTTATTAATTTTGCAATAAATGACCAGAATTGTATATGCATAAACAGAGCATCATAAAAGCCATCCGGTACATAGAAGACCATCTGGATTCGGACCTTTCACTGGAAAACGTTTCAGGGGCCGGCGCCTATTCTCCATTTCATTTTCACAGGATTTTCCGGCTGGTCACAGGAGAAACCCTGCAGAACTATATAGCCAGAAGACGGGCTGAAAAAGGGGCTCTTTATCTGGCAATGAGAAAAGAGATGAGTATTACGGATGTTTATCATCAGTCAGGCTTTTCCAGTCATTCCGCTTTTAATAAAGCCTTTAAAAAATATTACGGGACTTCCCCTTCGGGATTCCGCAGGGCAGCTCCGGAAAACTTTCACAGGATTGCTATTCAGGAAAGCAAGAAAGGACAGAGGGATGCCATTTTCAGCCAGTACATTTGCAATACAGAAAACCTTTTAAACTGGATGAATATGAATTTAAAAATCGAAGTACACCATCTTCCGGAAATGCATCTGGCGGCCGTTATGAGCCTGGGTATTGCCCATGTTGAATCTTCTTTCAGCACTCTGATAAACTGGGCAAGAAGCAAAAACCTGTTTCCCCGAGATCAGGTGAAAATGCTTTCCGTATACCATGACAGCTTTAAGGTGACCCCACCGGATAAAGTCAGGATCCATGCCTGTATGCTTCTGGATGAACCCTTGCAGAAACAGGAAGGGGAAGTCTTTCCTGAGACCGTTGAAGCCGGAAAGTTCATCATCGGAAGCGGTGAAGTTACCCTGGATGATTTTGAACAGTGCTGGGTTTCCCTGTTTTTATGGATGAAGGAGCATAACTATTTGATAAGAAAAGCATTTCCTTTTGAAATCTACCATACGAATTTCCGGGAGCATCCCGAAGAAAAGATGACCGTTGATTTCTGCATCCCGATTCAATAACCGCTGATCTCATTCATCGTTAGCTAAAAATACCGCTCCTATGGAGGGGTATTTTAGTCTACAAATTGGATGTACCCTTTAATTTTCCCGTAAAAACCGGTATTTCTTCTGTACTAAAAATAAAATTAACCGTTCAGGTTCGAAAAATGACCGTTCAGGAACAAAAATTTATCTGCATTTAAATTTCACCTTACTTTTGAACCGTAATCAACAGGTATGAAAACAAAACTATTATTTCTGATCTCTTTCTTATGCTCTATGCTGAGCCTTGCCCAGACAAAAGTATCCGGTAGAGTAACCTATAAAAGCAAAGGTGTTGCAGATGTGAATATTACATTAAAAAATACGTATGACGGTGCGACTACTGATGCTGAAGGAAACTTTACCTTTGAAACCAATGAAAAAGGCAGCCGGGTCATCACCTTTACCCATCCCAAATACGATGATGTAGAGAAACCGGTGATGATCCAGGACCAGGCGATCACGGTAAATGCAGAACTGAAGGAGCAGATCAATGAAATAGATGCCGTAGTGGTATCCGCAGGATCTATTGAAGCAAGCGATAAAAAACGGGCTACCGCTCTGCTGACGCCCATCGATATCTATACTACCGCAGGAGCAGACGGGCAGATTTCCTCAGCTTTAACCTATCTTCCCGGGGTACAGAAAGTAGGGGAGTCCGAAGGCCTTTTCATCCGCGGCGGAACCGGAGCCGAATCCAAAATATTTATGGACGGAAGCCTCATCAACAACTATTTTTCCAACTCCGTACCGGGCATTGCAGGAAGAGATCGTTTCAACACGTCTCTGTTCAAAGGGAATATATTTTCCAGCGGTGGTTATTCAGCATTGTACGGACAGGCTCTTTCCGGGGCACTGATGCTGGAAAGCGTTGGCCTGCCGAATGAAAGCTCTTATGATATCGGAGTTTCACCGATATTCATTGATGCAGGCTTCCAGCGTTTAAGTAAGAATAAGAATTATTCTTATGGAGCTACAGCAGGCTATTCCAACCTGGAGCTGATGCAGAATGTACTGCATTTCAATACGGACTTTATACAATCTCCGCGCAGCATGAATGGAGACCTGAATTTCAGGATCAGAACAAAATCCGGCGGATTTTTTAAATATTATGGAAAGTATGATATGAACAGGATGGCAGTAAAGACCGAAAGCCTCGAGCCGCAGTACGATGCTGCGCTGATACGGCTGAAAGGGGCAAATACTTATCATAACCTTTCTTTCAGGCAAAAATTCGGGAAGTACCTGCTGCACATAGGAAGCTCGTATTCCTACAACCGTTCAGACCTTAACTTTTCAACGGAGAATGCAGGCCGGGAATCTGCCCGGACCCAATTGCTGACCGATGGGAATTACATCAACCTCAAAGCGGTCCTGGAAAGGAAAATCAACAGGATCAGCGCACTGAGGGGCGGATTTGAATTCAACAACTCAGATGAACAGCTTCATTTCCAGCAGGTGAATAAAAAATACAATGACCTGATCTCTTCTGCATTTGTGGAATCAGATCTGGGATTCAGCAACCAGCTGTCTGCAAAAATAGGCGTACGGGCAGAGCATTCATCCTTTCTGGATAAAAGTAATATCGCACCCAGGCTTGCGCTTGCTTACCGACTGGATAAGAACTGGACGAGTTCCGTTGCCTACGGACTTTTCTACCAGAACCCTGAAAGCAGGTATATCAATGCACCTGCCAACCTCGGATTCCAGCAGTCACAGCATTATATTTTCCAGGTCCAGCGGGCATCAGAGGGGAGGAGCCTGAGACTGGAAGCATTTTACAAGAAATATGACCAGCTGATCAAAACCTTTATTCTAAACCCCGGTGAAACCCAGAACCAGCAGATCCAGACAGCCCTTAATAATGACGGTTATGGCTACGCCAAAGGGGCAGAATTTTTCTGGCGGGATAAGAAGACCTTCAAAAATATCGATTACTGGATCAGCTATTCCTATCTGGATTCCAAAAGGGATTTTATGAATTATCCGGTAAGCCTGAAACCCAATTTTGCTGCGGAACACACACTCTCTGTGGTAGCCAAAAGGTTTATTACGGAGTGGAAACTGGGGGCCAACCTGTCTTATACATATGCTAAAGGAAGGCCGTATTATGACATCGTCAGCCAGCAGAACAGCAACATCATCCGGAATGAAGGAAGATTGAAGGATTACAGTTCCCTGAACCTGAGCTTCAACTACCTGCCGAACCTTGGGAAAAAGGATGCAAAAGCATTTACTATATTTGTGTTGAGCATTTCCAATGTATTAGGGACGAAGAATATGTACGGATATAACTTTTCCGGTGACGGATCCAGGAGCTCTGCCGTTGTTCCGCCTTCCAATACTTTTGTCTTTGTGGGAGCCTTCATCAGCTTCGGGGTAGATAAAACGGAGGATGCCATTAATAATAATTTGTAAATGATGAAGAATCAGTAGAGGTAATGATTTTATTATATAAATTAAATATATATCTTTGAATAATTATACAGTAACCTTAAAAAAATTGAAAAAATGAAGAAATATTTATTGAGTTTTGCGCTGGCTTTTGTAAGCTTAACAGCCTTTGCACAGACCGATTATGAAAAAGTAATGACTGAAAAAGTGGCCAAGATAGAAACGGCCAAAACAGCGGAAGATTTCCAGGCTCTTGCCAATGATTTCCATAGGATTGCAGGAAAAGATGAAAACAACTGGCTTCCGTTTTACTATGCGGCGCTGGCGAACATCCAGAAAGGAAGGGTGCTGATGCAGCAGGGCAAAACCCAGGATCTTGATTTCATCGCAGGCCAGGCAGAGAAATACATTGGGGCAGCTTCCCATGTAGCGCCTACCGATAATGCTGAACTCCATTTGTTGAGCAAAATGGCTTACTCCTTAAAGATGATGGTTAACCCTCAGCAAAGATATATGACTGATGGGGCAAAAGCGACTGAAGAACTTAAAAAGGCTGAAAAGCTGGATCCGAATAATCCGAGAATCGCGCTGATCAAAGCTGAAGATGTTTATTTTATGCCGGAACAGTACGGAGGAAGCAAAGTAAAGGGAATGGAAATGTTTAAAGATGCTTTGAACAAGTTCAAGTCCTATACTCCGAAAACAGCATTGGATCCTAACTGGGGGAAATCTGAAGCGGAATATTTCGTAAGCCAGGCTAAATAATTGAGTACGATATCCAACTAACCTTCCGTTAAGGAAGGTTTTTTTATACCGTTCAGTCTTCAAAAACGACTGTTCGGGAGAAAATAATTGGCGTAAATATTCTAATAGATTAATTTTGAACCAGGAAAACCATTTATGAAACGCAGGAACCTTATTACTTTATGCTGGATATCACTGGCAACATCCATGATTTTTTTCTTCGGGTTTACAGATGAGAAGACGCTGAGTAATTTCCTGCTTACCGTTATTGTATGTTTTATGTACTCTTTTGTGTTAGCCATGGGAAACAGCTATATCAACGATTTCCTGAACAAAAGGTTTCCGTGGTCTGAGGCCACTACCAAGAGAGCCATGATCAGCATTGTGTCCATTCTCATCGCAAATACCATAATGGTGTACTTCTGCAACTACATGAATTTTGTCGTTTTTCAGAAGGCTGCGACTACCGAAGAATATTTTTCGGGAAAGTATAGCTTTATCAATTGGTTTACGATTAATATTGCCCTGCTGATTTCAGCGTTCCTGCACGCCAAAGGGTTTATGGAAGAACTGAAAAAGTCTTCCCGCAAGGAAGTCGTAGAACAGAAGCTCATTGCCAAATCCGCTAATGCCCAGTTTGAAAGCTTAAAGAATCAGCTGGATCCGCATTTCCTGTTCAATTCCCTGAATGTTTTGAGTTCCCTGATCGACGAAAACCCAAACCAGGCCCAGAAGTTTACAGCCTCAATGTCAAAGATTTACAGGTATGTCCTGGAGCAGAAAGATAAGGAACTGGTGACGGTGGAAGACGAGATTGAATTTGCCAGGACTTATTGTGACCTGCTGAAAACCAGGTTTGAAGACAGCGTAGATTTTATCTTTGAGGTAAGGAAAGAGGATTACCGCAGGTTTGTCGTTCCGCTTTCTTTACAGCTGTTGCTGGAAAACTGCATCAAGCATAATTTTGCCACCTCATCAAGGCCGCTCATCATTAAAATATTTTCTGAAAATGATACCCTCTGCATTGAAAACAACCTTCAGGTCCGGGAGCAGATCAAGGAAAGTTCCGGAATCGGCCTGGCCAATATTGTCCAGCGCTATTCACTGCTGACGAAAAGGAATGTATTCATTGAAAAATCAGAAGACTATTTTAAAGTAAAACTTCCGGTGCTGGTCAGTAAGCCTAATGAAATCAGTATTAAAACGGATACTTCGGATAAAGCCTACGAAAGGGCACAGAAACGCGTAAAGGAACTGAAGAGTTTTTACGGCAACCTTACTTCCTATTGCATTGTAATCCCGTCCCTTGTTATCATTAACCTGATTACAAGCCCGGATGACCTTTGGTTTTATTATCCGATGCTGGGATGGGGAATTGGCATCGCCGCTCACGGAATCAGCGCTTTCGGAATCGGTAAAAGATGGGAGGAGAAAAAGATCCGGGAAATTTTAGAAAAACAGCATAAACGATAATCATTAAACAACAAATTTATGGAAGAGATCAGCCAGGACGATATCCGCTACAAACAGGCAGAAAAAAGAGTGAAACAAATCAAGAACTTCTACATGTTCCTCTTTGTGTATATTGTGGTGAATATATTTATCTTAATTACCAATTACCGCGAACTGAAACCGGGCCAGACCCTCTGGCACCTTAAATACTTCAGCCTTCCGCTGTTCTGGGGAATAGGTCTTTTGGTATACGGATTGCGGGTATTTGTCCCTAACTTTATCCTGGGGAACCATTGGGAAGAAAAGAAGATCCAACAGCTTATGGATGAGGAAATGAATTCCCGTAACAAATTAAAACAGTAAACAAATGAATGCTCTGGAGATTGTATTTGCCGTTTCTATGGTGGCCTGGTTCATCAGCGAATTCCTGTATAAGAACATATTAAAGTCCGGTGAAACAGACCGGAAAGGAAAAGACCGGTCTACCCTGAATGTCCTTTGGATCGCCATCCCGTTTTCCATTATCAGTGCAGTAACCTTGTCTTACTATACCAGGTTTCCAATTGCACACGATATCTGGATCCTATATCTGGGAGAAGCATTGATTCTGATTGGAATTATTGTCCGGTTCATCATCATCCGTTCATTGGGTAAATACTTTACCGTTGATGTGACGATCAGGAAAGACCACACCATCAAAAAGGAGGGTTTTTACAGGTATCTCAGGCATCCATCCTATACATTTTCCCTGCTTACTTCTTTAGGCCTTGGATTATACCTCAATAACTGGCTTTCATTGGCTTTAGCGTTTATTCCTCCGTTCATCGCTTTCAGCTACAGGATTAAAATTGAAGAAGCCGCGCTTATTGAGCAGTTTGGCGAGGAGTATCTGGAATACCGGCGCAAAACCAGGAAGCTGATTCCGTTTATCTATTGAAGATTAAAATCTGTTTTTTCAGCGGATTAATTTCTGCAGCTGTGCATTGAATGTTTTTTTATTGTCAGTCGCAGAGAAAAAATCACGGTCAAAGTTTTCCACCGTTACAACTGCCTGTTTTACAATATCTGATCCTTTTTTAGTAAGTTGAATGGTTTTGGCCCTCGTATCGGTTACATGCTCTTTCCGCATGATGTATTGTTTTTTTTCCAGCGTTCTCAGTACGGTTGAAGTGGTCATCGGATCTATTTTGGTATGGGATGACAAAACAATCTGTGTTACTTCCTTTTCATGAAGTTCAAGCCAGTGGATACTGGCCATCAGGACATATTGGGAATGGGTGAGATCATAAATTTCCAGAGCTTTTTTAATTTTCCTTTGCCAGAGATTGGTTACCTGCCACAGAAGAAACCCTGAACTGTCTTCTGCATGTTCAAAGCTAAAAATACTTTTTTTTTCGTTCATAATTTTTTTGCCGACCGGATCTGATTAGCCACATCTTCCGGCCATGAATGTACAATATTTTTTGCAACCAGCCTTACCCATAGGAAACCCAGCACTCCTTTAACGGTTATGGTATTGGTTATTTTTAATCCTTCAGGAGTATCCTCAAATAGATGCTCGTCATACATTTTTGCCAACGGAAACTGCGTTAGATCCAGAAACATTCTGTTTTCAATGGTTTTAATCAGGGTAACTTTTACTTCTGGCCCGCCTTTCGGTTTTAAAACAAAGAAATTTCCCTGTTCAAACTTCCCAGAGATTATAGCATATTCAGTGCCTTCATCCCAGGTATGCCAATGATTGACATCCGCAAAAAGTTTCCAGATCTGTTCTTTAGTGATTTCGTTAGTCGTTGTTGAAAAGGTTCTTGTCCACATGATACATTTTAAATTGTAATTACAAATATAATAAGTTTACTTATTAATTCAACATTTTTTTTTGATTTTACATTTTAAGGCCTGTTTTTGAATCTGATACGTAACACTGTAGAGGTTTTCACAGTATTGTGGAAGTAAGTAATCCTGATCAACATATATTTTCACCGTTCGGTATTCATTTTCTACGGTTCGGTCAGTTAAAATTGATCCGGAGGTGAACATTGACCTACATTTGTCTCAACAAAAACAAACAGTTTAATCTAAACAAAAAAATGGATACATCATTCAACACAGAAAGCAGGGCATACGAGAAAGCAGCCCGAAGAGTGAAAGAAATCAAAGGCTTTTACAGCAACCTGACTTCGTACTGCCTGGTCATCCCTTTCCTGATCGTTTTAAACCTGCTGACTTCCCCTGAGAATCTCTGGTTTTTCTGGCCGATGCTGGGATGGGGAATAGGAATTGCTGCCCATGGAGTAAGTACTTTCGGGATCGGGAGAAACTGGGAAGAAAAAAAGATCAGGGAACTGATGGACGAAGAGCAAAAACAGGCAAAAACTTTTTAATTATATCAACCGTAAAATAAATTACCATGGATTATTATCACGCACAACAACGGGTAAAAGAGCTGACAAGGTTTTATAAAAGCCTTCTATGGTTCGGTATCGTCTCCATCGTTATTTTTTCCGATGACCTCTTTGAAAAAGGAATTTTCAGCATTTCACACTGGGATGGATCAATTCTTCTTTTGATCTGGGGAATTATTCTGACGGTAAAAGCCGTAAAGTTATTTATCTTTGATGCCGACTGGGAAAGAAGCATTGTAGAAAAAGAAATGGGTAAACATAAGGACCCGGTTAAATTTTAATATGCCGGAACTTTCAGTCGCTTTTAATTCGGAAATCAAACAGAGATAAACAATGATCAAAACGGTTATTATTGAAGATGAAAAACCTGCTTTAAGAAAGCTTGAACGGATGCTGGATACTTTTCCCGATATCGAAATCGTGGCCAGGATAGAATCTGTAGAGGAGGGCAAACAATGGTTCTCTGAAAACGACCATCCGCAGCTGATCTTTTCTGATATTGTCCTGGGAGACGGGCTATCCTTCGACATCTTTCAGGAATTTCCTACCAAAGCATTCATTATCTACACCACCGCTTTTGATCAGTATACGCTGAAAGCCTTCAAGCTGAACAGCATCGATTATCTTCTGAAGCCGATCCTGGATGAAGACCTTGCCGGTGCAGTGGAAAAATTCAAATCCTTTATCCCATCCGGGAACGCAGTCAGCTCACAGGAAATCAAACAGCTGATCAAGGAGGATAAAAGCACGCTTTCCAGAATCCTGGTAAAGATCGGGTACAACCTGAAGATTGTCCAGACCCATGAAGTCAGCTGTTTTTTCAGCGAAAATAAAATAGTCTACCTTCAGACTAAAGACCGCTCTTATCCTTCAGATTTTACCCTGGATGAGCTGGCCGATGTGCTGGATGAAAACAAATTTTTCAGAGTCAACCGGCAGTTTATCATCAATTCAGATTACATCAGCAATATCCATACGTCTCCGTATTATAAAGTTGAGCTTGAGTTTCAGCCTGAAGATGAAATCACGGTCAGCCGTGAACGCGTGAAGGATTTTAAGGACTGGCTGGTGAGGTAGGAGATAAGAATTAAGAGCCGAGAGTCAAGAATCAAGAGCCAAGGATCAAGAGCCAGGAATCAGGAATCAAGAAAACCGTTCTATGGGAGTTGTTGGACAATACTGATGGGCAAGACACGGATTTTGTTCCGAATGATTCATGGGTTTATGACCTATTTAAAGCCGGTTATGTTGGCTTCGGGATCTGTAGGATGGATTTGGGATTTCATCACTGCTAATCGGGAAGTTCAGGGAATCCGGAATGAAGTTTTCCCCGTCTGATTTCCGGAAGATTTTAAACAGGGCGATCCTCTCTTGGGTTAAAACTGATACACATACTTATAAAATGCAATTCATGGAACTTATACTTTGGGTCTTTCAGCTTTTCATGGCTGTTTTTTACTCCTGAAACAAATGCCGCTGCCGGAAGTTGCTGTTTAGTAGATTAAATCTATTTAAAATCTCGGGAATAAAAACAAAACCCGGAACAGTGACGTCCCGGGCTTATGATGTTATCTTAATGATTATTTTTTATCATTCCTTACAGGCTTTGCTCCGTATTTGTTGATCAAACCATAGGTAACGGCCAGTAATATAACGCTTAGGGTAAGCTGTGATTTTTCAGGGCTTACTATTTCCTGATACAGGTTGTATCCGAAAAAAGTGGATACAATAGCAATGATCAGTTGATTAAGAAATGAATAGTTGTTTTCCAGGATCGTTTTCATAATGATATTTTTTATTGTTATATACAGAGTAAGTATGACAATTCAAAATATGTTACAAAAAAACGAAATCATACGCTTATGAAATCACTCCGCTTCCCAGCAGCTTATCATCGTGGTACCACGCAGCAAACTGTCCTTCTGCAATGGCAGACTGAGGTTCTTCAAATTCAATATACAGCCCTTCTTCAAACTGGTACAGCACCGCTTTCTGTAAAGGTTGCCTGTAGCGGATTCTGGCCATCACTTCTCTGGACCCGCCATTTTCAAGCGCAAGATCTTCCCGTACCCAATGTATTTCCGAAGGATCAACCTTCAGCGCCTTCCTGTATAATCCCGGGAAGCTATGCCCTTCTCCTACAAACAGGATATTATTTTCCATGTCTCTGGAGATGATAAAACAGCTTTCTTTGTGCCCGCCGATACCAAGGCCCTTGCTTTGTCCGATCGTAAAGAATTGAGCACCCTGATGCTTTCCGATGACTTTCCCATCAGACTTCTGGTAGTGGATTTTGGTACTCAGGAAAACCAGTTCTTCCTGTTTTGAAGAAAACGAAGGAGTCTCCTGTGCAAAAAGCGGCGAATCCCTGAAAATTTCTACAATCTCACCTTCTTTCGGAACCAATTGCTGCTGCAGGAACTGGGGAAGGCTTACTTTTCCGATAAAGCATAATCCCTGGGAATCTTTTTTATCAGCCGTTACCAAACCGATTTCTTTTGCAATTTCTCTTACCTGGGGTTTCGTCAGTTCACCGATGGGAAACAATGCTTTAGACAGTTGATCCTGGCTTAGCTGACATAAGAAATACGACTGGTCCTTGTTATTGTCCTTTCCGGCGAGCAGATGGAATATTTCCTTTCCATTTTCATCAGATGTAGAAGTAACCCGTGCGTAATGCCCGGTGGCTACTTTATCCGCTCCCAGTGACATTGCCGTTTTCATGAATACGTCAAATTTCACCTCCCGGTTGCAGAGGACATCCGGATTCGGAGTCCTTCCTTTTTCATATTCAGCGAACATATAATCTACAATGCGCTCTTTATACAGGTCGCTCATATCAATGACCTGGAACGGGATCCCCAGTTTCTGGGCCACCATCAGTGCATCATTGCTGTCCTCAATCCAGGGACATTCATCCTCCAGCGTTACTGAAGCATCATTCCAGTTTCTCATAAACAGAGCCACCACCTCGTGGCCCTGCTGCTGGAGCAGGTAGGCGGTCACACTGGAATCCACCCCTCCTGATAATCCTACGACTACTTTCATCTTATTCAATTTTACGGAACTCTTAACGGGAGTCCTTAGTTTGATGCCGCAAAAATACAATTAAATAGACTCGCAAAAAAGCGGTGATGGTAAACATCGATAAAAACGATAAATCTTAACAGAATATGATGATTGAAGTACAGGTTAAAATTATTTGATAACCTCATGGAACAGCAAAGCACCGGAAATTTCCGGTGCTTTCTTATTTAGAGTTAAAATTAATCTTTTAATTAAGATGATTTTTCCGCTGTAGATTTCTTAGACTTGGACGATTTTCCGGCTAATCCGTCTTTAGCTTCATTAAGGTCAAGAATAACTGTTTCGCCCTCATTCAGCTGTTTGTTTACCAGCATTTCAGCCAACAGGTCTTCAATGTATTTCTGAATGGCACGCTTCAGCGGTCTTGCTCCAAAATCCTTATCCCAGCCTTTTTCCGAGATAAAGTCTTTGGCTTCTTCAGTCAGTTCTACTTTATAACCTAGTTTTTCCAGTCTGCTGTACAGTTTATTGAGTTCAAGATCGATAATCTTCTTGATATCATCCTTTTCAAGAGAATTGAAGATCACGATATCATCAATCCTGTTCAGGAATTCCGGAGAGAATGCTTTTTTAAGGGCATTTTCAATCGTACTTCTCGCTCTGGAATCAGATGTTGTTTTCTTGGCACTGGTTCCGAATCCTACACCATCCCCGAAATCTTTAAGATCCCTCGTTCCGATGTTAGACGTCAGGATAATAATCGTATTTCTGAAGTCGATCTTCCTACCGAGGCTGTCTGTAACGTGGCCCTCATCAAGGATCTGCAACAGGATGTTAAATACATCCGGGTGGGCTTTCTCGATCTCATCCAGAAGCACTACAGCATAAGGTTTTCTTCTTACGGCTTCTGTAAGCTGTCCTCCTTCTTCATATCCTACATATCCCGGAGGCGCACCTACCAATCTGGATACAGCGAATTTTTCCATGTATTCACTCATATCGATCCTGATCAGTGATTCATCGGATTCAAATAATTCCCTGGCCATTACTTTAGCAAGTTCAGTCTTACCGACACCGGTAGTTCCCAGGAATATAAAGGTACCGATCGGACGGTTCGGATCTTTAAGCCCGGCCCGGTTCCTCTGGATTGCCTTAACGACTTTCTTCACCGCATCTTCCTGGCCGATTACTTTTCCATTCAGGTTTCCGTCCATTCCGGCTAGCTTATCCAATTCGTTTTTACCTACTTTGGTTACCGGAACACCACTCATCATAGAAACCACTTCCGCTACATTTTCTTCGCTTACGGTTTCTTTTTTCTCCTTCACATCTTTGTCCCACTTATCCTGGGCAGAGTTCAGTTCCATCTGTAAGCGCTCTTCTTCGTCCTTCAGCTTTCTGGCTTCCAGATAATCCTGAGCTTTTACAGCTTTCTGTTTCAGTTCCTTAATTTCTTCGATTTTCTTCTCAAAATCAATGATCTCCGTAGGAACTTTCATATTCTTGATGTATACCCGTGAACCCGCCTCGTCCATGGCATCGATAGCCTTGTCCGGTAAAAAGCGGTCCGTAATATATCTTGAAGTCAGGTTGACGCACGCGGCAATAGCTTCCGGAGTATAGATTACATTATGATGCTCTTCATACTTATCTTTGATCTGGTTCAGAATCTGAATCGTTTCATCAATGGAAGTCGGTTCAACCATTACTTTCTGGAACCTTCTTTCCAATGCACCGTCTTTCTCGATATACTGTCGGTATTCATCCAGTGTGGTAGCCCCGATGCATTGGATTTCTCCCCGTGCTAATGCCGGTTTGAACATATTGGAGGCATCCAGGCTTCCGGTAGAGCTACCAGCTCCCACAATGGTGTGAAGCTCATCGATGAAAAGGATCACATCACGGTTCTTTTCAAGTTCCGTCATGATCGCTTTCATCCTTTCCTCAAACTGGCCCCTGTATTTTGTTCCTGCTACCAGGCTGGCAAGGTCAAGGGTAATTACCCTTTTCCCGTACAGTACTCTGGATACTTTTTTCTGCTGAATCCTTAAAGCAAGTCCTTCTGCAATGGCAGATTTACCTACTCCGGGCTCACCAATAAGCAGCGGGTTGTTTTTCTTTCTTCTCGAAAGGATCTGTGAAACCCTTTCGATTTCCTTCTCACGACCGATAACCGGATCCAGCTTTCCGTCTCTGGCTAAGGAAGTTAAATCCCTCCCGAAATTATCCAGCGTAGGAGTTTTGCTTTTTCCTGCACCCAGGTTTCCGGCAGGTTTTCTCATCTGCTCAAAATCTTCCCTTTCATCGTCATCGTCATAAGCACTCATTTTCGGTGCCTGCCCGGAATTCTTGAGCATCGTCTGATACTCTCTTGAAACGCCTTCATAGTCAACATCGTAAGCTCCCAGGATGCTGGAGGTTGGGTCCTCATATTTATACAGAATACCGAGAAGCAAATGAACGGTATTGATTTCATTGCTTTTATATTGCCGGCATTCAAGTTCTGCACGTTTAACGGCATGATCTGCCATTTTAGTGAAGGAAATATTGCTCACCTCCTCCGAAACAGGGTTAAGACTTGCTGTATTTAGAGTTTCAATTTTTCTTCTGATCTGTGTTAAGTCCGCATTAAGGCCCTGAAGGATTTCTTTTGCAGAGTTTTCTGTTTTTATAATCCCCAAAAGCAGATGTTCTGTATTAAGAAATTCACTTTTCAGCCTCTTCGCTTCGCTCTTGCTTTGTTTGAACACCTGGCTCAAACCTTGTGAAAACTTATAATCCATAGTATATCTCAATTAGGATAAAGGTAGAGGTACCGTTTATCCGTTATCTAAATTACAAATATTCTACCAAAAACCAATTAATGACTTTATGGCAGAAAAAATTTTATTATCTTGCTGAAAATGATTAAGTTTGTGGCCCTAAATTTTGATTATGAATCCTGAAACGGCAACCTATATCGGATATTCAGCTTCGCTGTTCATCGTACTGAGTTTTATCCTGAAAGATGTTAGGAAAATCAGGGTCGTTAATCTCATAGGATGCATCTGTTTTGTGATCTACGGGCTATTCAGCGGAATGCTCTGGCCTGTAATCATCCCCAACGGACTGATCTGCTTCATTCAGCTGTACCATCTCATGGCAGGAAAGAAAGCCGATGCGTAGGAAACTGATCATTTCAGCATTCAGCAACCTGTATACGGACCAACGTATAGAAAAGGTCTGCAGGACGCTCTATGAAAACGGCTATGATATTGACCTGATCGGCAATACGTGGAACGGTGCCGAGGAAATGTCCCGCCCATATCCTTTCTCAAGGATACAACTGGCTTCAAGAAGCCTTAAAACGGCCTATTTTGAATTCAACTGGAAGTTGTACCGCAGCCTGAAAAAAAAAGCCGACAAGGATACCATCCTTTACGCCAATGATCTGGATGCCCTGGTCCCCAATTATATCCTTGCCAGAAAACTGGATATACCCCTGGTTTTTGACAGTCATGAAATATTTTCCGAAATGCCTGCCATACAGGGCAAAATGTCACAGAAATTATGGCGGTTCACAGAAAAATCCATTCTTCCTGAGATTACATTCATGATCACCGCCAGCGGAAGCTACGCCCAGTGGTTCCAGAAGAAATATGGTGTGCATCCTGTAGTCATCCAGAATGCTCCCAGGAAAGCAGATTTTAATTCTGAAATTCCTGATAATAATCCCAAAATTGTACTGTATCAGGGTGCGATCAATCCGTTCCGTGGTATTGACAAGGCCATACTCGCCATGCATCACCTCGAAAATGTTATCTTTAAAATTGCAGGGGATGGGCCCAGGAAAGAGGAATACGAACAACTGGTCATCCGGGAAGGCCTTCAGGATAAAGTAGAATTTTTAGGTAAGCTGAAACCTGAAGACCTCCGTTTGGTAACCCTCACCGCAGACTGTGGAATGAGCATCGAAGAGAACGGGGGCGAAAGCTATTTTTATTCCCTGCCGAATAAGGTCCTCGATTGTATTCAGGCGCGCGTGCCTCTGATCCTGTCAGATATGCCTGAAATGAAGAAGATTAAAAAGCAGTTTGATGTAGGTGAAATTATTGAAGACCACCGTCCGGAAAATATAGCCAAAGCCATCCGACACATACTGGATAAAGGTCGCCAAAACTTTCAGGATGAACTGGAAAAAGCAGCCGGAGCATTGTGCTGGGAAAATGAAGAACCGAAACTGCTGCAGGTTTTTGAAAAAATACGGTAACCGGGTTAATGACTCAAATCCCTTTAAAGGGATGATTCAGGGAGGGTTAACTCTGTATTTATGTTAAATGGTTTCCGGAATATCTTCCTAAAATTGGTTATCTTTGCATTAGAAATAAATTTATGAAAAGCATCAAAGAAAAACAGCAGGAAATAATTGATGAATTTGCCTTTCTTGAAGACTGGGAACAGAAATATGAATATATCATTGATCTTGGGAAAGAGCTGAAAGGCTTACCTGAGGATAAAAAGTCTGATGAAAACTTGATCAAAGGCTGCCAGAGCAAAGTATGGATCGATGCTGAATTCAGGGACGGAAAGCTGTATTTTGATGCAGATTCAGACGGGATCCTTCCAAAAGGTATCGTTTCACTGCTTACCAGCATTTACAGCGGCCATTCCACTCAGGAAATCCTGGATTCTGATTTTGATTTCATTTCTGAGATCGGATTACAGGAATTTCTTTCTCCGTCCAGAGCCAACGGACTGATGGCCATGACCAAACAGATTAAATTTTACGCTGTTGCGTATCAGCTGAAGGCATAATCAACCGTGACAAGAATTTTAGCATACCGTTTTTCAGCATTTGGCGACGTCGCTATGACCGCCCCGGTTTTCCGTGATTTCCTGGAACAGAATCCGGATGTGGAAATTGTTATGGTGTCCAGGAAAAATTTCGAAAGCCTGTTCTCCGGGATTCCCAATATTATTTTTAAAGGGATTGACCTGGATGATTACAAAGGGTTTTTCGGGCTGAGAAGGCTGGCGCACGAACTGATCAAAGAGTTTCAGCCGGATATTATAGCCAACCTCCATGATGTTATCCGGACGAAGGTCCTGGATAAGATTTACGGCAGGAGAGGGCTGAAAGTATTTAAAATCGATAAAGGGAAAGAAGAAAAAGAACATTTAACGGATATCTGGAACCTGGATAAAGCGCAGCTGAAAAAGACAGTGGAACGGTATGCCGATGTATTTCGGAGAATGGGGTTCACTGTAGAGCTTTCACACGCATTACGTCCACAGGCAGGTCCTAAATCAGGGATCGGTTTCGCTCCTTTTGCCCAGCATAAAGGCAAAATGCTGCCGCTTGAAAAGTCGTATGAACTGGCCCGGATCCTGGCTCAGAAGAAAAAAATTTATTTTTTCGGAGGTGGTCCCAAAGAAACCGAAACCCTCAGCCAGTGGGAAAAAGAAATTCCCAATACCGTAAGCCTGGCCGGAAAGCTGAGCCTTTCCGAAGAACTTCAGACCATTGCAGGACTGGAACTTATGATTTCCATGGATTCTGCCAATATGCATCTCGCCAGTCTCGCAGGGACCCGGTGTATCTCCGTTTGGGGACAGACGCATCCTTATGCCGGATTTTTAGGGTTCGGACAGAGTGAAGATGATGTGGTTGAGGTTAAAGATCTTACCTGCAGGCCATGCTCTGTTTTTGGCGATAAAGAATGCTTCAGGGGAGACTGGGCATGCCTGGGAGAGCTCAATATTCAGAAAATTATCAATAAAATTTCTGCGGAATGAAAATTTCCGTCTGTATTCCGGTATATAATTTCGATGTCCGGGGGCTGGTTACAGCGCTGAACAGGGAAATTCATACCTATGCGCTGGATGCAGAGATCATCCTGATTGATGATGCGTCAGCAGGATGTGCTTTCAGGAAAATCAATACAGAAATTGAACATCAGGTGCATCAACTGATTTTCCTGAAAGAGAATATCGGTCGTTCCAGGATCAGGAATCTTTTCATAAAGTATGCCGATGGAGATTACTTTTTATTCCTTGACTGCGATGCCGTGATAGACCATCCTGATTTCCTGCGCAAGTACATCGCTGAGATAGAGCATAACCCAGCATTGGATCTTCTTTATGGAAATTTCAGGATCGCTGAACAGTATTCCAAAAGCCTTAGAAACCGCTATTCTGTGGCCAGGGAAATTTTCTCCGGAGAGCGGTCTTCTGATATTTCAGTTTTTAAAACCGTCAATTTTGCCATTAAAAAAGATGTTCTGATAGAGTTTCCGTTCAATGAGGAGCTCACTCAGTACGGATATGAAGATTACGTCTTTGCTAAACTTCTGGAAAGAAACGGAATCCGCTTTCTGGCTTTCAACAATCCTGTTATTCATGTGGATAATACGGATAATGCTGTTTTCCTGAGGAAAACACAGGTGGGTATGGATACGCTGTATGGGTTGATCATCAGTTCTCATAACAATCCTTTGATCAAGGATATCCGCGTCTATAAGGCCGCAATAATGCTGAAAAAGTTTAAACTTGATGGTGTATTTCTTTTTGTGTATAAGCTGGCTGAGAAAAAGATATACTCTAACCTGGTTTCAGAGCAACCCGAAATCAGGCTTTTGGATGTTTATAAGCTCGCCTGGCTCCTGAGAAAAATGCAATAAAAAAATCTCCCAGAAATCTGAGAGATTTTTTGTGGGCCCTGAGGGATTCGAACCCCCGACCCTCTGGGTGTAAACCAGATGCTCTGAACCAACTGAGCTAAGAGCCCGACTTTTTTTGAAAGGTTTCGTTTCCTTTTTGTGGGTCCTGAGGGATTCGAACCCCCGACCCTCTGGGTGTAAACCAGATGCTCTGAACCAACTGAGCTAAGAACCCTCTATACTTGTTTTCTCGTTTAGAGTGGTGCAAATATACGACTTATTCGGAAATCTCCAAATTTTTTTCCAAAAATTCTCCCACTACAAAATTACTTCCCCCGATAAAAATCATCTCATTTTTCATACATCCCTGTTTAGCAGAAAGATATGCTTCCTGCACAGAATTAAAAATGGTATAATTTATTTTCGCCTTTTTCAGCAGATTTTCATATTCTTCCGGATGCCTGCCCCGGTGAATGGCCGGTTTTGCAAAATAGAATACGGCATTTTCCGGAAGAAGCCGCATAACGTCATCAATCTTTTTGTCATTTACAAACCCAAGAATGACATGCTTACGGCGGTTGATCGAATTCAGCTGGGCAAAAACCTGCTCCAGGCCGGCCTGGTTGTGGGCCGTATCACAGATGGTCAGCGGATCTTTGGAAAACTCAAACCATCGCCCGATAAACCCGGTATTGAGGTGCACATGCATCAGGCCGCGTTCTATATGTTCCTCTGAAATGTTCACCTCCTGTTTCTGCAGTTCGCGGATAATTCCCAAAACGACCCGGATGTTTTTTTTCTGATAGTTTCCTTTAAGGTCGGATTGCAGATCGGTTTCTGTTCCGGTAACATCTGAAAAAGGGGCATTTTCCTCCTGTGCTTTTTTCTTCAGGATTTTTTTAACAGGCTCCTCCTCATCTCCGGAGATCACAGGAATTCCCGGTTTAATAATGCCTGCCTTTTCAGCAGCGATTTTCTCAATGGTGTCTCCAAGGATATCCTGATGGTCAAGCTGCACGTTCGTAATGGCTGAAACCATTGGTGTGATGATATTGGTGGAATCCAGCCTGCCGCCAAGGCCTACCTCAATAACGGCGAAATCCACCTGCTGCTGATAGAAGTATTCAAAAGCCATAATGGTGGTGAACTCAAAAAAAGAGGGCTGGATGTCTTCCGGAAGCTGTTTCAGCTTCATGATAAAATCATACACGAAACCCGTATCGCAGTTCTTACCGTTTACCTTGATCCGCTCCGTAAAATCGATGAGGTGAGGGGAGTTGTACAGCCCTACGGTATAGCCTGCCTCCTGAAGTACGGAAGCCAGCATATTGCTCGTAGATCCTTTCCCGTTGGTTCCCCCGATATGGATGCAGCGTATTTTTTCCTGGGGATTTCCAAAAAACCTACACAGGCGGATGATATTGTCCAGTCCGGGCTTATAAGCCTTCTGTCCGTCAACCTGGTAATTAGGCGCCTGTACAAATAGCCATTCAACGGCTTCGCGGTATTGTTCTGCTGTCATGATGCAAAATTCTCAAAAGTTTTTTTAAAAAGGAATATTTAATTGTCCTGAACTGTAACTTTTTTATATTTGACACGTCTAATAAGGTAAAAATTCAGCATGAAAAAAGTTTTGATTATTATTCTGGGACTGTCTTATCTGGGAGCCAATGCCCAGAAAAAGTGGTCTTTGAGAGAATGTGTGGACTATGCGGTACAGCATAACCTGCAGGTAATCCAAAATGAATATTCAAAACAGATTCAGGATGCGAACCTTAAAATGGCCAAAAGGGAATACCTGCCTTCGGTATCCGGAAGCATCAGCAATTCGGCCAGTTTCGGGCAGACCCAGTTCATCAATACCAGTATCAGGAATGATAACTTCAGCAACAGTGCCAATGTAGGGGCCAATATCACTGTGTTTAATAACGGGAGGATCGAAAAGAATATCCGTAAAACCGAATATGATGTACAGGCCAGCCAGTATGATATAGAAACGGTAAAAAATGATATATCGCTTCAGATCGCCCAGCAGTACCTGACGACTTTGCTAAATAAGGAAATCGTTAAAATCTCAGAGGCAGCTGTTGAAAATGCACAGAAACAGTACGACAGGGCGAAAATTACCACCCAGGTAGGAACGACTGCCCAGACGGTACTTGCAGAAGCAGAATCCGGACTGGCGAGAGAAAAACAAAACCTTAAGACTGCTGAAATCAATGTCGGAAGGAGCTTATTTGCCCTGGCCCAGCTTTTACAGCTTAAGGAATACAGGGACTTCGATGTGGAAGATGTGAGTGTCCAGGATCAGCTGGCTCCTCAGCTTCAGCCTGTGGAAGAAGTGCTGGAAACGGCTTACCAGACGCAGCCACAGATCAAAGCTGCGGAAAGCAGGATACGATCGGCAGAAGCACAGACGGAAATTACCAGGACGTCATTCTGGCCTACCTTAACGGCAAGTGCGGGGTTAGGGAGTTTTTACAATAACCGGTTGAATACCAATATCACGGGAGTTGATATCAACGGGATCCCGGTGGTTGAGCGCAGTTTCTTCCAGCAGTATAAAGATAATTTCGGTCAGCAGTTGTCACTTTCTCTGAACGTTCCGTTATTTAACAAAGGAATTACGAAACTGCAGGTAGAACAATCCAGAATCAATGAAAACATTGCTAAGAATTCACTGGAACAACAGAAGCAGGCCGTAAGGCAGAATGTCCAGAAAGCCCAGTTTGATGTGGATGCCAATTATGAGGCTTATCTTGCCGCAGTGGAGGCTGAGAAAAGTACCCGCTTATCGCTGGATTTTGCAGATAAAAGCTATGCAGCAGGGAGATCAACCATTTATGATGTCAATGTTGCCCGTAATAATTATGCCAACGCGCAGGGCTCTGTGGCGCAGGCAAAGTTCAATTATCTATTCAGCCTGAAATTGCTGAATTTCTATGCGGGAATTCCGCTGAGCCTGTAAAAATGTCTATACAGAACCTTGAAAAATACCTGCCTGACAATACCCTTCCGTATCTGAAAAACTGGTTTTCAGAGTATTATATCCATATTAAAATTACCCGTGACCGGCATTCCAAACTCGGGGATTACAGGAAACTGCCGGACCGGTCGCATGAAATTACCATCAATTCTACACTGGCCCCCCAGCTTTTCTTCTTTGTTCTGACACATGAGCTTGCTCATCTTATTGCTTTTGAACAGTACGGCCGTAGGATTTCCCCGCACGGAGCGGAATGGAAAGACACCTTCCGGAAAATGCTCCTGGAAAGCCTGGAGGTGTATGAGCAGGATCTGAGACCGATCATTTTCCGGTTTTCCAGATCTCCCAAAGCTAATTTTATGTCCAGTCCGGAGCTGGTACGGTATTTCCATATCAGAAAGGACGGAGATGACCTCCAGTTTATGGAAGAGCTTAAAAAGGGGGATTCCTTTATCTACCGCGATGAGAAGTATTTGTTGGAAGGTCTGATCAAAAAAAACTATCTTTGCAGGAACCTGGTTACCGGCAGGCAGTACTCTTTTAAGCCGCTGGCCAGAGTGAAAAAATGTAGTTAAACATGGTAAGATCAGATCAATACTGTGTCATCATGGCAGGCGGAATAGGAAGCCGGTTCTGGCCGATGAGCACGCAGAAGTTTCCCAAGCAGTTTCAGGACATCCTGGGTGTAGGCCGTACGATGATTCAGCAGACCTATGACAGAATCCGTAAAATTGTTCCGGATGAGAATATATTTGTCATTACCAATAAAGAATATGTAAGCCTGTCCCATCAGCAGCTGCCGGAAATTCCGGAGCAGAACATCGTAGGAGAGCCTTTAGCCAAAAATACGGCTGCGTGCAACCTGTATATGGCCAATAAAATTGCCGAACTCAATCCTGATGCGAAGATGATTATCTTACCGGCAGATCACCTGATCCTGCGTGAAGAAATATTTCTTGAAAAGGTAAGGCTGGCTTTTGAGATCGCTTCAGAAAACGATTACCTTATCACCCTGGGTATTACCCCTACAAGGCCCGATACGGGATACGGATACATCCAGTTCGTTGATAAAAAAGGATCCGATTATTTTAAAATAAAAACATTCACGGAAAAGCCTATCCTGGAAATCGCCAAAACGTTCCTGGAAAGCGGTGATTTTCTTTGGAACGCCGGTATTTTTGTGTGGAGCGTACAAAGCATCCATGCCGCCTTTGAGAAATACCTCCCTGAAATGACACAGCAGTTCATGGCCTGTGAATATAATGCCGATGGTGAAGAGGGATGCATAGAACTTATTTATCCTAAGCTGCAGAAAATCTCCATAGACAACGGAATCCTGGAAAAAGCCAAAAATGTATATGTCATTCCTTCCGACCTGGGATGGAGCGATTTAGGGACGTGGACGTCCGTTTATGAAAACACGGAAAAAGATGAAAATCAAAATGCTGTAAAACAAAAGCATGTGCTCACATACCATTCCAGCGGAAATATCGTTCATATAAAGAACAGCAATAAAGCAGTGGTCATAGACGGGCTTAAAGATTATATCGTAGTGGATACCGATAAGGTCCTGATGATCTGCCCGAGAGAACATGACCAGCTGATCAAGGATTATGTGCTGGATCTAAAAAACCTCAAAAAAGGGGATAAATTCATTTAACGGTACAGGTTTGCAGCCTGTTTAAAGCATGAGCGAAACCATCAGGAAAAATATCATCTTTATCTTCTTATTGCTGGGCGTCTGCATGACGGCCCAGGAAAAAAAACAGCTGGGCAGCATTCCGCAGGTCCTCAAATCGATCATTCCCGATGACCGGATAGATTTCTGGGTGCTGGTACATAATCATTACGGGAAAAACGAGGAGCTGAAAATTTCCGGAGCGAAAAAAGACTACGTCCCGCAGTCTTCCGGATTCAACCTTTTCCCGGAAGAAGACAGCTTTTACTATATCGCTTATTCCAAAGCAGGAAAGGTTGATTATATAACGGATCTTTCAGGCCTGAAAACCTTTATAGGGACCATTGATAATGTCGAAGAGGCAGTAATTGATGCTACGGCGGAAGGCTACTTTATCGATGAAGAATTTAAAAATGTAGCCGGGAATTACTATCAGGATGCATCAAACTATTACATTGACCTGGGAAAGCTGACCTCAAAGGAGTGCCCGTACCAGAAAACCCATTTTACGCTTACGGTAAACAAATCCAGCGGAAAGGTAACCGGCGCAAAGAATAACGGAACGTACATCGAACTGTATAATAAGAAGTGTACGAACAATCCAAGGCTTTTAAAAATAGAAAAAAAAGAAGTGCCGGCAGATGAACCCCAAAAAACAAAACAACCCGTCCGAAGAAAATAGCTTTTACGAAACCGAACGGCTGACCTTACATCCAGTGTCATTGGATGATGCCGCTTTTATGCTGGAATTATACAACAGCCCGAACTTCATCCGGTACATCGGCGACCGCGGACTGAGAAGCATTCATGATGCAGAGCGGTACATCAGCGAAAAATTCATTCCCCAGTTTAAAAGATCAGGTTTCGGCAACTACGTGATCGTGAAAAAATCCGGAGGTAAAAAAATAGGTGCAGCAGGCATCTTTGAGCGTGCAGGACTGGATGTTGCCGATATCGGATTTTCCTTCCTGGAAGAATTTGAAGGCCAAGGATATGGTTTTGAGGCAGCCACAAAGGTGAAATCTATTGGCATGGATCATTTCGGGCTAACCAGGCTATCTGCGATTACGACAAAAGATAATTTTGCTTCCCAGAAATTAATCGGGAAGCTGGGGTTGAAATTCAGAAAATATGTCACCATCCCTAATGATGATGATGAACTGATGTATTTTGAAACCGAGTAGAACTCTAATCCCGGCCCGCCTGTTTACCCTTCCAGGATCTGCGCTGCTGCAGTTTTTGAAGTCACTTTGTCAATGACCCTTACACAGATTCCCTTTTCATCAAAGATAAAAGTAGTCCTTACAATTCCCATATAGGTTTTTCCAAAATTGTTTTTCTCCTGCCAAACCCCGAATTTTTCGACGATGTCATGGTTTTCATCAGCAATCAGGTCATAAGGGAATGCAAATTTACTGTGGAAGTTTTTTTGCTTTTTCACGGAGTCTGCACTGATTCCCAATAATGCATATCCTGCCTTTTCCAGCTCTGAATAATGGTCGCTGAGGTTGCATGCTTCTACCGTACAGGTTGGTGTGTTGGCCTGAGGATAAAAGAATACCACCAGTTTCTTACCGATCAGTTCAGATGAAACTATGGTTTTGCCGTCCTGATTGGTGCCTTTAAATTCCGGTAAATGATCTCCGATTTTCAACATAATATTTTAATTTTGTTCAAATTTAACAGTTACATGACAAAAAAGCAAAGAGCCGAGCTCGTTCAGCGCGAATTAGAAAAACTATACCCTCAGGTCCCTGTTCCCCTGGATCATACCGATCCTTTTACCCTGCTTGTAGCCGTAGCCCTTTCTGCACAGACCACAGATAAGAAAGTCAATCAGGTAACGCCTGATCTTTTCAGTGTAGCCGGGACACCACAGAGGATGGCACGGCTGGAAGTCCACGAAATCAAAGAACTGATCAAGGAAATAGGACTGTCTAACCAGAAAGCCAAAAACCTGAAAAGAATGGCCGAACTGCTGATTGAAAAACACAATGGCCAGGTTCCTGCTACCTACGAAGAGCTGGAAGCCTTGCCGGGAGTGGGGCATAAAACGGCTTCTGTGGTGATGAGCCAGGCCTTCGGATTTCCTGCCTTTCCGGTAGATACCCATATCCACCGCCTGATGACCTTATGGAAGCTGACCTCCGGAAAAAACGTAGTGGAAACAGAAAAAGATGCCAAGAAAATTTTTCCTGAAAGCGCCTGGAATAAACTTCACCTCCAGATCATTTATTACGGAAGGGAATATTCTCCGGCACGTGGAAAAGGTGAAAAGGATTTTATTACGAAGATGCTGTTTGAAAAATAAGTCATTATTTTAGTGCTATGCTTATTTATGCTTATTAAGGTTATAAAAACTACTTTGAAACAACTAGTACAGGCACTTCATTTAGCAAAGGCAATATTTCCCTAAATGAATGAAACACCTTCGAACTAATAAAAAAGCAATAATCACTTTGTAATCGTTGCATTTATTCTATAATCATATCAAGGATCAAAACCTTGATGTGGTTACATAATAGGTCTTATTCTTTAATCTTATCTAAAAAGTTTCTGTTACGGATCTGTATAGAAAGTTCACTAAATAAAATGGAAGCCAATTCAATACTAATATCTTTATTTTTGTCTTTATATTTTAGAAAAAGAGATTGATAGCCATTTATTATAATGCATATTTGATATAGGGTTTCCAGATTAAAAGATTGATAATAAATATGATACTCATGGCAAAGCAGGATAAAAGACTTATAGATATTTTGATTCTGAATTTTTGCTTGGATGGTATTTATAACAAGGGTATTGCCACCTTCGTTTTCCAGAAGTTTGAGAATTTTATTTTCAAAATTAATTGTGTTGATATGAGGCGTGAATAAGTCGCTCATAATCAATGATCCAATAGTCTTCTGTGATAATTGATCTGCCCCAGATGATAGCCCAGATGAGTAAGCAGATGGATCAGGAAGTAATCAGTTGTCATTGCACTTTCAAAAACAACCAATGGATATTCTTTTTCCAAGTCTTCATCGGACAATTGAGAAAGTACTGAATCTATCATTGCAGCAGTCGCTTTCACCTTTTCAATAAGCTCCGCTTTGGGAATATCCTTTAACGAAAATTCAAGGTCACGCTGTCTTACATATCCTGTGTTTCCAAGGTGTGCTCCGATAAAATGATTAAGATTTCCGACCAGATGAAGGGCGAGGTTACCCGTAGAGTTGGCAATATCTTTATCAGATTTCCAAAGATTTTCTTCGTTTTGATAAGCTTCCAGCTCTGTTTTTAATTGATCTAAATCTCTGTTGTAAAGAGGTCTTAGGCTTTTTGTGATCATATCAATTTTGATTATTTCTAAGAATAAAAGTAAAAAGGGTACTTCGCTTAGTAGATACCCTTTTCATTAATGTATATTTATTACTGCTTTTTTGCCCAAAGCGCCATCTTTCTGTTGAGGACATCCAGCGGGAGGCATCCCTGATTCAGTATTTCATCATGGAACTTGGCGAGGCTGAATTTTTTCCCTAATTCTTTCTGATACTGTTCCCTCAGTTCCCGGATGCGTAAAGATCCTATTTTATATCCCAGGGCCTGTCCGGGCATGGCCATATAACGTTCCACTTCTGCTGTTGCGCCGGCTTCATCGTAGGCAATATTGCTGAGGAAATATTTGATGGCGTCCTCGCGGTTCATTTTTCCGGTATGCAGTCCGGTATCTACCACCAGCCTTACAGCTCTCAGCATTTGGTCGCTCAGGTAACCCATTTTCTGGTACGGATCTGTGTACAGTCCGAATTCAGGGCCTAAAGTTTCACAGTAATGCGCCCAGCCTTCGCCATACGCACCAAACCATCCGAACCGCATGAATTTGGGAAGCTTCGTATTTTCCTGCTGAAGCGAAACCTGGTAATGGTGGCCCGGAATTGCTTCATGAAGGAAAAGCGATTCCATACCGGATGTAACATTGAACTTGGACGGATCGGGAAGCGGGACATAAAAAACACCCGGTCTTTTTCCATCTGCGGTGCCCTGGATGTATTCCGCACTTGCACTGGCTTCCCTGAATTTTTCGGTCTGCCTGATTTCAAATTTTGTTTTCGGGGTTACGCTGAACATCGTTTTCAGCTTAGGCGTAATTTTGGTTAAGATCCCGTTGAAGGCATCCAGCACTTCCTCTGAGGTCTTATACGGCATGGCCTTCGGATCTGTCTTTACGTAACTGATGAATTCTTCAAGGGTTCCCGTAAAGCCTACCTGCTGTTTTACTTTTTCCATTTCAGCACGGAGCATGGCGACCTGCTGAAGGCCTGTTTTGTTGATTTCTTCAGGCGTATATTTAGTAGTCGTCCAGCTTTTCACATAATACCGGTAGATGTCATTGCCATTGGGAAGGCTGTTATAACCGTCCGTATCTCGGGCTTTAGGCAGATATTCCTTCTCCAGGAAATCGCCCATTTTGGTATACGCAGGAATGATATTTTTAGTGACAGATTCTTTATAGAGCGCAGTATACTGATCTTTCTGTGCCTTCGTAAAACTTTTCGGAAAACTATTGATCGGTCCGTAGAAAATATTGGTCTTTAAATCGGTACTGATGATTTCCGGAGCCCTCATCTGGGGGATCATCTTAATCACCAGTTTCTTAGGCAGTACCATTTTGCTGCTGATTCCTTCCCGGAAATTTTCCGTGGCGGCACTCATCCATTGCGGAAACTTTTCCATCCTCTTCAGCCAGTTATCGTAGTCCTGAGTCGTTTTAAACGGTTGAGGACCCTGTCCGCTCCCGTACAGCGGGAATGTAAGCGGCAGTCCTGAAAACTGGGTGAAAGGAATATATTCAGGGTGGTAGGCATAGGCTTCTATCTTATCCTGCAGGGTATAATCCAGTACGTCATAGACTGTTTTGCTTTCATCAGAAAGCTTTTCGTAATCCACATTTTCCAGCTGTTTCTGGACCGAGCTGTAAAAAGCGACCTCTCCGGAAATAAAATCTTTGTCGATGTTGATCGGGAGCTGGTCATTGTACCGGGTATCTCCCTGTGAAGTGGCATCCAGGGGGTACAGCTTTAGGTATTGCTCATAGTAATTGGAAGCAATAGAGTCCAGGTTGGATGGTGTTACCTTCGTTAAAGGAGAGTCAGATTTCTTACAGGCAGTGATCCCCGCCAGCAGGCCCAGGCTGAAGATGCTTTTTAAGATGATGTTTTTCATTTCCGGATCTTTAACGCAAAAATAAGTATTATTAAGATATGACAGGATTCCGGAAAAGGTTGATTTTTAAAAAATAATTTTTAAAACATGTTACACATTCAGCCAATTTTCTATCTTTGTTAAAAACATTTAGCAATCATATTATTACCGCTCTTTTTTAAGAAAAAATGAAAGGGATTTTAAAAATTTACCATCCGGAAGAAACGCTGAAATACAATATCAGAAACACATATTGTAAAGCGGTCTACAGCAACCAGCAACATTTTTTAGAGGTTGAAATCATTACGGATGACGGCCTGGATCATGTAGAAGATGATTCTTTGCAATACAATTTTCCGCAGTTATCACTTGAGATTATCGATTTTCCCATAGAATCCGCAGAGATCGAAGGGAAAACCTTCACCATCACAGATTCTGATGAGGAAACTTATACGGAAGTAGACCTTTACGATGATGAAGACGCCTACATCTATGATAACGAGCTTTTATTTGAAAAAAATGAAGAGGGCGAACTGCAGGTGATCTGGAAAGGAACTATTGATGATTTCTACACCGGCTCCGATACGCCTATTCCTTTCAGGCTGAAATGCGAGTTTAAGCAGGACCAGATTGAGATAGACGAGGACTAAAGATCTTTCGCCATTATAGCATCCATAAATTTCTTTTCAAATCTTTTTTGAGAGGAAATTTCCTGTTTTTAAGCAAATTTTAAGAGAACGATTCATAATATTCCACTACATTTGTCGTTACAACTTTTATAAAAATACACATTAATGCTGTTAACGGAACTTACTCAGATTTTATTCGCACAGGTTACAACATCTGCAGTGGCAGAAGCACCTAAAAAAGTATTTTCATTTTGGGAAATCATGTTTCACGGAGGCGTATTCGCAAAAATTGTAATGGTTACCGTGTTACTGCTCGGGATATTTTCTGTATACCTGTTCTTTGAGCGCTTTTTCTTTATCAAAAGAATGGTCTCCAAGACAGATCCCGACTTTATGAATAACATTGAGGATTTTATCCGGGAAGGAAAGATTGAGTCTGCAGCAGATTACTGTAAAAGACAGCACTCCCCGGAAGGAAGGATCCTTGAAAAAGGAATTTCAAGGCTGGGGCGCCCGGTTTCGGATATCGTAAGTGCGATGGAATCCCAGGCACAGGTGGAAGTAGCCAATATGGAAAAGAACCTGAACCTTCTGGCAGTCGTGCCGAGTATCGCTCCGATGCTGGGACTTTTGGGAACGGTCATCGGGATGATCATTGCATTCTTTGACCTTTCCAATATGGAAGGTGCTTTCTCCCCGAAAACCCTATCAGAAGGTATTTATACTGCGCTGGGACAAACTGCGGTAGGTCTTGCAGTAGCCATTCCGGCCAACTTTTTCTATAATATCTTACTGACAAGGATCGACAAGTTCGTCCTGAGGGCACAGAATATGTCCGGAGAATTTTTAGATATCATCAATAAACCTTTATAAATCTTTGGTATGAAGCCGCAAGGTTCCGTCTGATTATTTAAATAATACCAGTCAACAGATGAAAATTCAGAGAAAAAATAAAGCACGCCCGGAATTCAGTTTAGCTGCGATGACAGACGTTATCCTTCTGATGCTGATCTTCTTCATGATCACTTCCTCCGCAGCCAATCAGAGCGCTATTGATGTGAAGCTGCCGAAAACGGGGGCGGTGGATGATAATATTCCTAATCCGCTGACCGTAAGCATCAAGCCGGACGGATCCTATTTTGTGGATGATGTTCCTGTCAATAGGGCAGAGCTTGAACAGGCTATCGTAAACAAATTAGCCTCGCAAACCAATAAATCATTTACCATACGTGCCGATGAAAGCACACTGCATAAAGATGTGGTTTTTGCCATGGAAATTGCCGAGAAGCATAAATTTAACATTGCCATTGCAACCGTTAAGGATAAATAGCGGCCCAGGGCCGGAAAATTGAAGACTATATGAAAAGCCATACCATAGACAGGAAAGAGGAAAACAAGGACAGGATTAAGAGCGCATTGCTTTCACTCCTGATCTGGTCTGCCATCCTGCTGTTTGTTTTTTTATATAAACTCACCCCTAAACCTGCTGAACCGGAAAAAGAAGTGGTAACCACCATGCTCGTCAATTTCGGGGATAACAGAAACGGTAGTGGGGAAGAAGAACCTGCCGACCAGCCGGGAAGCTTGGCTGCCGCAACAGAGGACGTCACCGCTGATCCTTTGGAAACGGCGGTTCCTGAAACGAAAACGACCATCGAACCGCAACCGCAGTCGGAAACAAAGAAATCCGAAGCAAAGGAAAAAATCATTATCGGAAATAATACTAAGGTTACGGTACCGAAGAAAGAAGAATCAAAAGAGAATAAAAAATCTTCATCCAGCACCAGCGCTTCTAAAAATACCAAAAAATCCGGAGCCACCACAGCCAATTCCAAAACCGGAAACGGTGACGGCAAAGGAACCGCAGCCATCGGGAATCTGATCCGTGGGAGAGGGACCAAAGCAGGCAGCCAGGGAGACGGAGACGGCATAGGCAATGCAGGAGACCCTTTAGGAGGCGATGGAAATGGTGACAGCAAAGTGGGGATCGACAGGAAGCTTGTTGGGTTCATTCCCGGAACTATGGGAAGGGGAGGAGCGCAACCGGCGAATAACTGCACTGCCAGCGGAACCATTACCATTGCTTACACGGTAGATAAAGCCGGAAATGTAGTTTCAGCGAGGAGGTCCGGGGGTACTTCAGACCCCTGCATCAGTTCTACAGCGGTTTCCTGGGTACGGAAATATGTTAAAGCTGAAAAATCCAGTGTTTCTTCGACAGGATCCTATAAAATTACCTTTTAAACAAGATAAAGCACTTTATTCAAGTGCTTTTTTTATTTCATTGATCCTGTTGATGATTGGCAGGGCAAAAATACCGCTGGTCTGCAGGTACAGTTCATAGAATGTTTTGGCCTTATCCAGAAAATCATTGTTGTGCTGTGATTTTCCTTTGAAGTAGAACAGGTTGCCCAGCATTTCATGATAATCTTTATGGTCTCTTTCCTGCCTTTCATTAACGATCCCTATAAGATCTTCTTTGGTCTTGGAAGAAATCTCCGTGAAGCTCATTTTAAAAATGTCCCGCATCAAAGAATCAAAATCCAGTTCTTTCTGCATCAGGCTTTCTTCCGGTTTGTCCAGGATCAGTTTTTCCAGTGCCTGGGAAAGCTGACGGATGAGTCGCAGTGTAAATTCTTTATCGGTAATCATAAGTTTTTTCTTTAAAAGTTTAAATAATCTTCCGTAGAAGTCAGTTCACTCCATCTCGCGGAAAGGAATTTGGCATAATTCAGAGCCGAGATCCCGTAAGTACCTAATGAGTGGCCATCATTTACTTCAACCAATACCGTTTCGTTGTTATTATTCAGTCCGAAATCCATCGCAAAGGCTCTGGGTCTGGAAGTGAATGCTTCTAATGCTGACTGAACGGTTTTTACATCCAATGCCGTATCCCATGCTCCTTTGTACCTCCTGATATCCAGAATCTCTCCGTAACGGATAAAACAGCGCCATTCTGTTTTGAAGTTCATCAGCTCGGAACACCATATTTCAGTATCACGATCATCGCTGATGATTCCAAGAAAGTCTTTTTCATCAGCAACAATTTTGCCTGCAAATAATTTGGTTTCTGTTTTTGGTTTGATAAAGATATTCCATTTATCCTTATTTTCAAACAAGGTATTGATGGTTGAGGACCATATTTTCCTTTTTAAAAAAGGCTTCAGTTCTTCAGGGTAGTCAATTTCCTTTTCCGGATGAAAAATCTTTAGATGGCGTAATCTCTTTCTTACATTTCCAATACCGCCGACAACAATGTCTTCCGGATGGAAATCGGTAAGATCATCAGCATCAATATACTTTTCAGTCTCAAATCCAAAATGACTCAATCCTTCATAGGCAATAAAAGCATTGACATTGTAAAATTCTCCGTTTTCAGAAGTCTGTATATATGCTTTCATATCATGCAAAAAATAAATAAGCCAGCGCAATGGAAGTGATAATCCCAACGAGATCGGCCAATAGCATGGCAACAACCGTATATCGGGTATTCTTTACGGCTACGGCCCCAAAATAGACGGCAATCACATAAAACGTCGTATCTGAGCTTCCCTGGAGAACGGCTGCCAGTTTCCCTTGGAAGCTGTCGGCACCGAAAGTACTCATGGTATCCACCATCATTCCCCGGGCTCCTGAACCTGATAACGGCTTAATCAGGGCAGTTGGTAGTCCGTCAACAAACCTTGGATCTACATTGGCTGCATTGGCCACCCATTTCATCCCGTCAATGATCACATCAAAAACGCCGGAAGTCCTCAGCAGGGAAATTGCAATCAGCATTCCGACCAGGTACGGGATGATTTTAACGCAGGTCCAGAACCCTTCTTTTGCGCCATCGATAAAAGCATCAAAAATATTGATCTTCTTGTACGTGGCGCCCAGTACAATGGCCAGGAAAATAAACAGGATCAGGCCATTGCTCACCACTTTGCTGAAACCATCAAGCTCGTCTTTACTTAGCTGCACCAAATACAGCACGAGCAGGGCAATAATTGCAGAAATACCTCCCACATAGGCAATGACAACGGGCCTTAAGAGGTTGATTTTCTGGTATGCAGAAACAATCACCATAGCAGCAAGTGTTGCCGTAAAAGTGGCGATCATGCACGGCAGGAATATATCTGTAGGGGTTTTGGAGCCCATGGATGCCCTGATGGCAATAATAGAAACGGGAATAAGGGTCATACCGCCTGCATGCAGGCAGAGGAACATGATCTGGGAATTGCTGGCCGTCTCTTTGTTGGTATTCAGCGACTGGAGGCTCTCCATAGCCTTTAATCCGAAAGGAGTAGCCGCATTGTCCAACCCAAGAAGATTGGCACTGAAGTTCATCAGCATGTGCCCGAAGGCAGGGTGGTTTTTGGGGATTTCAGGAAAAAGCTTCGAAAAGAATGGCTGAATCAGCCGGCTGAGAAGATTAATCCCTCCTGCCTTTTCCGCAATGCTCATAAAACCCATAAACAAGGTCATGATACCAACCAGCCCAAGGCATATTTTTACGGCTGTTTCAGAGGTGCCGATCACACCATCCGCTTCCTGTATCCGGTAGACTTTTACATCCTGTTGCAGGGAATCGGTCTTATAATGGATCCTGCTGTCCGCAAAATCCGGCTTTCTCATCAGGCTGTCGCGAACAATAGGGGACAGGGCAGTCATTTTCTGTGTGGCAATCTGTACCGTATCGCCGCCTTTTCCTACCACCATATCATTAAAAATAGTTTGATAGTGGTCTGATGAAATATATTTTATACTTGCGATAGCAATGGCCACTATGATAAATGCGGACCAAATTCTGCTGAGAACCATCGGATTGAATTATGTTGGGTTAAACTTATCAAAAAAACTCCAGATTACAAAGGATGCAGAAGGTTTTGACGAGAATAATGTAAGGTCAATTCCTGCGGGTCAATGGTCAATTTTTGCCTGCTATTAAAATTCACTTGCGGAGCAAATTGACTGCTGGTGAAGATTCACGATTTACTATCGTCAAGGGTCAATTCCTGCGGGTCAATGGTCAATTTTTTAAATGCTGTGAAAATTCACTTGCGGAGCAAATTGACTGCTGGTGCAGATTCACGATTCACCATCGTCAATGATCAATTCCTGCGGGGTCAATGGTCATTTTTGCCTGCTATCAAAATTCACTTGCGAAGTAAATTAACTAGCAGTTGAAATTCACGATTCATCACTAGTCAATGGTCAATTCCTGCGGGTCAATGGTCAATTTTTTAAATGCTATCAAAATTCACTTGCGAAGCAAATTGACTGCTGGTGCAGATTCACGATTCACTATCGTCAATGGTCAATTCCTGCGGGTCAATGGTCAATTTTTTAAATGTTGTGAAAATTCACTTGCGAAGCAAATTGGCTGCTGGTGCAGATTCACGATTTACTATCGTCAAGGGTCAATTCCTGCGGGTCAATGGTCAATTTTTTAAATGCTGTGAAAATTCACTTGCGGAGTAAATTGACTAGCAGTGTGAAATTCACGATTCATCACTCGTCAATGGTCAATTCCTATGGGTCAATGGTCATTTTTGCCTGCTATTAAAATTCACTTGCGGAGTAAATTGACTGCTGATGCAGATTCACGATTCACTATCGTCAAGGGTCAATTCCTGCGGGTCAATGGTCAATTTTTAAAATGCTATCAAAATTCACTTTCGGAGCAAATTGACTGCTGGTGCAGATTCACGATTCACTATCGTCAATGGTCAATTCCTGCGGGTCAATGGTCAATTTTTTAAATGCTGTGAAAATTCACTTGCGGAGCAAATTGACTGGCAGCGCGAATTAACCATTCACAATTCACCAACCTACTGTTCATCCAGATACACCAGGAAGCCATCAAATTCGTCATCCAGGTTTTTCAGGACTTTGGCCTCTTTCATTTTCTTTTCCAGGCCGTTTATGAAAAAGCTTTTTTCAAAAAACTGGCGGTGGGTTCCCGGGAGCAGTTCCATAAAGTAATCCATCCCGATTTTGTTGTTATGAAGGTCCATTTTGGTCTCCAGAGGTTTATTCGGGAAGAGCTCTTCATGCAGGTCGGTAATTCTTTTGCAGAATTTCAGGGCTTTTTCCGGAGAAGATATTTTACAGCAGTACATCATGATCAGGCAGCACCATAATGCATGCCTGAAAGAATTCCCAATGCCGTTATTGGATGCCGTTTTCGGAAACTTTTTCTGGGCAATGCGATACGCTTTAATAGTAGCATAAAAGCTGAGTACGGAGAATAAAGGATGGGGCAGCACAAGAGACAAAAGACGGAAAATCTTTTTCAGGCTCATGCTCCGGATGGTATTGAAAAATATCTTGAATGTCCTCATAAATAAAGAATCTCTCCCGGTATGAGAGAGATTCGAAAATATCTTAATTAATGGTTATGCGTGTACCGTTAGCAGGTTAACTGTTTTGGCCACGACATCTTTAATTTCTGTTCTCTTCACGATGAAATCAACGAAACCTTTCTCCTGAAGGAATTCCGAAGTCTGGAAGCCTTCCGGAAGGTCTCTTCCGATGGTCTCACGGATAACCCGTGGTCCGGCAAACCCGATCAGTGCACCTGGCTCAGCCATAATAATATCAGCTGTCATGGCGAATGATGCGGTAATTCCTCCGAAGGTAGGGTCACAAAGGTAAGCGATGTATAAAAGCCCGGCTTCCGAAAGCTGCGCAAGTTTAGCCTGCACTTTCGCCAGCTGCATCAGGGAATAGGTAGCTTCCTGCATCCTGGCTCCTCCGGACTGGCAGATGATCATATACGGAAGCTTCTTTTCAATACAGTAATCAACCGCTCTCCTGATTTTTTCACCCATTACGGACCCTAAAGATCCTCCGATGAAGGCGAAATCCATACAGGAAACCACCATTTCAGTCCCTTTTACGGTTCCTACGGCATTTCTGATGGAATCGGTAAGCTTTGTTTTGGCTTTTACCTCTTTCAGCCGGTCTGCGTAGGGTTTGGTATCTTTAAAGTTCAGGATATCAATACTCTCAACATTTGCATCAAGTTCAGTAAATTTTCCTTCATCAAAAAGAATATCGAAAAATTCCGCACTGCCGATCCTTACATGGAATCCGTCTTCCGGGGAAACGTAATTGTTTCTTCTCAGCTCGTCATGCTCCACAACCTTTCCGGATGGTGTCTGATGCCAGAGGCCTTTGGGAACATCCTTCTTTTCATCTGTAGAAGTAGTAATATTCTGTGCTTTTCTTTTAAACCAGTCGAATGCCATTGTGCTTGTATTAATGTATAATGATACACTGTATTCATACAGGATATGGTTCCTTTGCATGAATATAGTATACCGTTCTTATTTTAAAGTGTTGACGTTATTTAAATCTTCAAATGCCCTAACCAGTCTTGCAGAGAATGTTTCTTCCCCTTTTCTTACCCATACCCTAGGGTCGTAGAACTTCTTGTTAGGTTTTTCTTCTCCTTCTGGATTTCCGATCTGTGCTCTCAGGTAATCGATATGGTCTACCATATAATCTCTGATGCCTTCTGTATACGCAAACTGAAGGTCAGTATCAATATTCATTTTGATTACTCCGTAGTCGATGGCTTCCCTGATCTCTTCAATAGTGGAGCCTGATCCTCCGTGGAATACGAAATTCACCGGCTTGTCGGCAGTTCCGAATTTTTCCTGAACATATTTCTGGGAATTGTCAAGGATTTTTGGAGTCAGTACCACGTTACCCGGCTTATATACCCCGTGTACGTTTCCGAAAGCTGCTGCAATCGTGAAATTATCGGAAATAGACTTCAGCTTTTCATAAGTGTAGGCTACATCTTCCGGCTGGGTATACAGCTTGGAGTTGTCTACGTCAGAATTGTCTACGCCGTCTTCTTCTCCTCCGGTTACACCGATCTCCACTTCCAGGGTCATCTGCATTTTGGCCATTCTTTCAAAATATTCAGACGAAATCTCAAGGTTTTCCTCTAAAGATTCTTCTGAAAGGTCAAGCATGTGCGATGAATACAGTGATTTTCCGGTCTGTTTGAAAAATTCTTCATTGGCATCCATCAGTCCGTCGATCCACGGAAGCAATTTCTTCGCACAGTGGTCCGTATGCAAAATAACAGTTGCTCCGTAAGCTTCCGCCAAAGTGTGTATATGCTTTGCTCCGGCAATGGCACCCAGGATGGCTGCTTTCTGCCCTTCATTGCTTAATCCTTTTCCTGCATTAAAAGCAGCTCCTCCGTTCGAAAACTGGATGATAACAGGAGAGTTCAGTCTGGCAGCTGTTTCCATAACTGCGTTTACGTTGCTGGATCCGATAACGTTCACCGCAGGCAAAGCAAATCTGTTTTCTTTAGCGTGCTGGAAAATATCGGTAACTAACTGTCCTGTGGCAACTCCTGCCGGGAAAATTCTGCTCATATCTTAATTTTTAATGAATGTATTGTATATTATAAATAAACCTTGTAAAGGTACTAAATTTTGATGAATTACTAATTTCTTTTATCTTTCCCCCACAGCAGCTTCTGCCGGATGGTTTCATAGAAGCTCAGGTTGTTGGGCTGTACCAGAAGGATCTGGAACGCTGCTTTTTTAATGATGATTTCCTTATCCGTTTCTATATGGATCAGTCTGGAATCCAGTGAAAGGGAGTATTGCGGTACCCGGCTTTCCACCCTGAATTTGATTTCCACCTTATCATTGACAATTAATGGCCTTACATTCAGGTTATGGGGGGCAATAGGAGTGATGACGAAATTTTCGTTGTTGGGCGAAATAATCGGTCCGCCACAGCTCAGGGAATATGCAGTAGAACCTGTTGGTGTTGAAATGATAACGCCGTCGCCCCAGAACACATTGAGGAATTCATTGTTGATGTAAGAATCCACGGTGATCATGGAAGTGGTTTCCTTCCTGGAAATAGTGACATCATTCAGTGCATACGGGAAAATCCCTTCAAGGCCTTCTGAGATCACCTCAATAACGGCTCTTCTGCTGGTCTTTACATTGCCTTTCAGGATGGAATCCAGTTCATTGAATGCCTCCTCTTTGGTAAAACTTGCCAGGAAACCGAGCCGGCCGGTATTGACCCCGACAATCGGAATCTCCAGGTCTTCCACGAAAATAAGGGAGTTCACAATGGTCCCGTCGCCTCCGAAAGTAAAGAAAAGGTCCACTTCCTTATCAATAAGGTCCTGTTTGCCTGTAAAAGTCTCAAAGATTTTCGAGAACTGAAGCGCTTCAGCCATTTCATCATATAGAACTGATTTTACTCCTCTGTTTTCAAGTTCTGAAATAAACTTGCTCAGATATAAAAAGGTGTCGAGATCTTTTTTCTGAGAGTATATGGCTGCCTTCATGCTATATTTCTATAAATTTTTGGAAAAATCCGAACCGGTCTTTAAAAAGATCCGATTTATCGTCGGAATAATACTTTTCTACGATCCTGTAATCATACCGGTCAAAAGTGGCATCTACCGATGACAGGTTTTCATTGCTGATCTTAATGGTGACATGAATGACCTCGTCAGACATGAAGCTGATAAATCCGCCATAAAACTTGGAATTATTGCTTTCCACAATATTGGCAATTTCCGTCATGGAATACTTCCTGGCCGGGGTTTCTACGGTGAGAATAGCTCCCGATTCAGAAAACAGAGGATATTTGGACAGGTCCTGGAAAATATCGTCACAGCAGATATAACCCAGGTATTTTTCATTCTTGTTGATCACCGGGATCACGTTGGCACTGAACGTATGGAACAGCCGGATGCTGTCCATGATATTATGATCCTCCAGGATCGCGAACCGTTCGATCTGGTGCTCGAGGTCTTTCAGGAGGCCGTCTTCCTCATACAGGAAATCCTTGGCAATAGCTCCGTAAAAAAGATTGGATTTTTTAATGAAAATATGGGAATATCCGAAGTCCTCTAATGTATTTCTTGCTGATTCTATGGAATCAGTGAGGTTAAAACACGGGAAATCTTTTGAGATATAATCCTTGATAAACATAACGCTAATTTATAAAAAATAAAATAAAATTATTTCCGGAGACCGTACTTTTTTTTCTTTACAAGGAAAAAAAAGTACGGTTAAAATTGGTTTGTGATGTAAAAAGAATTACCTTTGTAGCCTTTCATTTTTACTTTTTATTAGATTTATTTCAAACTGCACTGTCTCACAAAGACATATGCAGTTTTTTTATTTCAGGGCTTTGGCAAATTCCCACATCACAATTCCCCCGCACACACTTACATTAAGTGAATGCTTTGTTCCCAGCTGAGGAATCTCAATAAACACATCCATGTGCTGAAGGGCTTCATCACTGATGCCGTCTACTTCGTTTCCTAGAACTACCGCATATTTTCGGCTTTTATCGATCTCAAAATCAGAAATCATCCTGCTGTTGGTGGTCTGTTCCACGCCGATTATGCTGTAGCCAGAGCTTTTCAGATCGTTAACTGCGGTTACGATATCCTTTTCATATCCCCAGTCTACACTTTCCGTAGCACCCAGCGCAGCCTTATGGATTTCCCGGTGAGGCGGCTGCGGGGTAATGCCGCAGAGGATGATTTTTTCAATAAGGAAAGCATCAGCCGTCCTGAATGTAGCTCCTACATTGTGCATGCTTCGGATATTATCTAGGATAACGGTCAACGGAATCTTATCCGTCTTTTTGAAGGTCTCTACATCGATCCTGTTCAGTTCCTCCAGCTTTAATTTCTGTACCAAAATACTTGTCTTTTGATTTATGCGTGGTTATAATTATGTACGATCCTATTAGTCAATCGGATTTTACAGCAGATTATTTTGTATCCATAATCTGATGGACGTTTTTTTCTATATTCTGTGCGATAGTTTCCATCGGGATGTCATTTTCATCATTGTTAAAAGGATCTTCAATTTCTTCTGCAATCAGCTCAAGGCTCATCAGTACGTAATATACGAAAACCGTCAGCGGAATCATAAAAAGCCCAATATTGATAACGTACGCTACCGGCAAGGCCATTACGTAAAGGATGATGAATTTTTTCACAAAAGATGAATAGGAATAGGGGATAGGAGTATTTTTAATCCGTTCGCAGGCACCGCAGACATCCAGGAAGCCGGAAAGCTGGGTGTCCAGATAGATCATTTCCACATCCGAGATCTTGCCTCCTTTTTTCAGCTGATTCAGTTGATGAGAAAGCAGCATAATGATTTCGCTGGGGCCATGCTGCTTTAAAGATTTTTCGATTTCGGAATAATCTTCATCAAGGGCGAGCCTGGTAGATTCCTTTGACAGGTGTTTGGCCAGGAAGTGAGGGAAAAACTTCAGGTACCGTGCAATCTGTTGAATATCTTTAGGGTATCCTTCAAGGAGGATTGTTATTTTAATAGCGAAATTCCTGGAATCATTAACCAGTTTTCCCCATAACTTACGGCCTTCCCACCAACGGTCATACGCCGTATTGGTCCGGAATACCAGTAACAGGGAAAGCACAAATCCTAATAAGGAATGGATCAGGCCCACATTGCTCACTTTGGATTTTGAGTTAAGGTGAAGGTATTCCAGTTCCAGATAGGCAATTCCGTAAGAATACAGTCCTACCAGAATCATCGTAGGAAACAGGATTTTCAGGGTGTCGCTTTTATGTAAGCTGAACAGGATTTTCAGGAAATTCTTGGTATTATAAGCCCTCATATTAGTAATTGGTGTACAAATATAAATGTTTTCATCATATATCTGCTTTACGGTAAATCGCAAAACAGCCTGTAGATTATTCTTTTCCTTTACAGAAAAATATGGGATATTACAGAAAAGGCCATATCAGAAAAGATGGAAAATGGGTGAGCGGATATCATATACAGTCATGGAGCAGGCAAAAAAGAAGTATAAAAGTCCACAGGGTTGTGCACTCCTGTTTTTTGGCGGAATCATCATGGCTTTATGGAGTGTTTTTCATTGAGGTTCATACGGTATGGTGAAAGATGATAAGTGATTTCGGAGTGAAAATTTTTCTGAAATTCAGAAAAACTGTATTTTTATTCGCAGTAAAAAATAACACCAAATGATCCTTGAAAACGTAGATACTGTAACGGATATCAGTAAAGAAGATTTTCAGAAAAATTATTTTAAAAAGCACAGGCCGCTCCTGATCAGGAATTTTGCCAGCCGGTGGGAGGCGTTCGATCAGTGGAACTTCGATTTTATTCGGGAAAAAGCGGGTGATCAGGAAGTTCCTCTATATGATAATAAACCCGCAGATGCTTCCAAAAGCTCCGATGCACCGGTTACACATATGAAAATGCGTGATTATATAGACACCATTACAAGTAAACCATCAGACCTGCGTATCTTCTTTTATATCATTACAGACCGCCTGCCGGAACTGCTCAAGAACTTTACGTATCCCGATCTCGGAATGAAATTTTTTAAGCGTCTGCCGACCCTGTTCTTCGGAGGAAGCGAAGCCCATGTGCTCATGCATTATGATGTAGATCTTGGAGATTTTATCCATATTCATTTTCAGGGAAAGAAGAGGATCCTTCTGTTTGACCAGAAACAGTCTGCGTTTTTATATAAGGTACCGCTTTCCGTACATACCGTCTACGATATCGATTACGAAAATCCGGATTATCAGAAATTTCCCGCCCTGAAACAGGCGAAAGGATTTGAGATTTTTATGGAACACGGAGATGCCTTATTCATTCCAGGAGGATTCTGGCACTTCAACAGGTATCTGGAGCCCGGTTTTTCAATGTCGCTCAGGGCACTCCCGAATCAGCCGGGTGTTTTCCTGAATATGCTCTACCACGTTTTCATCATGAGGTATACGGATAAGCTGATGCGCCGGATTTTCAAGGCCAGGTGGGTAAATTATAAACAGCAGTGGGCACATCAGAAAAGTTCCGAGGCCCTGAAGAAACATATGGCATAAATTCCTGCGGATACCTTTGTATCCGGTTACAATCAATATATTGCTAAAGGCCTGTTCATTCGGGAGGCTGAACTAGTTTGCGCAAAGCCTTTACTGCTTTTATTTTATTTCATACTTTTACCGTCCCAATTTTAAGACAGATTTTAATGGCAAAAACGAAGAAAGAGACCCCGCTCATGACGCAGTACAACACCATCAAGGCAAAATATCCTGATGCGCTTCTGCTTTTCAGGGTAGGGGATTTCTATGAAACTTTCGGGCAGGATGCCGTTAAAACCTCCCAGATCCTGGGCATTGTACTCACCAAAAGAAATAATGGTGAAGGACATGTGGAGCTGGCCGGATTCCCTCATCATTCCATAGATTCCTACCTTCCGAAACTCGTGCGGGCAGGAATGCGGGTAGCCATCTGTGATCAGCTGGAAGATCCGAAAATGGTGAAAGGGATCGTAAAAAGAGGCGTAACGGAACTGGTGACGCCCGGCGTTACGTTCAATGACCAGGTCCTGAATTCCAAAAAGAATAATTTCCTGCTTTCCCTTCACAAAGAAAAAGAAAAATACGGGATTGCCCTTGTGGATGTCTCTACGGGAGAATTCCTGGTGAGCGAAGGCAACCTGGAAAAATTGCTGCATATCGTCAATACATTCGATCCCAGCGAGATTATTTATCAGCGCAGTGTCCAGATGCCGGACCAGCTGAAAAACAGGAGTGCGTTTAAGCTTGAGGACTGGGCCTATCAGCATACATTCGCTTACGAAAAGCTGACCGGTCATTTTAAAACACAATCACTGAAAGGGTTCGGAGTGGATCACCTGCCGCTTGCCATCACGGCTGCCGGAGCGATATTCGCCTATCTGGTAGAAGATACCCACCACAAACTGCTTTCGCATATTACTAAAATCTGCATCATTCCTCAGGATGATTACCTGATGATGGACCATTTTACGCTGAGGAATCTTGAAATCGTATATCCGAGCCACCCTCAGGGAAAATCCCTTTTAGATATTATAGATAAAACCTGTACTCCCATGGGAGGAAGGCTGCTCAGGAGAAGGATCATCCTTCCTCTGAAATCTGTGCATGAGATCGGCAGAAGGCTTGCGCTGATCGACTTCCTGAATGAGCATGACCAGCTCAAATATGACATAGGGCAATTGCTGAAGTCGATTTCTGATCTGGACCGGCTTATGGGAAAGCTGGCCGCTGAAAAGCTGTCTCCCAAAGAATTGGGGTATCTCCGCCAGAGCCTGATTAATATTCATAAGATCAAAGGGCTGCTGCATCCGCATGCTGATGTACTGGCGTGGCTAGAACCCCTATATGACCTGGAGCAACTGATTACTTTCCTGCAGGATAACCTTAACGAAGAATTGCCGGTAAGCATTGCGAAAGGGAATATCCTGAAGGAAGGTATTTCTGAGGAGCTAGACCACCTGAGGAACCTTCAGAGTAAGGGGCGCGGCTTCCTGGATGAAATGTGCCAGCGCGAAGTGGAACGAACAGGGATTACCAGCCTTAAAATCGATTTCAACAATGTTTTCGGATATTATATTGAAGTACGGAATACCCATAAGGACAAAGTTCCGGATGATTGGGTAAGAAAACAGACGCTGGTGAATGCAGAACGGTATATTACCGAAGAGCTGAAAGAATATGAAAACCAGATCCTCGGGGCAGAAGAAAAGATAGGAGTCCTTGAAAATGAACTGTACAGAAAAGTGTGCTCTGAGACGATGGTATACATTGACCAGATTCAGGGGAACTCAGGGATCATCGCACAGCTCGATGTAGCCGTAGGTTTTTCGGAACTGGCTGTTTCTGAAAGCTATACGAGGCCGGTGCTGAACGAAAGCTTTGCCATCGATCTGAAAGAAGCCCGGCACCCGATTATTGAAAATGCACTTCCTCTGGGTGAAAAATATATTCCGAACGATATATTCCTGGACAAGGATACCCAGCAGATCATCATGGTGACCGGTCCGAATATGGCCGGTAAATCGGCTATCCTCCGCCAGACGGCTATTGTCTGCTTACTGGCCCAGATCGGAAGCTTTGTTCCGGCAAAATATGCTGAGATCGGGGTTCTGGATAAAATTTTTACCAGAGTGGGAGCTACGGATAATATTTCTGCCGGGGAATCGACGTTCATGGTGGAGATGAATGAAGCCGCCAATATCCTCAACAACATTTCCGAAAGAAGTCTGATCCTTCTGGACGAAATAGGACGCGGAACCTCTACTTATGACGGTGTTTCCATTGCATGGGCCATCGCAGAATACCTCCATCAGCACCCTACGCAGGCTAAAACCTTATTTGCCACGCATTACCATGAACTGAATGAAATGACGGTGAATTTCGAGCGGGTAAAAAATTTCCATGTTTCCATCCAGGAGAATAAAGGGAATATCATTTTCCTAAGAAAACTGGTTCCGGGAGGCAGTGAGCACAGTTTTGGTATTCACGTCGCCAAACTCGCCGGGATGCCATCCAAAGTGGTGAACCGGGCCAACGAGATTTTAAAAACCCTGGAATCAAGCCGGAGCCAGGGCGGAAGTTCTTCTTCAGATACCATTAAAAGAGTTACGGAAGAAAATATGCAGCTCTCGTTTTTCCAGCTGGATGACCCGGTGCTGGAAAATATCCGTGAAGAGCTGACAAAAATAGACATCAATACCTTGACCCCGATTGAGGCTTTGATGAAACTGAATTCAATCAAGAAAATGATCGGAGGATAAACCGGTAAGCACTTGATCATGTCTGTACAATTCAATTACCGCTATGGTATAGCCACCATCCTGATTTTTCTGGTTGAGGTACTCATTGCCACTGTATTAAAAGACATTTTCTTTATCAGGGCCTACCTGGGAGATGTACTGGTGGTTATACTTTTGTATGCATTCGTTCGCAGCTTTATATGGATACATGAAGTCAGGTTGATCTTAGGTATTTTTATATTTTCATGCATCATTGAAACAGCACAATATTTCCATATGGCTGAACGCCTCGGATTCAGACCCGGCAGCATACTATATACTGTCATCGGCAATTCATTTTCGTGGATTGATATGGCCTGCTATGCTGCCGGATGTATGATCCTGTATGGTTTTGTAAGACTGAAAAGATAGCCCCGTTACCTTCCGAAGCTGCCGTATTTGTCTTCTGCATATTTGATGAAGCGGTTCAGGAGCGCTACATTTTCTTTTTCCATGGGCGAAAGGTCATTGTCTACATTGTCTGAGACCGGGATATACCACTGGGTTTGCTCAAAAAAGTGCCTGTAGGTAGGTTTTTTGAAAGCATACCCATGCCGCGCGAAAATAGAATTTTTGATGATTTCAAGATCCAGCTTACGGAGGTTCTTCAGTTCACTTTCACTCAGCTTTTGCTTGGATCCGTTCAGGGTAAAGACGGCATCAGAGGCAATCCTGTTTTTCTGAGTGGTATAGCTTTCTGTTTTACCGGTGGATTCATTCGTGTATTTTTCAACAAACTCCTTCGGATTGTCCCAGTCGATTAGCTCAGAATTTTTGTCCAGCATAAAGTTCGGGTTGTAGACAAATTCTTTTTTGGCCAGCTTGACGGCTTTCACAGGGGATTTTACGGCTTTGGTATTAAAGGCATCCCATTTTCCGGTCAGGCTGTCTTTACTGAGCTTCACCTCAAACCTTCCGTCCGTTTTATCATTCCCCGGCTCATCCAGGACAAATGATTCGGAACTGCTGTTGAAAACCCCTCTGAACGGGCGCTGGTTCCCGTCTACGATACTCTGTCCGTATACGCTGTCTTTGGTAATGCGGTTGATCTTCAGGGAAATCCTTTTGTATACTTCGCCTTCATATTCCGTACCGTCGGTTTCATCCAGCATCTTCTCTCTTCCGATAAAGTCCCCGCTGTACACCCCGTAGTATTCTTTGTGTATTTCCTCAACTTCAGGAGATTTTGCTGCAGACAGGCTATCTTTTTGTTTAGTGGTGCTTTCGGATTCTTTTTTACATCCGGTTGCCAGTATGGCAAGAATAGCGAGGAGCGCAGGTTTTGAATTTTTCATATCTGTTTTTTTGCGATTAAATATTCAATTAATAGGATATTGGGTACCCAGCCTAGCCATGCGATGATATGGTACACATCCATGGGATTCGGGTGACATAAATATACGATAATTACCTTCCACATTCTAAGGGTTACGGCAGATAATGTTAAGGCAAAGCTGCGCCACATCCACTGTTTATGTTCCCTGAACTTTTTCTGTACAGCAAGACGATAGGCTTTGTACGTGAAAAACCACCACAGGCAGCCTAAAATGACAAATGAAATTTTAGAAAAAAAACCTCCGTTGGCGAAAATGCCCATATAAATTCCTGAAGGAGCAGCAAGAAGGAGGATCAGGAAAATATATATTTTTCCTGTATTTTTATGGAAGTTCCTGATCCCGAAATCCTTTCTGATGATCCCTAAAAACCCAGACAGGAGCACGAAAATGCTGGTATAAACATGGGTATAGAAAAAGTACAGGTATTCCGGCCGGTGGTCAACTTCCGTCTGTTTGATCATCAGGAAACTGACGTCGGTTCTCAGCGGAACATATTCCAGGGTAATTTGCAGCATCAGCCAAAAGAAATATCCGAATCCCAGGATCAAAAGGATTTTAAGGATATCCGAAGTCTTTTTTCTGACGGTATGCATGGTTAACATTCTTGGGCAGCACTTCAGGCTGTTTTTATATACAGAAATGTAAGCAAAAATATGAAGCAAAATAAATCAGGAATAAAAAAAGTGATTACTGACCGAATTCTCCCGAAGGAAGGGATGGCGAAAATTTACAGAGGAATTGACGGTATATTTTGCATAAAAGCGGCCTTGCCATCAGTTTCCATTTCATCCGGATAACATCCTTAATCCAGAGCGCCTGTAAGAAGCATTAAAATAGATCAGTTCAGAGGTCAAACATCAATAAAAACCAGAAATTTAACTCTCATTAAATACCATTTTTCTCAATCTCCAATCTATTATCTATCTGTCTATCATCTATCCGTCTATTACCTATCCATCCATCCTCTATTTATCTCTTTTCAAATTCAAATCCTGCGCAATCAGCCATGCCTCGCTCCAGCACGCCTGGAAATTGAACCCTCCGGTTACGGCATCGATATTCAGCACTTCTCCGGCAATGTACAATTGAGGCAACAGTTTTGAGGCCATGGTTTTGAAGTTAATTTCCTTTAAATCAATGCCTCCGGCAGTTACGAACTCGTCTTTAAATGTTGATTTACCGGTTACTTTCAGCTTCTTTCTGCACAGATTTTCAAGGACAGCCTGTATTTCTTTCCCGGAGAGATGGGCCACCTGCTTATGAAGGTCGATTTTTGAAACTTCTAAAACCCTTTGCCAGAAACGGTTGGTGATATCAAAAATTTTTGACTGCCCGATGGTCTTTTTAGGATTGGAGTGCTTAAAATCCAGGAACATTTCTTCTGCTTCATCCATCGGTTTTGAAATGAAATTGACTTCAATTTCAAAATTATAGTTCATTTTGGCCAGGCTGATCGCTTCCCAGGCAGATATTTTAAGGATAGCAGGCCCGGAAAGTCCCCAGTGTGTAATCAAAAGAGGTCCGCTTTCTTCAGTTTTCAGCTGCGGGATTGAGGTTTCTGCCATTTCAAAGCTGGTTCCGGCAAGATCTTTCAACAGGTCATCTTTAATGTTGAAGGTAAAAAGGGAAGGAACAGGATCAATGATCTTATGACCGAGGTTTTCAATGATTTTTAGTGATTTAGGTGAGCTGCCGGTTGTGTAAATGACAATATCGGCTATAAAATCGCCTAAACTGGTCCTGATCAGGTAATTATCGTCCTGCCTTTCAATTTCTTTTACTGAACATTTTGTCTTTACCTCAATGTTTTTATGCTGTATTTCCTGCACCATGGCGTTAATGATGCTCTGGGAAGAATTACTTTCCGGGAAAACCCGGTTATCCTGTTCAATTTTCAATGGTACGTTCCTGCGTTCAAACCAATCCATGGTATCTCCCGGCTGGAATTTCGTAAAAACGCTCAGCAGTTCCTTATTCCCGCGGGGATAAAACTGTACCAGCTCCCTGGGATCAAAGCAGGCGTGGGTAACATTGCAGCGTCCGCCTCCGGAAACCTTTACTTTCTGGAGCACATCCGAATTCTGCTCCAGGATGGTGATGTGGTATTGGGTTTCGTCCAGGTTGGCGGCACAGAAAAATCCGGCTGCCCCTCCTCCGATAATAATAATTTTCTTCATGATTCCTTAATCTTATGCTCAAGATTACTTTTGCAAAACTACAATTTTTATAAACCATCTTATTTGAGTAATTTTGATGAATATAATTTTTTGATTTTAATCGAAAAAAGACGCCGCAAATCATACGGGTTTCAGTTGTTTCAATAAGTAAGGCAATTGGCTCCATATCTTTTGTGGACGATAAACTGAATTCATATTTAAATACATCTTAAATGATTTACTACCATACCTTTGAAGTACGCTGGAGCGACCTCGATGCCAATAAACATTTAGCCAATTCATCCTACGTGCAGTACTGCGCACAGGCCAGGATGGCTTTCATGACCAAAGAAAAAATGGGGGTTACCCAGCTCAGCAGGTGGGGAATAGGGCCTGTCATCCTTCATGAACGGTATTCTTTCTTCAAGGAAATCTATGCGGACCAAACCGTTATCGTGAGTGTGGAAATCGACGGATGTTCAGACGATTCTTCCATCTACAGGTTTGTGCATAAATTTTACACTCCGGATGGAATACACTGCGCCACAGCAGAAGCTACCGGCGTATGGATCGATATGATGCTGAGAAAAATGACGACTCCGCCGGATGATGTGGTAGAAGCCATGAACAAGTACAAGTCCCCGGAAACCGTTGTATTAACGAGAGAGGATTTCAAGAAATTCCCTTTCCATCCCCATAATATTGATCCGGAGGTATTCAAATGAATACATAATGATTGATTAATGATCATTGATGAATCAAATCGCAATAATATTACTTATTGCTCATTACTCATTACCCATTACTTATAAATAAACATATGTTTGAAGATAAAGATCCTGAACTGACACCGATTTCCAAATTAGGCGAATTCGGCCTTATTAAACATTTAACACAATATTTCCCTGTATCCAACGAGTCTTCCGAGCTTGGCGTGGGAGATGATGCCGCGATTGTTAATCCGGGCACAAAAAAAGTAGTCCTTACCACAGATATGCTTGCAGAAGGCATTCATTTTAATCTGGGGTATGTTCCGCTGAAGCATTTGGGTTATAAGGCTGTAGTGGTAAACCTCAGCGATATTGCGGCAATGAATGCAACGCCTACACAGATCCTGGTTTCCCTTGCTGTTTCCAACCGTTTTCCGGTAGAAGCGCTGGAAGAAATATATGCCGGAATTCAGGCGGCCTGCGGAAGATATAAGGTAGACCTGATCGGCGGCGATACCACGAGTTCCAATGCAGGGCTTGTAATGAGCATTACGGCGGTTGGCATCGAGAACGAACAAAAGATTGTCAGAAGAAGCACGGCAAAACCCAATGACCTGCTGGTGGTAACCGGAGATTTAGGAGGGGCCTATATGGGGCTGCAAATCCTGGAGCGGGAACATGCCGTGTACCTGGCTGATCCCAATATGCAGCCTGAAATGGAAGGATATGACTATATTCTTGAACGCCAGCTGAAGCCGGAAGCCAGGACAGATGTCAAAGGAATCCTGGAGCAGCTGGATATCCGGCCGACTTCCATGATCGATGTGTCTGACGGCCTGGCTTCGGAGATTTTGCACCTTTCAGATCAGTCGGGAGTAGGGTTCAGGCTGTATGAGGAAAAAATCCCGATGGATAACCTCACGATTACCACAGCAGATGAATTTAACCTGAACCCTGTGATGGCCGCCTTAAGCGGAGGTGAAGATTACGAATTGCTGTTTACCATTTCCGCGGCTGATTTTGACAAGATTAAAAACCACCCGGATTTTACCATCATCGGCCACGCTGTTGAGAAAGAAGAAGGAAACTTCATGGTAGCACGGGGATCCAACCAATTGGTGGCACTGACAGCGCAGGGTTGGGATGCTTTTCTGGGAAACCGGCAGGAATAAGAACTGATCGTTTTACAAAATAAAAGAATCCGTCTCACAACTAAAAAGTGGGACGGATTTTTATTTGAATAGATTTTAGTGTGTTATTAAAAAAAGAGAAAAAGTTGTCTTCTCAGGCAACTTTCTTTCTTAGGTTGTGTGCTAAAGC
>CAJYLH010000043.1 GCA_913775525.1 uncultured Chryseobacterium sp.
TAACTCAGTTGCTTCGGCTTCGTAGGTTCGAATCCTGCTCTCCCCACATTTTATATTAGAAAAAAAAGTTGCAGATTTCATTGGATTTTCCTAAGTTTGCACAGCGTTACCAATAATTTTGGAAACAAGATTGCGGAAGTAGCTCAGTTGGTAGAGCGTCAGCCTTCCAAGCTGAATGTCGCGGGTTCGACCCCCGTCTTCCGCTCACATAAAAATCACGCTCACAGTGTGATTTTTTTGGTTCAGGCCGACTTAGCTCAGCGGTAGAGTGCTTCCTTGGTAAGGAAGAGGTCACGGGTTCAAGTCCCGTAGTTGGCTCAAAAAAAATCCCGGATTTTTCCGGGATTTTTTTATGCAACCTTGTCTGTCATCTGTTATTTCGTATTTTCCCATTCAAAGACCTTCTCGAGCTGATCCCTTTTCTTACTGCTTTCCATCTTTGTGCCTGCCGGAAGGTTTTTCAGGATCTCACTCTTGAATTGGCTTGAAAGCTCATCATTCTTACGGACAAATTCCTTCATGGTAATTTTAGGATCATCCCTGAATTCCGGTTCGAAGTTGATGTTTGTTGTATCATCCGGATCAACAGCCGTTGCCTTCCATATCATATACGGAAGCCCGTCTTCCCTGACATCTAAAATTAATCCCGGTAACCCGAAAAATTTGAAAGGACCGGCCGGATAGGGAAGTTCCCGGGTAAAGTATGCCGTAATGTTAGTCCCTCTGAATACAGTGGTTGCTTTGATGCATGAATACCCCAATATCTTCCGGGTACTTTTCTCATCAATATTCCATACGGGTTTGGGGACTTCATCATGAATGAAATAATTAGTTTGATCTTTCAGTGAATACGGGGAAGAGTTGAAAAAGAAATGTTTTGTTTCACCCTCTTTCAGGTCTGAAATATAATAGCGTTTCTGAGGCTTTCCTGAACCGGGAGCCTTGACCTGGACTTCAGATATCCACTCTGAGGTTTCCTGTACAGGTTTGGTGAATACGGAATCCTGTATGGAAATTACTTTATTGTTTCTGATGTACAGGTTTTCATTCAGTACCGCAATAGGTGACCTGACAAAGGTATATTGTACATGGATCTGCTTAGATTGAGCTGATGCATACCAGAAGGCTGATAAAAGCAAGGCTGAGATTATTTTTTTCATATCAATAATTTTATCATCTTAAAGGTCACTGGCGGTTCCAAAGGTAATCTCAGGCTCATGCCGTACTTTGAAGTTAAGGGAATTGGCAATAAAACAGTTTTCACCCGCCGTATGATGAAGTTCCATGGCTTTTTCCACCATATCCTGCTGTGCCACTCTGATTTTAGGTTTCAATACAATATCCGTAAACCGGCCACTGCCGTTTTCCTGCTCTTCCATGACCCCTTCTGCATCATCAGTATATTCCTCTACTAATATATGATGAACGGAACACAGATGCAGGTACCATAAGAGGTGGCATGAGGAAACGGAGGCTAATAAAAGATCTTCGGGATTATGGAGCTGCGGGTTTCCTAAAAATGCAGGATCTGAAGACCCGTTGAGGTCGTCTTTCCCTTCAATAGAGATGGTGTAGGCCCTTTCATATGAACGGTAATTTTTAGTGGATGATCCTGTATTTCCGGTCCATACCGTTTTGTTCTGATAATGATGTGTTTTTTTCATTTCGTGTATGATTTTAATGATAGTGATTATAAGCCGTACTTCCCCTTTCCGGATGTAGAACAGGCTTTTTAAAACGCAGGTTTCATCCTTAAACAATGTTACAAAAAAAAGCACAAGCCACATGATGGATAACCGTATTTACCAAAACTTTCTTATCATGCTTAAAAGCATTCATGATAATGATTGATATCAGGACAGGGTTTCAGGAAAATTCCCTGAGAAAATTAAAATCATCAGTCATAAGTTGTTAAAGCATTTCTGAAGCTGGTACAATATGAGTAAAAAGAACAGGTCAGGACTAACTGAATGGTTTTGGGATCAGCTTTATACCGCGTAACCTTAAAATAAAATTATATTCATCCTCATATTTCCCCGGTGTGGTAGATATCGCGAAATTTTATTTAATTTAGTGGAAAATAAATTTTGATGAACATTCTTTTACTGGAAGATGACCTGATCCTTTCCGCGGAATTGTGTAAATTTTTAGAATCCAATCATTTCAGCTGTCATAGAGTCTATGACGGTGAAACGTTTCTGAACCAGATCAAAGACAGCAGTTATGACCTGTACCTGCTGGACATCAACGTTCCCAAGATCAACGGCCTGGAAGTATGCCAGACCATCCGTTCTTTCGATAAGAATACACCCATCCTGATTATTTCGGCTTACGGAGATATTTCCGATAAAAAAGATGCCTTCAACAGGCTTGCCGATGATTACCTCGTAAAACCTTTTCAGTTTGAAGAACTGCTGTTGCGGATCAACTCCCTGCTGAGACGTAAGGCACCTTCTGAAAATTCAGACCAGGAAATCATCCGGATCGATGACCTGATCATCAATAAAACCGAACAGAAAGTATACCGCAGCGGCCATGAGATCAGCCTCACCCTGAAAGAGTTCCAGCTGCTCGTCTATCTTGCGGAAGCCCAGGGAAGGACTGTTTCCAAGCAGCAGATCACCGAGCATGTATGGGAACATAATTTCAATACCAATACCAATACGGTAGAGGTATACATCAACTTCCTGCGGAAAAAGATTGACAAGGATTTTAAAGTAAAACTCATCCACACCCGTTCGGGCTTCGGATATTACCTAAGCCCTTTATAGATGTCTTTAAAACGGAAACTGGCCCTTAACCTCAGCATCGCCTTTTCACTGCTCTTCGGTATCGTGATGGTGGTGATCTATATGTCTTTTAACGACTTCAGGAAAGAAGAATTTAAGGAGCGGTTCAGGCAACGCCTCGAATTTACCTCCCATTTCATTTCCCGGTCCAAAGATTTTGAAGAGGAAGCGCCGCTTTTCTTTAATGAAAATTCAGATAATATTCTCCTTAATGAAACCATCCTTATATTCAACAGTAAAAAAGAGCTGATATACAGTACCATTAAGGACCAGAATGTATCTTGGGACGACGGCCTGCTCCAACAGCTGGATGAAAAGAAAATCATCTATGACGAAAATTCGGTGCCGGAAATTTATGCAGCCCTGCGGAATATTAAAGGAGAAAATTATTACATCCTTACGAGTGCGTATGATTCCAACGGGAATTCCAAACTCCTGTACCTGAAATACCTGCTTATTACTGCTTATGTCATGAGTACGCTGCTCATCGGCCTTTTCAGCTATTATCTTCTGGAGCAATTCCTCAGGCCCCTGGAAGAGCTGAACCAGGAAATTTCTGAAGTTACCGCCCATAAGCTTACCACCCAGATCCCGGTGAAAGAATCCAATGACGAGATCAGTGTCCTGGCCAATTCCTTCAATACCATGATTGCCCGGCTGAACGATGTGTTCCAGTCGCAGAGAGATTTCACGGCCAGTGCCTCCCACGAGATCCGGACACCCATCACCAGAATGGCCTTTCAGCTGGAAAATATGATCAAGCTTGGAAAACATGCCCCTGAAACCATTTCTTCGCTGAAACAGATCCAGCAGGATGTATACCAGCTTTCTGACCTTACCAACTCCCTTCTGCTGCTGACGAAATTTGACAAAGAAAATATCCAGAGTCTGTATGAAGAGGTACGGATTGACGAAGTGATCTTCGAATCTTTTGAAACCGTAGAGAAAAGCTATCCTGACCTGAAAATGGATTTCCTGATTTCCGAAGATACTTCCGAACATGCCCAGTTTACCGTAAGCGGGATACAGTCGCTGCTGGATATCGTGTTCATTAACCTGTTTAAAAATGCGGCGATCTATTCCGATCATATGGAGGTGAATGTGCTGCTGACTGAAACGGAGTCTTCCATCACCATAGATGTGATCTCCTATGGAACCACCATTCCGGAAACAGAACAGCAGAAGATTTTTGAAGCCTTTACCCGAGGCAACAATGCCCAGAATATTTCCGGCTCCGGCCTGGGACTGCGTATTGTAAAAAGGATTATTGAATACCATGGTGCCCATATCGGCTACCTGGCTCCGGATGAACAGACCAATACATTCCGGATTACATTCAATATCTGAGTCCCGGCTGCTGAAACATGCTTCCGGGTGTATCGCTGTAAGTACAGTATCATGCTGCCTGTTATAGAAGAAGTCCTGTCTTACCAACTGCAATAATACAATTCTGAGTTTTTGATTATAGGATTAAAAATCAATATAATCTCTGTAAATGCGCTGTAATAGCAGATGTATCCATGAGATTTAATTTTTTTTTAATGATGATTTAAGTTGTTTTTAAGAGCGTAAAACCATTTTTGTAATATAAAATTGAAAGAATGAACAGAATAGCAGGGCTGTTGCTCATCGCATCCTCGCTGATGGCGGCCCAACAGCAGATGTCTCTGGCAGACTGTGAAGAAGCTTTCCAGAAAAATAACCTTCAGCTTCTTGCCGAGCAGTACAACATCAACATGGCGGATGCGGATATCTTGCAGGCTAAGATCTGGGACCTTCCCCAGCTCAGCGGACAGGTGAATGCCTACAATCCGCAAGGCAAAAAACTTTTCGATGCCGGGCATGCAAAAGGGGCACAGGTAACCCAGCTGATTTATATGGGCGGCAAAAAGAAAAACGAAATTGCTTTTGCCAAATCCAACAAAGAACTGGCCCAGCTCCAGTTTTCCCAGCTTATGGTAGATCTCAGGACCCAGCTCAGAACTACCTACTTCAACCTTTACTACGAAAAACTGAAACTGGACAATATCAATAAGCAGCTCGGATACATGAACGACCTGCTGAGTGCTTACAGGGTCCAGACGGCTAAGGGAAATGTTTCGCTGAAAGACCAGGTAAGATTACAGAGCATTGTCATCCAGCTGAACAGTGACAAAGTGGAGATCAATAAAAATATCCTTGAATTTGAGGAAGACCTGAAAATATTAACCGGGATTACCGATGATATCGATCCCAGCCTTTCTGAGGCTGAGGCCAAAGACCTGCTTTCTGCCCAGCCTTTCGGCGACACGGAAGAGTTGAAGAAAAAAGCACTGGAAAACAATGCAGATTACCAGTATTACCTGAAGCTGATTGATAACAGCAAACTGTATTCCCAGTGGCAAAAATCCCTGAATATTCCCGATGTGAACGTAGGGGCGGGATGGGACCAGAACGGAGGAACCTTCAAAAATGAGGTCAACCTGCTGATCGGCATCCCGCTGCCGCTTTGGAAAAGCAACCGCGGCAATGTGGAAAAAGCTGGTTATGCCATTCAGCAGAATCAGAAAAATGCGGATTTCCAGAAGCTGAGCCTGGAAACAAAAGTACAGTCGGCCTATCAGATATGGAAAAACCAGTATGAGCAGCTCACGGGAATCCAGTCTACAGACCTTGATAATCTTGAATTAGTGTATCAGGGCATGCTTAAAAATTTCAGGAGCGGCAATATAAGCCTTATTGAATTCACTGATTTTATGGACAGCTACAGGGATGCCGTGCTTCAGGTGTACGACATGAAAAACAATCTGATACAGTCTGCCGAAAAACTTAATGAATTAGTACAAACAAAAATCTTCTATTAACATGAAAACATATATTACCCTTTTATTGATTGCCGTGTCACTGGCCTCATGCTCAAAAAAGGAGGCAGAGCAGAAACCCCAGGCCAAAAAAGGCTTTGAGCTGAGCAATACCATGCTGAAATCCATTGCTCTGGCGAAGGCAGAGAAAAAATTCATAGAAGATGACTACAACTTTTACGGAAAAATATCGGCGGATAAAAACAGCTATATCGATGTTTATCCTCTGGTAGGCGGTAATGTGCTGAGCGTGAACGTGGAACTGGGGGATTATGTACGGAAAGGGCAGGTGCTGGCTACCATCAGGAGTACGGAGCTGGCTGAGGTGCAGAAAGATGTGAGCGATGCCAAAACCGACCTGGTAGTCGCCCAGAACAATCTCAGGGTAGCTAAGGAAATGTACGAAGGCAAGCTGAATACGGAACGGGATGTCCTTGAAGCTAAAAGCCAGCTGCAGAAAGCCCAGGACCAGTTGCAGAGAGCAGCTGCGGTAAGTACGGTCTACAATGTGAAAAAAGGAAATATCTACAGTGTGGTGGCGCCCATCAGCGGATACATCGTCCAGAAGAACATCAACAAAGATATGCAGCTGAGAAGCGACCGCAGCGATAATATTTTTGATGTGGCCAATACCACGAATGTATGGGCAATCATGAATGTGAATGAATCTGACATCGACAAAATAAACCTTGGGATGAAAGCGGAGGTTTCCACACTTTCGTATCCCGATAAAATATTCTACGGCAAAATAGATAAAATCTTTAAGATCATCGATCCTCAGACCAATGCCATGCAGGCAAGGGTTGTGCTAGACAATGCCAACGGATTGCTGATCCCGGAAAGCAAGGCGACCATCAAAGTATCCACCTCGGAAAACAATATGGCTCTGGCCATCCCTTCCAAAGCGGTCATCTTTGACGATAACAGGAATTTCGTTGTCACCTTTAAGTCCAGGACAGAAGTGAAAGTAAAGGAAATAAAGGTGCTGAAACAGGTAGGCGACGTCACCTATGTTTCAGACGGCCTGTCTGAAGGAGAACAGGTGGTTACCGATAACCAGCTTCTGATCTATCGTTCGCTGAACAGCTAAATCAAATGTTATCAAGACTTTCCGGAGTCGTAAATTCAATCCGTCATGAATAAATTCATCAAAAATATCATTGCTTTTTCACTGAAGAATAAAGCATTCACATTCATCTGGGTGGCCATCTTAGCGGTTTCAGGCTTTATCAGCTTTAAAAATATGCCTATTGAAGCTTTCCCGGATGTTACCAATACCCAGATCGTGATCATTACCCAATGGAACGGGAGAAGCGCAGAGGAGGTGGAACGCTTCGTAACCACGCCCATTGAGCTGGCCATGAGCCCGGTCCAGAAGAAAACCAGTGTAAGAAGTACCACGATGTTCGGTTTATCCATCGTTAAAATCCTGTTTGATGACGGTGTGGATGATACCTTTGCCAGAAACCAGGTAAACAACCAGCTGAGGACCGTTAACCTTCCTGATGAAGTAGATCCCGAAGTTCAGCCGCCTTACGGGCCTACCGGTGAGATCTTCCGTTATACCCTGCAGAGCAAAACCAAAGATTCCCGCGAATTGCTGACTTTACAGAACTGGGTGATCGACCGTGCCCTGAGAGGCGTTCCCGGCGTAGCAGACATCAATGTTTTCGGAGGACAGGATAAAGTGTTTGAGCTCAGCATCGATCCGAGAGCCCTGGATAAATATAACCTGACCCCGCTCCAGGTCTATGATGCCGTTACGAAAAGCAACCTGAATGTGGGTGGTGATGTCATTGAGAAAAACGGCCAGGCTTATGTAGTACGCGGGATAGGATTGGTGAAATCCGTAGCGGATATCGGGAATATTACCATACAGAATGACAGCGGGAACCCGGTCCTGGTGAAAAATGTTGCCGATGTTCATGAAAGCTCCATGCCACGGGTAGGACAGGCCGGACTGAACAATCAGGAAGACACCGTAGAAGGGATCGTTGTGATGAGGAAAGGAGAAAACCCGCGTGAAGTACTGGTCGGTGTAAAAGCGAAAATCAAGGAACTCAACGAAAAAATCCTGCCGAAAGATGTGAAGATGGTCACATTTTATGACCGCGACAACCTGATGGACTTCACAACCCATACCGTAATGCACAACCTGATTGAAGGCATCGTTCTGGTAACGGTCATCGTACTGATCTTTATGGCCGACTGGAGGACGACGCTTATTGTTTCCATCATCATTCCGCTGTCCCTGCTCTTTGCATTCCTGTGCCTGAAGATGGCAGGGATGAGTGCCAATCTGCTGTCTTTAGGTGCGGTGGACTTCGGAATTATCATCGACGGTGCCGTCGTCATGGTGGAAGGGCTCTTTGTGATGCTCGACCACAAAGCACACAAGTACGGGAATGAAAAATTCAATAAAATGGCGAAAGCCGGATGGATCAAACAGACCGGGACCGGATTGGGGAAAGCCATTTTCTTTTCAAAACTGATTATCATTACATCCCTGATCCCGATTTTCTCATTCCAGAAAGTAGAGGGTAAGATGTTTTCACCATTGGCATTTACTTTAGGATTTGCTTTAACGGGAGCCCTGATCTTTACCCTTACGCTTGTTCCCGTTCTTTCACATATCCTTTTAAATAAAAACGTACGGGAAAAGAACAACCCATTTGTGAATTTCTGGGACAGGATCGTGCTCAAAGGATTCAACTATACTTTTAAGCATAAAAGATTAAGCCTTATTGTGGCCCTGTCATTCCTGGCGGTAACCTTGTTTTCCGGGAAATTCTTAGGGACTGAGTTTTTGCCGCAGCTGAATGAAGGTTCGCTCTGGATCACTGCGGAAATGCCGATGAGCTCGTCGCTGAAAGAGTCCCTGAAAACAGCCGACCTCCTGAAAAAGGATATCAGGAGTTTCCCGGAGGTAACGGATGTACTGGCGCAGACGGGAAGAAGTAATGACGGTACTGACCCCAACGGATTCGGGTTTGTACAGTTCGCGGTTAACCTCAAGCCTAAGGAAGAATGGAAACGCCACATAACTTATGAGCAGCTGATTGAAGAAATTGATAAAAAGCTGAGGTCCTACCAGGGAATCACGTTCAATTATTCCCAGCCGATTTCCGATAACGTAGCTGAAGCCGTAGCCGGTTTCAAAGCAGAAAACGGGATCAAGATCTACGGAGACAATCTGCAGACCCTGGACCGCTTGGCGGAAGAGGTGCTGAAGCAGGTAAAAGATATCAACGGCGTGAAGGATGCCGGTATCATCAAAAATATCGGGCAGCCTGAAGTGAGTGTGGTGCTGGATAGGGATAAGATGGCGGCTTACGGGGTAATGCCGGATGATGCACAATCGGTTCTTGAAATGGCATTCGGCGGGAAAACAGCCTCGGAGATGTTTGACGGGGAAAGAAAATTCCCGATCCGCCTCCGGTATGAAAAGGAATACAGGAAAGATGAAAACGATATCGCAGCATTGATGGTTCCTACACAGGATGGCTCTAAAATCCCTTTGAAAGAGATCAGCACGATCGTTAAGGACAACGGGGCCGCTTTCATTTACCGGGATGATATCAAACGGTACATTGGGATCAAATTCTCCATCCGTGACCGTGATCTGGGAAGCACGATTGCCGATGCACAGAAAGCAGTCTCAAAAATTGAGCTTCCGGACGGGTATTCTGTCGGCTGGACCGGCCAGTTTGAAAACCAGCAGCGGGCTTCAAAAAGGCTGACCCAGGTAGTGCCCATCAGTATCCTGGGAATCTTCTTCCTGCTGTTCATCCTGTTCGGGAACATGAAAGACTCACTTCTGGTGCTGGCGAATGTTCCGTTTGCGCTGATCGGCGGAATCATTGCCCTGCATGTAACCGGAATCAACTTCGGGATTTCTGCCGGGGTGGGAATGATCGCCTTATTGGGAATCTGTATCCAGAACGGTGTTATACTCATTACGGAATTCCATCAGAATGTCAAGAACGGGCTGCATCTGGACCAGGCCATCCTGAACGGAGTAAAATCCAGGACCAGGCCTGTGATCATGACCGCCCTGATGGCTTCTATAGGATTGATGCCGGCAGCATTATCCACAGGGATCGGTTCAGAATCCCAGAAACCGCTGGCCATAGTGATCATCGGAGGGCTGATGACGGCGACAGTGCTTACCTTGCTGATCTTCCCGATTATTTTCTGGATTTTCAACAGGACCAAAAAATCCCAACAACTCTGATTATTCTTTCATTTTATAAACAGAATCCCGGAAACGTAATGTTCCCGGGATTCTTCGTTAGAGGAGAAAAACATAAATTTATCTTTAAAATCCGAGCCCTATGGTAAATGCTTTTACGGAATTAGGGTAATCGGATACTGCTGTAGCAGCACCTGTAGTCGTATTGACCGTGTAAATTTTTGTGGCCCCGTTTACAGTGGCCATCAGATAGGCTTTCTGGCTCATGCTTCCGATATCAAAACCGTTGGCACTGCTGATGTTAATGCCCAATGAACCGGTTTCTACCAGGACGCCATTATTGGGAGGAGTTTGCTGGTACAGTTTATCGGTATTGTGATCAATCACGAAGAGGGTAGTAGCGGTAGCGCCTGCTATGTTATTGGTGTAGGCAGCAGCACTTACTGCCGGCGTACCCGGATTGATCGTGAGGTCAATTGCTGAAATGGTTCCGTCATTAGGATTCAGCCTTAAGTTTTGTCCGGTGTTGCTCACCACACGGATCCTGTCTACGGTAGGATTAAAGTCAAATCCGAAATCCGTTCCGGAAAGCTGCGTGCTGAATGCCGAAGATCCTACCGCCGTCAGTGTTCCCGTACCCAGGTTTACCGTATACATCCTGCTTGAGCTTCCCATCGCATACAGCTGTCCGTTCGCAGGCCTGAAATCGATGCCTACGATACTTTCGCCGCTCTGCATTCCGGTCATGGATTTAGAAACCGGCATAGGATTGTTGGGGTTAAATATCTGTAGGTTATTGGAATTGTCCACGGCATATGCTACCGGATCTGTAGGAATGGCCAGGTCTATGACCGTTTGTGGCAGCATCCCTATATTGGAGGCTTTCCCGGAAGTAAGGTCAAGCGTATACAGGATATTCTGGTTGCCTGCCTGCACTGCCATCAGAGCAGCGGTATTGCCGGGGTTGATATCAAAAGCAGCCTGTCCTGAGAATGTGAAGCCAAGGCTGCCCACTTCCACTAAGGTTCCGTTATTGGGCGGATCCTGCTTGAAAAGTTTTCCTGATGCCGCATCAATATCATATAAAGTTGTTGAAGAAGCTCCGGATTTACTGTTGGTATAGGCAATACCCGTAACGGAAGGCATCCCCGATCCGTTGATATTGCTGTCTGTAGCAGCAGTAACACCCGTTTCAGGATTAATCCGAAGGTTTTGCCCTGTATTACTCACCAGGCGGATACGGTCTACCGTAGGATTGAAATCAATAGAGACAATGCTTCCTGAAACAGCCGGGCTGAAAGCCGTACTGCTAACGGCTCTTGCCGAAAAAGAAGCGGTATTGATGACATAGATCTTACTCGCACTGGAAACCGCATACAGTTCTCCTGTCGCGGGCCTGAAATCCACACTCATCAGTTTCTCTCCGGAACCGATACCGGTAATGGTATTTTTAGAAGAAAAGCTGGACGGGTTTGAGGCATTAAAGGAAACCAGTTCATTATTGGCTGTAATCCCGTATACCATAAGATCCGGTCCCGGATTTGAAGCCGGGGAATTGGTGCCCTCTTCATTATCATTACAGGATAGCAGAGTAAAAGAAGCCAGGAGCATGGTACCAAAGTAGGATAGTTTTTTCATACGTTTATATTTAAGGGTTTACAGGATATACGAGAAAAAACACGGGTCAGATTTTCTTAATTGGGAAAATTGTGTAAATTTGCACTTCAATACATTGAAATATCAGGTTTGTGCTTCTTTGGATTTGAATATTGAAACATTTTTTTGCTAAAAAGGTTTTGGTATTTAAAAATTCATTATATTTGCACACCGAAAATTTGAATAAACAATAAATAAATAATTTTAAATCATGGCAAAGGAAACGTTTAATCGTAACAAACCACACTTGAACATTGGTACTATTGGTCACGTTGACCATGGTAAAACTACTCTTACTGCTGCAATCAGTAGTGTATTAGCAAACAAAGGTCTTGCTGAGAAAAAAGACTTCTCCGCTATTGACTCTGCTCCAGAAGAAAAAGAAAGAGGTATCACAATTAATACAGCTCACATCGAATACGAAACTGAAAACAGACACTATGCTCACGTTGACTGTCCAGGTCACGCCGACTATGTAAAAAACATGGTTACTGGTGCTGCTCAGATGGATGGAGCTATCCTAGTATGTGCTGCAACTGATGGACCAATGCCTCAAACAAGAGAGCACATCCTTCTTTGCCGTCAGGTAAACGTACCAAGAATCGTTGTTTTCATGAACAAAGTGGATATGGTGGATGATGCTGAGCTTTTAGAGCTTGTTGAATTAGAACTTAGAGATTTATTATCTACTTACGAATATGACGGAGATAACTCTCCAGTAATCCAGGGATCTGCTCTTGGTGCTCTTAACGGAGACGAGAAGTGGGTTAAGACTGTTGAAGAATTGATGGATGCAGTTGATACTTGGATCGAGCAGCCTGTAAGAGATCAGGATAAGCCATTCTTGATGCCAATTGAAGACGTATTCTCTATTACAGGTAGAGGTACTGTTGCAACTGGTAGAATCGAGGCTGGTGTTATCAACACTGGTGATCCGGTAGATATCGTTGGTATGGGTGATGAAAAATTAACTTCTACAATTACGGGGGTTGAGATGTTCAGAAAAATCCTAGACAGAGGTGAAGCTGGTGATAACGTAGGTCTATTGTTGAGAGGTATTGAAAAAACTGACATCAAGAGAGGTATGGTTATCGCTAAGAAAGACTCTGTGAAGCCACACAAAAAATTCAAAGCTGAGGTTTATATCCTTTCTAAAGAAGAAGGTGGACGTCACACTCCATTCCACAACAAATACCGTCCTCAGTTCTACGTAAGAACTACTGACGTTACAGGTGAGATCTTCTTACCAGAAGGTGTAGAAATGGTAATGCCTGGTGATAACTTAACGATCACTGTAGAATTGTTACAACCAATCGCTCTTAACGACGGTCTTAGATTCGCGATCAGAGAAGGTGGTAGAACAGTAGGTGCTGGTCAGGTTACTGAAATCTTAGATTAATCATCTTAAAAATAATAAAGCTTCCGTAAGGAATTGCGGAAGCTTTATATCTACGGGCATCGTCCAATGGTAGGATACCGGTCTCCAAAACCGTTGATCAGGGTTCGAATCCTTGTGCCCGTGCAAATAATAATTATGAGTTCATTTGTCGATTTTTTAAAAGGTTCTTATAACGAATTCAGACATAAAGTTGAATGGCCAAAATGGGCTGATCTGCAGTCTTCTACTATTGTAGTGACTATTGCAACCGTTATTCTGGCATTGTTTACCTTTGGAGTTGATGAATTGTTTTCTAAAGCAATCAGCAACATCATAGGAATGCTAATTAACTTGTTCAACTAAAAAACAAAAGTATTTTCCCATAATGAGCGAATTGAAATGGTATGTGCTGAAAGCCATCAGCGGACAGGAAAATAAAGTGAAAAACTACATTGAGACGGAAATCAAGCGTTTAGGCTTTGAACAGTACGTTACTCAGGTGGTTATTCCTATGGAAAAGGTAATTCAGTTAAGAAACGGTAAAAAAGTTCCTAAAGAGAGACCTTATTATCCTGGATACCTCATGGTGGAAGCTGACCTTATGGGAGAGATTCCTCACATCATTAAAAATATTCCGGGCGTTATTTCTTTCTTAAGTTTAACCAAAGGAGGCGATCCGGTTCCGATGAGAAAATCTGAAGTGAACAGGATGCTGGGAAGAATGGACGAACTTTCCGAGTTTGCCAGCGATGTGGAAATTCCTTATGTAGTCGGAGAGAATGTAAAAGTAATCGACGGTCCGTTCAACGGATTCAACGGTACGGTTGAGAAAATTCTTGAAGACAAGAAGAAAATTGAAGTTTCAGTATTGATTTTCGGAAGAAAAACACCCATGGAACTCAGCTACATGCAGGTAGAAAAAGTATAGTAAAAAAACACTCCATATAGTAAGGTAGACTTTTGTCTGCCTTTTTTTATTTTTGTATCCACCCATGCACATTTACCTATGAAAAGCATTTCAGTAAGACCATTCATAAATAGAGTCCTGGACTGGAAATTTTTCCTTGCCTGTAATGTGATGATTTTTGTCCTGAAGGTTGCCTTCTCAGTAAAGTCCGGTTTCAAGGCCGAACATTTCGAAGATTGGTCCATCGCTGAAAATATAACCTATTACGGAAAGTATGCTATGGATATGAAGTTCGGAAGCTCTGCTTATAAGCTTCCCATATATCCTCTTTTCCTGAGTGCTTATATGAAAATTTTCGGGACGGGCACCGCGGCGGTCTGGATTATCATTACGCAACATCTTTTTTATTTCCTGATTCCTGTCCTGCTTATCAGGATATTTCAGAATTTCAGATCAAAGGAAGCGGGATTTCTGGCTGCTTATTTTTTTATTTTTTCACCGTCCTATTTTTACTATTCCAATATCATGGAAGCGACCAATATTTTCCTGCCGCTTTTCATCGGTTGGATATATATGTATTCTTTGATCTGGAAAAAGGGCGTTTCCAATGGAGTCCTTATTATATTTTCAATGCTGACCGCCGTCGTAGCATTAACGCAGGTTGTGGCTGTGCCTGTTATGGCCTTGCTGGGTTTGGTGCTTTTGATCAGCCGTAAGATATCCCTGCCCAAGGTTATGGCTGTGATTTCACTGTCAGCCCTGTGTTATGCCCCCTGGGTGATCAGGAATTACCTTACTTTTGATACAGTGATCCTCAGCAAATCACCGGTGTGGCAGAATATGTATCTTGGCTACATTCCGGATCACCAGATATTAGATTACAGCTTCGTTTCGGAAAAACATAAAGAAGAGACTTTTGCCAGGATCAGTCGGCACAATGAGTTTGAAGATGAAGGTATTTACAAGGGTGAGGTAGAAAATATTATCCGGAAAGATCATTGGGCACCGGTTAAAAAAGCGTTGAATAATATCATCAGCCTGTGGTTTGTCCCCAAAAAATATTTTGACGATCACAGCCTGTCCGTTGTGGTAGGAAGGAAACTGTATGTAATGATCCTCAATATCGCATTGCTGATCAGCCTGGTGTATTTTTTCCGTAAAAGCAGAATGCTTTTTTTTGTGCTTGTACTGGTTTTTGCAGGGTTTACCGTTCCGTACCTTATCGGCCATGCGGCCAACATCAGGTTCAAGCTGGACTTTGAATGGATCCAGGCTTCTGTTATTGCTTTATGGGTTGCTTCGTATTTTTTAAAGGTCAACACAAATAAAATCAGCTGATTAATTTGCTAATTAAAAAATATTTTATACTTTTGCAATCCGAAAAGTAGGCTTATCTAATGTGAGAATGGATAACCTGCTGAATAATAATGCTTCCAAATTCATTCATTATTCAAATTTAAAAAACAAACAATGGCTAAAAAAGTCTTTAAAATGGTAAAGCTTCAGGTGAAAGGTGGCGCAGCTAACCCTTCTCCACCGGTAGGTCCAGCATTGGGTTCTGCAGGTGTGAACATCATGGAGTTTTGTAAGCAATTTAACGGAAGAACCCAGGACAAGCCAGGTCAGGTTTTACCTGTAGTAATTACAGTATACGAAGACAAATCTTTTGAATTCGTTATCAAAACCCCACCTGCAGCAATTCAGTTAATGGATGCAGCTAAGATCAAAGGAGGATCCGGTGAACCAAACAGAAACAAAGTAGGTTCTGTATCTTGGGATCAGGTGAAGAAAATCGCTGAAGATAAAATGACTGACCTTAACTGCTTCACAATGGATTCTGCCGTTTCTATGGTTGCAGGTACTGCCAGATCGATGGGATTAAGAGTAACAGGAACTAAACCAACTTTTAACGCTTAAAACTTAGAGAAATGGCAAAATTGACTAAAAAACAAAAGGAAGCTTTAAGCAAAGTAGAAAAAGGAAGAATCTATAACCTTGAAGAAGGTTCTGCTCTTGTAAAAGAGGTGAACACTGCAAAGTTTGATGCTTCTGTAGATATCGCGGTAAGACTTGGGGTAGACCCGAGAAAAGCTAACCAGATGGTAAGAGGTGTAGTATCCCTTCCTCACGGTACCGGTAAAGATGTTAAAGTATTGGCATTGGTAACTCCGGATAAAGAAGCTGAAGCGAAAGAAGCAGGTGCAGATTACGTAGGTTTAGACGAATACTTACAGAAAATAAAAGAAGGCTGGACAGACGTTGACGTTATCGTTACTATGCCGGCTGTAATGGGTAAACTGGGACCATTAGGTAGAGTATTAGGACCAAGAGGTCTTATGCCGAACCCTAAATCCGGAACCGTTACCATGGAAATCGGTAAAGCAGTAACTGAAGTTAAAGCCGGTAAAATTGATTTTAAAGTAGACAAATACGGTATTATCCACGCTGGTATTGGTAAAGTATCTTTCGATGCTGCTAAAATCAGGGAAAATGCTCAGGAATTAATCTCTACGCTGATCAAAATGAAGCCGACTGCCGCTAAAGGTACTTATGTAAAGAGCATCTATTTGTCTTCTACCATGAGTCCTGGTATTGCAATCGATACTAAATCTGTTAACTAATACTAAATCCTTAAGACAATGACAAAAGACCAAAAAGTTGTAGCGATACAAGAGATCAAAGATTTGCTTCAGGATGCTAAAGTAGTATATGTTGCAGACCTTGAAGGATTGAATGCTGCTAAGGCATCAGACTTCAGAAGACAGGCTTTCAAGCAGAATATCAAAGTGAAAGTGGTTAAAAATACCCTTTTACAGAAGGCTATGGAGCAGATGGAAGGAGTAGATTACTCTGAAATGTTTGAAGCTTTCAAAGGAAACTCAGCTTTGATGATTTCCGAGACTGCAAACGCTCCTGCAAAACTAATCCAGGGATTCAGAAAGAAAGAAGAGAAGCCGGCTCTTAAGGCTGCTTACCTTCAGGAAACTTTCTATGTTGGTGACGAAAACCTAACGGCACTTGCCAACATCAAGTCAAGAGAAGAAATGATCGGTGAAATCATCGGATTACTTCAGTCTCCAATCCAGAGAGTGGTTTCTGCCCTTCAAAACAAATCTGAATCTGCAGAAGCAAACGCTGAAGAAGCGGCTCCTGCTCAGGAAGAAGCCCCAGCTACCGAAGCTCCGGAAGCTGCTGCAGAAGGAGAAGCTCCTGCTGCTGAATAATTACACTCAAGAAATTAAATAAATAATCAACAACAAACATTACAACAATGTCAGATTTAAAAAATTTAGCTGAAACGCTAGTAAACCTAACTGTAAAAGACGTAAACGAATTAGCTGCTATCCTTAAGGATGAGTACGGAATTGAGCCTGCTGCTGCTGCAGTAGTAATGGCTGGTCCTGGTGCTGGTGAAGCTGCTGAAGAAAAGACTGAATTCGACGTAATTCTTAAGTCTGCAGGTGCTTCTAAATTAGCTATCGTTAAATTAGTAAAAGATTTAACTGGTGCTGGTCTTAAAGAAGCTAAAGATATCGTAGACGGAGCTCCTGCTGCTATCAAGCAAGGAATCTCTAAAGACGAAGCTGAGGCTCTTAAGAAGCAACTTGAAGAAGCTGGTGCTGAAGTAGAATTGAAGTAATTCATTCACGCAATACATACAAGAGCTGTCCTGAATTCAGGACAGCTTTTTTTGTATAGAACTGTGAGCTGGTAAATATGCAACGAGAGAGATTTGACGTATTATCTGTTTTAACTTATGTACGAATCACCCATCTTACCAGTATTCATACCATCCATGAGAAAAAGTTTTTTATTAACGATGCTCGTTATTGCGGGGCTGCTTTACGGACAGGACAGTTTACATGTATCTCCCTGCGGACAAAAGCTGAAGTCTTTTTATCTGAACATGGACGTCCTTCACAAATGGTTGTCCGGGCAGCATATCGACTGGCAGACCGGCGCGCCGGATGATCCGGATGCCGTTTCAGGAATCAGGACTCACTGCAGCGCTTTTGTAGCGGCAGCCTGTGAACGGCAGGGAATCTATATCCTGAGGCCGCCTGAACACCGCCAGGAACTGCTGGCCAATGCACAGTTCAGCTGGCTGAATTCAAAGGATGCAAGAAGTTCCGGATGGCGTCCTATAGAAAATAACGTATTGTATGAAGCCCAGAGGATGGCTGATCAGGGATATATCGTGGTGGCCTGTGCCCAGAATCCGGACAGGCATAAGCCTGGGCATATTGCCTTGGTCATGCCTTCCGACAGGTCCGCTGAATCTGTACAGGAAAGTGGTCCGGGACTTATCCAGGCTTCAGGCAACAATTCAGTTGATCAATCTTTCCGCGACAGCTTCCGGCATCATATTTCAGACTGGAGTTCGCCTACAGATCACGTCCGGTTCTTTTATCATGAAAAGCTGCCCGAATGTCAATAAAAACATGAGACGTTTGGAATAGATATGGATATTTAAATTATATAAAGTGTTGGCTAAAAGATTATTAATCGCGTTTTTTTTATCTAGGCAATGACGGCATTATTTTTTTTATATATCAATAATTAAATATCCGTACAAAGTAATGAAGAATAATATTTTATTTTTATGTAGTTATTAATATTTAGAGTGATTTAATGATTATTATGTTTATTAATTGTTGGGATAATATAAAAAATATTGTTAAAATATTTTTTATATTAAAAATTTACTATATTTGTGTTAACAAAAAAACACAAATTGAAAAGAATTTATTTTCTTTCCTACAGTCATATGGTTGCCTGTTCAATAGGGATATGGGCCATATCGGTTATAGGGAATCTGAGTACGGAGCCTGGGCTGCGATCCCGAAGGCCCATTGCATTACCTTATAGTTCTATGCTGCCCGGAAGTGTGCACCTGCAATACCGAGCTAAGCATAAATTACCTGTAGAATCATCACATAAAAATGCTTCATCTGCTGACTCGTCTCCATATGTTTATCGAAAAAGTATGTTGCAGCCGTTATACTGCATGAATGTCGATGATTTTAGATATCCATCAGGAAAAAGGACCTCTGTATATGCCTATTCATTATAAGCCAAAGAAGTTCGATCTGTAGTATGGCCTCTTAAGGGGCATGCAATGATGTAAGTAAAATTACGGAGCAGTTTCTCACTTGCTACCGGTTCACCACCTTTATTTCTACCACCTGCATTACCGTCTTACCACTGTTTTTTCCCTAAAAAGGAAGAAGGGTCTTGACGTGTGGTTTGGAACCAATATAAAAACAACAAATATCATTAGAAAATGAAAAACAAATTATTTACAATCGCAGCATTGTCTTTGAGTTTCTGGGCATGCGCACAAGTGGGAATCAATACAGAGGATCCACAGGCAACCCTTGATGTAGTAGGGTTTCCGTCTGTAACGACAAAATTAGACGGGGTTATTGCCCCAAGGCTTTCCGGTGACCAGCTGAGGCAGAAAACCTACACTGCTTCCCAGACAGGGGCTATAGTGTATGTAACTGCAGCAGACAGTAATCCCGGAGGCCAGACTGCCGGTGTTTTATCCGCCGGATACTACTATTTTGACGGTTCTAAATGGGCACAATTCGGAGCAGACTGGCATACGACCGGAAACACAGGAACTTCACCTACTACGGCTACTCTTGGAACCGACATTACATCCGGAAATTATCTTGGAACGGCAGATGACCAGAAGCTTGTTCTGGCCACGAAGAAAAATGTAAAAGGTATCCTGGATTCTAACGGGAATCTCCAGGGCGGGAATATGAACGCCTCCGGGCCGTATGCTTCTTTTACCTGGGGCTCCAATAACGTTCTTGGGAACACTACTTCTTCCAACATCGCTTTAGGAAGGGATAATACGGTTTCTGCACAGGCAGCAAACTTTCCGGGGGTAGCCATCGGGATGAAAAATACGGCAGCTAACGGTGCCAAAGTAATCGGGAACAGCAATACTGCTACCGGTGCCACTACTCTAATCTTTGGAAACGGAAATGATATCGTCAATTCATCCGGGATCACCTTCGGGAATGGTAATACCAACAGCGGCGGTATAATTGTAGGGAGCGGAAATACCGCAACCACCAATACGGTAGCGTTTGGGGCCAATGCTACAGCCAGTGGCAGTTATGCACTGGCATTAGGGTTTTCTGCACAGGCATCTGCAAGCCAGTCCGTATATGGAAATACAGCACATGTCTTTTCCGGCCAGGGCGCTGTAGGGAGTGTCATTACCGATGTGGGAGTGAATATGGTTCCCAATGCAAATAATTTTGCTGACCTTGAAGTAAGCAAGGCCATCCTGATCAAAGCCAGTACAAGGCCGGCCTGTGATGCATCCAATGCAGGAACCATTATTTATGAACTGTCTGGGAATACAGGAAGTTTCGTAGGCTGCAAACAGACCGGGGCCGGTGCTTTCGCCTGGCAGACGCTTTAATTCAAACACAATTTTAAATAAAAATACACAACAATGACAAAAAAATTATTTGAGAGACTCTCGGCAATGCTCATGGCATTCCTGATGTCGGCAACAGTATTTTCACAGCAGGGATATGAGCCCATCCGTGGATTGGGAGTAGAAGCAAAACCGGTCAACAATTCGGGGATTTGCCTGGCATGTTATAACGGAAGTATGAACGCGGTGGTTGACGCGGACCTTAACAACAACGTTAATTTAGGCAACTTTATATCCGTTGTCAGCGGAAACGGGATTTCCGTTAAAAATAACAATGCTGTATATCCGGCGGGATATATTACCGGATTTAATGTGGATCTGGGGACCAGTTTTTTCACGCTTGATCTTTTGAGTTCATTAAGGATCAGTACCTATAAAAACGGAGTGCTTCAGGAAAGCACGACCAGCGGTACCCTGCTTTCCGTGCCTGCTTTCGGCGGAAGTAAAAACCGGGTTTTCCTGCATCTTAAGACGACGAAAGACTTCAATGAAGTAAGGTTGTATCAGACCAATGTGATGTCACTGTTCAGTGCGCTCAATGTGTACTATGCCTTTGCGTTTGATCCTGCCAAAGTTCCTGTGGATAATAACGGAATCTGTGATGATATCATCGCCGGTAGCGGGGTAGACGGTAATATTTCCGCAAGCAGCAGTTTTATTGCTCCGCTTTCATCCGTGCAGAACAGGGAAAGAATCGGTGACGGTGACAAGAATTCTTATGGTTCCGTTGTGCTTCCTGCAGGAATATTGGGATCGTATTCCGTTGGGGTGCTGGACAAAAACCAGGTATATCCCGCAGGGAACAGGGCAGGATTTGTCATCGCTCCCGATGATGAAGGGAAATTGGTTAGCGCTGAGTTCCTGAAAAACATTACCATTGAAACTTATTTGTACGGCCAGCTTCAGGATTCCAAAACCCTGTTAGATGGCGGAGGGCTGATTAACATCAAGGTTCTTGGTTTCGGTACAGGCAAACAGAAAGTGACGCTTACCACGACCAAGCCATTTAATGAAGTGCGTTTGAAAATAACGCAGACGGCCGGTATCAATTTTGGGGCGCTTAAAGTATATTATGCGTTTGAAGAGCCTTTAACCTGCGAATGTGATGATAAGATCCAGACCAGCGGTTCGGCTATTACGGGAAATATTGTGACTGGCAACAACTGGACTTCGGGACCGGGCTTTTTAGGAATTATCATTGCGAAACTGACTAATCCGGGAGCTATCGTGGACAATAACCCGTCTAATTATGCAACGGCTACTGTGCCGGCAGCCTCCCTGTTCAGTATTTTCTCTGCGTATGCTACCGTGAGTACAAGCACCATGCTGCCTGCCAATACATATGCCGGATTCACGCTTGAAAAAGCAGGAAACCTGATCGGAATCAGTGTTTTAGAGAATATAACAGTGACTTTTTACAACGGTACTACCGTGACGGAAACCTTTACCGGTGCAGGCAGTCTTTTCAGCGGAAATTTCTTTACTGTGGATTCCAATAAGTTTTATGTAGGCGGGAAATCAACCAAGCCTTTTAACAGGATGAAGATTACGTTTAATAGCGGAAGCGCACTGCGTATTCCTCAGAGTTATAACATCTACAATGCTTTTGCCAGCCGGGATGATGATAATGACGGGGTTCCGAACTGCTTTGACCAGTGCCCGAACGGTAATGACAGCATTGATAACAACGGGAACGGTATTCCGGATTGTGCTGAAGGCTGTACAGCGGTAAGTGACAAGTCTCCGGTTCTGGATACTGATGGAGACGGAATTGTAGATGCCTGCGACCTGGATTCCGATAATGACGGTATTCCGGATTCAATAGAAGATGCTGACGCAAACGGAAAATATGAAGATGACGATACTGAAGGAGATATATTGCTCGTTTCTGTCCTTGGAGATTCTGTTCCTAACTATCGTGACCTCGATTCTGATAACGATGGTATACTGGATCTTTTTGAAGCTGGTATTCCTGTTTCGGTTATCGATCAGATCGATGCGGACCATAATGGTGTTATTGATGCTAACATAACTGTAGGGCAAAACGGCATTGCCGATATCCTGGAAACATCTCCGGATTCAGGCGTGATGAAATACCCGATTAAAAATACGGACGGAGACGATAAGCCTGATTTCCTGGATCTCACTTCCAACGGTTCAGATTATGATCTGTATGCTATTGGTAAAAGCGATCTCGATGATCTTGGCGGCGGATTTATTTCCAGGATCAATGATCAGGATAAAGATGGTATTCAGGCTGTGGTAGATACAGATCTTGTAAAACGGGGTGCTCCGGATTCTCCGCTGTCTCCTTATGCACTGCAGGCGAAAAATGCTCAGATGAAGGGATCTAAAGCTTTGGATGCGGTTATTACCGCAGCGGCAGATGATGTTAAGATCTATCCTAATCCGGTAAGATCCGGTGAAAGCCTTACCATAAGATCACAGCAGCAAGGGACATACAGTCTGTTTTCCGCTCAGGGGCAGCTCATTAAAAGCGGTCAGTTCAAAGGCAACTTAGAAATTACCAATGCTTTGCCTGCAGGACTTTATATCATCAAGATTGAAACTCAGTCAGCTGTAAAATCCTATAAGGTACTGGTGAAATAAGATCCGATTTATTCAGTATTTATAATTGATATGCAAGAGCCATCCGGAAAGGATGGCTTTTTGTATGAATACTATTAACAGACTTTAACTTGTTTATATTAAAGTACTTTGTTTGTATATGATGAAAATATTTTGTATTTTTGCTAACTCTTTTGGCGCGAATAATTGATTGTAAATCTTTAAAATACTAAAATCCAGACTCTTTCATTAAGATGGAAGGGCTTTCGTATTTATGGTTGCAGGATATTACAGCCTCAGAAGTAATAAAAATATTTTGCATTACGCTGTGAAAAGATATACCAGTGTTGCAGTTAGAAAGAACCAATGCAAAGTAAAAAGCCTAAGGTCTCCTGTGAGCGCCAAAAACACTTTTACCTTAATTGCTTAACCTTGTTTCCCGTTCTTTTCTGATATTTTTTAATGAATCAAAATATTTTTTAACCCTTTCTTAAAAGTTTTATGAGTAAAACAAAAACAGCAACTCAGGGAAATCCGAGAATCAATTTCTCATCAGCGAAAGGAAAAATCATCACTCCGGACTTCCTGGATATCCAGATCGAGTCTTTTAAAGAGTTTTTCCAGCTGGATACCCTTCCTGAAGACAGGAGAAGTGAAGGTCTTTACAAGACTTTTCAGGAAAACTTCCCTATTACAGATTCCAGAAACCAGTTTGTACTGGAATTCCTGGATTACCTGGTAGATTCACCACGATATTCCATCGACGAATGTGTGGAAAGAGGACTGACGTATTCAGTGCCTTTGAAAGCAAGACTTAAATTATATTGTACAGACCCTGAGCACGAAGATTTCCAGACCGTGGTACAGGATGTATATTTAGGCCCGGTTCCTTACATGACGCCTAGTGGTTCTTTCATCATCAATGGTGCTGAGAGGGTTATCGTTACGCAGTTACACCGTTCACCTGGTGTATTCTTCGGACAGACCTACCACGCTAACGGAACCAAATTATACTATTCAAGAATCATTCCTTTTAAAGGATCTTGGATGGAATTCACCACCGATATCAACAGCGTAATGTACGCGTATATCGACCGTAAGAAAAAGTTACCTCTAACTACTTTATTAAGAGCGATCGGTTATGAATCTGATAAGGATATCCTTCAGATCTTCGACCTTGCTGAAGAAGTGAAAGTTTCTAAAGCTGCCCTGAAAAAAGTAGAAGGAAGAACATTGGCTGCGAGAGTACTGAACACATGGTTCGAAGACTTCGTAGACGAGGATACAGGCGAAGTGGTTTCTATCGAAAGAAACGAAATCATCTTAGACAGGGAGACTATTCTTGAGAAAGAACATCTTGATCTGATCCTGGATGCCGGTGTGAAATCAATTCTGATTCACAAAGAGAACAGCAATGAATTCTCCATCATCCAGAATACATTACAGAAAGACCCTACCAACTCTGAAAAAGAAGCGGTAGAATATATCTACCGTCAGTTAAGAAATGCAGATCCGCCAGATGAGGAAACAGCAAGAGGAATCATTGAGAAATTATTCTTTTCCGAGCAGAGATACTCATTAGGGGAAGTAGGACGTTACAGACTAAACAAAAAGTTAAGCCTGAATATTCCTACAACAACTGAGGTTCTTACCAAAGAAGACATCATTGCAATTGTAAGACACCTGATTGAGCTGGTCAATTCAAAAACTGATGTTGATGATATTGACCACTTATCCAACAGGAGAATTAAGACTGTAGGTGAACAATTGGCAGGACAGTTTGGTGTAGGTCTTTCAAGGATTGCAAGAACCATCAAGGAAAGAATGAACGTTAGAGATAACGAAATCTTTACTCCGCTGGATCTTGTTAATGCTAAGACATTAACATCGGTGATCAACTCGTTCTTCGGAACGAACCAGCTTTCCCAGTTCATGGACCAGACTAACCCACTGTCAGAGATTACTCACAAGAGAAGATTGTCTGCCCTGGGGCCTGGAGGTTTATCAAGGGAAAGAGCAGGGTTCGAGGTACGTGACGTTCACCATACCCACTACGGAAGAATCTGTCCTATTGAAACTCCTGAAGGACCAAACATCGGTTTGATCTCTTCATTAGGGATCTATGCGAAAATCAACAGACTTGGTTTCATTGAAACGCCGTACAGAAAAGTAGAAAACAGCAAAATCGATCTTAATTCCGATCCGATCTACCTGAATGCAGAAGATGAAGAAGAGAAGGTGATTGCCCAGGCAAACGTTGAGCTGAGCGATAACGGGGAATTCGAAACAGACAGGATTATTGCAAGGCTGGATGGTGATTATCCGGTAGTAGAGCCTAGCCAGGTTGACCTTATCGACGTAGCACCGAACCAGATCTCCGGTATTTCCGCTTCATTGATTCCATTCCTGGAGCATGATGATGCGAACCGTGCATTGATGGGATCCAACATGATGCGTCAGGCCGTTCCGTTATTGAAGCCACAGGCTCCGATCGTAGGGACAGGGCTTGAGCAGCAGGTGGCAAGAGATTCAAGAATCCTGATCAATGCTGAAGGTACCGGTACCGTAGAGTATGTGGATGCCGATAAGATCACGATTAAATATGAAAGAAGCGAAGACGAGGATTTAGTACAGTTCGAGTCTGCTACCAAAACATATAACCTGACTAAGTTCAGAAAAACCAACCAGAGTACAACCATTACCCTGAGACCTAACGTAAGAGTAGGTGATGTGGTAGAAAAAGGACAGGTGCTTTGCGACGGGTATGCTACCGAAAAAGGAGAATTGGCTCTGGGTAGAAACCTTGTGGTTGCCTTCATGCCTTGGAAAGGATACAACTTCGAGGATGCGATCGTAATCAACGAAAAAGTTGTTCGTGAAGACTGGTTTACTTCCATCCACGTAGATGAATATTCCCTTGAGGTTCGTGATACCAAATTAGGTATGGAAGAACTGACTGCGGATATTCCTAACGTTTCCGAAGAAGCAACCAAAGACCTTGATGAGAACGGTATGATCAGAATCGGTGCTGAAGTGAAGCCTGGAGACATCATGATCGGTAAAATTACTCCTAAAGGGGAATCTGACCCGACTCCTGAAGAAAAACTCCTTAGAGCGATCTTCGGTGACAAAGCCGGTGATGTAAAAGATGCTTCATTGAAAGCTGACTCTTCACTGAGAGGGGTAGTGATCAATAAGAAGCTGTTCTCCAGAAATATCAAGGATAAAAAGAAAAGAACTGAAGAAAAACTGAAGCTTGAAGAGATTGAAAATACCTACAAAGCTAAGTTTGATGATCTGAGAAATACGTTAATTGAAAAATTAAACACGCTGGTAAGCGGTAAAACTTCTCAGGGTGTGAAAAATGACCTTGATGAGGAGATCATCGGTAAAGGGGTTAAATTCACCCATAAATTACTGACTTCAGTTGAAGATTACGTCAATGTAAGCGGTTCAGACTGGACGGTTGATGCGGATAAAAACGAATTGATCAAACAGCTGATCCACAACTATAAAATTAAGTTTAACGATATTCAGGGAGTTAAGAACCGTGAGAAATTTGCAATTTCCATCGGGGATGAGTTACCTGCAGGAATCATGAAACTGGCTAAAGTTTACATCGCTAAGAAACGTAAACTGAATGTTGGGGATAAAATGGCAGGACGTCACGGTAACAAAGGGATCGTTTCAAGAATCGTTCGTGAAGAAGATATGCCGTTCCTGGAAGACGGAACACCGGTAGACATCGTACTGAACCCGCTTGGGGTACCTTCCCGTATGAACATCGGACAGATCTACGAAACCGTTTTAGGATGGGCAGGTCAGAAGCTGGGAATGAAGTTTGCAACGCCGATCTTCGACGGAGCGAGCCTTGACCAGATTACTGAATATACTGAGAAAGCAGGTCTTCCTAAATTCGGACATACATATCTGTATGACGGAGGTACCGGAGAAAGATTTACTCAGGCAGCTACCGTAGGAATTATCTATATGCTGAAGCTGGGTCACATGGTTGATGATAAGATGCACGCACGTTCTATCGGTCCGTATTCATTGATTACGCAGCAGCCGTTAGGAGGTAAGGCACAGTTCGGAGGTCAGAGATTCGGAGAGATGGAGGTTTGGGCCCTTGAAGCATTCGGTGCATCCAACATCCTTAGGGAAATTCTTACCGTGAAGTCGGATGACGTAATTGGAAGAGCCAAAACTTACGAAGCGATCGCAAAAGGGGAAGCAATGCCTGAACCAGGTATTCCGGAATCCTTCAACGTATTGCTCCACGAGTTACAAGGTCTTGGATTAGACGTAAGACTAGAGGAATAATTTTAAATTTTAAATTATAAATGCTGAATGGAAACATTCGGAAACTAATCTAAAATCTAAAATCTAAAATTTAAAATCTAACAAATGTCAAATAAAAATAAATCAAGTAGATTTAATAAAATTTCAATCGGTTTGGCCTCACCCGAATCCATTCTTCAGGAATCGAGAGGGGAGGTTTTAAAACCTGAAACCATAAACTACAGAACGCACAAGCCTGAAAGAGACGGGTTATTCTGTGAAAAGATCTTCGGTCCTGTAAAGGATTACGAATGTGCCTGTGGTAAATACAAGAGGATCCGTTATAAAGGGATCGTTTGTGACCGTTGTGGAGTGGAAGTTACCGAGAAAAAGGTAAGAAGAGAAAGAATCGGGCACATCAACCTTGTCGTTCCTATCGCACACATCTGGTATTTCCGTTCTTTACCGAATAAGATCGGGTACCTTTTAGGATTGCCTTCCAAAAAGCTGGATATGATCATCTACTACGAAAGATATGTAGTGATCCAGCAGGGTATTGCTAAAAAACTGGACGGTTCGGATTTTGAGGACATGGAATTCCTTACTGAAGAAGAGTACCTGGATATCATGGAGACTCTTCCGGTAGAAAACCAGTACCTTGATGATTCAGATCCGAACAAATTCATCGCCAGAATGGGTGCTGAAGCTGTGGAAGACCTTTTGAAAAGAATCGATCTTGATGCCCTGTCTTTCGATCTAAGACACAAAGCACATAACGAAGGTTCTAAACAAAGAAGGACTGAAGCATTAAAAAGACTGAACGTTGTAGAAGCATTGAGAGGTGCCAATACAAGAATGATCAATAAGCCAGAGTGGATGATCATGCGTGTACTTCCTGTAATCCCGCCGGAACTGAGACCATTGGTTCCTTTGGATGGAGGACGCTTCGCAACTTCTGACCTTAATGACCTTTACAGAAGGGTGATCATCAGAAACAACCGTCTGAAGAGACTGTTAGAGATCAAAGCTCCGGAAGTAATCCTAAGAAACGAGAAGCGTATGCTTCAGGAGTCTGTAGATTCATTATTCGATAATACCAGAAAATCTTCTGCTGTAAAATCTGAGTCCAACAGACCACTGAAATCCCTTTCCGATTCATTAAAAGGTAAGCAGGGGCGTTTCCGTCAGAACCTATTGGGAAAAAGGGTAGACTACTCGGCGCGTTCGGTAATTGTTGTAGGTCCAAACTTACAGCTGCACGAATGCGGTATCCCTAAAGATATGGCAGCGGAACTGTACAAACCGTTCATCATCAGAAAACTGATTGAAAGAGGAATTGTAAAAACCGTAAAATCAGCTAAAAGAATCATCGACAGGAAAGAACCTGTAGTATATGATATCCTTGAAAATGTGATGAAAGGCCACCCGGTTCTTCTGAACAGGGCGCCTACGCTTCACAGACTGGGAATCCAGGCATTCCAGCCTAAGATGATCGAAGGGAAAGCGATCCAGCTTCACCCATTGGTAACGACGGCCTTCAACGCGGATTTCGATGGTGACCAGATGGCGGTACACTTACCACTGGGCCCTGAAGCGATCCTTGAAGCACAGTTACTGATGTTAGGTTCTCAGAACATCCTTAACCCGGCGAACGGTTCTCCAATTACGGTACCTTCTCAGGACATGGTTCTTGGTCTTTATTTCATGACTAAAGAAGCCAGCTCTACGGATGATTACAAAGTGAAAGGTGAAGGCCTTGCATTCTACTCTCCGGAAGAAGCGGAAATCGCTTATGCAGAAGGAAGAGTTTCTTTAAATGCTAAGGTAAGATGCCGACTGCCGGTTAAAGAAGACGGAGAACTTGTAACAAGATTAATTGAAACTTCTGTAGGTAGAATCCTGTTCAACCAGATTGTACCTAAGAAAGTAGGCTATATCAATGAGCTTCTTACCAAGAAGTCATTAAGAAACGTTATCGGTAAAATCCTTGCGGATACAGACTTCCCTACTACAGTGAAGTTCCTGGATGATATGAAGAACCTTGGGTATTCCAATGCATTCAAAGGAGGTCTTTCCTTCTCACTGGGTGATATTGTGGTACCGGTAGAGAAAAAGCAGATGATTGCACAGGCGGTAGAGAATGTGGATGAGATCAGAGCCAACTATAACATGGGTCTTATCACCGATACGGAACGTTACAACCAGGTAATCGACGTGTGGACGAACACCAACGCCGGATTGACTGAAATGATCATGAGCAGAATGAAATCCGATCAGGGTGGATTCAACTCAGTATATATGATGCTTGATTCCGGGGCGAGGGGTTCAAAAGAACAGATCCGTCAGTTATCCGGAATGAGGGGATTGATGGCAAAACCACAGAAAGCCGGATCTACCGGAGCGGAAATCATCGAGAACCCGATTGTAGCAAACTTTAAAGAAGGTCTTTCGATCCTTGAGTACTTCATCTCTACCCACGGTGCCCGTAAAGGTCTTGCGGATACCGCTCTTAAGACGGCGGATGCCGGTTACCTGACGAGAAGGCTGGTAGACGTTGCACAGGACGTTATCGTTACTGATAACGACTGTGGTACGTTAAGAGGAACAGAAGTTACCGCTCTTAAAAAGAATGATGAGATCGTTGAGAAAATCTCTGAAAGAATTTTAGGTAGGGTATCCCTTCACAACATCTATGACCCTGAAACTGATGAGCTGATTGCTGAAGCAGATCAGGTAATCATTGAAGCGGTTGCAAAAAGAATCGAGGAGGCAGGTCTGGAAGCCGTTGAAGTACGTTCTCCATTAACCTGTGAAGCGAAAAAAGGAATCTGTGCAAAATGTTACGGTAGAAACCTGGCCACAGGTAAGATGATCCATATGGGTGAAGCGGTAGGAGTAATTGCTGCACAATCCATCGGGGAACCGGGTACACAGCTTACGCTGAGAACCTTCCACCAGGGGGGTACTGCAGGAAACGTATCTGAGAACCCATCCATCGTAGCCAGAAGAGACGGTATCGTTGAAATGGATGAAGTAAGAACCATTACTTCTGAAGATGAAAACGGAAACACTGCTGAGGTAGTGGTATCGCGTTCAACAGAATTCAGGTTGGTTGCGGATAACGAAGCAAGAACTCCGTTAATGGTAGCCAACGTTCCTTATGGTTCCATATTGGCCGTGAAGCCGGGTGATAAAGTGAAGAAGGGAGATGTGATCTGTAAGTGGGATCCGTATAACGCGGTAATCATTGCAGAGACATCCGGTAAGGTAGAATACGAGGATATCATCCAGGGTATTTCCTTCCAGCTGGAAATCGATGAACAGACCGGTTTCGAAGAGAAAGTAATCTCTGAATCCAGAAATAAGAAAGCCGTTCCTACCCTGAGAGTAGTAGACTCTAAAGGAGTGGAGCAGAAATCATACAACTTACCGGTAGGTGCCCACTTGATGGTAAACGACGGTGAGAAGATCAAAGCAGGAAAAATCCTGATCAAGATTCCTAGAAAATCCGCTAAAGCAGGGGATATTACCGGGGGTCTTCCGAGAGTTACCGAATTGTTTGAAGCAAGGAACCCTTCCAACCCGGCAGTGGTTACTGAAATCGACGGGGTAGTATCGTACGGAAAAATCAAGAGAGGTAACCGTGAATTGATCGTTGAGGCCAAAACAGGGGAAAGAAAGATTTACCTGGTAAAACTTTCCAACCAGATCCTGGTTCAGGAGAATGACTTCGTGAGAGCTGGTTCACCACTTTCTGACGGATCCATTACTCCGGATGATATCTTAAGAATCAAAGGCCCTACAGCAGTTCAGGAGTACCTGGTGAATGAAATTCAGGAAGTATACCGTCTTCAGGGGGTAAAAATCGACGACAAGCACTTTGAAATCATCGTAAGACAGATGATGACCAAAGTATCGATCGTTGACGGTGGAGACACCCAGTTCCTTGAAGGAGCCCTTGAGCATAAATATGACTTCCTGGAAGAAAACAACAGGGTATTCGGACTGAAGGTAGTAGTAGAGGCAGGAGACTCCAAAGTATTCAAGCCGGGTCAGATGATCACGGCAAGAGAACTGAGAGACGAAAATTCGAAACTGAAGCGTGAAGACCAGGCTTTGGTTGAAGTAAGAGAAGCTTTGCCTGCTACGGCGACACCTGTATTACAGGGGATCACGAGAGCGGCACTTCAGACGAAATCTTTTATGTCTGCAGCATCCTTCCAGGAAACCACAAAAGTGCTTAACGAAGCAGCGGTTGCCGGTAAGGTAGATGAACTGAACGGTCTTAAGGAAAATGTAATTGTAGGACACAGAATCCCTGCAGGTACAGGTCTTAAGGAGTACCAGAACGTTATCGTAGGTTCCAGAAAAGAATTCGAAGATATTAACTAAAATATAGAAATTGGAAGTCAGACTTAAAAATTAGAATTGTACATTTGCAATCGAAGTTTTTAATCTGACTTCTAAAATCTAACATCTAAAAAAATTTAAAAAAGACATGGACAATCAAAATCAAAACCCACAAGACGGGAACATTAACATTGAACTGAACGAAATGGTAGCAGCTGGAATCTATGCTAACTTAGCATTGGTAAACCACTCTCCGTCTGAATTCGTTGTAGACTTCATCCAGTTAATGCCGGGGGTTCAGCAGGCGAAAGTAAGATCAAGAGTGATCCTTGCTCCGCTTCACGCTAAAAGAGTATTAAGCGCTCTTCAGCAGAACATCGCTAACTACGAGCAGCAATTCGGAGAAATCAAAGAAGTTGAGCCTTTCGTGTTGGGAGGTAACAACGTACAAGCTTAAGATTTCCCATACATACATAAAGATACCCCGGTTTTGCCGGGGTATTTTTTTATGGGTACCATTTGATTTTCCTCCGAAAAATACATCCGTAAAATCCCGGATATATTTAACGTGAAAACCCGGATGTCATTCCAGAAAATTAATTGTTATATTTGTCCCGAAATTTTTAACGATACATAGCGTAAGCTATCGTGTAGGATAAGGAAAACTGCGAATCTTCTAGCGCCCGAACTCGATAGACTTACGCCCGTGCTTACGATATGGGTGCGGGCTAAGTCATTCTGGGCGTAAGGTTCTTCGCAGTACCTCCTTGTCGGTTTGTATTTAGTCCCGCACCTTCTGCTTTTTAACCATTATCAGCAGAACATTTAGGGATTAATACTAGCTTAAACTGGTATAGAAAAATTATATATATGAAGCAACTATAAAATTGACTAACAGCACTATGTAAAGAGTGCATAAACTACAAGAAAAATTATTAATCATGAGAAAAAAAACACTCTCCCTATTTACGTTCATAATAGGAATTTTCGGATACTGCCAAAGCAGTGTTTTCTTCGAGTATGATGAAGCGGGTAACCAGAAGTACCGTGGACCGGCATCATTCTCCAAGCAATCTTCAGACAATTTAGACCAAAACAAAAAAGCATCTTCCGTAAGCCCATCCCAGGCTATGGATGAGAAAGCCTTCTGGAAACAGATCAGGCTCTATCCCGTTCCTGTTAATGATGTGCTGACGATCGACTGGACAGATGAGCTGGATCAGCTGATCGAGTCGGTTTCCCTTTATCAGCATAGTACCGTGCATTGGAAATTCCAGCAGCAGAATGCACCTAACCTGAATAAGCAGATTAAGATTAATATGACCGGTTATGATTGGGGAGTATATGTGCTTCATTTCACCCTGAAGGATGGGAGGGTATTCAGCAGGAACATTACCAAAAGATAATATAAAAACACGATTATGAAATTTAACGACCATAAAAGAAAATTTTTTTTATCTTTTGCATTTTTGATGGCACATTTCATGGCATTTTCACAGAAGCCACAGCCAGAGAAATTCCATGACACAAAGGGAAACATAGAGGTGACCAAGTCCGGACAGCTGCAATACACGCTCAATATAGACCTACCTCCCGGAATTAAAAATTCCTCACCAAATATCAGCCTGATCTACAACAGTGGGGGACAGAACGGGCTTGCTGGATATAACTGGAATATCGCAGGTCTTTCTTCAATATCCAGATCCGGAAGAAACCTTGAAAAAGATGGTATTACCAAAGGAGTCCAGCTTGATTATTCAGATTATTACAGCTTCAATGGGCAAAGGCTAATATTAAAATCGGGCGAATACGGAAAGAATGGTGCCGAGTATATGACGGAAAAATATTCCAACATGAGGATCAGATCGTTGGGCTCCATTTCAGGTGTTGCATGGCAAGGCCCCGAATATTGGGAAGTAACTTCACCTGACGGCTCGCAGGCCTGGTATGGGGCAATGGCTTCGGGGAGCAGCTCCGGAAGAAGCCCGGTAGACTATAATATTGTCAAAACAAAAGATACTAATGGGAACTATGTATCTTACAACTACACCCTGGAGGGAAATGTATCTGTTATCAGCAGTATTCAATGGGGAGGGAATGAAACCGTGGGCACAGGGCACATGAATAGGATTGACTTTAGTTTTGTCCAGAGACCTAAAGATGAAGCAGCCTTTATTAAAGGTGTAGAATTAGCACAATCCAAGATCCTGCAATCCATTACCGTTTCTACAAATAATAAACAGTACAGGAAGTATAACCTTTCATATAAAGAAGACGCGCAGCTTACAACTTACAGGTACCTGGAAAAGATAACAGTGTTAAACAGTAATAACGAAGAGGCCAACCCTGTTGTTTTTACTATGGATAGAGGGATTGATAAAGACCTTGGCGGCTGGGATAATTTTAATCCAGATAGAAGCATAGCATTACAGTATAATAAAGACACCGATGTGGTAGGAGATTTTGACGGGGATGGTAATCTTGATTTGTTGCGATATCATTCATCGACTTCGTCCCGGATTCCTCAAACCGGATTGTATCTCTACAAAAATTTCTATTCGATTACGTATGTAACGGAGAATCCTGTTTTTATCAGCAGTCCTTTACAAAATTTAAAGGATTTTACGGCGACAAACTTTAAAAAATCAAGCGTGATAGGCAATCGCCAGGGTATTGTAGGATATAGGAAGCTAAGTGCTTCAGCAGCTTCTCCGAAGGATCTCCAACTTTCATTTTACAGCTTCTCTGATAATAACACCTTGGTTTTGGACTTTACCAAAACTATTCCGGATATTGAGAACTACGATCCGCTTTCGGTTGGTGGCGGTTCATTAAATACTATGACGATCCTGGGACTGGATAACTTTGATTTCAATGGTGACGGTCTGAATGAACTCGTACTTTCACTCAATTACAGGATGTGCTTTACGGGAGGCTTGGAACCTTCAGAACCTGTCCTCAATGCTGCTAAGCTTCCACCCGGGACCAGCTGTGAGAATTATAAAAAATATATTGTTATTGATCCGGATGAATCAATCCAGAATGATAACTGGCATTATACCTTAGATTTGTTTACCGGCAGCAATGAATCCGATGCTTTTAAAAGTTATAAGCAGGGTGACTTCAATGGCGATGGTATTGTAGATTTTTTAAGACTTAGCCAGAGTATCCAGCCATTGATCATTACCTTTCATAAAAACTCTGAAGGTAAATATGAGTCAAGCCTTTCACCATTTTCAAGCGATACTATAAATGGGGACTGGTCAAATACTCTTGTAGGAGACTTTAACGGGGATGGAATAAGTGATCTCATGATGCCAAAAACCGGAGATTTCTGGTATCTGTATACTTCTAAGGGAAACAGTTTCAAAGAGGAAACGGTAAAATTTATTGCCCCAAGACCAACGCGGACTGTAAACCAGGATTATAATAATAACATTTTCGTCTATAATCCACGAAGCTTTGTCGTGTATGATTTGAATAATGATGGAAAAGCGGAAGCGCTTGCGCTCGATTCACGCAGGATATATTCAAAATCCAGTACTCAGGATAATTACCAGGCTGCAAGGTATGATAGAAACTGCTCTTTGTACATTAATGTCTTCTCGTCTACAGGTGGACATCATACTGTTTCCTCAAATACAACTACTGCTTTTGGAGGTGGATATGAAGGTGGCGTTGTGTATCTTAATGATAGCAATATTGCTTCCGAGCTCGCCGTCAATTCAAATGATATGATTGCATTATCTGTCAATCAATGGACAGGGGCAATGCTGAGAAAGACTGCCATGGTTTCGGCTGTCGGGGTAAGCCATGATTTCGGAAGTCCTCAGCGTCTTGTATCCTACAAATATTATGATATTGCAAGAGTAGGTAGGATAAGAAGCATAACACAAGGCGGTATCACAACTGAAATCACCTACAAGGAACTGGATCAAGTGAAAAATCCGGGCTTTTATAAAGGAGTGAAAACAGAAAACTATCCATATGTTGAAATTAACCAGGCCGTAGGGCTTTACGTAGTCTCAGGGCTTTCCCAATCCATTACTTTCGATAAAAAACTGAAACAGGACTTTAGGTACAGGGGCCTTACTTCCAATATCCTTGGAAGGGGAATGATTGGATTCCGGCAGAGCGCTTCATCGTCCTGGTATGCGGATGGGCTGGAGAATACCAAAATATGGTCCGGAGTTGAGATCGATCCTTTAAATGAAGCTGTTCCGATAAAGGAGTGGTCTATCAGAACGACCAATGAATCCAAAATTTTCCCAGCTGACATATCGGAAAACAATATAGAACTTTTAAGTTTTAAATCATCATCTTATAAAATTACTAAACTGTTGGATGGACAGGTAATCACAAGCCCTGTGGCAGATAATGATAAAGCTAGGATCGTATCCGCCATTCTTCCGCAAACGACGAAAACTAAAGATTTCCTAACCGGCACACTGGCTGAGAATACCGTTAGCTATGGAGCTCATTACCTTCCTTTACAAAGCATATCAAGGATCAGTGGATCCTACGCTGTAACCACTGCCAATTACAGCTATGATCATAACCCTTCAGGATCGGGAGCTGATTATTTTATCGGGAGGGTAAAAGCTACTGATAAGACAGTGCAGGCGTATAATGATTCACAGTCTGATAAGGAGGAGTATACTTATGAAAATAACAGGATCAAGACTATAAAGCGATGGAACCGGGATAATTCCGGCTATACCCTTGATACTTTCGGCTATGATACCTTTGGAAATGCAATTCAAAAGGTGGTTACTAATAGTATCGATTCCGGATCCGATACTACAGCATCACAATACGACCCTACAGGCCGTTTTATCATTAAGAAAACAGATAATGCAGGCCTACAAACGCAGATTACCTATAATGATTTAGGACAGGTACTTACCCAGGTTGATCCTATGGGGAACACATCTGTTAATACCTATGATCTGTGGGGTAAGCTTTTAAGCTCAGAAACAAACTTGGAAGGACTGACTACCTACTCTTACGATAGGGATAGCGACGCTGGTACGATCACCTATGTAAATCATCCGGATGGCAATATATCGACACAGTATACGAATAAACTTGGACAGAATTATAAGACTTCCACGAAGGCTTTTGGATCAGGGCAGTTTATTTCCCAGGAAACACAGTTTGACATTTTAGGCCGCAAGATTAAAGAATCTGAACCATATTTCGAGGGTCAGTCAGCATCCCAGTGGAATACGATCTCGTATGATGATTCAGTATTCCCAACAAAAGTGACCGCGACTTCTTTTAATGGAAAACAAACAGAAACCAGTATTTCAGGTTTCACCAAAACGGTAAAAGAAGTCAATGGATATGGAAGGGTCACAACTCAGACTACCGATACCCTTGGGAACACGATTTCAACGACCGATAAGGGGGGAACGATACAGTTCTCTTATAACGCAGCAGGAGACCAGCTTCAGGCTAAATATGCTGAAAATACTGTGACTACAAAGTACGATGCCTGGGGAAGGAAATCAGAGTTCAATGATCCGTCTAACGGAGTATATACCTATGAATATGATGGATTGGGAAGAGCTAAAAAAACAACCAGTCCGAAAGGGAAAAAGGAGTATGTGTACAACAGCATAGGGCAGCTGGTTTCGCAGACGGAACTCTCTACTGCAGACGGCGGCCAGGCTACCAATAAATCCATTTCTTTCTCGTATAATGATAAAGGGCTTCTTACCGGAAAATCTGGTATGGCAAATTCACAGCCTTTCAGCACAGTATATACATACGATACTAAAGGAAGAATCGTATCTACTGTAGAAAACAGTAACGGAAGAATATATTCAGAAAAAGGGATTGTCTATGATGCCTATGGAAGGATGGCTTCCTACGATAAAGAACTCCAGTCTTCCGGAATCACTACGAAAGTTTCCATTGAGAACTCATACAGTACCTGGAATGGGGGGCTTGCCAAGATCATGGATAGAAACTCCGGGAAAGTTCTTTGGGAGCTAAATGAGACCAATGCGAAAGGAATGGTACTCAAAGCAAAATTAGGAGTTGCAACGATTAATAATGCGTATGACAGCAATGACTTTTTAACCAATGTGCATCACACTTCAGCTGTACAAACGGACATTTTAAAAATAAAATATACATTTGATGCGATCAGAAATGAGCTTACCTACAGAAAAACAGAAGGCGATTTTGCTATTGAAGAGAAATTTTATTATGATGACAATAACCGTTTGGTTAACTGGACAAATCCTGTAACCGGCGTTACACCTTCTTCCAACAGGAATGTGTATGACGTCAAAGGCAGGATCCTGGAAAATGACCAGGTCGGAACCATGAAGTACGAAAACGCTTCAAAAATCTACCGTCCTACCGGAATGGATCTCAATGCTTCAGGAACCCAGAACTATGATGGCGACCTGATCCAGAGCATCCAGTATAATGAAAACAATGACCCTGTAGCCATCAACGGCCAAAAATCAAGGTTAGGATTTTATTATGGGCTTACCAGCATGAGGCAGCAGGTTGATTTCTCAGTAATCAGCACCAGTGGGCCCATCTTCGGAAAGGTGCCTCCGATGCCTTCTGCATGGAGGGTTATAAAATCCAAGTTCTATGACGAAGAAGGAAGCTTTGAAGTGGTGAGGGACCAGGATACCAATCAGGAGAAGCATATCCTGTATATAGCAGGTAACCCGTATGAATCCAATATCATTTTTGTAAAAGATTTTGCCGAAAATACCGGTTCTTACAAATTTCTTCACAAGGATTATATAGGAAGTATCCTGGCCATTACCGATGAAGCAGGAAACAAATTGGAGCAAAGGCACTATGATGCGTGGGGAAATTTTACCCATCTGAAAATAGGATCGAATCCGGTTATTACAGATAAGGCATCCATTGCGGCAGCGTCACTTTTGATTGACAGAGGCTATACCAGCCACGAGCATTTCATGGGCGTAGGGATTATCCATATGAACGGACGGCTTTACGATCCGCTTTTAAGAAGGTTCCTTAATGCAGACGAAAACATACAGGATCCTATGAATACCCAAAACTATAATAAGTACGGGTATGTAATGAATAACCCGCTGATGTATAATGATCCTAACGGAGAATTCTGGTGGTGGGCCGCTGGGGCAATTATCGGTGGGTACCTGAGTGGCGTGCAGGCCAATAATGGACAATGGAACCCAGGTAAATGGGCTTGGGAAAGGACATGGAGTGCAGTATTAGGAGGCGCGATAGGGGGCGCAGCGATTTCCGGAGCACTTGGAAATATAGCGGCTAATGCCGGAGCGATTAAAACGGTACTTCCGGGGATTATATCTGGCGGGTTGAACTCTGCATTTACCGGTTCTAATTTCCTTAGTGGGATGGTCGGTGGAATATCTTATTCTAGTAATATATTTACTAATAAATTAACATCTACAAATGACCTTAATGCTGGTTATAAATATATAATATCTCCTAATTACAATGATGAGCATGCAAATAATTTCTATCAGGAAGGGCCTGTCGCTCCTTGGTATTTTGATAAAAAAGGTGAAGAATTACTAAATCACTGGCTAAAAGGCTCGGGTAAAAACTTAAATTTTGCATATGACAGAGGTTGGAGTGAATATATGAGAAAAAATGGATTCATACATGATGAATTACTTAAAAGATCAATAGCTAGAAGTTATACTATGTATCGTGATGGAAAAACCAACTATTCTGAGATATCAGGAAATTTTTCATTCGAAATAGATAATACATATAATACTGGCTATGGTATGCTTCATGGAACTAGATATTTTAGTTATGTTATGAAAGGAAAATATAATAAATTAACGGATTCATATATTTTCAATTATAATTTGAAATGGACTGATCAAATAAACTATAATAAAAACGTTTTAATGGATAGGGTATTCAACGGCATCACTAGAGCTGCAGCCCATCCTGCGGATTATTGGATAACAATTAAATGGACTCAAACAATAATAGTAAAAAGTAAAGAATGGGAAAGACTACGATAATTATAATGTTATTTCTTCTTATTAGCTGTAACAAGAATTCTAATACAACAAGAAACGATCATGGTAAAGCAACATTTGTTAAAGCAAATACATTTATAAATTCTCCTGGAGTATACTATTTCAGGGATATAAGTATTATTGTGAAAGAATTTAAGGATGATACTATCATTTATGGATTAAGCGATTATTATAATAATTTATTATATCAGAGGGGGATTAATAACTCCATAAGCGCTAACATGAAATGGACAATTTATACAGATAATAATAAAATCTGGTTTTACAATTCAGATTATCAGGAAACGAATGTATATATTGTTGATGGCAGTAAAGGTTCTTTTATTAAAGATCAAAATAAATTGCCTAAAATACCAGCAGAGCTTTTAAAATTTATCAAAGATAAATAGATACAGTCTTCGATAGATAAAAGTTTATTAAACACTTTGATTTTTTTATCTTATATGGGTAAGATGCTCCGGTAAAACCGGAGCATCAATTAATTCCCACTAATAACAGATCTTTAAAAGTTGTGCTTGCACGAAACATATTTATGGAATTGCTCTATGATAGCTTTACTGTGTAATATCGTTGCGACTTTCGGTACAAAAATAATGCTGTGTAAATATTTTTTTTAATAATCTAGATTTAAGATTAACAATTGGTCATGAATTTATACATGTATATCATAATATTAAATTTCGAAGTGAATGGATGAAAATGTATAAAGATAATTCTGGAAGGAGATATCAAAATATCTCAGAAATAGAAGCGCATTCATAGAGTAAAAAAATGGGCGATAAGTCTGCGGATGCGAACTTGAAATTTTATACAGATGAATTAAAGAGATATAATATAATCTACAAACCAAAAAACGTTTTTTAATGAAAAAATATATAATAATATTCCTATTGCTGACAAATATTGCATTTTCTCAGGATTTAGAAATTTATATTCCTGATAATAAAATTGAATTATCAGCTGGAAGTACTTATAAACTTTGTTATGAAATAAAAAATCATTCCAAATATTATTATAAGGTCTTAATCGATTCAACGGGATTTAGTACGTCTGAAAATGAATGGATTGACGAACCTTATCTTGGATTGATGGATCTAAGAATATTAGATGCGCAAAAAATAGTACCTACAGTATCAGGTTCTCATGAATATGAAAGGACTACAGAAAAAGACAGTCCGTCTGAACAAGAGTTAAACACATTTAAAAAATCACTAAAAAAAACTCATAAAGACATTTCTAGACTATCAACTTTGTACGAAATATCTAAAAGAATTATATGTATTGCTCCAAGCAGTAATGTGTCAATGTGTACTAAGATCAGTTTACCAATTTATAATTCCGCTGCTGATAATGGATCTCTATTGTATAGGTTAGATAATGATAAACAATATAGTTTGCAATTACATCTAAATATTCCTAAGAAGATGGTTAGAAATATTAGTGAAATTTTAAATAATAAAGAGGGAAGTTATAAGATTTTTTCAGGAGAAATGAATTCAAACAAAATTGGTGTTAGTGTAATAGATCCTCATTAATGTTGTATGATTTAATTATGAAAATCTTTTATTTAATGCTGTTATTCAGTAATATTTTATATGCTCAATCTTTAAGGATTCAAGCAAGTCAAATAAATCAATCAAGCATTTTAGTAACGATAAAGAATCTAGATGCTCAAGCGGTTAATATACTTTTAGATGAAAACCATATTGAATATGCCTGCGATTATGAAAAGCAGTGGCCAGCACTTAATAATTTTGCCAGACTAGCTATATGTTTTGACTACCCGCAAAATTATAAGTATTACGCTAGTATTGTACCATCATCAAGATTGACAGAAGGTATGTATGGTGATAATCGCTCACTTTCTCTACAAGAATATATTGAACAAAATACAATTTCCCTAAAACCGGAAGAAGAAAGAAAGATTATTTATTCAATCTCAGACTTTAATAATAGTACGGTTTTTAAGAAAAAAAAGAAGTTCAAAATAAAATGTAAGATTATATACTTTGGTAAACAAATACAAAATTTCATAAATCAGGACCAGAAATATAACTTCTGTAATCAAATTATTTGCTCTAATTATTTTTCTTTAACTACAAATTTTTTCAGACCTTAAATGATCACGTCTTGTAGTCTCAAATGATCAGGTATTCTCATTTTATAATGTGATTATCTAGCAAGATTGAAAAAGAGGCCACTGGAATATTTTGGCTATACGATGAGAATTTATTTAAAACAAATTTACATGGTTGGAAATTGTAAACATTTAATCATTTTATTCCTTTATCTTTCGTCTTTTTCTTGTGAAAATAAGGCAACAAAAGCTCAATTAGGTAATAAACTGATTTCTGAAAATTTAAATGTGTTACTGGATGATTTAAAATATTTTAGTACATCAGATGAGCCCCTGTCTGTGGGAGTGTATCAATATATTGGAACAAATAAATCAGATCAGGAACTTGTAATTAGAAAATTTGAACACAAGTTTGGTCTAACTGATGAAAAGATCATTAAAGAGACCATTAAACTTGAAAAACTTCCCAAAAGTATCAATCATTATCCAACTTTTTTAGATACTAATCATAGTTTTCAAAAAAAGGATAATGTTATAAAAGTCTCTTTTGTTAATTTAATAATAAGCAATAATAATCAATACGCCGCTATTGAAGTTATTAAATCTTTTGGTCATGGTGCAAAGCTTGAACTTTATTATTTTAAGCAAGTAGATGGAAAGTGGGTTTTTGATAGTAAAGAAGTCCTGGCATTAGGATAAATCGGAAATAAATTTTATAAAACAGGGCTGTCTCATCTGAGACAGCCCTGTTTATAAATTATATCTATAACCTTTGGTTTCAAAAGCTCAAAAATAAATCTGAAAAACTTTAATCCTTATTTTTTTAAACATTAATAATTTTAATAGATTAAAAAAATAGCCTACCGATGATACAATTCCATATCTTTGCCGGTAGATTGATAAAGGATATGATGAATAATAAATTTATTCTTAATAAATTCGGCTTTATGGGTGCTGAATTCTTAAAGGAGATTGATCAGCACGCTGTAATCGTTAATGTTAAAGCGAAAACAGAAATAGTAAGAGAAGGGCAGAAGAATAAATTCATTCCTTTTCTGATCAAAGGTTCTGTAAGGGTTTTTACCCTTAATGACGGCCGGGAACTGGTCTATTACTACATCAGGAACAGTGACAGCTGTATGATGACTTTCACATCCATCTTTACGGACTACGTCAGCCGTGTGTATGCCGTAGCCGAAGAAGATTCTGAGATTATGCTCATCCCCGTTTCCGTTATCCATGAATGGCTGATCAGGTTTCCTGAAATCAACCGCGTATTCTACCATGAATATGACAAAAGGTTTTCCGATGTGATGAACATGGTCAACGATGCCGTATTCCACAGGCTTGATAAACGAGTGTTGAATTATATCCGCCAGCAGATTTCACTCACCGGAAACAATCCTGTAAAACTCACCCACCGCGAAATTGCCAGCAACCTCGGGACTTCCAGGGAGGTGGTGAGCAGGGTACTGAAAAAGATTGAGAATGAAGGCGAAATTCTTCAGACTAAAGAAGGCATCAAGGTGCCGATGAGTGACGGGATAAGCATGATCCAGTAAAAACTCTCCTGCATATAGCGTTTATTGATAAAAACTATTTGCCCGGTGACTTTTATCACACAATTCTGAACCTTTATCTTTCTAAGTTTGTCCTACAAAATTTATTTGATTTGTATGACAAAAGTGTTCTTATTTTTGTCGGTATTTGCTTCAACATTTGCCTTTTCACAGGAAGATCTGTTGAAGGATATCGACACCGCTGCTACCCGTCAGGATACATCACAGCCCGCATTCAAAGGGTTGCAGATCGTTACGGGCCAATCTACAAAACTTACGGCTAAAAAAGAATGGTATATTGTGGTTGCCCACCGTTTCGGGGACCTGAGTACCGGTTTCAAAAACTTTTTCGGCCTTGATGATGCCTCTACGAAATTAGGAGCCATCTACGGAATTACAGACCGTATTTCTGTCAGCCTGTCCCGCGAGACCAACATAAAGACATTTGAAGGAGCTGTAAAATACCAGGTAGCCAGACAAAACGAACATTTTCCTGTGGATGTTGTAGGATATAACGTGTGGGCCGTGAATACTGACCTGGATAAAGACAGGTATCCTTATCTTCGCTTCAGCGACCGGTCTTCCTATCTTACCCAGGCGCTGATTTCAAGAAGGTTCAATGATAACTTCTCCCTGCAGCTCAGCCCTTCCTATGTTCATAAAAACCTTTATGATCCGTCAATAGAAAACAATAATCAATTCCTTACCGGTCTTGGCGGACGGTATAAAATTTCCAAAAGGGTATCGATCAATGCGGAATATTTCGTGAATTTCGATTCGCACAGTTTTTACAAGAATCCATTATCCCTGGGAATGGATATTGAAACCGGAGGACACGTTTTCCAGCTGCTGCTGACCAATTCACAGCTCAATTCCGATATAGGATACCTGTCCAATGCCACCGGAAGCTGGGGGAAAGGACATATTTTCTTCGGGTTTAACCTTTACAGAGTTTTTTAGCATGAAAAAGTTGATATACATACTGCCGGTGCTGGCCTTTCTTACTTCTTGTGAAAGCAGGACTTATGAAGAGATCTCAGATAATACGCCTATAACTGCTGTTATCCGGTATAATGCCGATATAAAGCCGATCATAGAGAGCAACTGCATATCCTGCCATTCGGCGGCCAGCTCATTTCCGCTGGCTACCTATGCACAGGCTAAAAATAATATTGAAGGAATCCTGAACCGGATCCAGAGGCCGGCCGGAGATCCGTTGAAAATGCCGCAAGGAGGCTCCCTGTCTGCAGCACAGATCAATATGTTCATCAAATGGAAGGCAGACGGACTTTTAGAAAACTAACAGAATAAAATATGAAAAAGCTAATTTTAATAGGCAGTGTTGTACTGTTCTCCGGTGTGGTATCAGCACAGAAATACAGCTCTAAATCAGGAAAAGTGACTTTTGAAGCTTCCGTGCCTATGTTTGAAGACATCTTTGCACAGGATGACACCAATGTGGCTATCCTTAATGCGGATACCGGGGACATCGCTTCCGTATCCATGGTGAAAAACTTCCACTTCAAAACGAAACTGATGGAGGAGCATTTCAATGAAAACTACGCTGAAACAGGCAAATATCCTAAATCGATCTTTACGGGAAAGATCCTGAACTTTGATAAATCCAGGCTCACTGCATCCCCCCAGAAATATACCGTTCAGGGCAAGATGAATTTTCACGGGGTTGAACGTCCGGTAACTTCTACGGCAACTGTGTATACCAAAGACGGGAAGATTTTCATGCAGGGCGGATTTGTTGCCAGGCCTGCCGATTATAATGTAACCATCCCGAAAATGGTCACCAAGAAAATCGCTGAAAATGTGAATGTGCAGTATAACTATACCCTGGTAAAACAATGAAAAAAATACTAGCGGCATTTTTTGTTTTAATCACGCTTACGTTTGCTTCTGCCCAGGAAAAATCTGTTTATGATGTGGCCAGGAGCGGTACCGTGGCCGAGGTGAAAGCACTGATGAAAAAAAATCCTGACATCATTAACCAGCCTAATGAAAGTGGCTTTTCGCCTTTGATCCTGGCCTGTTACAGAGGCAATGTGGATGTAGCTAAGTTTTTGATTGACAATGTGAAAGATGTTAATTATAAAAGTAAAGAGGGGACAGCACTATCAGGGATGTCGGTAAAATACAACAAAGAACTGGTACAGTATATCCTCAATAAAAATGCAGACCCTAATATTGCTGATGCCACAGGAGCTACACCGTTATTCTGGGCTGTAAAATTCGGCAATAAAGAACTTGTGGAGCTGCTGCTTCAGCATAAGGCGGATAAAACCATCAAAGATGAAATGGGAATGACGCCATTTGAGTATGCACTCCAGACCAACAATCAGGAAATTATTAATCTTCTAAAAAATTAAATTATGAAAAAACTTTTATTGGCTTTATCAATTGTGGCAGCTTCATCGTTAAGTGCACAATTTTTCTCTACCGGAACCGTTACGCTCGGGTCTTCCGGTATGACGGTGAAGATGGTTACTTCTTCCACTAATGTTACCTTAACCCTTACCGGGACTGCTACAGGGTATCTGGGACTTGGTTTCGGAGGTACAGGAAACAGCGGGGGAATGGCTTCAGGAGTTGACGGATTTATCTATAACTCAAATTCTACCACAAATTCCAACCTGGATTACACCTTTGCAGGCATAGGGGCAACGCCTAATGCAGATCCATCCCAGGACTGGACGATTACATCCAATACCACTAACGGAGGCATGAGAACGATTGTGGCCACAAGATCCCTGGCCGGGGGTTCCGGTGATACGGCTTTTACCAATTCCAACAGTTCCATCAACATTTTTTATGCCGTAGGACCGAGCCTTACGCTGCAAAATAGTTACCATTCAGCCAGAGGTTATGCGGTATTAACAAGGAATTCTGTTCTCGGAACCAATGATATTGCAACGGAAAACAAAGCGATCGCATTATATCCGAATCCTGCCAGAGAAACAGTGAATTTCAAAAATGCAGATAAAATAAAATCTGTAGAGATCTATGAAACAACGGGAAGAAAAGTAAAATCTGTTGAACTGAAGTCCAGTGAGCTTACTGTTGCAGAGCTGAGTGCAGGAACTTACTATCTGGAATTGCAGCTGAAAGACGGAACCAAAGCTTATGAGAAATTAATCAAAGAATAACAATACGACAAGCTGTTTCTTACAGTGTATTTTTATAGGAAGCTGATTCATGTATGAGTCAGCTTTTTTGTATGAAGATAATCAGGCATTTAATGTTTTTTTAATCCCGGCTGTTTTTGTTTGCAGTGCACAGTCTTTACCTTTGTATAAATTTTTATTATGAAGAAAGGAATGCTGTTTTTTATGCTGATGCTGTCTGTAATCCTATGGGCACAGAAAGGGGAAGTAGACACGGCCCAGATTGTAGTTGCCGACCGGTACAATACGGCCGGAGCAGAGGCAAAACCCTATGTCATTATGATTTCCGCAGATGGTTTCCGATATGATTATGCCCGGAAATACCAGGCAGAAAACCTACTGAAGCTTTCCTCCCAGGGGGTTAAGGCAGAGGCAATGATCCCGGGATATCCCAGCATTACATTTCCGAATCACTGGAGCCTGATGACAGGGCTTTACCCTGCCCACCATGGGCTGATCGATAATTATTTCTATGATTATATCAGAAAAGAGCCTTATGCCAAGAGCAACAGGAAAAATGCTGAAGACGGCAGCTGGTACGGAGGCATTCCTTTATGGGGCCTGGCCGAGAAGCAGGGAGTGCTGTCAGCATCCATGATGTGGGTAGGTTCTGCAAGTGACGCAGGCGGAACAAGGCCGACGTATTATTATCCTTACCACGAAAAATTCAGTCCACAGCAAAAAGTGGATAAAGTCATCAGCTGGCTGAAGCTGCCGGATGACCGGAGGCCGCATTTTATTTCCCTGTATTTTCCTGAGGTGGATGCAGCAGGCCACCATTACGGTCCGGATTCAAAACAAACGGAAGAGGCAGTGCACCTGGTCGATCAGGCAGTAGCAGGCCTCGTACAAAAAGTCCGGGAGACCGGATTGAAAAATGTTAATTTCATCTTTGTTTCAGACCACGGTATGATTGGAGTCAATACAGAACATCCGCTGGAGATCCCGGCGATGCTGATGGATAAAACCAGGTTTGATTACTACAACTCGGAGGTCCTGCTGAGCGTACACGTAAAAAATCCGGCAGAGGTGAAATCCGTTTACAAAGCTCTGAGAGCTGCAAAAACAAATGATTATGAAGTCTACCTGGATAAAAAACTTCCACGCTACCTCCACTTTGCTGAAAGAGATGACCGCTATCACCGGATCGGGCAGATCCTGCTTCTTCCTAAAGCTCCTGAGATCTTCTTAGAAAAAGGCAGGAAAACAACGGTGGGAAAACACGGGTATGACCCAAAGACAACTCCTGAAATGAAAGCGACATTCTTCGCATGGGGACCGGCGTTCAAGTCCGGAATCACAGTAAAAGAATTCAGCAATGTGAATGTCTATCCGCTGGTTGCGGAGCTTTTACACCTGAACATCAGCCAGCCGGTTGATGGGAATATCAAGGTGTTGCGTAAAACGCTGAAATAATTCCTGTGTTATTTTAATCAGTGATGGTATAGATGGCTGATTTAAGCAGGATGGATGATAGAGTTTCGGGGGGGGGGGGGGGGGGGGGGGGGGGGGGG
>CAJYLH010000044.1 GCA_913775525.1 uncultured Chryseobacterium sp.
AAATTAAAGGTATTATAACTTAAAAGAGTTTATTCTCTCTTTATATAGATGCTATCTTAGTTAAAAAGGATTGGTTGGGCAAATATCAGACACAAGATTTTAGATTTCAGATGCAAGACATCAGACACCAGACATTAGATATCAGATATCAGATATTAAAGGTAAGGTAAATCAAAGAAAATAATTATAATTTATGACCCATTATCCTTAATCATCATTCATCATTCATCATTGATCAATCATCAATTATCTTCCATTGCTCATTACTCATTACCCATTACCCATCAATCTTCAACGCTACATCTCTCCCACCCTCTAACACTTTAGCCCTCTACCTCTCCAACCCCCTCCTCTACCCTAGCCCCGATTGCAGCGGGTACCCCGCAGCACGCAACAGGGAAAGCACAGGCGCGAGGAGTATGAGCGGAAAGCGGGAAATGGCTCCTGAGGAAAAGGGATAGTAAATAAATACAGCACCCTATCCTGATTATCTTTAATCCTGGAGCAAATGATCTGAAGGTATGATTCACAAAAATAAAAATCCATCTTACGATTGTAAGATGGACCTTTATCATGAGCCACTTTATGATCTAACCAATTGTAGCATTTCCAATCCTAGTTAAGGTTGTTCCTTCCTTACAGTAAATGTCACCCCCTAAATACAATGTTACAGTACTGCTGCACTCATTGCCTACACAACACGCATAGACACCACCAGGAACTCTTCCTCCTGTTACTGCTTTTAATTCTTCTCTTGAGATTTTTTTAAGATTTTTCATATAATTTTTTTAATGATTAACTCTTCAAATCTATATATTATTTCACATTAAAATGATTTAATGAAGTTAATCTTTTGTTAATATCTCAAAATAGTGAAATATTATTACAAAAGGCAAAAGTTAGATTTTATAATAATAGCAGGAGAATAACGCCAATCACAGTACTACGGACTCATGATAAAAAAAGAAATCGTGCTGACAGCCTTTATAGTTGAATGAAAATTATCTCAGATATATTCATACAATTAAAAATCCCGTCTTATTGTTAAAACGGGATTTAATCAGCAGGGTGTAAAGCTTATCCTATACGTATAATCAGATAAGAATTACTATTCTGTTTTAGCGGCTTGATAAATTACGCTTAAAAATTCTGCAAAAGATTTCTCAAGGCCGATGATATCACCGGACTTCAGGTTTAACCCGCCTACTCCTGAATTATCTGCTTTTATTTTTGCCGATGATACCTGGAAATACATTTTCTGGTCTCCGGATTTCGGCTGTACTTTTATGGAAGAGCCCAAAAGCCTTTTGGTAGAGATCGAATAGACCTGATTAGGGACTACCTGAAGTTTCAGATATGACCTCGGTGCAATTGTATAATCCTTATTATTGACAGCTACCTTCTGATCTTTATCCGATGATGCAAATAAATACAGGTAACCTGTCTGATCTGATAATTTCTCCTTTGAAATATAATAGAGTCCCAGCTTATAATTTGCCGGATTAAAAGATTCGTTTTTACCATCTACGGTTTCAAAGGGCTTCCATGCAAAGGCATTAGCTCCGATTTCTTTGGCCTTCTTATAAATCATAGAAAAAATACCGGCATCATCACGTGAATATCCCTGAACTTCTATCTCTCCCAGGTATTCAGCGTCTGATGAGCCATTATTTAAACTGTAGAAAAATTTATCTGTATTGTCATTGGTCCTTTCAACTTTAGTCAGATATACCTTCTGCGCAGAGACTGCTTGTGCCATGCAAAACAGAACTATAAATAAACAATTTCTCATGATACAGATTTGTTTTCCATTAAAATAGCAATACAGTCTTCAAGGCTATTTTCCCAGTGCTTAGGTTCGAGGGCATAGGTTTCTTCTATTTTATCCAGACACATGGTACTTCTTGCAGGTCTTTTTGCAGGGGTAGGATATTGATCAGTTGTCAGGGGGTTTAATTGTATTGAAGAACCCGAAAGCTCAGCGATTTTGCGGGCAAATTCAAACCAGTTTGTTTCAGGATAATTTGAAAAATGGAAAATGCCATAAGCCTTTCGCGGATTTTCAATGATCATCATAATGGCTTCTGCCAGATCATTGGCATTTGTTGGCTGGCCAAACTGATCCGATACGATTCCCAGTTCATCTTTCTGGGTAAAGAGATTCAGCATGGTTTTCACGAAATTCTTATTGAATTCCGAATACAGCCAGGAAGTCCGGATAATAATGGTCTGAGGATTATTTTCCATCGCAAGCTCCTCTCCTTCTCTTTTAGACGCACCATAAACACCAGTGGGATTTGTAAAATCATCTTCTGAGTAACACAGGTTGGTTTCCCCATCAAATACATAATCTGTAGAAACATGAATCAACACTGTTTTATATTCTGCACATGCCTGTGCGAGAGAAGCCACACCATAAGCGTTGACGGCAAAAGCTTTTTCTGTCTCTTTTTCTGCCAGATCTACCGCGGTGTAAGCAGAAGCATTAATACAGTAATCAGGCTTATGGTTGTAAAAAAAATCATTGATCTGATCTTCATTGGTGATATCCAATGTCTGGGAATCTGTGAAAATAAATTCATATGTATTCTCAAAGTCGGATGCAATTTTGCGCATGCAATTGCCTAACTGGCCGTTCCCCCCTATAACTACTATTTTCTTCATGAATTTCTGGCGTTTTGTGATCTTAAAAATTTAACTCTTGACTGAAAGTCTTTCTGATCTAAATCTACATAGAATTTATGGAATGTCTCCTTAATTTCTTCAGGATGAACTTCAGATTTCCTTGCTTTGACGTTAAAATAGATCACCGTTACCCACAGAACCGCATGAATGGTTTTTTCATCCAGGCTTTTCATGAGAATTTCCACCTTGGCGGTACGGTCCTGAATTTCTATCGTTTTGCTGCTGATGACTACCTGCGTATTATACCGTACTTCCTTCAGGTAGGCAATTTCATTTTGTATGGCAATCCAGGTACAACCGGTCTTTTGGGTATATTCTTCGTAGGTAAAACCGTAAAATGTCTCCACATGATCTTCCCGGGCGTTGAACATATAGTCCAGGTATTTTACATTATTTAAATGTCCTATCGGATCGCAATCGCTGAACCTGACTTTTACGGTAGTTGATACTTCTTTTTCCATGCGGCAAAATTAAAAAAACCACCTCTAATAAAGAGGTGGTTTGCTTTATAATATTTGTTAATTTCTGTAATTATTGAATTCCTAATTCTTTTTTTACAGCTGCAGTAGCATCCGGACCGTTTTTGTAAACGAAAGCTGATGAATTTGCATCCATGATATAGTCATATCCGCTTGCTTTAGCTACTTTGTTTACGGCGTCGTTAAGCTTTTTTTCAATGGGTTCGTAAGCTGCATCCTGCTTAGCAACAAAATCTTTCTGAGCCTTGTCATTCATCTGCTGAATTTCTTCACCCAGCTTCTTCATCTCAGCTTCTCTTGCTGCATTCTCATCTGCTGTTTTTTTAGGTGCTTCAGTCTGGTATTGCTGGAATTTAGTTTGAGCAGCGTCTGCTTTTTTCTTAATTTCTGCCTGCTTGGCATCCAGGAAAGTTTTTAGATCAGCATCTGCTTTTTTCTTTTCAGGCATTACATTAAGAACACCTATAACGTCTAAAGTAGCAATTTTTTGAGCTTTTGCCATACCTACCGATACAACCATCATTACTGCTGCAAATAATACACTTAATTTTTTCATAATTGGTAAAATAAATAATTTAATTTGTTTTTAGATTTAAAAATGTAGTAAAAGTTAATTCTAACTTTTATTTTTTGTTATTAGTTTTTTCTTTTTTGTCTGTTCCCTTTAACAGGATATCCAATACCTTATCAGTATAGTCAAACCTTTTCTGGAGGAAAATAACATTTACATTATTGCTTTTATCTAGGACGATTCCCAAACCATTCTTTTCAGACATAGTTTTGATGGCATTCCAGATCTGGTCCTGAAAAGGCTGTACGAGATTCGTTCTGAGCTTGGTAATCTCTCCCGTAGCCCCGAAACGTAGACTGGTTGTTGTTTTGATGTTCTTTTCAAGGTCCGCAACTTCCTTTTCTCTCAGCTTAAGCTGGTCTCCTACCAACAATACCTTTTCATTTTCAAAGGCAGACCTTTTCTTCTCGTACTCGGACTGTAAACTCTGAAGTTCATTCTGCCAGGTATCAATCTGTGCGTTCAGCCTTGCTTCCGCTTCTTTGTACTGAGGCATCATGCCTAAGATGTATTCGGTATCCACAACACCAATTTTCTGGGCGCTGCTTAATCCGAAGAGCAAAAGTAAAGCGAAGGTGAAAAGTATCTTAAGGTTTTTCATATCTTTTATAATGACTGGTTCATTAAGAAGTGGGTCTTCCATCCTGAAGGTTCTGTTCCAAGAACTGTTTTATCAAATCCGTATGCGAAGTCAAACCCGATAAGACCGAAGGCTCCCATATACACTCTTACCCCGACCCCAACTGATCTTTTCAGCTGGAAAGGATTGTAGCTTCCCCATGAATTCCATACGTTACCTCCTTCTGCGAAAGTAAGGGCATAAATTTTAGCCGTCTGGTTCAGGGAAATCGGGTATCTTAATTCTAACGTAAATCGGTTATAAATAGTACCTCCCCCTTTTTGCGTAATATCATCCACGGTACCTCCATAGGTGGAAGCATTTTCGTACCCCCTTAAAGGAATCAATTCTCTACCGTCAAATCTTCCTCCGAACAATCCTGTTCCCCCTACATAAAACCTTTCAAACGGCGGAGCTCCCAATTCTTTATTGTAACCGTCCATAAAGCCCATTTCAGCAGAAGATCTCAATACCAGTTTGCCTACGATTTCATTATAGACATCCGCTTTGAACTTGATCTTGTAAAACTCCATCCACTTATACTTATCTGTTGGAGTCATGGTGGCATAATTCTTATTGCTGAATAAGGAATAAGGAGGCGTCAGTTTTGCGGAAAGCTCTATATTAGAACCCATAGTCGGGAATATAGGGTCAATTCCGGCAGAATTTCTCGTTAATCCAAGGTTGAGACTTAAGTTATTGGCGTTACCGTAATATTCTGTTGTATTACCGAATTCAAACGGATAGTTGCTGAAATTATACTTCTGATACTGAAGCCCTGTGTACAGAAAGAAATAATCATCCGGCCACCTGAGCTGCTTGTTTAATCCTACCGATGCAGAAAAGATATTAAGCTTCTGTGCATTACCTGCACCATCTGAATATTTTACTCTGGAATTGTTGATGCTTACAGAAAGAGCTGTCGGCTTCGTTCCGAAAACCCAAGGCTCAGTAAATGATACCCCATAGTTCTGGAAGTACTGTCCTGCCTGTGCCTGGATGGATAAAGTCTGTCCGTCTCCCTGAGGAACAGGTTTAAAATCTTTAAATTTCAGGAAGTTTTTCAAAGAGAAATTATTAAAGGTCAAGCCTAAAGTTCCGATAAAGCTGTTTCCACCATAACCGGCCTGTAACTGTACCTGCGAGGATCCTTTTTCTACAAGCTTCCAGTTGATATTTACCGTATTATCCTGCTGATTGGGATCAATTTCCTGTCCTAACTGTTGTGGGTCAAAGAAAGACATCCCGGCAAGATCGAAATAAGTCCTTTTGATATCGCTTTTTGCAAAGAGATTGCCCGGTTTCGTTCTTAGTGCTCGTAAAATAACGTGGTCATGGGTAGTTGTGTTCCCTTGCCAAGTCACTTTATTCCAGGTTGCTTTTTCTCCTTCATTGATACGGATTTCAAGATTAACCGCGTCTCCGTTGACAGATTTTTCCACCGGAGTCACATTGGAAAACAGATAACCGTTATTCATGTACATAGACTTGATGTCGGAATCGTCTTCTTTTCCTCCGTCTTCCCCAACCTTTTTATTGAATCCTACCGCATCGTAAATATCGCCTTTTTTATATCCCAGCATTCTCTGAAGATAATCTGTAGGATAAACGGTATTACCGGTAAAGGTGATGTCACCAATGTAATATTTCTTACCCTCGTTAAGTTTTACATTGATTTCGTAATTGTTTCTTTTATTTCTCCATACGGAATCAGAGACGATGGTTGCATCCCTGTATCCTAATGAATTATAATAGTTGATCAGGTTCTGTTTATCTTCCTGATATTTTTCTTCGATAAATTTAGATGGCTTCAGAATACCCCCGATACCGAATCTCTTTTGCTTGGTTTCTTTGAACCCTTTCTTTCTGAGTTTTGCATCTGTTACACTGGTATTGCCCTCAAATTCGATATGGTCGATCTTAACTTTTTTACCTTTTTCAACATTGATCGTCCAGTCTACCAAAGAAGGATCATTGGCATTTACTTTGTCCTGGATGGTAATCTTTGCATCTGCAAATCCCTTTTTAACATATTCCTTCGGAATATTCGTCTTAAGGCTTGAAACAAGATTCTGGGTTATCTTAGTTCCGGGCTTAAGATTGTTGTCTTTGGCAAGCTTTTCGTTCTTGGATTTTCCGATGCCTTTGCCGGTAAATTTCACTTCTCCGAGCTCTTTAAGATCCTGGAGATGAAATCTCAGGACTACAGTTTCTCCTTCAATACTCTGTACGTATACTTCAACTTCCGAAAAGGACTGTGTATCCCAGAGTTTTTTGATGGCATTACTGATTTTCTGTCCCGGAATATCTACACTTTCACCTTTGGAAAGGCCTGTAAATCTAAGAATCTGAGCCGGTGTGTATTTTTTCACCCCATCTACCACGATGTCTTTCAACGTGTATGTGCCTGTCTGGCTGTCTGCGTGTACAGGATTGTTCACCTGTGTGCTGTCCTGCGGAGTTACCTGTCCATAAAAATGTGCAGAAGCAACAAACATAATGATGGGTAATAGTCTAAACTTCATTTTATCGTAGTCTTTCTTTTCTTAATTTTACTGAATCTTTATCTGTTCACCGGTCATTCCGTATCGTCTTTCCTTATTCTGATAGTCAACAATACACTGGAAGAAGATATCTTTTGTAAAATCCGGCCATAGAACATTTAAAAACTGCAGTTCTGCATAGGCGATCTGCCAAAGAAGGAAGTTGCTTATTCTCACTTCACCACTGGTTCTTATCAATAAGTCAACTGGGGGGAAATCTTTTGTATAAAGGTAATTTTCGAATAATTTTTCATCAATATTTTCAACATCTACTTTGCCTTCCTTTACATCGGCGCTTATGTTTTGTACGGCATTCAGTATTTCTTTCTGTGAGCCATAACTTATGGCTAATACCAAATTTCCTTTTGTGTTTTCTTTTGTAAGTTCTGTTACCCGAAGAAGCTGGTCTTTGACCAAAGGTGGCAATTTATCAAGATCACCAATCACATGCATTCTTAATCCTTTACTGAAAATTTCATCGGCCTCCAGAAGCAATGTTTCGGTAAGCAGATTCATTAACGTACTTACCTCATTGCTCGGACGGTTCCAGTTTTCAGATGAAAAAGTATACAGCGTAAGATACGGTATATTGATCTCATTACATGCATTGATGGCATTCCTTACGGCATCAATGGCATTCTTATGACCAAAAGTCCTTTCTTCACCACGCGATTTTGCCCATCTTCCGTTACCATCCATAATAATGGCAACATGTTTCGGTAAATTCTCAGAATCTATTTTATCTTTAATCAACGACATATCACTAATCACAATAACATGGAGGTCTTCCAAAGGAATAGGTAAGTCCCAGACTTACAGTATTCATCCAGTCCCTGGATTCCTGATCTCCAATATTTCTATCTCCTATAAATTTAGCCTCTCTTTCTTTGGACACCACGTAATAAGCTCCTGACTGCAATAAAGATCCCCCCGTTGAAGGGTTCAGTATATCTCCGTTATAGGTAGATACCACATCTTTTTTCAGTACTTTGCTGTAATCCAGCTGGTCTGTAAACGCATATCTGAACATTGCTTCTGCAAAGATGGCCCAGTTATGGTTGAACTTGTATTTAAGACCTACACCAAACGGCACATGCATTACGGTTTTCTTCACTGTGGAATATACCGGAGTAGTGGTAAAATCCAGCTCATTGATCGGTGCCTGGGCAACTCCGTCTGCATCTCTTCTGTAATCATTAACCAGCGTAGCTTTAGGAGCATCAAACATCAACCCTCCAACTCCCGCAAAAATATACGGGCTTACCAAGCCTCTTTCCTGCTCATTGTTCACCGGGAAAAAATTATACTCAAACATTAAACTGGCTTCATATACATTATTCTTTCCGAAAGAATTTCTTGCTCTTCTATAATCCTCTTTTGCTGCCTTATCACTGAACTGAACCTGGTTGTATCCAAGATCCAATCTCACAGTCTGATACGGATTAAAATTAAAACGATATAATAACCCTCCGTAAAACGGAACTCCCCAATCTGAGGTTCTGCTTAAATCCAACGGCTTTTGTAAAATATAATTTGTCCTTCCTACATCACCCACCAGGTTACTCATACCCAGACGAACTCCCAATTCGTTTCTTTGTGCTTTTACGCTTACCACAGTTCCCAGGGCGGCAAGAAAGCTAAACAATAGTTTTTTATTCATAAAAGAATATGGATTTATGGTTATATTCAATTTTAATTTTTGCAAATATAAAACATTTTTATATTAATGATTATCTTAATGTTTAGTTAAAAATAAACAAAAAAATATAATTTGTTATAAAGTAAACGGCAAACTCCAGAATTTATTCTTTTTTCATCAGAATCTAAAATTTCAATACGCAATAAACCCCCATCACATGAGGGTTTAACGCATTTACTTTCTAAATATTGTCTTTACTTTATTTCTTATTCTGATGAGAAACGGCTCTTTATAATTTTTATCTTCATCAAAATAGCCATAGCCATATCCGTAACCATACCCGTAGCCGTAGCCGTAACCATATCCCTGCTTTGTATTATAGTCGTTATATACAATACCCAAATGCTTCACTTCCCCGTCATGGTATTTTTCAGTAATCATCTTCAGCATATATTTTTCGGTATATTCGTGACGCACCACATAAATATTGGCATCTGAATATTTCATCAGCTCAAAGGAATCGGCAACCAGACCTACCGGAGGAGAATCTATGATGATAAAATCATATCTCTTTTTGAGTTCTTCAATGAATTTTACATTTCTTTCACTCATCAGAAGCTCGGAGGGATTGGGAGGAATAGGCCCCGAAGTGGCCACATCCAGATTTTGGACCTTGGTCTTATTGATGATCTGATCAATGGATACTTCACCAGTCAGATAGTTGGAAATACCGTACTGATTATCAATTTTAAAATCTCCGAAGATTTTAGGCTTCCGGAGGTCCATCCCTAATAAAATGGTTTTCTTATCACTCAAGCCAAGTACAGAAGCCAGGTTGATAGAGATATACGTCTTTCCTTCGCCCCCGATGGATGAAGTGATCAGGATTACTTTACTCTGGTCATTTTCACCAGACAGGAACCTCATATTGGCCCGTATTCCCCTGAATGCTTCAGAAACAGATGATTTTGGCTGCTCCAGAACGGTAAGCATATTTTCATTGTTGTTGTTACCTATAACTCCCAGGAGAGGAATCCGCGTAGCATTAAGCAATTCTTTAATGTTCCTGATCTTACTGTCCAGTACTTCTCCGGCTGCAATCAGAAACAGAGGAAGAAGCAATAACCCTCCGATGATCACCATTTTAGTCCCCTTAATATTAGGTGCAATCGGAGGCTGACCTACATTTTTTGCAGGATCGATAACCGTAATATCAGACTGATTGGTAGCCAGTTTCATCTGGGTTTCATTCTGTCTTCCCAAGAGACTGTTATAAGTGGCTTCAATCATATTATATCCTCTTTCCGCATCAAGGTATTTTCTCTGCTTTTCAGGATAAGAGCTCATATTAGCATTGGCTTCTGCTACTTTCTGGTTGATTTTACTGATTTCAGCATTGTACCTGTTATAATAATTGCCCAGCATTCCTGAAGATCCCATTTTAGCTTCTCTGATCTGCCTGTTGATTTCAATCATTGGTTCAGAATTCGAAGTATAAATGGTTGACAATTCCCTTCTCTTGTCATATAAAGCTTTCAGTTCGGCAACTGTCGCTCCGAACATCCCGTCTTCAAATCCTGCAGCATTGGTACTGATCATATTATTGAAGTTTTGAGACTCAATAGTACTTCTTATCCTATTTAATGAACTGATTTTACTTACCAGATCAGCTTTTTTTGCTTCAAGATCCTTGATTTCAACCAGCGTCTTTTCATCCCTGTCTTTGATATCATATAACTTTTCCGTGGTCTTCAGGTAGTTCAGGACATTTGCACTGGAGTCCAGCTTCTTTCTGATACTGGTAAGATTATCCTGAAGATAGACTTCCGTGTTCTTATCTACAGTCATCCTGTCTGCCAATCTTTTTTTCTGCAGCTGGGCTACTGATTTATTCAGGAAGTTAACTGTACTGTTGAGATTATACCCTGTTTTGGTGATAATCATAATGGTGTTGATCTCTTTATCAAATTCAACCCCTATCGTAGAGACAATATCATTAACCATCTGATTAACCGATGACAGATTTATAATGATATTGGTTAGCCTGATCTTAGGTTTAACAGGGTTTTTAACAAGCCTGAACTTCAGATTCGGAGAAGTATACCATTCTCCTACTTTTATAACCTTGTTTTGAGGACGTGCATAGGGCTTCACATCCTGGAATCCTTCATACTGGTAATTGTAAAGACTGGTTGCCTCTCCTTCTTCCGGCAGAGCAACTTCATATGTCCCATTAGATTTAGGAATCAGTGTAATGGGATAATTGATCTGTTGCGGATAATTTTTATCTATTTCCAAAAACACGGGGGAATCATCTTTGTCCAGATAAGTAGACTTGATCATTCCTTTTGTAGAGTAATTAACAAATAAATCCAGTTCTTTTACCAGAAATTCATTGTGAGATCTGGACAGAAGCATTTTTTTGAGGAATATTCCATCCTGATTTCCTCCCTGTCCCCATATGAAGTTGATAGACTGGTTAGGTGTAAAATAGCTTGCTGTATTATTGGAAACGCTCAATGATAAATTAGAGGCATAGATATTCTGTGCATAATATTTTCCATAGATCCATGAAATCACATATCCTGCCAGGAACATAAACAAAAACCAGTACCAGTTTCTCAGGAGTCTCCTGATGAAATGCTCAGCATCAAATAAAGCGAAATTACCGTATTTTTCTTTCTGAGCATCATTTCGTTCTACTTTGGAATTCTTTTCCGGAATCATGGTTATAGGTTTTTAAGAAGTAGATAAATAGATAATGCCGTAGTAATTACCGAAACTCCCGTTGTTAGAGTCTGAATAGGGTCCTTTCCGAATCCGTTCAGGCTTTTTGCTCTGGTATTAAGGTAGATTTCATCTCCGTTCTGTACATAATAATAAGGGGAATTCATCAGATCTTCTCGGGTAAGATCAATCTGAGCAATCTTAATCCCTTCAGGCAGTTTCCTGTGAATAACGATATTTTTCCTGTCAACGGTACGGTTCAGACCACCGTTCATAGCCAGGGCTTCTGTAATGGTAAGGGTATTTTTATGGGCTACCTTTTCTCCTGAAACTCCTATGGTTTCAATATCTCCCAGGATATAATAAGTAATCCCGTTGGTATTCAGCCTTACCTCAGATTTTCCCTGCTGGAAGTTTTCGTTTACTTTTTCCTGAATTTCTTTGGCAACTTCATCAATCGTTCTTCCTTCAGCTTTAATATAGCCGATACCAAAAACATTGATATCTCCGTTAGACTCTACTTTAAGACCATTGAAATAGAAATTGATATTTCCTCCCATTCCGGAGCCGGAAGCATTCATAGATCCTCCGACCGCATTATTGACTCCTGCACCTCCGGATCCTCCCGATGTGTTCAGGGAAGAATAAAACTGGGCCGCATCCCCTTTCGGAGTGGTGACAATATTAAGGTTCAGAATATCATTCTTGGTAATCCTGTAAATCGGAATATTGTAAGGAACAAGGCCTTCTTCATTAATGACAAGGCTTTCATTAGGCTGCAGATACCTTACTTCTTTCGTAGTAATACAGGAAGCAAGCATACATGAAACCAGGAGTAGGAACAAATACTTATAGTTTTTCATTATTTTTTTTCAATTGTTTGCAAAAATAAAAATTTAATTATTACTTTTTATATTTCTCGTATTATAAATAAAATCCGGCAGATAAGCCCCCAGAAAACCAAGAAATAAGATGATCAGCAACAGCAGGTTGATGTTGATATGCCTCAGGTAATAGGCTAAAGTAACAATAAAAAGGTAATAAACGATAATATAAAAACTGGATCTGCGGTGTGTAAGATTCAGTCTTAACAGTTTGTGATGGATATGGTTTTTATCAGCATCAAAAGGTGATTTTCCATTGATGAGCCTTATGATAATCACATTGAGGGTATCTACAATAGGCAGAATGAGAATAGCCACTGCCACAACGGGAGCAGACTGCAAATGGTATCTCGGTACATTGGGAAGTGCCTTATCGATGAAAATATCTATAAAGCAGATGGAAGTGAATGCCAGCAGAAATCCCAGCAGCATAGATCCTGTGTCTCCCATAAATATTTTATTGGTCCTGTAATGGGATAAATTATAATACAGGAATGCCAGTACAGCCCCAATAATAATCACAGAAAAAACAACCAGCGGATAATTATATTCTCCCAGCCGGTAATAACTGATTCCGAAAAGAGCACTACAGATCACGGAATATCCTCCGGCCAGTCCGTCAATGCCGTCAATGAGGTTAAAAGCGTTGATTAATACAATGAAAGTAATAATGCTGAATAAAACACTCACAAAATAAGACAGCTCATAAATGCCGAATATACCGAACAGGCTCCTGATACGGATATCCGATCCGATAACGATCAATGCTGAAACGACAACCTGTGCGACCAGTTTTTTGTATGCCCTCATTACCACGATATCATCCATGACACCAATGTACAGCAGAATGATAAGCGAAGCAAACAAAAACTTATACAGATCAAAAAGCTCATAGGCAAAGATCGAGGTACATATTCCGATGGAATAAAAAATAGCAATGCCGCCCAAGTTGGGAATTTTACGCAAATGAGAACTTCTCAACCCCGGCTCATCCATAAGGTTTTTCCTTCTGGAAATCTTGATAATGGTAGGAACTGAAAAATAGGTGATAAGAAACGAAAAAAGAAAGCCCAGCCCAACCTTTATGTAAAAAAGGGGAATGCCTGACTGTGATAAGAGCAATTCAAAATTCTTCATTTTTTTTCTGTTCAAAAATACCGTTCTGTTTCTGAGAGGGAATCATGAGTGAAACGGTGGTATTTAAATTTGTGTTGTTAACTTTCTTATCAATGTCTTCTGCCCGGCAAAAAACAACAGATAAAAGATCTTTTTTTTCAGGGGCAAAGATAACAGATAATTTTTATCAAACCGCCTATACTTTAATATATCTTTCACTTTAAGATGCTTATCCTGCATAAAACGGGATAATGCAGCATCCATCGTAAGAAATGTATCTTCCTCTTTTACAAAGGCGAGATACGCCAGGAACGAATATACTCCCTCAAAAATCTGGAAGTTTTTCAATGCTGTATGCTTTTCCGCATAGGCCGAATTTCTGAATGCCTGCTCTACATCTTCCACTGCCCGCAATATATCCAATCCGCGCTCGGTGTGCGTTTTGGTGATTGAATCTGATCTTTCCAGGTAATTATAAAAGAATTTCTGGGTTTGCGCCAGCGTATTACATTCCAACAACAACTGGGGAATCAGCTGGATATCTTCAAAATGTGCAGATCTTTTAAATCTTTTCTGCTGAAAGAGTTCTCTTTTAAATAATTTGTTGCAAGCAAAGTAGCTCAGATCAGAAAAAACAGAAAGATTTTCTCTTAGTTTGATTTTTTCAGGCATATTCGGTATCTGGAGCAGCTTCTGTAATACTTTGCCCTGCTCATCAACTTTTTGAATATTGCAGATCACCATCCCGGCATCATGTTTTTGAGCCAGCTCCAGCATTTCCTGAAACATTGTTTCCTCAACATAATCATCACTATCCACAAAACCGATGTAATCTCCGGTAACTCGGTCAAGGGCATAATTCCTGGCATCGCTCAGTCCGCCGTTATCTTTATTAAATGCTTTGATCTTTCCGGGATACTTACCGGCATACTGCTGAATAATTTCTCCGGACCGGTCTGTACTTCCGTCATTAACCACCAGGATTTCAAGACCCTCCAATGTCTGGCTGATCAGGGAGTCCAGGCATTTTGCCAGGTAGCCTTCCACATTATAAACAGGAACAATAACCGAAACCTTAGCCATACCTATATTTTCGTCAACCTGGAATTCAGCCAGCCTTTTTTAGCTTCATCAAAATCTCTCCTGGAACACGGAATGCAGTTCTTGATATCGTCATCATCCCCGAAATACCACAGGTTGCTAAAGGTATCCCGTTTGAAAGCATACTGCCGATCATTGATGAGGACATAAAAAATTTCATACTGCCTTTCTTTAGGATGTGACCTCTGGATATTGATCCCTTCAATAAGGTACCAGAGCATCTGGGCTGCAAGCTGCTGGTTCAAGATGCTGTCTGAATAGATATTATAATTGAAAATCCCTACAGACTGTAAATTTTCGCTGAGCCCGATCTCTTTCATATACGCACAGATTTCCCTCCTGTTCAGCCCGTTCACCTGAGGATGCAGGGAAAACGGTTCACCAAAGCTTTCAACCGCATCACAGTTCACGGTTACCAGATCTGCCCTCCTGAAGAACGGCTCTGTCTTCTCGGTAGAATTCATCATTTCCGCCAGGCGTATGATATCGAATTCAACCTCTTTGATCAGCCGTACAGAATCTGCTTCATTGAGGTGCTTCTGATAGGCAAGATGATGGTAGTTTCTGATTGAAAAATCTTTCGTGCTGAAAATTTTACCCAAAAAGGTATATTCATCCATGGCTTCATCCTGCCGGAATGAGATGATATTGCTGATCTGCGTATAGTTGATATTCTTACGGTAGATATTCAGGGCGGAAAACAAAGAATAGGAAAAATCATTGGAGCCTCCGATAACAACCGGAATGGCCCTCTGCTGATGACAGGCCGAAAGCACCTCCTGAATGATATAATGGGAGTCCTGAATGGATTTCCCTGAGATCAGATCGCCGAGATCCACCACCGGGACTTCAAAATCCAGCTGGGAAAGCTTATAAAATTCTTTTCTTATGCCGGTAAAGTCCTGTATTTCCGCTTCGCCGCCCGCGCCTCTGCAATCTGAAACAAACAGAAGCACAATACTGTCTTCTTTAATTTGCCTGGTGATGCGGCTTCCAATCTGCCAGCTTTCTGTTTTAAAATTCCTTGGTGAAAGGATAAAATCTTCAAAATTCATAGGTTAACCTGAACATCAATCTGCGAACTGTTCATGCCGCAAACATACAAAAAACCATTGTATCACTGGCTTTACAGAATAAAAAAAGCCACTGGCATAAATGGCAGTGGCTTTATATGATCTTATTTTTTCTTGGCTGCGGCGGGCTTTTTTGCTGCTGCAGGCTTCTTCGCTGTCGTTTTCTTGGCTGCCGGTTTTTTCTTTTCGGCAAAAGCATTTTTATCCTGATCCGTGATCCACTTTTTAACCTCATCCAGAGCAACTGATTTCAGTTCTTCCGCTTCGTACTTGGTATCATCTTTTTTCTTCGGGATCTTAAACATCGCCTTGCCGAATTTAACAAATGGGCCCCATCTTCCGTTTTCTATGGATATTTTTTCCTTTTCCCACTGCTGGATGTAACGGTTGGCTTCTTTCTCCAGTTTCGCTTCAATTAATTCATTGATATCATTCTGGGAAAGATTATCGAAGTTATACCGCTTAGGAACGTTGATAAAAATATCTTTATACTTGATAAAAGGTCCGAACCTTCCTGCACCTTTGGTTACCGGTTCTCCTTTATAAGAAGCAATCGGAGCATCGGCTTTTTTCTTTTCGTTGATGATTTCTTCTGCACGGGTCTGATCCACAGATAAAGGATCTTCGCCTTTAGGTATGCTGATGAATGTTTCGCCCCACTTTACATATGGCCCGAAACGTCCGACACCTACGGATACATTCTGGCCCTCGAAATCGTTCAGGTCAAAAGGAAGCCTGAACAGTTCCAATGCTTCTTCCAGGGTAATGGTAGCGATATTCTGGCCGGACATCAGAGAGGCAAAAACCGGCTTCTCTTCATCTTCCGTTTCTCCGATCTGAATCATAGGACCGAACCTACCGATTCTTGCATGCACATTTTTACCGGTTTTAGGATCTGTCCCCAAAAGCCTGTCACCGGTAGCACGATCTGCATTTTCTTCCACATCTTCAATCCGGGGATGAAATTTAGAATAGAAATTGGTCATCATCTCTTTCCATTTCTGATCGCCGTTGGCAATTTCATCGAAACTCTCTTCAACTCTTGCCGTGAATCCATAATCCAGGATTTCCCTGAAGTTATCGGTAAGGAAATCATTAACCACTTCCCCGATATCGGTAGGGACAAATTTATTTTTATCACCGCCGAACTTTTCTTCCAGGACCACTTTTTTGATCGTGTCTTTGGTAAGCGACATTTTAACAACTTCACGGGTCTGAGGTTCAATTTCCCTCTTATCCACATAAGCACGGTTCTGGATGGTCTGTATAGTTGGCGCATACGTTGAAGGACGGCCGATTCCCAGCTCCTCAAGTTTTTTCACCAGGCCGGCTTCGGTATACCTTGCACTTGGCCTTGTGAATTTTTCAGTTGCTGTAATAGTCCTATACTTCAGTACTTCCCCTACTTTTACTTTAGGCAGGAGTTTCTCGTTGCTTTCGTCATCTTCGTCTTCTGTTTTCACAATGCCATAAGCTTTCAGGAAACCATCAAAAATAATGACCTCGCCCTGAGCTTCAAAATGCTGGGGAAGCTTGGGGTTTCCTATCTCTATAACCGTTTTTTCTATTTTGGCATTGGCCATCTGGGAAGCCAGCGTTCTTCTGTATATCAGCTGATAGAGCTTATTCAATTGTGAATCACCGATGCTTTTCAGACTGAAATCAGTAGGACGGATTGCCTCGTGAGCTTCCTGTGCCGAGGCAGACTTTGTCGTATATTTTCTGGGAGCAGAATATTCTGCTCCATATTCTGAGGTAATCTGTTTTTTAGCTCCTTCAATAGCTTCCTGGGAAAGATTGACGGAGTCTGTTCTCATATAGGTAATATGTCCCTCTTCATAAAGGGTTTGTGCAAGACGCATGGTAGTAGTTACATTATATCCCAGCCTTGAAGATGCTTCCTGCTGTAACGTAGATGTTGTAAACGGAGCAGAAGCTGAACGGGTCCCAGGGCGGGTCTCTACATTCAGGACTTTGAATTCGGTATCTTTTGCCAGTTCCAGAAAATGTTCGGCGTCTGTTTCTTTCTCAAAATCTTTTTTAAGCTTTGCCGCAATTTCCTGCTCAGCAGTATTCAGAAATATCCCATCCAGCTTGAAACTTGCTTTAGGGATAAATTCCCGGATTTCTTTTTCTCTTTCAACAATAAGCCTTACCGCAACAGACTGCACCCTTCCGGCAGAAAGTCCCGGTTTCACTTTTTTCCAAAGTACCGGAGACATTTCAAAACCTACAATACGATCCAGCACCCTTCTGGCCTGTTGGGCATTCACCAGGTTCTGGTCGATATCCCTGGGATTTTCTATGGCTTTAAGAATGGCATTTTTAGTGATTTCATGAAAGACGATTCTCTTCCTGTTTTCCGGCTTCAGTTTCAGTTCATCAGCCAGGTGCCATGCAATGGCCTCTCCTTCACGGTCCTCATCGGAAGCCAGCCAAACCATATTGGCTTTTTTCACGGCGGCCTTCAGTTCGGTTACCAGTTTCTTTTTGTCGGCGGAAACTTCGTAATCCGGACTAAATGTTGCCAGGTCAATCCCCATTCCTTTTTTAGGAAGATCACGGATGTGCCCAAAGCTGGACTTCACCTCAAAATCCTTTCCTAAATACTTCTGAATAGTTTTTGCCTTTGCAGGAGACTCTACGATCACTAAATTTTTCGACATTCTAAAAATTTTTGCAAAAGTAAAGCTTTTTTATTATATCCTTTTGACAATCACATTTTATTTAACAGTTCAACAGGAGCCACAAAAATTCTGTACAACAGCCCTTCCCATGTAAAACCTTTACCTGACATCTCAACCCTGTACAATAAGGAGAGTACAATAATCCCGGAGGTAATATAAAATGTACTGTTGATGGTAACAGGCTGATAATCCCATACAGACTGTCCGTTTCGCAGAGACAAACCAAAGAGTATAATCATCAGCATCATATGGATGTACATCCACCGTCCCCAGTCTATAGCAAGATAAAATAAGGGCAGAGAAAACAGGAAGGCACCTATCAGCAATATAGACAAAAGCTTTCTGCCTGTTAGAAATTTTAAATAATAAGCAAGATGAAAAGCACTTATAATAAGGCTGACACCATACAGGATATATTCTTTTGAATGCTGAATGATATAATCCCTTTCATTGATGTTCCAGTAGAAAATCCCATACACGGGATGCACTCCGCGTTCACTCAGGATTTTTAGGGATTGCCCTTCATTCACATTTTTTCCGAACATAAAAATGGCGATAGCAGGGATACCGACTGCAAGAAAATATTTGATATATCTCCGGTATTCCAGTTTCCCTGTATTTAAATACAGAGCAATGGCAAAATAAGGGACAAAGAAAACAGTGACTTCATGCAATAATGTACTGATCAGCAAAAAAAAACAAAACAGGTATTCTTTCTTTTCTGAAAGCCGCTGATGATCCAGAAGATAAACGAAAACCGTAAACATAAGGAAGACAATAAATTCCTTCTTCCCCACATATGTCACTGTATTCAGCAGTCCTACGAATCCTATGGAAGACAACAGCAGTGAAAGATACAGCAGATCAGTACGCTTATACCGGATAAGTTTGGTGTAATACCAAAAGAAAGAACTTATAATGGCCAACTGAAAAAAATAAACCAGATAATTGAGCCGCAGCCCTGTCATATCCTGGAGTATAAAGAAAAAGCTCCCGGACAGCCCTCTTCTTTTGAATCCTCCATCCTGGTAGTTGATCAGCCAGTCCGCCAGGATATACCCATCATCCTTCAGGTTATATATCAGCGTAAATACCAGGGTATATAATGCCGTTACAGCAATCAGTAAGTAAATACATATCTTAATATTGAAACGGGAAAGAATTTTTTCAAACCTCATAAGTGTTCAGTTGAGTTCTACATAAAAAAGAGAGATAAAACGGCTCTTTTGTCATTTCTCATCATTTTCAGCCATGCCAAAAATATAAAATTCCAAATTGGTGAGCACTATTTTATCCCTCTTTTTATGGGCTTCAATATCAGCAAATCAGCTTATTCTTTAATGATCTTTACAATTTCTTTGGAGTTATTGATCCGTAGAAGATAAGCGCCTGAAATCAGTGATGAAAGATCGGTCTGCATATGATCAAATTTACCTGATTTCACCAGTTGTCCAGACATATTGTAGATCTGATAGTAATATCCTTGATCAGAAGGAGCTTTTATATACAGGATATTTTTAACAGGATTCGGGAAGAAAGATATGGTATCTTCCTTAACCAGATCGCTGACTTCATTCCTGCTGAGTGCTGCAGCCTGCCTGGTTGCCGGCAGAGAAGTAATCTGTAATCTCGGGATTACGCCTTCTTCATTTCCTGATGCATCATATTTGATTTTTACGCATCGGCAGCTCATTCCGAAGTAAGGATCATTATTATCATGGAAAACTACCATACGGTTGGCATTGGACGCGGCATCAAAAAGCAGGTTAACCGGCCTTCCGATATAGCTCGAATTCAGCGCCGCTGTCCAGACGGCCGGATATTGGAAATTAATAAAGTTAAATGTGCCTGTAGGACTCTGATTGGTCATCACGCTTCTCACCCCTCTGGAACCTGAGTTAGGATAGTTTCCTATTTTATAGGAAGAGTCATTAAATGTATACCCTATGGTTGATGTCGTACTTGGGTTTCTGACCCTGACTCCCAGATAATCGTTTGCAATGCTGTACGTGGTAGATACATTTTTATCTTTTTTATACCAGGGAGTAAGACCGAAATCCTGGTTGGACACAAAAGCAACTCCTGTTAAATCAGGAATTCTCCAGCCTTCCGGGCACGGGTCAAAAGGAGATTTCTTGCCACCTCTTCCCCAACGGTCATAAGCAAGGTTAGGTTCGTTAGACAACCAGTCTGTTCCGTTGGTATAGGCAGGAGTTGTGGAATTGTACGGCGCAAAAGTGCTTGGAATCATATAAACCAATGGATTTCTAACAGAGTACGCAAGTACTTTTGAAATCTTATCAGAAACTTTATCGGTAGTCGTTACATTAGCATTGGATGCATTGGTATAGGTATTATACGGAACAATATAGTTTCCTGAAAGGTCATTATAGGTACCGGATGCAAGCGTAGTATATGCCACTGTACCGTTAGCCGCAGCATTTCCCAGAAACACATTGTAAGAAGCTCGGTTATCTGCAAACTGGAATGTCGGCAGAGGATCTTTTCTTCCCCACTGATAATGGAAGCCTGTAGAAGCCCTGATTTTTGCAAGCTCCGCTGTAGTTGGTGTTAGCGGATTGGCTACGACCGGGAACGCATCGGTTGCCCCCAGGTTCCTGTCCATAAATTCTGTCTGGAAAACATTATCGGCTTTGTTGACATAGTTGACATAATTGGTAACAGAAGTCATAGGAAGCTCCGTTGCATAATTATATGAGCCTACCGGAGTATCGGTTACCCAGATATGCCAGCTCCAGTATACCGGATTTGAAATGCTTCCGTTATGAAGCGTTACTACTGCATTCCCGCTTTGGTTAGGATTAATGGTAACTGATATCCTTGAAGCTGAAAGGCCGGATAGAGAACCTGGCGATGGATTCACCATGGATATACTTCCAATCAATCCGGTATTGGTCGTCCAGAGCACATTAGCCTTCAGGTTGTTAAAATTTGCTGTGCTTAATATGTCTTTGTTATTTAGTAGCTGGCTCTGAACGGCAAATGCTTTACTCACAGGAATATTGATCGTTGATGAAGTTGTGCTTTTCACCACCTGGTATGTATTAGGATTATTGAGTCCTTCCAGGTATTCTGTCTCAGGACTGAGGTACTCGGTAGGAAAGTCATAGTCGTCTATAATGTACAGCGGATCTTTAATGCATCGGCAGCCATTGGCATCAGAAGTTGCTGCGGTCGCTGTAGGAAAATACCAGTATCTTCCCTTTACAGAAGGAAAATTGGCATCCGGAGTGTCCGGCTGATATTTATCCGGGATCACAAACAGTGCTCTCGCAGATACAGCGGGGCTTGTATCAAAATGCTTAGCCATTGTGGATGTCCATAAAGCAACCTGGTGCTGGTCTGTATACTGGCCCTGATGCGCTGAAATAGAAATCCCTCCTGTCCCGGGAAAAATCCCCATATTATTTCCGCCGACATTGGATAAATCGATTCCGAAATTAGGATAAATCCTAAACCCGGTCATGAATGCCGGTGTACCGGAATCTGTCGGTTTAATGATATGATAGTTGTTGCCTTCAAATGCACTCCTTCCCATATTGGTCCTTACCCCGAAAGGAGAAAAATCAATCCTTACATCATCGGTATAGCCCGGAGATGCCAGATTGGCAACCAATGCTGAAGGAAGTCTCCAGCCGTTGGGACACGGGTCATAGGATGACTTGTTCCGGTAAGGCTGGGCATTAGAATTATTGTTGTAATCATCGTTGATTTTACCCATGGAGTTATCAGACCACAGGTTCAGTTCTGTAAGCTGGTTATCTTTTAAAGACGGATAAGTCCCGAACCAGTTAACCGGTAAATTTGCATTATTGTTATAATAAGCCGGTCCGGAATTGTCATTTTTATTTACATAAATGAGGCTTGCAGGATTCTTTATAGCGAGCCTGATGTTATTGGTAACAGTCGCATTGGATACCGGAACAAATTTCCTGAGGTTGTCAAAATTAGTGGCATTGGTAAAGTTTTTGGCTACCCGGTGCCTTATCCTCCCGATGCTTCCAACAACTTCATAGAAATCATTGCCGCGATAAACCAATGGCGGGATAGGATCTTTTCTTCCCCATTGATACAGAAGTCCTGCATTGCGGTTCCAGTCTCCTCCTGTAATAGTACCGCTGAGTGCTCCCAGGTTCCTGTCCATCCATCTCCATTCAGAATCAGGGATCACTTCAATGGTTCCGTCATCCCGCTGCCTTTTGACATTAGCATAGCTTTTATACTGGGATCCGTTGGAAGGATCATCTGTCACCCAGATATGCCATGACCAGAAAATTTCACCGTTAACACGGAAAGCAATCACAGCATTTCCCTCTTTCGATTTATTAATGGGAACTTTAATTTTGGCATTTACGCCTGAATCAACTACTTCCAGCGAATATCCTCCTGCAGATTTTATCAGTCCCGGACTATCTTCCCAGAGAACATCTGCCGTTATCTTCCCGGAAGGAATTCCTGAGCCGCTGATATACTTATCACTTTCCCACATTGCATAAGCCTTACGGATGGGAATGTAAATCCCGCTGCTGTTCTGGGAAGGGTCAAACAGGTAGCTGTTCGGTGCCTTTGCCCAGTCTTTGGCTCCATATTGCTTATCGGTTTCATTGTAAGAAGTCTGAACACTGTTCAAGTCAGTCGATTTTTTCTCTATACCAATCTGTTTTGAATTTTTCTTTAATAAGGGATTAATGAGCGAATCGCTCTTTGAAAACAAGTTTTTAACACTTTCTGATTTAATAATTGCCCTTGTTTCAAGGTGATTTCTGGAATACATGACTGCTGAAACCAGACAGCATGCAACCGCCAATTTTAATGATCTTTCCATATCCTTTGATTTAAACTATCTAACACTATAACAACACTTTAACCCGTATCTATAACAGATTATTTATTTTACAAATAACATATACGCCATTTTTTAAGTTATAGATTGATATCCCCAAATAATAAACAACAAAATGACATTATAGATACAGTTATAACAAAAATATATTATAATATGATATATTCATCAAATATTTAACCATTTAAATGAAAATAAATATTAATAAATCATAAATAGAAATCGAATAATAATCCATAACAAAATATAATTATTACATACATAATAATTGTTTTCTGATAATGAGGGAATTAGTGTTAAACAACACACTTAAAAAGCTATTGGATATAAACTGTGAAACGGAATAAGAATCAGAAAGTTCAGGAATAATTAAAAGAAAATTATTAAAAATGTAAAGAATCTCCGCCGGCCAATAGGCTATATAAGCTTTTTGAGCACACGCTGAAGAGCTGGTTCAAGAAACCTGGCTACCATATACGCCAGACCTCCTATAAAAGCAAATGAAAAGATGGGAAGAAAAGCGTAAGGAATAGGCGGAATATGTCTGTGGAGTTTAATCACAGAAGCAATCAGCATATTTTCATGAAGCAAATACAAAGGATAGCTGATGAATCCCACAAACCTGAAAAACCGGCTTTTAAACAGTATACCGAGCGGAGCCCAGAACAGGGTGCCGAAAAAGACCATAACCAGGATAATAAGATAAATATACAATACAGGATCGTGAAATTTATAAGCATATAACATTGAACACACTGTACTGATGATCAGCAGATACAAGTATATCTTTTCGCGGTAGGTGTAATAGATATAGGTTAAGGCACCTGCGACAAACCATCCGAAATGGATAAAGGAGCCGATGTATACTTTCATTGCCGCACTTTCCGCAAATACCTGATGGACAATAAGGATCTGCATGCAGGCAGCCGATACGTACAATATAAAGATTCCCGTAAGTGCAGCATTCCTGTTGAATATAAAGTATAAAGCACCAAAAATCACATAAAACTTTACTTCTACATACAGTGACCAGAACGACAGTTCCAGAACGGGAAAATCCGTATTGAAAATCCGTTCAAGAATGCTGTTGTTGATAAATGTGATCCCAGGCAGCAGCGATTTCAGCTCAGGAATACCAAAAGGTCTTTCATAAAAGAAACCGGCTGTAAGGTAGATGATGAGGCTGCAGATGAGCATACCCGGGAAAAGCCTGAGCCATCTGTTTTTTATAAAAGTCCAGAAACCCGGTGTTTTCTCAACAGACATCAGGATAACAAATCCTGAAATCAGGAAGAACAGCTGTACACCCAGGCTGCCATATTTAAACAGAAGATTGTCCGCATATAATTTCCCGAAAGGATAGTAAGTATCCCAGATATAATAGCCATGAAACAGGAACACGAGTAAGATGGCCAGTCCCCTTAAGCCATCAAGCACTTCTATTCTGGTTCTTTTATCCGGCATGATGAAACAATTTAAGGAAGAAGATGATTACGGTAAAGGTCATAGGTAAACCTTCCGGACCTTATATTTTTGAAACTGGAGAACACGATAAAGTTGAAGACAATCAATGTAATGATAAAAGTATGGATCAGTGCTTTTTTCTGGGCAGATACTACATACATCGCATTCGGAATCAGGATATAGGCAAAGACAATGAATGCCCCTGCAAGCCGGGATGAGAAGATCGGGTTATTCCTGAAGATGAAATAGGCACAGATCCCGATAACTGCATAATTGCGGTGGTATTCATAGTAAGGGTATTTCTGGACCATTTTGGTATCGAATGCAAAAAGGAAGAAGGTAAGGATAGCCATCATTACTTCCGGAATCCCGATCCCTCCGTTAATCCTTTCGGCACTTTCATCTATATACCCGTTAAACCCTACTGCAAGCGCATTGTCTCCGGCAAAGTTTCCCAGGAACTCACCAAATGACCGGTAGACTTCAAACGGGGAAAGGAATACGGACGTAATGATCAGGATGAACATCCATGCTTTATTCAATGGGATGCGCGCTATCCAGTACATGGGCAAAAAGAGATAGCAGACATTATGAATTCCTCCTGCGATGTAAATACAGAGAAGATACGCCCAAAGTCTCCGCTCTTTAATGTACCGCAAAGCAAAATACACGATGAAAGAACCCAAATTTTGGCGGATCTGTCCAGATTCCCCTACGAAGAATCCGGGTATAAACAGCAGGGCCAGAAAGGTAAAAGGATAAAATGTATTGTCTTCAATATACCTGAACTTAAAGAAAATCGCAAGAGCCGCCACTACTAATGTTAAGATGAAAAACGGGGCATTGAATATATTGAGCAGTATTTTATTAATGAGGACAAACAGCCACTCCAGCTCCATAGGCTGCGGAGTTTTGAGGTGCAGCGCGGCAAAAAGGATGGTAATATAATCCTTGGTATCGGAATAGACATAAATCCCCCTGTAACTCCCGAAATCCGGCCCTACTCCGTCACGGAGCCCTGCAATAATAACCAGGTATGCACCTAAATAGTACAGCCATTTTCTCTCCACCTGATGTCCGTATACCTCCTGAAAACTGAAGATAAGCATGTATATAAGAGCTATGATAAAATACGGATGCAGTAGACTCATTGAGGACGATATTTTTTAAACTGATATGAAGCGATGATGATCCCGGTAAGAATTAGCGGAATAAAAAGCCTGGTTTCCCAGAATAGCCCCACCAGGGCAATCATAATGAGGTAAGGAAGTGAAAAAAACAAATACTTTTTAATGACTATTTTTCCCATTTGATCCGCCATCCGGTATCCGAAATATATACTGATGACCCCGAAGAGCATCCCGGCAAGATTATACGGACTGGTAAAATTCTTAAGCAGGTATATTCCTTCAAAGAAAGAAGCCTGCTGTGGAATGATTATCCTTAAACCAGCGTATGGTAGTATAAAAGCAATGACCAGCAGTAAAAGTTCTTTGATGATATGATAGTTCCCTTTTTTAAGCCACTGCACATCCACAGCTATCGCTGCAAAAAATGCAATATTCAGGCAGGCTGTTTCCCTGACCAGAGTAGAAACGAAGATGATAAGTGCTATAGCAATAAGATCCTTTGATTTTTTGGTCTTAAAATATTTCAGGCTAAAAAACAGCCCCCACAGATAGAAAAATACGGCAATAGAATCACAATTGGTCGGCACATATTGTACAATGACCAGAAAGAAAATACAGATGAGATGAATAAGCCGCCTTACCGTAGGGCCAGACAAAAGGTCCGCAGGCTCAAGTTTCAGAATACGGTCCAGAACCCATGATGACAGTATAAAAAATGCAGCATTAATCAGGAAAATGCTGTGGTAAAAAAGACTTCCGTTTTTAAGCAGGAAAGACCGGACGAAAGGAGGAAGGGCGTTAACCAAGGCAGTAAAGGCTGCGGTTACATGAACACTCAGGTAATTAGGAATAACCCTGTATGCGTAGACGGATGAAAACATAAAGTCAGGCGCTTTCTCCATGGATTTAAGCCTTACATACGAGGACTCGAAACCATAGTAAGAGATCAGAAAAAGCAACAGAGGAAAAATTATGATCCATAACCATCCTTCTTTTTTTTCATCAAGTTTTGTAAACATATCAAAAATACAAGTTCCTTTGCTTAGAGTATACTGTCTGTTTTTAAAATGCTTTATGATTGGGAACTTTTGCAAAAGTATAAGTTTTTTTCATTTCACCAGAATATTTTGTTGATTTTCAGACAAAACTTATCCGTCCAAATGTTTTGAACTAATACTTAAAAAATTAAATTTGCAGACTTATTCCCACACCATGCACCGTTTCTTTATTTTTTTGTATTATCTGATTTCCAGACACAGGATCCTCTCTGCAGCAGTGGCCTTAGGCATTGCTGCCGTATGCATTTTTTTTGCGTCCAGGATTACTTTTGAAGAGGATATCAACCAGATCATCCCTAAAAATGAAAAGTCGGACCTTACTGCTAAAGTACTGAAACAGCTGAACTTCTCAGATAAGATCATTGTCATTATTGAAAGCACCTCTGCAGAGAACAGCTTCCAGCTTTCTGAAACGGCAGACACTTTCCTTCAGGACCTGCAGCCTTTAAAAAAGTACATAGCAAGCGTCCAGGGAAAAGTAAATGACGATGAAATTTCAAATACGTTTGATTTTGTCCGCCAACATCTTCCACTCTTCCTGAACAAACAGGATTATAAGGAAATCGGGGAAAAGCTTCAGAAGGACAGCATTGATAAAAAGGTAGAAAGCAATTATGTATCACTGGTATCCCCTGCCAGCCTGGTCACCAAAGAATTCATTAAAAAGGATCCGCTGGGCATTACCTTTATGGGCGTAAAAAAACTGAATGCACTCAACCTCAGCCAGGATTTCAGGCTTGAAAATAACTACATTGTCTCCCGCGACGGCAAACACCTCCTTCTTTTCATAGATCCTGCCCATAAAAGCAGTGACACCAAGGATAATGAAGCATTCATTGATGCGCTGAATAATATAAAAAATACGCTGAACACACAGTTCAAAGGAAAAACGGAAGTGAGCTATTTCGGATCTCCGGTAATCGCTGTAGCCAATGCACAGCAGATCAAAAAAGATATCAGGAATACGGTAATCATCTCCATGACGGTTCTTCTGATTCTGCTGATCTATTATTTCCGTAATTTTTTCACGCCGGTAATCGTTTTTCTTCCTACTGTATTTTCCGTACTGCTGGCCCTGCTCGCGCTTTACTTCATCAAGGATAAGCTGTCTGCCATTTCACTGAGCGTAGGCGCGATCCTAATTGGTATTACGATAGATTATGCGCTTCACATCCTCACGCATTACAAGCACAACCATAACATAGAAGAGTTATACAAAGAAATCACGCAGCCTATCATCCTGAGCAGCGCTACAACCGCAGTGTCATTCCTCTGCCTTGTTTTCGTTCGGTCCGAAGCCCTGAAGGACCTTGGCCTCTTCGCCTCTCTTACTGTAATTTTCTCTTCTGTTACAGCCCTGATTATTGTCCCGCAGCTGTACCATCCCAAAAAGGAGAAACAAGTCCTTAACACCAACTTCATAGACAGGATTGGTTCTTATCCGTACGAAAAAAACAAGCCCCTTATTATCGGCTGTACGGTTATCATCATTGCCTGCCTGTTCGGCTTCAGGCATGTGGGGTTCAATGAGGACATCGGTGACCTGAACTACATCCCTAAAGAACTGAAGCTGAGTGAGGCTAAGCTTCAGAAACTGTCTGATATTACTTCAAAATCCATATACACCATTTCCTACGGGAACTCTGAGGATGAAGCCTTGTCTAAAAACACCCGGCTGAACAGCTTTCTGGAACGAGAAAAGCAGGAGGGTAAAATCTTAAATTACAGCTCCATAGGAAATGTCGTACTATCCAGGCAGGATCAGCAGAAAAAGCTGGATGAATGGAACAGCTTCTGGGCCGGAAATAAAAAAGGCAAGACACTGGAAGACTTAGAAAGTGCCGGTGCTCAGTTCGGATTCAACAGCTCTGCATTTGACAGCTTTAAAGATATGCTGGATAAAAACTATGCGACTTTAAGTCTTCGGGACTACGAAAAGGTAAAAGCATTACAGGTGACTGAATTCCTGAGTCAGGATAAAAATTTCTTTACCGTTTCCAATATTGTAAAAGTCGATGAAAACCATCGGGAAGCATTCATAAAAGATGCAGAAAAAAACCATCAGGCGCTTGCCATTGACCGCCAGCAGATGAATGAAAATTTCCTGGGGCTGCTGAAACGGGATTTCAATACCCTGATCAATTATTCCTTATTGGCTATTGTCCTGACCATTATTGTGTTTTTCAGGAATTTTGAGCTTACAGTATTAACCATGTTTCCGATTGTCTTAACCGGGATCGTAACAGCCGGGATCCTGTATTTTCTGGGCCTGGAACTTAACATTTTCAGCACGGTAGTCTGCACCCTGGTTTTTGGTGTGGGAGATGATTTCAGCATCTTCCTTACGCAGGCCATGCAGAAAGAGCACACCACCGGAAAAAATGAGCTTCCCACTTACAGGGTATCCATTATTCTGGCGGTATTCACGACCATCCTTTCCATCGGCTCCCTTATTTTTGCCAGGCATCCGGCGCTGCATTCCCTGGCCTTGGTAGCATTGATCGGAATGTTCTCCGTCATCATCATTACCTCAACCCTGTATCCTTTCTGGTTCAGGTTCTTTATTACCAACAGGGCTAAGAAGGGGCTTTCACCGATTACATTCAGGCTGATGCTGAATTCCACGCTTTCCTTTATGTATTACGGACTGGGCGGATTGTTTTTCTCTTTTATCGGAAGTTTTTTCGTGAGAAGATCGCAAGGTAAAACAGCAGGCCTGATCAAAGTTTTTTCTGCCCGGTTTTTAACTTCTGTCCTTTTTACGAATCCATGGGTAAGGAAGAAGCTCATTAAAAATACGGATGAAGATTTCAGCAGGCCGGCAGTCATCATTGCCAACCATACCTCATTTCTGGATATTCTGGCTGTAACTATGGTGACCCATAAGATGGTATTCCTGGTTAACGACTGGGTGTACAATTCGCCGGTATTCGGGAAAATTGTAAGAGCTTTGGGATTCTATCCTGTTTCGCAGGGCATAGAAAACGGGATCAACCCGCTCAGGGAGAAGGTGGATCAGGGCTATTCCCTGATGGTTTTCCCTGAAGGGGAGCGCTCTTATACCCATGACATCAAACGCTTCCATAAAGGAGCATTTTACCTGGCCGAGCAGTTTGGGCTGGACATTGTCCCGGTATATATCCATGGGAATTCCGAAGTATTGCCGAAAGGGGATTTTATTATTTATGACGGCAGTATTACCATTAAGGTAGGTAAAAGAATCAGTAAGAACGATACCGCTTTTGGCAGCCATTATTCCGAAAGGACCAAAAAAATCAATGCCTACTTCAGAACACAGTTTGCTGCATTGAGGAATGAACTGGAAGATGAAAATTATTTCAGGAGCAAATTATTCCTGAGCTATCTGTATAAGGAAAATGAAGTAGTACAAGCAGTAAAGCATGACTTCAATACCTATAAGAAGGATTATTTCGTGCTGAATCAGCATATTCCTGCGGATGCCCGCATCCTGCATATGGCAGATGATTTCGGGCAGAAAGACGTCCTGCTGGCATTATACCAGGCAGGAAGAACAATATTTACGCTGATTGCCGACGAAGATAAAAGAGCAGTAGCGAAACAGAATTACCTGGTAAAAAGAAGGAAGATCCAGTACATCAATCAGATTTCAGAAGTTAAAAAGAATATTGGTATACTTTTGGTTTCTGATAAGCGCTTTAATATAGAAACAATGCCGGAGCTCCCGGAAAAAATCATAACACTGGACAGTGAAATCCAAGGCATTATGGAAGCAGGGTACCGTATGGAATTTGAGTCAGGAATAATTAAAATTTACAGAAAACAGTAAATACAACTGAAAAGCATATTTTTGTACTAATTAAAGAAATATAATGAAGAAAAATATACTCGTCATCTATTATTCACAGACCGGACAACTGGAAGATATTGTAAAAAATATTGCCAGACCTTTTGAGAATAAAGATGAATACCAGGTAACGTATTATAATATACGCCTGAAAAAAGACTTCCCGTTTCCATGGCCGGGTGACGTTTTCTTCAATACTTTTCCGGAATCTTACCTGCAGATCCCCAGTGAAATCTACCCTCCGGAAGACGAGGTGCTGAATACCCGTTTTGATCTTATCCTCTTCGGATACCAGGTATGGTATCTCACGCCATCCATTCCGATCATCTCTTTCCTGAAAAGCCCGTATGCTGCAAACATCCTGCAGGATACACCGGTAGTTACTATTTCCGGGACCCGAAACATGTGGATGCTTTCCCAGGAAAAACTGAAGGTATATTTACGGGATCTTAAAGCAAAGCTGGTAGGAAATATTGCCCTGGTAGACCGGCATGATAACTACACCAGCGTATTGACGATTCTCCGCTGGCTCACTACCGGAAAAAAAGAAAAATCGGGGATGCTGCCGGCTGCCGGAATTTCAGATGAAGAAATCGCAGGTTCTGTAAAATACGGTGAAATCATCGAGAAACATTTCAGCACCAATACGCTGGAAACCCTGCAGCCTGACCTGGTGAAAAACGGTGCCGTGGAAATCCGCCCATTCCTGGTGCGTGTGGAAAAAGTTGGCAATAAAATTTTCACCGTATGGTCTAATCTGATTATAAGGAAAAAGGAAAAACGACCATTGCTCATTAAATTCTTTAAAGTATATTTGATGGCCGCGATATGGATCATTTCTCCCATTGTGCTGGTATTCCACATACTTTTAGCTCCGATTCTGAGCTCAAAAAGAAGAAAACAAAAAGAATATTTACAAGGAATTAATTTAAAATAAAATGTACGACGTATTTATAACAAAAGCTTCAACATACTTACCGAATGAACCTGTTTCTAACGATGAGATGGAAACGTATCTGGGCTTGGTGAATGAGAAACCGTCCAAAGCAAGAGCTTTGATTTTAAGAAACAATAAAATTAAAACCAGATATTACGCGTTGGATAAAAACGGGAAGCCTACCCATACCAATGCACAGATTACGGCAAAAGCTGTTGAGGGACTTTTCGATGAAAAGTTCACCAGACAGGATATGGAACTGCTGTCATGCGGAACGACTTCGGCAGACCAGATCCAGCCTTCCCATGCGTCTATGGTGCATGGAGAATTAGGACTGAACAAATCTATTGAGATCAACACATCCATGGGACTCTGCAATTCCGGGATGAACGCCCTGAACTACGGATTCCTTTCTGTAAAGGCAGGTGTTAAACAGAATGCAGTATGTGTAGGATCTGAAAGATTCTCATCATGGATGACGGCGGATAAATTCAACCATGAAGCAGAAAACCTGAAACTCCTGGAAGAAAGGCCTATCATCGCTTTTAAAAGAGAGTTCCTCAGATGGATGCTTTCCGACGGAGCCGGAGCCTTCCTGCTGGAAAATAAACCGCGTGAAAATGAAGTTTCCCTAAGAATTGAGTTCATCGATTTTTACTCCTACGCTCATGAGATTGAAGCCTGTATGTATGCAGGATGCGAAAAGCAGGAAGACGGAAGCCTTAAATCATGGGCAGACTACCCTTCTGATGAATGGCTTAAACAATCTATTTTTGCCCTGAAACAGGATACGAAACTTTTAGATGAATACATCCTGGTAAAAGGAGCGGAAAGCCTGCGTGCTTCTTTCGATAAGCATCAACTGGATCCGGACAGCATTGATCATGTCCTCGCCCACATCTCTTCAGGCTACTTCAAAGAAGGCCTGAAAGATGAATTTGCTAAAAAAGGAATGGATTTCCCGTGGGAAAAATGGTATTATAACCTTTCCGAGGTTGGAAACATCGGGGCCGGGTCTATTTTTATCGCCCTGGAACAATTGATGAATTCCGGAACGCTTAAAAAAGGGGAAAGAGTATTGCTTTGCATTCCGGAAAGCGGAAGGTTTGCCTATTCGTGTGCCCTGTTAACGGTTTGCTAATGGACAATACATTACCATGCGATAACCCTGCTTTTGTAGAAAGCCTGATCCCGCAAAGAGCTCCCTTTATCATGGTTAATGAACTTTCGGAATATTCTGAGACCCATCTCATCTCCGGATTCACCGTCAAAGAAGAAAACATCTTTGTACAGGACGGCATCTTTCAGGCATCGGGGCTGGTTGAACATCAGGCCCAGAGTGTTGCGCTGCATACCGGATATAAGTACTACCTGTTGGGAAAAGAAGCTCCTACAGGATACATAGGAGCCATTAAATCTTTTGAGGCGGAATCATTGCCCAAAGCAGGTGACCACCTGGTAACGGAAGTGACTATTTTGAGCGAGGTTATGGGTGTAACCCTGGTTGATGCCGTAACCCGGCTCAATAATGAGGTTATTGCCCGCTCTCAGATGAAAACTGTTGTAAAATAATTGTACCTATGGAAATCAAGGAAGAAAACATCATTAACATCCACCATTACCTGCCGCATCGTGAGCCTATGCTGATGGCAGATTATATCTTGGAACTAACCAAAGAAAAAGTGGTGACTTCCTTTGAAATTCTTGAAAGCAATATTTTCGTCCATAACAACCATCTGGCTGAGCCCGGACTCATTGAAAATGCAGCACAGACCTGTTCGTCTATTCTCGGGCAGAGCTTTTTTAAGTCTGATACCGAGACTAAAGTAATTGGTTTCATCACCAGCATTAAAAAAATTGAGGTATTCGGATTGCCGAAAGTAGGCGACACCATTATCTCCAGGGCTTCGCTGATTTCCCAGTTTGAGAACATCTGCCATATTTTCTGTGAGACTTTCACAGGAGACGAACTGCTGATCAGGACAGAAATTAATTTATTTATCCAGGAAATACAACACGAATTAGACCCATGAAAAAACAAGACCTTCCTCAGGATGAAAGCAACCTGAAATCGGCCAACATGACCGAAGTTTTGTATGTTACTGATGAAAATGACCAGTATACTACCGCTAACAGCATCGGCTGGGAAGCGAAAAAACTGGCGCTGGACGAATCCATGCAACTGATTCATGAAAGGATAGAAGAAGCCAGACAGCATGTAGCCCTGAACAAAGTAAGCCCGGTGATCTATTTTATGGAACTGAATAAAATGGATCTCAGTGTTCTCGCTGCTTACGTAGGCATGTGGCAATGGCGCGTAAAAAGACATACCAAACCTAAAATATTCAAAACATTAAGCGATACCATACTGAAAAAGTATGCCGATGCCTTCGGGATTTCGGTAGAAGAATTAAAAAACTTCGACGGTAAATAACAGGCCGGACAGCAATAACAACTGTTCCGTTACATAAATGAAACACAACCATCCGGCTTACACAAACCCAACAAGATACGAATGAAACTGAACTTCGAACACCATCAGACCGCTCATTGCGAAAACGGTGTCGCCTCCAACCTACTGCTTAATAAAGGCTTGCACCTCAGCGAACCTATGATCTTCGGAATCGGATCCGGGCTGTTCTTTGTCTACCTTCCGTTCCTGAAAGTGAACTTCGCTCCCGGGTTCAGCTACCGTCCTATGCCCGGCGCCATCTTTACCAAGGCAGCCAAGCGATTGGGGATCAAAATTAAAAGACAAAAATTTTCAAATCCGGAAGATGCCCGGAAAGCCCTGGAAAAAAACCTGGAAAACAATATTCCTACCGGGCTTCAGGTGGGGGTATTCAACCTCACTTACTTTCCCGAGGAATATAAGTTTCACTTCAATGCCCATAACCTTGTGGTATATGGGAAGGAAGACGGACGCTTCCTGATCAGCGATCCGGTTATGGACTATGTAACTTCGCTTTCTGAAGCGGAACTGGAAAAGGTACGGTACGCTAAAGGTGCCCTTCCGCCAAAAGGCCATATGTATTTCCCGACGTTCATTCCTGAAAAGGTAGATCTGGAAAAAGCGATCATCAAAGGCATTAAGGATACCTGTAAAAATATGCTGGCTCCGGTTCCCATTATCGGAGTTAAAGCCATGCGATGGGTAGCCAGAAGCATCCCGAAATGGGCAGAAAAAAAAGGGACCAAACAGACCAACCACTATCTGGGACAGCTGATCCGCATGCAGGAGGAGATCGGGACCGGCGGCGGCGGATTCCGTTTTATTTATGGTGCCTTTCTGCAGGAAGCTGCCGATATTCTCAAAAATGAGCAGCTGCGGGAGCTTTCCAAAGAGATTACCATGATTGGTGACCTATGGAGGGACTTCGCCGTAGATATTGCCCGCGTATATAAAAACAGGAATTCCAAGAGCAATATCTATCAGGAACTTTCCAAATCCATGCTTCATATTGCCGACCTGGAAGAAGCTTTTTATAAAAAACTGAGTAAAGCAGTCTGATATGGCAGAAAACAGCATTGAGATCAGGAACCTGTATAAAAAATACAAAAACGCTGATGAATTTTCCGTTAATGATATTTCACTGGACATCGGGAGCAATGAAATCTATGGAATCCTGGGCCCTAACGGCGCAGGGAAAACCACATTAATTTCCATGCTTTCCGGTTTGATACAGCCTACGTCAGGACATTTTACGATCCATGGATGGTCTCCGCAGAAAAACAATGCCACCATACAACAGATCATCGGGATTGTTCCTCAGGAATATGCACTCTATCCTACCCTTACGGCAAGAGAAAACCTGATGTTTTTCGGAAGCCTGTACGGGTTGAAACATAAAACACTTCACAACAGCATTGATGCGGCATTGGAAAGAATGGGGCTTTCCAAATTTGCGCATAAGAAAATCGAACAGTTTTCCGGAGGTATGAAACGCCGCTGCAACCTGATTGCAGCAACGCTTCACCACCCCAAAGTCCTTTTCCTGGATGAACCTACGGTAGGTGTGGATGTACAGTCTAAAAAAGTCATCATCGACTACCTGCAGGAACTCAACCGGGAAGGCACCTGCATCATTTATACCTCCCACCACCTTTCCGAAGCAGAAGAATTCTGTACTAAGATCGCCATCATAGACGGAGGAAAGATCCACGCCGTAGGAACGCCGGCAGACCTTATTGACGGTGTGCCCCATGCCGAAAACCTGGAGGACGTATTTATTTCATTAACCGGAAAAGAACTGAGAGATGTTGTATAAGCTTTGGAGAACCTTCCTGAAGGAAATTCTCTTGCTGAAAAGAGATATAGGCGGCATTGTGATTATTTTCGTCATGCCCCTGCTGCTGATTGTAACCATTACCCTGATCCAGGATTCCACCTTCAAAAACCTTGAAGGAACCAGGATTCCGATCATTTTTATTGATAATGACCGTTCCGAAGTTTCAAAAAGCATCCGCCAGGAACTGGAAAAGAACAAAAGTTTCGAGCTGAAAACCGAATTTACGGAAGCTTCCGCAAGGAATGCCGTATTTTCAGGGGAATACCAGATGGCGATTGTCATCCCGGAAAAACTGACCCGGGACCTTAATACGACTATTGATGCCAAGGTGCAGAAAATTGTAAGTTCCTTCGGGCTTGAAACAGATGCAGCCACCCCTCAGGCACCCTCTGTAAAAACAAAAGAAATTCATCTGTATTTTGATCCGGCTATTAACTCAGGATTTCGGAATTCCGTGATGAGTGCGGTTAACAAGATGATTTTTGAGATCGAGAACAAAAAAATTTACAAAGCATTCCAGGATCAGCTGGGCACCACCGAAAACCTGGAAGAGAATAAGAACCTGATTGCTTTTAAGGAAATTACTCCTCCGAGAAATGAAAATGAAGCCATGCCGAATTCCGTGCAGCACAATGTACCTGCCTGGACGCTTTTTGCTATTTTCTTCATTGTAGTTCCGTTGTCGATCAATTTAGTGAAAGAAAAAAGCCAGGGCACCAGTGTAAGGGTACGGATAAGCCCTACCCCATACTTTATCCATATCCTGGGGAAAACATTTACCTATCTCATCATCTGCATGATTCAGTTCCTGCTGATGGTAGCTGTGGGAATGTACCTTTTCCCGTATATGGATCTGCCGGCATTGGATGTTTCAGGAAAAATGTTCCCGCTGATGATCGTGACCCTTGCAGCCGGACTGGCCGCTATCGGTTTCGGGGTTTTGCTGGGGACCATTGCTGATACGCAGGAACAGTCGGCCCCGTTCGGAGCCACCTCTGTGGTGGTCCTTGCAGCGATAGGAGGTATTTGGGTGCCGGTTTTCCTCATGCCGGAATTCATGCAGCATATCGCCCGGTTTTCTCCGATGAACTGGGGACTGAATGCCTATTACAATATTATCCTCCGGAACAGCGGCATCAGCAGCATTGCCACAGAACTGATCTTATTAATCCTTTTTTATCTCGTGATGGTAACCCTGTCCATTGTATATGAACGGAAACTTCACCGGGTCTGACAAAATGAATATTAAAAATGAAATGCAGCCTAAAGAAATGAATACCTTATCCTGTACAGAAGAAGTAAGAGTACGGTTCAATGAGACGGATCCTCTGGGAATCGTATGGCACGGGCATTATATTGTGTATTTTGAAGACGGCAGGGAAGCTTTCGGCCGTGAACACGGGCTTACCTACCTGGATATCCAGAAAGCAGGATATGTAACCCCGATCGTAAAAAGTACCTGTGAGCACTTTCTTCCCCTGAAATACGGGGAAACATTCAGGATTGTGACGACCTTCGTTAACTCCGTTTCTGCCAAACTGATCTACCGGTATGAACTTTTCAATACGGAAAACCAGCTGGTCTGCAGCGGGGAGACCATTCAGGTTTTCTTAGATGCAGAAGGCAATCTTTGTTTATATAACCCTGAATTCTTTCAGGACTGGAAAGACCGCATTGGATTATCATGAAAAAGCAGACATTCATTACAGATTATAACTGTGTGACGCCTCTGGGCTTCAACACCGCCTCAAACTGGGAAAATCTGATCGCCGGGAAGTCGGGGATAGCCCGGCACGCTGTCCTGGAAAATCAGGACCCGTTTTACACATCCATGATTCCTGACGAACGGTTGAATGAAGAATTCAACAGGCATTTTGATGACGCAGACTGTACCCGACTGGAAAAAATGCTGCTGTTATGCCTGAAACCACTGGTTGAAAAGCACGCCATTACAGAACATACGGGACTAATACTCTCTACCACAAAAGGGAATGTTACCCTTCTTAAAAATCAGCCAAACCTTCCGCAAGGAGCATACCTTTCTGTGCTTGCCCAAAAGGTAGCTGACCATTTCGGGTTTACCTCTAAACCTGTTGTCATTTCCAATGCCTGTGTATCGGGAGTTTTGGCACTGGCAGTAGCCAAGAACATGATTGCGGCCGGTATGTATACCGATGCTTTTGTCATAGCCGGGGATGAGGTTTCGGAATTTGTCCTTTCCGGGTTCAATTCCTTCCAGGCGATCGCGCCGGAACCCTGCAAACCTTATGATGCGTCACGGAACGGCATTAACCTGGGGGAAGCAGCTGCGGCAGCGTATGTCACTTCGTCACCGTCCGTCAGTGCACAGTTATGTTTTAAAATATCAGGAGATTCATCGGTTAATGATGCCAATCACATTTCAGGACCGTCCAGAACGGGCGACGGGTTATATGCCAGCATCAGCCATGCTATGAAGGAAGCAGGAGTAACCTCTGAAACCATCGATTTTATTTCTGCACACGGGACCGCCACGCTTTACAATGATGAAATGGAATCCATTGCATTTGGCAGAGCAGGATTGCATTCTACACCTTTGCACAGCCTGAAAGGGTTTTACGGGCATTGCCTGGGAGCTTCAGGGCTGCTGGAAAGTATCATAGCCATGGAAAGTGCTTTGCATGGGATACTTATCCAATCTAAAAACTTTCAGGAAAACGGAGTATCGGGAACACTGGATATCATCACGGAAAACCGTCCTTCAGAAATTACCCATATCCTCAAAACAGCATCAGGATTCGGGGGCTGTAACGCTGCCCTGGTCCTGGAAAAATGTTCAACATCAGGCCTATGAAGAAAACCGATATCTGTACCATAGCCCGTTCAGCCATCACGGTAAACGGCGACGTGATTTTCAAAAGTGAAGCACAGGATTTTTCAGACTTCGCCAAAGAAGCCTATAAAGCCCTGGAAATCAAATATCCTAAGTTCCATAAGATGGATGCTTTGAGCAAACTTGCTTTTCTGGGTGCCGAAATGCTGCTTAAAGATCAGGACAACCAGAGTACCGCATTGGTTTTTGCCAACAGGTCCTCCAGCCTGGATACCGATGTAAAGTACCAGGAAAGCATCAATTCAAAGGAGCATTATTTTCCCAGCCCTGCGGTTTTCGTGTATACCCTGCCCAATATCTGTACGGGTGAAATCTGCATCCGGCATACAATGCAGACAGAAAATGCTTTTTTTGTCCTGGATGAGTTTGATGAAGATTTTCTGCACGCCTATTCGGAGCAGCTGATGGAATCGGGAAAAGCAGAAAAAGTACTCTGCGGCTGGATAGAACTTTATAAGGAAAGTTATAATGCTTTCGTATATTTGCTGACATTATAAATTTGATAATTTGAAAATGGGCTAATTTGAAAATAGAATACCATAATCAGATTACACTAACGAAATATTTTTACATTATTTTTTAATATATCATAATTTAATTCATTTTCAAATTATCAAATTAACCTATTTTCAAATTAAAATCTTTATGGAAAATTTAAGAGAAGAATTAAAACACAAAATTATTGAAGTCCTTAATCTTGAAGATGTTGCCGTGGAAGAAATCCAGGATACGGATCCTCTGTTCGGGGGCGGAATGGGACTGGATTCTATTGATGCCCTTGAGCTGATTGTTCTTTTGGATAAAGACTACGGCATCAAACTTTCCGATCCTAAAAAAGGAAAAGAAATTTTCCAGTCTATCGATACGATGGCTAAATTTATTGAAGAAAACAGAACAAAATAAGTAATGGGCAGAAAAATTGCCATTACGGGAATGGGCATCATTTCCTCCATCGGTCATAACGTGGAGGAAAATTTTATTTCGTTACAGTCTGGGAAGCACGGCATTTCAGATATCGAACTCTTTAAAACCCGGCATGCGGGAACCATAAAGACCGGAGAGATCAAACTGTCTAATGAAGACCTGATCCGCCAGCTCGGCCTGCCTGAAGACAATAACCTGACCCGCACAGCCTTATTGGGCATCTGGGCGGCAAGGGAAGCGGTTGAAAAAGCAGGGATTTCAGATGTGAATGAATACAGGACCGGACTGATCTCCTCTACAAGCGTAGGCGGGATGGATATTACGGAAGACCTGTTTTACACCTACGAAAACTATCCTGAAAAAAGAAAATACATCGATGCCCACGACGCAGGCAATTCCTCGCTGGCCATTGCGGAGGATCTGGGACTGAAAGGGATGGTTTCCACTATCAGTACTGCCTGTTCATCTGCAGCCAACGCTATTATGATGGGTGCCAAACTCATCAGGAGCGGAGTGCTGGACCGGGTAATCGTAGGTGGCACAGATTCTCTTTCTAAATTCACTCTGAATGGCTTTAATACGCTGATGATTCTTACCGATTCCTACAACACCCCTTTTGATCAAAACAGAAAGGGACTGAACCTGGGTGAAGCTGCGGCTTTTCTGGTGCTTGAATCTGATGAGGTGGTAAAGAAAAGCCACAAGAAAGTCCTGGGCTACCTTTCCGGATACGGAAACGCCAATGATGCCCACCACCAGACCGCCTCTTCTGAAAACGGACAGGGTGCTTACCTGGCCATGCAGAAAGCACTGGAGGTTTCCGGACTGGCGAAAGAAGATATTGATTACATCAATGTGCACGGAACGGCTACGCCAAACAATGATTTATCAGAAGGCATCGCCATGATCAGGATATTTGGTGAAGGCCATGTTCCGGAATTCAGCTCAACAAAAGCATTCACAGGACATACCCTTGCCGCGGCAGCAGGAATTGAAGCAGTATTTTCCCTGCTGGCCATACAGCACAACACCATTTTCCCGAACCTGAACTTCAGGACCAGAATGGAAGAGTTTGACCTCACTCCCGTTACCGAGCGGAAGGACAAAAACATCCGCAACGTGCTGTCCAATTCTTTCGGATTTGGCGGCAACTGTTCCACCTTAATTTTTTCAGCATCATGAGTTCCGTTTACATCAACAGTGCAGCCTGTATTTCGGCTCAGGAAACCTTACAGGAGGATTTTATCAACCGTCTTCAGCCACAGAATACCGTTCAGGTCTTACAGGCTGTAGAACCTAATTACAAAGAATTTATTGCGCCTGCCATGATCCGGCGAATGTCTAAAACGGTAAAAATGAGCACCGTAGCAGCACATCATGCCCTCAAAGAAGCAGGAGTTAACCAGCCGGATGCCATTATCGTAGGCACCGGAATGGGATGCTGCCAGGATTCTGAAAAGTTCCTGAAGAACGTCATCGACAATCATGAGGAATTCCTGACCCCGACCTATTTTATCCAGTCCACCCATAATACGGTGGCAGGACAAATCGCTCTGGGGCTTCAGTGCCATGCCTATAATTTCACCTATGTGAACACATCTTCTGCCCTGGAGTTTTCACTGCTGGACGCCAAACTCCAGATCAATGACAGTGAAGCAGAAAATATCCTGACAGGTGCTACAGATGAGAAAACAGACCGGGTAATGGAACTTTTCCGGCTGAACGGGACGCTGAAAACAGAAGAGAGCCTGCCGGCTGACCATCTTCATTCGGATACTGACGGGGTAACCTGGGGCGAAGGAGCCAGCTTTTTTGTCTTGGGAAAAAATAAATCTGAAGGTTCCTATGCGGAGCTTACGGATATTAAAATAACCAATACGCTGAAGACTGAAGAAACATCAGCTTTCATAACCGAATTTTTAGCCCATAACCATATCGCACCTCAGGAAATTGATGCTGTTATACTTGGATTCAGCGGCGATGCTGCCTCTGATATGTTTTATACGGAAGCGATGAAAGTTTTTCCGGATTCTGCATTGCTGTATTACAAGCACCTGAGCGGCGAATTCAATACTTCCAGCGGGTTTTCCCTTTTTATGGCCTGTCATATCCTCAAAGACCAGCAGGTCCCGGAAATCATGATGGTGAATACGGTAAAAAAGAACGGCATTAAAAATGTTCTCTTATACAATCATCTGAAAGGCCACGACCACAGCCTGGTACTGTTGGGAAGAGCTGATTCCTGACTGATTTAATATAATTCAGATTATGAAACATTACCTGTTTATCCTGTTTTACCTTTTCTGCAACCTTTTTATTTACGGGTTTCAGGGGAGCATTTGGGTATACGTGTTCTGCTTCATTTTATTTTCATTGATCTTTGTCTGGGCTTCTTTTGATATTCGACTGGGATATTTTGTGAACAGCATTACCCATAAAAGAACAAAAACAAAGGAGATTGCACTGACATTTGATGACGGCCCCACCGAATTCACCCCTGCTGTCCTCGATTTACTGAATGAGTACAAAGTCAGGGCTACCTTCTTCTGTATCGGCAAACAGGTTGAGAAACATCCGGAAATATTCCGGAGGATCATTACAGAAGGCCATACTGTAGGAAACCATACCTATTCCCATTCCAACCAAACCGGTTTTTTATCGGCTTCAAGGATGGTTGAGGAGATCGAAAAATGTGATGAGGTTATGCTGAAAACCGGAAATATTCAGACCCTATTGTACCGGCCCCCGTTTGGGGTGACCAATCCGAATATTGCCAGAGCCATAAAAAGGACCGGCAAAAAAAGCATCGGTTGGAATGTGCGTTCCCTGGATACGGTCACTGGCCAGGCACCGGCTGTTTACAGGAGAATTATCAAAAAAATACGTCCTGGAAGTATTGTGCTGCTTCATGATACGTCAGAAAAAACGACCCTCGCCCTGAAAGATTTATTATTATTTTTGAAAGATAAAAAGTACGGTACGTACACCATCGATTCAATCATCAAACCGGAACACCATGATTAAAAATATTGCTTTAGGAGTTGTATTACTGGTTTCAGGCTTTGCCATCGCTCAGAATACAGCGATGACAGGTGCTGAAGCCAAAGCATTTGTCACAAAAGTATCGGCAGAAAGCCGGCAGATCAAAACCTTGCAGAGCGACTTTACCCAGACCAAGAAAATGGATTTCCTGGATAAAAGCATCATCACGCAGGGAAGAATGTCCCTGAAAGCCCCGAATACGCTGAGCTGGAAATATACCAATCCTTATCAGTATGCCATTGTTTTCAAAGACAATAAGATTTTCATCAATGACCAGGGGAAAAAATCTTCGGTAGATGCCAAGAGCAAAACCTTTGAAAAGATCAACAAGCTTATTGTGGGCAGTTCCAACGGACAGATGTTCAATGACTCTGAGTTTACCGTTGCCTATTTTAAAAATAACGGATTCTATATTGCGAAATTTACTCCGAAATCTTCCCAGCTCCTGAAATACATCAGGCAGATTGAGCTCTATTTCCCTAAGAGCCAGTCGACGGTTTCTCAGGTAAATATGCTTGAGGCTTCCGGGGATACCACCAATATCGTTTTCAAAAATACCAAGATCAATGCACCGGTTCCTGCGTCAGAATTTTCTTTATAGCATCCTTTTTTTGAGCCTGCTCAGCTGTAAGACTTACCAGCTTACAGGTGTAAAGCCAGCTTCGGATACGTTGAAAACTGCGGAAAACCTATATTTTTCTTCCGGAGAAGACTATGTGTATAAATGCCAGATGGATATTTACAGCAACCCTATCAGCGGAATCCTCATCATCAAAAAGACGGAAAGCGGTGCCCATCGTGTTGCCCTGGCTTCCGATTTTGGCAATAAGCTGATTGATTTCACCATTTCCGATACGGATTTTAAAGTTAATTATGTCGTTCCGGACCTGGACAGGAAGATAGTTATCAACTTCCTGAAAAATGATTTCCGAAGGCTGCTGAAAAAACAGTATCCCGTCAGTCAGGCTTTTGAAAACCCACAATCCAGGATCTATCTTTCACAGTCCGGCCGGGAAAAATATTACCTCTTCTTTGACAAAGAAACGGAAATGCTTCGGCAGATCATATACACCGAAAAAGACCGTGAAAAAATAGATTTTAGTTTCGGGGCAAAAAAACATATCTTCGCAGACAGCATACAGCTACAGCATAGGGATTATAAGATCAGCATCCGGCTATTCCAGATTACAGAAACAGAATAAGCCCATGAAAAATGATAGTTTTATCTCTGATGCTTTGCTCAGGCATTAATTTCGCTCCGCTTACCACAGAATAATTTAATCTTAAAAACAACCGTATGCAAAGCATCCTTACAGACTTTTATACCATACAGTCCACCGAAAGAACAGACAACGGCAATTTTACCGCCCGCATCATACTGAATAAAGACCATGATATTTTTAAAGGTCATTTCCCGGGCAATCCGGTTACTCCGGGCGTGTGCATGATGCAGATTGTAAAAGAACTTACCGAAGAGTGTATAGGATCCCAACTTTTCCTTAAATCGGCCTCCAATGTTAAATTTATGGCCATCATCAATCCGTTTGAAACTCCGGAACTCACTTTACAGCTGGATATTACTGAGCATGAACAGGATATTAAGGTAAAAAATGTTACGGCCTTTGGCGAGACTATTGCATTGAAAATGTCAGTACACTACCAAAAATTAACATCATGAATTTCATCTTCTCCTTTATAGCGTCATTCGTATTTTTTTTCCAGGCTTCAGACATTGAATCTCTGCGGTACAGTTACGCCAAAGCCAACCAGTCTACGGCCAACACCAAAGCCTTCATCAACCTGGCGGATAAGCAATCGGGATCAGACCCTGTCATTCTGGGATATAAAGCCGCTGCGCAGATTATGGAAGCCAAGGTGACTACGGAAAAGGGAAAACGCAAAATGTTTGTGAAAGCCGGAGCTACCAGTTTGGAAAATGTGATTAAAAGCAATCCGAATAATGCTGAACTGAGGGTAATCCGCCTGAGTGTACAGGAAAACATCCCTAAGATCGTCGGATACCATAAGAATATGAATGAAGACAAAGTGTTCATCCTGAACAACTACAGCAAACAGAACAGCAGCCTTAAAAGCTATATCAAAAGGTTCGCCGCACAGTCTAAGACCATGACTGAAGCAGAACGTTCAGCCCTTAAGTAATACCCATGATCTTCTCTGAAATCCGGCACGCCATTTCTGAAAAGAAAATCTGTGTCCTTATTCCCACCTACAACAATGCAAAAACCTTGCAGAGGGTTATTGACGGTGTCCTGATTTATACGCAAAGTATTATCATTGTCAATGATGGTTCTACTGATGCCACAGCTGATATTTTAGCAGGATATCCTGGGATTAAGACTATCCATCTTCCGGTCAACAAAGGAAAAGGCAATGCTCTGAAAACCGGTTTCCGGGCAGCTCAGGCTGCCGGATATGACTATGCCATTACGATTGATTCGGACGGCCAGCATTACCCGGATGACATTCCGGTATTTGTAGAGGCCCTGTTGGAGGAAGGTGAAGAGGTATTGCTGATCGGGAACCGCAATATGGCCCAGGACGGAATTCCTAAAAAAAGCAGCTTCGGCAATCGGTTTTCCAACTTCTGGTTCTGGTTTGAGACCGGCATCAGGCTGGAAGATACCCAATCCGGCTACCGTCTTTACCCTTTACACAAAATACAAAAAAAATATTTTACCCCAAAATTTGAGTTTGAGATTGAGATCATCGTTCGTTCCGCATGGAAGCATATCCCGGTAAAGAATGTTCCGGTAAAGGTTTTATATGATCCGGCAGAACGGGTATCGCATTTCAGGCCCTTCAAAGACTTTACCCGCATCAGCATCCTGAATACCATCCTGGTTACAATTGCACTGGTATATATTATCCCGAGAAGGTTCATCCATAATTTCAGGAAGAAAAGCTTTAAGCGGTTTATTAAGGAAGACGTACTGGAAAGTGACGGCAGCAACCGTATCAAAGCATTTTCCGTTGCTTTGGGAGTATTTGTAGGCTTGTCTCCGCTCTGGGGGTTCCATACCCTGCTGGTGATTTCATTATCTGTCCTTTTCAAGCTGAACAAGGTATTGGCATTTATGTCTTCCAACGTAAGCCTTCCCCCGTTCATTCCGTTTATCATTGCTGCATCATTATTCCTGGGCGCGCCATTTGTACAGGGTGACAGCAGCATCCTGACCCATGAGCTGAATTTTGAGCTGGTTAAAAATCATTTGCTTCAGTACGTTATAGGCAGCTTTATCCTGGCCACAATATTATCTGCCGTTTCAGGAGTAGTGACGTTTGTTCTGCTGAACAGGATAAGCCCGGATGCTGAAGAACCGTTCAACAATTCGCATCCTGCCGAGTAATCTATTTTTCCAGGCTCTCATCTGAGCTTTCTGAGCGTCTTGTTCAGGTACTTTTCCGTGTTTTTCCGGTCCGGAACCGTCGTAATTTCTTTGGTGAGGGCTTTTTCGAACGCTATCTTTGCTTTCACGTAATCCCTTCTTTCAAAATAATACCTTCCGGCAAGATCATACACAAGCCAGAAATCAGGGTTTAAGGACTGATAGTGAGCCATCCATTCTTCTGTGAGTTCTGTATCTTTATCATTGATCGCTTTTTCAATAACCGGAGTAAGCGTTTTGTATTCTTCATATTTCTTAAAATCCGGGCTGTGCACAAACGGATCTTCTGCGATCGTCATTCCCGGTTCCGAAAATCCATGCTCTCCATGTTTACCCGAAAATATTTTATTAAGGTCATAGCAGACAAATTCACCCAACTGATACGGATTGGAAGAAACCCACACCAGTCTTTTCTCAGGAGAAAATATAACGGCATGGTGCGCTATCAGCTGATTGATCGCCTTTTCATTGCCGTAACCCAATGCACGCTCTTTTAATCCGGACCGGTCCCGTAATACAGCGGCCATTTTCTCAGGATTCAGGGTCCTGTCTTTTTCCATAAGCTCCTGAAGCTTTTCATACCGGTATTCCGAATGGCTCTCCAGGATATGTTTCCGGTTTCTCTGATCATGAGCATAAGCTTCGGATTGGAAATGGTTCGTACAGAAGACCTGGCCTGAATTTTCTGCCTGGTATACTCCGAAATTATCCGGGGATACTTCAATGATTACAGCTTTTCGGTCATGGGCGCTTCCTACCAGTATGGATTCGGAAACGAATACTTTTCTCTTCCTCGCAATAGCTATTGCCTGATCTATGGTTTCTGCATATTGAAGGATTTCTCTGGTGACCAGTGAAATCGGTGTTTTTGCCGTTAAAGGAATCCTGGATTTCCCTGCATTGATGGTAACGGTAATCCCCGATTTATTCATTCCGGAAACCACGCCGATCATTCCCGGCCAGCTTACCGACATATAGGGAATTCCCCTGTCCGGTTCCACGAATTCAAGCACTTTATTCTGCGCGAAATCATCGCCTACGTAAAAGTCAAAATTCCTTCCGATCAGCAGTTCGCCGTCATCCGTATACCGGTCCCAGACCGCCAGAGAAGTACAGCCTACCATAGCCAGGTCCTGAAGGGCATGCCCGATATCATGGGCACCGTGCAGGTAAAGGTTCCTGAGGTATTTCGGAGCGATAAAATTGTAGTGGTCCGAAGAATATCGTGATAAACCGTAAAGTTCCGTCTGGTAATCCTCACGCACATTCAGGTACATTTTCCTGTTGTACCATTTCAGGAATCCCCGCAACAGTTTTTGCCTGAATGTAGAAGGTACGAATCCCTCTATCTTGGAAAAGAAAATTTCTTCCTGCTTCTGCATCAGCGGCTGGGTGAGCGCGCCGTTGTTATATCCTAATTCCAGAGGGTTTCCCTTGATGTAGAGCTCCCACAGCTGCTGTTTGTTTTTGGTGAGGTAATTTTCTTTGAAACTGAAGGTGGAATCATTGATCCGCTTTACATCCGGAACCCGGGCAGAATAAGCACCGACATCCGGAATATGGTGCACTGATTTTGAAATTCCGCAGGAGTTCATCAGCCATGCCAGAGAAACAACGGATACCACATGCATCACGTAGCTTAACCGGCTGAAAGACCGGCCATACAGTTTGTTGCTGTGATACAGAGGCCTACAGCAGATCATGGTTGCTTTTTATTGCATATAAACGCTCACTCATCAGTTCTCTGCCGAGAATTTCAGTACAGGTACCGAATGCCCCAATGGTTACCCCAAGGATACCGTGCATGTTGACTGACTGACCCGTAAGAAACAGGTTATCAATTTTCGTTCTCGGCGAAACCATGGTCTTCAGCGGGTTTTCAGAATTTTTCAGGTATCCGTACATATTGCCTTCAAAGCTCCCGATATAATCCCGGTAAGATAAGGGCGAAGAGGTGTACACATGATCTATATAGTTCCTGAGATCCGGTATCTTTTTCTCCAGGGCATCTATCATCGCTTCTGCTTTTTCCTGCTTGAAGCGTTCATAGGCACCTCCCCTCGGATGTTCATGAATAATCGTATTCACAGTGTCTTCCCATTGTTTAACCTCTTCAAAATCCATATAGGAAATGGCGGTAAGGCTTTCTGCAAAATCCGGGTGGGCCGTTGAAGGTGTACAGGAAAGCATATAGGTTTCCGGCCATTGTCCTTTACGGTACCGGAAGGCATTCCAAACGCTGTCTTCAGAAGCATAATGATAGACATTGTAATTGAAGTGGGAAACTGACTGAGGCTTCAGTACTATGTATACGCTGAAGCATGAGGAAGTAGGTTCCCAACTCATGATCCGGTTCAGAAATGATTTCTTAAGCCTGTTTTCGCCGATCAGCTTAACCGTAGCCCGGATATCGATGTTGGAAATAAACTGTTTGGCAGCGAAAACTTTTCCACAGGCGGTTTTTGCCGATCTCAGAATATTCTGTTCATCAAAAACCAGTTCTGAAACTTCCGTATGTTTGTATACTTCCGCTCCGTATTCCCTTAGTTTTCTGATCAGCAGCCTGGATATCTGGCTCCCACCTTTCACACATTTATAAGCACTCTGCATATAGGAGTTAACCGTAAGGGCATGGACATAAAAAGGAACATCCTCAGAATTTCCGGCATAGAGGAAATTGGCGCCCAGTAATACAGACTGCAATTTTTTATCTGATGTGATGGATTCTATAAATCTTCTGGTATTGAGGTGAAGCACCTCTTCATTGTACCGTTCTTCGGCGCTGAGGTTGTAAAGCGGGAACTGGCTGCATACATACCGGATCTCTTCGCAGTAGTTTTCAATATTTTCTTTCTCTTCAGGGAAATAATGGGACAGGTGCGCTACAAAGTTCTCATATCCCTGAGCATGCGGATAGGCAGTTGCATCTCCGCCAAAAGTAATATGGTCGTAACCGTTTTCATCCATTTGACGGATTTCAAGGTCATCCATGATTCCCAGATAGGAAAAGTACTGATAGAGGTTCTGTCCCTCCGACAGTCCGCCAAGGTAGTGGACCCCGGTATCGAAAATCTTTTTATTCCTTGAAAAAGTCTGAAGGTTCCCTCCATACTGGTTATTTTTTTCCAGAACGGCGACTTTCATTCCTTCTTTAGCCAGAATGAGTGCTGAAACAAGGCCTCCCAGGCCGCTTCCGATCACCAGTATGTCGTATTCTTTTTTCAATACATCCGTTTTGCTGTGCTAAATTACAATTTTAAACCGTCGGATGTCGCAGCCCGACCTGAATGGAGCTCTTTTTTATTTTTTGGAACGGAGGGGAAAAATAAAAAAAGCGGGAATGGAGGGCGGAAAAGCTGCCACCATACTATTAAGCCTGGTTTATATCATCCCAGAAATCAAAATAATTGAACCATTGCAGAGGATATTTCCGGACCATGGTTTCAAGATTCTTTGTATAGGAGCTTAACAGTCCCTGTGCGTCTCTTTTTTTTACATTTTCGGCCATTCTCGCATACAGGTGGTAATGGAGTTTCTTTTCCTTCATTACATAGACATAGACTACGGGAACGCCGAGACGGGAAGCAATCAGGAACGGTCCTGCCGGGAATCTGGCACTTTTTCCCAACAGTTCGCCTTCCAGGTATTTGGACCCCTCAAAATAACGGTCACCGGTAAAGCAGATCAGTTCATTTCTGGAAAGGGCATCATTGATCTCGAAGATATGCGACATATCATCTTTCACATAGATAAATTTGGTCGTGCTTTTCTTTACCGCTACGCTGTCGAGGTATTCTTTGATGGCTGTAACTTCCTGATCGGTAGTCACTAAGTTAATCTGGCAATCAAAATCGATGTCTGCAAAAAAGTGTTCTGCAATCTCAAAATTACCGATGTGGGCACTGATGAGGATACCTCCTTTCTTTGCTGCAAGAAGATTACGAAGGTTTTCTATCCCGTCGAATTCATAGGTAAACTGGTCCCTAAGGCCCGCAGAAATTGCTGTTTTATCAATCAGAACCGTTCCGAATGTGAAATAGCTTTTGAAAACAGACCATTTAGCTTTAAGCGTACTGTATCGTAAACGGTTGTGAAAATAATACCGTATGGAGCGGCTGCTTTTTTTCAGGAACAGAAAATAATAGGCTGCCACAAAATACAGCACAAAATACGAACTCCGGACTCCGATATTCCTAATGCACCAGACAAATATCTTATAGCCTGCAATACTGCCTTTGGATTTACCTTTCCATTTGTTCATGGTTCTTATCTGATATTATCGGTATAATAATTTGCAGTGAATTCCTGATACACTGCCGGATGGGTCTGTGGTAATCTTAAGAATGTAGATTTTGATCGATAGTTATGCGTTTTTTTCAGCGATTTTATGCTCTATCGTCGAATAGAAATCTTCGAATGTCACGATATTTTTGAAATCGGCCTCACCCAGCTTCACGCCGAAATTGGATTCGATAACGACTACCAGATCAATATAATCCAGGCTGTCCAGCCCCAATGTCTTTTTAAAATTGGCTTCGTTGCTGATCTCTTCGCTGTCTACTTCAAATTCGTTGACCAGGAAATCATTAACAGTGGCAATAATTTTCTCCCTTTCCATGTTTTATTTATATTTTTTTACGATCAATGCGGAATTGGTCCCCCCAAATCCGAAAGAATTCGACAAAAATACATCAATTTTTTGACTTTTGGTTTCAGCGATGATATTTATCCTTTGGGCTTCATCATCAGGATGTTCCAGATTGATATTCGGAGCCACGAAACCATGCTGCATCATCAGGATAGAATAGATGACTTCACTGGCTCCTGCCATCCAGCATTCATGCCCGGTCATCGACTTGGTGGAACTCACCGGAACATCACCGCCGAAAATTTCATAAATGGCCCGGGCTTCATTCGAATCCCCGATAGGAGTGGAAGTTGCATGGGCGTTAATATAATCGATATCCTTTACCGTAAGGCCTGACTGCTGCAATGCACGCTGCATGGCCAGTGCAGGACCGTCCACATTCGGGGTGGAAATATGCCCTCCGTTAGATGAGAACCCATATCCGGCAATTTCCGCAATAATATTGGCTCCTCTTTTCAGGGCAGATTCCAGGCTCTCCACAATAAGGGTTGCGGCACCCCCGCTCGGGATCAGGCCGTCCCTTCCCGAATCAAATGGCCTCGAAGCTTTAGCAGGCTCGTCTTCGCGTACTGAGAATACACCCAGTCCGTCAAAGCTGGCCATGGAATAATGGTTGGTTTCCTGTGCGCCGCCACAGACAATCATATCCTGGAAACCGTTTTTGATCATCATATATGCGAGTCCCAAGGAATGCGAGCCGCTGGCGCAGGCTGCACTGATTGTCAGGTTAATCCCCCTTAGTCTGAAGATGGTAGAAAGATTCATGGTTACCGTGGAATTCATGGATTTGAAAATCGCACCGGAACCCATAAGCGTGGTATCTTTCTTTTCCCGGGCAATATCAATGGATTCCACCACAGCCTGGGATACACTGTCATTCCCGTACAGGATACCGACTTCATGGGCATCCAGGAAATCCTGATCGATCCCTGCCTGCTGTAATGCATCGGTTGTGGCCAGAAAAGCATATTCGCTCTCCTCACCCATGCTTACGCGCTGCCTTCTGCTCAGGAGGTTCTTCAGGTCAGGTTTGGGAACAACACCGCTAAGCCCGGACCTGAATCCGAACTCTTTTCGTTTATCCACCAGAACAATCCCGGACTTTCCCTGAAAGAGGGATTCTTTTACCTCATCCAGAGAGGTTCCTATGCAGGAATAAATTCCCATCCCGGTAATGACTACCCTATTTTCCATCTTTCTAAATTTAACAATGTATCCATCTAACAAGGTAACAATTACAACTGTTATTCATTGGTATACCGGTACACTGGTATATTGTTATATTACTCAAGAATAGATTCCTCCGTTGATATTAATGACTTCACCCGTAATATAAGATGCTTTCTTGGAAGCCAGGAAGGCAACCAGGTCAGCCACCTCTTCAGCTTCCCCGAAACGGTTAACCGGGATCATGGCTTTCAGTTCGTCCTCATTGAATTCCTGCGTCATATCAGTTTTAATAAATCCCGGAGCAACGGCATTTACGGTAATATTCCTTTTAGCCACTTCCTGGGCAAGTGCTTTCGTAGCTCCTACCAAAGCGCCTTTAGCAGCAGAATAATTGGTCTGTCCCGCCGTCCCTTTTACTCCGGAAACAGACACCATATTGATAATCCTTCCGTATTTATTGCGCAATAGTTTCTGGATAAAGAAGTTCGTTACATTAAAAAAGCCGTTCAGGCTGGTGTTGATCACACTGCTCCAGTCTTCGCTCGGCATCCACATAAACAGCCCGTCTCGGGTAATCCCGGCGTTATTGACAATAACTTCAACCACAGAATCCGGATTATTCTCCTGCCATTCTCCCAATACCTGAAGGGTCTCTTCGGCATTGCTCACATCAAATTTCAGGATTTCACCTGTAGATCCCAACTCTTCCACTTTGGCAAGCGTTTCTTTTGCTGCCGCTTCATTGGAAGTATAATTGATCAGGATATGATATTTTTTTTCTTCTGCCAGTTTGATACAGATGGCCCTCCCGATTCCTCGTGAGCCTCCCGTAACGATCGTACATTTTATGGGTTCCTGTTTCATTGGTTTGTTTTAAATATATTCTTCATCTTGGTTAAGACAGTTCATGGCTGCAAAAAGTTACATGGACTTCAGGTATCTCCTGACCTCTTCCAGGTACGGATACATCACCATATCATCCGAAAATGCAGGAATGATATTCCGTATCTCATCATAAAGCACTTTGGTTGAAGATGAAACCTGATCCTGGAAACCAAGGTAATCAATGGCCTGAACAATGGTGATCGCTTCAATACTCAGCACTTCAAATGCATTTTCAATCACTTTTCTGCAGATGACGGCAGCATTGGTCCCCATACTGACGATATCCTGATTATCATTATTATTCGGGATACTGTGGATATACATCGGGTTGGAAAGCATCTGGCTCTCTGCCGTAGTAGACGTTGCGGTGAACTGCACGCCCTGCATCCCGAAGTTAAGGCCTAACCTGCCCAGATTGACAAACGGGGGCAGGATTTCATTGATCTTCGCATTCAGGAGATAATTAAGCTGGCGTTCTGCCAGCATCGTAAGCTTGGTAACGGCAATTTTTAATTTATCCATTTCCAGCGCTACATAATCACCGTGGAAATTTCCTCCATGGTATACATGCTGGTCTTCAACGTTGATAATCGGGTTGTCGTTGGCGGAATTGATCTCATTTTCCAGTACCTTTTCCGTATACTCCAGGGTATCCAGCACAGGACCTAGGATCTGAGGCACACACCGAAGGGAATAGTATTCCTGAACTTTGTCTTTAAAAATTTTTTCCTGTTCCTCAAAACGGGTATACAGGTGGTCTGCCCTTTTACGGATGAGCTTGCTGTCTGACAGGTGCTCGCGCATCCTTTCTGCAATTTTCTGCTGGCCGTGATGCCTTTTCGTGGCATTCAGGGCTTCAGAAAGATGGTCATCATATGCCTGGACAATCTCATTGATGGCACAGGAAAGCTTCAGGGAAATTTCCGTCAGCTGACCGGCTTTATATGCATTGACAGCTCCGATTCCGGACATCACGGAAGTTCCGTTCATCAGGGCCAGGCCTTCACGGATCTCTACCGCAATCGGCTGAAGTCCTTCAGCTTCAAAAACTTCTGAGGTTTGTCTTCTCTGTCCTTTATAAAAAACTTCTCCTTCCCCGATCAGTACCAAAGCCAAATGAGCCAGCTGTACCAGATCGCCGCTTGCCCCTACACCGCCGTGTTCAAATATCAGCGGGGTAACGTCCCTGTTGATCAATTCTTTAAGTAATTCTACCACAGACCGGTGGACACCGGATTTCCCCAATGACAGGGTATTCATCCTGGCAAGCATGCAGGCTTTGACTTCATCAGCCGGAAGCGGGTTTCCGATGCCGGATGAATGGCTCCGGATCAGGTTATACTGAAGCTGGTGCGTATCGGCATCTCCTATTTTGAATTGGGCCATCGGACCGAAACCGGTATTCACCCCATATATTACCTTATCTTTAGAAAATTCTTTTAAAAAATGAAAACTTTCCTCTACTCTGGTCAAAAGGGCGTCATCCAGTTCTATTTTTTCATTTTCAGTAACGATTTTCTGAAAGTCCTTCAGTTCTAAAAAGTTATTTATTTTCATCAATCAAAGTTAATGTAATATATATTTGTAAATTATTAATTAATTGTCATTAATTTTGCGGCAAAGATAAAAGTTATTATTAAAATAAAAAATCAAAGATGACTAAAGAATGGGTTGATGTGCTCGTTATCGGAGCCGGACCTTCCGGATGCGTATCTTCTTCTTACTTAAAGAACAACGGCATCAACGTAAAAGTGGTTGAGAAAACCAGATTCCCGCGTTTGGTGGTAGGTGAAAGCCTGATTCCGCGCGTTATGGACCACTTTGATGAGGCAGGGCTGTTCCCGGCACTGGACGCTATGGGTTTTGAAAAAAAACTGGGTGCCCGGTTCCTGCGCGGGGATGAGGTCTGTATTTTTGATTTCAGCAATAAATTTGGCGAAGGTTGGGATTGGACATGGCAGGTACCGAGAGCAGACTTCGATAATGCCTTAGCCCAGGAAGTGATTAAAAAAGGGATCGACCTGGAATTTGAAACAGAGGTTACCGGCATTACCTTCAACGGAACGGACTCTATAACGACGGTAAAGAACAAGGATGGAGAAACCAAAGAGATCCATGCGAAGTTCGTGATTGATTCCAGCGGCTACGGCAGAGTACTCCCAAGGCTTCTTGATCTTGAAAAGCCTTCAAAGCTTTCCCCTCACTCGGCTATTTTCTCTCATGTACACGATATTAACCGGGAAGAAGGCACTGAGGGAACCCTGATTTCATTTGACATTATTGAAACTGAAGTCTGGCTTTGGGTAATCCCCTTTTCCAATGGGAATACAAGCGTTGGTATTGTGGGGCCCACGGAATATATTGACCGGCTATCAGAAAACGGAGACCCTGCTGAAGCCTTAAAAAAAGCAATTTCGCTGTCAGATTATTATGTAAAGCGTTTCGGAGCGGTCGATTTCCTCTTTGAACCCAGGCACCTGAAAGATTATTCCTGTTCGGTAAAAAGCCTGTTCGGGGATGGATTTGCGTTAACCGGCAATGCTTCGGAATTCCTTGATCCGGTATTCTCCTCCGGGATGGCCTTTGCCACGGAATCGGGAATGCTTGCCGCCAAACTGGCCTTACGGCAGCTGAACGGTGAAACAATCGACTGGCAGAAAGAATATTCAGATTATATTTTATATGGAGTGGATGTATTTACCACGTATGTAAAAGAATGGTATACCGGCAACCTTCAGGAACTGTTTTTCCATCAGCCGGAAAATCCGGATGTAAAAAGGAAAATCTGCGCAGTCTTAGCCGGTTATGTCTGGAACAAAAAAAATACCTTTGTCAGGATACACGATACGGCCATTAAAAACCTTGCAGAATTCATTAAAGCAGAAAAAATCAAGTCATAAAAAATCCGCTTCCATCACAGGAGGCGGATTTACTTTTTATATTCAACCTGAAATTATTCAGCTGCAATCAGGTCTGCTACCTCAAATCTACCAGTGTAATCGGCTTCCTGCTGTTCGGATGAAAGACTTCTTTTGATAAAACATCGAAATCAACGAGTTCAATTTTAGGACTTACCCTAAGTTTGGCCCGGAAATGATCTTTCACTGCACCTACAAACTCTTCATCCGCCTGTTCCGAACTCAGTTTGATGATGATTTCATCCAGTCCGATATCGCTGGAATGAATGACAATCTGGTAACACTGGATTCCGCTGAAATCATTCAGGATATCATGCATCGCCGGCGGGTACAAAGTAGTGCCTTTATATTTGATCATCTGCTGCTTCCTGCCGATGACCGGACCCAGCCTCATGGTATTCCTGCCACATGGGCAAGGCTCGTCATGTGCCTGCACGATATCCCCGGTCTTAAACCTCAGCAAAGGCATCGCCTCGACGCCTAAAGTCGTAATCGTCAGTTCACCGCTCTCCCCTTCTGCAACCGGATTTCCGGAATCATCCAGGATTTCTGTGATGATAAGTTCCGGATGCTGATGCCCTCCTGCCTGAAACTCACATTCGGTAAAGGCCGTACTCATTTCCGTAGAAGCATACGTGGAAAACAATTGAACGTCCCACTTTTCTTTGATCTTTTTTGAAAGGATATTATCTGTAAAATCCTGATTTTTGATGCTCTCCCCGATGCATACCGCACCATAAACGCTGGAATTTTTGTAATCAATACCATTTTTTTCAGCATAGTCGATCATCTTCAGCAGGAAAGAAGGAACGGTAATCAGGTATTTCGGCTGGTACCGGAATATAGAATCCCATTGAAGCTCGGGAATTCCCGGTCCCATCCTTACGACGCTTGCCCCCATTTTCCTCAGTCCTAAAAAATAAGCCAGCCCGGCCATAAAACGTTTGTCTATGGTGGTAATCATCTGCACCACATCGCCTTTTTTAATTCCGGCACAGGCAAAGGAAATCGCTTCATTATAAGACAGCCTTTCCAGGTCGTTATCTGATAATCCGAAGGTTACAGGATCACCTAACGTCCCTGAAGTCGTGCTATAATCTACAATTTTATCCGGCGTAATGCAGAAAAAATCATGGTTATACTGCTGCAGGTCATCCTTAGTGGTGACAGGAATTCTCTGCAAATCTTCCAGGGTTCTGATATCATGAATTTTGATACTGTTGTCTTTAAACAGCCGCTGGTAAAACGGCGACCGGTCCTGAAGATAGATCAACAGTTCGCAGAGTTTCTCCTCCTGAAACTTTTTGATTTCCTGAATAGCTGCTTTTTCAATGGATGGATAGAGTTCCAATAGGTTTTATTTTAATGGACAAATGTATTTAAAATTAAAAGATTATTGAACAATCAACATGAAAATGAAGGCCGTTTATGCATTTAAGCATCTCTACTGAACCTCACACTTTATTTTTTTACGTCAAGTTCTGTCGTTACCGGCATTGATATTTGCATTGGAGCTATTGAGACATTGGCTTAATGCCATTTCAATGATCTGAATACTATATGAACAATATATTAATAATGAAAAAACTTAAAGATGAATTTTAAAAACTCTTTAAAAGGGATGGATGATTTTGACAGGATCAGCCGCGACATATGGGCCGATATGAGAGGAGAAAAAATCGCTACCAATTCCATAGAACCTTTTTTTACCAATCTGTGGGTAGATGAAAGGAAGCTTTTCACATTACTTGCTTCTTCAACAGATTTTAACACGTATCTGTTTGATGCCAAGAAAAACTTTATCAATTATGCTCAGGAAGTAGAACAGGTAAACCTGAAAGAAATACCTCCGGCAAAGATTGATAATGTAAGAGTAAAGGCCAAGATGATTGAGAAATTAGTTATCCAGGAGCCTAAACTGGATGAGAAACAATTTCAAAATTCTTTTCTGGAACGCCTTGATCAAAAGGTTTGGGTTAACGTAAGCCCAGGTTATATTGACCCAAGAAAATACACCCATCACACGGAGATCGGAATCAGGGAGAGAAAAATAGAATGTACGATCAATATCCCTTATCGTAACTATCATCGGGAAGCCACAAAAACCGTCATAAACGAGACGGAAGCCACTGTACATTATTCTTCAGAATCTCCTGATGCCATACAAATCAGGCTGAGCGATGCAGAAGACTATATGGCTGCTATCACCTACCTTTTTCCGTACCATCGACAGGAGGCACAGGTTGCGCTTATATCTCATTTTGAAGAGGCCGGAAACGGGCTTACCTCTATTGATGACCTGATGTTCTTCTACAACCAGCTTCCTAATTTTGCCCTGACCGGGGTGGATTACAAAGGAAAGGCAAAGAAACTTTCAGACGAGCTGTTATGGGATCATTTTTTACAGTTTTTAAATTTTGATTCCCAATTAATCCGTGATGTAGATTCCATAGGCAAAGCCGCTGCTTTGGCAGCAGAGCCTTTCCGCGATAAAAGCCGGTATGCGATCCGTATCCTAACAGCCATTTCCGGGGAATTTGTTTATAAAAAAATAAAAAATGACCCCAAGCTTATTCTTCATATTTATCATTCTTTAGACGGAGAGAGTGTTTATATGGGAAAAGGCATCATTGCAGATACCACACAGGCTGCTTATGGACAAATGTATGAAAACAAGGAGCTTTTCGTCATTTATGTAACGGCATTCATGCAGGCACAGCATGCTACGGATGATGCTCATCAGCCCCTGGACAGAGGTTCTCTTTTCGCATTAGGTGTGAGCAGGGATTCTGATACGATAGAAAGGCATTGTGAGCTGACAGGATATTTTATGGAAGGAGATGCTGACAATATCGTAACCTTGATTAATACTGTAAAAGTATTTAATCTGAAAACAAAGGAAATTGAAGCTGAAAATGAAATTGAAAACGGAGAATTCAGACCACTGGATATGCTGCACCTGAAGGTGTATGAAAAGATGAAACTTCGGACGGGTACCGTTCAAACCCTTGAAACCGATACTGAAGTGCCTGCACTATTCTTGTATCACATTGCGCAAAAGAAAGCCGCAGAGGATGCGTTAAGATGTCTTCGCGTTGTCGCGGATCTCATGGTGATCTCAGCCAGTCTTGCGACCATTGAATCCGGAGTTTCAGGATTGCCTTTGTATGCAGCATATGCAGATATTGGAGTTGCACTCTCAGATTTTTATATAGATACCCAGTTGAGGGATGAGCTTACAATGACCACCAGAGGAAAAAAGCTTTTAGAATTATGGGATGATATTTACATGGTTCAGGGTACGGCAAGTGCAATGGCAAGCATGCTGACTAAAGCAGAAAAAGCACTGGATGCCACCGTAGAAGTACTGTATACTTCCCGATATCCGCGTCAACAGGAAAGCCTGCAAAAATTAATTAAAAATGCAGTATATTCGTTTCCTTTAAGGGATTATTCTAAAAACGGATTAAGGGTTCTTTTAAAAGATGGTATCAGAAGTATCACCAATCATGCTGCTGATTTTGAGAAGCTGAGAGTGCTGTTTGTGGAGAATGCGGCGAAAGAAATAGGTTTGCTTTATAGAGGAAAAATGTTTTTTTATGCTACCGAAGCAGCAACCCATAATTTTATAGCCCGACTTTATAAAAAGGTAAATAATGAAAAGCAACTTGAAAAGTATTTAGATGAAATTGTCCGTTTAGAAAATTTCGGGAAAAATCTTAATGCTATTAGATTAACAGAACTGGAATTGCAAGAATGGATACAGATTATCCGCAGACTTGGTGGAGACGTTAGAGATTATAGAGAATCGGAGGAAATATTTAAACGTTTTAAAGCAAATAATATAGGAGCTGCTTTCCAAGCAGATAGGATACCTCCAACTATTTGGATAAGGAAAGGAGATGTAAGTGATTTAGAAATGTTTCATGAATGTATGCATTTTGAAGACTTTTTAAGAAGGGGAAAGAAAGCATATACAAGAGGACATCCAAGAGAAAAACGATCAGTAGGAAATCTACCTGCCATTCCTAAAAGAGATGAATTAATTAGTACATTCATAAAAGAAAAATATGTGCTTGATAAAGTTTTGGAAGAACAAGAGAGATGGTTGAAAGTATATGGTAAAGGAAGATGGACTGAAATTGAAATAGATGAAAGCAAAGCATATTTTGAGAGTTTTATTCTGAAAATTAATAAGTTTAATCAAGAAAATGCTGGTAAAAACTTCATTGATATTAACACAATTACAATTAAATAAAATTATGATGACAGTAAACGAAAAAGAAAATAAAATGACTTCAACTATAAAGCTAAAACTAGATGAGATTAATTATAGAATAACCAGTATTATGTCATTTTATTCTGAGAATATGAAGTTAAGAGATAGTACTTATAAAAATGTAATTATAACAGTTTTTACTGAGCCATTTTTTAATTCTGATATCTCCATTATCACAGATTACGAAACTTTGCAAATGCTTTATGTATGGACCGGACCCATGCGTTATATGGAAATAGACGATTTCTTCAAAAAAAGTTAATATAATAAAAAAAGGATATTAACTGTAATATCTCTCTTTGATCAATGTAAATCAGAAATATTTTAAACAGAGAGTAATAATTATGATAGATAAAGATAAAGCCTTTGAAAAAGTTAAAGAGCTTATGAAAGTAGATCCTACAATATCTGTAATTAATTCTTTTTATAAGGAAAAAGATATGTTAAGAGATGATTCTATAAAGGATGTTATAGTTGTAAGTTTATTAGATGATATTTATGGCAAATCGTTCTATGTTTATATAGATGCTGAAACCTTAGACTTATTATATGTACAAGGTCCTCACAGATATATAGAAATAGCTGATTTTTTTGAATTGTAAATCTCATACATTTAATTTCATTTCTCAATTTGAATAATAATGGTATTAAACAAAGAAGAATTAGATAAAATCGCGGAAAGATATGTAAATATGATATCTGAAAATATAAACGTAGAATTAATTATTCCCAAAGATATTATAATTGATAAATCTTATGGAAGAATCTATTTTTATGGAGCTAAAGATTACAAGAAACATCGACTGGCAGGTAATGGCCCATTTCTAGTAAAAAATGACACCGGTATTGTAATTCCGTTTGGTACCGCTATGGATGTTGATTACTACATTAAGGGATATGAGGATGGCACATGGAAACCGGCGTCATATGGTGTTTGGGATCCTAATCATAATTAATATAACCTACGGAGCTATACCAGATAAAAATTCATTCAGCGACTTTCAGTAATATACAGCCACTTTCGGGTGGCTGTATCCATTCAGGCTGTAAGTAATGGTAACAGCATCATTAATGTATCCAAAATATCCTGATTGTATGGTAAAACAGCACACCCAATTCACTTATTCATGATTCGCTATTCACTTTTCCCCTCATTTGCCATTTATATTTCTGAAACAGAACTTTTTAATCGGCAGATCCGCAGAAAACATGTCTAATAAACCGGCAAAATTTAGTAAATTTGCCAACTTAATTAATCATCGATATTGAGATCATACAATGAGCCAGTTTAAAGAATACAAAAACCTCAACCTTATTGATATAGCCGACAATGTAGCGGAGTTCTGGAAACAGAATAAAACCTTCAGTAAGAGTGTTGAGATCCGTGAAGGACAGCCTGAGTTTGTTTTTTATGAAGGTCCGCCTTCAGCAAACGGGATGCCCGGAATTCACCACGTAATGGCCAGGGCTTTAAAGGATATTTTCTGTCGTTACCAGACTCAGAACGGAAAGCAGGTGTTCCGTAAAGCGGGTTGGGATACGCACGGACTGCCGGTAGAGCTGGGTGTGGAAAAAGAATTAGGAATCACTAAAGAAGATATTGGCAAAAAGATTTCAATTGAAGATTATAACAAAGCCTGCCGTGAAGCGGTGATGCGCTATACGGACGTTTGGAATAACCTGACCGAGAAAATCGGGTATTGGGTAGACCTGGATGACCCGTACATCACCTACAAATCCAAATACATGGAAACGGTATGGTGGCTGTTGAAACAGCTGTATGATAAAGAATTGCTGTATAAAGGATATACCATTCAGCCGTATTCCCCGAAAGCAGGAACAGGGCTTTCTTCCCATGAGCTGAACCAGCCGGGAACTTACCGGGATGTTTCGGATACGACGGTAGTAGCACAGTTCAAGGTGAAAAAGGAGTCTTCAGAACTTTTCCGTGATGTGGAAGGCGATGTAAGTATCCTGGCCTGGACGACTACGCCATGGACGCTCCCATCCAACACAGCCCTTACCGTAGGACGAGATATTGAATATGTACTGGTACAAACCTTTAACCAGTATACGTTCGAACCGGTAACCGTTGTTTTGGCCAGCGTTCTTCTGCCTAAAGTTTTCGGTAAGAAATATGCAGAAGGGACAGAGGAAGATTTTGCCAGCTATACCGCAGAAAGCAAAACCATCCCTTTTAAAATCCTGAAAGAATTTACAGGAGAAAAACTGGTAGATACAAGATATGAACAATTAGTGCCTTGGTTTACCCCGAATGACCATCCTGAAAATGCCTTCAGAGTAATTTTAGGCGATTTCGTAACCACAGAAGACGGAACAGGGATTGTTCATACCGCTCCTACCTTCGGTGCCGATGATGCGCGTGTGGCTAAAATGGCCCAGCCTGAAATTCCGCCGATGCTGGTGAAGGATGAAAATGACAATCTGGTGCCGCTGGTAGATTTACAGGGGAAATTCATCAAAGGAGAACATGTTCCTGAACTGTTTGCAGGAAAATACATCAAAAATGAATATTACGATGAAGGCACAGCTCCGGAGAAATCCTGGGATGTTGAACTGGCGATCTTGTTAAAGACTGAAAACAAAGCCTTCAAAGTAGAAAAATATGTCCACAGCTACCCGCATTGCTGGAGAACGGATAAGCCGGTATTATATTACCCGCTGGATTCATGGTTCGTGAAAATGACGGCCGTAAAAGAAAGGCTGGTCAACCTGAACAAGGAAATCAACTGGAAGCCGAAAGCCACCGGTGAAGGCCGTTTCGCCAACTGGCTTGAAAATGTAAACGACTGGAATCTATCCCGTTCAAGATACTGGGGAATTCCGTTGCCGATCTGGAGGACCGATGACCTGAAAGAAGAAAAGATCATAGGTTCGGTAGAAGAGCTGTACAACGAAATTGAAAAATCGGTAGCGGCAGGGCTGATGGCAGAGAATCCTTTCCAGGGCTTTGTGATCGGGAATATGTCTGAGCAGAACTATGCTTTGGTAGACCTGCACAAAAATGTAGTGGATAAAGTGGTGCTTGTTTCGGATTCCGGAAAAGCGATGAGGCGTGAAAGCGACCTGATCGACGTATGGTTCGATTCCGGGTCTATGCCGTATGCACAGCTGCACTACCCTTTTGAGAATAAAGAATTAATCGACACCCATAAAGCCTTCCCGGCAGATTTCATCGCTGAGGGAGTGGACCAGACCCGCGGATGGTTCTATACGCTGCATGCCATAGGAACGGCTGTATTTGATTCCGTTGCCTATAAAAATGTGATGAGCAACGGGCTTGTCCTGGATAAAAACGGACAGAAAATGTCTAAACGTCTCGGAAATGCTGTAGATCCGTTTGAAACGCTTGCCGTATACGGGCCTGATGCCACGCGCTGGTACATGATCTCCAATGCAAATCCATGGGAGAACCTGAAATTTGACATCGAAGGGATAGACGAAGTGAGAAGGAAGTTCTTCGGGACATTATACAACACCTACTCTTTCCTGGCTCTGTATGCGAATGTTGACGGATTCACCTATGCTGAAAAGGACGTGGAAAACCGCCCGGAAATCGACCGCTGGATCCTTTCTGAACTGAATCTTTTAATTAAAGAGGTTAAAGCATTCTATGAAGATTATGAACCAACACGGGTTGCCAGAGCGATCAGCACTTTCGTTAATGATAACCTGAGCAATTGGTATGTACGGTTATGCAGAAGGCGTTTCTGGAAAGGAGAATATTCAGAAGATAAAATCTCCGCTTACCAGACCTTATATACCTGTCTTGAGGTGATCGCCAAATTATCCGCGCCTATTGCCCCATTCTTTATGGACCAGCTGTACCAGGACCTCAATGCCGTTACCGGAAAAGAGCAGTGCGAATCTGTACACCTTACGGATTTCCCTGTGGCAGATGAAAGCCTGATCGATAACGACCTGGTTGAGAAGACCCATCTGGCGCAGAATATTACCAGCATGGTATTCTCTTTAAGAAAGAAAGAGAATGTAAAAGTACGTCAGCCATTGCAGAAGGTACTAATCCCGGTGCTGGATGCCAGAGCAGAAGCGCAAATCCTGGCTGTTGCCGACCTGATCAAGCAGGAGGTGAACGTAAAGGAACTTCAACTGATCAATGCGGAAGAAGCCTCTCACCTGATTATCAAACAGATCAAACCGAACTTCAAAGCCCTGGGTCCTAAACTGGGCAAGGATATGAAGACCGTAGGCGGAACCATTGCCGGATTTACGGCAGAGAAGATTGCAGAGCTTGAAAAACAGGGAACAATTGATGTTCAGGGGTATGAAATCACACTGGATGATGTGGAAATTTCAACTAAAGATATCCCGGGCTGGACAGTAACTTCTGACGGTAAAACAACTGTGGCATTAGATTTGAAGTTGACTGACGAGTTAAAATCTGAAGGGATTGCCAGAGAGTTCATTAACAGAATCCAGAACCTGAGAAAGGACAAAGATTTCGAACTGACAGACCGGATTATCATTTCAGTGGAAGAGCATACGCCTTTCCTGAATGATATCATGAAGAACAAAGAATATATTTCTTCCGAAGTGCTGTCCAATGAAATAAAAACGGCACCTTCCCTTGAAAATTTTAATGAAATTGAAATTGATGAGGTTAGTTTTAAGATAAATATTCAGAAAAATTAACATTTAGTTATTGTATTTCAAATTCCATTTCATAAATTTATTAAAAAAGAGAAGAACAACATGACAGACGAGAGAATCAGATACAGCGATTCCGATTTACAGGAATTCAAAGCCATTATCCGTGAAAAAATAGAAAAAGCAGAAAGGGACCTGCAACTGATCCGTGAAAGCTTTATCAACGACCAGAATAATGGGACGGACGATACTTCCCCTACTTTCAAGGCATTTGAAGAAGGGGCTGAGACACTGAGCAAAGAGCAGAATTCAATCCTTGCTGGGAGACAGGAAAAATTTGTGCGCGACCTTAAAAATGCACTGATCCGTATTGAAAACAAAACATACGGCGTATGCAGGGTTACCGGTAAACTGATCCCTAAAGAAAGGCTTCTTGCCGTGCCTCATGCTACCCTGAGCATCGAAGCTAAGAACATGCAGAAATAACGATTTACTGATCATCATACATTTAGGTTTATATCGTATTGTAACAAAATATGATGTAAACCTAATTTTTAATTTCCACCATGACGGAATTGTTAATTTTAATTCTTATTATTGCTGCCGTGTTGGCGTTCTTTAACCGCACCTGGATAAAGGACAGATTTTTCCCGGACCGCCAGAAAAACTATACGATTGACGATCAGTTCAATTCGGAAAAGCGCGAACGGGAAAAAGAAATAGACCGGCTGTTAAGTAAAATGGGCAGGAACGGCATCAACGACCTGTCTGCCAAAGACAGGAAACGCCTTGACGAACTGTCTAAAAAGTAAAAACTCATAGTATAATGGAATCCATAATTGTCCACACCAAAAATGCCATGGAACTGAATGCGCTGAAAAGCGTATTGAAAGACATGAATATCAAATTCGAGAAATTCCACACCAAGAATACACATCACAATCAGAAAACGATAAAAAAAATCGTTGACCAGAAAAATGAGAAAATAGGAAAACCATCAAAACCTAAAGGACTGTAATGAAAAAGATTGTATGGGTCACTTTCCTTATTCTACTGATTGATCAGGCTTCAAAAATTTACGTAAAAACGCATTTTAACCTGGATGACAGCATTCCGGTCTTTCCCGGGTTTAAGCTGACCTTTGTGGAAAATCCCGGCATGGCTTACGGACTTCATTTCGGTGGGGTCATCGGCAAGTATTTCCTGGTGATGGTACGGATCTTCCTGATCGGGGGAATGATTTACCTGTTTAAAAAATGGATCCAGAAAGGGGAATCCAATTACCTCCTGATTCCTATGGCCATGATTTTCGCCGGAGCCATCGGAAACCTTATTGACGGAATGTTTTACGGACTGATCTTTGACAGCGGAACTGTTTACGATGCCAGCATTGACCGATGGATCGGATATGGCGGAATTTCCAAACTTGTCCCTGTAGGGCACGGATATTCCACGTTTATGAGGGGCTGCGTGGTAGATATGCTCCATTTCCCTCTCGTAGACTGGAATGTTCCGGAAAGCTGGCCTCTGATCGGAGGAAAGCATATTGAGTTCTTCAAATACATTTTTAATGTTGCCGATTCGGCCATTACGGTAGGCGCCGTCCTGCTGCTGGCCTTCAGGAAAAAAGCATTCCCGAACGGACTTGAGTTTTAAAATGAAAGAATGATGAAAAAATTCATTAAAAATATTCTTATCCTTTTCCTGCTGCTTTTTGTTGCAGGAATTGTTTTTATCGGCTGGGCCAACTACAGCATCGAGGAAAACAGCGATCCTTATATTTCCTATAATGTTTCCGATCTTCCCCAAACCAAGACAGCCCTGCTGCTGGGCACCAGCAAAAACCTGGATAACGGGCTGCCGAATGCTTATTTTTATAACCGCATCCAGGCGGCGATTGACTTGTACAAAAGCGGCAAAATCAAATATATTATCGTCAGCGGCGATAACAGCAGGGAAGACTATAACGAGCCTGAAGACATGCAGCTCACCCTGATGAAATACGGCATTCCCGAAGACCGTATTTATGCGGATTTTGCAGGGTTCAGGACCCTGGATTCCGTTGTACGGGCCAAGGAGATCTTCGGGCAGAAAAAAATCATCATCATTTCGCAGAAGTTCCATAATGAGCGGGCCGTTTTTCTCGGGAGAAAAAACGGTATTGAGGCTTTTGGCTATAATGCCAATGATGTGAGCAAAAACGCAGGCTTCAAAACCCATATGAGGGAATACCTTGCCAAGGCCAAAGTATACTGGGACCTGCTTTTCGGGGTAGAGCCCAAGTTCGGGGGCGAAAAAATCATCATTCCCTGAGTGCAGAGCTGCCAAATAATCCTGTGCATTTTTGAAATGCGCGGGATAAATAATTACATTTGCAGTTCATTAATTTAATCATACAACAATGTCAAGAATTCTTACCGGCATTCAAGCCACCGGAACCCCGCACCTTGGGAATCTTTTAGGTGCGATTATTCCTGCCATAGAGCTATCCAAGCAGGAAGGAAACGAATCATTTTTATTCATCGCAAATCTTCATTCTTTAACACAGATTAAAGATGCGAAAGAACTGAAACAGAATACCTACGAGATTGCTGCGGCTTGGCTTGCTTGTGGGCTGGATACGGAAAAAACATATTTCTACAGGCAGAGTGATATCCCTGAAACCTGTGAACTTTCTTGGCAGTTATCTTGTTTTTTTCCCTATCAGAGACTTACTTTAGCCCATTCATTCAAAGATAAGGCAGACCGGTTACAGGATGTCAATGCAGGGTTGTTTACCTATCCGCTCCTGATGGCTGCGGACATTTTACTGTATGATGCGGAAATTGTTCCTGTAGGAAAAGACCAGCTCCAGCATCTTGAGTATGCAAGGGACGTAGCGTCAAGGTTCAATAACCAGATGGGTGAGACGTTTATCCTTCCACAGTCTGAACTTCAGGAAGACACCAAATACGTTCCTGGGACTGATGGGAATAAAATGTCGAAATCCAGAGGGAATATCATCAATATTTTCCTCCCGGAAAAGGAACTGAAAAAACAGGTAATGAGCATTGAAACGGATTCCAAGACCCTGGAAGAGCCTAAAGATCCTGAAACCGATAAAATATTTGCGATCTACCAGCTGATTGCCACTCCTGAACAGACGGAAGAACTCAGGGCAAAATACCTGGCCGGAAACTTCGGATACGGCCATGCCAAAAAAGAGCTTCTTGACCTGATCCTGACCCGGTTTGAAAAAGAAAGGGAACTTTTCTCTTATTACATGAACAACCTGGACCAGCTTGAAAGCAAACTTCAGGAAGGAGCCGCAAAAACCAGGATCATTGCTGTTGAGACCATAAAGCGTGTGAGGGCAAGTTTAGGCCTTTAAACTTACAATATCTTAAGCCTTTCTTTTCCGAAAGGCTTATTTTTTTGAAATAATCAGCTGGTGCATTTCCTCTTCAAAGCGGTATTCGATGCTGAACAAGGGATACCGCCTGATGATGGAATGAACGATTGATAATCCCAGGCCCGTTGAGTTGTGGTCTGAGGCCTGCTTGTAAAACCTGCTGAAAATCTGATTCTCGTCCAGAGGATATTTTTGCCCGGTATTCATCATCACGATCCTGTCATTCTCAATAATCACTTTAATGATCCCATCAGGAATATTGTACTTAATGGCATTCTTAAGCAGGTTGGAAATCAGGATATGGGCGAGATCGGAATTGAATGATGCACTGAAATTCCCGCGTTCAACTGTTTCAATACTAATTCGCTTATGATCGGTAAAATCCCGGTAATCTGCGATCATCTCCTTGATCAGCACGTTAAAATCTACTATTTCTGTCGTACTGAACTGGTTATTATCAATCCTGGACAGCATCAGGAGTGATTTATTGAGGCCGGACATCCTCGTAAGGTTAGCTTTGAGATCCATCAGGAGATGCATATGATGGTCCTCAATCTTTCCGTCCTGTACCGAAAGATCAATTTTATTGATCATGATAGCCAATGGCGTCTGCAGTTCATGGGAAGCATTTTCTATAAATTTCTTCTGCTGGTTGAATACCTGTTCATTCCTGCGGATCATCTCATCAATTTCCTCATCAAGCTGCCCGAATTCCCTAATGGAATATGCCTGCTTCCGGTCATCCCTTTTTTCTCCGAACTGATAGTTCCTCAGTTTTTCCAGAATGGCATAAAACGGTTTCCACGCTTTGTTCAGGAGAAAACCGTTTACAAAGAGGATACTCAGCACCAGGAAAAAATAGAGCACGATAAGGGCAATGCTTAAATCATAAATCAGATCATCCTCCTCTACCGTTGACGTCCTGATTACCAGCTTCCTGTGTCCGCCGAACTGATCGGTAAAGCAGGTTTCCAGAACTCGGTACGGTTCATCATCATCGTCATACTCCATGTAATACGTCCTGTTGTAGAACTTATTCCTGTTGTTGCATTCCTCCTCCGAAATGGGAACAATTTTAAATTCGTTAAATTCAAAATCCACGTTATTGAGCAGCTCTTTATCTTTATAGACCGCTTTGATCAGCTGGATTTTCCTGTTCTTCAGGCCATCGTCCACATTATCATATACCTCATCCAGGATAAAGGCATAAAACAGCGCGGCCCATAGCGCAATAATCAACAACAGGGCGACCACGATGTACTTCAGGGTATAGTATTTTAAAGACAGCTTCATGATACTAATTTATACCCGATACCGTATACGGCCTGGAAATCTGCTTTGGCTCCATGGTCTTTCAGTTTTTTGCGGAGGTTCTTTATCTGGGAGTAAATAAAATCAAAGCTGTCTGCCTGATCGATATAATCTCCCCAGATGGCTTCTGCCAGCATGGTTTTCTGCAGAGTTCTTTCAGGATTGCTCATAAAATAATACAGCACATCATATTCTTTCCTGTTCAGTGCAAGTTCCTTATCGCCTATGGTGACTTTCCTGCTGTCGGGATATATGGAGATATTGCTATATTGAAGCCTGCTTTCACCATCCTGGTTTTTCCTTCTGATAACCGATTTTATCCTTGCTAGAAGTTCTGCCAGATGGAACGGCTTGGCAAGGTAATCGTCTGCTCCTATCTCAAGACCGCTCACTTTATCATCTACCGAATCCTTTGCCGATAAAATAATGACGGGATCTTTCTTATCCAGCTTTTTAAGCTCCTTCAGCAGGTCCATTCCGCTTCCGTCCGGCAACATGATGTCCAGCAGAATGCAGTCATACTCATAGGAAATGATTTTGTCCATTCCCGACCGGTAGTCTTCCGCATACTCCACCAGGAATAATTCTCCTTCAAGGAAATGCTGTATGACATTCCTTAGTTCAGGTTCATCTTCAATAATCAATATTTTCATGCTGTGTCCGGCGTTTGGTATTTACTCTCAAATATATAAATAACCTTCGTTTCTGAAGGTTATTTATGTATATTACTATTGGTATGATGCAGAACCTGATCAGTCATCGATTGTACTGAAATTCCCGTTGCGGTCAAACTCTATATCCAGGCCGTTGGATAAATCGGCTTTATATTTCCAACGTTCCTTCTTGATCTTTGTCATATAAGTATTCGGGAAGTTTTTGGCAACATAGTTTCTGATAGCAGCAGGAACGAAACCATTGGGAACTTTCTGATGTTCACCGTCCACTTCCTTCCAGTTTCCTTTGCTGTCGAATTCAACCTTTATTCCGTTTCCTAACCTGACCTTGTATTCGTCAACACCGTAGATTTCCCGGTCTTCAATGGCTGAAGCAATGGGAACTCCCCTGAAGTTGGCCAACAGAAAATTCTTGGCTGTTTTAGGCAGCTGGTTCTGGTTAATCACTCTGTCCTGGCCATACACACAGCCGGTCATCAAAGTCAGGATCAGGCCTAACATAACGGTAATACTTTGCTTCTTTTCCATAATTCTATATTTTTCAAATTATTATTATGAAGCAAATTTCAGGATCAATTTGGGAAAGATTTAGGAATAGGAAAAATGATCAACATATTATTTCTCCTGACGGACTGCATTATAAAAATTCCCTGATCTGCAAAAGATGTTTGATGACCTTCAGCCCTTTTTCCTGAGGGTCCTCATTGAAAACATCAAAGAAAATCGCATCCATGCCGTAATTCCTGGCACCTACAATATCTGCAATCCAGTCATCCCCGATCAGGATACTTTCCCCTGGTGCTGCCTGGGCAAGATTCAGTGAATACTCAAAAATTTCAGGTCTTGGCTTTCTTACGCCAACGGTATCGGCGCTTGTGATGGTCTGGAAATAAGGTGCAATTCCGGAGAGCAGGCATTTCCGTTCGGTAACTTCTCTGAATCCGTTGGATATGATGTGTAAGGTATAGCCTTTGGCTTTCAGGTATTCTAAAATGGATGCAGCACCTTCCACCAGTTCATTGTAATTCAGGATCCGGTCTAAAAAATGCTCCTCAAAATACATGGAAAGCTGTTCGTCCTGTATATTGAAATGGGTGAAGGTATCGTAGAAGCGGTGTTTCCTCAGGTATTCTTTATCAATAATCCCATCCCGGATATCTTCCCAGAGTTTTTCATTGATGCGGTGGTAGACGGCATGGAATGCTTCGAAGTCAATCTGGTATTTCAGGCCGATCTCTTCTTTTTCAAAAAGGTCTTTGATGGTAAGGTAAGCGTTTTTACGGTGATCCCAGAGTGTATTGTCGAGATCAAAAAAAATGTGCTGAATATTCATACAGCACAAAATTAGTCAATTTAATTTTTGGAAATCGGATAATTCTTTTCCCTGACTTTTACTACTTCCAGGCTTTTGGAGTAGCTGAGCAGAAATTCAATAGTTTGTTTCTTTGGTTTCAAAGTTTTCACTTTTAAGGAGTCATCTTTTCTCATAAGCGAGAGGTTTTCCTTAAAAACGGCGAAGTCGGGGATTTATTATCTGGTTAATACAATATTCTTCTCATCCATGATTTTTCTCAGGTTGATCAGGGCATAACGCACTCTTCCTAAGGTGGTATTGATGCTCATGTCCGTATGTTCAGCGATTTCCTTGAAGCTCAGCCCGTCAAAAAACCTCAGTTTGATGACTTCCTGCTGGTTCTGCGGAAGAAACTGAAGCATTTTCAGGAGGTCCTCCTGGATCTGGTTGGTAACCAACTGGTCTTCAATATTTTCAGAAGGCTCCCTGATCATGTCAAAAATGGAGTATTCATCCGTTTCAAATGTTGTTTCGGATACTTTTACATTTTTGGCTTTGGATCTGAAATGGTCTATGATAAGGTTGTAGGCAATTCTTTTGCCCCACAGGATAAATTTACCTTCTTCGTTATACCGGCCTTCTTTAAGCATAAGGATAATTTTCATGAACGTGTCCTGAAAGATATCATTTGCCAGGTCTTCATCATTAATTTTGTAAAAAATGAATGTAAACAGTTCTTTCTGATGGCGATGGATCAGCGTAGATAATGCTTCTTCATCACCGTTCTGGTAAAGGGATATTAATAGGCTATCCGATTTTGATTTCATAACTCTTCTCAATAAATATATTTGCAGACAAGCTTTTTTCCAGATATATCATCCGGCATCAGCTTTAATTACAAAACAGTTTTTCAGAGTAAAGTAGAATCAATAGGCAGTATCATTTTTATTGATGTAAATATAATAAAAATTTAATAACTGTTAACCTTTTATAAAATATTTGCGATAAAAATTTAAAAAATCCTATTTAAACATATCATGAATAAATGTGGTAGGGATATTTAGTGTGAAATTAATATTCAGTCCTTTCATCTGTTTTCCATTCAGGAGGGCATCTCCAACAGGGAAAGCATAACCTCCGGTAAGATCCAGGATCCCGAAAATGCTTACCCCGATCTTAGGGGCGATGTATTTGTTGGTCCCTTCGGCACCGGCCAGGAAATAATAGGAGTGGTAGAAATCTACATTCCTTTCAAAATTCAGCAATACATCTGCCTGAAGCTTCGGCATGATGGCAAACTCACCACGGGCAGATCCCATCAGGGCAGAACCTCCCAGCCTGTAAATCACATCATCATTCTTCAGGAAAAGCAGCCTTCCGCCTACTTCCCCGAAACTCTGGTTCTGGTAAGCATAACCCACCTGAATCATCTTATGCACCGTATACTGCGCTTTGGCAGCAATGCTGAAAAAAAATATCGAGAGTACGGTCAATGCCGCCCTGAAATTCATCATCTTACTATTATTTAATGTAAAAATAAAAAAAAACTGCCTTATCTATGACAGATAAAGCAGCCTAATTATGTGTAATGGAGGATTAAATACCGAAAGCAGCTTTAATTTCCTCTACTTTGTCCAGCTTTTCCCACGTAAAGAACTCCAGGTCTTTCAGGGTAATTTCGTTTTTATGTCCTTTATTAAAGGTCTTGTCACCTTTGTAGTATTCTTTACCCATGTGTCCGTAAGAAGCTGTTTCCTGATAAATAGGATTTCTCAGTTTCAGGTTCTGTTCAATCGCATACGGACGAAGATCAAAAATTTCCGACACTTTCCCGGCAATTGCCCCGTCGTGAAGATCTACTTTTGCCGTTCCGTATGTATTGATGTACAGTCCGCAAGGCTCAGCAACACCAATCGCATAAGAAACCTGCACCAGGACCTCATCAGCCACCCCTGCCGCTACCAGATTCTTGGCAATATGCCTGGTGGCATAAGCAGCACTTCGATCTACTTTTGAAGGGTCTTTACCGGAAAATGCTCCTCCTCCGTGCGCGCCTTTTCCGCCGTAAGTATCCACGATGATTTTTCTTCCGGTAAGGCCGGTATCTCCGTGAGGACCTCCGATAACAAATTTACCGGTAGGATTGATATGGTACTTGATCTGATCGTTGAATAAGGCTTTGATCTCTTCAGACTGCTGTGCCACTACTCTCGGGATCAGGATATTTTTAATGTCTTCGCGGATGGTATTCAGCATTTCTTCTTCAGCTCCGAAATCATCATGCTGGGTAGATACCACAATCGAATCGATCCTGATCGGCCTGTGGTCGTCAGAATATTCTATCGTCACCTGGCTTTTGGCATCCGGACGTAAGTAAGCGATTTCTTTTCCTTCCCTTCTGATGGCAGAAAGCTCTTTCAGGATCGTATGGGCAAGGTCAAGGGCCAGAGGCATATAATTAGCGGTCTCGTTGGTGGCATATCCGAACATCATTCCCTGGTCACCGGCACCCTGAGCATTGGCTTTGGCTTCAAAAGACTCATCATTTACCAATCTGTCAACCCCCTGGTTGATATCCGGCGACTGCTCATGGATCGCTGAAATCACCCCACAGGAATCCCCGTTGAACATGTATTCACCTTTGGTATATCCGATACCGTTGATCACCTCTCTTGCAATACTCTGAACATCAAGATACGCTTCAGACTTCACTTCTCCTGCCAATACTACCTGTCCGGTAGTGACCAGTGTTTCACAGGCTACTTTTGAGTTTTTATCGTAAGCTAAAAAATGGTCGATTAATGCATCGGAAATCTGATCGGCAATTTTATCCGGATGTCCTTCTGAAACGGATTCAGATGTAAATAAATAAGACATATTATTCTATGTTTTTAAGATTAAGTAGGGAGGAAAAAACTGAATACATGGCCCGGAAAGCTGAAAAAAGAATACTGTTTTAGCTTTTTTTTATAGAGGTTGCAATCAGGTCAAATTTCCTCGTAAACGTGCGCAAATTTAAGTACTATTTTTTTAATACTCAAATTTTTGCGCGTTTATTATATTTTTGTTGGTCCGCATCAGTGATCCTTCTGGTCTGAAAAGCCTACTGCGGCTTGATGCTGACGTAATCTTTCGGATTTTCGGTATAGTTCAGCTTTTTCTCCAGCGAAGTCCTGATGGAATGGGACAGTTCATCGATAATCTTCTGCTTGAAGGTAGGCTTATAATAGATGATGCTGATTTCCCTGTATGGAAAAGGCTTTTTGAAACGGAACACATTTTTCCCCTGCTCTTCTGACAGCTGGCTTAAGGCAAGCTCCGGCAGGATACTGATTCCTCCTACTTTATCTACCATATGCACCAGGGTCTGGATATTGGAAGCCAGGAAATCCAGGTTTTTAGGCTTCAGTGTATTTTCTTTAAGATGGCAGATGTTTTCAAACTGGTTTCTCAGGCAGTTTCCTTCTTCCAGCAACCACACTTTTTCCACATTCAGCTCCTCCGGAATAATGTAGGCATTTTTCTTATTGGCCTCGGTATCCGAACTGTAGATCATCAGTTCCTCATTGAACAGGAAATCCTGATAGAACTCATCAGCCGTATCATATGGTGTGGAAATAATCCCGGCATCGAGCTCTCCCGATTTCAGGGCCCTGATGATGTTATCGGTGGTCATTTCCTTAACGTTCATCTGGATTTTAGGATTATCCTTCAGGAATTTGAAAATTTCCGTTGGCAGGATGAAAGAGGAAACGGTAGGAATGATCCCGATGTTGATGGTTCCCCCCAGAATATTGTTCAGCAGGTTGGCTTTATTTTTCAGTTCATTGACAGCCTCTATAATCACCTTGGCCTGATCAATGATCTGAAGACCTACATCCGTGGTACGGATGGGATGGGTAGTCCTGTCGAAAACCTTCACATCCAGTTCATCCTCAAACTTCTGTATCATGGCACTCAATGTAGGCTGGGTAATAAAACAGGCCTGAGCAGCTTTACCAAAATGTTTATACTTATCCACTGCGATAAGATATTCCAATTGCTGAATGTTCATCTGATTAATATTATCTATGACAAAGATATGATGTTTTTGCCATAAGAAATTAAAAATTCAGCTAAATTTGATAAATTGTATGCTGTGCATTTTGCAGTGTACGGGGGATAACAATCAGACAAATCATAAGTATATGGATTCTAAAAAGTTAACATTAAGCAATGGGGCTCCTTATTTTGAGCACCAGGACTCTCAGACCGCCGGTCCCAGAGGCCCGGTATTGCTTCAGGATTTCATTCTTCAGGAAAACCTTGCGCATTTCGTAAGAGAGAGAATTCCTGAAAGAATCGTCCATGCCAAAGGAAGCGGCGCCTACGGTACCTTTACCGTTACCCATGATATTTCAAAATACACGAAAGCAAAATTATTTTCTCAAGTAGGCAACTCATGCAGGATGTTCGCCCGTTTTTCTACCGTGGGGGGAGAAAAAGGAAGTGCGGACACGGCAAGGGACCCGAGAGGTTTTGCGCTCAAATTTTATACGGAAGACGGAAACTGGGACCTGGTAGGAAACAATACTCCGGTCTTTTTCATCAAAGATGCCAAGAAGTTCCCGGATTTCATCCACACCCAGAAAAGGGTTCCTAAAACCAACCTGAAAAGTGCCACCATGATGTGGGATTTCTGGAGCCTGAGCCCGGAATCGCTGCACCAGGTACTGATCCTGATGTCAGACCGCGGTACGCCGTACGGATTCCGGCATATGCACGGTTTCGGATCCCATACCTTCTCTATGATCAATGCGGCCAATGAGCGGACATGGGTAAAATTCCATTTCAAAACCAAACAGGGCATTAAGAACTTCACCAACGAAGAAGCGATAAAAATGGCCGGTGAAAATCCGGATTTCGCTCAGGAAGACCTTTGCAATGCCATTGAAAACGGTGAATTTCCGAAATGGACGATGTACATCCAGGTGATGACCGAAGAACAGGCCAGAGAATTCAGATGGAATCCTTTTGATATTACCAAAGTCTGGTTCCAGGACGATTTTCCGTTAATCGAAGTCGGTGAAATGGAACTGAACGAAATCCCGGCCAATTATTTTGCCCATGTGGAGCAGTCTATCTTCTCCCCAAGCAACCTGGTCAACGGCATCAGTTTTTCACCGGACAAAATGCTCCAGGGAAGGCTGTTCTCTTATCCGGATGCCCACCGTTACCGCGTAGGCGTCAATGCCCACCAGCTGGAAGTCAACCGATGCCCTTTTGCAGTACATAATTACCAGCGTGACGGTTTTATGGCAGATGCTTCAGAATACGGTGACAAGCCGAACTATCATCCGAACAGCTTTGATGACATCCAGCCGGACCCTGCTTACAAAAGCTTTGAGTATGAGCTGGACAGTACCCATGTTGCCTGCTATAACAGAAATGAAAATGATGACGACCATTATACTCAGCCTGGGCTATTGTATACCAAAGCGATGAATTCGGAAGACCGTGAACATTTGGTGCATAATATTGTAGAGAGCATGAAAGGCATCAGCGGACCGAAGAGAAATGATATCATTAGCCGTCAGTTATGCCACTTTTTCAGGGCTAATATTGAACTCGGCATGAAAGTGGCATCGAAGCTCAATGTTAATATTGATGCCAATATGATGAATCATATGAAATAAGTATGCATCAAATAATTCAATCAAAAAGGAAAAAAGCTTATATTTTTTCCTTTTTTTATATAAAAAATCTCTAATTTGCAATCGTAATTATAACCAAGATGAACTACGAGAATATTCTACTGGATAATGAAGGACCGGTATCGGTAATTACCATCAACAGGCCTGAAAGCCTTAATGCCCTGAATGCCAAAACCATTCAGGAGCTAAGTTCCGCACTGAAAGACCTCGATCAAAATAAGGACTGCAGAGCCGTAATCATTACCGGAAGCGGAGAAAAATCCTTTGTTGCCGGCGCTGATATTAAGGAGTTCAGCGATTTCGGACAGGAAAGAGCGGAAGAACTGGCAAGGAACGGGCAGCATGTCCTTTTCAATGCTATTGAGAATATGAAACGTCCTGTGATTGCCGCCGTTAATGGCTTTGCCCTGGGTGGCGGCCTTGAGCTGGCTATGGCATGCCACATCCGTTATGCTTCAGACAATGCCAAACTGGGCCTTCCGGAAGTTACCCTGGGGCTCATTCCCGGATACGGCGGAACGCAGAGGCTTCCTAAACTGGTAGGAAAAGGAATGGCTAATGAAATGATCTTTTCTGCAAAAATGATTCCTGCGCAAAGAGCCAAAGAAATAGGATTGGTGAATGAAGTATTCCCTATCGGGGAATTACTGAATAAAACCAAAGAGTTGGCCCAGACTGTTGCACGCAATTCCCCTATGGCGATTGCCAGAGCGATACATGCTGTTAATCTCTCAGGTACAGACCAGGGTTTTGAAGCCGAAATCAAATATTTCGGGGAACTTTTTGAACTTGACGATAAGAAAGAAGGGGTTTCCGCTTTCATGGAAAAGAGAAAGCCCAATTTCTAAACGACGACCATAAGATTAATGTATTTCGGAAAAATGATGCCGCTGTATGAATAAGTTTGATAAAGCTTATCTGAAAATGGCCCAGGAATGGGCAAAGCTGTCCTACTGTAAAAGAAAACAGGTAGGCGCACTGATTGTAAAAGACCGTATGATTATTTCAGACGGGTATAACGGAACCCCTTCGGGATTTGAAAACTGCTGTGAAGATGCAGAGGGAAAAACACACTGGTATGTCCTGCATGCAGAAGCCAATGCCATACTGAAGCTGGCTGCCTCAACACAGTCTGCCAAAGGTGCCACTTTATATCTTACCCTATCGCCGTGCAAAGAATGCAGTAAGCTGATCCTGCAGGCGGGGATCACCAGATTGGTCTATATCAATGAATATTCCGATGATGACGGAATATCATTTTTAAAAGGCCATGGGATTGAGATAGAACAAATATCGGATTTTGAACTAAAAAAATAACACACAATGACTTGGGATGAAAAAATTAAGGATTTTGAAATTTTTCTTCGCTTTGAGAGGAACTTCTCAGAAAATACGCTCGATGCGTACATACGCGACATCAGAAAATTAAAAGAGTACGCAGAGGAAGACCTGGAGAATATATCTCCGGCAACCATTACGTATGAACACCTTCAGGAATATATTTTTAAGCTTTCCAAACAGAAATTCAGCGAAAGGTCTCAGGCCAGATGGATTTCTTCTATCAAAGCATTCTTTAAATTCCTGTACGAGGACGAGTTCCGCGAAGACAATCCGGCCGCCCTTCTGGAAGGCCCTAAACTGGGTTTGTATCTCCCGGACACCCTGACGCTTCCGGATATCAATAAAATCATCAGCGCCATTGAGATGAATACGGATCTGGGCAGGAGAAACCACTGCATCGTTGAGGTGCTGTACGGGTGCGGGCTGCGCGTATCAGAACTTATTGACCTTAAGATATCCAATATCAATTTCAAGGAAAATTACATCAAAATCAACGGAAAGGGAAACAAGACCCGTTTTGTGCCTTTAGCAGATTATACAGGAGAACTTCTTAAAACGTACATTCTGGAAGTCCGCTGTAAGAATAAGGTGAATAAAAAACATGAGGATACGCTGTTTCTGAACAGCAGGGGCACCTCCATGTCCAGGGTCATCGTTTTCCTCATCATTAAGGAACTGACGGATAAAGCGGGTGTGAGCAAGAAAATTTCCCCGCATACGTTCCGGCATTCTTTTGCCACCCACCTATTGCAGAACGGCGCAGACCTGCGGTATATACAGGAAATGCTAGGGCACTCCAGCATTACGACGACAGAAATTTATACCCGCCTTAAAACAGAGGAATTACGGGATGTTATCCTGACCTACCATCCCAGAAATACCAATGTACTGGAATGAAGAAATTATCCTACTGCCCCGAATGCGGACATACAACCCTGAAATGGGACGGTGAAAAAAAGTGGAGCTGCACAGAGTGCAGCTTCACGCTTTACCATAATGTCGCAGGAGCTGTGGCGGTAGTCATCCGGCACGGAGATGAGATTTATCTTACCAGAAGGAACCGGGAGCCCGCAAAGGGCCTGCTGGATCTTGCCGGAGGATTTGTAGACCCTCATGAAAGTGCCGAGGAAACCTGTAAAAGGGAACTTTCTGAAGAACTGAATATTGATATTGATCCCTCCGGGCTGAGGTATATTATCAGCCTGCCCAATGTATACCACTATAAGGGCATTGATTACAATACCATCGATCTTTTTTACGAATATGAGATCCAGGAAAAGTTTGAGGAAAATATTGAACTGTCGGAAATTTCAGAGGGTATATGGATTCCGGTAGATCAGCTAAGACAGGAAGATCTCGCTTTCGATTCCCAGAAGACATTCTTCAGCAGGTACCTGCGGAACAAATAATGTACTATGACCTGATAAGATCTGCACCTGTCACTCGGCTGCTTAATACGATCCTGTTGTCAGCATATTTTCAAAATACTGCTCCAGCAATGTCCTTTCCGCTTCCGAAAGATTGGCTTCCGGATGGTACACCATATAGCCGGGCATTGGCATGGTCCTGTTTTGCAGGGTCTGTATGGAATGGCTGAGCATACTTTTTTTCAGGTCCTTGTTGTACGTCTCCCACACTGAAAAGTTCAGATGCTCCCTTCCTTCATCAATATGGCTTTTTACAGACCATGATACCGGTGCTATAAAGGCATACTTAGGATACACCGTTTCATTGGAATGGCAGTCGTAACAGGCATTTTTGAGCAGAACTCTGATCTTGTCCGGTGTGTTTTTTACTTCAACAAAGTTCTCAGCTTTTTTCACCGGCGGATTGACGCGGTTGACCGGTATAAACTGGATGACCACGAATATGATGAGTGACCAGAACAGTACTTTTTTTGCCGTTTTCATTAGCGCACGGGTTTCAGAAGTTCCGTTGTTGTTTTCATTTCCTTATTGCTTTGTACCGGTGCCGGAGGGTTTGCAGCAGGATTTGTATTTGCCGGTACCGCGGTCTCTGTACCGGTAGCGGAAGTTCCTTTCGGATTTTCCAGGCTTCTGGTATCGTTCAGATCCCAGGATTCATTGGTATCCCAAAGCGGTCTGATCACCACGGTCTTGTAATAGGTATAAGCATCTTCGGCAAAGACCTGATTCTGGAAATCAGCTTCATCCCAGTATCCGTTCCCATTGTTATCGGCAAGGATACGGACAATATATTCTGACGGCTTGAGAATATCAAACCGGACCCGGTCTCCTTTGGTGTACTTCTGGTAAACCACCTTATCTGAAGCATCCAGCAGCTGGATCCAATAGCTGGAAGCCGGGGCATTCTGCAATGTGAGCGTCAGGCTTCCGTAATTATCCGCTTTATCGATTTCAAAATCGAAACGCTTGGACTGAGGATTCCTGGCATAGAATGAAGAAACCGTTTCTTTGGGTACGGTAAGCTGGTATTTTTTCCCGATCACGAAATCCGACTTTACCATAATCTGATATGGGTTGGTCTGCGAAATAACCGCAGTAAACTGCTGCTGATTAATACTGTCACCGGCTATCCTCAGCGTCCATTTTTCAGGTTCGATCTTATCTATAATGTAATTGGATGCCATTTTAAAATCAGCTTTCGGAGGGATCAGTGCGCCGCCATTATCACTGTCCAGCGTCATAGCACTCTTAGCATTATACCTGTAAAACACGGAAACAGTATCCTGCTTTTTATCCGCATCATAACTGAATTTCAGGTTTTCATTAGCGGTCTGCCCGACATTGTTTTTTACAGCATCAAACCAAATCCTTACCGAATCGGATTTCGGACGGTGCGTCACTTTGATATCCTGCAGTTTGTCGTTGAGGGAAAGTACTTTCACATTTTCCGGGGCTCCTTCAAAAGTCATCAGGATTCCTCCCGGCACTTCTTTCATTTCACCATATTTCAAAGGCTTTTTAGACGGGTATACTTTCAGGTTAAGTCCGGAAATAGATTGTTCAACCGTTACCGGTTCTTTCAGGAAACCTACCTTTTCTTTTCCGGGATCATAGACTGAATTTCCGTTCTCATCATCAAATGCAATCATCCTGTATTTGCCAGGCGACAGGTAATTCAGCTCATAATATCCGTCGTTATCCACTTTGGTGATGTAATAAGGCTTCTGTTTGTAGTTCATGGTGTCCTGAACTTTATACAGGCCTACTACCAGTTTATTTTCAGTGGCATTCGCCTGCTTTTTCGCAGCCAGCGCATCTTTGACTTCCCCGCTGATGTACAGGTCATCCAGCTTATCACCGGTGGAGAATGCAAAATTAAAGTAAGGAAGCACATTGGATTCATTATTATCTACAATGGAATTCCCGAAATTAAAATTATAGGTGGTATTGGCCTGTAACGTATCGGTCCACTGGATCAGGACGAATTTATTGGCAATGTTGGAAGGAAGTATGCGCTTGATATTCTTGATCGGAGGAGAAATGATCAGATTCTTATTGACATCTTTCAGGGTTACATATTCATCGAAATCCAGGCGGAGTTCTCTGATGTCCCGCGACACATTGATCCTGGTCGTATCAATATTGGATCCCAGGAACTTAGGTGCGAGCGTATCTTTTTTGCCTCCCACGGGAGATCCCACCCGTGCGCAGGAATGGACGAGTATCGTGATGAGGAATAATAAAAAAAATCTTTTCATGAATAGGTTTGGGCAAAAATAAACATTATTCTCCAGAAAACTCCCGCTGCCCGTTTAAAGTATCCCGGTTATCATCCATCACACTGTGAAGCTTGTCCTGCTGCGGTGGAAAGTTCTCAAAAAGCCCGGATAAAGCCAGCGCCGAATAGACTTTGTTGGAATAACAGTTCCCGATCGCCACGATGGTTACCTTGGATTTCAGCAGGTGGGCAAATACGGAATTGGTCCCGTGCCACCATCCGTTATGGTAGGTAAGCTTTTCGCCGTTGTCATAGATTTTCATCCTGAAACCCAGGCCGTAATTATTCATTCCCGCTTTTTCATTGCTGTAGGGCGTGAAAACCATTTCCATCAGTTCAGGCTTCAGGAAATTCTTGGAGAACATTGCTTTTGAAAAATTCAGCAGGTCCCTGGGTGTGGTGTAGACATTTTTGTCTCCGTAGATCAGGTCCAGCCGGTCCAGCGGATATAACCTGTTCCCACCGTAATAAAAGGACTGTGCTGCTGCCGGAATGTCTTTTTCCTGAAAAATATAGGTATGGTTCATTTTCAGCGGCGTGAAGACCATTTCTTTCATTGCCTGCGGAAAAGGTATTTTGGTAATCTTCTCAATCAATAGGGCCAGTAAGGCAAAATTGGTATTGCAGTACATAAAACCGGTTTCGGTTTCCCGGGCCAGTTCAGGCTTGTACTTAATGATCATATTCAAAACATCCTGGTTGGTAATAAAGGTTTTTGAAAGCTCCTGCGGGGCAGGCTGAATCTTTGTGATGAAATATTCATATTTCGGCAGGCCGCTTCGCTGGCTCAGCAGGCTTTTTACCGTTACATCAGGATAAGGAAAACCAGGAAAAAACTGGGTAAGGTGATCAGAAAGTTTGATCTTACCTGCTTCTATCAGTTTCATCATGGCCATAGCAGTCATGGTCTTGGAAACGGATGCCACATGCATCGGGGTATCTCTCCCGATGGGCATCTGCTGCCCTTCCCTTCCGAATCCCCGGTAATTTTCGTACAGAATATCATCGCCTTTTGCCACCAGAAGGCCTCCGCTCAGGTTCCCTCGTTCCCAGACTTTTTTGTAGTACTGGTCAATATACCGAACAATAGCGGGTTTATTGGGCAACCGGTCATCGGCTGGGGTAAAAATCTTCTGTAAATCTACGGTACCGTAATTCGGGAGATCGGTTGTGCTTTGGGTGACGGTTTCTTTAGATTCTGCATTCTTTTTACAGGAGGAAAGCAGCAAAGAAACAGCGAGAACAAACACAAAATTAAAACTCTTCATACGGCTAAAAAATGAGCGGCAATTTAATGAAAACTCAAAATAAATTTAAATCTGAGCAGGATATTATGAATTATTTAACATAAGTTCCTTCATAAAGGCAGACGCCTAAAATCAGCATAGGCCTGCAGCAGCCGTTCTTCAAATAATTCCGTACAGCAGTACCTGTATTTAGCTAAAGGAAGCCAATATTTTATCAACGATCACCTGGGCCAGTTTTTCCTTGCTCTGATGGGTCCAGCCTGCGATATGAGGCGTAATAATGACCTTCTCGGATTCCAGCAGATACGTAAGGTCCTCATTATTTTCCTCCAGGTTCTCAAAAGATGATTTTTCATATTCCAGCACATCAAGGCAGGCTCCTTTCACTTTTCCTGACTCTAAAGCCCTGACAAGGCTTTGAGTCTCTACGTTTTTCCCTCGTGCGGTATTGACGAAATAAAAATCTTTATGCATCCCTGCAATAAATGCTTCATTTACCAGATAACGGGTCTGGTCCGTCAGCGGAATGTGCAGGCTGAGGATGTCCGCAGAATCCTGAAGTTCTTCCAGACTGACTTGTTTGGCAAATTCATCGGAAAGCCCGGGAAGGATGTCATGAAAAACAACCCTGCATCCGAATCCGGAAAGCCTTTTCGCGGTAGCTTTTCCCATATTGCCATAGCCGATGAGCCCTACTGTCTTACCCAGTAACTCGTCTCCCCTGTTTTCTTCACGGAGCCAGATCCCCCTTTTCACTTCCTGAGAGGCAATGAAAAGGCGGTTCATGAGGATCAGCAGCATTCCTACAACATGTTCTGCTACAGAATCCCGGTTACCTTCAGGGGAATTGATCAACTGAATCCCCAGTTCCGCAGCGGCTTCAACATCGATATTTTCCATCCCGGCTCCTACCCTGGCAATGAATTTCAGGTTATGTGCTTTTTCCAGTAAGCTTTTGTCCAGAGGAATCCTGCTCCGAATGATGATCCCGTCATACTGATCTATTTTCCGCCCCACTTCTTCGTAAGAAGACGTGAAATCCTCTTCCAGTAAAAAGTTTTTTTCTGAAAGCTGAGCAGTGATCAGCGGATGGTTTTTATCTAACAAAAGAATTTTCATGAACTGAATTTTGGGTGATAAGCAGAATGGGATTCTTACCCGGATGAAAGAATTTATTTGGTCTCTCACCATGAATAAACAACGGCATCTGTAGTGACATCTAACCTACATACCTTTATTTCTTCATGATGAGAGCATTTTAATGCCTGAAATTACTTTTTATCTCCGGCAGGTTCCTGAGGCTCCTGAAACAGCTTCTTCAGCTCCACTGATTCCAGTGGTTTCATTCTTCCGGAAAGGATTAGGGAAAGTTCTTTCCTGCGGAAAGCAGCGGCATACCTCAGCTTTTCTTCTTCGGTTTCCGGGATCATTTCCGGGATCGGGATCGGACGGTTGAATTCGTCTACAGCCACAAAAGTGTAAATCCCTTCATTGGTATGTACTTTTTTCTGGTTGATCGGGTCATCCAGCCACACATCCACATATACTTCCATGGAAGTGGAAAATGCCCGGGACACTTTGGATTCCAGCACGACAACGCCGCCTTCGGGAATCGGGTGGTTAAAGGAAACGTGGTTTACGGAAGCCGTTACTACCCTTCTTTCGCAATGCCTGGCGGCAGAAATAGACGCGCAACGGTCCATTTTAGCCAGAAGCTCGCCGCCGAAAAGGTTTCTTAAAGAGTTGGTTTCATTCGGAAGAACGATATTGGTCATCACCGTCAGGGAATCTGACGCTTTTTTTATTTTTGCCATGTAGCCTTAGTGGTTTTTGTCTTGGTATTAACATTCTTTGCCGCAGGCAGTATTGCTGAATCCTTCTTGAGCGAATCTTTTTTCAGCGTATCTGCGATCTGCGGTGCATGAACCTGTATTTTTATGGTATCTTCCACAATCCTGTGGGTTTTGGTCTGTACCGAAACATCATTGAATGATTTCTTGCCAAACAGAAGATCGCTCTGGGCATAGGCCAGATAGATGAGCCCCAGAACCGGAATAATCAGCAAAAAGATCCAGAGGATGGATTTCTTAAGCCTGTAATCTTTTTCAGGGTTTGCCGGAAGTGCTTTTTTCTCCGGCGCATTGTGGATGTCCGAAAGGATAATTTCTTCCAGTCCGTAAAAATCCGGATGGTCTGCCGCCAGTCGGTTCCCTTTGAAACTTACCGTTCCATTATCCAGGAAAGCTGTTCCAAGGTGTTGGATTTCCAGCTGATGTTCCGCCTGAAGCTTCTTTTTCCAGAAATCCGTCTGTATTTTCAGATCGGTAGCCGCAGCCTGGGGAGAACGCTGTTCCTGAGCGCTTATAAAAGCTGAAAGGTCATCAGACTTCACCTCATCATTAAAGACGAATGCAATCTGGCTTGCCGGCGGAAGGATACTCCCGTTTTCCGAGTTGATGATGGCTTTTGATTTTCCGAGTGAAAAAACGCCAAAACCCGGAACTGTAACAGAACCAAATTGTTTCAGATATTCTAAAATGTAAGCAGATATATTCATTTGGCAGCAAATTTATAACTTTTTCATGACTTTTCGGATGATTTATTGCCATGAAAAAAGACTGCAAAAGCAGCCTTTATGGTGTACCTTCGGTACTATTTGCAAAAAGATTTGGTTTAAAAAAATTTTCTTTATAAAGCTTTTACTGAATTTTCCAGCTGATCCCGAACATAAAATTGGTACCTGCCTGTGAAAAATAATACGGCTGTCCGTCCCATACCGCACCGTTATTCACATATTTGCGGTTGAAGATATTGTTGACCAGCAGTTTCAGGGCGATATCATTATTTTTGATTTTAAACTGGTACTGCGCATTGAAATCCATCAGGAAATAATCATTCAGGCGGAGATCATCATTTCCGGTATTATCCAGGTACTGCCTTCCGACATATTGATTGATCAGGGCCAGCCGGAAGTGCTCATCCGGGTTGAATTTCACATTCAGATTGGCAATAAGATCCGGAGAAAACGAAATCTGGGTATTTCCAAGGTCCCTTACTGCTGCTCCGTCTTCCATTTTAAAATCCAGGTTCCTGTTCTGGCTTGCACTGAAATTCCCGGAAAGCTCCCATTGTTTCGAAAGCTTGGCCAGTGTTCCCACTTCTATTCCTCTCCTGTAGCTTTTACCGGAATTGGTCCTGATGAATGCCCCGACATTATTCAGCTCTCCGTTAAGTACGAGCTGGTTGACATAGTACATATAGTAAAGATTAGCGGTAAGGGAAAATATCCCGATCTGCTTTTCAAAACCGGCTTCATAATCATGCAGTTTTTCTGCCAGAACGTTGTAATTAGCCATCAGGTCATCCCTGTTCGGCTCGCGGTGGGCGTGGGCATAGGAAATGAAGATTTTTCCATTGCCGATGCGGTAATTGATCCCCATTTTCGGGTTGAAGAACAGCCAGCTTTTATTCAGGTCTGCTCCTTCATCGTCTCCTGCCTGCAGGATCCGGGTATCGTAATCGACATTTCTCAGCTGCAGGTCTCCGAAGAATTCAAAATCGTTCACCCGATATAATGCTTTGGCAAACCCGGCCACCTCATTTTTAACTGAACGGTTCCGGTAGTATTCATGCTCATCGATCTGAGGATAAAATACTCCGGTCACATTTCCGAAATGCCTCCCGTAATACTGGTTTCCTACGACTCCGAAATTCAGGTCCAGGTTATCAAATTTCCCGTATAAAGTAGAAACGATTCCGTAGAAATCATTGTTCAGCCATTTCTTACGGATAAAATCGGAGTATTGCTCTACCTGGCCGTTATTCATGAAATCCGGCAAGTTGTACCGTGCAAAAGGATCTCCCTGTTTGTAATTCTCATAATAGCCTTTTCCTTTGGTGTAATGTAGGGTTGTTTCCAGGTTCCACCGGTCATTGAATTCCTGCTGCCAGAGCAACTGGTAGTGGCTCTGCCTGTAATTATCCGTTTCATTATCATAAAACCCGGTAATGTTTTTCCAGTCGGCATCGTAGATCGCACCTGAATAGTTGAATCTCGGATTGGTTTCCCATGTTTTCCTGTCGATCCCGTTCCACGCCTGATAGGTTTTCTCCTTTCCTCCGAAAGCCATCAGCCTGATCCTGGTTTTGCCCTCCTCAAAGAGCGCCGTGAAATTGTAGGAATGCAGATCCGAAAAAGCCCGGTCTATATATCCATCCGAATGGATATTGGTATACCGCCCCATGACGGAAAGCCTGTTTTTCCAGAATTTTCCTGAACCGGCTTCCGCAGAATATTTATAGGTATTGAATGAACCGTAGCTGTCATCCGTTTTTACGTAAAATTTTTCTTCCGGATCTTTGGAAATCACATTGATACTGGCACCGAATGCTGCGGCTCCATTGTTGGAAGTTCCTACTCCCCGCTGGATCACAATCTGGGATGCAGAACTGGTAAGGTCCGGCACATTAACGAAGAACGTACCCTGGCTTTCGGAATCATTGTACGGTACGCCGTTCATCATCACGTTGATTCCTGTCCCGGAAACACCCCGGATCCTGAATCCTGTGTAACCCACTCCGTTTCCGGCATCCGATGTTGAAATCACCGAAGTCTGGTTCTTTAGCAAAAACGGCAGGTCCTGTCCCAGATTCCGGCTGTCCAGGTCTTTCTGGACATTGATAATTTCTTTGGCTACAGGAAGTCTTTTGGTAAAATTAACTGCTTCTATTTCCCCGGTTTTCAGGGTGTCCCTGTTCTGGACCTGTGCAAAGCCCATGGCACTTGCGGTAAGGCCTAAAAAAATAAATCCTTTCATTCTATAAATTTTAACATTTAATGAATAAAAGGGGTAAGTTATGATGAGTAATGAGTAACCGGTAACAGGAATATTTTACGATTCACTCCTTATTACCTATTGCTTATTTAATTTCCCTAAACAGCATTATCCGTTCCAGGTTCATTGGGTATCATCTCAGCCTTTTACAGCACCCCTTTATTTCAGACTGCGAAAGTACGAAAAATTTGTGAAAGGGCTGCTGAATCTATGCGGGTTTACTATAGCTCATGAGATCGGACCTTAAAATATATTTATCAGTACGTTTTATTGTTGGAATCTACGTAATAATAATTTTTGCTGTCTTTGGACACTTCAAACATATGCCCGAGCTTCCAGCTGAAATTGCGTTTGATATCATCATATTCAAATGGGATGATTACCTTATTATGGACATCGATTACCCCAAATTTATCATTGTAGGAGGCAATAATCATCGGGTTGGCGACATCATCACCTTCCAGGATAAACAGGTACTGGTATTGGGGATAGATCTGGTAATCCCGGTAATCTGCCGCATTGGCAAACTTTTGCTTCTCAATGATCCCGTAAAAGCCATTCAGCACATACGCCTGATACAGCTGCTGATTGTATTCCACAGGTTTGCATTTAGCAATATCCGAATCTTTGAACTGGTATACCCTTTTTCCGGCCTGGTTGATCCTGTAGGAAATCATATCTTTTTCTACGGTAGCATACTCATTGGTGCCGAACTTCCTTACTTTCTCATTGGGAGAATTCAGCAGGTTACAGTCTTCATAAAAGAATACGGCGATATGATATTCAGGGGTAATGATAAATTTCCCGTTCTGGTTCACATACCCGAATTTCCCGTCTTTCTTCTTCGGAATCAGCACCGGAAGCTCGCTGTTGACCACAGGAAGATCCAAAACAGGCGCAGCCGGCGCTTTTTTAACGGATGCTTTTGAAGTTTTGCTGACCGGATTTTTTTTAATCTGTTTACTCTGGGAGAAAACAAAACAGGAGATTACAAGACAAAATAAATTAACTGCATTTTTCATATTCAGCATTTTCATGCAAAAGTACAACCAAAAATAGAATCTATAAAATTCCTATTTATAAAGAATCTAAATAATTTCGTTCTTATAAAATAGTAAAATTTCGTAATTTTGAAGACAATTTTAATTGTTTGATAATTTTAAAACGTTTGAGATATGACATTTGATATTGATATGATCAAGAAAGTGTACGAGCGTTACCCTGAAAGGATTGCTGCGGCAAGACAGGCAGTGGGAAAACCTCTTACATTATCAGAAAAAATATTATATGCTCACCTTTGGGAGGGTAATGCTACACAGGCTTATGAAAGAGGGAACTCGTATGTGGATTTTGCGCCGGACAGAGTAGCGATGCAGGATGCAACTGCACAAATGGCTCTTCTCCAGTTTATGCAGGCCGGGAAAACCAAAGTGGCTGTGCCGTCAACGGCTCACGCAGACCACCTTATCCAGGCTAAAGTAGGTGCTGACAAAGATTTACAGGAAGGGATCAATAAGAATTCCGAAGTGTTCAACTTCCTGAGTTCTGTTTGTGATAAATACGGAATCGGCTTCTGGAAGCCGGGTGCAGGAATCATTCACCAGGTGGTGCTTGAGAACTATGCTTTCCCAGGAGGGATGATGATCGGTACCGACTCCCACACAGTAAACGCTGGCGGTCTGGGAATGGTTGCTATTGGTGTAGGAGGTGCAGATGCTGTAGATGTAATGGCAGGAATGGCATGGGAACTTAAAATGCCTAAACTGATCGGGGTAAAATTAACCGGTAAAATGAACGGATGGACCTCTGCAAAAGACGTTATCCTTAAAGTTGCCGGAATCCTTACCGTAAAAGGAGGAACCGGATGCATCGTGGAATATTTCGGTGAAGGGGCGGAATCCCTTTCTGCAACCGGAAAAGGAACGATCTGTAATATGGGTGCTGAAGTAGGTGCCACTACGTCCACTTTCGGGTATGATGATTCCATGAGAAGATACCTTGCCGCTACAGGAAGACAGGATGTGGTAGATGCTGCAGACCAGATTGCCGAGCACTTAACCGGTGATGCTGAAGTATATGCTAATCCTGAGCAGTATTTTGATCAGTTAATCGAAATCAACCTTTCTGAACTGGCTCCTCACCTGAACGGACCTTTCACGCCGGATCTGGCAACCCCTGTTTCTGAATTCAGAGCGAAAGCGGAAGCTAACGGATGGCCGATTGAAGTAGAATGGGCACTGATCGGGTCTTGTACCAACTCATCTTATGAAGACTTGTCCAGAGCGGCTTCCATCGTTGAAGATGCGGTTGCAAAAGGGGTAAAACCTAAAGCGATCCTGGGAATCAACCCTGGTTCTGAACAGGTAAAATATACTGCTGAAAGAGACGGATTCCTGGACTCTTTCAGAAAATTTGAAAATGCACGGATCTTTACCAATGCCTGCGGACCTTGTATCGGTCAGTGGGACAGAGAAGGTGCTGAAAAAGGAGAGAAAAACTCCATTATCCACTCTTTCAACAGAAACTTTGCGAAAAGAGCAGACGGTAACCCGAATACCCACGCTTTTGTAGCTTCACCGGAAATGGTGGCTGCAGTAGCGATTTCAGGAAGACTGGATTTTAACCCGATTACCGATACATTAACAACGGAATCCGGAGAACAGGTAAGGCTGAATGAGCCTAACGGTTCTGAACTCCCTTCAAGAGGATTTGCAGTAGAAGATAACGGATACCAGGCTCCTTCTGAAGACGGATCCCAGGTAGTGGTTAATGTAAGCCCTACTTCAGACAGGCTTCAGCTGCTGGAAGAATTCCCGGCTTGGGACGGTAAAAATATCGAAGGTGCCAAAGTACTGATCAAGGCTTTCGGAAAATGTACCACAGACCACATTTCTATGGCAGGTCCATGGCTGAAATACAGAGGTCACCTGGATAACATTTCCAACAACATGCTGATTGGTGCCGTTAACGCTTATAATATGGAAACCAACCATGTTAAAAACCAGTTAACCGGTGAATACGGTGAAGTTCCTGCCGTACAGAGAGCTTACAAAGCAGCACACATCCCGTCTATTGTTGTGGGAGACCAGAACTATGGAGAAGGTTCTTCAAGGGAGCACGCTGCCATGGAACCCAGACATTTAGGGGTGAAAGCGGTATTGGTGAAATCATTTGCCAGAATCCACGAAACCAACCTTAAAAAGCAGGGAATGTTAGGCCTTACTTTTGCCAACGAAGCAGATTATGATAAAATCCTGGAAGACGATACCGTAAACTTCCTTGATCTGGATCAGTTTGCTCCTGGTAAACAACTGACATTAGAATTCGTTCATGCGGACGGAACTAAAGATACTGTAATTGCCAATCATACTTATAATGATCAGCAGATCGAATGGTTCAAAGCAGGTTCTGCCCTGAACCTGATCAAAAGACAGGAAAAACAGAATTAATTGTTAGATCGATTAATCATAGAAAAGCAACTTCAATCTGAGGTTGCTTTTTTTATTTCAGCCGTTGCAGGAAGCCGGTCCGGTAGCTTTCACCTACCGGGATCTCCTGATCTGATAAAAGGGTAACATTCCTGGATCCTATACTTTTGATACGATCCAGGTTCACGATAAAAGACTTATGGATGCGGGCGAAAGAAGATTCCGGCAGCTGGCTTTCCATGAATTTCAGGGTGTCCAGCACAATATATTCCTGTGTTTCGGTACGGATATTCACATAATCTTTGATGCTTTCCTCATACAGGATCTCTTCGAAATTAATCCTATGCTGCTGACCGGAACATTTGACAAAAAAGTGCTTCCCTGTTTTACTTTCTACGGTCACGATTCTTTGCTGGGCTTTCATGGCACTTTTGTAAAACCGCTCAAAAGAGACAGGTTTCAGCAGATAATCAATGATGTTGTGCTCATAGCCTTCCAATGCATATTCGGAATAAGCTGTTGTTAAAATATATTTTTTCCTGTCCCCAAGGATTTTCATGAAATTGATTCCGGTGAGCTCAGGCATCTGGATGTCCAGAAAAATAAGGTCTGACGGATGGTTCTGAATGTATTCCAAGGCTGTTATGGGATTTTCTGCAGAAAAAACAAGCTCAAGAAAAGGAACGTTCCGCACATAGCTCTCCAGCGATATAGCCAGAGGCTCGTCATCCATAATAATGCATTTAATTTTTTCCATCTCTTAAATCAATGGTTAAATCTACAATAAATTCCGTTTCAGACTCGTCAATGGCCAGCGTATACTTGTTAGGATACAGGATTTCCAGCCTCTTCTTTACATTTTCGATCCCGATACCTGAAACCACATCTTTCTTCCGGTCGTTTTTGAAATTCAAAAGGTAAAAGTGCAGCATCTGGTCTTTAACAGAATCTCCCCGACAGGAGTGTAAACTTTTCCTTTACAACTTTTCCAATCTCTCATCAGGTTTTAAAGTTTCGCTGATGGATAAGCAGCTCCAGATCAATGCAGCCGTTACCAATATCTTTGCCCAACGTTCCCGGGGAGATATTTACTTCACAGACCGTTTATACCATATGAACAATTACTGGGACGGCAGGAGCTTCCGGTTAAGCGTTAACTACAATTTCGGACAGAAGAAAAGCATCCGCAAAAAGAACATCAGATTTGAAGAAAAAGAAAGGGCTCAGTAAATTATTGTAACAAAAACCGCTTTTCTGTGTCTAATAGGACAGTAGAAAGCGATATGAAAAAAATTATTATTACTTTGGCGTTTCTGGGAGCAGTTATGGTTTCCGCTCAGGAAAAAACCAGCAATCAGGTAAAGGAAAAGCAAATTGAAGGGGTAACGATTACCAAAACTAAAAAAGCAGTTGAGCAGAGAGCAGACCGTACGATTTTTGATTTTTCGGAACAGCCGCAGCTGAATAACGGGAATGTCCTGGAAGGCATCAAAAAGCTTCCCGGATTGGTATCCACTGATATTGCAGGGATGATGTACCAGGGAAAAGTCCTTGATGTGTACCTCAACGGAAGGCCGCTGAACATTACTTCCAACGAACTCAATTCTTTCCTGGAAGGCATGCCGGCCAATTCCGTAGACCGTATTGAAGTGATCACCCAGCCCGGAGCCGAATTCCCTGCAACTTCCGGCGGTGCTATCATGAATATCATTACGAATAAGAATGCGAATAAATATTTAACGGCGACCTATTCCGGAAACTATTCCTTCACGAATTATGACAAATTCAGGAGCCGCACAACCAACTCACTCAATTTAAATGCCCGGAACAAGTTTTTCGGATGGCAGCTGAATGTAGGCCAGAATTACCGTGAAAGCATGCTGAATACCGACCAGAACGGATTGCTTTTAAGCAATACAGACCGCTTCGGACGCGGATATTTTGCCAAATCGGGGCTGACTTTTGATCTTGGGCAGGACAGGCTCTTATTAAACTACGATATTTACCACAACAGAAACAGCAATTATACCTTAAGTAACGGGGAAGGCGAACAGAAACAAGCTATTCCCAACACCAATCCCCAGGAATATGTTTACAGGGACTTCAACTTCAATACATCGGATGCCACCTACACCAATAACCTGAGGCAGGAAGCGGTAGTGACTTATCAGAAACGTTTTTCAGATAAGGCACAGAAGCTTGATTTCCAGTTCGGCTATACCAAATCCGACAGCAAGTTTGACCAGGATAATATTTTCCGCCTCGGTCAGTTTTCAGACGGGCAGCCGATTCCCAATGCACCCGGAAGAGTCCTGAGCAACAATTCCGATATGAGGGTGGCCAATTTCAAAATCGATTATTCCCAGCCGATCAAGATCATGGACGGCGGAAAAGTAAGTGCAGGCGGATTGTATGAAAAGCAGAATTTCGATACGGAGAGCTTCGGGATTACCAACCTGGAATATCAGCGGCAGACCGCATCCACTTACCTGGAATTCCAGGCTAAGCTGAAGAAATTCGACTTTATTCTGGGAACAAGGGCGGAAAACTACGATATCAGCGGGGTAACCAGAAGAATTGACAGTACAGCATCCATTGTCCAGAAAGATTTGATCCCGTTCAACAAGTTTAAGTTCTTCCCCAATGCAAGCGTGCAGTACAACCTGATGAGCCAGGTACATATTACCGCCAATTACAACAAAAAGATCAGCCTGCCGAGCATTTCTGCCCTGAACCCGAATAACACAACTTTCCAGGGACCGAATACCCAGGTAACCGGAAACCCGAATCTTCAGCCGACGATCTTCAACAATTATGAAATGAAGATTTCTGCATTCGATTATGCATTTATCGGGTATAACGTAAGCTCCGCTAAAAATCAGGTCGCCCAGATCATCCGGAAAGACGGCAAAAACCTGTATAATGAGCAGATCAATATCGCCAATATGACGATTCATAACTTCAATGTCGGCCTTCCTGTTCCCTTCATGATTTTCAGCAAGCCGCTCAGCGAGATTATGAAGTTTGACTTCAATCCGGATAAGATCAACTTTATGTACCTGTATGCCGGCTATCAGAAGCATGACATCGACAACCTGAACAACAGGGGGTTCTGGATCTTCAACATCATGACCCAGATCATTCTTCCGAAAGACATCAAGCTAACGGCCAATTACAGTTACCTGACGCCTAAAGCAGGATACTTTTATTTTACGGCAGAAAAACCGTTCAATAATTCCTTCGACCTCACGTTAACGAAGAAATTCATGGATAACCGGCTTACGGTTTCCGTTTTCGCGAATGATATCTTTAACGGGCAGGTGATGCAGGTCCGTTCCAATCCGCCATATGGAGAAACGGTATACATGAGGAATAAATATGATACGAGGAACTTCGGTCTTTCCATCAACTACAAGATCCCGACGAAGAACAAACTGGCTAAGGAAGATCAGAATATCCTGAACCAGACTAAAAAAGAAGATACCGGCGGAGTGATGCCGCAGGGACAGTAAAAAGATTCAGATAACAGAAAAAGTAAACCCCTTTAATTGAAGAAATTAAGGGGGTTTATCGTATAATCCCGAAAATCCTATGATGCCATTAAAAAAATCTTAATATCCGTATCAGCCTATGCAATGAGAGACATTTTTCTTTATTTTTAAAGAAAATTCTGCATGACAAAAAACAAGACCAAGGAACGCTTTTTTCTAAAGATAAGCCCTCTGAAAAGGGGTATTATAAGCCTTCTGGCTGCCGTGCTGGTTTTCTTTCTAACCTTCAGGCTGGACCTTAAGCCACTGATCATTCTCATTTTCTGCTGGCTTGCATTTTCTGTGGTTTTTCTGTTTCTGGACTGGCAGGTTATTCTCCACAGGAAAGTGGACGACATCCGTAAAAAAGCCAGGGCAGATGACGGAAATGCATTTTTTGTTTTTACGACCATTATAGTCGCATCTTTAGCAAGCATGTTTGCCATCTTTTTCCTGGTTACTTCCAAAGATAAGGGAGTGCAGAAAGAAATCTATTTTCTGCCGGCTGTTCTCGGGGCTATAATCCTGTCCTGGATCATGGTGCAGACCCAATATATCTTTCATTATGCCCGGGAATACTATGATGAGGATACGTCAGGAAAAAAAAAGGAAATTGGCGGACTGGAGTTTCCGACAGAAGATAAAAACGAAATGTACCATCCTGACTATCTGGATTTCGCTTACTATTCGTTCTGTATGGGCTGTACATTCCAGGTCTCTGATGTGAGCATTACATCAAGGAATTTAAGAAAAATAACGATGATCCACGGGCTGCTCGCTTTCTTCATGAATACTTTTGTAGTGGCGCTTACCATTAACCTGGTTGCAGGACTTAACAGTTAAGAAAATCTGCTTCACATATTGTTCCTCCGGAACAAAGCAAAAATTTTTTAAAGGTAGCAAAGCGGTGCGGTAAAGCCGCTGATGAAGCAGACGGATTAGTCTTGCGCTTCATCAGATCAGCCTGCTGATCCTTTCTTTGCCTTCTGGGCATGTGCAGAGGAAAAGCAAACTTTGCGTGAAAAAATAGAATAAAAATTGGGATTACAAATAATACCTATTGGAAACTCCTAACCTTAAGATTGATATACAGAATTTCCGACATTCAATTCTCCTTCTCTAAACTATTGATCTGATTGATATTTCGGTCAACATGATTTCTGCCTAAAAATCGACCGTCTGAAAAGTCCAGTTGAAGGTATTAATCAAAGTCAGCTTATTGACAGGCACCGGAAGGTCCGTCATTATTTCCAATGCTAAATTAGCCATCATGCTTCCCACGATTCCCGGTAAAGCACCCAATACGCCCAGACTGTCACAGTCGGGAATATATTCATCGGAAGGCGGTTCCGGAAAAATATCCCTGAGGTTCCGGCTGCCCTGACAATTAAAAACCGCAACCTGTCCGGAAAACCCGAGAATGCTTCCATAAACAAGAGGCTTTCCCAGCTTTACGCAGATATCATTGATTAAATATCTTGTTCTGAAATTATCGGACCCGTCAACTATGATGTCATAGCGTGAAATAAGTTCCTCTGCATTGGTATTATCTATTTTCAGGTAATGTCCGGTAAAATTCACCTGATGGTTCAGGCTTTTAACGAATTGTCTTGCACTTTCCACTTTGGCCATGCCGACAGAATGTTCCGTATGGACTACCTGCCGGTTCAAATTATGCAGCTCCACTGTATCAAAATCCATTACGCCCAATATACCGGTTCCTGCTGCAGCCAGGTACTGGATAACCGGGCTGGCCAGTCCTCCTGCACCTATTACCAGGACTTTAGCATTCATTATTTTCTTCTGTCCTTCTAAACCAATCTCTTCTATAAATATCTGCCGGCTGTACCGGGAAAACCGGTCTTCGTTATTCATTGTTCATAGTTGTGGTTGATTGAATTCCGCTGTAAACGGCATCCCAGTCTTTCATAACCGGGTCATAACCGGCATTCCTGATCATGGCCCTTATGTCTTCCATGCTTCTTTCATCACTGGTTTCAAACTGTTCCAGGGATTCTTTGTCTACGGCATAACCGCCTGGATTGGTTTTGGAAGCGGCGCTCATAGCGGTCGCTCCCAATGAGACGATATGATTCCTGAAGGTTTCATTTTCCCGGGTAGAAATGGAAATCTCCAGGTCTTCATTCCAGATGCGGTAGGCACATATTAACTGTAATAAATCTTTATCAGACATGATAAAATTCGGTTCAATAATTCCCTCTGCGGGCCGGAGCCTTGGAAATGATACCGAAAACCTGGACTTCCAGTACTGTTTCTGAAGGTAATCGATATGGAGCGCATTGAAAAAGCTGTCTACCCTCCAGTCTTCCAGGCCAAGCAGTACGCCTAGTCCGATTTTATGTATGCCTGCCCTTCCGACACGGTCCGGAGTATCAAGCCGGAAGTTGAAGTTTGATTTTTTGCCTTTCGGATGGTATTCTTTGTATACTTCCTGATGGTAAGTTTCCTGATACACCAGAACGGCATTCACTCCCGCATCATGAAGCAAACAATATTCTTCTTCCGACAATGGCTGAACTTCGATGGAAATATTAGCAAAATGCGGCCTTAATAACTTTATTGCATTTAGAAAATAGCTGACCCCAACGGTCTTATTGGCTTCTCCGCTCACCAGCAATACATAGTTTACACCCATTGATTTTAAAACCGTCGCTTCAATCATAAGTTCTGTATCAGAGAGGGTTTTCCGTTTAATAGAATTATCCAGGCTAAAACCACAATAGGTACAGATGTTCTGGCACTCATTGCTGAGGTACAACGGGGCATACAGCTGGATGGTTTTCCCGAACCGCTTCCGGGTAAGCTGCTGCGCCAGCTTCGCCATAGTTTCCAGCTTGACGGATGCCGCCGGCGAAATCAGATTGATGAAATCATCCAGGCTCCTTTGTTGTTTACAAAGACTCCTTTCTACATCCTGAAGGGTTACTTTGTCCAGCCTCCGGCGTACCTGGTCCCATGAATACTGTTCAAAAACATCTATAAAACTATTCATCGTCATTCAAATAAAAAAGAGGTCAGCGGACTTGAGGCTTCGGCATGGTGGGAGACAGCTCCTAAACCGGATTCAAACGCCCGTCTCCCTGCAATAACGCCTTCTTTAAAAGCCACAGCCATCTGAACAGGATCTGCCGCTACGGCAATGGCAGTATTCACCAATACGGCATCGACGCCCATTTCCATAGCCTTGGCTGCATCTGAAGGTGCTCCAATCCCGGCATCTACCACCACCGGAACCCGGCTCTGGCTGATAATAATTTCCAGGAAATCCATTGTCCGCAGTCCTTTATTCGTTCCGATAGGTGCGCCTAATGGCATGACTACGGCTGTTCCGGCATCTTCCAGCCGTTTGCACAGCACCGGATCGGCATGGATATATGGCATGACCACAAATCCGAGTCTGGCCAGTTCCTCTGTAGCGTAGAGGGTTTCAATAGGATCGGGCAACAGGTATTTCGGATCCGGGTGGATTTCCAGCTTTACCCAGTCCGTTTCCAATGCTTCCCTGGCCAGTTGTGCTGCCAGTACTGCTTCCTGAGCAGTTCGGGCTCCGGAAGTATTGGGCAGCAGATGGATGTTGGCAGGCTGTAGTGCGGCAAGCAGGTCATCATCTTCCGCAGAAGCGGCATCAATTCTCTTCAATGCCATAGTGACCATTTGTGATTCTGATGCTATGATGGATTGAGTCATGATTTCAGGACTTCCGAACTTTCCGGTTCCCAGGAAAAGCCTGGAACTGAAGGTGCGCCCTGCTATGGTTAAATTTGGGGTTTTCATTGTAACGCTGTTTTAAATTGGCTTATTAGTGATGGGTTCTGGGTAATCTGCCCTGAAACAGCTACTCCGTAAATGCCTGCTGGCAGTAAAAATTCAATATCGTCAAGGGTAATTCCTCCGATGGCGAAAATCTTCGGGATTTCTATTTCCTCCGACTGCAATTCATGTATGATTTCAAAATAGCCTTTGAAACCTAAGACCGGGCTTAGCTTTTCTTTGGTAGCCGTGAACCGCAATGGTCCCAGACCGATATAGTCACAGCCTTCCTGTATTCTCTGTACAACATCTGCCGCTGTATTTGCAGTCCCGCCGATGATCTTATCATGACCCAAAATATGCGTTGCTGATGCTACCGACTGGTCTTCCAAGCCTAAATGAACGCCATCAGCGTCTATCTGCCTGGCAACCTGGACATGATCATTGACGATGCATACAGCGCCATAATCCGAGCATAGCCGTTTAGAAGTTTCACAAAGGCTCATCAATTCTTCCGGTGATGCATTTTTCCATCGCACCTGGACCCATCGGATGCCATGATCCAGTGCAGTGCTGATGTTATTCTCCTGCTCGATCCGGGTTGTTCCCTGTGTTATATACTGTAATTTTTCCATTTTTTACGAGTGGTATCCTACTAAAGAAGGATTGCTTTTTAAATAGTGTTCAACATATAATTTTGCTTTCCTGCATGCCGTTTCTGTATCTTCTCCCCTGGCCAGCCAGCTGGCAATTGCCGAAGAAAGCACACAACCTGATCCATGTTTGGGAGTATATAACCGGCTTTCATCTGAAGGCTGAAGGGGTATTTTCATTCCATGCAGCAGCAGAACATCAGTTCCCGGCCGGTCTGTCCGGTGCCCGCCTTTCATCAGAACGGAACATATATTTTCCTGAAACAGATGATTGTCAGTAAGCACCTGGTATTCATTCCAGTTAGGCGTTACAAGGCTTAATTTATCCATGACTTTATCCAGCTGTGCAAGCGTGTCAAGGTCAAAAAAGGCAAATTCCGAAGTGCTTTTCAGAACCGGATCCCAGATAACTTTTATTTTTGCATTGATCCTGATAATCATTTCCAGGATTTCACCCAGCATAGCTGCATCTTTCACGACACCGATCTTCACTGTCTGAACAGGATATTTCTTCAGGAGAAGCTCTGCTGTTCTTGTGATGGACTCCATTGGCTGCCACTCTAAGTCTAAGCAGTCAGACTCTGTCTGTACAGTTATGGCAGTACAGACGGCAAGTCCGGATGTTTGCAGCTGCTCCATGGTTTTGATGTCAGCAAGTACTCCTGCCCCCCCACTCGGATCGTATCCGGCAATGGTCATAACGAAAGGGCGCGTTGCCTGCATGCTGTATATACTTGTATTGGTTCTTCACTCTGCCAGATGGCTCCCAATAAGGCAGCGCCATCAACATCTTCTGTAAAGACAGCATCTATTGTATGCTGGCTGATGCCTCCCAGCGCAATGAGCCCTGATCGGTCATTTTTTCTGTACTGAATGCTTTCCAGTATTCCCGAATCAGTTCCATAGCCTTTTTTGGAGATGCTGGGGAAAACCGGACTGATAAAAGCATATTCCCACCGGGCATCCAGTTCGTTAAAGCAGTCTATGGTGTGCACGGAAGTGGATAAAATATATTCATCGAAAAAATGATCCGGAACATTTTGCCGGTCCGATTCCCTGAAATGGATCCTGGAAATACCGAATTCCTCAGCCAGGCTGTAATGGCTGTGTAAAACCAGCTGACAGTGGTAGTCAGGATCGATCAGGCTGATATATTCCCTCATCGCCTCAATGCTCATTCCGGGCTTCCTTACATGCAGGAGATCAAGCTTTTCCCTGAACAGATGATTGATCACCATCATCTCATTCTGTACCGGATTTTCAGGTGTGATAACCAGGATCATAAGTAAATCTCTTTCCCTTTTTCAATAAACTCCAGAGACTTATCCATCATTCCTTTCTCCGCAGATTCACGGATTTCCTGCGTAATTTTCATGGAACAGAACTTCGGTCCGCACATGGAACAGAAATGGGCAATCTTAGCGCCTTCTGCCGGAAGGGTTTCATCATGGTACGACCGGGCGGTCTCCGGATCAAGCGAAAGATTGAACTGGTCTTCCCATCTGAATTCGAACCGGGCTTTGCTTAACGCATTATCCCTGTACTGGGCACCGGGATGCCCTTTAGCCAAGTCTGCCGCATGAGCCGCCAGTTTATAGGTGATAACACCGTCTTTTACATCTTTTTTGTTCGGTAGCCCCAAATGCTCTTTCGGAGTAACATAACACAACATCGCACATCCGAACCATCCGATCATAGCGGCTCCGATTCCTGAGGTAATATGGTCGTATCCCGGAGCGATATCCGTGGTTAAAGGTCCCAAGGTATAAAAAGGCGCTTCGTGGCACTCTTTAAGCTGCTTGTCCATATTTTCCTTAATCATATGCATCGGTACATGGCCGGGTCCTTCAATCATCACCTGGACATTATGCTTCCACGCAATTTTTGTGAGCTCCCCAAGAGTTTCCAGCTCAGCAAACTGTGCCGCATCATTGGCATCAGCGATAGATCCAGGGCGAAGGCCATCTCCAAGGGAAAAGGCGACATCATACTTCTTCATGATTTCGCAGATGTCCTCAAAGTGGGTATATAAGAAATTCTCTTTATGATGGAACAGGCACCATTTGGCCATGATGGATCCTCCCCTGGAAACAATTCCGGTAACCCGTTTCGCCGTAAGATGGATGTACCTCAGCAGCACACCTGCATGGATCGTAAAATACGATACGCCCTGCTCCGCCTGTTCAATAAGAGTATCCCTGAATATTTCCCAGGTAAGATTTTCGGCAATCCCTTTTACTTTTTCCAGCGCCTGATAAATTGGCACAGTACCAATGGGAACCGGGCTGTTCCTGATGATCCATTCCCTGGTTTCATGAATGTTTTTTCCTGTAGACAGATCCATGATGGTGTCGGCTCCCCAACGGCATGCCCATACGGCTTTTTCCACTTCTTCCTCAATACTGGAAGACACGGCACTGTTCCCGATATTGGCATTGATCTTGACCAGGAAATTCCTTCCGATAATCATCGGTTCGCTTTCCGGGTGGTTGATGTTATTCGGAATAATGGCTCTTCCTGCCGCAATTTCATCCCTTACAAATTCAGGGGTTATTTTTTTAGGGGTATTCGCTCCGAAGCTGTTCCCTTCATGCTGGAAAGCCATTTCCGGGCTAACGGATTCCAGCTGCTGAATGCGCTGGTTTTCCCGGATGGCTACATATTCCATTTCAGCGGTAACCATTCCCTGTCTTGCGTAATATAACTGGGTCACTTCTTTTCCGTCCCGTGCCACCTTAGGCTGATGGTTGTATGAAAAACGCAATGCACCGAGTTTAGGATCTGCAAGCCTTGCTTTTCCATATTCTGATGTGATGCCATCCAATACTTCAACATCATTCCGTTCCAGGATCCATTGTTCCCTGATTCTGGGAAGGCCTTTCGTGATGTCGATTTCTGCATGTTCATCGGTGTAAGGTCCGGATGTATCGTATACGGTAACAGGAGGGTTATGTTCCATAGTCCCGTTGCTGAGTTGTGTAGGGCTCAGCTTGATCTCGCGCATAGCTACATGAATGGGATACAGGTCTCCTTCCATATAGATTTTTTTGGAATTCGGAAACGGCGAACGTGTGATGGTATGATCCATAGTGTTGATTTTATATGGGTTTATCCGCCTTGGGTGGCGGTGATAATTAGAATTGAATCGTTTTCTGCGAGACGGGTTTCCCTCCAGAGTATCTGGGGAATGATACGGTTGTTGAGGGCTACGGCAATGCCTTTCCGTTTTCCCGGCATTTCGGCATGAAGCAATGCCTCCAGGTTTTCCGGAAGGGTATCGAATATTTTGGTAACGTGATTGATTATAAGTTCCATTCCTAAATTTTTACATACACTTTAGGAATGGCTGTTATTGTACAATAGAATGTACAGCAAAAGTCATCTACTTTTCCCTACGCTGGTATGATCCAGATCAGGTTCAAAGGGTAAAATCTCAGTCTGTTGATACAGACACCCCTAAAGTTGGAAGCGAAGTTAATTATTTTTTCAGAACAGGCAATGCATTATTGAAAATAAACATGGAAAAAATCAATATTATTTTCCACATTGATAAGAAATAATTTCCAACTTCATAAATTAATATTACTTTTGCCGAAACGGCTATTGCGTATTGACTTCGTACAACACGGAGCCTGCCATCAAAGGCAATAAGCAGGAATCCAGCCGGTTTAACTTAATAAAAATAATAAACATGAAAAGAAAATTATTAATGGTGCTGATCCCGATGGCATCCCTGATGTATGCTCAGGAAAACGCATCCGGACAAAAATCATTTTTTGGTGTACAGGCAGGCCTTTTCGGGGTTAATGTCTATAATGAATACAGCATAAAAGAAAACTTTATCCTGAGGACAGACATAGATTTTTCTCCTTCCATATGGGGCGGTGACCTGTACACTAAGACAGGCTTTGCCGTTGCGCCTGAACTGAGAGTTTCTCCCAAATGGTATTATAATCTGGACAAAAGAAAAGCGGATTCAAAAAACACAGCCTATAATGCAGCCAATTATCTGGCCGCCAAAATAGGATTCGTCCCTGATTTCCTTTTGATTTCCAATGTAGACGGCATTAAGGTGAACCCAATGATCTCGCTTGTGCCGACATGGGGACTGAGAAGGAATTTTGCGCAAAATTTCAATTATGAACTGCAGCTGGGATTAGGAGTGGGTAAAATATTGAAGTCCGGATATGACATCCAGGCGGTTCCCAATCTGAGCTTTAAAATAGGCTATGATTTCTAAAGCATCAATCGATTATTTAAGACCGGGGCAGTACTTGTTCCGGTTTTTTTATACCTGTAGATGAAGGGCATGAAAAAGGGACCGTCAAGTACTGACAGCCCCTGAAATATTTTGAACATAAGCTTATTTCGATCTGGCTTCACAAGCCTGCCAGATGGCATCCTGGCCGGGAACCGGAGCTGTAATTTCAATATTCTCTTTCGTCACCGGATGAATGAATTCCAGCTTCCTGGCATGGAGGTAAATACCGCCGTCAGTATTGGAACGCGGTGAGCCGTATTTCAGGTCGCCTTTGATAGGAATCCCGGTTTTGGACAGTTGTGCACGGATCTGATGGTGCCTTCCGGTTTCCAAATCAATTTCCAACAGCATATAATGATCCAGTGACTGGATTATATGATAGGTTAGGATTGCCTCCTTGGCTCCTTCTGTCGGCTTTGGGAAAATAATGGCTTTATTATTTTTTTCATTCTTTTTCAGGTAATGAACCAGACGCTGACTTTGCGGAAGAGGTTCTTTAGGGACTACTGCCCAGTAGGTCTTTTTAATCTCCCTGTTCTTCACCATCTGCGTTAACCTGGATAAAGCCTTGGAGGTTTTGGCATAAATAACCAGCCCGGAAGTAGGCCGATCGATACGGTGTACCAGACCCAGGAAAACATTGCCAGGCTTATCGTCTCTTTTTTTAATGTGATTCTTGATGGATTCCAGCAGGGATTCATCCCCTGTCTTGTCACCCTGAACCAGCTGCCCTACCTTTTTGTTGATGACCAGGAGATGGTTATCTTCATATACGATCTGTTCTTCCATATATTACCGGCGGAAATTTGACCTGTTAGACAGTGAAACAATGACACCGATCAGCAGCCCCAGCGTCTTCATGCCCGAAATCCTGGATTCCAGCGGGAGTAAAGCACCGATAAAGCACAGAGCAGCAGCTGCATACATCGCATAAATAAATTTCCTGTCAAAAAGAATCTGTGCCTGCAAAACGAAGCTTACCGAAATAAATATATAGAACATCCTGGCAGACAGGAATGTATTAACATCCTGGGGAAACAGGCGGAACCATCCTGCAGCGAGGCACAAAACGGCAATAATGGAAATGACTCCCTGAGCCAATGCAATATTCTTCATTAATAACTTTCGTTTTCATTGGGGAAATCAACATTCTTCACGTCTTTTACATACTGGGCTACCGCACCGGTAATTTCAGTATAGAGATCAAGGTACCTGCGTAAGAATTTAGGGCTGAATCCCTTATTCATGCCCACCATGTCATGGTAGACCAGAACCTGTCCGTCACAATGAGGTCCGGCACCGATCCCGATGGTTGGAATAGAGATGCTTTCCGACACTTTTTTAGCCAGGTCAGCAGGAATCTTTTCCAGAACGACTGAAAAACATCCCAATTCTTCCAGAAGCTGTGCATCACTAATAAGCTTTTCTGCTTCTGCATCTTCTTTTGCCCTAACTTTATAAGTCCCGAATTTATAGATGGACTGAGGGGTCAGTCCCAGGTGGCCCATCACAGGAATACCTGCATTAATGATTTTTTTGATGGATTTTGAAATTTCTTTGCCGCCTTCAATCTTTACGGCATGGGCACCGCCTTCCTTCATCATCCTTACGGCGGATTCCAGTGCCTTTTCAGGGTTGCTCTGATAGGTCCCGAACGGAAGATCAGCCACCACCAGTGCACGGTCTGTCCCCCTTACCACACTCTGGGCATGGTAAATCATCTGATCCAGCGTAATCGGCAGGGTGGTCTCAAAACCGGCCATTACATTGGCTGCCGAATCACCGATCAGAACGGCATCAATACCTCCGGCATCCACCATTTTCGCCGTGGTGAAGTCATAGGCAGTAAGCATGGTTATTTTTTCCTTATCGAATTTCATTTTCCGTAAGGTTTCAGTCGTAACTTTCTTGATTTCAGAATGAACAGACATAATAGATCTATATTAAAGTTAAAAAGTCGGCTTTCGCCGACCTGTATGTGGATGAAATTATAAAACTACGTGACCGAGTTTCATGAGTTTGTCGTGGTTGAGAATTTTAATGTTCCGGCCGTCGACTTCAATCAGATTGTCCTGTTTGAACTCTGAGATCAGGCGGATGGCACTTTCTGTAGCAGTTCCGATAATATTGGCGATCTCTTCCCTGGTAAGGGAGATTTTAATGAATCCTTCAGGATCAACGCCCAGCTTCTGCTCAAGCAGGATCAGGATTTCCGCAAGCCTTTCGCGCACCGTTTTCTGAGCCAGGAAAGTAATGGTATTGGAGGATTCCCCAAGTTCATAAGAGATTTTCTGCAGCATGGCAAATGAAAGCTGAGGATCTACTTCCAGAAGGTGCATAAAGATGTCCGAAGGCAGAAAAGTACATTCAATGTCTGTCATCGCCTCAGCCTTTGCCTGGAAATTTTCCCCGCAAAGTAAAGAACGGTAGCCTATGATATCGCCTTCTTTGATAAATCTAAGAATCTGGTCTTTTCCGAATGCTCCGGATTTGGATAATTTAGCAGCCCCTTTTTCCAAAAAATAAACCCCTTTCGGAGTTTCTCCATCCTCAAAAATAGTATCATGTTTCTGAAAGCTGAGTTTCTTCTTGCCCTTGATGTATTTATCGAAATCTGCACTGGAAAGTCTTTCCTTGAATGATTTATCATTAAAAACCCTGGCAAACCTCTCTTCAATAGCAATCTGTTGTTCCTGCGACATTTTATATGACATTTATCACAAAAATAGAACATTTTGATTCGATAAACAAAAAAATTTGTTATAATTTTGTATCTCAATATTTTATGGAGGTGAGCGAGAACTGTTTTCATTGTGGTCAAGGGATAGAAAAAGAAAGAATTTTATTCGATGAAAAGACTTTCTGCTGCAACGGTTGTAAGTCTGTCTACGAAATTCTGAACACCAATAATCTTACTAATTTTTACGAACTTAATAAAAGAGCAGGAATCCGCCCGGGTGATGAAAACACTTCTCAGTTTGACTATCTGGATACCCCTGAAATTTTTGAAAAAGTGACCGATTTCTCGGAAGGCGATACCAGCCTGGTCACCTTCAAGATTCCGGTGATCCACTGTTCTTCCTGTATCTGGCTTCTGGAAAGCCTCCATACCCTGAATAAGAACATCAAATATTCACAGGTTAATTTTACCCGGAAGACTTTACAGATCTCCTTCAACCATAAGGAATTGAAATTAAGCGAACTTGCCAATTTCCTGACAAACCTCGGTTACAAGCCGGCGATTAGCCTTGAAACAGCTGATAAAAACGTTGACCACCTGGACAAATCGCTTCTCGTCAAGTTTGCCATTGCCGGTTTTGCTTTCGGAAACGGAATGTTCCTGGCATTTCCCGAATACATTGGCGGCGAAGATTACTGGATGGAGCATTACAAAGGGCTTTTCAGGACCCTGATGTTTTTACTGGCCTGCCCGGTCGTATTTTATTCTGCTTCAGATTATTACAAATCGGCCTGGTACGGCCTGAAAAATAAGATTGTCAATATTGACGTGCCGATCGTACTGGGAATCCTGGTCCTTTTCGGAAGAAGCGTCTATGAAATCGCTACGGATTACGGTCCCGGTTATTTTGACACGCTGTGTGGCCTTCTGTTCTTTATGCTGATGGGGAAAATTTTCCAGAAAAGGACCTACAACGCGCTTTCCTATGACAGGGATTATAAATCCTTCTATCCTATCGCAGTGACGAAGGTAGATTTCAATGGAAAACAGGACAATATCCTGCTTTCTGAAATCAAAGTCGGTGACAGGATCCTGGTACGGAACCAGGAGATCATCCCTGTAGATGCGATCCTGATCAGCGGAGAAGGAAATATTGACAACAGCTTTATTACCGGTGAAAGTGTAAGCATCAGCAAACAGCCGGGAGACAAAATTTTTGCCGGAGGAAAGCAGATTGGGTCTTCGCTTGAGCTGGAGGTGATTAAAAATGTGGACCAGAGCTACCTGACCCAGCTGTGGAACAAGGAGGCATTCAAAAAGCATGAAACAGGGCTTGATACATTAACGAATAATATCAGCAAATACTTTACGTTCATCATTTTAGGCATTGCCTTAATTTCCGGGATCTACTGGTCATTCATTGATCTGGAAAAGATGTTCCAGGTAATTTCCGCCATCCTGATCATCGCCTGTCCATGTGCACTTGCATTATCAGCACCATTTACATTCGGACACATCATGAGGATCCTGGGAAGGAATAAGTTTTACGTCAAAGACACCCTGACGATTGAGAAGATTGCGAAACTGGATACTGTAGTTTTTGATAAAACAGGAACCATCACCCAGCGCAAAAAATCGAATATCAGGTATGAAGGTGCTGAGATCAGCGAATTCGACCTGCTGAACATCAAAACACTGCTTAAGAACTCTAACCATCCGCTGTCAAAATCCCTGTATGAATTTGTAGACGTCAGCGACGACTATTTCCCTGTAGAAAACTTCACAGAAATCTCAGGGAAAGGATATGAGGCAGAGGTGCGAAGCAACAGGTATACAATTGGTTCTGCAAAATACAACGGGCAGGAATCGAAGAATCTGGAAACAGCTGTCTACATCAGTAAAAATAACGAATATGTCGGGAAGTTCATTTTTAAAAATGAATACCGTAAAAACCTGAAAGCCCTTTTCAGCAGGCTTACGGCCTACAAAATATTCATCCTGAGCGGAGATAATGCTTCAGAAGAAAACCAGCTGAAAGAGCTCATCCCGAACTGTGAGGGCATGGCATTCAATCAAAACCCTGAAGACAAGCTGAACTATATTCAGGAACTCCAGGCCCGGAACCTTAAAGTGGCGATGTTGGGCGACGGGCTTAACGATGCCGGAGCCCTTAAACAGAGCAATGTGGGAATCGCTATTTCCGATGACACAAATACATTTACGCCTTCCTCAGATGTCATCATGGACGGAGACAAAGTGGTGCATTTGGATCACTACTTGAATGTCTGCAAAGGCTCCATCACTATTGTGAAAATGACATTCATAATTAGTTTTCTTTACAATATTGTTGGATTAAGTTACGCTGTAACAGGCCATATGCATCCGCTTTTTGCTGCGATCATCATGCCGATCAGCTCTATAACCGTCGTGACATTTACGACACTTTCCACCTGGATCCTGGGAAGGAAATATTTCAGAAAACACGCTTGAAAGCCCGTTATTTAGACTGATTTTAAATTAGCCAAAAGCGCTATTTCGTGATGAATATCATTATTTTTCATTAAATTTGAAACCCGAAAATAGGTTAATTTTGTTATCCAAATGGATATTCTATATTTAATGATCCTGTGCAGTGTTTCCTTGGCTGCAGTTTTCCTGGTGGTTTTCATTATTAACGCCAGAAAAGGACAGTTTGAAGATGACGAATCACCGGCTGTAAGGATTCTCTTTGATTCTGATGAAATTAAGGAAGAAAAGGAGAATGATGACGAGAATCATAGTGATGAAAAGCAAGAAAAAAGTAAAATTGAAGATAAAAGTGAATAGTTGATATGGAAACACAAAAGTTTAGTTATGATAACAGTATTGTCCGGGCGTTTTTGTACGCGACCGTGACTTTCGGGATCATAGGATTCTTATTCGGGCTGACGGCGGCGCTGATGCTTTTCTACCCGGAGCTTCCGGAATTTTTATTCGGGACGGACGATACGACCATCAGGAGTCTGGCTTCCGGTAATATTCAGGGACTGATTAATACACAGGGAGCGTTCGGATTCGGAAGAATCAGGATGCTGCACACCACGACTGTAATTTTCGCCTTTGTTTGTAACAGTGTATTTGTGGGGGTATATTACTCGCTGCAAAGACTGCTTAAAACAAGGATGTACAGCGATACATTGTCATGGATCCATTTCTGGTCATGGCAGATCATGATCATTGCGGCTTACATTACATTCTTTATGGGGATCAACACCTCAAAAGAATATGCAGAGCACGAATGGCCGATTGATATTTTAATTGCATTTTCATGGATCGTGTTCGGTATCAACATGTTCATGACGATTGCCAGAAGAAGGGTACGACACATCTACGTGGCGATCTGGTTCTATATCGGAACATGGATTGCTGTAGTGATGCTGCATATATTCAACAACCTGGAAGTTCCGTTGTCTTTCACCGGATGGAAGTCTTATTCTGCTTATGCAGGGGTAAAAGATGCCATTGTACAGTGGTGGTACGGACACAACGCGGTAGCTTTCATCCTTACTACGCCTGTTTTGGGTCTGATGTATTACTTCCTTCCTAAAGCAGCTGACAGACCGGTATTCTCCTATAAACTGTCGATCATCCACTTCTGGTCACTGATCTTCGTTTACATCTGGGCCGGGCCTCACCACCTTCAGTACACTGCACTTCCTGCATGGGCTCAGGCAGTGGGAACAGGATTCTCCATCATGCTGATTGCGCCATCCTGGGGAGGAATGCTGAACGGTCTCCTTACATTAAGGGGAGCATGGGATAAGGTAAGGGAAAACCCGATCCTTAAGTTCTTTGTCGTAGCGGTGACCTGCTATGGTATGGCCACTTTTGAAGGTCCGCTTTTAGCGACTAAAAACATCAATAAAATCGGTCACTTTACCGACTGGGTTATCGGTCACGTTCACTTAGGAGCGTTAGGCTGGAACGGTTTCATGGCTTTCGGGGTTATCTATTACCTGATCCCGATCCTTTGGAGAACGAAACTGTATTCGACGAAAATGGCCAACTGGCATTTCTGGCTGGGTACTTTAGGGATCATCTTCTATGCGGTACCAATGTACATTTCAGGATTTACACAAGGATTGATGTGGAAACAGTTCAACCCGGACGGAACCCTTGTTTGGAAAAACTGGTTAGATACGGTAACTGCGATCATCCCTTACTTCAAAATGAGATTCGTAGGAGGATTCCTGTATTTCTCAGGAGGGATTTTAATGGTGATCAACCTTATTGCAACGGCAAGAAAAGGATCATTCCAGAAAGAAGTGCCTGCAGAAGCACCTGCTTTGGCTAACATCAGCGGAAAACGTAAAGAAGGAGAAGGAACTCACCTTTGGCTGGAAAGAACTCCGGCGATCATGGGTATCCTGTCTTTATTAACGATATCTATAGGAAGTATGGTAGAGATTATCCCTACCCTATCCTTAAAGAAAAGTGTACCGACCATTTCAGCCGTGAAACCTTATTCACCGCTTGAACTCGAAGGTAGAGATATTTACATCCGTGAAGCATGTAACTCATGTCACTCTCAGATGGTAAGACCATTCAGGGATGAGATTGTAAGGTTCAACGGTAAAAACGGGCAGTATTCAAAAGCCGGGGAATTCGTATATGACAGGCCATTCTTATGGGGATCCAAGAGAACTGGACCGGATTTACAGAGATTAGGAGGTAAATATCCTAGTTCTTGGCATTATAAGCATATGTATAATCCAAGATCGACGTCTGCAGGTTCCATTATGCCACGTTTTCCTTGGTTAATTGCCAATAACCTAGACAGATCTAAGATGGTAGACAAAATGGTTCTGATGAAAAATGTCTTTGATGTTCCATACACCAGAGCTGAAATTGATTCTGCCAGCTCATGGGCAAACAACCAATCTTCAAAAATCGTAAGAGATATTATGTCTGAAGCTCCGGATTTGAAGAATGCATATGCTAAGAGACCTCAAGGCGAACTGGAGAAGAAAGAGATCGTAGCATTGATCGCTTACCTTCAACGATTGGGTACGGATATCAAAACAACCGAGATTAAAACAGCAAGCAATAATTAACATTAAAAGGTTCAAGCATGATTCCTCAGAACTTTAAAGATATATTATCCAATACAGACAATGCTGGTTTTTACCAGACGCTGGCTCTGATTTTCTTTATGCTGTTCTTCGTAGCGCTGGTGATCTATGTATTCAGCAGACCAAAGAAATACTACCGCGAAGAAGAAGAAGCACCTCTGCAGGATGATAAGGATGAATTGAATTCAAAAAATTAAACAACCATTATGAAACAAAGGACACCGGTTTTCGTAAACATTTTAATAATAATCGGACTTTTAATAGTTTTTTATTATCTGTTTGTACAGAGCTACTCGTTTTTAGGTTCACCATATTTCTGGGGGACAGTGGTTATCGCAGGTATTTTAGCCTATATCCACAGCGCCATTGGTGACCTGATCGAAAACAATAAATTCAAAAGGTTATCACAGGAGGAAAAGGCTGCTTACCTGGCTGAGAAAAGAATCCCGTATTTCAAAAGACTGTATGATGCTGCCTTTAAGAAGCAGACTGCGTCTGAGGAAAAAGATATCCTTATCGACCATGGTTTCGATGGAATCATGGAGCTGGACAACCAATTGCCGAAATGGTGGGTAGGTTTATTCTACTTTGGGACTGCTTTTTGTATTCTGTATGTAGCAGCTTATTCTTTCACCGATTTTGCTCACCCTATCAATGAGTATGAAATTGAATATAAAGAACAGATTGCCAGTATCGCAGAGTATGAAAAGAGCCAGCCTCCTGTAACAATTGAAACGGCTAAGTATTCAGCCGATAATATTGCAGATGGTAAAGAGCTGTTCAAGACCAACTGTGCATCATGTCACGGTGAAGACGGACGCGGAGGAATCGGCCCTAACCTTACGGATAACTACTGGATCAACCAGCCTGAGAAGACGTTATTTAAAAACGTTTTCCATATGGACTGGAACGGTTCTCCAAATAACCCTGCGATGAGAGCATTCGGTAAAAACGGAGAGGTTTCCGGAGCAGAAATTGAAAAGATTGCTGCTTATGTATACCACATCAACCAGGAACAGCCTCCGATTACCCCTGCTCAGGGCGGAGCCGCTCCTCAGGGAACAGAAGCACATTGGGAAAAAGAATAATTTAAATTTAAATTAGAAACCTATGAAAACATAATTTGTTATTAGAAGAAAAAATAGTAACGAATTATGTTTTTTCATTTTTAAATAGACCATATAACATGTCAAACATAGAAGAAGTAGAAGTACGCGGCGGACAGGGCCAGGTTCTGGAACCTGAGACATACAGGGATTCTATAGGAACTATGGAACAATCCGGAAAGAGGAAATGGGTCTTTCCGCGCAAACCCAAAGGTAAATTTACCAATTACAGAAATATCGTAAGCTATCTTTTATTAGCGGTTTATTTCTTAACTCCATTCATAAGCATCAACGGAAACCCATTCCTGTTGTTTGATGTCATAGACCGGGAATTTTATATATTCGGACAGCCTTTCTATCCACAGGACTTTTTTATTCTGACATTGGGTGCCATCGCATCCCTGATATTCATTATTGTATTTACGATTGCTTTCGGAAGAATTTTCTGCGGGTGGATATGCCCTCAGACAATTTTTCTGGAGTTTATTTTCCGTAAGATAGAGTATGCCATTGAAGGGGACAGAAACAAGCAGATGAAACTTGATCGGCAGGAATGGAATAGTGAGAAGATATGGAAGCGGAGCCTTAAATGGAGTATTTATATTGTGATTTCACTGATCATAACACATTTCATGTTCATGTACATCGTGGGTTACCGTGAAGTATTCAGGATTGTTTCTGAAGGGCCTTTTGCCCACCCGACGAATTTTATCGTTATGATCCTGTTCTCGGCAGCATTTTATTTTGTTTTTGCATGGTTCAGGGAACAGGTATGTACCCTGGTATGCCCGTACGGAAGATTACAAGGCGTACTGATTGACAAGGATACAATTAATGTATTCTATGATTTCAACCGCGGAGAAAACAGGGCGAAATGGAGGAAAGGAGAAGACAGGAAAGCTGCCGGAAAAGGGGATTGTATCGACTGCCATCAGTGTGTGGTTGTATGTCCTACCGGAATTGATATCAGGGACGGACAGCAGCTGGAATGCGTGAACTGTACCGCCTGTATCGATGCCTGCGATGAAGTGATGGAAAAAGTAGGCTTACCTAAAGGCCTGATCCGTTATGCCTCGGAAAATGAAATTGAAAGGAAAAGCTCATTCCAGTTTACCGGCAGGATGAAAGGGTTTACCGTAATCCTGATCTTCCTGATGGGATTCCTGGGGTATTTGCTGTACAACCGGGGCGAAATGGAAGCTAAATTCATCAAGCCTGCTGGAAGCACATTCTTTGTAAGAGACGGCAAGATTACCAATACCTACAATTATACATTCCTCAATAAGACGAATGATAAGAAGATTGTAACCGTAAAAGTTATTGAACCTTCCCATGGCGAGATTACGTACAGTGCCTCGAGCAAAATACAGGTAGACCGGGATAAAATATCCAAAGGAACCATTAATATCAGCTTCCCGGAAAGCGAGATGAAGCTGTCTAAGCAGAATATTACTATCGGTGTTTATGATATGAAAGGTAATCTGATCGATTCTTACCAGACGTATTTTGAAGGACCGTTTAAATTGCAATTTTAAGTTTTAAACATGAAAAATTTTAGTTGGGGCCACGGTGTGGTTATCGCACTGGCAGCCTTTATGATTTTTATACTTTCCATGATGTTTCTGTTTCCTAACGGTCAGAAAAATTCTGAAATGGTAACGGACAACTATTATGAGGAAGAATTAAAATACCAGGATGTTATCGATGCCAAGAAAAGAGCGGATCAGCTGGAAGAAAAGCCACAGTATTCGCAGAATACAAGCGGCATAACGATATCATTTCCCAAAGACTACAACAATTCCAATACTACCGTTAAATTTGTTTTGAACAGAACAGATGACCAGAACCTGGATATAAAGAAATCTGTGCAACTTAATCAGGCACAGTCATTTATGATTCCGGCGCAGGTGCTGAAACCGGGGAACTACACCCTGAGACTGATGTGGACTAAAGATAAGACCGACTACAGGATGGATTTTGATGTGATATGGAAATAGCACTTATTGTATCAGCCATCGGACTGGGCTTTGCTTCAGGTTTCCATTGTGTGGGAATGTGCGGGCCTATTGCCCTGTCCATGGGTTTGACGAAAAAGCAGGCCACCAATTTCTATCTGCAGAACCTGACTTACCAGTTTGGGCGTATTTTCACTTATGCCCTTTTGGGCGCTGTTCTGGGGATCATCGGGGAAGGTTTTGAAATGGCCGGCATACAGCAGTACCTCACCATTGCAGTAGGAATCATGCTGATCATCATGGCTGTATTCTCTTTCGGAGGAAAAGACTTTGCTTCCAGGATTCCATTCCTTTCCAAGTTTTTATTCTCCGTAAAATCGAATCTCGGAAGGCTGCTTCAAAAGGCGGACTATCGATCGAGATTTACGACCGGTATCCTAAACGGGTTCCTTCCGTGCGGAATGGTTTATATGGCCCTTACGGCTAGTCTTGCCAGCGGCGGAATATGGCAGGGAGGCTTTTATATGGCTTTATTCGGATTGGGAACACTTCCGTTCATGTTTGCGGTAGTTCTGGTCGGCAACCTCATGAATCAGGCATTTAGGATCAAAGTCCTGAAAGCGGTTCCGATCGTGATGATCATACTCGGCGGTTTATTTATTGTCAGAGGTCTGGAACTGGGAATTCCTTATCTTTCTCCCCGGGCTGAAGCCATGAAAGTTTCAAATGATGATCACGGAAAACCAATGAATCACACAAATAATAATTGCCATTAAACTGTACGTACACAATCTTTAGAAACTAATCTTTACCATATTTTTTTATAATGATTAATTGCTTCTTGTTTAAGTTTGCTGGATGACCATTCTTCCCATTCGCCCGTGTATGGGTCATATCCACACTTCAATGGTTTAGATAAATCTAAAAAATTATCATTGATATAAGACTGTTCTGTAAAAGCTCGACAATCTGTACATATATAACGAAATTCACAATCTTTACAAATACTTATACTATCCTTTGTAATATTCCAGTATTGCTTGAAATCTTGATGCATTAATGCTCTTTCTAATGTTATTTCCTTAATGTGTCCAAAACTTTGAGGCATTGCTGGACAATTTTTTATATTTCCATTGACGTCAATTGCTATTTTCTTGTTGAGACAGGAATTATGATTTTTAGCCTCTAAAACCTTGGGAAGATTGGTTTGAAAATTATTAAATGTTATTCCACCGCAGAAACTAAAATTAGTATATTTCTTTTGAGAAAATATTACTGAACAATATTTTATTCTTGATCTCATATTCATTTTTGCCGGTGCATTAAATAAAAATAAAGAAGTTAGCCTTTCAAATTTCTGGCTGATATGAGATATTATATTTTCAGAAATATAACTTGAATATGACGTAATTATTTCAACCGACTGTATTGTTGTATCATCGAAAAGCAGCTTTATATCATCGAAATCCTTCAGAACTAAATCTTCGTAACATACTAATGCTACAAATTTACAGCCTAATTTTTCTACTTGAGAGATAATTGTTTGGAGAGAGGATAATTCATTTTTTTTTAATTCAATAATTATATTTGAGATTCTTTCCGCACTCTGATATTCTAAATCTAAGTTAATAAACATATCAAATTCCTCACTACTGCAATAAAACCCATATTCTTCCTGAAATAAAAAGTCCAAATACTCATCCAAGATCAATTTATTCTCTTTACCATAATCCTGGTAGATAGATATCAAACTTTCTTTTTTGTTGAGCCTTTCGATAATATCTGCTAATGAATTAGGAATGAAATCTGATTTTTCACGCTGAAGATCACTGATAAGAGATTGTGTATAACCTTTTGTTACAATGCAATTGGAAAAGACTTTAAAATAATTATTATTCATTTTTCTATTCTTAATATAGGTTTGTAGAAATGAAGAATGTCTAACTTTCTCGTACCATAATAGCTTGATACAATTTTCCGTTCATTCTTTTTCAATGGTTGTATATGTTTAAATTCCAGTTCTTGAAATACTAGAGGTAATGTACTGTGATTGGTTTCAATCTCCTTTTTAATATTGTCAATTTTATACTTATATTTCACGATCACTAATTAAATTTAATGCAATTTCTTTTTCTAAATGATAATTACAGGGATATGATACCATATCAAATTGGCCAACAGGATTAACTTCTAAAAAATAAAAATTATTATCCGTAGAATATATTAAATCAATAGACCCGCTTTCTAAAGAAACTTTTTGCATAAGCTGATTGATCATCTGCTCAATTGATTGGGGAAGTTTAAAAGGAACGGTTCTATTAGGCATATCATTATTATATCGCCTAAAGTCTATTTGAGTCTTATCATCCCCTTGCGAAAATATTGCCATACTCCAGCATTTACCGAAAAGGTAAAAAGTTCTTATCTCGAACTTTTTTTCAATATATTCCTGAATTAATGAAGTGCTAAAGCTTTTTAAATTATCCTGTTGTAAAATTTTTGTATAGGAATCAATATCTATCCCATCTATATCCCCTAAAAATCCTGGAGTAATAGGTTTTGTAATTGCTTTCTTATATTTTTTCAGGTCTGGAAATTGACTATCAATAAATGATGGCGGAATTTTTAAGCCGACTTCTCTGGCGATATCATTGACAATCAGTTTATTTACATTAGCTTTACTAAAAGAATTAATCTGTTTCTTGTGCGACAACTTATACTGAAGATATTCATGCAAAACAGATTTATTATGCAGTAAATAAGAATTCAATTGATGTATCTGTAATTTTTTAAATTCTCCGACAGAAATAAAACCTCTCCTGTACCAGACAGCCCTTATCTCATCAATATCTACTAAAACGCCTTTAATCTTAAGGAATATTCCGAAATCCGATGATGACATTTCACATTTATCAGTGTCATTAATTCTAAGCCACTTCATCCTGTAATAGTCCAACCAATCAATAACAATATTGGTTGACATGTCATATTCATCTGAGATTATTAATATCATATAAAAAGAATTAGTATCACAATGAAATGGTATGATTTCAGAATCCCATGATTAATGGCTATTTTTTGGTGGGATGAGAAAAAATCATAAAAAAGTCCGTTTTCACTAGTTGTGAGACGGACTCAATTAATTGTGATGCGATTATTTTAACATCCTGACCAGCATTCAGTACCTAATAAATGTCCATCTTCATCGTAAGTATATAAGACAGAATCAGCACCTCCTCTAGAACGTGTTGTCTGGCGAATAATTCTTTTTCCTCCAGCAATACTCTTCATTGAATCTCTAGAAATTTTCTTGTTTTTAATTTCGCTTTTGAAATCTGATAGTGATTTTAAATTTTTCATAATAAATTTTTAATATTTAGGGCACGTTATTAAAAAAACAATTTATTCAAAAATTTCATTATAATTATGCAGCCGCGACAATTACATAAATCATAAATTAATATTAATTTAAATAAATATTATTCAATAACTAAACCATTACGTTTTCAAATATATAAATTAAACCAACACCAAGGCGATATTTAACAAAAATTAACATTTCTTTTATATAATATTTATTGCTAATATTTCAATAAAAACTGATGTAATTCACTAATATTTATATAATTATAGTTTTTTTATGGAAAATAAAACAAACATAGCTAATTATCCATAATAAAAATTTAAAACACCAAATGGTGTATTAATTCTTAATTTAAGTCCTGTTATAGTGAAAATAAATCGATACAAGCTAAAGTATCAGAAAGAATCTCATATATAATTCTTAAACATTATTTCAAAATTTATATGCTTAAAGATATAATCAGTTAACTATATCAGGTCTGCATCATCAGTAATTTACTTAAAGTTATATTATTGGAATATTTTGGCCACTAATGAATATTCCGATAAAGATTACTAAAAAATTGAATCTTCATAGTTGTTTCGTAATAATTAAATCCTTTATCACCGGCAAGTAAATAGTAGTATTTAAAGTTGGAGGACATTTATCTGCTGCTGTTGTATCATTTGGACGATATTCTCAGAAAATTTGTGTTGGATTAGTTTTTTTAGATAAACTGATCCAAAACCCACGTTGCAATCGGTACCAATATATATTAATTCGGCCTTACTACCATTTTCCGTAACCCATACACTATAGATAGAATACTTTAGATTGTCTGTAGGAAATCTATATTTTGGTTATCTTGTAATATATTTCCTGAAGAACTTTTTATTATATATTTCATTGATAAAACATCTCTATAAACTTTCTGATTTCCATAATCAAAAAACTAATCATTTTCTTTAGTGATATACCTGTGATATGATTTCCATTATACGTGGAAATATATGTTCCTACAAAAGATTGTAATTCATTATTGGTATCTTTTATATGCGACATATTAGGAACATTATCTAAGGATGTTAACAATGGATATGTTTGTTGTGCTTTACAGAGACATCCAACAAGTATTCCTAAGCAAATAATCAAATATTTTTTCACTGCTTTGTAAATATTAAATCTTTTGTCACCGGCAGGTAAATCGTGGTATCCAGATTAGGAGGGCATTTGGCTGCTGTCGTAGTGATATCATCCGGACGATACTCCCAGGAGATTTGTGTGCTGCTAATTTTTTTTAAATAAATGTCTCCCCATCCAACGCTGCAGTTTGTCCCAGTATAATTTAATAATACTTTACTTCCATTTTCAATAACCCATAAACTGAAAATTGTATTTAATTGATCAGATTGAAATGATGTATTTTGAGTTGTTTGAAGTATATTATTCGAAGAATCCTTTATTATATAGCGGATGTAAAGAATATCAGCATATACCTTCTTATTTCCATAATCAAAAAATTTATCATTTTCTTTAGTAATATACAATGTGATCTGATTTCCATTATATGTGGAAATGTATGTCCCCACAAAGGGTTGCAACTCATTATTTGTATCCTTTAAGTGAGACATATTTGGAACATTATCCAAAAAAGTTAACAATGGATATGTTTGTTGTGCTCTACATAGAAATCCAACGAGTATTCCTAAGCAAATAATCAAATATTTTTTCACTGCTTCGTAAATATTAAGTCCTTTGTTGCCGGCAGGTAAATCGTGGTATCCAAATTAGGTGGACATTTAGCTGCTGTTGTCGTGATATCATCCGGACGGTACTCCAAGGAAATTTGTGTGCTGCTAATTTTTTTGAGATAAATATCTCCCCATCCAACACTGCAGTTCGTTCCACTATAATACAGTGTTACTGCATTTTTGGAAGGATTAGTCGCTAAACTATACAATTCAATATTATATGTATTATTATTTTTTGTATCCTGTAAAACATTTCCTGCGGAATTTTTAACAATATATTTTACAATTAATGCATCCATATAATAGTTCTTTTGCCCTGTTTGTTCTAATTTATCTTCTAGCTTAGTAATGAAAAGAGTAATTTCATTTCCATTAAAATTAGCTACGTAATTACCTATATATGGTGATAATTCATTATTTGTATCTTTTAAATGTGCACCAGCAGGAATGGTTGAAAAACCAGTATTAAGAGGTAGGTTCTGAGCCTGACAAAAGGACATCAACATTATCCCTACATATATCAATAAACTTTTCATCACTGCTTCGTAAATATTAAATCTTTTGTCACCGGCAGGTAAATCGTGGTATCCAAATTAGGTGGACATTTATCTGCTGTTGTTGTTGTATCATTTGGACGATATCCCCAGGAAATTTGTGTTGAACTGACTTTTTTTAGATTTATTGATCCAAAACCCACGTTGCAGTTAGTACCATTATATATTAACTCAGCCTTACTACCATTTTCGGTAACCCATACACTGTAAATAGAATACTTTAGATTGTCTGTAGGAAAATCTATATTCTTGGTATCTTGTAATATATTACCTGAAGAACTTTTTATTATATATTTCACTGATAAAACATCCATATAAATTTGTTGATTGCCATAATCAAAAAACTTGTCAGTCTCTTTAGTGATATAGAGCGTGATGTGATTTCCATTATACATGGAAACATAAGTTCCTACAAAAGATTGTAATTCATTATTAGTATCTTTTATATGCGACATATTAGGAACATTATCCAAGGATGTTAACAATGGATATGTTTGTTGTGCTTTACACAGACATCCAACAAGTATTCCTAAGCAAATAATCAAATATTTTTTCACTGCTTCGTAAATATTAAATCTTTTGTCACCGGCAGGTAAATCGTGGTATCCAGATTAGTGGACATTTAGCGGCTGTTGTCGTAACATCATCCGGTCTATATTCCCAAGAAATCTGAGTAGCATTAATTTTTTTTAATATTATTCTTCCCCAACCAACACTACAATTAGTACCACAGTAAAAAAAATTTACTGTATTTTGAGTAGAAGATGTACTAATACTATATAATTCAATATTTTGATAATTATTATTTTTAGTATCCTGTAAAATTACCCCTGTAGAATTTTTTATAATGTACTTTATTACTAAAGCATCCATATAGTAATTCTTTTGTCCAGTTTTTTCTAATTTTTGTTCTTGTTTGGT
>CAJYLH010000045.1 GCA_913775525.1 uncultured Chryseobacterium sp.
GGCAGATGCTCTATCCAGCTGAGCTACGCACCCTAAAAAGTTGTTGAAAAGTCGGGGCGGCAGGATTCGAACCTGCGACCTCCTGGTCCCAAACCAGGCGCGATGACCGGACTACGCTACGCCCCGAATATAGCTTTGAAAAAGCGGAGGGTAAGGGATTCGAACCCTTGCGACACTTTCGCGTCGACAGTTTAGCAAACTGCTCCGTTAACCACTCCGGCAACCCTCCTTTAACTTTATTTTCTAATGATCGTTATTCCGTTATTGCGAGTGCAAATATAGAATAGTTTTCCTTACATACCAAATAATTTTCAGGAAAAATTTATGTATTTTTGAGGTATATAAACGACTAAAAAAAGAGACTGATGCGTAAAACATTATATATCATGGGATTAAGTGCTGTGGTTTTTTCATGTACTTCCCAGCAGAATGTTAAAAAAACTTCTTACAAGCGTAAAACGCCGGTAACACAGCAAAAAACAGCTGTTGTAACACAGCCTCAGGCTAAGCCTAAGCCCCAGATCACCACTGATCATGGCGTAGAATTTTTTACCACCAATATTGCGGATATTACCAAGAATGACAATACCATCAGTTACGGATCTATTGTCTCCGCAAAACCTGCCGGCTATAAGGTTACCAAAACCTATTTTCCTGCGGTTGCGCAGAATTTCAGACAGAAATACCTCATCCTTCATTATACGGCCCTGCCGGAAGATAAATCCATTACCGTGCTGACTCAGCAGGCTGTAAGTGCCCATTACCTGGTAAATGATCAGGGGGACAACCAGATCTATCAGCTGGTGGATGAAAATAAGCGTGCCTATCATGCCGGAGTAAGCTCATGGAGGAATGATAAAAACCTTAATGATACGTCAATAGGCATTGAGATCGTAAATAACGGATATACGGCAGACAGTACAGCCAGGAGGATCTTTGTACCCTTCAGCGATGACCAGGTTAAAAAAGTGGCTGCTTTAGCCAAAGATATTGTAACCCGGTACCAGATCCCGCCAACCAATGTTCTGGCGCATTCTGATATTGCCCCGACCAGGAAACAGGATCCGGGACCTCTGTTTCCATGGAAAAAGCTTTACGATGAATATCAGATCGGGATGTGGTACGATGAAGCCACTAAAAAGAATTATTATGAACTGGCACTGGTTGAATTTACCACACGATACAATGAGCCCGCTTTCATCTTTATGATCCAGACCGCTTTGCAGAAATTCGGTTATGGCTTAGAGTCAAGCGGAAAATGGGATGATGCTACCAGGAAAACCATTGAAGCATTCCAGTACCATTTCAGGCCTCAGAATTATGACGGGGTAATGGATGCGGAAACCTGGGCTATCCTTCAGGCACTGAACGTTAAATATCCCGTAAAATAATAGATTCAGGACGCATCCTTCGGTGCGTTTTGTTATCTTTACAGGATTAATTTTAAATACATACAATGGGAGATTTCAGAAAAGAAAGCGACCTGCTGGGCGTGCTTGAAGTGCCGGCAGATGCTTATTACGGAGTTCAGACCCAAAGGGCCATCGATAATTTTAAAATCTCGGGACAATTGCTCTCGTCCTATCCGGAGTTTATCCGGGGACTTGCTTTTGTTAAAATGGCAGCAGCAAAAACCAATTATGAACTGGGGCTGCTGGATGAGAGCCTGTATTTTAAAATAGCGGAAACCTGCCACGAAATTATTGCAGGGCGTTTTCATGAACAGTTTCCCGTGGATATGATCCAGGGAGGTGCAGGGACATCCATTAACATGAATGCCAACGAAGTTATTGCCAACCGGGTGCTGGAAAAGATGGGCAAGGATAAGGGGCAGTACGAATTCTGTTCTCCTAATGACCATATCAATCTTTCCCAGTCTACCAATGATGCGTATCCCACAGCAATAAAAATGGGACTTCTACAGATGAATGCCGTCCTGGTAGAAAAGCTTCAGAAAATTGTAGAGGCATTCCGTGAAAAAGGAAATGAATTCAGGGGAATCATCAAAATGGGAAGAACCCAGCTTCAGGATGCCGTTCCAATGACCCTCGGGCAGGAATTTGAAGCTTTTGCCGCTACGCTTGAAGAAGATATATCAAAACTGGACAGTAATGCAGGCCTGTTTGTTGAAGTCAATATGGGTGCTACGGCCATCGGAACCGGGATTAATGCTCCGGTTGGGTACGCTGCATTATGTGCGAAAAATCTGGCGGAAATTACCGGTTATCCTATCGTATCAGCACCGGATCTTGTAGAAGCCACTCCTGATACGGGTTCGTACGTGATTTACTCTTCAGCCATGAAGCGTCTCGCTGTAAAGCTGTCTAAAATCTGTAATGATTTAAGGCTTCTTTCATCGGGGCCGAGAGCCGGGCTCTTTGAAATCAACCTTCCTCCGATGCAGCCCGGATCTTCTATCATGCCCGGAAAAGTAAACCCGGTGATTCCTGAAGTGGTTAATCAGGTATGCTTTAAAGTGATCGGAAACGATTTAACGGTAACTTTTGCCGCAGAAGCGGGCCAGCTGCAGCTGAATGTCATGGAGCCGGTATTGTGCCATGCCATCATGGAAAATATCCACTTCCTGTGCAATGCGCTGGACACCCTCCGCGAAAAATGTGTGGTGGGTATTACGGCTAATAAAGACGTTTGCCTCAATATGGTGAAGCACAGCATAGGAATTGTAACCGCACTGAATCCTTATATCGGATACAAGCAATCGACGGCCATTGCCAAAGAATCATTGGAAACCGGAAAAAGCGTCTATGATCTGGTCCTGGAAAAAGGAATGCTTTCCCAGGAAAAACTGGATGAAATCCTCGATCCGGCCCATATGCTGAAGCCGCATAACAAATAACAAATTACAGGATGGTTGGCTGCATGTTGATGTACACGTGCGGTCATCCGTCTTTAATACGATACTTATCCTTTTACCGTGAGGTTTTTAATCATTATTCCGGCACATAACGAAGAACATCATCTTGGCTTTACCCTGAAAGCATTGCAGCAGCAAAGCTGGAGGGATTTTAAAGTGATGGTAGTGAATGACGGATCTACAGACCGTACTTCTGAAATGATCAGCCAATATACCGATACCGACGGCCGTTTTGCAACGCTTAACCTGGAAAAATCCGGTCATCAGCCCGGCTCCAAAGTCGTCAGGGCATTTAAAAAAGGGCTGGAAACTCAAAATACGGATGACTATGACATCATCTGTAAATTTGATGCAGATATTATCCTTCCTGATCATTACCTTGAAACGGTTGCCGGAGCCTTTGAAAGGCATCCTGATTACGGACTTGTTGGCGGATTGCTGTATGTGGAGAAAGAGGACAATTGGGTGTATGAAGGCAATTCCAACAGGCATCATGTGAGAGGTCCGGTAAAGGCGTACCGTAAAGAGTGTTATCTGGCAATGGGCGGATTGAGGGAGACACTCGGATGGGACAATATAGACTCCATTATCCTTGAACATCTGGGCTGGAAAGAAGTAGTGCTGCCCGAACTGCATGTAAAGCTGATCAAAACCAAAGGAGCCGATTACACCATACGGCCCGCCGAATATTACGGGAAATATTTTTACTTTTTAGGCCTGAGCAGAACGCTCGCCTATATTGCTTCGCTCAAAGAAGCATTCAAAAGCCGGTCACCTGTATTTTTTATACAGATTGTTAAGGCTTATGAGAGCTGCCGCTCAAGGAAAGAAGTGCTGAAAATATCGCCTGAGGAGCAGAAAGTCATCAATAGCCACCGCTGGAAGACCCTGAAGAAAAAGTGGCTGAAAAGCTAAAGTTTTTCTTTAAAATCAATGACACTGATATTGAAAAAACTCGCTTACGTAGAACTGGATACCCATGCAGAAATTGCACAAAACTTTGTGGAAGTCATGCGTGGTTCCGCAGCATTTACTGTGGATTATCATTTTTCTGAAAAAATATACCGCCAGCTGAGCAATGTTGAGGCTGAGAATATAATTATTTCAGACAGCTCCCTGATCCTGGATCAGCTTAAAACAAAAAAGTATGACCTGGTGATCATAGGAACGGTTCACCGGTATTTCAATACCTTTAGAATACTTGCCGAGCGTTACCCAACTGCAATCATTGTTCATAACCTCAATTTTTCCAAAGCTTCCCCTCTTGCTTTACTGAAAAGCATATTCAGGGCGGATCGTCTCTATCGTCTGAAATTGTTCCTGAAAGAAGGCCTGCTGCTTGCAGGGAAAGTGTATCAGAAAGCAGGCAGCCTTCTCGTCCTCGATCCGGCTTTATCTTCCGGTCGGTATCTGTACCTGCCCCTGTTTTATACAAAAGAAACGGAGCATGCAGAAAGTAAAATCCTTACGGTAGTTATTCCCGGAGGGGTTTCGCAGCAGCGCAGGGATTACCTGAGGGTCTTGAAGATGATCAGAGAATGGGAAAATAATTTCCGGAATGGTAGTATCCGGGCTCAATTGGTCGAATTTGTTTTTCTTGGAAAAGCAGCAGGACCTTTACTTGATGATCTTGCCAGTCTTGAACGATCTTTAGAATACGTTTCCATCCGGTATTTCAGCGAAAGAGTCTCACAGGCCGAATTTGGAACCTGGATGCGGAAAGCAGACGTTCTATGGTGCCCGGTACAGCAGGAAACCGAATTTTTCAGTCAGCCCGAGCAATACGGGACAACCAAAATGACAGGAAACATCGGCGATGCGATTACTTTTGGGAAGCCTGCGGTATTTCCGCCGGCCTATCCTTCTTTACTGGACTTTATTGTGCCGGAAGAGCAGGACCTCCTGCAACAGCTGAATCATCTGAAAAAATCCGGCTTTGATTTTACAGAGCATTATAACCTTGAAAAAGTCCGTACTGATCTGGAAAATCTTCTGAAAAGCCTGGTTATCTGAATTTAAGAAGGCTTCTGATGAATTTTGCATTGACGTAGTCTTCTACAGGAAATACTTTCGTGAAATGATTTCCTATAAAGATCAGGACTAAAACGACAAAAGGTTTATAAACGAGGTTGATGAAATTATTGTTGACCTCCGGTAAAATAATGGCAACAGTGATCGCCAGAGTGCAGATGATCGAAACAAAAATCATCTCAATGGATAAAGGCGAAACCTTGAACATAAAGTAATTGAAAACAATTTTTATGACATTATATGTCGTCAGGGAAATCGCCGTAGATAATGCGATACCGATCAGTTTCAGGTCCGTATGTTTCAGGAAATAGAGATTCAGGGCAATGGTTAATCCGGCCAGGAGAAGCATCACTACAATATTGAACTTGTAGTATTTGGAAAGCGAAATAATATTCCCGTTGAATCCTGTGGCGAGGTCCACCAGCACTGCAGATCCCCAGATCCAGATTACCGGCTCGTATTCCCTTAGCAGCACGCCGTTTTTAGGCATGAAATGAGTAAGATAAGGAAAACCTACCATGATACAGGAAAAGAGGACGGCACCTAAAAAATAGAGGGTCAGAGAAGTCTTCTTATGGAACCGGTCCAGCCCTTCCATATCACCGTCAATCAGGTTTTTGCTAATGATAGGCGCGGAAATATTGAACAGACCGAGCTGTGGGATAGAGATCAGCGAAATCAGCGCATAAAGCGTTGAATAAATACCGTTTTCCTCCATGCCTAAAAACTCTCCGATCATAAAGTTGTTGATGGCAAGATAATTTCCGAAAGTTCCTAAAAATCCAAAGAAACTATAAGCCGCAAACTCTTTGTAGAAATCATCCTTTTTAAAATAATCCGTGCTGAAGTCGAACCTGATTTTCTCAAGTTTGTTGGTGTAAAAAGCATACCCTGCAAACATCAGTACAAACATTCCAAAAAAGAACATCAATGCAGTGTTTTCGGGTATATCTGAGCTTTCTGCATACTTTGATGCCAGGTACATAAAGATCAGAAAGGATCCGAGATTAGCTATTTTCGGAAAAAGATTATCAAATATATTGGAGACAACGATTCTTTTATAGTTTGAGATATACTTATTGAAGATAGCACAGAATGATAGCAGCAACGTAAGCGGAAGGATGATCCCTCTGCTGTTCCAGGCTTTGGTATTTTTGAATCCGGGAAAAAAATAGGGGATAAGAAAAAAGACAACCAGAAAAATAATGAAATTGATGAAAACTGCTGCCAGAGAAAGCGATAGCATGTTTTGTCGTTTGCCGTCTTTATCTGCTTGTGGAAAAAATTTAACATTGGCGTAAGAAATTCCAAAGACAACAAACGGGACAAGCATTTCAGCAGCAGGCATGATATACCTGAGCGTACCGTAGAATGTCAGGTTGTTCATGAAAATAAAAATGGAAGCCGTTCCTAAAAGGAAACCGATATACCCAATAATAGAATATTTAAACCCTTGTCTTGCTACTACACTCATTTTTAATGGCTTTTAGGGATGAAAATAATATTATTGATGTATTCCTTTTTGTTCTTTTCGTCATCAGAATTCTCTTGCAAAATAGCCTGGGTAAGCTTTTTTAAGGTAAATGTTTCACGGTCCAGGTAACGAGCTTCATATCCCCAGTTTTCAATCAGGGCAATTTCGTCCCATACCGGGGTATTATGATGCCTCTGTTCCATTTCTACCATGAGGGTGGGAAAGAAGCGGGTAATCGTATTTTTGGCTCCCCTTAAGGTTTTCATTTCATTGCCTTCCACATCGATTTTAATAAAATCCAGGCGCTGAAGGTCCTGTTGACCAGCCCAGTCATCCAGTCGTACTACCGTGACCTGCTCGGTGAAGCTTTTTTCTTCCCCTTTTTCCTTGTAGGATGTATTCAGGGTTCCGCGGGACGCAACTTTCTGTCCGTTGATGACCGGAACCTTAAAAGTAGCAGTGGTATTCTCATCAGAAAGCGCCAGTGAAAAAATCCTCATCTTAGGAAACAGCCTCGTGAGTCTTTCGTACAGGGTTTTATTAGGTTCAAATCCGAAAATATTCTGATGCTGGAGCCTGTCTTCCAGCTGATACATAAATGTACCTACATTGGCCCCGATATCAAAAATAACGGCATCTGCGGGAAGGTATTCCTTGATCCACACCAGTTCAGGTTCCACATTACGCGCTGAAAAATTATTCCGGCTGAGATGTGAGATGTTTTTAAAGAACCTTTTTTTATAAAAAGCAGGGCTTATATACTGGAGTTTTTCCGCAATTCTTTGGTATAGGGACATGTTTAGCCTTTTAACTGGCAGCAAAGATAAACAAAAATGCCAAGAACTGTTAAAGTTGCACTGATATTGCATCAAAGTTGCATAATGCTGATTTGTCGCTGGAAAATATGTTTTCTTGCCTGGCTGGTCAGGACACAGCAGCGTTCAGGAAGTCATTAAAAGGCTTCATGATTTCATAGATTGCTGCCAGGTTCTTCACTGCTTCTTTGTCTAGAAGTTCCTGGTCTTTCAGGGTGTACACCACGATAAAGTTTTTGAGTTTCAGGAAATCCGCCATAGGATCATCCTTCTCAAAACCCTGCGGAACCTTCACCAGTTTACTTTCCTGATCCAGTTCCGGAAAATGTTTTTTGAAATCCGGGTTATTAAGGATCGTAAGGAATTCATCGCTGTACAAAGATATTTCTTTGCGGATCAGTTTCAGAACACCAGCGTCCGGCATGTAGATGCCACCGGCCAGAAAAGATTTTCCGGGTTCTATATGAAGGTAATAGCCCGCTTTCTGGTTTCCTTTACCCATTCCCATGGAAGCCCCGAAATTGGTTTTGTACGGGGACTTGTCTTTGGAAAACCTGGTATCACGGTAAATCCTGAACAGTGACTTTTTAACATCGGTTTTAGCCTGTTCTTCATCAAAAAGGGCCATTTCCATGACCAGATCCTCTAGGAACTCAATGATGTTTTCTCTGGATTGTATGTACAGATCTTTATGGTCATTAAACCATTCACGGGTATTGTTGCGGGTTAATTTTTTCAGGAAGCTGAAAACATCAGGGGAAAGTGTTGCCGGCATAGTATTGTAGTGTTTACATCAAATATAAGCAAAAAGAAGATGAAGCCGAATGAGTAAAGCGCGTTTTAATTGATGATTATAGTGCCGGTATTATTAAATTAAATATAAAAAATCATACCTTTTTTTGCGGATAATTTATAAGTATTTCCGGAATGAGATGTTAAATTACCATTAATGTAACATCAAATTAAATGATATTCAAATATTAATTGTATCTTTGCAAAAATTTTATAATATTTAATGAATTTATTTACGGAGACCAATTTAAGTCCTGACATTCTAAAGGCAATTGGCGAAATGGGTTATGAAAGCCCGACAGAAATCCAAAAACAGACTATCCCATTTATTCTTTCAGATATTCGCGACTTGATCGCACTTGCGCAGACTGGGACAGGCAAAACAGCAGCATTTTCGCTTCCGATTTTGGATATGATTGACGATACGAGTCGCAAAATCCAGCTATTGGTGCTTTGTCCGACACGCGAACTATGTCTTCAGATTACCAAAGACATTAAAAATTACTCCAAATACATGAAGGACATCAAAACTACAGCAGTTTATGGTGGAAGCAGTATTATGGACCAAATGAGATCCCTTAAGGACAAACCGCAGATTATTGTGGGAACTCCGGGAAGGGTGATCGACCTGATCAACAGAAAAGCACTTGACTTTTCTGCTATTCACTGGCTGGTTTTAGATGAGGCCGACGAAATGCTTTCCATGGGATTCAAAGACGAACTGGAAACCATCTTAAGCGAAACCCCTGAAACCAAGCAGACTTTCCTGTTCTCTGCCACCATGAGCAAAGAAGTGGAAAGGATTTCAAAAAATTACCTGACAAAGCCGCACAGAATTTCGGTAGGTTCCATTAACGAGGTTAAGAAGAACATCAAGCACGAATATTATGTTGCCGGATACCGTCAGAAAAAAGAAGCTTTAAAGCGTCTTATAGATTCTAACCCGAACCAATATTCCATTATTTTCTGCAGGACCAGAATGGAAACCCAGGAAGTGGCTGATTTCTTAATGCAGAATGGTTATGCAGCAGACGCACTTCACGGAGACCTTTCCCAGGCGCAGAGAGATACGGTGATGAAAAAATTCAGGCTGAAGAACATCGACATCCTTGTGGCAACGGATGTGGCTGCAAGAGGCCTGGATGTAAATTCTTTAACGCACGTGATCCACTATTCTTTACCGGATGATCCTGAAGTTTTCGTTCACAGAAGCGGAAGAACAGGTAGAGCGGGAAAAGATGGGGTTTCGATCTCCCTGATCAAGCCTGAAGAAAGCAGAAAGCTGAAGCAGATCAAAGCGGTTACCAAAATTGAAATCAACGAAGGGAAAATCCCTACCGGAGATGATATCATCAAAGCTCAGGTGGGAGGTGTTTTCGAAAGCCTTTTCGAGATCCACGAAGATTTCTTTGAATTCGATGATTCCCTGATTCCTGATTTATCAGCATTCACAAAAGAGGAACTTGCCCATAAATTACTTCAGTTCCAGCTGAAAGATCTTGCCCTGTACTACAAAGACAGACATGATCTGATGGAACAGAAACTGAGCAGCAGAGATGATGACAGAGGTTCAAGAAGAGACCGTGACAGAGGAGGCAGAGACCGTGACAGAAGCGATAGGGGAGAAAGAAGAGACCGCGGAGGAAAGCCGAGAAAACAGAACGAAGACATGGTACGGTTCTTCTTCAATCTGGGTAAGAAAGACCAGTTGAAAAAGCTTGATGTTCTGGATATCATCAACAAAGCAACGTCTAACGGAAAGAGTAAGAAAAGAGCTGAAATTGGAGATATCGAAATTTTGGATAAATTTTCTTTCTTTGAGATTGAAAAATCGTTCAAAGGAGATCTTTTAAACAATATTTCTTCAATGAAATTCAGAGGAAAAGATATGAGGGCTGAAGAAGCTAACTAAACTCATTATCAATAGCATAAACCGGCTTTTCAGCCGGTTTTTTTTTGTCCCTGCCCACAGGAAATTCAATGTTAACAAAACTTAATGTTATATGCTTTTTGATAAGCCTCTTTTTTAAGAAATTTGCACGAAATTATAAAAACGATACAATGGGAATTGGTAATATTTTCCACGCTTTTCAGCCCAAAGATAAAATCTTCTTCGTTCTTTTCGAAAAAGTGACAGAAAACCTGGTGGCTATGTCTGAAGAATTCAACAACGGGATCAAGGATTTCGATCTTAATGATGATACCATGCTGAAGAAAATGAGCGACTACGAGCATAAGAATGATGAACTTACACATGAAATCTTCGTAGAGCTGGGTAAAAATTTCATCACTCCTTTCGACAGGGAAGATATCCACACGCTGGCTACCGGATTGGATGATATTGCCGATTACATCTATGCTTCCACAAAATATATTTTCCTGTACAAGTCTCCTGAAATGAAGGCTTATTCAGATTTCTCGCTGCTGATCCACAAAGCATGTCTTGAGATCCAGAATGCCATGAAGAACCTTAAAGGCTTCAAAAATATGGAGCAGGTAAAGGAAGCATGCATCAAAGTAAATTCCATCGAAAATATTGCGGACGACCTTCTTTCCAATTCTATGGTAGAATTGTTTGAAACCAATGATGCCATCAACATCATCAAAGTTTCATCCGTACTTAATTATCTTGAGGTAGTAACCGACAAAGCGGAAGATGTTGCCAATACAATTGAGAACATCATGATTAAATACGCTTAAAAGAATACAACAGAAATGGAATTTCCTATTTTACTTACGGTTATTATTGCTTTAGCCCTGATCTTTGATTATATCAACGGTTTCCATGATGCGGCCAATTCAATTGCGACCATAGTTTCTACAAAAGTTTTAACTCCTTTCCAGGCTGTTCTCTGGGCAGCACTCTGGAATTTTGCCGCTTTCTTTATTGCTGCCTACATCATCGGTGAATTTAAAATCGGTAACACGATTGCCAAAACCGTTAATGAGAACTTCATCACCCTTGAAGTGATCTTTTCCGGATTGGTAGCAGCCATTGCCTGGAACCTCCTCACATGGTGGTTCGGGATTCCGTCATCCTCTTCCCACACGCTGATCGGAGGTTTTCTCGGAGCTGCCCTGATGCATGCATTTATGATGGATTATCATGACGTTGCCGCTGCACAGCCTGCCCTGGGGCTTTGGGATACGCTTAAAGAAGCTGCCCATCAGGTAACGACCCAGAGTGTGGTGAAATTTGATAAAGTAATCCCAATTTTCCTGTTTATCTTTATGGCACCGATCATCGGGATGATTATTTCCATCATCATTACGCTGATCATTGTGCATTTGTATAAAAGGTCAAACCCGCATAAGGCAGACCAGTCTTTCAAAAGGCTTCAGCTGGCTTCTTCGGCACTGTTTAGCTTGGGTCACGGTCTTAATGATGCCCAGAAAGTAATGGGGATCATCGGGGCAGCGCTGATCTATTACCATGTGAACATGCTTCAGGATCCTATCTACCTGAACATCCCTTCTGCAGAGCGTTTTGATTATTTTGCAGAGCATTACCTTTGGGTACCTCTCGTATCTTTCCTAGCCATTGGTCTGGGTACCATGAGCGGCGGATGGAAGATCATCAAAACCATGGGAACAAAAATTACCAAAGTAACTTCTCTGGAAGGTGTAAGTGCTGAAACAGCCGGGGCAATCACCCTGTTTATTACAGACCACTTCGGTATCCCGGTGTCTACCACGCATACCATTACAGGATCCATTATCGGGGTAGGATTGACCAAAAGGGTTTCTGCCGTACGATGGGGGATTACCGTAAGCCTTCTTTGGGCATGGGTGCTGACGATTCCGATTTCCGCGATCGTGGCTGGAGTTACCTATCTGCTGGTTACATTTTTATCTTAACACAAATTTTAAATACCATAAAAACTTTGTCTGTCCGGGCAAAGTTTTTTTTATGTACGTCAGTCATAAACACCTGTAATGATGTTTTCATGAATGAAAGGCAGATGAGCATGCAGCCATAATCACATACCGGTATCTTACTGATCTCCTGCCTGGATAAATGATCAAAGTGCCGTTTTCAGGTGTTTTTTTGATCACAAATGTTACTAAATGCTTCTTTAGGCTGCTTTAAAAATTGTATTTTTGTTTAAACGATTAGATTGTATGGAATTTTTAGACCGATATCAGCAGATTGTTGCTGAAGCTATTGCCAGATATACCTTTAAAGACAAGCCGGCAGAACTGTATGAACCGATGAACTACATCATCTCACACGGAGGCAAACGCCTTCGTCCAATCATGGTTCTCATGGCATGCGATTTATTTGGCGGCGATCTGAAACAAGCCATTAAGCCGGCACTCGCAATTGAGTTTTTCCATAACTTCACCCTGATCCATGATGATATTATGGATGAAGCTCCGCTGAGAAGAAATAAACCTACCATTCATACCCTGCACGGGATCAATGTAGGAATCCTTTCCGGAGACGGACTGATGCTGAAAGCCTATAAGTTTTTTGAAGACCTGGAACCGGAGATTTTCAAAGCCTGCATCAGGATATTTACCCATACAGGATTGCTTTTATGTGAAGGCCAGCAGTATGACATTAATTTCGAGACCCAGGAAGATGTCACTTTTGATGACTATATCAGAATGATTACCTACAAGACAGGGGTTTTGAGTGCTTCTTCATTTGAAATCGGAGCCCTTATCGCTAAAGCGGACTTTAAAGATGCCAAAGCGATCTTCAACTTCGGGAAACATATCGGTATAGCCTTCCAGATCATGGATGATTACCTGGATGTTTTCGGGGACCAGGCACAGTTCGGTAAAAAACATGCGGGAGATATTTACGAAAATAAGAAAACCGTTCTTTACCTCTTGGCGAAAGAACATGCCACAGAGGAAGAGCGTAAGGAACTGGATTACTGGTATTCCAAGAAAACCGATAACATCGATAAAGTTTACGGAGTTGAAAAGATTTTCAGGAGAGCAAAAGTAGACGAAAAAGCCCTGCGACTGATCGAAAAGCATAATGAGATAGGGCAGAGTTACCTGGAAAAAATAGATATTCCGGAAGAAAAGAAAAAACCATTTTCAGAACTGGCTAACTACCTTCTGAGAAGAGAAAGCTGATACAGCTGAAAAATGGAATGATATTTCATTTTTAAAATTTAAATTCCAGACTAACCTAATGAAATTCCGTACCGAAGTAGAGCTTAGGGAATCGCAGAAGAAGATTCAGGTTGAAGATAAAATATTTTCAATCGGTTCCTGCTTTGCTTCGGAAATGTCGGACCTGTTCCATCAGGGGCAGCTCCAGACGCTCAGCAATCCTTTCGGGACTGTTTTTAACCCGTTTTCAATTGCCAATGCGGTCAAGCGGCTTCACGATTCTGAATTCTACACGGAAGAGGAACTCATTCTTTTTAACGAAGAATACATCTCGCTGGATCACCATACCGGCTTCGACAGCCGGTATATTCATCAGACACTGCATAAGATCAATCATCATATTGCCGATGGAAATCAGTTCCTGCAGGAAACACGCTGGGTAATCATCACCTATGGGACTTCGTTTATTTATGAGTTCCTGCCTAAACAGAAGCTGGTCGCCAATTGCCATAAGATTCCTCAGAAATTCTTTGAAAAGAGGTTGCTGACTCATCAGGAGATCACGGATGCCATTTATAATACGGTCTTAAACCTGGACGATATCTGTAAAGATGATGTACAGATCCTGTTTACCGTATCCCCGGTACGCCATACCAAAGACGGCATGACGGAAAACCAGCTGAGTAAAGCCAAGCTTATAGCAGCAGTACATGAAACGATTGAACAGTTTGATAACTGCCACTACCTGCCGGTCTATGAGATCATGATGGATGACCTGAGGGATTACCGGTTCTATAAAGATGATATGATCCATCCCAGCGTTCAGGCGGTTATGTATATTTTCGAAAAATTCGGTGGTGCATGGTTTGCAGAGACCACGAAAACGTTTATCAGGGAAAATTTCAGCATCCAGAAGGCTTTGGCTCATACAACAGCAGATGAAAAAGACCCGAAGTATGTTGAATTCAGAGAAAAACTGAAACTGAGGATAGAACAGCAGCAGAAAAAGGTAAAACACAAAATATTCCCGTAGACAGGTATGCCGGCAATTAAAAATACAGAAGGATTAACAACAGACCAGGTCAATCAGGAACTGGCCAAAGGGGCAAAGTTCATCATGTTTTCCTATACGATATCCATCATCATCCTTACGACCAGAAAACGGAGTGATATTTATTTCATCAGAGCCGGTGAATCCACAGCATCGTACAGCTGGAAGTACAGCATGATCAATTTCCTTTTCGGATGGTGGGGATTTCCTTTCGGCCCGATCTTTACGATAGGAGCTTTCTATACGAATTTTACCGGAGGAAAGGATGTCACTCAGGATGTGCTTAACCATGTCAATTTCCAGTAAGCTCTGTTATGATTGATTTTACAGCCATTAATCATCTGAAGGAAGGAAACGAAACACAGAGAAGGGCTTATGAGGTGCTCACCAGATACCGGATTTTTGAAAAACTGAAATCGTATTCACCGGTGCTGGCCGGAACTATACCCATCGGGATCGATGTGGAAGGAAGCGATCTGGATATTATCTGTCAGGTAGACCTTACCTGTGAAGAAGATTTTTTAGATGAGCTGATGTTTAAAAAGATGGTTCCGCAGGATGTGGAAGTTGCTGTTGAAAGTATGGTGGTCAACGGGAAGAAATCCATTGTTCTGAACTTTGTGCTGGACGGTTTTCCGGTTGAAATTTTCGGACAGGATATACCGCCGGTTCAGCAGAATGCATACCGTCACATGCTCGCTGAATACAGCATTTTAAAAGAAAAAGGAGACGGTTTTAAACAGGAAATAATACAACTGAAAAGGCAGGGCATCAAAACGGAGCCTGCCTTCGGTCTTTTACTGGGATTGGAGGATCCTTATGAAGACCTGCTAAAATAATAAAGAATGATTGATACACATACGCATTTATATGCCGAAGAATTTGATGACGACAGGAAAGAAGCTATTCAGAGGGCTTTGGATAAAGGAATTACAAAATTTTACCTGCCCGCGATAGATTCCGCATCCCACGGAAAGATGCTGGAGCTGGAAATGGATTACCCGGGAAATGTTTACGCAATGATGGGGCTGCATCCATGCTACGTTAAGCCTGAAAGCTGGGAAGCAGAACTGGAAACGGTTAAAAATTATCTGGACAGCAGGAGTTTTCCGGCTATCGGTGAGATCGGTATCGACCTGTATTGGGATATGACTACGCTGGACATCCAGGTTAAAGCCTTTGAAAAACAGATCGACTGGGCTATAGAAATGGACCTTCCCATTGTGATCCATACCCGGGAAAGCTTTGATGAGACGTTCGAAGTCCTGGAAAGAAAAAAGCATCCCAGACTGAGGGGAATCTTCCATTGCTTTTCCGGAACGCTGGAACAGGCAAAGCATGCCATTGACCTTAATTTTATCCTGGGAATCGGTGGGGTCGTTACGTTTAAAAACGGTAAGATTGATCAGTTCCTGCATGAAGTCCCGCTGGAAAAAATCGTTTTGGAAACAGATTCTCCGTATCTCGCTCCGGTACCGCACAGAGGAAAAAGAAATGAAAGCAGTTACCTGGATCTTGTTGCGGGTAAGCTGGTAAACATTTACGGAAAGGATTTTTCGGAAATTGACAGGATCACTACGGAAAACGCAATGAAAATATTCAGCTGATCATCAGCTGAATCCAAATAAAAAATCAGCCTTCCAATCCGGAAGGCTGATTTTTTATTTTTTTCTGGTAAAGTTCTTATTCTTAGGCTTTTTAAATCCTACCGAAGCTTTATCTTTTACCGGTGGTTTCGGCCTCTGCATTCCCGCTCCCATGGGTTTGTTATTAGAATCCCTTTTCTGAGCGACAAGATCGTCTGTATGGAAAGGATGGTCTCTGATTACAGGGATCTTTTTCCCAATCAGCTTTTCCGTATTTTTAAGGTTGACCAGGTCCAGTCCGTCCACAAAGGAAATAGAACTTCCTTCTGCGCCTGCTCTTCCGGTTCTCCCGATACGGTGTACATACGTTTCAGAAACATCGGAAAGCTCAAAATTAACCACATACTTAAGCTCATCAATATCAATTCCCCTGGCTGCAATATCCGTAGCCACCAAAACCCTTGTTTTACCCGATTTAAAGTTATTCAGGGCATTCTGTCTTGCATTCTGAGACTTGTTTCCATGAATAGCCTCTGTGGTGATATTATCTTTCTGGAGCTTCCGTGCAATTTTATCGGCACCGTGCTTGGTCCTTGAGAATACCAATACAGAATCTGAAATATCATTCTTTAAAATATGGGTAAGAAGGTCAAGCTTATTTTCCTTTTCAACAAAATAGACCGACTGCTTAATGGTTTCCGCTGTGGAAGAGACCGGGGTAACTTCCACTTTTACAGGATTGTCTAAGATAGATCCTGCCAGTTTCTGGATTTCTGCAGGCATGGTGGCCGAGAAAAATAATGTTTGCTTTCTCTGGGGAAGAAGCTTGATAATCCTCTTCACGTCATGCACAAAACCCATATCCAGCATACGGTCTGCTTCATCCAGGACAAAAATTTCAAGATTCTTCAGGCTGATGATTCCCTGGGCGATAAAATCCAGCAGTCTTCCCGGTGTCGCAACCAGGATATCTACCCCTTTCCTGAGCGCAATTTCCTGGTTTCCCTGCTTCACTCCGCCAAAAATAACCAGGTGCTTCAACGGCAGGTATTTTCCATAAGCTTGGATATTTTCTTCAATCTGTATGGCAAGCTCTCTGGTAGGCGTTAAAATAAGGGCTTTAATATGTTTTCCGGGAGTTTTTCTCTGAGTTAAATTCTGAAGGATAGGAATCGCGAATGCTGCTGTTTTTCCTGTTCCCGTCTGGGCACAACCTAAAAAATCCCTTCCTTGCAGGATTTCAGGAATTGATCTTTCCTGAATGGGCGTAGGGCTGGTGTATCCTTGTTCCTCAATTGCCTTGGCAATAGGTTCTATGAGTTGTAAGTCTGTAAAATTCAAATGAATTGTTTTATCATTAAAAAATTCCTTCATTTTGAAGGAATTGGTTTTGCAAAGGTAGCGTAATATTTTTAAATGGAATTACTTCACTTTCGTCCACTGCTGATTCTTTCTCAGATTTTCAAAAAAAGTGTACAATTGAGAAAGCTTTTCACTGCCTCTTTTGCCGTAATCTTCAATGTTTTTAGACATTCCGTCTGCAAAACGTATTCTCAGGTAAGAGGTCGGAAGATCCGTAACGTTGTGGCTGCCATACTTGTCATTCAGAGATGTTACATCCAGACCGTCCAGTAAAGTAATCAGCTTATTATAGTCAGCTTCCTTGATGGTGCCTTTGAATGTCCCTTCACGCGGCTTGGAAAAGTCATCTTTTGAAGGGCGGTCGCTGAAGTTGAAATGTTCAGCTTCAAATACTGCCGTACGGTCCGCATTAATGGTCATTTTAAAAACCGGGCAGAACCCGAAGCACGGCGTAGCTTCATATTCAATCGTAGAATACTTTGCCGTCATCTTCTGTGACCCGCAGGAAGACAGAAGTACAAATGCAAAAAGGCTTAACAGATATTTCATAATATAAATTTGGATGATCTGCTTCAATAAATGTTCCAAATAAATAAGATATGATATGCGGTAGATTGGATGGATAAATAAAAAAACCGGAGATATTCCCCGGTTTGTATGATCATATTTCAGCATTGACTGCCTGTAGTATTCTTTATCCGTGCAGCTGCTTCCAGATGGCATCTTTCAGCTCTACAAGGCCTTCGCCCGTTACACCGGAAAAAAACAGAGGCTGTTTGTGTTCCGGGAATTCTGCGGAGATTTCTTTTTTAAGCTCGTCATCCAGGAGGTCGGATTTAGATACGGAAATGATGAAATCTTTGTCCAGAAGTTCAGGATTGTATTCTTTCAATTCATTCTCAAGAATCTTGTATTCCTGGAAATGGTCTTCAGAATCTGCCGGGATTAAGAACAGAAGGATTGAATTCCTTTCGATATGGCGCAGGAATCGGTGTCCCAGTCCTTTGCCTTCAGCAGCCCCTTCAATAATTCCGGGGATATCGGCCATAACGAAAGACTTGTAATTCCTGTAATCCACGATTCCCAGGTTAGGCGTCAGGGTTGTAAAGGCATAATCCGCAATCTTCGGTTTAGCTGCAGAAACTGCGGAAAGGAGTGTGGATTTTCCGGCATTCGGAAAACCTACAAGCCCTACGTCCGCTAAAATTTTAAGCTCGAAAACCACATATCCTTCCTGGCCGTCCATTCCCGGCTGTGCAAATCGGGGCGTCTGGTTGGTAGAAGACTTGAAATGCTCGTTTCCTTTTCCGCCCATTCCGCCTTCCATCAGGATGATTTCCTGTCCGTCCTCCATGATTTCGCCGATGATCTCACCGTCTTCATTTTTGGCAATGGTCCCGATAGGAACCTCAATATAAACATCTGCGCCATACGCGCCGGTTAACTGGTTTTTCCCCCCGTTTTCCCCGCGCTCCGCTTTCACGTGACGTGTATACCGAAGAGGAAGTAAAGTCCATTCATTGGCATTCCCTTTCATAATGATGTGGCCTCCGCGGCCTCCGTCACCTCCGTCCGGTCCTCCTTTGGGAATGTATTTTTCACGGCGGAGGTGGGCAGAACCTGCGCCTCCGTGGCCGCTCTTACAATGAATCTTTACGTAATCTACAAAATTTGACATTTCTTATCCTTAATGAGTTATGAGTACTGAAGCATGAGGTATGAATTGTAAAAACTTATAACTCATCACCCATAACTTTTAACTATTTTACTTTTTCCACTTCAGAAAAAAGCTTTTCTGAAATTTCGTTGATATCACCAACGCCGTTTACTTCCACATATTTCCCCTGCTGTTTGTACAGTTCGGCTACTTCTGCGGTTTTGGAATAATATTCTTTAATCCTGTTTTCAATGATCTCTACATTGCTGTCGTCTGATCTTCCGCTGGTTTCCCCTCTTTTCAGCAATCTTTCTACCAGAATCTTGTCTTCTACCACCAGGGACAGGCAAACATCGATCTCATCATTCAGCTCTTCCTGAACGATTTTTTCCAAAGCTTCTGTCTGGGCTACTGTCCGCGGATATCCGTCAAAAATAAATCCGTTGGTATCCGTAGGTTTTCTGAGTTCATCAATCAGCATATCCGTAGTTACCTGATCCGGAACCAGCTCACCTTTATCAATATATGATTTGGCCAGTTTTCCAAGCTCAGTGTCATTTTTCATATTGAATCTGAACAGGTCACCTGTTGAAATCTGTTTCAGATTGAATTTCTCGATCAGGTTTTGTGCCTGGGTTCCTTTACCGCTTCCCGGAGGGCCGAACAGAACAATGTTTATCATAATGTTGTTTCGCTTCTGGCAATCGGCAACAGGCCTGTGGCTTCGTGCTTTTTGCTTTTCGGCATTTAAAATTAATATTTACTTTTCTTAGATTTATTTTTCAGCTGTCTAGTGGTTGATCTGCCCTTCTTCCAGTTGGTACAGGTTCGGCAGGTTCCTTCCCAGTTCATCATAATCCAGTCCGTAACCCAGAACAAATTTGTTCGGAATTTCTTTGCCGATATAATCCAGTTTGAAATCTTTCTTGTAAACTTCAGGTTTCAACAGGAATGAAGCCAGTTTTACGGACTTAGGGCGCTGGGTTTCCTTAAAATACTTGAACAGGCTTTCCACTGTATTTCCTGTATCCACAATATCTTCTACCAGGATAATGTGGCGGTCTTTTACATCTTTGGTTAGCTCCATTTTCTGGTAAACGATGCCTGTAGATTCAGTACCTACATAGGAACTCATCTGAATAAATGCAATTTCGCATGGTCCGGGATAATGTTTCAGCAGGTCTGAAAAAAACATGATCACACCATTCAGAACCCCTATGAAAACAGGAACTTCATCCTTGTAATCTTCATAAATCTTTAAAGCCGTTGCCTTTACAATTTCCTGAATTTCGGCGTCCTCCAGATAAGGAACAAAAGTTTTGTCGTGAACTTTAATACTTTCCATAAAAATTTTAGTAGGCGGCAAAGTTACGTATTTTTGATCAAAGTTTTTATGCGTTAAAAAGAAGGATTTTATATGGATAGCAGTAAAAGCACTGACTGAAGCAGGCTCAGCTGCCGGTTTTAAAAAGTTCAGGGCGAATTAATAACGCAATCATAATTTCCATCAGCCTAATTATGAACAGGAAATTTCTGAAATACTCGTTGATGCATACATAATAGCTGCTGGGGTTTTAAAACTGTTGGTGAAAAAATTACTACATTTGTGATACAACATTACCCAAAAAAATCAGTCATGTAGGATACAGTTTCTTTCAGATTTAATGATAAAGCAGCATTACGGCTGTTAAAGTCCAACTTTAATTAAGAAAGAAATCATGTTTTTTTTACACCATATATCTTTTGGGTTTCCGGCAGGAAATCTGTTGTTCAATTCCATAAACTTAACGGTACCTTCATCATCAAAATCAGCTTTGGTTGGCAGCAATGGTACAGGGAAATCGACGTTGCTGAAAATCATGGCCGGTGAACTTACTCCTTTGGAAGGAAGTGTGCGCAATGACGGAGATCTCTTTTATGTTCCGCAGATGTTCGGTAACCTTGATCACCTGACCGTAGCAGAATGCCTTAAAATTGATCAGAAACTGGATGCACTTCAAAAAATCACCGCTGGGGAAGTGGATGAACGGTATTTTGAACTCCTGAATGACGATTGGGAGATTGAAGAACGGTGCAGGCAGGCGCTGGAATACTGGAAATTGGATTCCGTAAGCCTTTGTCAGAAGCTGGAGGCACTAAGCGGCGGTCAGAAGACCAGAGTTTTCCTGGCCGGATTACAGATTCATCAGCCTGATATCGCGCTGCTTGATGAACCGACCAATCATCTTGATTTGGAAGCCCGGCATCTCCTGTACGACTGGCTGCATAAGACCAGCGCAACCGTAGTGATGGTTAGCCATGACCGTACTTTACTTAATCTGGCAGATACTGTTTTTGAACTGAGTAACCAGGGGATTTCTACCTATGGCGGTAATTATGATTTTTATGCCGCGCAAAAAGACATTGAAAATGAAGCTTTACAAAACGACATCCACTCCAGGGAACGTGCTCTGAAAAAAGCCAGGGAAAAAGAGCGCGAAACACTGGAAAGAAAGCAGAAGCTTGATGCAAGGGCAAAAGGCAAACAGGAAAAATCAGGTGTCGCCAGGATTATGATGAACACGATGCGGAATAATGCCGAGAAAAATTCTTCCAGGCTGAAAGGCATTCATGCAGACAGGATCGGGGAAATTTCCGGAGACCTGCGTGATCTCCGCTCCGGAATAAAAAATGTGGGACAGATGAAAGTCAGCTTCGACGATCCGGAACTGCATAGAGGGAAACTGCTGGTTTCAGCAGAGGCAATTAATTACCGGTATGGCCAGGAAAATCTTTGGAAAGAAAACCTGAACTTAGAGGTCCGCAGTGGCGACAGGATTCAGGTAAAGGGTTCAAACGGTTCCGGAAAAACGACCCTCATCCGATTGCTGCTGGGAAAACTGCAGCCGTCCACCGGAAAAATTACGAGGTCAGATTTTCAGGTAGTCTATGTTGACCAGGAATACTCCCTGATTGACCCAGCCGCAACCGTATATGATTTTGCCCGGCAGGTCAATGACACGGCTTTACAGGAATCCGAAATAAAAACGCTGCTTTCCAGATTCCTGTTCGACAAGGAAACCTGGGATAAAAGATGTGGAGTGCTGAGCGGGGGAGAACGCCTGCGGCTTTTGCTGTGTGCATTATCCATCAGCCGGAAAGCACCCGATATGATTATCCTCGATGAGCCTACCAATAATTTAGACCTTCAGAATGTGGGCATCCTAACGAATTCCATTAAAGAATATCAGGGAACACTGCTGGTGATTTCTCATGATGAGGTTTTTGTGGAGGAGATTGGGGTATTAAGTGAGATTTTTCTAAGATGAGAAGCAATGCAGTATATATCAATTATAATAAACTATAATACTTATGGGATCAATTTTGTTATTTTAAGGTTTATTAAATACTGTTTATATTTTTTTAGCTCTTCATCATTTGGGTTTAAATTTAATGCATATTGTATTCTTCCTAATAAATGTGAAATATAATAATCTCGTGTTTCATTAGTTTTTTGTAAATGACTCTCAATATCATATTTCATAATAAAATACATAACCTTTCTAATGTCGTTCCTTTCTTTTTTTGGTAATTGTAATTTTTTATTAACAATTACACCTGAAATTATTTGAGGAACATTTTGCTTCATATAGTTAATTTTCTCTTCATTCAATTCTAAATTATATTTACCTAATTCATTTCTTACAAATTCAACTAAATCATTTTTTTTAATTGAATCACCTGAAAATGCCATATCATCAGCATATCTGGTATATTTTATTTTATTTTCGGTACAATATTTAGCTAAGTTATTATCAAAATCTATCAAAACTAGATTAGAAAGATAAGGGCTTGTTGGTGCTCCTTGCGGAAGATATCTAATTGAAGTATTAAATTTTTTTTCACTATCAATATCTGTGTATGTACATAAACAAGAAAGGTACAAGGCTAAATCTTTAGAATAACCAATCTTTAAAAAGTAATCATGAATCAAATTAAATTTTATTGAAGGGAAAAAGTCTTTTATATCTAGTGTTAAAACTTCTTTTTCATTAGAATGAAATCTTAAATATTCTCTAAATTTTTTTTTAGGAATATAGCTTTTGCAAAATTTACTAACTTTTTTTTTATACAAAATTTCTTTTAAAATAAAATATTGAATTTCCTTTAAGCTAGGTAATGGTTCTGCAATTTTTCGACTTTTCCCATTTTTTTTTTCAATCTTAAAATGTCTATAAAAAAAATGAGTTGATAAAATTGCTCTAGATAAATAATCATGCTGATATCCAACTAATCCAGCCAAATGATATGAATTATAAATAATTGGTAAATTATTATTTACTAGGTTTTCACTATATCTTAAACACTTTATGATATTTTCTTCTGAATAAGCACTATTGAGAGCTTTTTCTCTAAAAGTCTTTTTGTAAGTTTCAAAGTCTTTCATATAATTTGAATTATTTCCTATATGTTTGGGAGACGTAAAGTCTCCCAAACGGAAAAATGAGCTTTAATAAAGCAAATATCGGAGCAAAGCGGAGATTTTGCTTTATTACAAGCTCATTGAGCTTGAAAGTATGTTCCCAAATTAGGGGGAGTGACATCACATCCCATATTTTTAAAAAAAAATTTTATTTTGGTCTGGTAAATATACAAAATCTAAATCTAGTTTTTCATCCAATCTGGATTTTGATTCTTTCTTAATCCATTCTTCTTTATTTTTAGATTTATATGTTAAAGATAATTCTTCTAATAATTTTTCTCCTTTTTCTGTTAATGTAATTTTTTGATTAATGTAACTAACAATATTTTCATTAGTTAAGCTTTTTATAGTATTTACTATATCGATATAATTAATTTCATTACGTATTAATTTCGTTAAACTGCCATTGAATTTTAATACATATAATAGTTGATACAAATCATTATTATTAAGCTTTTTCATATCTTGGGAATGGAGGAATTAAATCTATTTTTGCTTTATATTTACTATTCCAAAAAATTGGAAATGTATTATCAGGAGTTCGCAATAAAGTAATGAGACTTTCTGATTCTTGGAATCCTAAAGAATATTGCTTGATACCTAAAAAGATCCTATTTTCAATCGTTTTCATTATTTGTTTTTTGTTTACAATTTCATCACCTGTGTTGTAATCGGTTATTCCTTTCAAAACCTTGAAATTGTAATATATTTTATATCTATCACTAATTTTCTCTAATGTGTCTTTTTTAATTGCAATTGTAAGAATTTTAAGGTTTTTAATAAGTTGAGTATTGATATTAGTAATTTCTTTAATACACTCATTTAAAGTTTCACCACTTCCTATAAAATCATCAACTAAGATAAGAACATCAGAATTTTTAAATCTTATTTTCTTTAAATCATGAAAATTATTGACATCTTCAAATTTGAATCTTTGCCCATTCGGAATTGTTTCTAATAGAGATTTCATTAAATATGAAACAAACGATCCGCTTTTTATTTTGAATTGATGTTTTTCTTTTATAATAGGGAATGCATAAATGTTTGTATTTCTACAGTTTAATTCAGATGTAAAATTGATCAATAAACTTCTACAATTATTGTAGTAATCATTTAAGGAAATCCAATGAAATTCTCTTAGTAATTCCAAGATTAATAAATATTCATTTTTATCCTTAATTATTTTTTCTGAAAACTTACTTAAAGAATTATAAACCTCCACATAATTTTCTTTTTGCTTCCAACCTTTTTGTTCAAAAATCTTATCTAGTTCTAATAAATATGCAGCAATATCTTCTGAATTCATGTTAAGGTTTTTATTAATAAGTTTTATCAAATATAAGAATTATTAAAACTAATTAAGAATCAATTTCAACAACCCAAAATAAAATCCCCCTCAAATTTGCCCACACAATTTTTTAAAAGTAATTTTGCATGAATCTAAAATAAAAGTAAAATATGTCAACTTACGTAGTTGTAGGTCTTCAGTACGGAGATGAAGGGAAAGGGAAAATCACGGATGTTTTATCGGCCAAATCAGATTATGTGGTGCGCTTCCAGGGTGGAGACAACGCTGGTCACACGGTATACGTGGGCGATGAAAAATTTGTATTGCACCTTCTTCCGTCCGGAGTCCTTCAGTGCAAAGGGAAATGCATCATTGCCAACGGAGTGGTGGTAAACCCTAAATCTTTCATTAAGGAGGTAGATCAGATCGAAAGCAAAGGCCTGAAAACAGACCACATTTTCATCAGCAGAAGAGCGCATGTCATCATGCCGTACCATATTCTTCTGGATACCTACCGTGAGGAAGAGCATGGAGGAACGCAGATCGGGACTACCAAAAAAGGGATCGGACCTTGCTACGAGGACAAAATTGCAAGAGTGGGCATCAGAATGATCGATCTTCTGAACCCTGAAATTTTAAGAGATAAAATAGAGAAAAACCTGAAGGTTAAAAATTCCCTGTTTGAAAAATACTATGGAAAGCCGGTTTTGGATGTTGAAGAGATCTATAATGAGTTCCTTGAAATCGGGAAACTGCTTCAGGACAGGATCGTAGATACCGAACTGGAACTGAACCAGGCGATCCAGGAAGGGAAAAATGTTCTGTTTGAAGGAGCTCAGGCCCTGATGCTCGACATCGACTTCGGAACCTACCCTTATGTAACGTCATCTTCTCCGTCTACCGGTGGAGTATGTACGGGAGCAGGGGTTCCACCGACTTCCCTTCAGAACCTGATCGGGGTGGCTAAAGCTTACTGTACAAGAGTAGGAAACGGTCCTTTCCCTTCTGAGCTGGATAATGAGCTTGGAGAAAGCATCAGGCAGATCGGAGGAGAATTCGGGGCAACAACCGGAAGACCGAGAAGAACAGGATGGCTAGACCTGGTTTCCCTGAAACATGCCTGCATGATCAACGGGATCAACAATCTGGTGATTACCAAACTGGATGTTCTTACCGGAATTGAAAACCTGAAGATCGTTACGCATTATAAAACAGAAGATGGCAAAATCATCGATTATTTTACTTCTTCTACTGAAAAATTATACAATTACGAACCGATTTACCAGGATCTTCCGGGCTGGACTGAAGATATTACCAAAGTAAGAAGCTATGATGAACTTCCGGACACGGCTCAGAAATACATCGAGTTTATTGAAAAATACCTGGGTATCAATGTGTACTTAGTTTCTGTGGGTCCTGAAAGAAGCCAGAACATCATCAGAAAAGAATTATTCTAACAGGATATCCATTTTAATCATACAACAGAGACTGTCATCGGACAGTCTCTTTTTATTTACCGGAAAGATGATTTTTTTCAACGTACAATAAAACAATATTATTTAAAGCATAGTTAAATTTTATACTTTGGATTCAATGTGCTATTTTGTTGAGTTTTTATTAATATATTGGCTTATATTTTGATGCTTTAACTGTGTTATTAAATAACCTGTGATAAGTTGATAATTTGTATAACCCGTCTAAATATTTATTGTGATGAAAAACCCGTTTAAAAATGAAGAGTTCCGTTTTAATGAACTGCTCTTTGAAAACCGTAATAAAGAATATGGTGCATATGTGTTAAGAAATGAATCCGACAGAATATTAACCAAAGCTCTGTTTGTAGGAGCAGGTCTTTTGGCTGCCATCTCTTTAACGCCATTGGCTATTAATGCATTTAAAAGTTCTGATGGAGAGAGTGTAACAACATTTTGTCCTGTCGGTCCTTTTAATATTAAGGAAATACCTGATGTTGTTATGCCAGTAACACCAACGCCTCAGGCTGCACAGCAGCGTAAAGTTAAAACATTAGATAAAACAGTACCGGAACCGAGAGCACAGGTAACCAAAGAAAAAGTGGTTGAAAAAATTGAGGGAGCAGTCGCAGGAACCAGAAATAACAATGAAGGTGAAACTGCTCCGGCAAATACCTATGTACCGCAGGCTCCGGCCATCAATACAGGACCTGTTTCCATTCCGGCAGTAACCACCCCCGTTCCTGAAAAAGTAGATCCGAATGCAGTTTCTACTGTGGTTGATGTGGAAGCCAGTTTCCCTGGCGGCATTGATTCTTTCAGGAATAAAGTACTGAATAACTTTGATGGTTCAGGAATCGAATCAGACGGTGTCGTAAAAACCATGATTACATTTATTGTGGAACGTGACGGATCTATCTCCGCAATCAAAGCAGATGGTAAAAATGCCGATTTCAACAGTGAAGCATTAAGAACCATCAAAAACATCAAGGGGAAATGGATTCCGGCCAAAGTAAAAGGCCAGGCGGTAAGAAGCTATTTTAAATTCCCGATCTCCATGAAGTTTGAAAATTAACACTCCAGACCAATCTTGATACTTATCCACAAAGAATTTTTTTTGTGGATAATTTTTTTTAGGGCTAAAAGGCTTGTTAACAATATTTTAACTCATTTTTCGTTTTCATCGTTCACGAGGAGCAAAGAAAAAAGTGTATTTTTGAGCCTTAAAGTTCTAATAATGGCAAAAATCATAGGGATCGCTAATCAGAAAGGAGGAGTCGGGAAGACAACCACAGCTGTTAACCTGGCTGCGGCATTAGGGGTGTTGGAAAAGAAAATTTTAATTATTGATGCTGATCCTCAGGCAAATGCAACTTCCGGGCTGGGAGTGGATGACGTTCAGTATTCAACCTATAATCTTCTGGAGCATAGTGTGGATACAAGGACCTGCATCAAAAGAACCGCAACTCCGAATCTGGATATCGTTCCGTCGCATATTGACCTGGTTGCAGCAGAGATTGAGCTGGTGGACAAAGAAGACCGGGAATATATGCTTAAAAAAGCATTGCAGACCGTTCGTGATGATTATGACTATATCATCATCGATTGTGCACCGAGCTTAGGTCTGATTACCGTTAATGCCCTTACTGCGGCTGATTCAGTAATCATCCCGATCCAGTGTGAATATTTCGCCTTGGAAGGACTGGGCAAGCTGTTGAATACCATTAAGAACGTTCAGAAAATCCACAACAAGGATCTTGATATCGAAGGGCTGCTGCTGACTATGTATGACGGAAGGTTAAGGCTGTCCAACCAGGTGGTGGAAGAAGTGAATGCCCACTTCCCTGAAATGGTTTTTGAAACCATCATCAGCAGGAATGTTAGGCTGAGCGAAGCCCCAAGTTTCGGAGAGAGCATTCTGAATTACGATGCCGAAAGCAAAGGAGCCATTCAGTACATTCAGCTGGCGGAAGAAGTGCTGCTGAAAAACGAAAATTTAGTAAAGAATTAATAAACAGCTGATAGCGGATGCTATAGCTTTACATATACTATGAAGGACAAAAAAAGAGCGATGGGGCGTGGTTTGGGTGCTATTCTTAGTGCTGAATCCAAAGCGACGATCAACTCAGCAACCGATGAAGGTGCCGATAAGTTTGTAGGGAATATTGTAGAAGTAGCTGTTGAGGATATCTATCCGAATCCCACTCAGCCAAGGACCTATTTTGACGAAAAAGCACTGAACGAACTGGCACAGTCGATCAAAAACCTGGGCGTGATCCAGCCGGTTACCCTGAGAAAGGACGGTGAAAAATTTGAAATCATATCCGGGGAAAGAAGGTACAGGGCCAGTAAACTGGCAGGCCTGGCTACAATTCCTGCCTATATCCGCCTGGTTAACGATCAGGAGTTGCTTGAAATGGCCCTGGTGGAAAACATCCAGAGGGAAGACCTTGATGCTGTGGAAATTGCATTAACGTATCAAAGGTTAATGGATGAAATAGGCCTTACCCAGGAAAACCTGAGTCAGAGGGTAGGAAAGGACAGGAGTACCATTACCAATTCCATCAGGCTTTTAAGGTTAAGCCCGGACATCCAGAATGCCATTAGGAGCGGGGAGATCTCTGCGGGACATGGCCGGGCGATCATCAGCCTGGATAATGAAGAACTTCAACAGATCCTGTTTGAGAAAATCATCAAGGAACACCTGAATGTACGCCAGTCCGAACAGGCTGCTGCCATCCTGAAAAATCCTAAATCACCGGCGGCTAAGAAAGCGGCAAAAGCTGAACTGCCCAATCATTTTAAAAGGGCTGAAAAAGCCATTGCCGACCTTCTCGATGTAAAAGTGGAGATTAAAACAGCCGGAAACGGTAAAAAAGGGAAAATAGTTCTGGACTTTAAAAATCAGGAAGAGCTGGACTATATTCTGTCCCATATCAAATAAATGAATAAAGCACTCTTAATATTCTTTCTGTATCTGTCTGCGCTGGGCTATGCCCAGGTAAGGCCCAATGATACCATCCGGGTGGAATACCATCCGAAGGACAGCGTATCGGTAGAAAGAAACAATACAAAAACAGAATCAGCTGTAGTGGCTGACCTTGAAAATGCCAACGGGCCTACCCGCAAGACCATGAAGCTGAATCCTACAAAAGCAGGCCTGTATTCTGCCGTGCTTCCCGGTCTGGGCCAGTTTTACAATAAAAAATACTGGAAAATTCCTATCGTATGGGGGGCAGTAGGAACCGGAGTGGGAATCGCAGTATGGAATGATAAGCAATACCGTAAATACCGTGAGTATTATATTGCCAAGCTGAACGGTACGCCTAATCAGTTTGTGGATGAACATCCATGGCTGGATAAAGTGGCGTTGGGAAATGCACAGGACAGGGCAAAAAGACAGCGGGATTATGCCATTGCCATTTCAGGGCTGATCTACATCCTCAATATTGTGGATGCAGTGGTAGATTCCCACTTATATGAAAGCCGCCACGATCCGGACCTTACTTTCAATCCGGCAGTCATCCAGGACCAGTATGGTATAAATCCTCCCAAAACAGGAATAAGTTTAAGTTACAGATTTTAAGGCCGTGATGATAATGACGGCCTGTTAAAAATAATAGGACAATGAGAATAGCATTAGTTGGATATGGTAAGATGGGCAAAATCATAGATGAGATTGCCGCTCAGAGAGGACATGAAGTGGTCGCCAGGCTAAAAGAAACCCCAACTGCTGAAAACCTGAACAACCCTGATGTGGTGATTGAGTTTTCACTTCCGGAAGCCGCTTTCGGAAACATCAAATCCTGTCTGGAACACCAGATTCCTGTGGTGTGCGGAACTACCGGCTGGCTGGAAAAAAGAAAAGAAGTGGAAGATCTGGCTGTTCAGAATGATACTGCATTCCTGTACGGCTCCAACTTCAGCCTCGGCGTCAATCTGTTCTTTGCCCTGAATGAAAAACTGGCCGGACTGATGAAAAACAGGGATGAATACGCCTGTCAGCTTGAAGAGATCCATCATATCCATAAAAAAGATGCTCCCAGCGGTACGGCGATTTCTATTGCAGAAGGAATTATCCAGCACCATCCGAAATTTGATGCCTGGAAACTGGAAGAAACCCATGATAATCAGTTAGGTATTTTTGCCATCCGTGAAGATGAGGTTCCCGGGACACACAGTGTGTTCTACAGAAGCGAAGTGGATGAGATCGAAATCAAGCACACGGCATTCAACAGAAACGGATTCGCTTTGGGGGCGGTGATCGCCGCAGAATGGATCCGGGATAAAAAAGGAAATTTCGGGATGAAAGATGTTTTAGGGCTGTAGTCCTGTAACGAAATATCAGATTCCGGCACTAATATACATGTTGCTAACACAAATTATAACAGACAGGCACAAAAATTTATGAATTACTTTCTAACTTATGCAGTATACGTTGTCATTTTATCCCTCCTGATGGGGATCTCAACGTGGAAGCTGTTCAAAAAAATGGGCTACAATCCGGTTTTCGCATTTGTCCCGTTCTATAATTACTTCATCATCCTCAAAGAAACCAAGCATCCTAAGTGGTGGGCTCTTCTTTCCTACCTTCCGATCGTAGGACCTATTATGATGTCTGTTTTCCATATTTATCTCATGAAGAAATTCGGGAAAAGCCTTACGCAGCAACAGCTGCTGACGGTTTTTCTTCCGTTCATTTATATGGCTGTAGTCAATTATTCCAAAGATACGGAGCTGGAAGATGAAAGCATGAATGATATGTTTCTTACCGAAGAGGAGAAAAATGCCAAAAAGAAAGATTCATTTATCGGATCTATCACTTTTGCGGTCGTTTTTGCTACCATCATCCACGTATTTGTTACCCAGCCTTTCGGGATTCCTACAGGATCTATGGAACGGACTTTGCTGGTAGGGGATTTCCTTTTCGTTAACAAATGGAGTTATGGTTATAGGCTTCCGATGCGTCCGGTAGCAATACCTTTCCTGCAGGGGACTATTTTTGATACCGGCCAGCCCGGAAATCCTAAAGATGATCCGAAATCGTATGTAGATGCGGTTAAACTGCCTTATGAAAGGATATTCCAGTTCAGTAAGCCGCAGAAAAATGATATTGTAGTATTTAACTATCCGCGGGATTCTGTGCATACAGCAACAGACAGGAAAGATCCTTACGTAAAGAGATGTGTTGCCGTTGCAGGTGATACGTTTGAAATGAGAGCCGGAAGACTGTTTGTAAACGGTAAACCGGAAACTGTTCTTGGAGACCAGGAAGTGCAACACAGGTATATCGTAACGACAGGAAGTCAGCTGGATATTCCGTCACTATACAATATCTATGGTTTTTTACCCGTTCAGGAACAGCAGACAGATAAAGGGTTTATCTATGGTTTTCAGGGACTTACCGATAAGGTAGCAGCAGACATCAAGGCTCTGCCTCAGGTAATCGAAATGAAAGAAGATATCCAGGAAAAAGGTCTTGCCGCTGTGTTTTACAGGGATGAAGCGAGAAAGAAAATTGATACTACACAGTCGATCTTCCCGATTAACAAACCCTGGAACCAGGATTGGTACGGACCGCTTAAAATTCCTAAAAAGGGAGATGTTGTGGCTGTTAATAAAGAAACCCTTCCTGAATACCGCTGGATTATCTCTGAATATGAACATAATCGTCTTGAAGAAAAAGGGAACCAGATTTTTATCAATGGCCAGCCTGCAAGTACGTATACGATCAAACAGGACTATTATATGATGATCGGGGATAATAGGGATGCTTCCCTGGATGCCAGGTTCTTTGGTTTTGTTCCGGAAGAAAATATCGTAGGAAAACCGATGTTTACCTGGATGAGCTTACAGGGAGCGTTCAAAGATAACAGTTCCTCGTATCAGGCTCCGTTTAAAGTCCGTTGGGACAGGATGTTCAAAGCTACGAACACCGGCGAATCCAGTAAAACCTCTTACTGGTGGATTGCAGCCATGATCCTGATCCTGTTCTTCGGATGGGAGTATTTTGTGAAACTGTTCAGAAAGAAAAATGCAGAGCAGGATTAATCAGTTAAATAAATTATAAACAGAATGAAGTATTTGAAAAAATACTTCATTTTTGCATCATGAATATGAAGAATGTATTATTGCCGGTATTTTACCTGCCGCCTATTTCATGGTTCTCAGTATTTTTAAATCCTGAGAATACAATCGAGCTGGAACAGCACGAAAATTTTCCGAAACAGACTTACAGGAACCGGGCCAATATTTACGGCGCTAATGGCAAACTTGCTCTGATCATCCCGATCAGGCATAATGGCAAAAGGCTCCTGAAAGATATTGAAATGTCTGATTCCGAAGACTGGAAGACCCTGCACTGGAAATCCATCAAGACAGCGTATCAGAGTTCGCCTTATTTTGAATATTATGAAAACAGGCTGAAAGAAATGTATGCTTACGAAGGAAAATCACTTCTTGATTTTAACCTTAATGCCATCCATATCATCCAACAGATACTGAAAACAGATCAGGCATATATTTTGAATGAAGAATACATCAAAAATCCGGAAGCCATAAATTTCAGGGAACGTTTTTCAGCAAAGGCTCCTTCGGAATTTGCTATGGAAGATTATTACCAGACATTTTCGGATAAACTTGGGTTTCTTAAAGATCTGTCTGTTTTAGACCTGATCTGTAACAAAGGACCTGAATCTGTTACTTATATTAAAAATATTAAATAATCTTATTAACATGAAAAAGATTTTGTTGGCTGCTGTTTTCCTGACAGGTTTCAGCTTTGGTTTTGCTCAGCAAGCACAGGATAAAAAACTCGATCCTAAGGAGGATAAGGATTTGATGACATGGTATCATAAAGATTTTGCTACCACAAAAGTATATGGAATCAATACCGAAAATGCATATAAATTCTTAGAATCCAAAGGTCTTAAACCTAAAACGGTTATCGTTGGGGTTTTAGACAGCGGTGTTCAGGTAGACCATCCCGGCTTGGTTAAAAATATCTGGACTAATCCTAACGAAGTTCCTGGAAATGGTAAGGATGATGACGGTAACGGATACATTGATGATGTTCACGGATGGAACTTTATCGGCGGAAAAAATGGGGATATTGATGTAGACAATATGGAAGTTACAAGAGTGGTTGCCAAATACAAGCCCGTTTTTGAAGGGGAAGACTCCACTAAGAACAAAGCAAATCAGGCTAAAATGCCGGAAGAGTTTGCGATGTACATGAAAGCCAAAGAACTTTTTACCGATAAGAGTACAGAAGCCAGACAAAACCTTCAGACCTATACGATGATCAATACCCTTATCCCTAACATGGTGAAACTGCTGAACGGTAAAGCAGTGACTCCGGAAAACGTAGCTGCCATACCGGCTCCTACCGATCAGAAGGATGCCATCGCATTGAACGTTTTGAAGCAGGTTTCCCAAAGCCCGGATTTTAAAGGAAAATCGTCTGCGGAATTTCAAAAATCGATGTCTGAACAGATGAAAGAAGCTATTGATCACTTCGAGCCTCAAAGCAAGCAGTATGACCTTAGCTATGACCCGAGAAAAGAAATCGTGGGAGATAATTACGATGATTATTCCGAAAAAAAATATGGTAACAACCACTATGAGGGGCCTGATGCAGAGCACGGAACCCATGTTGCGGGTATTATTGCCGGTCTCCCTCAGGGAAAAGAAGTACAGTACGGAGTTGCCTCCAGGGTAGCGAAGATCATGTCTGTAAGAACGGTGCCGAACGGCGATGAAAGAGATAAGGACGTGGCTAATGCCATCAGATACGCAGTAGACAATGGAGCTAAAGTACTGAACATGAGCTTTGGTAAGCCGCTTTCTCCAGGTAAAAATGTCGTTTGGGATGCATTTAAATATGCGCAGGATAAAGGCGTACTTTTGGTAAAGGCTGCCGGTAATGAGAATGAAGATGTTGCTGAGCACATTGCTTATCCTACCAATTTTAAAAATGCTACAGATGAAAAGCCATTTGTAAATAATGTTTTGGTAGTAGGAGCAAGTACCAATAACAATGACGCTTTACGAGCGAGCTTCTCTAATTACAACAAGAACATGGTGAATGTATTCGCACCGGGCGAGCAGATTTATTCTACGGTACCGAAGAATGAATACAGGTACCTTCAGGGAACATCCATGGCTTCTCCTGTAGTTGCTGGTGCAGCAGCAGTGCTTCTGGCTTATATGCCGGGACTGAAGCCTGACCAGATCATCGAGTCACTGGTTAAATCCAGCAATCCGAGTACAGCCAATCAGTTTAACAGCTATTCGCAGGCAGGTGGTGTGATCGATCTTGAGAAAGCTGCAGAATATGCCTATACGCATTTCTATAACGGCAAATCCGGATCTGCTAAAAAAGCAGCAAAACCATCCAGAAAAACAGTAAAGAAATAATTCTGATCAGACTTCAGAAATAGCAGTATGAGAGTCCGGGTCATCCCGGACTTTTTTTGTTTTGATAAATTATTTTGGCACGGTTTTTTGTGACTTTATACTAACTATAATAAACTAGAGTATGAAAAATTTATTTCTTGCAGGATTACTGGGGACATCACTTTTTGCAGTGTCTTGTTCCTCTGTAAAGAACGCTGCCAATTCTCAGAATCATAGAGCTGAATTTTTAAATATGAAGGGGGACTGGGAAATCGTAAGCGTAGATTACGATAAAAAGTATAAGATCAAGCCTTTTGATGAAGGAGCGGATATCCAATGTTTCATAGGAAGCCACTGGAGATTGATTCCTAATAACTACACAGGAGCTTACACCCTCAATGGTGGCGGATCCTGTCCTTCTCTTACGCAGCCTATAAAATTTGAATCTAAAGGAGGCAATACTTTTATGTTCAAGAAGATTGCTGCCGGGACCAAAGCCAAACAAAATACGGTAGGATACTCCCTAACCATTGTTGATCAGAATACAGATCAGTTTTCATTAGAACAGAATGTTCCGTTTGACGGAGATAACGTAAGAGTCGTATACCATTTCCAAAGAACCGGAATGAGATAAGTAATAACAACAAAAATTTTAAAAGATGAAATTAACAAAAACATATATCGGAGCGTTTTTCTTGTCTTCAGCATTATTGCTGACAAGCTGCGAAACCATTCAGAATTCCAATCACCAGCAGAGAGGTACAGCCGTAGGAGTTGCTTCCGGTGCTGTGCTCGGCGGGGTATTGGGAAATAATGTAGGAAGTGGTAAAAATGCGGCCTTAGGAGCTGTTTTGGGCGGAATTATCGGTGGAGTAGCCGGTAATGTAATCGGTTCCAAAATGGATAAGCAGGCTAAGGAAATTAAAGAAACTTTACCGGGAGCAGAAGTAGAAAGAGTTGGTGACGGTATTAAGATTACTTTAAGCGAAAGCATCGTTAATTTTGCTTTCGACTCATCAGACCTTACGGCTGCTGCAAAAACCAATTTAGATAAGTTAGCTCAGGTGCTTGTCAACAACCCTGATACCAACATTAATATCTATGGACATACAGACAGCAAAGGTTCAGATAGCTATAACATGAATCTTTCTGAAAGAAGAGCGAATTCTGTAAAATCCTACCTGATGGGTAAAGGAATTGCATCGTCCAGATTGTTTGCTAAAGGGGAAGGAGAAAGCATGCCGGTAGCCAGCAACGATACCGATGCGGGAAGAGCTAAAAACAGAAGAGTTGAGTTTGCTATTACCGCAAACGAAAAAATGATTAACGATGCCCAACAGGGACAGTAATTAATTAACATATAAATATTTTCCAGATAACCGCTTCGGCGGTTTTTTTTGTATTTTTATCGGTAGAAAATTTTTTAAATTGTTATTTTTGCATCTGAAACCACATAAATGAAGAAATATATAAAGCTGCTCCGGGTGGAGCAATGGGTGAAAAACCTGTTTGTTTTTGTTCCCCTCTTTTTTTCAGGCAATATTACCAATGTTGATCTTCTTACCAAAAGTATTGTTGCATTCGTTATTTTTTCACTTACAGCCAGTGTGGTTTATATCCTTAATGATTACAATGATATTGAAGCAGACCGGAAGCATCCTGAAAAAAGAAGGCGTCCGTTAGCCAGCGGTGCCATATCGAAAAGACAGGCTGTTGCCATTCTGATTGCCTTACTTGTAATCAATAGTATCGCTGTAGTTCTTGCTCAGATGTATTTTCATCAGAATTTATGGAAATTTACCGTGATCATAGGCTTTTATTTTGTGATGAACCTGGCTTATACATTCAGGCTGAAGCACGTAGCCATTGTAGATATTTCCATTATTGCGGTAGGTTTTGTACTCCGCGTATTATCAGGAGGATACATTACCGGGATCAAAACCTCGCAGTGGGCCATACTCCTTACATTTGTCCTTGCGCTGGTTCTGGCCATCGGGAAAAGGAGAGGGGAACTGATCAATGCTCAGGTTTCCGGTAAAACACGGAGGGCTTTGGATGGATATAATGTTCAGTTTGCAGACATAACCCTTTCCATCTCTGTAACACTGGCCATCGTATGTTACCTTATGTTTACCTTATCACCAGAAGTCCAGATGCGGTTTCACGAAAGGGTATTTTATACGGTTATCTTTGTGGTTTTTGCTTTTCTGCGGTATCTTCAGCAGACACTGGTGTACAACAGGACGGAATCGCCAACCAAAATCGTGTACAGGGACCGGTACATCCAGGTAACCTTAGTGCTGTGGGTTGCTGCATTTTTAATTCAAATCTACTTTAAAAAATGAAGCCGAATTTTATACAGAAAGTCACCAACTGGGGCAATTTCCCGGTAGTAGAAAAAGAAATAAAGTCTGAAGACAGCTTCCGTAAAATAAAGGAATTTGTACTCGGCCATAATGAAGTAATCGCAAGAGGAAACGGGAGATGCTATGGAGATGCATCATTAGGCGAACATATTTTTTCAACCAAAAAACTCAATAAGTTTATCAGTTTCGACCGGCTGAACGGAATCATCGAATGTGAATCCGGCGTTCTTCTTTCCGAAGTCCTGGAAGTCGCTGTTCCGCAGGGCTACTTTCTGTATGTGACACCCGGGACAAAATTTGTGTCTGTGGGGGGTGCCATTGCCTCAGATGTGCATGGTAAAAACCACCACACTGAAGGATGCTTTTCGGAATATGTCATGGAGTTTCAGCTTATGACGGAAACCGGTACCATAATTACCTGTTCAAAAGAGGAGAATCAGGATAAATTTTGGGCAACGATTGGCGGAATGGGACTTACAGGCATCATTCTGACGGCAAAATTCAAACTTAAAAATATAGAAACAGCTTACATCCGGCAGGAAAGCATCAAAGCTGAAAACCTGGATGAAATATTCCGCCTTTTTGAGGAAAGTGAGAGCTGGACCTATACGGTAGCGTGGATCGACTGTCTTCAGAAAGGCCCCAATACCGGCAGAAGTATCCTGATGCGGGGAGAACACGCCTTTCAGCATGAATTGCCGCAGAACCTTTCAGGAAGTCCCTTAAGGCTTAAGAAAAAGATTGAGCCCAATGTCCCGTTTTACTTCCCGGGATTTGTGCTGAATGCACTTACGGTTAAGATCTTTAATCTGCTGTATTATAAAAAGCAGTCTAAAAAGGAACTTAAAAACTTTACTGATTACGAGACTTTTTTTTATCCTTTAGATGCCATCCATAACTGGAACCGCATCTATGGGAAATCAGGGTTTATCCAGTATCAGATGGTCATCCCCAAAGAGAATGGGAGGGAAGGAATGAAAAAAATCCTTGAAACCATTGCCAACAGCGGAAACGGATCCTTCCTGGCGGTACTGAAACTCTTCGGGAAAAACAATCCGCAGGCGTACAACTCATTTCCTATGGAAGGCTATACGCTCGCACTTGATTTTAAAGTCAATGCAAAACTTAAAAAGCTGGTCGATAAGCTGGATGATATCGTACAGGAATTCGGGGGAAGGATTTACCTTACCAAAGACAGCATGAGTAGGTCTTCCCTTACCGGTTATCTGAAAAACATCCATAATCCTAAATTTGTGTCCCTTCAGCACAAAAGAATCATAAACAACCATTCATCATGATAGTTCTGGGAAGTACATCCGAGGTAGCACAGGCTTTTGTGGAAAAAGCGCTTCAGGAAGGGGAGAAATTTGAAAAAATTTATCTCCTGACCTCTAACAGGGAAACCACCGAACGGTTTGCCAGGCATATTGATGTGAAGTTCCTTCAGCAGTCTGAAGTCATTGAACTGGACCTGATGAAAGAAATCGATTACAACAGGTTGGATTCTGTTCATTCCCAGCTGTTGTTCTGTGCGGCAGGATACCTGGGGGAAGGTTCTGAGGAGGGGCTGTATGACAACAGGAACACCGAAAGGATCATCAGCATCAACTATTCCCGCCTGGTTCCCGTTATCAATTACTTTGCCCATAAATTCGAAAGCCGCAGATCAGGAACCATTATCGGGCTGTCCTCAGTAGCCGGTGACCGCGGCAGGCAGAGCAATTTCATCTATGGAAGTGCAAAAGCAGCATTTACCGCTTATCTGAGCGGCTTAAGGAACTATCTTTTTGAAAAGAAAGTACATGTTATGACGGTAAAGCCAGGCTTTATGGCAACCAAAATGACCGAGGGCATGCCATTGAACCCGGCGCTGACCGCAAGTCCTAAACAGGCGGCGGCCCATATTTTCAAAGCATACAAAAGCAGGAGAAATATTACCTATGTTTTACCGGTATGGGCAGTGATCATGATGATCATTAGGAACATTCCGGAATTCCTATTCAAAAAATTAAAACTATAAATGATGAAAAAATTATATTGCTTTGATTTTGACGGGACCATTACCTATAAAGACACCATGTTTATGTATCTCAGGTTTTATGATCCAGCCAGGTTCAGGATGCAGTTTTTAAGGCATGTTCCGCTCTTTATTTTGCTTAAACTGAAGCTGGCCGAAACCGAAAAAGTGAAAAAAAGCTTTATCGGTTCTATCCTTAAAGGCCAGACCCAGGAAAAGATTGAAAAAAAAGCTCAGCAGTTCTTTGAGCAGCACTATCCTAAAATCGTAAGGGAAAACGCGCTGGACTTTATCCATAATATGGATCGTGAAAGCACCAGGAGCCTTTTGGTTACAGCTTCACTGGATATATGGGCAAAACCCTTTGCAGAAGCCCTTCAAATGCAGTTAGTAGCTACCAAAGCGGAATTTCGTAATGGTATTTTTACCGGCAATTTTATCGGTAAAAACTGCAACGGAAAAGAAAAGCTGGTCAGGATACAGGAAGAGATCCATGATGCTAAATTTGATAAAATTATTGCTTTCGGCGATACTTCCGGAGATAAATATATGCTCAGGTGGGCAAATGAAGGTCATTACCAATTTTTTCATTAATTTTGGATGATAAAATAGGGTCATGAAAAAACTGTTTGCCATAGGATTAGGAACTGTCATCAGCTGTTCCGGAATGCCTTCAGATAAAACTTCGCCAATGCAGGACAATGCACAGATCATCATTTCAGAATCCCAGGGAGGTACGGGAAAGCCGGGATTTACCATTCTGAAGAATGAGCAGGAATTCCAGTCCGTTATCCGTAAGAGCCAGTTTGGCCTTGTAGAAGCAGGAACCGATGTGCAAAGTAAGATCCCTGCTTTTCCCAAAGGAAAAACGGTGGTGCTGTATAACCTTGGAACTTTCAATTCCGGAGACCATACGGTAACACACATCAATAATATTTCTGTACAGAACAAAGTATTGTATGTAGAAGTCCCGCAAAAAGTTTCGGGCGGAATGGAGATCCAGGTGATTTCACATCCGTGGATCATTTTTGCTGTTCCTGCAGGATATCAGTTTAACTCCGTAGAATTAAAATATTCAAAGTAAAATGAATAAAATATATTTAGATAACGCTGCAACAACACCTCTTTCAGAAGAAGTTATCGATGCCATGGTAGATACCATGAAAATGAATTTCGGGAATCCGTCTTCCACCCACAGCTTTGGACAGGAAGCCAAGATCCTTATCGAAAACGTGAGAAGGCAGATTGCAGATTATCTACACGTCACTCCTGCGGAGATCATCTTCACTTCATGCGGGACAGAATCCAACAATATGATCATCAAGTCCAGTGTGGAGCATCTGGGCATTGAAAGGATCATCAGCTCTCCTCTGGAGCATAAATGTGTTTCTGAAAGTATCCTGGATATGAAAAACAGGAAAGGGGTAGAGGTCAATTATATCCGTCCTGATGAAAAAGGAGACCTGGACCTTGGCAGGCTGGAAGAACTGCTGAAAGTTTCTGATAAGAAGACCCTGGTGAGCCTGATGCATGCCAATAATGAGATCGGGAACCTTATTGATATCAAAAGGGTGGCAGAATTATGCAAGCAGTACAATGCTTTGTTCCATTCCGATACGGTACAGACCATGGCCCATATGAACCTTGATTTTTCCGACATTATGGTGGATTTTGCTTCATGCAGCGCCCATAAGTTCCACGGGCCGAAAGGCATCGGCTTTGCATTTATCAGAAAAGCAACCGGCCTGAAAGGCATCATTACCGGTGGGCCTCAGGAAAGAAGCCTGAGAGCCGGAACAGAAAACGTAGCCGGGATTGTAGGGCTGGGTAAAGCACTGGAGCTTTCCCTTACCCATATGAATGCCTACAGGGACCATATGCAGACTATAAAGGATTATGCAATTGAAAGATTAAGCACCGAAATCCCTGGAATGAAATTCAACGGAAGAAGTGCTGAGAAAGACAACAGTTTATATACGGTTTTAAGTGCGTTGCTACCATATAAAAACCCTTTAATTGGACTTCAGCTGGATATGAAAGGTATTGCGATTTCTCAGGGGAGCGCATGTTCTTCCGGAGCTTCAAAACCTTCCATGGTCATGATGATGGTCTTAACTGAAGATGAAATGGATACCTGTACGCCATTAAGAATATCATTCAGCCACCTGACGACCAAAGCAGATATTGATGCATTGGCTACAGCACTGAAAGAAATCTCGGAAGATTTCGTTATAGAAAAAACAAATGTTGAACATAGATAGTCTTATTTCGTAAAAATCGTAATTTTGATTTCGTAATAAGACAATCTTAATCTGATATAATATTAATTTAAATAAAAATAAAAAAATGGCTTTAGAAATTACAGATAGCTCATTTCAGGAAACGGTTTTAAAATCTGATAAACCGGTATTGGTAGATTTTTGGGCGGTATGGTGCGGACCATGCAGAACGTTGGGACCCATCATCGAAGAAGTAGCAACAGATTTTGAAGGGAAAGCAGTGGTAGGAAAAGTAGATGTGGACAACAACCAGGAAATTTCCATGCAGTACGGGATCAGAAATATTCCTACTGTACTAATCTTTAAAAACGGAGAAGTAGTGGATAAGCTTGTAGGCGTAGCTCCTAAAGAAGTAATCGCTGAAAAACTAAGTGCACACTTATAAAAAAATAAGTTTGATAATGAACGCCTTCCGCTTTTGGAAGGCTTTTTTTTGCAAAATAATTTGCAGGGAATTAAAAAAGATGTAATTTTGCAATCACAAAAAAGAAACGACGTTCTTTATTTTAGTAAACAATGATCCGGTAGTTCAGCTGGTTAGAATGCCGCCCTGTCACGGCGGAGGTCGCGGGTTCGAGTCCCGTCCGGATCGCAAAAGTTTTTCAATTTACTTTTCAAACAAAATTAGATCCGGTAGTTCAGCTGGTTAGAATGCCGCCCTGTCACGGCGGAGGTCGCGGGTTCGAGTCCCGTCCGGATCGCAGAAGTTTTGTCAATTTCTTTTAAAAAAAATTGATCCGGTAGTTCAGCTGGTTAGAATGCCGCCCTGTCACGGCGGAGGTCGCGGGTTCGAGTCCCGTCCGGATCGCAACTATTCGATTACAATAGTATAAGTGCTGTAAAACATCTGTTTTACAGCATTTTTATTTAAGACTGTTGCTGATAGATTATTTATGCTTTTTAAGAGCTACTTTACCAATGGAATATTCAGTGCGGTTACATTTTTTATTTCATCCAGCACAAAAGAACTCTGCATTTTTACAATTCCCTGAACTTTCGTTAGTTTTTCAAAGGCAAAGACATTGTAATGATCAAGGTCTTTCAGGACAACTTTGATCAGAAAGTCGTACATGCCGCCGGTAGAGTAACATTCCGCGATTTCTTCAATATTCCTGATCTCTTCCTGAAAGCGCCTGATGTGTTCATCATCATGCACAGCCAGTGATACGTTGCAAAATGCAATTAATGGCAATCCTACCTTCTTGTTATCCAGCAGGGCCACATACCTTTTGATGTATCCTTCGTTTTCCAGGCGTTTTATACGTTCATAAATAGGTGTTTTAGAAATATGCAGGAGGTCTGAGAGTTCTTTGATGTTCAGTTTCGCATTATTCTGTAGGGCATTCAGTATGCCGATGTCGGTTTTATCAAGTTTGGCCATGGGATAATTTCCTGTTTATAATTATTATAAAGTCTAATTTGGGAATATTAAATAGTTTGAAATATGAAATTAGGAATATTTCCTGATTTTATAATTATTAATAGTTCAAATGTCTATTTGATATACATTTACAGGACATAAATGACTACAATGAATCAGACTCAAGAAACAGATTTAAAAAAATGTGTATTGATTATCGACAGTGCACAACCTACAGGGATTATTGCCAATACTGCCAGCGTTCTGTCTATTACGCTGGGCAAATATGCCGGAAATATCATAGGACATGATATCTGTGACCAGCAAGGAGATACACATCTGGGCATCACAAAAATTCCAATCCCGATACTGGGCGCTGGAGCTGACAAGATAAAAGAAATACGGAAACATCTTTTATCGCTTGATAGGAAGGACCTTATTATGGTGGATTTTTCAGATCTTGCCCAGCATTCCAAAACATATGAACAATATGAAACTGCAATGCTTACGACTGCCGAAAATGACATTCATTACAGAGGTATTGCTTTATATGGTGACAAGAAGCTGATCAACAAAGCTACAGGAAATTTAAGCCTGATTAGATAAATTATGTACATAGCATCAGCCAAGAGAATCGTATTCTTATAATAGATCTTATGGCTGATGCATTTTGTTTCACATCATAAGCAAAAAGCTCTTCTTGCCTTTTGACGATCACCATAATTCCGGATTATTAACTGGGCATCCCGGTTTTTACAGTATTTTATACAGGCCCTTTCAATATTGATATTTAGGTCTGATATTTGTAATATGTAGCGAAAAATATTTCGTCTTATAATAGCTATGAAAAACATATCGGTAAAAAAAATATCAGTATCGGCATTATGCATGGCATTAATGCTTATTTCATGTAAAAAAGAAGTTGAGAAGATCAAAGATGCCGTACAGGATACGTCGTCTTCTGTGGTTACTGATTCGCAGGATAAAAAAGACTCAGCTGTTGTGAAAAAAGATTCAGTGGTAGAGAAGGAGTCTATGCCGCCGGCCATGCAGGAAGACGGATTTTATAATGCCTTTGTGCTTCCTAAAAATAAGAAACTGAAGGATTCCATGTTTGCAGTATTCAGCAAAAAATATAGTGAAAAAGAAAGGTATGCTATCTTAGCTCTGAACCGCCTGGATTCCAAAAATAAGTGGAATGCGGATACACTGGTGGTTCCAAAGGATATTGATACGACCCTGATGGCCTATTCACCTTTTCCTATGCAGCTTGATATCCTGAGCAATGTCAAGAAATTCGTGGTATTTTCTTATCCGCTCCAGGCGTATGGTGTGTATTCTAACGGCAGCCTTGTCAAATGGGGCCCGACCAGCATGGGTAAAAAATCTGCGCAGACTACTCGGGGGCTTACGTTTGCCAACTGGAAAAAGAAACTGGCGATCTCTACAGTTAAAAGCGAGTGGAAGCTTCCTTATAACTTCAACATCTTCAATATGGGCGGTATCGGATGGCATCAGTATGACCTCCCAGGCTATCCGGCTTCACATTCCTGTCTTAGATTGCTTATGAAAGATGCCCAATGGCTGTATTCTTATGCGGATACATGGATCCTGAATCCGGGCGGTGCCACAACAAAAGCGAGAGGAACAGCTGTTTTGGTATACGGAGACTATCCTTGGGGAAAAAGAAAACCTTGGAGAAAACTTCTGGATGATCCTAATGCCAATAATGTCTCTGTGGAACAGATGACCAAAATGATAGAACCCAATATTGAGAAAATCCTTAAAGAACAGGATAACAGGGAAAAAGTAGCTGATTCAATGAAAGCGGCCAAAGCAGAAGTCCTGGCAACCCAGGAAACCTCTGACGCTACACAGTAATCAGCAGATTAAGTCTGGGTTTCAAAAGGAAGTGTAGATTCCTCTGCAAACCTTCTCAGTTTTTTCATTTCTTCTCTTCCTTTGTATTGTCCGAATTGGGCAGCGGCATAGGTAAGTGCTATACAGAATAACATCACAAAAGAAGCAGACAATGCCCATGGATATTCATGGCTGTTGATCTGCTTTTCCACATAATACATGGAAAAGAACGTCATCCAGAGAATGGAAAAGAAGAAGTAGAGGAACATAAAAAATGTCCAGACCGAATGGCTCGGTCCGAAGATACCCCTGATCACGGTTTTTTCATCTTCCTGTTCGATCCTTAATGCCAGATTGGGTTTCCAGTAATTGTCATATTCAGTTTCAACGCAGATCGTCGCAACCTCATGGTTGATGTTTCCGGAAAACTCATCCTTATGCTCATGAAGGTATTTTTTCAGGTTTTCTGCATATTGTTCCTTCGTCAGATGGGTAAACATCTTAAACCTGGGACGCGTCCTTATTCTGTCTATGGTACTTTCTTCAGTATTCATAATAATTTCTGTTTTTGTAGTATACTGGCTGCATCACTGGCAGTTCGTCCTATGAATGTAGCGAAATTATTGATAACAAAAAACATTCCCGTCTCTGAGAATGTTTTTAATTGTATAGGATGTGATTCTTATTTCGAAAAGAATTCCATCAGGTCCATATAATTTTTCTGGTTGACTCCGTGGCCGCTCATGTACTCCCTGAAGGTAAAATAACAGCTGAGGTCATACAGCAGATCAGCCGCCTTACGTCCCCATTCCAAAGGGATAACAGCATCATCCGTCCCATGGGAGACAAAGAAACGAAGCCGTTCCAGCTTTTTCTTGTCTTTCACAATATGTTCCAGAAGTTTTTCTTCGGGATAGCTGCTGAGGCAGGCAACATGGCTGAACATATCAGGATAGCTTAATGCCAGTGCGTAACACAGGATGCCTCCCTGGCTGAAACCACACAAATGTGTTTTGGAACTGGTCAGCCCATAATCATTAACGACTTTGAGAATGCTTTCCAGTACGGCATTTAAAGACTCTTTAGCCTGCGGGACATTCACAAATTCTTCAGGATTATTAAAATTGATATCATACCATGAATATCCTTCAAACTGGGTAGGATGCGGAGCCCTGAAACTCACAATAAGCCAGTCGGCAGGAAGTGTTTCCCTGAAGCTGAAAAGGTCCTGTTCATTGCTTCCGTATCCATGCAGCATGAATAGGACGGGAGTATCCTGGGTAAGCTGCTCGGGTTCTCTTATCAGATAATCTAAATTCATAAGAGCAAAGATAATTAATAATCAGGTTACCGTACTACAACCGGCAAGAATCCCATTCATCACAGTATGAATTTATTTTAAGTCTTTATAAATGACATGGTTGATCTGAAAACTGGTATGGTATAAGCCAGAATAATGTTTTTATTGATTTACTATTAATAGGAAATCTTTATTGGAATATTTTCATAAAACGTATTTTTATATTGATAAAAAAGCTATATTTGGAACATTAAAAAATCTATTTGGAGAAATGAAGCAATTTTACAAATCAAAACATGTACTCAGACTTTCTTTGCTGTTCGCCGTCTTATTTTCTGTAGTTTCTGTAATGAATTCATGTAAGGATGATAAAGAAGATGAATTTACGGACCATATTGTAAAGTTTGAAGCGAAAATAGTGAATGGTACAGGCAGTGGTACAGGAACTTTCAAAACTGTGGTAACACAGGTAGGAACAAGCCAGAATACTATTTTTGATCCTACCGGTACTACCTGGAGCAGTGGTGATGTATTTGTAAATTCAAGCCAGTCTCAGCTGAACCTTGCTGCCAACGCGGTTCTTCCCAATGCTGATTCTAAACTTATCGTAACCATCTGGGTAGACAGTGAAGTAGCAAAAAGCGATACCATTACCGGATCGGGAACTAAGAACGCAGCCGTTGCTTACAGCTTCCTGGAACTGTAATAAATCTTATAAGATAAAATAACAAAGACCGCAATATATTGCGGTCTTTGTTATTTTATGGAATAGTTTCGGCGCGGCTTCGGAGAAGCCGC